>NZ_JADZ01000079.1 GCF_000518645.1 Curvibacter gracilis ATCC BAA-807 | reverse complement strand
GGCACGCATCTTTGGCATCAGTCGCCAGTCCCTGTACAGCTATCTGGCCGAGGCCCAGAGCAATGGCGACCCGGCCGCATAAGCCCATCCCCGCCGATTCGCTGCTGCAATTGCGTCGGCGGCTGGATCAGCTGCCGGGTAAAAGTCCTGAGCGTGCAACCCAGATTGCAGACTTTGCCAGCCTGTACGGTGTTTCGCCCACCACGGTTTACCGTGCCATGGGCGATTTCAACAAACCCCACGCTGTGCACCGCGCCGACCATGGCAAGCCGCGTGTTTTGCCACAATCGGAAATGGAGCGCTACTGCGATCTGGTTGCAGCCCTCAAACTTCGCACCACCAACAAGAACGGTCGGCACCTCTCCACCCGTCGCGCTATCGAGCTGCTGGAAAGCTATGGCGTGGAAACCAAGACCGGTTTGGTGCAAGCGCCCAAGGGCTTGCTCCGGCCTCCAACCGTCAACCGCTACCTGTCGCTGTGGAATCTGGACCAGGCCCACATCACGCGCGAACCGCCAGCGGTACGGTTCCAGGCCGAACACAGCAATGACTGTTGGCAGTTCGACATGTCGCCCTCTGACCTCAAGCATATTGAAAAACCATCCTGGATCGACCCCGCCAAGGGCGTGCCAACCTTGATGCTGTTCAGCGTTGTCGATGACCGCAGCGGCGTCAACTACCAGGAATACCGCTGTGTCTATGGTGAAGATGCCGAATCCGCGCTGCGCTTCTTGTTCAACGCCATGGCGCCCAAGGCAGATCCGGCGTGCCCATTCCAAGGTCGCCCCAACATGATCTACCTGGATAACGGACCGGTGGCCAAGAGCCAGGTCTTTCAAAACGTCATGCAGGCCTTGGAGATCGATTGGAAGACCCATATCCCGGCGGGCAAGGATGGCACGCGCACCACGGCGCGCTCAAAGGGCAAGGTCGAACGTCCGTTTCGAACCGTCAAAGAAGCCCATGAGACGCTGTACCACTTCCACAAGCCTGAAACCGAATTGCAGGCCAATGAGTGGCTACTGCGTTACCTTGACCGTTACAACGCGCAGCGCCACCGCCATGAAGCCCAATCCCGCCTGGATGACTGGATAGCCAAGTTGCCAGCCGACGGCTTGCGTGAAATGTGTACCTGGGAGCAGTTTTGTCGCTTTGCCCGCACACCCGAGCGGCGCAAGGTGGGCGTTGATGCCCGTATCGGCATCGATGGCACCCAGTACGAAGTCGAACCCGATATGGCGGGCGACTGGG
>NZ_JADZ01000078.1 GCF_000518645.1 Curvibacter gracilis ATCC BAA-807 | reverse complement strand
GTCTTGCAGGCTTTCTGGAATTCCAGTACCGAAGAATAGGCTCCGTCTCGAATCTGAAATAAGGCGTGGTTAAGGTGGGGTGAGGAAAATCTACCTCCTTTAAAAGATACCACTATGCAATTTTCAGAAGCGCAAGAAGACCATGAAGAAAGTGCGAAGAGCACCGCGGAACGCGCCGCAGCCACATCCCGCAGTACCTGGGTGAGCGTAATGGTCAATGTGCTGCTCTCTGCAGTACAAATTGCAATCGGTATGTTGTCCAGGTCCCAAGGTCTAATCGCCGATGGCATTCATTCGCTGTCTGACTTGGTGGCGGATTTTGTGGTGCTGCTTGCCAGCCATCACAGCAAAAAGGACGCAGACGAAGACCATCCTTACGGCCACCATCGGTTCGAGAACGCTGCTTCCATGGTGCTTGGCGTATTGCTGTTGGTGGTCGGCGTTGGAATGGTTTGGTCAGCATTCATGAAGTTACGAAACCCCGAAACCATTGCACAAGTGCATGCCATGGCACTGTGGGTGGCTGGCATCGCACTGGTTGCCAAGGAGTCGCTGTTTCGTTACATGCTGGCCATTGCAAAACGAGTGAAGTCAAGCATGCTGATCGCAAATGCATGGCATGCTCGATCTGATGCAGCCTCCTCATTGGTGGTAGGGATCGGCATCATCGGCAATTTGATGGGCTACCCCATATTGGACCCGATCGCGGCGCTAATCGTCGGATTCATGATCGCGCGCATGGGCTGGGAGTTTGGTTGGGAGGCCATGAATGACTTGATGGACCGTGGTATTGACGAAGAAGAACTGGCAGCAATCAAAAAGACCTTGCTTGAAACGCCAGGCGTGGATGGCGTTCACGACCTAAAAACCCGCAAGATGGGTGACATGGTGGTGGTCGATGCGCACATCGAAGTGGATGCATCATTGACCGTCGAAGTGGGACACAACATCGCAGTGGATGCCCGTAGGCGGGTCATGCAAAGGCACCGCGTTCTCAACCTGATGGCCCATGTTGACCCCAGCCACAAAGCGGATTTAGACCACGCGCAGGTTTAGTGTGGCGCTTTCAACTACTGGCTAGTCACTGACGGGGCCAGTAATCCTTGAAATCTACGCCACATTCTTGGTGTTCAGGCACCGGGTTGGAGGTCAGGTTTAGAGCTCGCCATTTGAGCAGAACTATGTCAACAAACGCGGCCTTGCGGGTCTTCGTTTTGCCCCATTGCTGACATCCAATTTTTAGGCAATCAATCGAAAA
>NZ_JADZ01000077.1 GCF_000518645.1 Curvibacter gracilis ATCC BAA-807 | reverse complement strand
CCTGAATCCGTGAGCCCAAGAGTGAAAGTGCCTCACCCTGCGGGTGCGTTCGATTTGAGGTAGTTTGGTAAACGCGAGACAGGTGTGGGGCGTTGATGGGCCTGTTGCAAACGCAGTACCTGAGTTCTTCCAATGCGCCCCTTCATCGTCAAGCAGCTCGACTACGACCTCACCCCGGTAGCCGGTCTGGCGCTGGTCGGACATCACCTGAATCGACTCGCGCCAGTGTTCAAGCGACTCGATGCCGCCTTGCCCGTGAGAAATGGCGTTGCCAACAGCGACATCCTGCGCAGCTACCTGGGCCTGCTGGTGCAGGGCAAGAGCGACTTCGATGCGATTGAGAACTTCCGCGGCGATGCCTTCTTCAAGCAGGCGCTGGGCATCCAGCTGTTGCCCTCCAGCCCGACGCTGCGCCAGCGCATGGACACGCGCGCGGACGAGCTGTTTGACTTCCTGGCGACGCTGATCGAGAAGCTGCTGGACAGCACGCGGGTCGACTATGGCGTCTTGCCTTGTGGCTGGCTGCCGCTGGATGTCGACACGTTCGCCATGGACAACGGCGGCACCGCCAAGGACGGCGTAGGACGCACCTACACCGGCGTCGATGGCTACTGCCCGCTGGCCGCGTACCTGGGCTCGAACGGGTTCTGCCTGGAGTTGGCGCTGCGCCCTGGCGTGCAGCATTCGGCACGTGAGACGCAATTCAACTTCGAGCGGGTGATCCCGATGGCGCAGCGCCTGAGCGCGGCGGGTCCGAAGGCGCCGATCCTGGCACGCCTGGACTCTGGCTTCGACTCCACGGAGCTGGTGTGCGAGATGGAGTCGTATAACGCTGCAGGCGTGCCGCAACTGGACTGGCTGATCAAGTGGAACCCGCGCACGACCAACGTGGCGGCGCTGGCCGAGCGCCTTGATGGTGACACCGCCACGATCTGGGAGCATCCCCGCGCGGGCAAGCGCGTGACGCTGTGGGAAGAGGCGCTGCACATCGAAGGCATCGAGCGGCCACTGCGCCGCGTGCTGCGCCTGACTGAACGCACCATCGACGCGAAGGGCCAGTTGCTGATCGAGCCCAAGCTCACGCTGGACGGCTGGAGCACGAGCCTGAGCGCCAAACAGTTCGATGCTAAAGCCATCGTCGCGCTGTACGCCGACCACGGCACGCACGAGCAGTTCCACTCCGAGTTCAAGACCGACCTCGATCTGGAGCGGCTGCCCTCGGGCAAGTTCGATACCAATTACCTGGTGTGCGAGCTCGCGGCGCTGGCCATGAACATCCTTCGCCTGATGGGACAGGCCGGACTGCTGGGGCCCGATGCGCCGGTACGCCATGCGGCCAAGCGCCGGCGCATCAAGACCGTGATGCAGGAACTCATCTACCGCGCCGGGCGCCTCATCGAGCATGGCCGGCGCGTCATCCTCGGACTGGGCGCCAATGATCGCTCGGCCAAGGCCTTCCAGCGGCTGCACGGAGAACTCTTCGCTGCCTGCGGCTAAG
>NZ_JADZ01000075.1 GCF_000518645.1 Curvibacter gracilis ATCC BAA-807 | reverse complement strand
CTCTTTGACGATGCCTTGCACATCGAATACAACGGCGAAAAGTTTGGCCCCTTTTACCCGATATCGGGTCCCATTCCGCTGCATCGCTACCGAGCCTTCAAACGCGGCAAAGCCGACGAGCGGGCCGACCGCATCCGCACACTGGCCGACCAGCTCGGCCTGCCCATTGCCGCACTGTCCGGCAACGACCTGTGCGTGTCAAAACCTGCGTCCATGCCTGTGCCAATTGCACGCCAGCCATTTGATGCCGAATCGCATGAGTACCACTATCCCACCACCATCGCCGCCAAGCTGGCGATTGCCGATGATTTGGCCAGGCCGTTGACCAAGCTATTGCCTGAGGAACGCGGCTTCATTGACCAGGTTCTGGCAGAGACACTGAATCGGCGAATTGTCATGGGACGGGTGCGGGAGTACTTCCGGCAACAAAAAGGAGCACAGCATGCGAGTTGAAGTGATGCAGCATTTCGGGTTGACCCTTGCGTTCAACCAGGCCGGTTACTACGAGACCGAACACCACAAAGAATTGATGAAGGACATCCGCGGTGCCATTGGTGAGGGGCGGCTGATTGCAGTGTGTGGCGTGGTTGGCAGTGGCAAGACGGTTTTGCTGCGACGCCTGCAGCAGGCGCTGGATGAGGAAAAGAAGGTCACCGTTTCGAAGTCGCTGGCCATCGAAAAACAAAGCATCAAGCTGGCCACGCTGATTTCGGCCCTGTTCTATGACCTATCGGCCGACAAGCAGGTGCAGATTCCAAAACAAGGGGAACGCCGGGAGCGCCAGTTGCAGGAACTGGTGAAGAAGGGCAAACGGCCCATTGTCTTGTTCGTCGATGAGGCACATGACCTCAACGGCCATACCTTGACCGGGCTCAAACGTCTGATGGAACTGGTGGAGGATGGCGGTGGCCTCCTGTCGGTGGTGCTGGCGGGTCACCCCAAGCTGCGCAACGACTTGCGTCGGCCGACGATGGAGGAAATTGGCTACCGTACCGACGTATTCTCATTGGACGGAATCGCCGGCGCGCAGCGCGAATACATCAAATGGTTGTTGGCCACCTGCTCTGGGGGCCAAATCGAGACCAACGCCATCTTGACCGAGGATGCTATCGACGTGCTGGCCAGCAAGCTGCGCACGCCGCTGCAAGTTCAATTGCATCTCAGCCTAGCTCTGGAGGCCGCGTACCAGGCAGGAGAGCAACCCGTGACCGCAAGCGTGGTTGAATCCGTGCTTTCCCGCCAGATTGACGACTTGGAGCCAACGTTGACCCGGCATGGTTATCGCACCAAGGATCTGGTCGAACTCTTCGATGCCAAGGCGACGGAGATAAAGGCCATGTTCAACAACACATTGGAGCCGACACGCTCCACCGAGCTGCGGGAGAAAATGTTGCGGGCCGGGCTACCAATCTGAGTACATTTTGATTTGCAATTAATGTGAGTCGGTGGCGATGCAATGCAAGTCGGCCGCTACGATTGCAAGTTCATTTGCAATTAATGTGATTCTGACCATCCGGTCATTTGCAAATAATGTGAGTCGGAAAAGCCGCTGATTGCAAGTCGGTCGGTTTTCAAACGCGAGTCACTACA
>NZ_JADZ01000074.1 GCF_000518645.1 Curvibacter gracilis ATCC BAA-807 | reverse complement strand
CAACGAACGGGCGCTGCTGGCCGCGCTGTCGGTGACCGATCAGCAGGTGCTGGATGACGGACTGGCCCGTCTGCTGGCCTCGCTCGAGCCAGCCCTATGAAAAAGCCAGCCTCGAGGGCTGGTTGATTCAGATGCGGGCCATGGTGAGCCCGATCGGTTCAAGAGGCATGGACCTCATGCTTGCCACGACGAAGCGTAAGTAAGCCGTGGTTGGGTATTGCTTACTTGTCGTTCGGGTACGGAACCTTTCCCGCCACCCGATTATTGGATTCTTTGCGGCAGTCAGATTGAAGTCGTTAGAACCAGCCGCCAGAGATATTGGTGAATTTCAAGGAGTAGCTTGACCATTGTGATGATAGGCAGTCACCATTACATATCATCGAGAATCCAAACCCAATTCCGTTTTGAATTGGGTCTACCGGTGAATACCAACTGCCGTGTTGTAACTCGTGATTGGTCGTGGCGTCGAAAATCCAGTAGGCTGACCCCCAAGGGGTGATATGCATGGCGACTTTGTATGGGTGGTTATCTTTCAGGTAGACGGTTTCTCCGTTGGGCCAAGTGTTTGTTCCATTCCCGTCAGGGCCGCAACTTCCAGAAATAAATTTGTTGAATTCATTGCATACTGGCGCAATGTTATGAGGATTGCTGCCTTGGCCTAATGGTGAGTTGCCGTTTGAATCAACTAGCATGACTTCATTTCTGAAGCCGGCGTACTGCACATAAGTTTGATTGTTTGGCGACTTTCCAGGGAAAATGGCTAGTCCACGACCACTGTAGTGATAGCCATCCTTTAAGAATTTTGCTCTGCCCAAAATTGGAAAGTGCCCCAATAGCCCTGGTTGACTCATGATGTTGTTCAAAGTCATCGTGAAGACCATCCACTGGGTTGTTGTTCCAGCTGGCTTGTATGTGTTGTTTTGTGCGTATAAAAAATGAGGGCCCTTTGCGTCGATTAAATTGATAGTCTCGTCTCTGAGCTTGTAGGCTCCATTTGCGTAAGTCGCAAATGCGTAGCCTTGATTTTTTATACTTCCAAAATTCTTGGTTGCAGCAAAGGTGAGGGATATGGGGAAGCCGTTGTTCCAATCCCATTGTCTGCCTACTTGTTCAAGTAGATAGAGGTCAGGGTCGTTGACTGGGGGCTTTGCATCCGCTATGTTCACGATGGATACCAGTGCTGATATCAATAGTATGTTTTTGAAAATACGAGGCATAGCCCACTCCTTTGGTTTGATTTAAATATTTGGGCGCAGTTTATGGCTTCTGTTTAGAGGAGAGGGTGTTTGCTTTGTAAGTGGTGAAAGTTTGTGTTGATATTTATATTTCGGCTGACGAGTGGGGCCTTAATGTGGGCGAAAGTAAATCCGAATTCGCCCCGTTCGGTGTTGGGCCACTCCAGCGAAAGAAATCGTCCATGATGTGGTCGATGTCGCACTAGCCCGGTGGTCTCGAGGGCAGCCTGATTTAGAAGTGAGCGCTAGGGATCTACTTTGGCCGCTGAAGTGCATTGCTCTTGCTGTGATGGTCAGCTCGGGCACCATGACGCACCGCCTCAAGGGCTTGGAATCGTCTGGTTGGGTGCAGCGGGTGCCCAACCCCGAGGATGCGCGCAGC
>NZ_JADZ01000073.1 GCF_000518645.1 Curvibacter gracilis ATCC BAA-807 | reverse complement strand
TAGTCGTGCCTGGTAGGCAAATCCGCCGGGCTTAGATGAGGAGTGATAACGAGGCTGCTTGCAGCCGAAGTGAGTGATACCCTGCTTCCAGGAAAAGCCACTAAGCTTCAGCTACACACGACCGTACCGCAAACCGACACTGGTGCGCGAGATGAGTATTCTAAGGCGCTTGAGAGAACTCAGGAGAAGGAACTCGGCAAATTGATACCGTAACTTCGGGAGAAGGTATGCCCCAAGTAGGTGAACTCGTACAGAGGGAGCCCAAAGGGGTTGCAAAAAATCGGTGGCTGCGACTGTTTAATAAAAACACAGCACTCTGCAAACACGAAAGTGGACGTATAGGGTGTGACGCCTGCCCGGTGCTGGAAGATTAAATGATGGGGTGCAAGCTCTTGATTGAAGTCCCAGTAAACGGCGGCCGTAACTATAACGGTCCTAAGGTAGCGAAATTCCTTGTCGGGTAAGTTCCGACCTGCACGAATGGCGTAACGATGGCCACACTGTCTCCTCCTGAGACTCAGCGAAGTTGAAATGTTTGTGATGATGCAATCTCCCCGCGGAAAGACGGAAAGACCCCATGAACCTTTACTGTAGCTTTGTATTGGACTTTGAACAGATCTGTGTAGGATAGGTGGGAGGCTTTGAAGCGAGGTCGCTAGATCTCGTGGAGCCAACGTTGAAATACCACCCTGGTGTGTTTGAGGTTCTAACCTAGGTCCCTTATCGGGATCGGGGACAGTGCATGGTAGGCAGTTTGACTGGGGCGGTCTCCTCCCAAAGTGTAACGGAGGAGTTCGAAGGTACGCTAGGTACGGTCGGACATCGTGCTAATAGTGCAATGGCATAAGCGTGCTTAACTGCGAGACTGACAAGTCGAGCAGATGCGAAAGCAGGACATAGTGATCCGGTGGTTCTGTATGGAAGGGCCATCGCTCAACGGATAAAAGGTACTCTGGGGATAACAGGCTGATACCGCCCAAGAGTTCATATCGACGGCGGTGTTTGGCACCTCGATGTCGGCTCATCTCATCCTGGGGCTGTAGCCGGTCCCAAGGGTATGGCTGTTCGCCATTTAAAGAGGTACGTGAGCTGGGTTTAAAACGTCGTGAGACAGTTTGGTCCCTATCTTCCGTGGGCGCTGCAGATTTGAGGAAGCCTGCTCCTAGTACGAGAGGACCGGAGTGGACACACCTCTGGTGTATCGGTTGTCACGCCAGTGGCATTGCCGAGTAGCTATGTGTGGAAGAGATAACCGCTGAAAGCATCTAAGCGGGAAACTCGTTTCAAGATGAGATCTGCCGGGGGCTTGACCCCCCTAAAGAGTCGTTCAAGACCAGGACGTTGATAGGTCAGGTGTGGAAGCGCAGCAATGCGTTAAGCTAACTGATACTAATTGCTCGTGCGGCTTGACCCTATAACTTTGAATCCAATTCAAAGTCTGGTTATGCCAAGACGCAATACAAAAAATTGAGCGTAAAGCTACTGATTCCAAACTCTATGAATTCGCCAGGCTGTTGATCTCCAACAGCCCAGCACCAAGTTATGCCTGATGACCATAGCGAGTTGGTCCCACTCCTTCCCATCCCGAACAGGACAGTGAAACAACTCCGCGCCGATGATAGTGCGGGTTCCCGTGTGAAAGTAGGTCATCGTCAGGCTCTTACAGCCCTCAAAACCCCCTCCAGGCAACTGGCGGGGGTTTT
>NZ_JADZ01000072.1 GCF_000518645.1 Curvibacter gracilis ATCC BAA-807 | reverse complement strand
CCCGCCGTGTCCTGGCTGAATCGAACCGGCGCATTGACGAGGAACGGCGCACCCTTGCACGCCGTCTGCACGACGAGGTGAATCCCCAGCTCCTGCTCACGCGCAACGTACTGAAGCAGCTTGAGCCACTGGTGGCTGGGAATGGGCGGGCCGCCGAGCTGCTGGGTAATGCCTCGGGAATGCTGAATGATGCCTATGCCGAAATGCGCGACATCATCAAGAACACGCGAATCGAGGTGATCGACTCCATCGGCTTCACTGCGGCCTTGGAGTCGCTGGTGGCCCACTACACGAACATTTCCGAAAAGCCGGCCATCACGCTGGAGCACGATCTACCAAAGCGGCCTGCGATGCCAGAGGCATCGGCTATCAGCGCCTACAAGATCATCCGGGAAGCGATTTTCAATGCCATCAAGCACTCCAAAGCTGCCCAGGTGCGCGTCAGCATCCACCACAACAAGGCGCTAGACACCTACAAGGTGGAAATCACCGATGACGGGGTGGGGATGAAAGCCACGGTTCGCAATGGAGAGCACGCCGGCATTGGACTGATCGACATGCGCGAGCGGGTGCGGGTGCTTGGTGGTGCGCTGAAAATACAGGCGGCCGATCCTGCCAACCAGAAGCGGCCGGGAACGAAACTCAGCTTTTCGTTTTCAGGGCAGTTGTCGTAATGCCGTGACGGATCGCCAGCTTGGTGATGTCAGCTTGGCTTTCAACGCCTAGCTTGGCTTTTACGCCCTTCATCAAGTGGCCAATGGTCTTGGTGGACAAGTCCATCGCGGTGGCAATTTCGGTCATGGATGCGCCATCGGCTGCAAGGCTGAAGGCCCGCATTTCGTTCTCATCCAGGAGCCGGTTCGGGTTCCGATCCTTGACGGCCGACCATGCGAGTAGGCGGGCAATCTCGGGGGAAAAGTATTCCTTGCCCTGGGCTACCGTGTTGATCGCCTCGTTGAGCACTTCCGTACTTTCATCCTTGCGCACAAAGGCCAGCACGCCGAGCTTGTAGGAACGCTCGATGATGTATTGGTCGTCAAACTGGCTAAAGACAATGATTTTGGCCGAGGGGTCGCGGGCCAGTAGTTCCTCGCACACGTCCAGCCCGTTCTCACCACAGCCTTTGCTGTCAAAGCGCACGTCGATCACCAGGACATCCGGCTTGACCTCTAAGAAGCGGTCGATCAGCCCATCCAGGCTGTAGGCCACCTCTACTACGTCGATCCCGTAGTCCTTCAATACATCGCGGAAACCGGCTACCAGCAGCCGGTGATCGTCCGCAAGAAATACTTTTATTCCCAAAACGTCACCTATTGGTTTGGGATCGTATTGATCCCGAAGTTCGTTGGCCATGCAGGCAGGCGCTGCCGTGCTTGGCGGATAGCGGCCATGCAGATCGGCGGTGGGTGCAACACCCTCGCCGGCGAGGCAATAACCGAATTTTGACAGAAAAGCCGCATTCGATATACCGCGCCCGGCTGATCTAGCCATGATCCGCACCGTTCGGGGGACGGCATTATACGTGCGAACTAACCTATTGCTTCCGCTGACAGGAAGTTATTTTTCTCCTGCATGGTATCATTTGGCCCCTTGTCGTGGGCATTTCATGCCTTTGGCAAGCTGGATTCGGCGGGTAAAGCGGGGCTGTCGGATGGGTGCCGCAAGACCACATCCCAAGATGACAAACCTAGGCTAGATGCCTTGTCGCTCTAGGTTTTTTCTGTTATCGTGCTTTCATCGTGAAAGCAAGTTGACTGCTACAATATCGCAATGGGAAACGCCTCTATGTACTTCTCTGCACGCGCACTGATCGCGGCGGCATCGCTGATGATGCCGCTCGCTGCTTCTGCAACGTGCTGGGATGAGGCTGGGCGCGGCTACGGGATCGACCCCTTGCTGTTGAAGG
>NZ_JADZ01000071.1 GCF_000518645.1 Curvibacter gracilis ATCC BAA-807 | reverse complement strand
AAGCTTGAACCAACATATCCAACAGTTGGCTGAGTTAACCTTCTCCGTCCCCACATCGCACTACACATCGGTACAGGAATATTGACCTGTTTCCCATCAACTACGCATCTCTGCCTCGCCTTAGGGGCCGACTCACTCTACGCCGATGAACGTTGCGTAGAAAACCTTGCGCTTACGGCGAGCGGGCTTTTCACCCGCTTTAACGCTACTCATGTCAGCATTCGCACTTCTGATACCTCCAGCAGGCTTTACAACCCACCTTCACAGGCTTACAGAACGCTCTCCTACCACTTGCAATAAATTGCAAATCCGCAGCTTCGGTAACTGGCTTAGCCCCGTTACATCTTCCGCGCAGGACGACTCGATCAGTGAGCTATTACGCTTTCTTTAAATGATGGCTGCTTCTAAGCCAACATCCTGACTGTTTTAGCCTTCCCACTTCGTTTCCCACTTAGCCAATTTTAGGGACCTTAGCTGGCGGTCTGGGTTGTTTCCCTCTTGAGTCCGGACGTTAGCACCCGGTGCTCTGTCTCCCAAGCTGTACTCGTCGGTATTCGGAGTTTGCATAGGTTTGGTAAGTCGCCATGACCCCCTAGCCTAAACAGTGCTCTACCCCCGACGGTAATACTTGAGGCACTACCTAAATAGTTTTCGGAGAGAACCAGCTATTTCCAAGTTTGTTTAGCCTTTCACCCCTATCCACAGCTCATCCGCTAGTTTTGCAACACTAGTCGGTTCGGACCTCCAGTACCTGTTACGGCACCTTCATCCTGGCCATGGATAGATCACTTGGTTTCGGGTCTACACCCAGCGACTGAACGCCCTATTCGGACTCGATTTCTCTACGGCTTCCCTATTCGGTTAACCTTGCCACTGAATGTAAGTCGCTGACCCATTATACAAAAGGTACGCAGTCACCCTTGCGGGCTCCTACTTTTTGTAAGCATGCGGTTTCAGGATCTATTTCACTCCCCTCCCGGGGTTCTTTTCGCCTTTCCCTCACGGTACTAGTTCACTATCGGTCGATGATGAGTATTTAGCCTTGGAGGATGGTCCCCCCATATTCAGACAGGATTTCTCGTGTCCCGCCCTACTTTTCGCTAGCTTAGTACCACTACGATCTTTTCACATACGGGACTATCACCCACTGTGGTCGACCTTTCCAAGTCGTTCTGTTAAGTTCATAGCTATCACTAGCAGGCTTCTCCGATTTCGCTCGCCACTACTTTCGGAATCTCGGTTGATGTCTTTTCCTCGAGCTACTGAGATGTTTCAGTTCACCCGGTTCGCCTCGCATGACTATGTATTCATCATGCGATACCTTTCGGTGGGTTTCCCCATTCGGATATCTCCGGATCAAAGCTAATTTGCCAGCTCCCCGAAGCTTTTCGCAGGCTATCACGTCCTTCGTCGCCTATCATCGCCAAGGCATCCACCACATGCTCTTAGTCACTTGACCCTATAACTTTGACGTCTCAGAAGTCTTTCAACTCCAAAACATCTCCATCTATTTCAAGGACTGATGTCAGGTCTTTCACCTGACGCGTTATGCCGTAATGTGAATACTCCTCGATCACAGTCATTGCTGACCACTTTCAAGAAGATTCGTCATTACTGAATTTCAACTCCACAGCTTTCGCTGCACCATTGAATATTCGTTTTGACGCAATCAAAAAATTGTCATCAGAGGCACGGTCTGCACTAAACCTTTACGAATGTGCAGTTTCCTCTGACAACTCTGATTCGACTCTATGAATTTTTAAAGAACAGCCGATTGATCAATCGATATTGATCAACAACAAAGTAGCCTCTTTCAAAGCCACTTTGGTGTTGAATACTTCAATCATTGGTGGAGGATGACGGGATCGAACCGACGACCCCCTGCTTGCAAAGCAGGTGCTCTCCCAGCTGAGCTAATCCCCC
>NZ_JADZ01000070.1 GCF_000518645.1 Curvibacter gracilis ATCC BAA-807 | reverse complement strand
TGATGTCATCTCCCAGGCTGTCAAATTGAACGGGCACGACCCAACAAAACAGACCAACCCGAGCATGCGTGCGCCTGGGCTCACGGATTCAGGATTACCATTACCACGGGAAAAAACTTTCGTAAACATTTTAAATATCAAAACCTCATTTTAAATCTTTGGAAATCTCTTTCAAAATATTTTTTATCTCTTCAAGATTTACTTTTAATTCGTTCGAACTTATTGCAGAATTGTGAAGTCTTTTTGTCATTTGGTTTAAATTATTTCCAATTTTCAACATTTGAATAATAAGTAAATTTTGATTTTCTTCGCTTAGTTTTACTTGTTTATTTTCTGAATTTAATTCAGAAAGTAATTTTTTTCTAGCAAATAATGACAGTGTTGTTTCATTGGTTTCTAAATATAAGCCTGTTATTTTTTCATATTCTTTTGGTGAAACTCTTATTCTAATACTGACATTTCTTTTTAATTTGTTATCTTCTTTTCCTGCTTGTCCTGCTGATTTTTTTCTAACAGATTTATTTTTGGCATTCTGTCTTCTTGTTTCAATTCTTAAAATTTTCTCCTGAAATTTATCTTCTTCTGTGTCTAACATTTTTAATTTCCTTTTAGGTGGTTAAATCTTCAAAAATAGGGTCTGGGAGAATCCCAGTTATTAAATAGTAAGGCCAAAATTTATTTTGGTTCCTTAATATAACCCTTGCTTTGTACTTCTATCTTAGTGTTTTTATTTCGAATGTAAATACTGAAATTTTGAAAAAATATAACTCGATATAAATGGGGTGACTATTTTTGAAATAAAAAGAGGACTGAATAAAAAGGCATTATTGCGAAGCAATGTAGCGAAGCGGTACTGACTTTTGGCTGTTCTACTTGGTCAACTTATATTTTTGTTTTATATAATTGTTACTACTCCTTTAAAAATCAAATTGGTAAAAATTAAGAAAAATAAAAAAGCACCTATGAGGTGCTCTTGTTTTCTATTTTCCTATCGTCTAGCACCTACCCCCTACCTACCTACACAAAAACGGTTCTAGGTGGTTTTTAGTGGCTCTGTGAGCTTTTCTACTTTCTGCCTAGTTCGTTCCTTTGTTCTTCTTTGTTGGTGGTTTTAATCTTCAATTAAACCTAGTGCCCTCATTCTTTTGTACTCATCTTTTATGTATTCTTTTTCTTTGATGTAGTTACTTAAAAACTCAATATCTTGGGTGTTTATTTCTTTTTCATCTTTTAATATTTCTTCGTGGCTTTGGTTTAAATCTTTATCAAGACAATTTTTGTAATAAAAAATCTCCCTGTGTGCCAATTGTGTACTATCTCCATTTAAATCAAATGAATGATAGTTCAAATTTAAATTATCTATAATTCCTAATATGTATTTATTTGATGACATTAAAACTCCTTTAAAATATATCATTCAATATATATTAAATTAACAATAATGTCAATATTTATTGATTTTAGAATATTTCCATATGTTTTATAGATAGATTGATTGTTTTATTTCTTCTTTAATAGAACAAAGTACCTTCGGTCTTTGTTTGTACCTTAATGTCTTTCTCCATCTTATCCGTTTCCACTACTAAGCTGGAGAAAGACTTTCCCAAACCAAATTTTGAAAAAAATTTAGTTTTTAGTCTTTCCTAAATATGTTTTACTACATACCGGACCCTACACGTTATCTAATCGGTGAGGGATAGCAGATTCAGGTTATTAGTAACCCCCAAACTTGGTTCTGCCTATTAAGACTTTCAATGTGGCTTTGTTTGGTTCCCGTTCTAGCCTACTGATTAACATTGCTGTTAATTTACTACCTTGCTTGTCAGTTCCTACAGGTGTCTAATCTGTTTAAGGCTCTGGTATTCTTTAAAATCGTCTACTCGATAAGCACATTCGTAATTTTTAAAACCGAACCGTGCACCCGGCGGGGTGGACGTATAAATTTTAAAAAAATAAAATTCATTACTCAAACCTGAATCCGTGAGCCCAGGCGCACGCATGCTCGGGTTGGTCTGTTTTGTTGGGTCGTGCCCGTTCAATTTGACAGCCTGGGAGATGACATCA
>NZ_JADZ01000069.1 GCF_000518645.1 Curvibacter gracilis ATCC BAA-807 | reverse complement strand
AGAGCGCGAGGCAATCAATGCGCGCCGGGGTGACGCCCACAAGCTCGGTCTGGCGCTGCATATCGGGTTTTTGCGCATGAGTGGCCGCCTGCTGTATGCCTTTCGGGTGGTTCCCGTCGCCCTGTGGCGCCACTTGAGCGAGGAACTTGGCATTGCCACCCCTGATGTGGCTTCGCTGCGCACGCTGTACGGGCGGGAGAAGACGCTGTTCGATCACCAGCAAGTAGCGTGCACGGCCCTTGGTTTTCGGTGGATGAGCGAGCACCAACGCCGCTCCCTGGTGCGTGAACTGCGGGACGAAGTGGCCCGTTGCGCCGACCGCGATCAACTGCTCGGGAGGGCCCGCCAATGGCTGTACAAGAATAAGCTGGTGATCGTGCACGAGCGGGCCATCCGGACTTTGATTGCGAGCGCACTCACCCAGCTCGAAGCGGAGACAGGTGCTGCAATCGCCGCCAGCGTCGATCCGGCAACCCTTGATCGGTGGCGAACCTCGGTTGCAGAGCTGCGCCCAGATGGACAAACCCAACAAAGCTGGCTGTGGTCGGCGCCGGCCAAGCACTCAACCCGCCAAATCAGCGAGGTACTTGAACGCATCGATCTGCTGTACGAGCTGGACGTTCATAAACACCTGACCGACATCCCCGATCTCATCTTGCGCCGTTACGCGCGCCGACTAGTCTCTCGGCCGCCGTCTGCCGGCGCCAAGATCAAGGAACCCGCGCGCACCGTGGAGGTCGCCTGCTTTCTGCGGTATTGCCTGTTCACCACCACGGACCAGTTGATTTTGATGGTGCAGCGCCGGATTGCCGATCTGTGGCGCCAGACCGCTGCCGAGGTCCCCGCCACCGTCAACTGGGCGGCGATGTACAAAACGCTACTGGCCGAACTCGTGGCCTTGAGCGCCCAGGGCGCTGTGCCGGACGCCGAGCTGCGCGCACGGCTTGAAGCCTTGGTCATCGAAACCCAGAAACGCAAGCCACCCAGTCGGGCCTCCCTTGTGCGCGAAGGATTGATTGATGTCATTCGCCCCGTACGCTCACTGCTTGTGGCAATTGCAAAGCTTCCATGGCAAGCCACCGGAGAGCATCCCACCATCGACGCCCTGACGAAATTGAGCGCCTATTACGCCAGTAACATCAGAAAGTTGCCGGATGGCGTTGTCGCGCCAGGCCTGGGGAAGGTCTGGCAAGCCGCCATATCCAGCCCAGACCGGGAACGGGCGTTTCGGGCATTGGAGGTTGCCACCTTGTTTGCCCTGCGCCGCGCGGTGCGCAATGGATCGGTCTGGATCGAGCACAGCTTGAGTTTTAGGGGCCGTGCACGCCAGTTCTTCACGGACGAACGTTGGAAGGACGAGTCCAAGAAGCACTATGCCCGTCTGTCGCTGCCCGGCAAGGCGGCCACCTTTCTGAAGCCATTGTTGGCCAAGGTAACTGCAGGTGTCGATGCTGTGGCTGCGGCGGCACGCAGTGGCGTACTGCGCGTCGACGATGAACTCCACCTCTCAGTTTTACCCGCCGAAGACGAAGACCCCGAAGTCACCAAGCTACGGGCGGCTTTGGATCACCGCATCGGCGAAGTGCAATTGCCTGAAGTGATTCTGGCCGTTGACGCCCAGGTGCGCTTCAGCTGGATCATGCTCGGCCGTGAACCACGGTCAACAGCGGAACTGCTGATGGTCTATGCCGGCATCATGGCCCACGGCACCAGTCTGACAGCCATCGAATGCGCGCGCATGATTCCGCAGTTGTCTGCCACCAGCATCCGCCAGGCCATGCGCTGGGCACGGGACGAACGCCGTCTGAGTCAGGCTTGCCAGGCGGTGCTGGAGTTTATGCAACGCCACCCGATCGCCACCACTTGGGGCCGTTCAGACCTGGCGTCTTCTGACATGATGAGCATGGAGACAACCAAGCGGGTATGGCAGGCCCGGCTTGATCCCCGGCGCAACACGCCCTCCATTGGCATCTACTCCCATGTACGCGACCGCTGGGGAATCTTTCACGCACAGCCCTTCGTGCTCAATGAGCGCCAAGCTGGCGTGGCCATTGAAGGCGTCATACGTCAGGAACGCCTTGAAACCAGCCAACTGGCGGTGGACACCCACGGCTACACCGATTTTGCGATGGCACTGGCCCGGTTGTTGGGCTTTGATCTTTGCCCGCGGTTGAAGGAATTGAAACAACGCCACCTGTTCGTGCCTCGCGGCGCCAAGGTGCCAGCCGAAATAGCTGCGGTGTGCGAGGCCAATGTTGACGTTGCCCTGATCGAAAAGCATTGGGACAGCCTGGTGCATCTGGCGGCTTCGGTCATGAGTGGTCACGCCAGTGCGGTGGCAGCACTGGCGCGGTTTGGCTCTGCTGCCCAGGGTGACCCCATCTATGACGCTGGCGTGCAATTGGGACGTTTGCTGCGAACCGCGTTCCTTGCCGACTACTTTGTTAAGGACGCTTTCAGGAATGAATTGCGCCGGGTGCTCAACCGGGGGGAGGCGGTCAACGCCCTCAAGCGCGCCATTTACACCGGCCGGATCAGCCCGGCACAGGCCAAACGTGTGGACGAAATGCAGGCTGTGGCCGACGCGTTGAGTCTGCTGGCCAACATCGTC
>NZ_JADZ01000068.1 GCF_000518645.1 Curvibacter gracilis ATCC BAA-807 | reverse complement strand
GTTCCGGCCCCCAAACCCCGCCCCGAGGCTCCAAGGTAGCTTGCCTGAACCCCGAAGAAACACAAGCCGGGAACCCGCGAAAAATCAGGCTTTTTTCTCTCACAAACTATTGACGGTCAATAGTTTTATGGTACAATATGACTCATGGTGTAGGAACAAAGAACGGTTCTGCACCAGGCAGCAAAGACCACCATCAACCGAGCAAAAAAGGAGCTTCGATCATGGCCAGCATCAACACTTTCACCATCGTGGGCAACGTGACCAAGGACGTGGAATTGCGCTACACGCCCAGCGGCACGCCTTCCGTGACCTTCACTGTCGCCGTGGATAACGTCTATTTCGACCGCGACGGCAAGAAGCACGAAGAAACCGACTTCATCCCGGTGACGACCTACGGCAAGCAAGCCGAGAACGACGCCAAGTTTCTGAAGAAGGGTTCCACCGTGGCGGTGATGGGCCGGATTCGTAGCTGGTACAAGCAGGCCGAACGCAAGGGCGGTTTCAACTTCGAGGCCGAGCGCGTGCAGTACCTGGGCCGTCCCAGCGGCAACCGTGCAGGCGGTGACGCTGGCCAGCAGCAGCAAGGCCCCGGCAACGCCGAGCACGACGACTGGATGCGCGACTACGACAGCACCGAGCAAGCCGGTCAAGGCCGCCGCTAATCATGGCCAGCAGCTTTACCCGTGATGAGCTTTTCGATCTGGAATATGCAGTGAAAAACCTCATCGACGACAAAAAAGACTACTGCCCGAACGAAGAAGGCACCGCCGAGGCGGTGGCCCGCTTGGAAGACCTCCAAGCCAAGATTCAAGGGATGTTGCGCGAATCCGCGCCGCAGACCTGAACAACCGACAGGCCCGGCGAGCAGGCCGGGCTTATCGGCCCTTTGATCCCTAGACCATCATCAACTCACTGGAGAAATGACCATGCAACTCGCAAGCCGCTTCCGCAATGCTTCCGGTATCCGCGCCGACATGCCCCTGTCGGATGACCAAATCCGCGCCGTGGCCCCCTCGATTTTTGCCGAGGCCGCCCACGAAAGCCGCTCCGCGCGTTACACCTATATCCCGACCATTGACGTTCTGAACGGCCTGCGCAAAGAGGGTTTCCAGCCCTTCATGGTTTGCCAGACCCGCGTGCGCAACGAGGAAAAGCGCGAGCACACCAAGCACATGATCCGCCTGCGCCACGCCGACCAGATCGCCGGCCGCGAGGCGAATGAAATCATCCTGCTGAACAGCCACGACGGCACCAGCAGCTACCAGATGCTGGCCGGCATGTTCCGCTTTGTGTGCTCTAACGGCATGGTATGCGGCGAGACAACCAGCG
Source organism: Curvibacter gracilis ATCC BAA-807 (assembly GCF_000518645.1). GTDB lineage: Bacteria > Pseudomonadota > Gammaproteobacteria > Burkholderiales > Burkholderiaceae_C > Curvibacter > Curvibacter gracilis. The sequence continues at coordinate 1,520 of NZ_JADZ01000068.1, read as the reverse complement.
ACATCCGCGTGCGCCATAACGGCGACGTGGTGGGCGATGTGATCGAAGGCGCTTTCAAGGTGCTGGACAGCTTCGAGGAAGCCACCGCCCAGCGCGAGGCCATGCAGGTGCTCACGCTCAACCAGGGCGAGCAGGCCGCCTTTGCCCGCGCTGCACTGGCCCTGAAGTACGACGACCAGGACAGCGGGGCTGTGCCCGTGACTGAATCCCAAATCCTGGCCCCGCGCCGCTTCGAGGACCGCCGCGACGACATGTGGACGACCTTCAACCGCGTGCAGGAAAACATGATGAAGGGCGGACTGCGCGGCCGCAACCGCAGCGGCCGCACCACCACAACGCGCCCGGTCAACGGCATTGACCAGAGCGTTAAGCTGAACCGTGCCTTGTGGGTGCTGGCCGAGGAAATGCGCCGCCTGAAGGGCTAACCCGAGCCGCCCGGCCACGCTGGACGCGCGGCCGGGCATCCCTCCCGCCACTACACGAAGGACGACACCATGAGCAGCCACCACGAATGGGCCGAGGAAGTCACCGCCCAGCACGACGCGCAAAAGCCCTATGCACCCGAGAACGGCCAGCCCTTGCGATTCAAGGCCGGTGATCCGGTGATTTACACGAACCCGGCAGGCATTGAGTTTCCCTTGCGCGTCACCGGCTTCTATCAGCGCCCGGCTTCGCCGTGCGGCCAGTACGCGAACGGAGCGCGCTATCTGCTGGACTGGGATTGCCCGTGGTTCCCGGTTCCTGAATCCCGCTTGCGCCTGGATGAATCCCGCGCCGTGCCCGAGCTGGAGGCCGCCGCCTAAATCGGAGCGCCGTCCGCTGGCCGGCGCTGCAACCCGCTGACGCGCACCAGGGCGAGCAGGCCCGCGCGTGAGCTTCACCCTTAGACCATCCAACCCGAGGATATGACCATGAGCAAGACCGCCGCCGACACCGCCACCAACGAACTGATCCGCCACGCTATCGCGGCATGGGGCTACTTGGTGCGCTGGGGTTCCCGCCTGACCCTGGCCGAGTTTGCGGCCGTGATCCGCCGTCACTCGTCCCATGAACGCGCCGAGGCCCTGGCCGCCGCGCTCGAATCGGCCACGGGCTTTGTGGCCCGCGACTGGCGCGGCTTCCGCGCCAACTGGCAATGCTGATGACCACCGCCCGCCTGCGCGGGCGGGCGCTCTTGGGGCTGCGCCCCGCCGCGCGGCATCCTGCTGGGCTTGGCCGGCACGGCTTCGCCGTCCCGGCGTGGCCCTTTTTCGGGTGTGCGCCGTGGGCGTGAGAGCTGGCCAGGGCTTTGGTGCCCGCAAGCCGAAACGCGGGCTTTGCCCGGTATGTGCAAAGCGCGGCATGACGCAATGGCGGGCTACGCCTGCGGGGATGCTCCGCTGGTGCCAGTATTGCCAGCACAGCGAAGGGCAGGGCGTCTATGACCTGTTGCACCAGGATTCCCGCCGTCGTTAGGGCGTCTCCCCTACGGGGCCGGGCTTTCGTGCTGCGCATCGAGCCGCCTGCGGCGTCTCGCCCCT
>NZ_JADZ01000067.1 GCF_000518645.1 Curvibacter gracilis ATCC BAA-807 | reverse complement strand
AGGGGCGAGACGCCGCAGGCGGCTCGATGCGCAGCACGAAAGCCCGGCCCCGTAGGGGAGACGCCCTAGTTGGCTTGATTCTTCGAGATGGCAGTCAAATCGCCAAGATTCGCAAACATCACATCATCAGAAATCTGAAACCCTTGGCGCAACCAAAAACGGGCTGCATCTTTCCCCTGCGGGGTGCCATAAACAAGACAGGATGCCGGGTATATCTCGCTTATCGCTTCACACCCCTGCCGCCACAACGCGGAACCAATGCCTTGGCCTCGGTAACAGGACTCGATGTAGAGGTCAGCGACTTCAACAGGAAGGGGATCACCGGAACACAGGGCAAGAGGGAGGCGTGGATCAGGAGGGGAACTACGAACCAGCGTCAAATAGCCAACTCTAGAACCCCTATGAATGAACCTAAACAGATGAACACGATGCCACCCCGGACCCATGTCGGTTTGAGCCACATCAAGCGCAGCGCGATCCAGAAGCACGACCCGCTGCCGAGAACTTAAACCGTGGAAAAGGCGAGCTAACTGTTTCAAACGCCACATTCAGCAGCACCTCCAACCTTCCCACGCACAGCGGCCCGCAACGACTCCAGCGCATCCAGAAACCGCTCGGCCGCAACGTCAGCCGCCCAAGGCTCCCACGGCCGGCAACCGTAGATGTCAGCCAGCGGATCGACATCGAGGACAGGATGCACGATGCCCAGAACATCGCGGACTTCATGAACCGGCCAGCCAATGCAATGCACAGCCTCGGAAGCGGCCGCCACCGAGTCGGCCCGTTTGTGGACGGCGTGCGCGGCCGGCGACCAGGCGCGCAGCTCGTACCGCTCTGAAACCGCAGCCATCAGGCGAGACGAAACGGCCCGAAAGGAAAGGCCCAGCACGTCCTTCAAAGGGGAAATGCAGTCGAACCCAAGGAAACCTTCCTCGGCGTCGTGCAGAAGCTCCAGGAGCGCGTCAGAGGGCGTCAAAGGGGTGTCACTCCACTGCCGACGCAAAGCGAGCACCAGGAGCGAATGCTGGGCCACAGAGAGGGGCAGGGGCCATGACGATTCCCCACCCCAGCGGTACGTCCTCGCCAAACGCAAAGCAAGGTCACTGTCGAGCCACGCGCTGGGATCGGGGTTGATGAGGTCGAGACGGCGGCCAGAAGGAAGCCGAACCCACGCGCGCGCCGCTGCCGGCGTCATCGGCCGCCTCGCAGGATCATGAAGCCGCCCGAATAGGCGATCTGGAAGCGGTTGAGAACGTCCATCCCCAGCAGCGGAGCGGCAAGACGCTCCAGGACGGCGATAGCCGCACCCTCAACGGCGAAAGGGCCGACGATCACCGTGTTGGCCGCAGTGATGCCACCACGTTCACGGCCTGCGGCCGTGTCAAAGGATGTTGCGCGGCCGGCGCGGATACCAGCATTGCGGGCCAGCTTGACCGGCAGCGTCGTGAATCGCGCTCCGGTGTCCACCATGAAGACCACGGGAAAGCCGTTGACGGCCCCGGCGATGTAGTAGTGGCCGTCCGCAGCGCGCGGGATGGAGTAGTCCCCGTTACCCAGGCGCTGCGCCGGCTTGACCATCACGGGAGAGGCGGCCGCAACGTCGAGCTGGTCGCCAGGGTAGCTCTGGCCATCGTAGATGATGTATTCGCGCTGCTGCGCGTGCGAGGTTCCAATGGCAAGGCAGGCCATCAGGGCCACAAGGGCGCGAGTAGCGTTCATTGCCAACTCCAACGATAGAAGCCAGCTAAGTGCGCGAAAACAGCGGCGTTCGCGGCGCTGGCCAGCCATGTGAAAAACAAAAAGGAAGCCTTCCGCGACTTGTGGCGGAAGGCATGTTGTCCAATCAAGGCACCGGGCCAGCCGCATAGCAGCTCGATCCAGTGCAAAGCCTTTTCAGACCAGCGCCAACGGTCGGCAACGGCCGCCGACTTGTCGAGGCCGTATGCCAGAAAGGCCAAGTTGCTCATGAGCGCATAGGCCCAAGCGTAGTGCGGCCGGATACGCCCGGCGATGCCGGCGACAATCACACCCATAAGGAACACCGCACCCAGCCCGAAAGCGGCCCAGCGATGGGCGATCCAAAAGCGATCCGCCAGTGACAGGCCCGGCGCGTTCATTTCGCCAAAGCAGGATCAGCGGAGAGGCCCAGGGCCACAATCAAGCCAGCGGCCTCCTGCAAGCCCGCAAGGGACGACTGGATGAGTCGCGCCGGCACCAGCTCGGCATCCTCGGTTGTGGCGAGGACGGAGCACTTCTGTTCCGTGGCGCCTTCCTTGCGCGTCAGGTTGACGACATTGCGCTGACGGTAGCGCCACGTCTCGCAGCGCGACATGCATTTGCCGTCCGGGTCGCCGGCCGTGGCCGCGTTCACCGAGTCCTGCGCGCCGGTCGCATTCCCGACATTGGATGCAATCGTGCCGACCAGCATGGCCAGGGGGTTCAGCGACAGCATCACGGAGCCGCCCCGGCCGCTCTTGGTGGCCAAGGGCGCGGGGTTCTCGGCATAGTCGCCCACGCGAAACTCGGCGGTACGCCGGGTCGCGGGGCGCAGTGCCTGGAAGGCACCATCCAGCTCGTACACCACGTCGGCCTGTTCGCGGGTGTCCACCAGCTCGAAGCCGCTGGAGGCCAGCGAGGCCCGCACGGCGGCCGTCAGCCTCGGACTGGCCAGGAATTCGATGAAGACCTTGCGCCCTCGATCAGCAGCCAAGTCGATGTGGCCGGTGATGGCCACCTTGACCTCGGCGGCCGGAGCGGCCGCAACAGCGGCCGGTGCATCAACTGGCACCGCATCAGAACTGGCCAGCGCCGGCAGGGCGCAGCCGGCCGCAGCGGCCAGAAGCAGGTAAAGCGGAAGGTGACGCATGTTTTCTCCTTGTTTTTGTGAAGGGGTTGCTCTTTCGCGGGCGAAAGGCTACAGCTCCCCGAAGCGTTGATTCAGGTAGCGTTGATCCTGAATCCGTGAGCCCAAGAGTGAAAGTGCCTCACCCTGCGGGTGCGTTCGATTTGAGGTAGTTTGGTAAACGCGAGACAGGTGTGGGGCGTTG
>NZ_JADZ01000066.1 GCF_000518645.1 Curvibacter gracilis ATCC BAA-807 | reverse complement strand
AGAGCGCGAGGCAATCAATGCGCGCCGGGGTGACGCCCACAAGCTCGGTCTGGCGCTGCATATCGGGTTTTTGCGCATGAGTGGCCGCCTGCTGTGGGGTCTCCTCGTTTTCAGTGCAATAAGTGACGGTACGCAAAGCTAGCACTGGCGCGGGGGTGGTCTGGGTAGACCGTTGATTTCATTGACTTTCCTGTTCGCTTTGTAAACGGGTATGGTGGCCTCCCACTTTTGAGGTTCACGATGCAGGGTTGGCACACAACGTTTTTGGGGATGCGTGGGCTCCCCCGCGATATCAGCGACTTCGAGATGAAGGCATTTTTCACCTTCGATGGTGCCGAGCGCGACGCAATCAATGCACGCCGAGGTGATTCCCACAAGCTTGGTCTGGCGCTCCATATTGGTTTCCTGCGCATGAGTGGGCGTTTGCTCGGTGCCTTTCGGGTAATTCCAGTACTCGTGCGGGCGCGTCAATGGCTGTACAAGAACAAGCTGGTGATCGTGCACGAGCGGGCAATTCGGACACTGATTGCGGCGGCACTTGCCCAGCTTGAAGTTGAAACAGGCACCGCCATCGCCGCCAGCGTTGATCCAGCAACACTTGATCGCTGGCGAGCCTCAGTTTCAGAGCTGCGCCCAGATGGACAAACCCAGCAGAGTTGGCTATGGGCTGCACCGGCGAAACACTCAACCCGCCAAATCAGCGAGGTACTGGAGCGCATCGACCTGCTTTACACGCTGGACGTTCATAAGCACCTGGCAGACATCCCCGATCTCATCTTGCGCCGCTACGCGCGCCGACTTGTCTCCAGGCCGCCCTCAGCCGGAGCCAAGATCAAAGAGCCAGCGCGCACCGTGGAGGTCGCATGCTTTCTTCGGTATTGCCTGTTCACCACCACAGACCAGTTGATCCTTATGGTGCAGCGCCGGATCGCCGATCTGTGGCGTCAGGCTGCCGCCGATGTCCCCGCTACCGTCAATTGGGCCGCAATGTACAAAACGCTGCTCGGCGAACTTGTTGCCTTGAGCGCGCAAGGTGCGGTGCCAGATGCTGAGTTGCGTGCCCGTCTTGAAGCCTTGATCACCGAAACCCAGAAACGCAAACCACCGAGCAGGGCCTCCCTGGTCCGCGAGGGATTGATTGATGGAATTCGCCCCGTGCGGTCGTTGCTCGTCGCCATTGCAAAGCTGCCCTGGCAGGCCACCGGCGAGCATCCTGCCATCGAGTACCTTGCCAAGCTGCAAGCTTTATATCTCAAAGGATCCAGAAAGCTGCCAGTTGAAGTGGTGGCACCAAGTCTGGGAATGATCTGGCAGGTTTCGATCTCCAGCCCAGACCGGGAACGGGCGTTTCAGGCGTTGGAGGTGGCCACCCTGTTTGCCCTGCGCCGCGCGGTGCGCAATGGCTCGGTCTGGATTGAGCACAGCCTGAGCTTTCGGGGTCGTGCGCGCTTGTTCTTCACGGACGAGCGTTGGCAGGCAGAGTCCAAGAAACACTATGCCCGTCTATCGTTACCCAGCAAGGCTGCCACTTTCTTGAAGCCTTTGCTGGCCAGAGTAACTGCCGGTGTCGATGCGGTGGCCGCTGCAGCCCGCAGTGGCGTACTGCGCGTGGATGATGAACTCCATTTGTCGCCATTGCCCGCAGAGGACGAAGACCCAGAAGTGACCAAGCTGCGCGCGGCTTTGGATCACCGCATCGGTGAGGTTCAATTGCCGGAAGTGATTCTGGCCGTTGACGCCCAGGTGCGCTTTAGCTGGATCATGCTCGGACGTGAGCCGCGCTCTACCGACGAGCTGCTGATGGTCTATGCCGGCATCATGGCCCACGGCACCAGTCTGACTGCGGTCGAATGCGCGCGCATGATTCCGCAATTGTCTGCCACCAGCATTCGCCAGGCCATGCGCTGGGCGCGGGACGAACGGCGTCTGAGCCAGGCCTGCCAGGCTGTGCTGGAATTCATGCAGCGACACCCGATTGCCGCCACCTGGGGGCGGTCCGATTTGGCATCTTCTGACATGATGACCATGGAGACCACCAAACGGGTGTGGCAAGCCCGGCTTGATCCTCGGCGCAACACACCTTCCATTGGAATCTACTCCCATGTAAAAGACCGGTGGGGCATCTTCCATGCGCAGCCCTTTGTGCTCAATGAGCGCCAGGCGGGCGTGGCCATTGAAGGTGTCATCCGCCAAGAAAAGCTGGAGACCAGCCAGCTTGCTGTGGATACCCATGGCTACACCGACTTTGCCATGTCACATGCCCGTTTGCTTGGTTTTGATCTTTGCCCGCGGTTGAAGGAACTCAAACAGCGCCACCTCTTTGTGCCACGCGGCACCAAAGTGCCCGCAGAAATCGCTGCGGTGTGCGAAGCCAATGTCGACGTCGCTTTGATCGAAAAGCATTGGGATAGTCTGGTGCACCTGGCAGCCTCGGTCATGAGCGGACATGCCAGTGCGGTGGCAGCTCTTGCGCGGTTCGGTTCTGCCGCCCAGGGCGATCCAATCTATGAGGCTGGCGTGCAATTGGGGCGGTTGCTGCGTACGGCGTTTTTGGCTGACTACTTTGTCAAGGACGCTTTCAGGAACGAGTTGCGCCGGGTGCTCAATCGGGGCGAGGCTGTTAACGCCCTCAAGCGCGCCATTTATACCGGCCGGATCAGCCCGGCGCAGGCCAAACGTGTCGATGAAATGCAGGCTGTGGCCGATGCGTTGAGCCTGATGGCCAACATCGTGATGGCGTGGAATACCTCACAGATGCAGGCGGTCCTGGATCGCTGGTCGAACCGCCGCCAGGTCATTCCACCGGAACTGATCGGGAAGATTGCGCCCACCAGGCTGGAGAGCATCAACTTGCGGGGTGTGTTTCGCTTCCCGGTTGACCGCTATGCTGACCAAATCCTGCCTTCGCGGCCAAATGCATCGATAACTGGCACCAATGGATGAAACCGACCACGGTTTGACGCCACGAATCGCAGATTTGAAAGTGAACAGGAAAGTCAATGAAATCAACGATCTACCAACACCACCTCCGCGCCAGTGCTAGCTTTTCGTACCGTCACTTATTGCACTGAAAACGAGGAGACCCCCATTTACACCGGCCGGATCAGCCCGGCACAGGCCAAACGTGTGGACGAAATGCAGGCTGTGGCCGACGCGTTGAGTCTGCTGGCCAACATCGTC
>NZ_JADZ01000065.1 GCF_000518645.1 Curvibacter gracilis ATCC BAA-807 | reverse complement strand
CTATCCTTGCCAAACGCTCTTGAAGCGCAGCATCCCGCGACGGTCGCGGAGCAAGGAAGCGCGCCGATAATGGCGCGCTGGCATAAAAGCCGAACAGGAATATCAGGCTACCGAGGGCCTGAGTCATTGGCTTGGCGGCTGGATTCGTGGATAACCTGCCAGTTACCCACAAAATGCCGCCAGCAACCTCCATGATGAAGACGATCAGAATGATCCGTCTGAACCAGTGAGACGGGATCATTGCAAATTGCAGTCGTCACAGATTAAAGCTGTTGGGATCGAGCGATACGGCGTTTGATCGGTGCCCGCGCGCCAGTCATTTCTCATGCTGAGAGGCTGTTGCGAAGCACATCCGCCCAAGGTGGCCGTGGTAATGAGAATCAGGAGAAGTTTTTTCATCGGTTGCCCTTTCAGGGGAAAGTTGGTTATTGATTTCTTCCAGCAGCTCCCGGCACACTGAATGCACCCGTTGACGCGAGACGCCGACGTGGCGCGCGACGGTTGCCTGCCGGTAGCCTTTGAGGAACACTTCATCAGCGATGCGGTAAGATTCGGACGAAAGACCCAGCCGCCGCGCTGCTTTCACGAAGACAGCACGCGACACATGGCCACACGCTGCGGAAACAGTCTTGAATATCTGGCTCATCCCCTTGCACCGTAAGGGTTTTGGGCGTATTTTGTCAATAGACAAGATGCGCAAATTTTATCCAATTTGGAAGGAGAGTTGTAATGAAAAAGATGCTTTACGCTGCTTTCATCGTGGCAGCACTTGTAGGCATGACCAACGCCAGCGCCCAAGCGGCCAGCGCGAAGCGTGGCGGTGTCTGCATCGGCCCCTTCCGTGGTGGCGACTCGGTGTTGCAGTGCGAACACATCGGCAAGGTGACGATCAAGCAGATTTACGAAAAAGGCTTCCGTGTCGTGCATATGCAAGACGACAAAAACACGGCCACCTACGTGATGCTGGTTATTGAGGAACAATAATGATGCGACTGACAAAAATGCTGTTCTCTCGAAGGCGCTGGATGCTCTGGCTTCCATTGCCGGCCGCTGCCGCACTTTCGGCATTCGGTGGTAATTTCCTTGCCGACTACATTCCAATGCTCGGCGGCGGATTGATTTTCTGGATTCCATTCTGGCTTGCATGGTGGTTAAGCGATGGATTCAAGGGAATGTCGAAATGGCCCGGCACTGGCGCGCCAAATAGCGCAGCAGGCGTTAATCCATTTACCGGCAAGTCTTGTGTTGTTCATCATTTACCCTGGGGCGATAACTACACGGGCGGCAATTCTTGAAAGGGGGCAAAGCCCCCTTTCCCTTTACTTGCTGCCGTTGTTGATCTGAACCGAGGCGGCTGTTTCCCGCTTCATGTTGTCGTTCAGCTTTTCGCCGTCTGCCGTACCGTCGCCGCCAGTCAGCTTGTCCCAAGCCTTCTGAACGGTGTCCTTGCCGTCGCGGATCATGTTGTCCTCGTTGACGGCTGCGGGGTTGGCCCGCCCAGCGCCAACAGCCTTGTCCGGGCTGGCCCAGGCATTCACGTTCTCGTCCAAGGCCCCGGCACGCGCGGGGATGCTGCCCTTGTTCTTCGGGTCGAGCTGGCCCTGTACGTCCCCTCTGGATTCCGCAATGATCGGAGGCGCAGAGGTATCGACCTTGAGCGGAGCGGTTCCGCCGTAGCCGGTCTGTGCCACCTTCTTCTTGTGGACGCCCTGGATGTCCTGCGGGATGCCGGCGCGATCCTTGGCGGATTGCTTCTCCAGCTCGCCCTTCGTGGTCGGCAGTTTTTCGCCTGCGAAAGTCTGCTGCGGCATGGTGGTAGCTTGTTGAACCATGCCCTTCTCGCTCACGTAGTCCTGCACCATGTCCATGATCCGGTCTTCGGATTGGTTGGCGAAACGCATGGCGGTCATGCCATTGCGCGCGGCCACCTTCTCGAACAGATACGGATCGGCCATCAGATCCTTGTGAGTCGTGAAGCTGTTGCTGTCGCTACGGTTGGCGCGGTCGCCAGTACCGAATTCACGACGATCAGAGACATCACGCACGCGGGAAACCTCATCCACGTTCGTAAGGGCGGCATCGCGGCCGTGGCGGTCGTTTTGGGCCGATTGATTGCCCGTCCCGGCCTGCTCGGTGCGGGAGCCGCGTTCAGCAAACGTGCGCTCGGTGCGCGCGGCCTCCTGGTTGCCATGAACCGTATCCACGCCCCGATCCCGGCCGTGCTCGGCGGTGTAGGTCTTCGCGCCGTTGTAGCCCAGGCCCGCGTTGATGAGGCTGCCCGAAGGCTGGGCACCGCCCTTGCCGCCACGGTAGTTCTTCAGCGCCTGGTCGATCTGTTGCTGGTTCGCGCCGCCCTGCTTCATGGCGTCAGCAATACGCTTTTCCTCGCGCGGATCAGGCGCGCCACCCGCGCCACCCGCACCAGGAGCACCGCCGCCGCTGGGGTTCCCACGGCCAACACCCAAATTCATGTGGAGTTGGTCATTGGCACCGGCCGCAGTACGGAAGTGCGAACCCTCCCGGAAGTTGCGATCCAAGTTCTGGCCAGTGGAGTGCTGGCCGCCATACCCGCCCTCGCTCCCGCGAGCCGCCACCACGCCCGTGTTCTGGTATTGGCCACGGGTTGTATCGTGCCCCTTCACGTCCGTGAGGCTTGAGCTGTCGCCGTGCCGGCGCGCCAGTTGATCCCCGGTCGAAGTGATGTCGGTACGATGCGCTTCCTGGTTTCGGCCGGCTTCCAGTCGGTGATCCATGTTCATCTGCGTCAGCATCCGGTTTTGGAGCTGCTGCAAGGCAACCGCGCCGTTCGCGGCCATTGTGGCCGTCGAGCCATTGCCTCGGCCGATGGTTGCCCCGCCGCCTTGCAGGCCGATGTTGCTGTCGTACTTGTTCATCGAGGTCGTGTTGACCGATGCGGTATCAAGTCCAGCTTGGCCCATGCTGACATTGCCGCTGGCATTGCTTGCGCCCACCGCTGCGCCGGCAGAGGCAAAGCCGGTCATCATCCGGTCGGCAACACCCATGAAACCGCCCTGCCCCAGCTTGATGATGGCCCCGGCGATGAATGGCACCAGGACAACCATGTAGCCGATGGCCGCCTGCTCGTTGGTCAGCGTGGCGTCGAAAGCATCGGTGAGCTGGAACGGCACACCGGCCGCCAGCTCCAGCGCGCGCGCCTTGTAGCGCAAGTGCATGAGCGACAGGTGGTTGATGACGGCGAACAAGATTGGCCACAGGCCGATCCAGGCCAGCGACATCATGTAGCCCGCGATGATCTTCTTTGCACCCTCGGTCGAGCTGACAACCATCAGCACCACAACAACCGGGAATAGGCCGTAGATGATTGCCTCGATCCAGTTGCGCATGTGGGGCAGCGTCTCTTGGGCCAGCAGGCTCAACGTGCTGTTGGAGCCGTCAGCTTGCCGTGCCGCCTGGGCAGCGCCGGCCAGGGCATTAACCTCGGCCACCCGCGCAGGATCGTTCAGCAGCGCCGGCAGCTCGGTGCCG
>NZ_JADZ01000064.1 GCF_000518645.1 Curvibacter gracilis ATCC BAA-807 | reverse complement strand
CCCTCCCAAGATTCGATCTGCGCAGCCATGCGATCCAACTCGTCTCCATCCACCGCTGTGGCATACAAAGTCGCCTCGATCTCTGCGTCCGTTGTTCCAAACCTGTGCTGTGCAATGTCGCGCACTGGGTACTTGATTGCCTCAAGCTCTTGCGCCAGCTTCTCGCGCATTTCTACTTGAACGGCACCCCTGCAAATCACAAAAAAGCGATAGGTCGCCTCACTCGTTTCTTCATCTATGGGGCTTCGGTTGATCCGGTTGACCAATGGCCGCAATAGCGTGTTGCTCGCCAACACGAACAGCGCCACAAGTAACGCCTCCGCCGCCAGATTGGCCCCTGCCAGCACGCCCACCGCAGCAGAACCCCAGAGCGTCGCGGCCGTGTTAAGGCCAGTGATGTTTGCACCTTCCTTCATGATTGCACCTGCGCCCAGGAAACCTATACCAGACACCACATACGCTGCGATGTGCACGATGCCAGAGTGGCCTTCAAGCCGATTGGCCAAAACGATGAATGCCGCAGCCCCCACAGACACTAGCGTATTGGTCCGTAACCCTGCTGTGCGCTGCCGAATCTGGCGCTCCACTCCAATCAAGCTCCCAAGCGAAAATGCGACGGACAAACTGACGAAAGCATTGAGCAGAAAGTGCGGGTCAAAGTTACTAATCGCGTCCACGTTAAAAGCTCCAATGCGGTTGATTCTCACTAGCCAGCCATTGGCTGCGTTTTGCGGCAATTCTTTACAAAACAATGCGAGTTTATGGGCAATAAACTTGTTTACAGGGTTGACTCAGGCAACTGTCAATCGGAAAATACGCGCACCTCAACAACGGAGTTCTCTCCATGGAATCTGGCCCTAGTACCTGTTCGCCGAAGGCGAACACTCCAGCGCGTACGTAAGCGGCCATTTTCCGCGTCGTCCCGCTGGTTTCAGCAGGACGATGTGTTGCAGTTCTCTCATCTGGTGCCAGTTCTTGGTTCCGGGGCACATCTCCTCACTTTGTTTGAATTAGCGCATTTCGGTTGCGCCGACGGTCTCGCCTGAGCGCTTTCGGTTGCATATGACTTGCGCTCGTCGGCGTCGACCCCACTGGGTCGCTGCCAAAGGAGTTGCTATGAAATTCATCATTCACTTTGCTGCCAATGCCCTAACCCGGCTTTGGCAATTCGCCATTGATGACCAGTCCAAAGCTGACGAGCATCACGACCCTGTTGCCGCAGCTCCGCGTGGCCCGCTGCTGTCCATCCTGACTAACACCAACTGAACGATCCAATCAAGAATCTAGGAGAAATACCATGAACGACACAATAAAGGTCGGCTCCAGTGCAGTGCTTGATAGTGCCCATGTAGGAGATATTCGCGGAGCCTTTGGCACTATCAAACTGGGGGATACCGGTGCGCGTACTACATGGAAACAGCGCTGGCACACCTTACTGGCAATACTTGGTCCCGGTCTGATAGTGATGGTAGGAGACAACGATGCGGGTGCCTTCGGCACCTATACGCAGGCTGGACAAAACTACGGCACGTCCTTGCTATGGACTCTCTTGTTGCTTGTACCTGTTCTTTATGTCAACCAGGAGATGGTTCTTCGCCTGGGAGCCGTCACGGGAGTTGGGCATGCGCGGCTGATTTTTGAGCGCTTCGGGAAATTCTGGGGCGCGTTCAGCGTCGTCGATCTTTTCCTGCTCAATGCATTGACCATCGTTACCGAATTCATCGGCATCAGCCTCGGCCTGGATTACCTGGGCGTCTCCCGCATATGGGGTGTCGCAATCGCTGCACTGATCATCATCGGAGCTGCCAGCACCGGAGACTTTCGTCGCTTTGAACGATTCTCCTTGTTTCTCGTTTTTGCGAGTCTGCTGCTGATTCCCATCGTGATCATGGTCCATCCGACCCCCAGCCAGATCGCCCACGACTTCTTTGTGCCTCAAATGCCCAAGGACAGTAAGCTGAGCGAGGTCATGCTGCTGATTATCGGGATTGTTGGGACCACCGTTGCTCCCTGGCAATTGTTCTTTCAGCAAAGCTACGTCATCGATAAGCGCATCACCCCTCGATTCATCCGATATCAACGCATGGATCTTTGGCTGGGCATCTTCCTGGTGGTTGTGGGTGCCGTTGCGATGATTGCCTTTGCCGCTCAGACCTTTGGTGGACAGCCGGAATTCGGCAACTTCACCGACGCACTGGGTGTCGCCAATGGACTGGAGAAATACTATGGCCGCGTACCTGGCGTTTTCTTCGCCATCGCGCTCATCGACGCATCCATCATCGGTGCTTTGGCTGTTTCACTCTCTACAGCGTATGCCATTGGAGACACGCTTGCCGTGAAGCACTCCCTGCACCGCAAGCCCAGCGACGCCAAAGCCTTCTATGCGGTCTATATTGGCCTGATCATCGTTGCAGCTGCCTTGGTGCTCACACCCGGCACACCACTGGGATTGCTCACTAATCTGGTCCAGACCCTGGCTGGGGTTCTGTTGCCAAGCGCCACGGTCTTCCTGCTCTTGTTGTGCAATGACAAGGCCGTTTTGGGTCCTTGGGCCAATTCAAAGAGGCTCAACTGGTTCACTGCCGCCATCATTGCCGTGCTGGTAATGCTCTCGGTGATTCTTACCGCTGCGGTGCTGTTTCCGGACATCAGCGACGCGCACATCCTGGGGGTGCTGATCGGCGGCACCGTCATCGGCGCGGTCCTGGCTTTCGCAGTCAAGCTCTACGAGCGCAAACAAGGCGTTCAAGCTATCGAGGACAACCTTCCGGCAATGACCCAAGCAGAGCGTGACAACTGGCGCATGCCCGCGATGGAAACCCTTGCCCCCGCGCGGTTGAGCCTATCGAGCCGCATGTGGATGCTGGTGCTGCGCGGGTACCTCGTGATCGCCGCTGGGCTTCTGATTGTCAAGCTCATTGTGCTGGCCGTGGCGAGTTAAGCGCCGCGCTGTGTAAGAAGCAGCATAAATGACCGTTTATAGGCTCGCTGTCCGTTGTTCAGTTTTATCCCATTTGCTTTGTACCACTACCGCTATTTCTCTGGGTAGGTTGTGTGCCTGCTAGCGATTGGTCTGGCTCAATGCTGCTGACCTGCCCACAGAAATCACACTACTGGCCTGCCCGTAAGCTGACTGTGGTGGATGACTCTTAACAGCCCATGGCGGGTGCTCGATTTGATGAAGTGGCAGCTACATAGCTGCCTGTCGATCCCCGGTTGTCAATGACGGGTCTGGAGCAGCCAGATCACAAATGGCAAATACCGGTAAGTGCCTGTTGCAGCCGTTCAGACCCGCAGTCCAACGGTGCCAATATTCGGTTGAGGCCCAACATCCAGCACGACTCCACCGGCGGTTTTCAATTGCAAATAATCTGAGTCAGCGGCGACGGAATGCGAGTCGGTCGCTACGATTGCAAGTTCATTTGCAAATAATGTGAGTCTGACTGTGCGGTCAGTTGCAAATAATCTGAGTCGGAAAAGCCGCTGATTGCAAGTCGGGCCGTTTTCAAACGCGAGTCACTACAC
>NZ_JADZ01000063.1 GCF_000518645.1 Curvibacter gracilis ATCC BAA-807 | reverse complement strand
CCCTGCACCAGCAGGCCCAGGTAGCTGCGCAGGATGTCGCTGTTGGCAACGCCATTTCTCACGGGCAAGGCGGCATCGAGTCGCTTGAACACTGGCGCGAGTCGATTCAGGTGATGTCCGACCAGCGCCAGACCGGCTACCGGGGTGAGGTCGTAGTCGAGCTGCTTGACGATGAAGGGGCGCATTGGAAGAACTCAGGTACTGCGTTTGCAACAGGCCCATCAACGCCCCACACCTGTCTCGCGTTTACCAAACTACCTCAAATCGAACGCACCCGCAGGGTGAGGCACTTTCACTCTTGGGCTCACGGATTCAGGTAGATACGCTATATTTCTAATATCATTGCTCGTATTCGCTACTACAAACAGTCCGCTGGCTATTCCTCGATTTCTCATCGGCGGGTACTTAATCTGCCTACTCTACGTCTTTGTTGATTTGACGGCTATGCGGAAATTATTTTTTTTCATGGCTTTTTTTGTTGCGCAAATTACTATATTTCCCGCGTTGAGTGAGCTGGCTCGTGGAGATATTACTCAATTCCGGCCAGAATTAGTAAAGGATTACCTGGGTGGGCATGGTGATTTTGATGGATTACAGTCTACGATAAATGTGGTTAATATGGTAAGGGATTCTGGTTGCCTTTGGGGGCGACAGATTTTATCGGCAATATTTTTCGCAATACCGCGAGAGGTTTGGCCGGACAAGAGTATAGGTACGGGTGGTGAGGCTGGTATCTATATGAATTATCCGTTTATTAATCTGTCGGCACCTTTGCCGGCGGAGTTTTATGTGGATTTTGGATATTTTGGCCTTGTGCTTATGTCGATGGCATTTGGGTTTTTTTGCGGTTACTTGGATTGTTTTTTTGAGAAAATGAAATGCAATGAGAATTTCAGCGGATTAATGGTGGCTAGCATTTTTTATGGGTATATTTTTATTCTAATGAGAGGTGCGTTGGTCGGTGTTGTTGGGCCTGTTTTTCTATCCTGCGGCATTGTTTTCTTATTTTTTTTCTTCCTGAAATTTAGGGCGCCAAATGAATGCTGAAATCTGCGATCGCTATCTTGATGATTTCAATGTTGTTTTCGAGGCTGTGAAGTCTGCGACAGAAATAGATCGTCCTAAAAGGTTGTATTGCGTGCAACTTCCAATAGGTTTGGGTGGGCAAATATCAATTCGCATTGATGCCATAATCCTTGCTATATTATTTGATCGCGCAATTTATTTTCTATCTAAAGAGGATTATCCTTACGGTCAGGTTTTCGAGAATTTCGGGTTCATTGCCGATTCTGGCTTCGACTGGGAGGGTAGGCCAAAATATAGTTGTGATGCTGAGTTCTCTGACGTTGAGAATTTGGTTTTTGATAGGAGAACCACGTCCATACGTGGAATGGATGGATTAATCCTTCCTCAGCTTGTCGAAGCATTGAAAATAAAATTGAATTTGCAAGCAATTGATGGTTTGTTGATAGAAGGTCTTGTTTTTAAATCCCTGAAAATAAAAGAAGATATTTTTGCTGAATCGCTGGATTTTGTTGGGCGAATGGGGATAAATCATGAAACAATTGGCGTTCACTATAGGAGGGGGGATAAGAAGGTCGAGTCGGCATATGTTCCCGCTGATTTGGTTAATATGGAAATATCTAATTTCCATAGTTCTGGGAACTTTAAATCTGTCTTTATTGCGAGTGACACCCCCCTTGCGACAAAAGAAGTTCAGTATCCAGATGATTTAAAGCTGATTTTTGATTTTGAGGAAAATCGTTTTGATAACGCAAATCATAAAATGCTTTTCAAGAATAGGGCTCTTTCAGATCAAGAGACGCGGGTGGCTATCAAGAATATAATTGCACTAGCCTCTTGTGGTGCTATTGTTGGTCAAAATAATGCACATTTTGCACTGATTGCTGCATCCTGCATTGCATTAAAAAATTCCGATCGTGCCAACTACAGGTTGATAGATGGATATTTTCTTGAAAAGTCGAATGGCGTTGTTTCTCTTAAATTTAAAATTAAAAGAGTGCTCAGGGGTTTTGCGAAAAAATTGGTGCCATGGATGACGGTATATTCTCGCGTTTCTAAAGCGCAAAAGCGATGAGTAAATACTCTCTGATTCGGTCGGTGTCCTATGGGTTTTTCCCAAAGATACTTGGCGGTGTCATAGTGTTTTTCGTATTTCCGATTTATATTAAGTCTTTAAATACGAATGATTACTCATTATTTTTGGAGGGGATGGCATTTTCCTCCTTTGTGTATTTGGTTTTTGGTGTTTCTGTCGTTCCTTCGGTTCGAATCCTGGTTTCAAGTCCTCGTCGTGGCGATGTTCGATACTTGATGGGCTTGATATTGGGTTTTAGATTGTTGTTGGTCCTTATTTTTGTTTTATTATTTTTTTTATACTGCTTTTATAGCTGGATTTTTTTGAATGGGCTGAATAACTTCACCTATTATTTTCTGATCTTGGTGATTTCACTTTTGCAGTCGGTTTTTCAAGTTGGTGATGTCTTTAAACTGGCGAAAGGCCAGGATCAAATATCTAGTTCTTATCAGGGTGTTGCTAATTTGGGAATGATTTTTTGGGTGCTATTCTGGCCTCCTAAAGATATTTGGTTTGCGACAGTTATCTATTATATTCCAACCCTCCTTTCCAATTTTTTTATATATATTGACGACCAAATTCGTGAGAGATTTATAGTGCTTCCGATATTTAGATTGCTAAGGATGTGGAGGATTGTCGTTGAATCTCTTGCCTACGTTTTTAATTCGCTATCTGATTATTTTAGGCTGTATATTCCGGGGATTATTTTTCTTGCTGCTGGATACGTTGCTGAGCAGGTCTATTATTCTACCGTTATTCTGTTTGTTGCTCGCTTGATTAATCCGATTTCATTGGTTCTTCGTCCGCTAATACCAATTTATTTGGATGCTATTAAGCGGCGTGATGTTGCCTGGCTTCGGCGACTCCGAGTGGTAATATTTTGGCTGCCGCTAGCCATGTCTTTTTTGCTTTTGCTTGTATTTGTTTTTTCGAAATTCTGGAGTTCCGGAATTTTGGATTTGTTGAATATCGGAATCTCTAATATTGACTGGTTATTTGTATTCTCATATTTGCTTTGCAATGTTTTCTATATTGTGATTTCATCTCTATTTCATGCCGATCATATTGATTCATTGAGATTTAGTTTGCTGAATTTTCTATACATGGTTTTGATCTTTTTTGTATTTTATATATTTCTTATGATTTTTCATGTAAATACTGCAAACATAATACTGCTTGCGTCCGTTTTGTTGCCTGGTATTGTTCTGTGGCGTCATTTGATTTTGACATTTAAAGAGAATATGAGCTGATCATGGTTTTCTACTCTTTGTTGTATGTTGCTAATTTCAAGGATTCGGTTAACTTGAAAGTGCTGCAGGCATCTGCAAAACATCTTGTCTATTTGCGGAATGCGGTTCTTCTTGCTAAGTCGATTGCTCGATTTGGTGATGAACTGACGGTTTTGACAAACGATAGGTCTTATTTGCTCGGACTTGTTAATGATAATGATGTGGTTTTGAATTTTGATGTTGTTGAAATTGAATTCGATTTTCAGGTCTCGGCGAATGTGGCTTTCCATTCAGCGCATTACAAAATTGATGTATTTAGATACTTCGCCGGTCTGAAGGCACTGAGATGCACGTTGATAGATTTGGATGTTGTATGCCTTAGAAGGCTTCCAGATTTTTTCTACCATTCTGATGATGCTCTCGTTTATAACATATCTCAGCAAGTCTTTGAGGAATATGGGTCTGAGAGAGTTTCCGGTGATCTTGTGAGATTGGGGAATCCTCCGAATATTTTTAATTGGTTTGGTGGTGAACTAATATCTGGATCTCCACAGTTTTTCGAAGCTTTGTATCGAAATGCGGTGATCGTTAATAAGAGATACTTGGCATGTCATAAGGAACTACATCATGAGGGTGACGAGATGTTGGTTTCTGTTTCATTGAATTCAATGATTGCTAGCGGCTACGTTTGTCGAGATATTTCGGATGAATATTTCATCTACCGTCATTGGAGTGGTGTCCCGGGATTCCGCCAAAGATATTTAATTGCATTGTATGCGAGGATCTTTTTTTTGCATTTGCCGCAGGACAAATTGTTTTTGTCATGGTTTTCAAAGTTCAATGATGATAAATTTTCGGAAGTTTTATTTTCTTTTTTCTTTTTTAACTATTTGGCGTACAGGTCTTTTCGTAATATTTTTGTAAAAATCTATCGATTGGTAAAGCGATGATATATTTAGTTGTTGGCCCTTTCCCACCTCCATTGCATGGCTTCTCATTGGTTACGTCAAAAGTTTACGAATATCTGCTTCGGGAAAATAGTGTATTTTATTTTGATCGTTCGCCTTTTATGAAGAGATCGCGCCTGATAGGCACATTGCTTTCATTTGGTAGGTCTTTTTCCTCGTTTTTATGTCGACTTATTTTTTCTAGGGCTGATGCTGTTTATATAGGTGTATCAGGCGGGTGGGGGGTGTTGTTTGATATGGCATTTTTGCTTGCTGCTAATATTTTCTCAGTTAAGGTGACATTGCATCTTCATAATTTTTCTTACTTGGATAGGCCGAGCTCAAAATTCCGATTGTTTTTCTGGCTTCTAAATGATAAGTCCACTATTATTGTTCTGTGCTCATGTATGAAAGAGCGATTGATTGCTAAATATTCCATACGGCATGACAGGATTTTTATTTTGTCTAATGTTGTTTTTTCGGGAGTTGGAGCATCCATTGCAGCACAGAAACGAGAGAATACTGGGATTGTTTTGGGTTTTTTATCTAATATTACCAGGGAAAAGGGAATATTTTTGTTTTTCGATTTAATCGAGGAGATGTTGCTGCGTGGTGTTAACGTTGTTGGGCACGTAGCGGGACCAGTTGATGATTTGATATTGAGTGAGTTTAATGGAAGATTGGCAAAATGCAAGGCTGTTAAGTATTTTGGGCCAGTGTACGAGAGAAGGAAAGATGATTTCTTGCAGGCGTTGGATTTTTTATGTTTTCCATCTGATTATGCTAATGAGGCTGAGCCCGTTACTATATGGGAGGCCGCGTCTTTCGGTGTACCTACGATCGGAACTAGAAGAGCCTGCATTGTTGAGCAAGTAGATTTTCTTGGTGGGGCAGCATTTGATGTGGATGATTATGTTGGTCTGGCTGCAAATTATTTGTGTGAGGCTCGTCTTAAGCTAAAGAATTTTGATGCTTTGAGAGAATCTGTTCGCGCTAAATATATGAATGCTCTTGGTGATAGCAGGAATGTTTTGGCGGATATTTTTACTTGATATATTTATTTTTGTTTGTTGTATTTTTTATTTGTCTTGAAGGTGGGCGTTTTCGGTGTTGGTGTATTGATCCAGTGATTTCCTGCTCAGGTGTTATCGATGAAAGGAAACACAGATGAGCACCCTGATGGAAGGCGACATCAAGCGTTGGACGGCCAAGAGAAAGACGGCCCTGGTCCTGGACATCATTCAAGGAAAGACCACGGTCTCAGAGGCCAGCCGGGCCTACGACCTCAACCCTTCTGAGGTTGAACAGTGGGTCAATGAAGGCAAGCGCGGCATGGAGAGCGCGCTGCGCAGCAAGCCCCTGGAAATCAAAGAGCAGTACGAATGCCAGCTCAGTGATTTGTAGCAGGCCTACGGCGAAGCGATGTTGGAGTTGCGTGCGAGAAAAAAGCTGGCCTCCGTGCTGGGCAACGAGGACGAGAAATGATCCTCAGCCTTCAGCAGGGATTGGCTGAAGACGCGATGCGGTCAGCCTCGTGAAGCTTTGCCAGTGGTTCCAGATTCCCAGGCGCACGGTGTATTACCGCAGCACCAAGTCGGCCCCAAAGGTCCAGATTGCGGACTGGATCAGTTGGTACAACCATCGGCGCCCTCACCAGGCGCTGAAAATGAAGACCCTCGCTGAGGCATATGCTTTAGCGGCCTGACCTGTGCACAAACCGCTGGGTCAATACAGTGACATCTGACCCAAGAAAATTACTCGTGGTGATCGTAGGCCTTGAACCCGGCCATCTTCACCAGCGCATCCTTGCGCGCCGAGTCGTAGTCCGAGACCACCATCTCTTTCACCAACTCCGCCAGCGTGATCTTCGGCTTCCAGCCCAGCTTGGCGTGTGCCTTGCTCGGGTCGCCCAGCAGCGTCTCCACCTCGGTAGGCCGGTAGTAACGCGGGTCCACCCGCACCACCACATCGCCCACCTTGCACTTGGCCTTGTCGCCGCTCACCGCTGCCACCACCGCCACCTCGGCCTCGCCTTCGCCCTCAAAGCGCAGCGTGATGCCCAGCTCGGCCGCCGCAAACTCCACAAACTGGCGCACGCTGTATTGCACCCCGGTGGCAATCACAAAGTCTTCGGCC
>NZ_JADZ01000062.1 GCF_000518645.1 Curvibacter gracilis ATCC BAA-807 | reverse complement strand
ACCAACGTGGGCGGCACCAACCCTGTGACGGGCACCTTCACGGCCGGCGCCGTCACGGCGGGTGGCTCTCGTGTGGCCATCAGCTCTGGCCCCAAGATCGCCAACGGCTCGGATGCCTACACGATCACGGCCAGCGCGCTGGATGCCAACGGCAACCTGAACACCAGTGCCGCCGCCACCTTCAGCTTCAGTGCACCGGGCACGGGCGCGGCGCTGAGTGCTGCAACTTGCACCACAGCAAACACGGGTGGCAGCGCAGGCACCTGCTCTGTCACCTTGACGGCGACTACGGCAGGTACCTACAGCGTGACGGCCACCCTGGGCGGCACCAATGTGGGCGGCACCAACCCTGTGACGGGCGCCTTCACGGCCGGTACCGTCACGGCGGGTGGCTCTCGTGTGGCCATCAGCGGCGGCCCGAAGGTGGCCAATGGCTTGGATGCCTATACCCTCACGGTCACGGCCAATGATGCCAATGGCAACCTGAACACAAATGCAGCCACGACCTTCAACTTCAGCGCACCGGGCACCGGTGCAGCACTGAGCGCCAACACCTGTACCACGACGACCACCGGCGGCAGTGCAGGCACCTGCTCGGTCACTTTGACAGCCACCACGGCGGGCACTTACAGCGTGAACGTCACCCAGGGGGGCGCCACCGTGGGTGGGACCAACCCGGTCACGGGCTTGTTTGTGGCGGGTGGGGTGGCTGCTTCCGGCTCGCGCGTGGTGATCAGCCAGGGGCCCAAGATGGCCAATGGAACGGACGCCTACACCCTCACGGTCACGGCCAATGATGCCAACGGCAACCTGAACACCAGCGCGGCCAGCACCTTCAGCTTCAGCGCGCCTGGCACGGGCGCGGCTCTGAGCGCCGCGACTTGCACCACAGCCACCACGGGTGGCAGCGCAGGCACTTGCTCTGTCACCTTGACGGCAACGACTGCAGGCAGCTACTCGGTCACGGCCACTTTGGGTGGCAGCAGCGTGGGCGGCACCAACCCGGTGGTGGGCACATTCATCGCAGGTGCTGTCACGGCGGGCACAGCGCGCGTGGCCATCAGCACGGGCCCCAAGATCGCCAACGGCTCGGATGCCTACACCATCACGGCCAGTGCGCTGGATGCCAATGGCAACCTGAACACCAGTGCGGCCAGCACTTTCAGCTTCAGTGCGCCTGGCACGGGCGCCGCGCTGAGCGCCGCGACTTGCACCACAGCGACCGCGGGCGGTAGCGCTGGTACTTGCGCTGTCACCTTGACAGCAACGACTGCAGGCAGCTACTTGGTCACGGCCACCCTGGGCGGCACCAACGTGGGCGGCACCAACCCTGTGACGGGCACCTTCACCGCAGGTGCCGTAACGGCGGGCACGGCGCGCGTGGCCATCAGCACGGGCCCCAAGACGGCCAATGGAACCGACGCCTACACCATCACGGCCAGTGCGCTGGATGCCAACGGCAACCTGAACACCAGCACAGCCAGCACCTTCAGCTTCAGTGCACCCGGCACGGGTGCGGCGCTGAGCGCTGCAACCTGCACCACAGCCACCACCGGCGGCAGTGCAGGCACGTGCTCGATCACCTTGACGGCGACCACGGCGGGTACCTACAGCGTGACGGCCACCCTGGGCGGCACCAACGTGGGCGGCACCAACCCTGTCACAGGGGTGTTTGTGTCAGGCTCACCCACGGCCAGCAGTTCACGGATCGTGATCAGCAGCGGCCCCAAGGTGGCCAATGGCACCGACGCCTTCACCCTCACGGCCAGTGCGGTGGACGCGAATGGCAACCTCAATACCCTCAGTGCCACCACGTTCAATTTCAGTTCGCCGGGCACGGGTGCCGCGTTGAGCGCCACCACCTGCACCACGGCCACAACGGGTGCCGCTGCGGGTACCTGTTCGGTCACCTTGACCGCAACGACCGCTGGCAGCTACAGCGTGACAGGGAGCATGGGCTCGACACCTGTGGCTGGCAGCACCAACCCGGTGACGGCTGTGTTTGTGGCCGGTGCGGTCACGGCAGGCAGCTCGCGGGTGACCATCAGCGCTGGCCCCAAGACGGCCAACGGCAGCGATGCCTACACCATCAGCGTGAGCGCCCTGGATGCCAACGGCAATCTCAACACCAGCAGCGCCATCACTTACAACTTCAGCGCCCCGGGCACCGGATATGCATTGAGCGCCACCACCTGCACCACGACCACCGCGGGCGGCACTGCGGGCACCTGTACGGTCACCTTGACGGCGACCACGGCAGGCAGCTACAGCGTGACGGCCACCCAGGGCGGCGCCAACGTGGGCGGCACCAACCCTGTCACGGGGGTGTTTGTGGCGGGCGCGCCCACGGCCGGCGGCTCGCGGGTGGCCATCAGTGCCGGCCCCAAGACGGCCAACGGCACTGATGCCTACACCATCACCGTGAGTGCGTATGACGACAACGGCAACCTGGCCACGGGCGCGAGCAATACCTTCAACTTCAGCGCCCCGGGGACTGGTGCGAGCCTCAGTGCCAACAGTTGCACCACCACGGCGGGCACCTGCTCGGTCACACTGAAGGCTACCGTCGCCGGCAGCTACAGCGTCTCGGCCAGCCTGGGCGCCACGCCCGTGAGCGGCACCAACCCGGTGGTAGGCGTGTTCGTGGCCGGTGCCGCCACGGCGCTGTCGTCGCGGGTGAGCCTGAGCACCGGCCCCCTGCCCCCCAATGGCAGCACGGCCTACACCCTCACGGCCACCGCCTACGATGCCCAGGGCAATCTGGCGTCGGGCACGGCCAGCACCTTCAACTTCAGCAACCCCGGCGCGGGCGCCTCGCTCAGTGCCAGCAGTTGCACCACCACGGCGGGCACTTGCTCGGTGAGCTTGACGGCCACCGTGGCCGGCAGCTATGCGATCACAGCCACCCTGGGCGGCTCCAACGTGGGCGGCACCAACCCGGTCACGGCCGTGTTTGTGGCAGGCAACCCGGTGGCCGGCACCTCGAGCCTGGCCATCAGCGCGGGCCCGAAGCTGGCCAACGGCAGCGACAGCTACACCCTCACGGTCTCGGCCAATGACGCCCAAGGCAACCTCAACACGACCAGTGCCACCACCTTCAGCTTCGACACGCCACTGCCCGCCTCGGGCGCCAGCCTGAGCGCAGGCACCTGCACCACGGCCACCACCGGCCCCGATGCAGGTCGCTGCACCGTGACCCTCAAGGCCACCGTGGCCGGCACCTACAGCGTGAAGGCGCGCCTGGATGGCAACCTGATCGGCGGCAGCAACCCGGCCAGCGCCGTGTTCGTGGCGGCGGCCCCCACCGCCACTGCCTCGCGCGTGGACATCAGCGCCGGCCCGCGCGTGGCCAATGGGGTGGACAGCTACACCCTCACCGTGAGCGCGCTGGACGCCAATGGCAACCTCAACAGCACCACGGCCACCACCTTCAGCTTCAGCGCCCCGGCGGCCGGCGCCAGCCTGAGCGCAAGCACCTGCACCACGACGGCGGGCACCTGCGCCGTCACCCTCAGTGCAACCGTGGCCGGCAGCTACGCGATCACGGCCAGTCTGGGGGGCACCCCGCTGGGCGGCACCAACCCGGTGGTCGGTACCTTTGTGGCCGGCGCACCGACGGCGTCCACGGCCCGTGTGGCCTTGAGTGCGGGCCCCAAGACGGCCAATGGTGTGGATGCCTACACCCTGACGGTCAGCGCGCTGGACGCCAACAACAACCTCAACACCGCCAGCGCCATCACGGTGAGCTTCAGTGCACCTGCAGCCGGCGCCAGCCTGAGCGCCAGCCAGTGCACCACCGCGACCAGCGGCGCCGGCGCGGGCACCTGTTCGGTGAACCTGACGGCCACCGTGGCCGGCAGCTATGCCATCACGGCCAGCCTGGGCGGTACGCCCCTGGGCGGCACCAACCCCGTCACGGCCGTGTTTGTGGCAGGTGCTGTCAGTGCTGCGGGCTCCAGCCTGAGCATGAACCCACCCGGGCCGCTGACGGCCGATGGCGTGGGGGCCTACACCCTGACCGTGCGTGCGCAGGATGCCAACGGCAACCTCAACGCTGGTGCGGCCCAGACCTTCAGCTTCAGCAACCCCGGCGCGGGCGCCACATTGAGCGCCAGCACCTGCACCACGCCCACCACGGGCGCGGCGGCCGGCACCTGCTCGGTCACCCTCAGCGCCACCCTGGCCACGGTCTTCCATGTCAGCGCCAGCCTGAGCGGCACCCCGGTGGGGGGCACCAACCCGATCGATGCCCGCTTTGTGGCCGGTGAGGCCGTGGCCGCCACCGCAAGGGCCAGCATCGATGCCGGCCCCAAGCTGGCCAACGGCAGCGATGCCTACACCCTCACGGCCAGCGCCACCGATGCCTTTGGCAACCTGGACGTGAGCCAGCCCTACACCTTCAGCTTCAACGCGGGTGGCGTCGGGGCCGTGCTCAGCAGTGCCAGCTGCACCACGACCACCAGCGGTGCTGATGCCGGTACCTGTACGGTCAGCCTGAAGTCCACCGTGGCGGGCAACCAGAGCGTCAGCGTGAGCCTGGGCGGCCAGAGCCTGGGCGGCACCAACCCCCTGGTGGGCATGTTTGTGGCCGGCCCGGTCAGTGCCGGCAGTGCACGCGTGAGCCTGAGCAGCGGCCCGCGCACGGCCAATGGCAGCGATGCCTACACCCTCACGGCCCAGGCGCTGGACGCCAACGGCAATATCAACACCGGCACGGCCTTCACGTTCAGCTTCAGCGCCCCCGCAGCCGGGGCCAGCCTGAGCGCGGCCACTTGCAGCACCGCCACCAGCGGCGCTGCTGCGGGCACCTGCTCGGTCACCCTGACGGCGACCGTGGCGGGCAGCTACGCCATCACGGCCAGTGTGTCTGGCACCGTGCTGAGCTCGGGCAACCCCTTGACGGCCGTGTTTGTGGCTGGCGCAGCCCAGGCTGGCAGTTCCACCCTGGCCATGGATGCCGGGCCCAAGACCGCCAATGGCAGCGACCGTTACACCCTCACGGCGACGGCGCGCGATGCCCAGGGCAATCTGGTCAGCAATGGCAACAGCAGCTTCAGCTTCAGTGTCTCGGGCAGCGGTGCGGCCCTCAGTGCCAGCACCTGCACCACCACAGCGGGCGTGTGCAGCGTCACGCTGAGCGCCACCGTGGCGGGCACTTACGCCGTCACGGCCCAGCTCGGTGGCCAGGCCGTCGGCAGCGGCAGCCCCGCTCAGGCCGTGTTTGTGGCCGGTGCGGCCACGGCCGGCAGCTCGCGTATCAGCATCACACCTGACGGCCCCAAGGCCGCCAATGGGGTGGATGCCTTCGTCATCACCGCCCGCGCCTTGGATGCCCAGGGCAACCTGGTGACGGGCACCGCCAATACCTTCAGCTTCAGTGCTCCTGGCGCCGGTGCAGCCCTGAGCGCCAGCAGCTGCACCACCACGGCCGGCACCTGCAGCGTGCAGCTCACCGCCACCGTGTCGGGCACCTATTCGCTGAGCGCAAGCCTGGCGGGCTCGCCGGTGGACGGCGGCCGCCAGGTCAGCGCCACCTTCCAGGCCGGTGCGGTGACGGCGGTGGTGTCCAAGGCCCTGATCAGTGTGGGCCCGAAGATCGCCAATGGCGTGGACCCCTACACCGTGAGTGCCGAGGCCTATGACGCCCTGGGCAACCGGGTGACGCTCAACCCGACCGCCTTCACCTTCACCATTGACGGTGCGCCCAATGCAGCCACCCTCAGTGCCGACCACTGCGTGACGCCCACCACGGGGGCGGACGCTGGTGGCTGCGGCGTGAGCCTGGTGGCCAGCAGCGCGGGCTCGTATCAGGTGCATGTGCGCCTGTCCGGAGAAGGCCTGGCCGACCCGGTGGCCCACAGCCCGGTCACTGCGGTGTTCGTGGCGGGCAGCGCCACGGCTGGCGGCTCGCGGGTCAGCATCAGCAGCGGCCCCAAGGCTGCCAATGGGTTGGACGCCTACACCATCACGGCCTCTGCCTATGACGCCAATGGCAACCCGAACACGGCTGCTGCGACCACGTTCAGCTTCAGTGCACCGGGTGCGGGCGCCAGCCTGAGTGCGGCCAGTTGCACCACAGCCACGACGGGGGCCAGTGCCGGCACCTGCTCGGTGACGCTCACAGCCACGGTGGCGGGCAGCTATGCCATCACGGCCAGCATTGGCGCCACGCCGGTGGGCGGTGGCACCAACCCGGTGACGGCGGTGTTCGTGGCAGGCCCCCCGACGGCGGGCCATTCGCAGGTGACCATCAGCAGCGGCCCCAAGACGGCCAATGGCAGCGATGCCTACACCATCACGGTCAGTGCCTACGACGCCAACGGCAACCTCAATACCGGCGGTGCCAGCGTGTTCAGCTTCAGCGCGCCGGGCACGGGTGCCAGCCTGAGTGCCAACAATTGCAGCACCACGGCGGGTACCTGTTCCGTCAGCCTGACGGCGACCACGGCGGGCAGCTACAGCGTGACGGCCACCTTGGGCGGCAGCAACGTGGGGGGCACCAACCCGGTGACGGGTGTGTTTGTGGCTGGTGC
>NZ_JADZ01000061.1 GCF_000518645.1 Curvibacter gracilis ATCC BAA-807 | reverse complement strand
CGACAAGAGCTTCGCCAAAACACCTACCCAACGACCTGATCTGATGGAAGAACGTCCCATGGTCGCCGACACAATGGGCCGCCTGTTCACAGAGGCGCTGCAAAAAGGAAAGAAACAAGGCCGCAAAGAAGGACGCCAGGAAGGACGACAGGAAGGACGACAAAAGGGGCGTGATGAAGGTGCCGCCTGGATGTTGACGCAGTTCATCGAACAGCGCTTCGGCCCCATCCCTGACTGGGCCCGCACCCGCATTCAATCGGCTGGGCCCGAACAACTGATGCGCTGGGGCCAACTGATCCTCACAGCCCCTTCTCTCGAAGCCCTGTTCGAGCCCGGGCACCCAAGCCACTGACACCAGCCAGGGCCCAACGCAAGCAGAGTACGCCGTTGGGCCGGTCTGGGGGCCCGTCAACGCCCCCTACCCCAACGCAACCCCAAGCTCACCCCTGCGGCCAGCACCAGCAGCCCCCATCAGCAACAGCCCATTGCGCGTGCTGCTCGTTGCAAAATGCGAGCAAAACAGGGAGCCAACATGGACATCAAACGCAGGGATCTGGCCGCTTGGCCCCTGAGGTGGGGGTTGTGGGCATCAGGCGCGGTGCAGGCATTGGCGCAGCCGCAGCCGCAGGCCGTGCCTTCAGACCCGCTCGCCTGGCTGGAGGATGTTGACTCAAAGCGCGCGCTGGAGTGGGTCAACGCACGCAGCCGCGAAGCGATGGCGTTGGTCGAGCGTGAGTCGTATTTCGCGAAGCGGCGCAGAGACGTGCTGGCCAGTCTCTCGAATCCAGCGAACATCCAGTTTCCCATCCGGCACGGTGAGTACCTCTACAACTTTTATCGCAGCGCGCGGCAGCCCCACGGCATTCTGCGGCGCACATCGCTGGAAGAATTCTCGAAGGAGCGCATCTCCTGGCGCGTGCTGATCAACTTTGACGACTTGGCGCGCGAAGAATCGCGAAACCTGGTCTACACAGGCATGGCGGTGCATGCATCAACCCAACGGGCATTGATCTTTCTGTCTGCCGGCGGTGAGGACAAGGTCGAGATGCGCGAGTTTGACCTGGAGAACCGCGCATTCGTGGCCGGCGGCTTCAACCTTCCGGCGGCGAAGATGACGGCGGCCTGGTTCGGCGCAGACGAGGTGCTGCTGGCGTCCGACTTCGGGCCGGGCACCACCACCACCAGTGGCTACGCGATGACGGCGCGCCGTTGGAAACGCGGCACGCCCGTGGCCACGGCCCCCGAGATCCTGCGCGGCCAAGCGTCGGACGTGTCGGTCAGCGTCAAGTCCAGCGGCCGCGACGGCCTGCCCCCCGTGGCACTGGTGCAACGTCGCAAGCAATTCCACCAGGCAGAGCGGCACCTGCTGCAGTTTGACGGCACCCTGACCCAGCTTGACACACCAGACGACGCCGAAGTCTGGATTGAGCGCGATTGGCTGTTGGCTCTGCTGCGTTCGCCATGGACCACGTCCGGCCACACCTACAGCGAAGGCAGTCTGATCGCGATGGCCTTGCAACAGGTGACAGAGGCGAAGGGTGCGACGGGTGCGACGCACGAATTGCATCTCGTGTTTGCAGGTGAGCCGCGCAAACGCATGGTCTGGTCGGATGTGGTGCGCGACGGCATCGTGATCGCCTCAAGTGAAGACATGCACCCGCGCCTGACCTTTGCGCGCTGGGACGGCAAGGCCTTTTCCTTTGACCCGCTGCCCGCGCCCGACACGGGGCTTGTGCATGTGCGGGCTGACCAGGGCGCCAAAGACAATCGCGTCTGGCTGACCACCCAAGCGCCGATCACCCCACAGGCTCTGGCCTTGGTGGACGTCTCAGCCCCGCAGCCGTGGCCCGCGCCCCTTAAAACCCAGGCGGCGGCGTTCAAGGCCGATGGCATGGTGGTGCGCCAATATCAGGCCCGATCGAGCGATGGCACGATGGTGCCCTACACGGTGATCGGGCCTGCCCAGCCTGCCGCCGATGCACCGGTGCTGCTGTACGGCTATGGCGGATTCGGCATTCCGCTGGAGTTGGATTACCAGCGCATGCCGGGCATCAACTGGTTGCAGTACGGCGGCGTCTATGTGATGGCGCATATCCGCGGCGGCGGCGAGTTTGGGCCGGCTTGGGCACTGGCCGCCCAGGGCGCGCGGCGGCAGCGCGCTTTCGACGATTTCATCGCGGTGGCATCGGATCTGACACAGCGCGGCCTCGCCCAGCCCGCTCGGCTGGGCATTTACGGGGCCAGCAATGGCGGAGCGCTGGTCACGGCTGTGATGGTGCAGCGCCCCGAGCTGTTCGGCGCCGTGGTGTCGCGGGTGCCGCTGACGGACATGCTGGGTTTCTCAAAACTGTTTGCCGGCGCATCCTGGATAGAAGAGTACGGTGACCCAGACAAGCCGACAGATCGCGAAGCACTCGCACGCTGGTCGCCCTACCAAAACGCCAAACCCGCAAGCGCGCAGTTCTCTTACCCCCCGATCCTCTTTCTGGGCAATCGCAACGATGATCGGGTGCACCCAGCCCACGCCCGAAAAATGGCGGCCCATCTGCGGGCACTGGGCCACACCAAGGTGTGGCTGTATGAAGAAACCGCCGGCGGCCATTCGGGGCGAACCGACCCGAACATCTACGCCCACAGAGAGGCCCTGCTCTACAGCTTCTTGTTTCAGCAATTGACCGCCGCGGCCTAGGCTTTTTTGCCCGTGCCGTTGTTGATGCCTGTGCGGCCTGGCTTGCTTGAAGCAAGGCCGCCGGAACCTGGTCACGCCTGCACCTCAGCGCCCCCTACCCCACCGCAAGCCCAGGCTCACCCCCGCGGCCAGCACCAGCAGCCCCGCCATCAGCAACAGCCCGTTGCGCGTGCTGCCCGTGGCCTGTTCGATCAGCCCCATCACCGAGGGGCCCAGAAAGCCCCCCAGCAGCCCGCAGGTGTTGACCAGCGCAATGCCCCCGGCCAAGGCCGGGCCTGACAGGCGCGCGCTGGGCACCAAGAACACGACCGACTGCACCACAAAGAACATCAGCGCCGTGAGGCTGAAGCCCACCAGGGCCCCCACCGGCCCGGCCCAGGCGGCCACCAGCAGGCCCAAGGCCATCACCAGCAAACCCAGCAGCAGCAGGCCCCGGCAGCGCCCGGGCGTGGTGGCCAGGCCGGGCAGGCAGAAGGCGCCCACGGCGGCGGCCACCCAGGGGATGGCGTTGAGCAGGCCCACCTGCAGCGGGCCCAACTGGCCGTAGGTGGCAATGATGCCGGGCAGGAAGAAGATCACCGTGTAGATGCTGATCTGGTGGCAGAAGTACACCGCAATCGCCAGCCAGATCTGCGGGTCGCGCAGGGCTTGCATCAGCGCATGACCGTGGCCTTCGGGTGCGTTGTCTGCAGCTTCGGCGGCCAGGTGTTGGCGCAGCAGGCTGCGCTGGGCCGGGCTCAGCCAGGGGGCCGTGTCGGGCCCGTCGGGCAGGTGGCGCCACACCACCCAGGCCAGGGCCACGGCAGGCAGGCCCTCGATCAAAAACATCCACTGCCAGCCATGCCAGCCGCCCAGGCCGTCGAGCTGCAGCA
Source organism: Curvibacter gracilis ATCC BAA-807 (assembly GCF_000518645.1). Taxonomy (GTDB): domain Bacteria; phylum Pseudomonadota; class Gammaproteobacteria; order Burkholderiales; family Burkholderiaceae_C; genus Curvibacter; species Curvibacter gracilis. The sequence goes on along the minus strand of NZ_JADZ01000061.1, from coordinate 3,305 downwards.
GGGCGCCTGCCAAGGGGCCGCTCACGATGTTGGCAATGCACACGCCCAGCAAGAAGTAGCCCGTGGCCCGGGCCCGCTCCTGGCGGCCAAACCAGTAGGTCAGGTACAGCATCACGCCGGGGAACAGCCCCGCCTCGGCCGCGCCCAGCAGCAGGCGCATCACATAGAACGAGGCCTCGCCCTGCACCAACGCCATGCCGGCCGACAACAGGCCCCAGGTGATCATGATGCGGGTGATCCAGAAGCGTGCGCCCACGCGGTGCATGATCAGGTTGCTGGGCACCTCGAGGAGCGCATAGCTCAAGAAGAACAGGCCCGCGCCCAGGCCATAGGCTGCCGCCGAGATGCCCAGATCCAGCGCCATGTGCTGCTTGGCCAGGGCAATGTTGGTGCGGTCGATGAAGCTGATCACATAGGCCAGCACCAGCAGGGGCAGCAGGCGCTTGAACAACAAGGGCGTGAGGGCGGCCACGGCATCGGCATCGGCGTCAGAGAAGGCCGCCTGCGGTGTTGCGGCATTTGCAAAGTGGGTGTTCATGGTGACTCCTTGGCTTCAGAAATCAACCTGATCAGCCCCCTTCAGGGCCAGCATCTGCCGCGCCTCGTCGGGCGTGGCCACCTGCAGGTTGAGTGCCGCCAGCACCTCGCGCACGCGGCGCACCTGCTCGGCGCTCGACACCGCCAGCTGCCCAGGCCCGGCCCACAGCGAATCCTCCAGCCCCACCCGCACATGCGCACCCATGGCAGCCCCCATGGTGGCCAGGCGCAGCTGGTGCCGCCCCGTGCCGAGGATGGACCAGCAAAAACCATCGGCCAACAAGCGCTGCGCCGTGCGCCGCATGTGCATCAGGTCTTCAGGGTCGGGCCCGATGCCACCCAGAATGCCGAACACCGACTGCACCAGCACCGGCGGCTGCACCAGCCCACGCCCCACAAAGTGCGCCAGGTTGTACAGGTGGCTGATGTCGTAGCACTCAAACTCAAAGCGCGTGCCGCGGGCGCCCGCCAGCAGCAAGGCGGTCTCGATGTCTTTGAAGGTGTTCTTGAACACCAGGTCGCGGCTGGCCTCCAGGTGCTGCTGCTCCCAGGCGTGCTCAAAGTGCTTGAAGCGGTGCAGCATGGGGTACAGGCCAAAGTTCATCGAGCCCATGTTGAGCGAGGCCAGCTCGGGCGCAAACGCCAGCACCGGGCGCATGCGCTCTTGCACGCTCATGTGCGGGCTGCCGCCGGTGGTGATGTTGATCACCGCGTTGCTGTGCGCCTTGATCTGCTCCAGAAACGGCCGAAACAGATCCGGGTCTTGCGAAGGCCGCCCGTCCACCGGGTCGCGGGCGTGCAAATGCAGAATCGCCGCCCCGGCCTCAAACGCCTCCAGGCCCGCGTCGGCGATCTGCGCCGCCGTCACCGGCAGGTAGGGCGACATGCTGGGCGTGTGGATGGCGCCCGTGGGGGCGCAGGTGATGATGACTTTGGAGTGCTGGCTCATGATGAGTCTCCGAGAAAGGTGTTTGGGCAAAGCGCGGCCCCGGCCCCCGGTGCGGGGGCCTTCTGACATGAAGTGAAGAAGAAGAGGTAGACGAGGAAGAAGAACGCGAGGCGCTAGCTCAGGGCCTGCGTCAGTCCATCCACCACCAGGCTCTGGCCGGTCACGCCGGCGGCCCAGTCGCTGGCGGCAAACACCGCCATGTGGGCGATGTCCGCCGGGCTGATCAAACGCCCCAAGGCCGACTGCCCGGTGTAGGCCCGCGCCACCTCATCCACCGGCTGCCCTGTGGCCTGGGCCCGGGCCGCGATCACGGCACGGATGCGCGGGCCATCCACCGCACCGGGCAAGACGGTGTTCACGCGAATGCCCTCGGGCCCCAGCTCAAGTGCCAGGGTTTGGGTGAAACCCACCACGGCCCATTTGGAGGCCGAATACGCCGCCCGCCCCGGCATGCCCAGGTGGCCTGCGGCCGAAGACAGGTTGATGATGCAGGCGCCGCCCCCTTGGGCCTGTGCGGCACGCAGCCGGGGCAAGGCCTCGCGCACACACAAAAACTGGCCTGTGAGATTCACCGCCAGGGTGCGGTCCCAATCCGCCAGCGTGATGGACCCCACCCCGCAAGAGGGCCCGGCCACGCCCGCGTTGTTCACCAACACATCCAGCCCGCCCAGGCGAGCATCCACCGCCTGGAACAGCCGGGCCACATCGCCCTCGGCCGACACATCAGCCAGCGCGGTGGCAAGCCCCGGGCACTGGCCCGCGGCCTCGATCAGCGCGGCGGCATCCACATCGCACACCATCACGCGCGCGCCCGCCGCCATGAAGGCCTGCGCCATGCTCAGGCCCAGGCCGCTGGCGCCGGCAGTGATCAGGGCTCTTTTACCGGCCAGTAGGTGATTGGGTTGGAAGGGGTTCATGGCGCGGCCTCCGTGTTGAGGCTGGGCCGATGGGTCGACAGGGCAAAGGCACCGCGTGGGTGCCCCGCCCCGGCACAACAGGTGCTGTTCCACGCTGCACAAAGGCCAACGCCTGCTGCGCCCGGGGCGGGTGGGTGACAAGGGGGGTGGGGGGCGGCAGCAGCGCGACTGCTGTGCCTGTGAGAAACGAGAGACATGGTTCAGAACTCCTACTAGAGCCTGGAAACCACCCGATGCTTTTACTAGGAGCATGTAGGTGGACGGGATGTAGTAACACGTCAGTAGCCGTGCACCAGACGTTGCCGTTCTGGTCATCCCGTCCGAAAGCGAAACCCTCGGCAACACCGAGGGCCGTGAATTCTGACGTGACAAAACCTCTGTGTCGGAGAGGTTGCGCCGCTACTTTTTGGTGTTACTAGCACCAACCCTTTCGGGCTGCAGCGACTATGGAGTAGGAACCGCTTTGGCCATCACTGGTGGAGCGAGGCAGGTTACCGGTGGTGAGTCTAGCGGTTTGGGCGGGAGGTTTTGAGGCAGCTGTTTGCCCGCTTCGGTAAGCGCTGGTGAATCAGCCTGGGCAACTCGGGGCGAGCTGGCAATGGGGACTGAATCGCCCCGGTTTTCAAGGAGGCTGTTTGGTTTAAGTCAGACCGCCACCGCGGTGGACTGACTGGCGAGTTGCCGATAGTAGTTTGCCTCGGCTTCTGCGGGCGGGATGTACCCGATGGGTTCGAGCAGGCGATGGTGGTTGAACCAGGACACCCATTCGAGCGTCGCGAACTCCACAGCCTCCTTCGTCTTCCAAGGCGCTCGGCGATGGATGAGCTCGGCCTTGTAGAGACCGTTGATGGTCTCGGCCAGGGCGTTGTCATAGCTGTCGCCCTTGCTGCCCACCGACGGCT
>NZ_JADZ01000060.1 GCF_000518645.1 Curvibacter gracilis ATCC BAA-807 | reverse complement strand
TCTATCGAACCAAGGCAAACGAGCACGGAATCAGCATTTCCGAGTTTTTGCGCCAAACGCTGGTGCAGGGCGTGATCGCAGAAAACGTGCAAGACATCGAGCAGCGGCTGCGCCGCCTTCTCGATGAAATCCGCGCTGGCGGGCAGGGTGGCGGAAAGGTCGAGATTCCCGATGAACTGTGGCTTTCGGTCTTCACTGCGGAGTACATGCTGGCGGCGATTGTTGAGGCGCGTGACGTGCAGCAGTTGTACGAAGCGCAGAACAAGGCGAAGGCAAAGCTCAAGCGAGTGAAAGGAGGCTGAAATGGCAAAGAGAGAGGAAAAGGGAAGCGCCGGTAGCTTCTCCCGTGGGGCCGAGTTGTGGATGCACCAAGCCAGGCTGTTCGTGGTGGCCATCTGGACGGTTGTGCTGATTTCCATCTTGGCCGGTCTGGCAGTCACGACGGCGTACTTCTGGAATGCGACTACCGCAGACGAAAAGTACGCACTGGAGCGGAACGTACTCGCGCACACACGGGACGCGCTCTACATGACGGCCGGCAAGATGGAGCTGAACGTCAACGGCGAGCTGCGGAAGCTGGAAGTGTCCGAAGTGGCTTTGCTGACCGATGACATGGCCGACGATGCGTGGCGCAAGCTGCGCAACGGCGGCTTGTTTGGCGTGCTGACATCCATCGGCGTGGTGTTCCTTATCTCGCTCTACTGGTGGGGATACGGGCGCGAGAAGATGCAGGACAACCAACTGCGCGGGGCCAAGCTGGTGGAAGGAAACGAGCTTGCGCGGCTGATCCGGCACCGGGACGAAGCCAGCCCGTATGAGATTGCCGGTGTGCCCATGCGCGTGAAGTCCGAGACGCTGCACACGCTGTTTGCGGGTGCGCAGGGCACAGGTAAGTCACAGCAGTTTTTCGCGCTCATGAAGCAGGTGCGTGCGCGCGGAAAACGGATGATCGTCTATGACCCGACAGGCGAATTCACCCAGGCGTTCTACCGGGAAGGCAAAGACATCCTGATGAACCCGCTGGACGCCAGAAGTCCGAACTGGAACATCTGGAACGAGATTGCCAAGGACTACCATTTCGACAACATGGCGAACGGCCTGATTCCCGATCCGGCCGAAGCCGATCCGTTTTGGGCGCTGGCGGGCCGGATGGTTCTCAAGGACGTTATCGCGGTTTTGGGCCGCGAGGGCCGCCGCACGAACCGCGACCTCTACAACGCAATCGCCAAGAGCAACCTGGACGCCATGCACGCATTGTTGCAGGGGACAGCGGGCGCAACCTATGTTGATCCCACGACCGAGCGCACGGGGATGTCACTCAAGATGACTGTTCAGAACCAGCTTGAAGCCTTCCGGTTTTTGCCAGATGAGGGCGAATCGTTCTCCATCCGAAAATGGGTACATGAAGAAGGCGATTCATGGATGTTCATCACAGCACGGGAAGCGATGCGCGAGGCATTGAAGCCCGTTCTGTCGTTGTGGATCGACACCGCAATCAAGGCCGTGCTCGACCTGGAGCCGATCCACCGTGAGCGGCTTTGGTTCTGCATTGACGAGCTGCCGACACTTCAGAAACTCGACATCCTGAAGCTGGCCCTGACCAACACCCGGAAGTACGGTTTGTGCATGGTGCTGGGCGTTCAGGATTTCAGCCAGCTCTACGAAATCTACGGGCACGATCTGGCCAAGACGATCATTTCCGGTTGTCAAACCAAGCTGCTGCTGCGCGTGACGGACGGCGCGGCAGCGAAGCTGTTGGCGGAATTGATGGGGCAGGCCGAGGTGGACGAGAAGGACGAAACCTTGAGCTATGGCCTTAGTTCCCAGCGCGACGGCGTGAGCGTGATGGCGCGCCGTCAGATGCGCGACCTTGTGCTGACTTCGGAGATTTTGACGCTGCCTGATATGACCGGCTATCTGCTGGTTCCGGGCGACTATCCCATTGCCCGCGTCAAGTACGGCTACGTGCCGACCGAGAAAAAGGCCAACGGCTTCATCGAGCGCGACGGCTTTGCGATCAGCTTCAAACCGACCACAGCGGCCGCTGCGCCGGCACCTGCGCCCGCACCGGCCGATGCACACCAAGCCGCTGCGCCCGAGTCGGCCGATATGCTGGACGACGACGACATGGACGCGCCGGCTACGGTGGAAGTCATGCGCAACGAGAACGGCGATGTGATCGACAAGGAAACCGGCGAAATCATCAAGCCAGCCGCTCAGGTTTCGCACGCGAAAGACAAGCCGGAAGCGAAGCCGGGCGACCAGGGCAAGAAACCCAATCCGCTGGCTGACGCGCTATAGGAGGGACACCGGATGACAACTCAAAGACGGGCATTTCTACATTCCGTCGCGGCCGCCTGCTTGGCGGCTTTTTGCGTTTCCGTGCAGGCCGAGCCGGACTTGCTGCAACCCGATGAAGCCTTCCGGGTTTTCGCTCGCCGGGTGGAGGCTCGCGTGGTGGAGCTGGAGTACATCATCGCGCCGGGCTATCACCTGTACCGCGACCGCTTTAGCTTCAAAACGGACAATCCGGCCGTCACGGTGGCCGGGGTGGAGCTGCCGCCGCCGCAGGAAAAGTTCGACAAGGCGATGGGCCAGAACATGCGCTACTACACCGAGCGGGTGGCGGTGCGTGTGCGCCTGGCTGGGGCCAATCAGACCGTCAAGCTGGTGGCCACGGCGCAGGGCTGCGCGGCCATTGTGGGTGTGTGCTATGCACCGATCACCAAGGCGTTCAGCGTGCCGGCAATGGGAGGAAAACAGGGATGATTAGTATGAACAACGTGGGCAGCGCCGGGCAGGCACTGCACTACTTTTCCGCTGACAACTACTACACCCAGGACGAGGGCTTGGAGCATTCCGAATGGTTCGGCAAGGGGGCCGAGCACCTTGGGCTTTCCGGCAAGATCGACCGTCAAGCCTTCTTCGAGGTGTTGAACGGAAAGGTGGAAGGTCAGGAGCTGGGCAAGTGGGTCAAGAACGAGGAAACCGGCGAGAAGGAACGCGAGCACCGGCCGGGCACCGACATGACGTTTTCTGCGCCCAAGAGTGTTTCGCTCATGGCCGAGGTGTACGGCAAGCGGGAGGTTCGGGAAGCGCATGAGGCGGCAGTCAAAAAGGCACTCAGCCACATAGAAACCGAGCTGGCCAGGACGCGGCAAACCATGGACGGGAAGACCGAGGCGGTGCAGACCGGCAACGTGACCGTGGCCATGTTCCGGCACAACACAAGCCGCGACCTCGACCCGCAGACGCATACGCACGCCGTCATCATGAACGCCACCAAGCGGGAGGATGGGCAGTGGCGCTCCCTGACCAACGAGGAAATCTACAACGCGCAGCGCGTCATCGGAGCCATCTACACGTCCGAGCTGGCCGACCGGCTCCAGGCGCTGGGCTACGACATTCGCCGCACCGACGAGAAGGGCAACTTCGAGATTGCCGGCATCACCCGCGAGCAGATCGAGCACTTCAGCCAGCGCCGGGCCGAAATCGAGGCGGCGCTGAAAGCCAAGGGCGTGGACATCGACGACGCCAGCGCGCAGCAGAAGGAGGACGCCACGCTGAAGACCAGGGCGCGCAAGGTGGACGTGGATCACGAAGCCCTGATCGGGAGCTGGAAGGAGCGGGCCAAAGAAATCGGGATCGACTTCGACGCCATCCAGGCGAAGGCCGACGCGCAGCGCGCGCAGGGAGGCGTGATCCGGGCCGACAAGCTCACCGGCCGGGAGGCGATGTCCTTTGCGGCTGCGCACCTGATCGAGCGCGAGGCCGTGGTATCAAAGAACGACCTCATGGCGGCGGCCATCGAGCACGGGGCAGGGCGCGTTTCAGCATCGGAAGTGAAGCGCGCCTTCGACAAGCTGGAGAAGGACGGCGATCTGGTGGCCTTGCCTGACGGCAACTACACGACCAAGAAGATGCTGGGCAGCGAAATGTGGGCGCTCGACCAAGTGCGCGCACAGAAGGGCCAGACGCCGAAGATGATGGAGCCGGAGGCCGTGGCCGCGCGGATAGCGCAGGCCGAGGGCCGGCAGGGCTTCAAATACAGCGATGGACAGAAGGAGGCTATCAGCAAGGTACTGACCACTGAAGACCGCTACGTGGCCGTGCAGGGCCTTGCTGGGACGGGTAAGACCACCATGCTCAAAGGCGTGCGCGAAATGGCGCAGGAGCAGGGCTACACGGTGCGCGGCATGGCCCCGACCGGCGCGGCCAGCAAGGTGCTGGCCAGGGAGACAGGTATTGCTACTGATACCGTCTCGATGTTCCAGATCAAGGAGCGGCAGCTACAGAAGGACATCGAGTTTGCCAAGCAGTACGCACCCGACTTCCAGCGCAAGGCGGAAGTCTGGATCGTGGATGAATCGTCCTTCCTGTCGCAGCGCCAGAAGGCCCAGCTCGACCACATGGCCGAAAAGGCCGGGGCCAAGGTGGTGTACCTGGGCGACACGCTCCAGTTGCAGGGTGTAGAGGCCGGCAAGCCCTTCGAGCTGGCCCAGCGGGACGGCATGGAAACCGCGTACATGACCGAAATCAACCGCCAGAAGACCGCCGACCTGAAGCAAGCCGTGGACATCATCACTGGCCGCGACAACCTGGGGGACGGCCAGCGGCTCACCCAAGTGGAGCTGGCCAACAACGCGCGGGCCTTCGAGTACATGGACAAGGCTGGAATGATCCGGGAAATTCCCGAGAAGTCCGAGGAGGACAAGGGCCGCCTGGTGGCGGCCGTAGTGCAGGACATCTTGAAGCTCGACAAGGCAGAGCGTGAGCGCACCATCGTCATTACCGCCTATAACGAAGACAGGCGGGCCATCAATGCCGGCGTGCGCGAGGGACTGAAGGAGCAGGGCGAACTGTCGCGCTCCGAGGATACGCGCGAAATCTACACCTCGAAGGGGTGGACGCGGGCCATGCAGAAGGAGGCGCAATACTACAAGGCCGGCGACGTGGTGCGCTTCGGGCGGGACTACCAGCAGATCGACGCCAAGAAGGGCGAATACATGCGCGTGTCGGCCGTGGATGCCCCCAATGGCACTGTGGTGCTCCAGAAGGAAGACGGCTCTGTGATCGCATGGCAGCCGAAGAAGCACAACAAAATCGAGGTGTACGACCGCGACACCCGCGAGCTGGCCAAGGGCGACCTGATCCGTATCACCCGAAACGAAGGCGAGTTCAAAAACGGCGAGGTGGCGCGCGTCACGGCTGTGGCTGGGGACAAGGTGACGCTGGAGCTGAAGCAAGGCAAGGATGTGTCGCTGCACCAAGTCGATCTGTCGCGCAACAAGCATTGGGATCACGCCTACGCGCAGACGGTTCACGCCTCCCAGGGGGCTACCCAGCACCGGGCCATCTTCCACATCCGCGCGCCTCAGACCGAGAGCGAGAAGAAGCAGGAGCGGGCGCTGGAGAACATGGCCAAGGTTTTCGGGGATCGCAGCTTCTACGTGGGGGCTACGCGGGCCTCGCATGAGCTGCGCATCTACACCAACGACAAGACGGTGGCGGCAAAGGCCGTGGCGGCCAAGCAGGACAAGACCAGTGCGGTGGAAACCATCCGGCAGCACGAACGGGCCACGGCCATCACGGCCGACAAGGTGGGAGAACGCCCGGTGTCGCCGCAGCGAAACGGTGACGTTCAACGGTAATCCCTATAAAATGTCAACTTACGCGCGCTGGCCTTAACCAACTTTCGCGCGCGAAAGTTGGCGGCTGGTTCTGCCTTTCGCCAGTAGGCAAGTCGGCTTAGACTTGTGTGATGAACCTTTGACTATGCTAAAGAACAAGCCATGACCGACCCAAAGGACGCCGAGATGTCGGCCGATGGGCAGGGAACTAAACGCCGTAGAACTCGCAATTATGGCGATCGCCGAACGGTATCCCTGCGGATGGACCCCGAGCTGCACGAGCGCATGATGGACTTGTGCGACGATCTGAAAATCCCCGCCAACACCTACATATCAGGGCTTATTGAGAACGACCTGAAGAAGCGCAAAAAGTGACCGCGCCATAGCCGCCTCACCCAAATTGCCGGGGTGCGGGGAACCCGAATATCATGTGGGGTTCTTCGGTAGATTCAGGGAGAGGTGCGCGTGTCTATTATTTCAACGATCAACTGGAAACGTCTGGCCTCAGTTTTTGTGCCGGGCGTTTTGATCGCCGCAATCAGCATCTATGTGCTGGGGTTTCGCGCCCCGCCTTCCCCTGATCTTCGCGTTCTGCCCGGCAAGGCACTGGCGGCCTACGACGACTTCTACCCGATCCGCGCCGATGATGCCGGGGCGCTGTACCTGGATCGAGAGCTGTTCGTGAAGGCGGTCAACTACCTGTCCGAACACCCATCGCCGCGCGCAGTGGCCGACCTGATCTACCTGGGCAACTCCAACAACGTCACCCTGTTGCTGGACGGGCCGACCAAGGCCAAGTACCTCATGCTGACGCAGAAGCCAGACTACGCGGCGCTGGCGGAGGTGGATCGGGAGAAGGATCGCATCTTCCAGTCCTATGCGGACATCGTGAACGGCATTGGCCAGACGTTCGCGGGCACGCCGGTAGAGATCGTCTTGCACGACACGCGCAACCCGCTGCGCTCGATTGTGGCTGTGCAGAACCCCATTTCCGGCCGCAGGCTGGGCGACACGAATACCAACTTCGGTATCCAGCTCATCAAGAACTACAGCTATGGCGAAGGGCAGGGCCAGGGGCGTGGTGCTTCGTTTGTGAGCTACGACCTCACCCTGAAAGACGGACGCGCGGTGAAGTCCACCACGATCCCGATTTTTCACGATGTGTACGGCTTGATCGGATTCATCTGCATCAATATCGACATATCGAAAATGGACAAGAAACACCCGGAATATATCGAGCATTTTGTTGATACCTTCAAGGCTACCATCGCCAATGACGCCATTAACGAAATGATCCAGAACAGCAAGCGTAAGAACTGATTTTCTCAACCCTCTCTGCAAAGGAAATGAATATGGACGCTGGAGCCATTCAAGAGCACCTGGAGCTGCTGCAATTCGATTTGGCGCGCCCGCTGCTGGTCATGAAGGCCCCCAAGGGAATTCTCGGCTGCGGTTATATCAACGTGGAAACCTGCAACAAGACGGGCGAGGTTTGCGCCATTGTCACCGGGGTAAATAGCTTTGACGACATGCGCAAAGCCAAGGTGGTGGCCACATCGAACAAGGCGGTGGAGCTAGGTATCCAAGTCGGTGAAACTGGCCAAGACGCCCTGAACAAGATGCGGTGATTTGCCGGGCCGCCTGGAGAACGGAGCGAGGCCGTGCAAGCGGAAGTGATCTTCTATACGAGCTGCGCCTTTCTGCTGACTGTGTTTGTGGTCAGCATGGTGTTGGCTGCGCGCGGCAACCAGGCGGCCCAATATTTCCTGTGGGTATGGGCGGCGCTGATGATCCTGGCGCTGCCGCTCATGAACCGGGCCAACATGATTTCGCACATCGCCGCTGGCCTGATGCTTGTGTTTTTTCTCTACGTGCTCTACATCACCGTCCGCTATGGGATGGAGCGCGTGGACGTTTCTCACGAAGAA
>NZ_JADZ01000059.1 GCF_000518645.1 Curvibacter gracilis ATCC BAA-807 | reverse complement strand
CCCCGCCGTGTCCTCATCGAGTCGGATGTTGAACCGCTCGGTTGGGCCTTTCCCTGTTCCTTTCGCTCTCGGCATTTTCCTTTACTCCATAAGGGTTTAGGCCATTATAGCATTTTCGGTGTCGCCGCGTTGTCTTTTCGGTGTCGCCACGCTAAAAGGCGCGCCACAGCGCGGCTTTTAGCACCGGCAACCATGTTGCGTGGTGTGTGACCGTTCTTCCGGGGCGCGGGGCTTGCCCTGCGAGCTGGAAGAACGGTGCCGTTCTCTCCCCCAGGCCCTAGTGGAAGAAAACCGCGCATTTGGTAAAATGCAGCCGATCAGGGACGCAGCACGTCCCGCCAGATCAGGCAGGTTTTCCACTAGAACCCACAACGCGAGGTAAGAGCCATGAGTAGTGAAACGACGAATCCGAAGTCAGGCCGCAAGGCCAAGACGCTGGATGAAGAAATCGCAGCACAACGCGAGAAGCTGCGGAAGCTGGAGGAACGACAGCGAGAGCAGCAGCGCAAGGAACGCGAGCGCAACCAGAAGGCAGTGATGGAACTCATCAAGACGGAACGGCTTGATGCGGTTCCATCTGATCTTTGGCGCGAAGCGATGCCAAAGATCAAGGCCCTTCTGGTAGTCGATGCAGCGAAACCGGCAGAGCCGGTGAAGCCTGTTCAGACTGCGCCTGAAGTAGCAGCGACGGCCGAGGCCAGCCAGTGAGCGTTTTCCACAAATCCACAGGCCCCGGTGCCCTCGACCGGGGATACCCAAATATCCCAAAGGGAGAGGGTCGCGCCCGGTTTTCCACAAGAGACTTCTTGTGGAAAACCGGAAAAGCGCGAGGGCCTGTGGGGCTTGTGGGAAACGCGGCGGTTGCAGGAGAGACGGCCCGGAGTCCAGAGGCGCGCCTTTGGTCGGCTCCCCTCACGGGGAGACGAAACGGGTGGGGTTGGTTTTTGACTCACCTAGGGGCAGAAGGCTGCAAGCAGCGGACGAGCGTTTTCCACAAATCCACAGGCCCCGTAGCCGTTGCCCGCGATACCTCAATATCGCAAGAGGCAACGGTCGCGCCCGCTTTTCCACAAGAAACCTCTTGTGGGAAAGCGGATCAGCGCGAGGGCCTGTGGAGCTTGTGGGAAACGCGGCGGTTGATAGTGGCACGGTCTAGCGCCCGGAGGGCGCAAGCGAAAGGGATGTGCAAGGCTGCGCAGCAGTCCCCGCAACGCGGGGATGAGCGCGAATGCGCGAACCTGGAGCAGCCCGGTCGGCCCGCAAAGCGGGACGATTCGCCCAACAACGGACGGTGAAGACGATGGAGCAAAGCATTGGGAGCCAGGAGCTATACCAGCACCTGAAAACCCACGGGCGCGCGGAAATTGACGGCTGGGCGATCAACGCGGACGGTGCGGAAATTTGGCTCACGAACCCCTACGGCATCGACGTGGGGTTCTACGCCAACAACGCGGAAGGATGCGCCGGCATCCTGGAGCGCATTTCAACTGACGATCACGAAAGGGAATGGGGCACGCTGTAGTGCAGCCATTCAGAATTCAAGGCAACCGACACACGCCACGGAACGGGCGCGGTTGCGTGACAAGGAAAGGCGAAGGCGACGGACGAAGGAAGTCGCCCTCGCCTTTCGCACTTTCCGGCCCTGCGTGACGCGGCACAAGCGCGGAACGAAACAGCAGGACGGAAAGCGGGAGAAGGCGCAAGGCGAACCGCTGCGAAGCAAGGGAAGCCGTATTGCGCCTCCCCGACTTTCGCGTGCGAAAGTTGCACAACACCGGCAGCGGAGCGGACGGGCCGGGACGGCCGCCGAATGGCGGCAGCGGGAACCGCAACGGCCCGGCGACACGAAACAAAATTGCAACGGTAGCAGCCTACGGGGCGAGCAGTGGAGAGCCTAGAAGCGATAGCGAATAGGCGATCATCAACAGCGAGTCAGGCCGCGCATTGCGTGGCCGCCGTCTTTCGCGGCGATCCAGATCAAAAGCAGCGAGAACGGCATCCGGCAAGGATGGTGGTCGGCCGAAGGCTGGCCACCATCGAGCCAGTGCAAGCGGAGAGGCTGCCGGCCTGAGTTCCGGCGAAGCTGGAACGAAAGACCGGCAAGGAAGCGGAGCCGGAAAACCGGATTGGCACGGTTGGGCCGAAGGGCCAGCCGTGTCAATCCGGCGCTTTTTTGGGAAAGTGCCGCGCAAGGAACTTGCGCATGGTTTTCTCGGTAACGCCAAAGTATTTGGCGAGCTTCGGCGTCGTCAAACCGAGGGCGTGCAGCTCTCCTACTTTGTCGCGTTGAGGGTCGAGCTTGAGGCGGCCGGTGCTGCCTTTGCGCCGGCCGCCGATGCGGCCCTCAAGGCGAGCACGCTGCAAGCCTTCTCGGGTGCGCGCACGGGTGAATTCCACCTCGATCATGGAGGCCATAGCGAAAGCGGCGGCCTGAATTTGAGCATTCAGGCTACCGTCCATGACGGTGCCGTTCTTCGTGATGATGATGGTGACGCCGCGCTCGGCGGCAGTCTCCAGAATCGAAAAGACTTGTCCGGGCGACCCGCCCAAGCGGGTGAATTCGGAAGTTAAAAGCAAGTCACCACGCTGGGCCTGCTCCGTTAGGAGCGAACCCAGCGCGCGTTCCCGCCAGGGAACAGAGCGACTTGCCGTTTCTTCAACGACAACGAGCGGGGCGTAGCCGCGCGAGTTGGCGAAATCCAGCAGGCCAAGCCGCTGGTTCGCCACGTCTTGCGAGTCGCGGGAGACTCGCAAGTAAGCGAAGTAACGAGGCACGGCCGATTCACGCGGAGAACATGAGTTTGTACGCGAGAGGGAAAGCGGCCAGGACGCCCACAATCGGGCACAGGCGGCGGCAGAATGCCGCGCCGGTCTTGGACTGGATGCTGCGAGCGAGAGCGAAGCCCAGCAGCCAGCCAAGGCCCCAGCCGGCGACAAGCACCAGGAGCGCAAAGAAGGTGTTGCGGCTGAAATAGTCGAGGGATGCGGACATCACTCGGTCGGCGGTTTTGTCATCCATGAAGGGCTCCGATCAGTAGACGCAAACGGAGCTGGCCAGCAGGTCAGCGAGTTTGCGGGCTTTGGTGGTCTTGGGCATGGATTGGCCAAAGTCGGTGATCGCGTCCACCAGGACGCGGCACTCGGCTTTGGTCAGTCGCACGCAGGGAATGGGATAGGTAGCGCCATTGCGGAATCGACTGGCCAGCGCCGGCACGGCGCGCAGCCGGCGATTCGCGCAATGCACGGCATCGAGCACGTCGGCCACGGCCACCATGTCGCCGGCTTTGCCGGTGAACATGTGGTCGGCTTGGGCGTGGTCGCCGTCCGAAGTCAGCAGCGCGAAGATGTCGAGCGCCATGATGGGGCAGCGCGTCAGCGGGCGCGCGGAGCGCGCAGCGCGGTGGCCATCAATGGCTCCACAAAGCGCAGCAATGCGCTTTGCTCGTCCACGGTGAAACCGATGGTCAGGCTGTGCTCGATCAGCTCCAGTGCGGCCTCCTTGTACTCGATGGGGAGAGCACTGAGCATGGCCAGACTGAAAAGGTAGTCCGGGTGCGCGGCTGAAGCGGCGCACTGGAGCAGGATCAGCGCGGCCTCGTTAGACGGGTTTTTTTCGATCAGGTGAAGGGTTGCCCTCACCGGCTCGGGAAAGTCGCTCAAAACGGCTGTATTCGCGCCGTAGATCGGGCGATGCTCGCTCATAAGGGCCTCACGGTAGTTATTTGTCCAGAAAGGGCGAATTTTACCGGATTCGACGGTAATTAAAAGGTACGTTTTAATGCCGCTTTTTCCGGCAGGAAAAACGGTCGTTAAAACTACCGGGCAAAACGCCCCGAAGGGGCGTTTGCCGGGTTTTTCACCCGGCCAGCAGCGGCTACAGCAAGCCGCGTTGAGCGAAGGACACGGACGCGCCACCCGCGACGACGACGTGATCCAGCACGCGCACGTCCACCAGGGCGAGCGCGTCCTTCAGCACTCTGGTCAGGTTCTCATCGGCGCGCGACGGCTCGGGCACCCCGGACGGGTGGTTGTGCGCGAAAATGACGGCGGCAGCGTTCAGGCGCAGCGAGGTCTTCACCACCTCGCGCGGGTACACGCTGGTCTGCGTCAGCGTGCCCCGGAACAGCTCGATGTACTCGATGACGCGGTTCTGTGCGTCCAGGAAGATGGCCGCGAACACCTCATGCTCCAGGTTCCCGAGGCGCAGCGAGAAGAAGGCGCTGGCGTCAGCCGGCGCTGAAATCAGGCCGTTGCGCATCACCTTTTCGTCAAGGATGGCCAAGGCGGCCTCGATGACTTGGCCGGCGCTGGCCAGTTGAAACTGGCCGTTGTCGTCAATAGTGAAAAGGTCGATGTGCGAAGCGGTCATGTCATGGACTCCAGGAAGTGGGCGGGATTGCCTACTTCCTCTGGATCGGTTCGCAGCGCAGCGGTCAAGGGTGAAACGGCCAGCGGCCGCAAGCGCCCTTCAGGGCGCGCAGCCCTTGACGGCGAGAACGAACTGATACCCTTGGAAGTGACAGGCAATCCCCACCCTCTGCACACCACGGACGCCTTTGTGCAGTTGTCCAGCTTTCGCGCGCGAAAGCTCACTTCAGGCCGTCAGGCCAGCGCCCGGAGGGCGCAAGCGAAAGGGATGTGCAAGGCTGCGCAGCAGTCCCCGAAGGGGATGAGCGCGAATGCGCGAACCTGGAGCAGCCCGGTCGGCCCGCGAAGCGGGACGATTCGCCCAGCAGGTTTTCAGGGGCCAGGGCAAGCCACGGAGGGAGCGGAACAGGGGGAAGGAGAAGATCCAGCCAGCCAGCAGCAGCGACACAAGGAAGGACGCCGGCAGGACGGCGCGCGCAGCGCGCAGGCTTGCCGGCCCAGCCAGCAGGGCGAAGCCCTGCCCTTCCAGCCCGGCGCAGCCGGGCTTGTCGCCGGCCTACCGCTCCACCTGGGGAGCGGTCGCGGCCACGGCCGCCCTGCCCGCCTCCATAGCAGCATCGGCCCGCTTGTCCAGCAGGGCGCACAGGAAGGCGGCATCGTTGGCCACGTCCACCGGGTCACGGGCCAGCGCGGAGCGCAGCGCGTCTTTCATCCAGTGGGAGGCGGCGGGATCAGCTAAAACTTCGTCAATGGTCGGGACATGGGCGCGGGGCATAGTAGGTGCTCCAGTTGCGGCCGCCACCGGGCGGCCGCGCGTTTCAGAAAAGGGCCAGTTGCGGGGGTTCCGCCTCGGCCAGCTCGGTTTTCACGTCCTCCAGCTCAAGCGTCAGCTTGACCAGAATGGACAGGTCATAGGAAATGTGGGCGTCCTTCAGGCGCAGCGCCGTGCGCAGCGCGCCCAGCGGGTTGTTACCGCTGGAAATGCACACGTCGTAAGCGGACAGGGCCGCTAGGCCCTGCTCGCGGTAGCGCGTATATGTGGCGATGTCGCGCTGTAGCTCGGCCTCGTACTGCTCGATTTTCCGGGCCAGGTACTCGGCCCGGTCGGCCGGGGCCTTCGGGACGCGGTGCCCTAGATGGGGATCGAGGCTTTGCCAGTTGGTGCGGATGCCCACCTTCTCGGCCTCGGGGAATTCCGCGATCACGGCCGCGACAGCGGCCGGATCGACGGCGGCCACCAGTGCGGCGGCCTGCTCCTGTATAGACATCGGCCGCCCTCCCCTAGCCTTCCAAGCGGGTCAGCAGCGGAACAGCGCCGTAATTCCACCAGTCGAAAACCCGGTGCAGCGTGTCGCGCTGTTCGTCCTCGGTCGCGGTGCTGAAAAGGTTGTGTTGCCGGATAACGCGGCCAGCGTGGAAGGCTTGCAACACCTCCAGCGGGGACGGGGCACCATCGAGGGCGCGCAGCGCCTCGCGCAGCTCGCCGTCTTTCACGAAGCCGGGCGGGAACGGCTGGCCACGGTCGGCGGCAGCGGTCGCGGCCTGCTCGATGTCGTGCAGCGTCCATTGCTTCATGATTCGATCCAGCAGGGCCGCGCGGCCCTCACGGACTCCCGCGCGCAGCGCGGCCGCTTGTTTTTCCAGTTCCTCGGCGCTGGCCAGCTTGGCGGCCAGCTTGTTGCGCTCGTTGCGGATCGGGTCGCCCACTTCCGGCAGCAGGTCAACCCAAGGCATAAATTTCGGTTGCATGGCTCGTACTCCTTGAGCGGCCCCGGCGAAGCCGGGGCGCGTGCGTTGGTGGGTTAGGCGGTCAGGGTGAAAAGGGCGGTATTAACGGCGGTGCCGGATTCCGCGAAGGTATCGGGCGGCAGGTTCTCCCATTCGCCGCCGTGCTGCTCCACCAGCGGGCGAAGCTGGGCATTCTGGCGGGGGCCGTTGGCGCAGATCGCCACCAGCTTGCCGCCCGGCTTCAGGAAGCGCAGCGCGTGGCGGATGTGCTTGATGTCGTCTGCGTTGGCAAAGGGCGGATTCATCAGAATCCGGTCGAACGATCCCCACAAGGTTTCGGGCGTGCATTGCAGGAAGTCACCGATCACCACGGCGCGGCGGTCTGCATCGAGGCGGCCACCCAAGGCCGCGTTAATCTCCACTGCCACCACTTCGCAGCCCTCGGGCAACTGCTCCAGAATGCGGCCGGTGCCGGCGCTCGGCTCCAGCACGCGCATTCCCGGCTCGATGTCGGCCAGCTCCACCATGCGGGCGGCCAAGTCGGCCGGGGTCGGGAAAAGCTGCGGGGCGCTCACAACCTGCACGCCGGCCTTGAGCTGGTCGCGCATGGCTTGGAAGTCCTCGGCCATCGCCGCGCGCTTGTCGGTGCTCTCGGCGCTGGCTGGGGCCTGCTCGGTCGCCACCGGGGCCGGGGCCACGGGTTCGCGCTCGAATTTCACCGGCTCGGCGGCCTCGGGTGCGGGCTTGTCCACGCGCTTGGCGTCGGTGATGTAAACCTGCACGATCCGATAGCCACTATTGGCCAAAAAGGCGGTGCGGTAGCGGTATGCGCCATGCTCGGCCGTGGCTTGCGCGGTGCGGGTGCCCTTGTAATCGGTGGGCTTGCGCTTGTATTCCTCGGCGGTCATTTCGATGAAGCCTTCACCGGGGAAATTCACCAGCGGCGGCAGCTTGGCGGCCTTCTTGACCTTGGCGGCGTCTTCCTCGGTCGGCGCGCGGTAGTCCTTGATTTCCTCGATGCCGCGCACGCGCACATAACGGGCATTCGTGGTCACGCTGTTGATCTGGCCGCCCTTCTTGTTGACGCGCATCACCACCAGCCATTCACCATCGACCAGGACGCGGCCGCCCGGCTGGATGTCGAAGCCTTCAGCCTTCAGGCCGCCTTGCTCGTCCAGCATGGCGCGTTCGTAGGCAATCCGGTTTTCAAAGTGGGCAATCCAGCGGTCACAATGGGCAATCGTCGCCGGGTAGGTTTTCTTGGCCGCCTCGATCACTTCGGCCAGGGTGCGCGGCGCGTAGAGGTTCGGATGCGAGCCGTTCAAGGCGTCGTAAGCGGTCGGGGTGTGGCTCCAGTCTTCGCGGTCGCCTTCCTTGCGCGGCAGGTGCAGCCAGCACATGCCAGCGATGCGCAGGGCGACGGCCTTTTGCAGCTCGGCGTCTTGCTCGGCCTCGCATTCAAGCCACAGCTTCAGCCACATTTCGGCCTCTTGCTTGCTGCGCTCCTGCTTGCGCTTGTCGGCCTCCAGCCCCTTGATGCGGCGATGACGGACGGCGGGCAGCTCCTTGTATTTCGCATGACGCAGGGCACCGGCTGCGCGCTGCTTCCAGTATTCGGAGGTTTCCCACATCTGCACGGCGCGGCGCATCCCGTTTTCCATGCGCTCGGCGTCTTTGCGGGCCTTGCGTTCGCTGTGATGGCCCACAAGGATGGGTTGCCCGAACTCGAACCGCTGGCCGATGGCCTGCACGGCGTTGCGCGCGGCGCTTGCGTCATGGGCGCGCTTGTCGCTGTAGTCCTCGAAACGGTCGGCGCGTTCCTCGGCGCGCTCGACTAGGCCGGTGTCCTCGTCGCCAATCTCGCCGCACAGCTCCATCAGCAGGTCTTCGCGGGCCGGCGTCCACATGGGGGCCACGAAAAGCTCTTGACGGGGTGCCCACTTGAACCCGGCCGCCTTCACGCGCTCATAAGTCGCGCTATCCAGTCGGGAGGACGGATAAAGGCGCAGCTTGTTGTCTTCGGGGGAGTAGGTGGCGGTCAGCGTTTGCATGGTCGTTTTCCTTATGCGGAAGGGTTGAAGATGGTCTAAGCGGCTGGGGTCTGGTCTGCTCACCGTCACCCCTGCCGGGGCATCGCCTCA
>NZ_JADZ01000058.1 GCF_000518645.1 Curvibacter gracilis ATCC BAA-807 | reverse complement strand
TGAGGCGATGCCCCGGCAGGGGTGACGGTGAGCAGACCAGACCCCAGCCGCTTAGACCATCTTCAACCCTTCCGCATAAGGAAAACGACCATGCAGACCGCCCACGTCGCCCAGGCCAACACCACCGCCCAAGCCACGGATTACCCGCAATGGGTGATCGTTGAGAACGCCGGCACCGATGCCGAAGACGTGTGGAGCGACCACCACACTTTCAAGGCGGCGCTGAAGGAGCTGGAGAGCTGCGGCGGGACGGATAACGGCTTCGACCTGATGAAGCGCCTCCCCGATGGCACCCTGACCACGGAATTCTGACCCATGCGCTGCATCGACCTCTTTGCGGGGGCCGGTGGCTTCACCGAGGGCGCGCGCCTTGCCGGCGCGCGCGTCGTGTGGGCCGCAAACCATTGGCCGCTCGCTGTTCAGTACCACCAGACCAACCACCCGGACACTTGGCACGAGTGCCAAGACCTTCAGCAAGCCGACTGGCGCGCGGTGCCCGCGCATGATGTTGTGCTGGCTTCGCCAGCCTGCCAAGGGCATTCGAGGGCAAGAGGCCGCGAACGGCCGCACCATGACGCGCTGCGCAGCACGGCTTGGGCCGTGGTGGCTTGCGCGGAATATCACCGCAGCCCGGTGATCCTGGTCGAGAACGTGCCGGACTTCGAGAAGTGGGTGCTTTATCCGGCTTGGCGCGATGCGCTGCGCCGGCTGGGCTACGCCGTTTCGCCGCATCTGGTCGATGCGGCCGATCATGGCGTGCCGCAGAACCGGCAACGCCTGTTCCTGGTCTGCACACGCTCGCGGCGGCCGCTGCGTTTGAGCCTGCCGCGCCGCGAGCACCGACCCATTGCCGACGTGATCCAGTGGGATGCCCACCCGTGGAGTCCGATCGCCACGCCCAGGCGCAGCGAAAAGACGCTGCGCCAGATCGCGGCGGGCCGTGCTGCGCACGGCGACCGCTTCTTGATCCCGTACTACTCCAGCGGGAGCGGCCTCACTGGCCGCAGCATCCACCGGCCTGTCGGCACCATCACGACCCGCGACCGCTGGGCCGTGATCGAGGGCGACCGGATGCGAATGCTTGCCGTGCCCGAGGCACGGGACGCTATGAGCTTTCCGCCGTCCTACGTCCTCCCCAACGTCCACCGCGATGCCATGCACCTGCTGGGCAATGCCGTCTGCCCCGTGGTGGCCGCTGACTTCCTCAACGAGCTGCGCCTTGCGGCTTGATCGAACTTCCTGGAGCTACCCCATGAAACCCTCTCGCTTCCTTCCTGTGATCCTCGCCGGCCTCGCCTTGAGCTGGGCCGGCTCCGCTTCCGCCTACAAGCCCGGCGTGCTGCGCGAGCTGGCCGATGCCATCG
This sequence comes from Curvibacter gracilis ATCC BAA-807, assembly GCF_000518645.1. Taxonomy (GTDB): domain Bacteria; phylum Pseudomonadota; class Gammaproteobacteria; order Burkholderiales; family Burkholderiaceae_C; genus Curvibacter; species Curvibacter gracilis. Next base: position 8,320 of record NZ_JADZ01000058.1, on the reverse strand, counting down.
AGACAGCCGCGCCCGTATCCGTGCCTGCGGCCGGCTCCATCGAGGTGGGCTTTTCTCCCAAAGGCGGGGCCGAGGCCCTGGTGCTTCGCGTCATCGACTCCGCGAAGACAGACATCAAGGCACTGTCCTACAGCTTCACCAGCCCGCGCGTGGTGGCCGCGCTGCTGCGCGCGGCCAAGCGCGGGGTGGCCGTTTCCCTGGTGGCCGACTACAAGAACAACGTCACCGACGACCGGAGCGGAAAGGGCCGGGCGGCCCTTTCGGCGCTGGCTGAAGCTGGCTGCGACGTGCGCGTAATTTCCGCTTACCCGATCCACCATGACAAGGTGCTGATCGTGGATCGCCAGACTGTCGAGCTGGGGAGCTTCAACTACTCCGACGCGGCCGCGCGCGTGAATTCGGAGAATGTCCTGGTGAACTGGAATAATCCGGCGCTGGCCAAGGCATATCTGGCCCATTTTGATCGCAACTGGCGGCAATCCGAGCCTTTCCGTGCCCGGTATTAACAGGAACTCGGAGAACATCATGACCGTCGATTTTTTCCTCATTGACGCCCCGCACGCCGTCCCCCAGGAATTCCAGGGTAGTTCTTCGGCGACAGCGAGAAAGCAGCGTAAGTGTCGAATCTCCATTTCGCCTCCTGTTGTCAGTACAAAGGCCGTTTGAGAGTCGCAGCGTTGTAGCCGCTCATCTCACCGAGTTCATCCAGTTCAGGCCTGTCGCCGCTTTTGTGGCGCTGCGCGACTGCCTCGCCCTGCGGTCCGGGCAAGGCGTGTGACCAGCCGCCGGCCAGCGTCTTGTAGACCGCCACCAACGCCGTCGCCCTGCGGGTGGCGCTTTGTGCCAGCAAGTCTTCGGACTCCAAGCGTGAACGTTCGGCCTTCAGCACATCCAAAACATGGATGGCGCCGCCCTCAAATTGCAGGCGAGCCGTCTTGGCTGCCCGGCGGCTGGCCTCGGTCGCCTGTACCAGCATGGCGTTCTCGGTCTGCGCGCGCGATAGGCGTACCAGCGCGTTCTCGGTTTCTTCCATGGCGCGCAGCACCGTGCGCTCGTATACCGCCAAGTTTTCGGCAGTGGCTGAATTGGCCGCCGCGATGCGCGACCGCACCCGGCCCACGTCTAGGAAGGAACCACCCACACCGAGCGAGATCATTCGCGTTTCACTATCACGCTCGAACAACGAACCAAAGCCCAACGCCTGCGTGCCGATCAGCCCTCCCAACGTAAAGCGAGGGAACAGGTCTGCCATGGCTACGCCGATACGCGCAGTGGCCGCAGCCAGCCTACGTTCTGCCGCAGCCACATCGGGACGGCGACGCAGTAGATCGCCCGGTGCACCGGCGTTGATCTGGGCGGGCAGCTCAGGCAAGGCTGCGGGGTGATCCAGCACTTCGGCCATCGCCGCAGGCGTGCGGCCAGTGAGCACGGCAATGCGGTGGGCGGCCACAGCAGCCTCAGCTTCAAGCGGCGGAATGCGCGAGCGTGTCAGCGCCAATTGCGTGCGGGCGCGGTCGGCATCGAACGACGTGCCCCGGCCGTTCTCGAACAAGACCTCGATCAGCCGCAGCGTATCGGCTTGGTTGATTTCGTTGTCCCGCGCGACCTGTAATTGCACTTGCAAGCCGCGCAAGCGGAAATAGGCGTCGGTCAACTCGGCCACCATAGCCACTTGTACGCCCGCCAGGTCGGCTGCGCTGGCCTCGGTCTCGGCGCGCTGCGATTCCACGCTGCGCCGCACTCGGCCAAAGAAGTCCAATTCCCAGATCACGGATAGGCCAGCCGAATACAGATCGTTATCCCGGTCGGAGCGGGACGCATCCGGTGCTTGTGCAGCACTGGCGCGCTGGGTACTGATTTCACCGGACGCGCCCAGCGTCGGATAGTAGTCTTGGCGACGTTCGCGCGACAGTGCGCTGGCTTGCTCGTAGCGCGACAGTGCTATGCGGATGTCGTGATTGGCGTGAAGAGCATTCTCCACCAAAGAGTGCAGCACCGGGTCATCCAGTTCCCGCCAGAATTGCGCATCGGCCTCCGGTACAAGCTGGGACACGGCAACGGGGTCTTGGCGGGCATACGTCACTGCCTGGGGCGCGGCAGGTGCCTTGTAATTCGGCCCTACTGCGCAAGCTGCCAGCGTCAACGCCACCAAAGGGAGCAGTACCAGATGTGGCATCCGACGTAGGCATGGTCGGATGCGGGATGGCGTTTGAAGCATGACGGAATCAGTCCTTGTGGAGTCAGACATGGGTGGCCTCCATGGCGACATTTGCCTGGCGACGTGGCTTGCGCGTCGCGAGCCTGCGTAACGCGACGTAGAAAACAGGAGTCAGGAATAAACCGAACAAGGTCACGCCGAGCATGCCGGCGAACACAGTCACTCCCATAACCTGGCGAATCTCCGCGCCTGCGCCGGAACCGACCATCAGCGGCACCACGCCAGCGATGAAGGCGATGGAAGTCATGATGATCGGGCGCAGACGAAGGCGTGATGCCTCCAGCGCGGCATCGAGGATGCTGTGCCCCTTGCGCTCAAGTTCACGGGCGAACTCCACGATCAGAATGGCATTCTTGGAGGCCAGACCAATCAGCACTATCAAGCCAATCTGCACGAAAATGTTGCTGTCACCACCCGCGAGCCACACGCCCGTCATGGCCGACAACAGGCTCATGGGCACGATCAGGATGACGGCCAGCGGCAACGTCCAGCTTTCGTACAGTGCCGCCAGCACCAGGAAGACCAACAGTACCGCCAGCGGGAACACCACCAGCGCGGTATTGCTTTGCGTGACCTGCTGGTAGCTGAGGTCGGTCCACTCCAGTTGCATGCCTGGCGGCAGCACCTTGTCTGCAATGGATTGCACTTGCTGCAATGCCTGCGATGACGACACCAGACGCGGATCTGACTCACCAATCAGGTCGGCAGATGGATAGCCGTTGAAGCGGATGACGGGATCGGGGCCGAATGTCTTGCGCACGTCCACCATGCTGCCGATGGGCACCATGTCGCCATTGGCGTTGCGGGTGCGCAGTTTGACCACGTCCTCGACAGAACTGCGGAACGGTGCGTCCGCCTGAGCCATCACCCGGAAGGTGCGGCCAAAGCGCGTGAAGTCGTTGACATACGCCGAACCCAGGTACACTTGCAGCGTATCGAAAAGATCGGTCACGGCCACGCCCTGTGCCTTCGCCTTGGTGCGGTCCACTACGGCGTCAAGCTGCGGCACATTGGCCTGATAGGAACTGATCGGATATTGGAATCCCGGTTCTTGCGAGATGGCCGTCGCCAGCTCGGTGGTCGCCGTCTGCAATGCGGCATAGCCCTCACGGTTGCGATCCTGCACGTAAAGAGAGAACCCGGAACCCGCGCCCAGCCCCATGACAGGGGGCGGCATGATGGCAAAGGCCAGACCGTCCTGCTCCTGAGCGAAGCGCTCGTTCAACTGTTCCGCAATCTCGGTTGCAGTGTGCTTGCGCTCATTGATGGGCTTGAGTACGAAATACACTAGGCCGCTATTGGACGTGTTGGTCGACTGCAAGGCGTTCATGCCCGGGAACTGCACGGCGTTGTAGACGCCATCGGTCTTGAGCGCGATGTCGCTCACACGGCGGACCAGCGCTTCCGTGCGCTCCAGGGATGCACCCTCGGGTAGCTGGATGACACCGATGAGATACAGCTTGTCCTGCATGGGGATGAATCCGCCAGGGACGGCCTTGAACACAGCTCCCGTCGCCACCAGTAGCGCGATGTAGACGAGAAACACCGCACCACGCCGCCCGAGGATGCGCGACACGCTGTTTCCATAGCCATCCGCGCTGCGCAGGAAGAAACGGTTGAACGGCCGGAGTATCCAGCCCAGACTGCGATCCAGCACCCGCGTGGGCAGGTCTGGCGCGGCACCATGCGGGCGAAGCAGGCGCGCGGCCAGCGCAGGCGACAGCGTCAGCGAGTTGATGGCCGAAATTACCGTGGAGATCGCAATGGTGACGGCGAACTGTTTGTAGAACTGCCCTGTCACGCCGGACAGGAATGCCATAGGCACGAATACCGAGCACAGCACCAGCGAGATGGCGACGATGGGGCCACTGACTTCGCGCATGGCCTGATGGGCCGCAGCCAGCGGCGCCAGCCCTTCGGCGATGTTGCGCTCGACGTTTTCCACCACCACGATCGCGTCGTCCACCACGATCCCGATGGCAAGCACGAGTCCAAAAAGCGTGAGCGTATTGATGGAAAAGCCCAGCATCAGCAGCACGGCGAAGGTGCCTACCACCGACACCGGCACGGCTAGCAGTGGGATGATGGAGGCACGCCAAGTCTGAAGGAACAAGATCACCACCAGCACCACCAGTCCGATGGCTTCCAGCAGAGTGTTGACGACCGCCTTGATCGACTGACGCACGAAGACAGTTGAGTCATACTCCACCGACCATTCCACTCCCTCGGGAAAGCGCTTGGCCAACTCGTCCATCTTCGCGCGGACTTGATCCGAGATTTCGATGGCATTGGCGCCCGGGGCTTCAAGGACAGAGATCGCGACAGCAGGCTTGTTGTTGAGCAACGACATCAGCGAGTAGCTGGATGCGTCCATTTCCACGCGCGCCACATCTCGCAGCCGGGTGACCTGACCCTGCGATCCGGTCTTGACGATGACGTCGCCGAACTCTTCTTCCGTCACCAGCCGGCCCTGCGCATTGATGGACAGGAGGAAGTCGCTTCCCGAGGGGTTGGGCGGCGCACCTAGTTGACCGGCCGAGACCTGGACGTTCTGTTCGCGCACGGCTTCGACCACATCGCCGGCGGTCATACCCAGCGCCGCAATTTTGTCGGGGTCCAGCCATAAGCGCATGGCGTAGTCGCCAGAGCCGTAGATCTTGGCATCGCCCACCCCCTGGATGCGTGCCAACTCGTCGCGTACATGGAGCACGGCATAGTTGCGCAGGTACAGCGCGTCATAGCGATCGCCCGGCGAGCGCAACTGCACGACCAGCGTTTCGTTGTGGGACTGTTTGACGGTCACCACACCTTGCTGGCGCACCGCTTCGGGAAGACGCGGCTCTGCCTGGGCGACACGGTTCTGTACCTTGACCTGGGCGTCGTCGGGATCGGTGCCAGGACGGAAGGTGACGGTCAGCACCAACACGCCATCACTACCGGCCACGGACTTCATGTAGAGCATGTTTTCCACGCCGGTGATGGATGCCTCCAGTGGTGCGGCTACCGTGTCGGCGATTTCGCGCGGATTTGCGCCAGGATACGTGGCGCGAACCTGTACGCTGGGTGGCACGACTTCCGGGTACTCGCTGACGGGCAAGAGCGGGATCGCGATCAACCCAACCACGAAAATGATGATGGACAGCACGGCCGCAAAAATCGGCCTGTCCACGAAAAAGCGGGCAAAGTTCATGATGGCTGGCTCTCCGCGCTCATTCGCTCGCCTGGGCGTTTTGTCGGCCTGCAGGCGCCATTTCAATGTCCTGGGCCGTCACTGGCATGCCGACAGAAACCTTCTGGATGCCGTTGACGATCACGCGGTCGCCGGGATTTAGACCTTCCTCGACGATGCGCAGGCCTTCGGCCTTGCGTCCCAGCGTGATGTCGCGGCGCTGGGCGGTGTTGTTCTCATCGATCACATACACGTACTTGCGGCTCTGGTCGGTCAGGATGGCCTTGTCGTCGATCAGCATGGCCTCGAAACTGCCGCTACCCGGCAGGCGCACTCGGGCATAGAGGCCCGGCGTAAGCAGGCCGTCGGGATTGACCAGGGTGGCGCGTGCGCGGATGGTGCCGGTGGCCGCATCGACACGGTTGTCCACGAAGTCCACGTTTCCGGCGTGTGGATAGCCGTTCTCGCCGACCAGGCCCACCTGCACCGGGATACTTTCGCTGCGCTGGTCGGGGCGCTCTCCGTTGCGAGCCATGTGGGCGTAGCGCAGATAGGTACGCTCGTCGCTATCAAAATGCACGTGCACCGGGTTCAGCGAGACTACGGTGGTCAGGATGCTGGCCTGGCCGTCAGCACTCACCAAGTTGCCTGCCGTGACCAGTGCACGTCCGGCGCGGCCTGTGATGGGCGAACGTACCTGGGTGAACGACAGATCCAACTTGGCGGTCTCGACTGCGGCTTGGGCGAACTGCACGTTGGCTTGGGCCTGATCGGCGGCGGCGTGGCGCTGCTCCAACTCCTCGGTGGAGGCTGCTTGCAACGAAGCCAGCTTTTGAGCACGGGCCGCTTCGCTACGTGCCAGTGCGGCCTGCGTGCGGGCGCGGGCCAAGTCTGCTTCCGCGCGAGCCAGAGCAGCACGGTAACTGCGAGCGTCAATCTCGAACAGCACGTCGCCACGTTTGACGATCTGGCCCTCTTCGTAATTGACCCTGTCGATGTAGCCACTCACACGTGGCCGCAGCGCAACGCTTTCCACCGCCTCGACGCGGCCATTGAACTCATCCCATAGGACGATCTTGCGCACCGACACAGGTGCCACGCTGACCGTGGGTGGAGGGGCGGCGACCGCGTCGGCGGCGTCGCTATTGCAGCCAGCTAGGGACAGCGCCAGCAAGCTCGCCGCAGCTAACGGCAAGGCGCGGCGCCAGGAAGGCAGGACCGCAAGGTAAGGCAATGTGCTCATTGTTTTCAGTCTCGAAGGTCGAAGGGATGGCGAAACCCGGTTGATAAAATTTGACATACGTGACGTATGCCATTTATCATCCACTCATACGCAACGTATGTCAATCATTTACATACACTTCGCATGTGAAAAATCGGAGGACGACCTAATGGCACAAAAGCGTGCAGAGATGATTGAGGAAACGCGGGCCAAGCTCATCAGTGCCGCCCGCGCTGCGTTCGCAACCGTGGGATATGCGGACAGTTCAATGGATGAGCTGACGGCCCAAGCCGGACTGACGCGCGGAGCGCTCTATCACCACTTCGGTGGAAAGAAAGGGCTGCTGGAGGCGGTCATCGCCCAGATTGATGCAGAGATATCTGGCCGACTGGCCGTCATCGTCGAGGAGGCGGAGTCCACCTGGGACGGCTTCGTTCAGGAGTGCATTGGCTACATCAAGATGGCCGTCGAGCCCGAAGTCCAGCGGATCGTCCTGCTGGACGGGCCAGCGGTTCTGGGCGATCCCTCCCAGTGGCTCTGCCAGAACGTGTGCATCGTGAACACGCGCCGCAGCCTCCAGAAGTTGATCGAGGAGGCAGTCATACGCCCCGTCGATCCCCTGGCGACGGCCCGCCTGATAAACGGGGCGCTGCTGGGCGCATCGCTGTGGATCGCCAGCGCAGACGACCCACGCGCCGCTTCCGAAAAAGCCGTGCAGGGATTTCTTGTACTGGTGGCGGGCTTGCGGCGGGACACCTCTCCCGCGCAGCCGTAACAACCCAAAGGTGCCGACCGGCAGGCCGGACTCTTTGACCCTGACCATTCACCTATTTGGATTTTGACCATGAACCCTTTCAAAAATCAGGCTTGGGAGGACGCGAAAGCGCATCATCGCGCTGTTTTTCTGCGCTGCGTGGATGCCGAAGATGGCAGCGCCGAACAATCCCGCCTCGATGCGGAAGGCCGGGCCGCGAAGGGCGAGGCTGACCGCTTGGAGCAGGCCGCGCGAACGGCTTGGTTGCGGGCGAAGCGGCAGTCCGTGGAAATCCACCTCAACGATGACACGCGCGAAACCCGGCATTGCTTTACCGAGCAGCCGTTGCGAATCCACGCTGGTTTCACGCATGAGGATGCGGCCGCTGGCTGGCGTCAAGTCCTGTCCTTTTCTGCCAGTCCGACCCCTGACGCCGACACCTTGGCCCGGATCGAGCGGGCGAAATCGGATGCCGTCTCGCAACTGGAGTCCTATTGGGCCGAGCTGGCCGACGCCACCGATATTCAGCGCGTGATCTACCAGGGCGTGCATTACACCTGGAATGTGCTTGGCGAGGGAATCGGCTTCGGCGGGCAGGCATTCCGTGTTGAGTGGCTGACCGCTGATCGAGAGCCGACCGAGTGCAATTTGTTCGCGCAGGGCCGCATCCCGGTTTGGATGCGTGACAAGCTACCCGACAACGCCCGTACCATTGAAGACTTGGGCTACCGGATTAACCCGTTTCCGGCTGTGGATGACAGCTTGGATGACGACCCGCCGTATTAACCCCTGGGCGTCTCCCCTGCGGGGCCGGGCTTTCGTGCTGCGCATCGAGCCGCCTGCGGCGTCTCGCCCCTGCGGGCATCAATCCCTGACGCCTCCGCGCCGTGCCGGCGCTGCGCGCTCCGCTTGCCCGGCCTGAAGGCCGCATCGAGGAACTTTCGCGCGCGAAAGTTC
>NZ_JADZ01000057.1 GCF_000518645.1 Curvibacter gracilis ATCC BAA-807 | reverse complement strand
GAAGAAACACAAGCCCGGAACCCGCGAAAAATCAGGCTTTTTCCTCTCACAAACTATTGACGGTCAATAGTTTGACGGGTAGAATATAGGCATTGGTTGAGTAGGAGTTTCAGCATGGCAGATCAAGGCGCTTTCGACTTTGGCCCGGATGTTCCCCGGAGCGGCGTGGCTCTGAAGCGGGACTTCCACGGGTTCGCTCAGTTCCGCGAAGACGAGCACAGCCCTTGGGTGTTCTATGTGTGCGGCTTCGACTCCACCGTGACCGGCGAGGCTGGCCAATGCACCGTGTTGCGTGCCGATGGCGGCCGCGAGTGTGTGCCCATCGACGCCGAAGACCGCATCACCATCGCCGGGCGCAAGTACGGCCGGAAGCACTGGAACCATTGAGGGCCTGTCATGCGCTTCCATCGTTTCGGCAAGTACGAATTCCGTGACACCGAGCGCAAGCGTGCCGCTTTCGCGCGCAAGCAGACGGCCGAGCGCGAGGCCCTTCCTCTGTTCGCTGACCAAGTGGCGGCCGAACAGATCGACGTGGACGAGGAAATGACGACTCGCCGGCTGCAATGGGAGCGTCAGCAAGCCACTGACCGCAAGCGCCGGGCCGACAAGTGGCGCGAGGCGCGGCGGCGTCTCAACGGCTACCAGGAGCCGGTGCGCGGGGCCTTGCTGGCGTACTGGCAGGGCTGCAAGTGGCCTGCCGATCCGAGCTACTTCCTCTCCATGCTGCACATGTACGACACCGGCCGCCTCTCTCTCAACATCCCGAAGGCTTGAACCATGTCCCACATCCTGATCGACCACCTGACACAAGCCGCATCGTTTTACCGTGGCCAGCTCCGTGCCTCTACGCGCGCGGTTGCTTACCTGAAATCGCGCGGGCTGCGCGGTGACATCGCGGCACGCTATGGCTTGGGCTATGCCCCGGCCGGCTTCCAGGCGCTGCGCGAGGCATTCCCGAACTACAACGACCGGGCCTTGGAGAAGGCTGGGCTGGTAGCGGTCAACGACGGCGGCCGGCGTTATGACCGCTTCCGCGACCGAATCATGTTCCCCATCCTCGATGACGCCGGCAGCGTTATCGGCTTCGGCGGCCGCGTGCTCGAAGGCGACGGGCCAAAGTATCTCAACTCCCCGGAAACCGAAGTCTTCCAAAAGGGGCGCGTGCTGTTCGGTCTGACCCAGGCGGCCGAGGCCATTACCGCGACCGGCACGGCCTACGTGGTGGAGGGATACCTGGATGTCGTCAGTCTGGCCCAACATGGTGTGCAGAACGCCGTGGCCACGCTGGGTACAGCTACAACAGGCCAGCATGTGGAGCGGCTGCTGGGCTTGGCCAAGCGCGTGATCTTCTGCTTTGACGGAGACGACGCCGGCAGACGGGCGGCTGCACGCGCCCTGGACGTGTGCCTGCCTCATGTCACCGACGCGGCCGACGTGAGTTTCCTTTTCCTGCCGCGCGACCACGACCCGGACAGCTACGTGCGCGCCAAGGGTGGGGACGCCTTCAACGACTTGGCCTTGGAGGCTTCAACCCTCGAAGGCTTCTTCCTGGCCAGCGCGATGCAGGGTTGCCAGTTGGAGTACGCCGAGGGCCGGGCGCGGCTGGTGGCCACGGCTGCGCCGCGTCTCCAGCAGATCAATGCACCGGCAATGCTGCGCCGGATTCTGACCGCCATTGCTGGGCCGTCCAAGTTTTCCGTGGCCGAACTGATCGACTTATGCGGACTGGAAAAAAACATGCTCAATTCTATTGACGGTCAATAGTTTCATGGTAGAATTCAACTCATCGGCAGCGGATGGACGGCCGATGAACCCCGGAAACAACTGTGAGCAGACAGTGGGGCGCTGAACCGATCTTTCGCACGCGAAAGGGACGATCCACCGAAGACCATCATCAACATGACTTAGGAGCTTTGACCATGCGTACTACCGTTTATGCCCGCCTCTTTGACCGACTGGCCGACTTGATCCCCAGCCTGCAATCCGCCCACGCTGGTGCGGTTTTCTGCGCCCCGCCGCGCATCCCTGACGACATGGCCGTGTATTGCCACATCGCGGCCGTCGAGGGTGACATGCGCCTGATCGAGCTGGCCGACGACAACCAGAAGAAGGGCGCGGTAATGCCTGCGCCGTGGCTCAAGTTGCGTGTGGATATGGCCAACAAGCTGGCCGAGGTGCTGGAGATGGAAGACACCTTCGGTTATCAGGTGATCTACACGGGCGGCAGTGCGGTGAATCCGCGCCGCGCCCAGATCAACATGTTCGCTATGAACTGGCTGCAAGTCATGGTGAATTTCGAGCTGTGCTTCCAGCCTGCCGACGTGTCGGTGGCGGCCTGATCGACAACCAGGGAAAGGACGAACGATCATGAAAACCATCGCTATCGCCAACCAGAAGGGCGGAGTCGGCAAGACCACCGTTGCCCGCAACCTGGCTTTCTTCGCCATCGAGCGCGGCTTGCGTGTCCTGTGCGTTGACCTCGATCCGCAAAAGAACTTCAGCAAGACCCTACGGGCACTGCGCGAGCGCACCGTGGGCAACCAGGGCGACGAGCTGCAATCCCTGACCGGCAGCGCCTTGTTCGACGGAGACGCCATCGAGCTGCAACCGCTTCCGTGCAGCGAATCCGCCGCGCTGGTGGCCGCTGACCGCGAACTGGTGGACGTGGCCAGCCGCCCGCTGGAAGACCTGCACGCCCCGCGCGCTGCGCTGGCCAAGCTGGCCAAAGACTTCGACGTGTGCATCATCGACACGGCCCCGACGCTGGGCAATCCGCTGTATGCCGCGCTGATCGCCGCTGACTTCGTGGTATGCCCTTGCACGATGGATCAAGACGCCATCGACGGCCTGGGCGACCTGTTTGAAGACATTGCGCGCGTGCAGCAACTGGAATGGAACGCCGACCTTGTGACGCTGGGCCTGCTGGCCAACCGCGTCAATACCCGCCGCGCCTTCGACCGCAACGCCCTGGAGCAACTGCGCGACGAGCTGGGCGAGGTGGTGATGGAAGGGGTGCTTTACGACCGCGCAGCCACGCAGTACGCCAAGGATCGGCCGGTGTGGCGCGTGCAAAGCGGCGAAAGCCAAATCCTGGCCGCCCGCGAAATGAAAGCGGTGTGCAACCAGATTTTCGACAAAGCCGCGATCTAAAAGGACAAGGACATGACCGCAACCGCAACCAACAAAAAGCCCGGCCTGAACCTGGGCAAGCTGTCCGCCGTGGCTCAGATCGCCGTCAAGCCGGCGCAGCCGGCCGACGCCGAAATCGAACTGGCGCGCATCTACAGCGTCAAGCAGGTTCGCAAGACGTTCCGCAACCTGGAGGAACTGGCCGAGAGCTTCAAGCTGAACGGCATCATTGAGCCGCTGGTGGTGCATGAAGAAGCTGACGGCCGCTACCGGATCATCGTCGGGGAGCGCCGCTACCGCGCCGCGCCGCTGGCTGGGCTGGTCAAGGTGCCCGTCATCATCAAGAAGGGGCTGACCGAGCTGCAAATCCGCCGCTTGCAAGTGACGGAGAACAACGACCGCGACGACCTGACCGCCTACGAGGAAGCAATGGGCGTGATCGAGGACGTGGAGCTGTACGGCACCAAGGAAGCGATGACGATCTGGAACCGTGGCGAGGCATGGGTTAGCAAGCGCATGGCTGTGCGCCGCTATGCTGACCCGGTGCGCGAGCTGCTGGAGAACGATCTGTGCGGCGACTTTGAGGTGCTGCACTGCCTCAACCAGATTTACGACATCGAGGACACGCACACCGAGTTTTCGCGCCTCTCTCACCGTATGAACGAGGGCTTGCCCTTGTCGCGCGACGAAGCCCGTAACACGCTGGCCAGAATGAAGGCATGGAAGCAACAGCAAGACGATCTGGCCCAGCGCCGCATCGAGCTGGACAACGCCAAGAAGGCCGGCGACAAGGCCCCGGAGAAGACCCCCGCATGGCTGGAAGAACAGCGCAAGCGGGATGCCGAGCGTGCGGCTGCTGGAGCTGATGCCGGCGACCAGGACGAGGATGGCGGCCAAGGCCCCGCGCCGGCCCCGTCCGCCGCCTCGGGACGCGGCCAGCAAGCCCTCCCGACGATGGAGCTGACCCCGGAGCAGAAGGCCGCTGCCGAAAAGGAGCGGGCCAACGAAAAGCTGCTGTCGCTGCGGGAAGAAACCTTCGAGTGGGGCGAAGCCAATCAGGCGCAGTTCTTCAGCATGAAAACCCACATGACCACGCTGGGCCACAACATGCACGAAACCGAGTGGGTGCTGTGGCAAGGATTCCTGGCCATGACCTTGCCGATGCTGGAAGGCATCGGCCCGGAGCGGGCTGTCATGTATCTGAAGAAGCTCCAGGGCGAGCTGAAGGACAAGACGCCGGCGCAGTTGTGGGAAGAACTGCATCCCGACATCGAGGGCGCTGGCCGGAATGCCTCTCCCGACATGCCGGAAGGCTGGCGTTTCTGACCTCCCCATGAAGGCGGCCGCTGGCCGCCTCTCTTTCAACTTTCGCGCGCGAAACCGCGCTGATGCACCGGACGGCCCCAATGAGACTGAAACGCCTTACCCCGCAAGCCTTTGACCGCGCTGCCGCCGACACCCGCATGGGCGACCAAGCCCGTGAAATGGCGCGCGCCGTGCTGGTGGATGGACGCGCCCAGGTGGACGTGGCCACCGAGTACGGTATGAGCAAGCAACGTGTCAGCGGAGCCGTGGCCACTATCGAGCGGGCATACAAGAAAACCACGACGCCGGGCGTGAGTTCCATTCGCGTGGAGCTAGATCTTCCTGAAACCTTGGCCCTGGAGCTGGCCGCCTTGGCCGAGGCAATGAAAGGGTGCGACGACGCGGCCAGATGTGCCGAGGTGCTGGATAAGGCCACGAACGCCGTGCGCAAGGCCGCCAAGCTCTTGGTGGCCGCGCCATGACCTACGCGATCAACCAAGACGAGGCGCAGGGTGCTCCCTTGCGTCTTTGTCGTTTATAAACGATAATATGGACATGTTCACCGTTCGGCACTACATCACCGAGGACGAGCACGACCCGTTTCAAGAGTGGCTGAAGAAGCTGCGCGACCCGATTGCTAAGGGCCAGGTGGTCAAGCGCGTGGGCCGCATCGAGGCGGGCAACTTTGGCGATCACAAGCCCTGCCGTGAAGGCGTGTGGGAGTTACGAATCGACCAAGGCCCCGGCTACCGCGTCTATTACGCGATGGCGGGCGCGGTAGTGGTTCTGCTGTTGTGCGGCGGTGACAAAGGCACCCAGGACGCGGACATCGAGCGCGCCATTGGGTATTGGAAAGATTGGCAACGGAGGTCAGCATGAAGGATCGAAGCCACGACGAAGCGATGGCCGAGCTGTTCAAGGAAGACCCGGCTTTTGCGGCCGAGTACCTGAACCAGCTTCTCCAGGATGGAGAACCGGCCGATCTATTGGTGGCGCTGCGCCAGATGGCGCAAGCGCGCGGTGGCGTGCGCGCTATCGCCAAGGAAACCGAGCTGAATGCCAACCAGCTCTACCGCACGCTGTCGCCCCAGGGAAACCCGGAGCTGCGCAGTCTGTCGGCCGTGCTCAAGGCGCTGGGCCTTCGCTTGGCGGTGCAGCCAGTTGGCCAGCACCATGCCACGGCATGAATCAGAAAGCACAAAAGAAAATGCCCGGCGAGCAGGCCGGGCACTTCAAAGACCATCATCAACCCCTAACGGATCAACCCGCTTGGCAGCAAGAGACACATAAGGAGCAATGAATGTCCCATCATAACACAGACAGCGAAAGCGCAACACTTTTTCCACTTGGGCGAGGCGATGAGCCGGCAAGTGGGAACATCCTGGCCAGCGCCGTGCAACCTGACCTGTTTGTGGTGCTTGAGGCGATCCATGATTGGCCCGTTAAAGATGATGTGTCCTCAATGGAGTACCCCATCTTCTCCCTGTCAAAGAACCGCGACACGCGCATCCGCGTCTATTCGCGTGCAGGCCGGAGCATTCGCATCATCCCGTCCGCTGTGGGCGCGGCTACAGTCTTCGACAAAGACATCCTGATCTACTGCATCAGCCAGATCGTGCGAGGGCACGATGCTGGCATCAAGGTTTCGCGCCGTGTCCGCGTGGACGTGTACCCGTTTCTGCTGGGAACGCGCCGCAGCACCGGAGGCGCGGCCTACGAGCGCGTGGTGGACATGTGCCGGCGCTTGAAGGGCACCACCATTGAAACGAACGTCAAGACGAACGAGAAGGAACAGCTCGAAGGCTTCGGCTTGATCGAAGACTACCGCGTGACGACCTGGACGAAGAACGGCAAGGGCGCGCTGGAGTTGGAACTGACAATTTCTGAATGGCTCTACCGGGCCGCAATGGACTTCGACATCCTCACGCTACACCCAGACTACTTCAGCCTTGGCCAAGCCCTGGAACGCCGCTTGTACGAGCTGGCCCGCAAGCACTGCGGCGATAAGGCATGGTGGGAAATCAGCTTGCCGTTGCTGCTGGAGAAAACGGGCAGCTCGCAGACCTTGCGCCGCTTCAAGCAGGAGATCAAGGAAATCGTGGAGCGCGACCCATTGCCCGACTACCGGATGTTCCTCGACGAGTCCGTGAAGCCCAACAAACTGGTCATCATGACCCGCGATAACGCCAAACTGGTATGCGAGGCCAACAAGGCCGGCAAGCTGTCCTGGGTGTCCTACTTCTTGCAAAAAAAGCTGACCTGACGCCCATGCAGAGGCTCGCCGCACTGCCCCAGCTTGACCACCGGCAGAGCCTCAACCGCCCATCGTGGCCCCCTGGCCAGCGCCGGCCCGGACTCGTCTATCGGCGTACATTTCGCCTTCTTGCCAAACTGCGCGAATTCGTCTATCGCGGTACGGTTTACTCGTCTATCACCGCACACCCCTGTGCGACAAAACTACCGAAAAACCCGCGTCAGCATTGGATTTTTAGCCCGGAAGCATCCGAAAACGCCTTTTTTGCTGCCACGCTGAAAGCATCCGATACTGCCAAAAACACTCGTCTATCGGCGTACATTTGGCTACTTATCCACAGAAAAACCGGCCGTTTCGTCTATCGACGTACAAACACTCGTCTATCGCGGTACGTTTTTCTCGTCTATCGGCGTACAGCTTTCTCGTCTATCGGCGTACATGCCACTTAGAAAAAGTCTTACGCGACAAGGACTTACGACAGCTTATCCACAGCGTAACACGCGCGCGCGTTTTAACGCCTTCTTATTTAACGTTTTAACGCCGCCGAAGGGGGGGTGCCCCCCCTTCTCGAACCCTCCCGGCCGGCTTCGCCGTCCTCCCATCCCCCCAGGGGCTTTGCCCCTCGGCCTTCGGCCTCACCCCAAGTCGTGCGCGCCCTTGGCGCGAGTGCTTACAAAGCCCGGCTGCGCCGGGCGGGGGTGCTCCACCGCCCTGCAACCACGGTCTAAGCGGCTCAGGCCGTCCGCAAGCGGCCGTCCTGACCTGCCCCGCAAGCGGGGCACCCTACGGGCGCTAAGACACCGGATAAATCACGCCCGCCGCGTCCTACGGCCGCGCCGGCCGCTCAACCGGGCGCGCTGCGCGCCGTGGAAGACCGTCCCTGCCACACAACCGTCAAAAAGTCTTCAAAAGGGAGGGGCGAAGCCTTCCGCGATGGGCATGACGGCTTAAAAGGGCTGAAATGGCCGCGCAGGAGGCCCGCTACGGCGTTTTCTGACCATTGGCCAGCCCTGACCCCTCGGACACCCGGAAAAATCGCTTGTAGCGCGTTCTGTGCGGTCGATTTTTTTGCTGAACAGCTCATGCGAACCGCTGGCCAGCCACTGCCCTACGGCGGCCGCCTCGATGCGAGCCGGATGCCTGCCGGCGAAAGTGAACACGATAGACGAATCACTGCCCGCGAAGGCTCTGTTTCCGGGGCTTGGCGGTCGAATTCGAGTGCCAGCACGCATGAAATCGGCCTGATCCTGGCTAACTTGCCCATTTTTCCCGGCCTGGAGCCATTCGAGGCTCGGGCCGACGCGCCCGATTCGTCTATCGGGGGCTTTTCCAGAAGGACGGCCGCCGAGGTGGCCACCGACCTGCTTCCACCACCAGCTCGACGCCGGCACGCCGAAGGCAAGGGCGACGGCGGCCGATCCCGACCGGCACTTCGCCTGTTGCGTTTGTTGTTGTTTGCTGTAAAATACAACATACAACAACAAACAACACAATCAACCGAAAGGAGCCTGTCATGGCAAGCGAAGCGATCATCACGGAAGAACTGATCTGTAAAGCCGCCGAACAACTGGCGGCAGAGGGGATGCGCCCGACGAACGAGACGGTGCGCGAACTGCTGGCGAAGTGGACGAGCACGAAGGGCGGCAGCTACGCCACCATCGGCCCGGTGCTGCGCGCCT
Source organism: Curvibacter gracilis ATCC BAA-807 (assembly GCF_000518645.1). Lineage (GTDB taxonomy): Bacteria > Pseudomonadota > Gammaproteobacteria > Burkholderiales > Burkholderiaceae_C > Curvibacter > Curvibacter gracilis. The sequence continues at coordinate 1,572 of NZ_JADZ01000057.1, read as the reverse complement.
GGAAGGCCCGCCGCAAGGCTGCCGAGTCGGCCGAGCCGGTACGCGAGGCCGCGCCCCAGGTTGTGCTCGACAAGGTGCAGGGCTGGGCTTCGGACATGTGGGGCGTGGCCCTAGAGCTTGCCAATGGCCGCTTGGCCTCCGAGCGTGAATCCCTGGAGCGGGTGCGTCAGGAACTCGAAGCCGAGACAGCGGAGGCGCTGGCCCTGGCCGAGAAGCGAGAGGACGAGCGCGATGAAGCACGCCGGCAAGCCGCCGAGCTGACCGACCAACTCGCCAGCCTTCAAGTCGACGTGGCTGCGCAAACCGAACGGGCTGCGGCTGGTGAAGCACGGGCGGCAGAGCTGGAGAAGCGGGCCAATGAGGTGCATGACGACCTGAAGGCCGAGCGTGCGCGGCGTGATGAAGCGGAGGCTGCGCGCCGGACGGTGGAAGCCGAGCTTTCCACCCAGCGCGCGGACGTGGCCCGACTCTCCCAGCAAGCGGCAGACTTGGAGCGCGAGCTGGCCCAAGTTCGCGGTGAACTTGCGCGAGTGCAGGATCAAGGAGCGGCCGAGCTGGCGGCGGCGCGGAAAGAGCACGCCGAAGGGGCGGCTGCTCAACGTGCCCAGCATGATGCCGAGGTGGGGCGACTGAAAGATGCTCACCAGCAGGCATTGCACGACCAGAAGCAGCGCAGCGTGGAGGTCATCGGCAAGCTGGAGACTTCCAAGCAGCGCATGGAGGCCGAGCTGGACGAGGCGCGCAAAGAGGCACGCGATGCGGCCGCCCAACTTGGCCGGGTGACAGGGGAACTCGACGCGCTGCGCAGTCAAGTCGCCAGTCAAGAGGCGACCATCCGGGGCTTCACCGCAAAGAAGGCTGACAAGACATGATCGGCTCCGCGTGGCTGCATCTGGCCAGCTTCGCGGTCATGCTGGTGGCGACCCGCACCGTTCGGCGCTGGACGTGGCTGTACGCCCTGTCCGCGCTGCCTGGCACGCTGGCCCATGAGGCTATGCACTGGATGGCCGGCTGGCTGTTTGGTGCGCGCCCGGTTTCCATGTCGATCCTGCCGCGCCGGATGCCTGACGGGGAGCTGCTGCTGGGGCGCGTGCTGTTCATGCGCCTGCGCTGGTGGAATGCGGTTCCCGTGGCCCTCGCGCCGTTCCTTCTCATCCCGTTGAGCGCCGGCCTGCTGTGGCATTCCGCTGGCTGGCCCGCTCTGGCGTGGCCCAGCCTTGGCCTGAAGCTCCTGGCGGTGCAATGCCTGCTGGCGACGTGGCCGAGTGGCCGCGATTGGTGGCACGCCCTGGGCGGTGCAGCCGTGGCCGGGGCGCTGACGCTCGCTGGCCTCTACCTCTACAACCGTTTTGGCTTCGCCCTGCGGTGACTTTCGCGCGCGAAAGTCCGCGCTTGCGTGTTATTTGCTTTCACAATGAAAGCAAATAAACGCCAATATCTATTGACGGTCAATAGTTTGACGGGTAGAATATAGGCGTTGCTTCAGTGATGAGGCGATGCCCCGGCAGGGGTGACGGTGAGCAGACCAGACCCCAGCCGCTTAGACCATCTTCAACCCTTCCGCATAAGGAA
>NZ_JADZ01000056.1 GCF_000518645.1 Curvibacter gracilis ATCC BAA-807 | reverse complement strand
AAGTGAGGCGGCCGCCGGGCCGCAATCCCGGCCTCCGAACTCAAACAAGGAGCAGAAGCCACAGAGCGAAGCGGCAATCGCGACCCAACGCAAGCTCGTCCGATCCCGCACCCGATCCCGACTTCCCCGTGGGGCAGGGCCGAGCAGCGCAGCGCCAGGGGGATCAGGCCCCGCGTCTGTCTGAGCGCAGCGAGTTTAGCGGGGACCCCCCTGGCGCGAGCAGCGCAGGGAACCACGAAGTGGCCCTGACTTCGGGTCGCCTTTCTTTGCTTACTTTCTTTGGCGAAGCAAAGAAAGTGAGGCGGCCGCCGGGCCGCAATCCCGGCCTCCGAACTCAACCAAAGAGCAGAACCCACCAGAGCGCAGCGGCAACCCAGAACCCTAAACGAGTGGGCAAGCCCTCGCTCACAACCCCCCAGGCGCACTCGCAAACGCATCCGGCAAATCCTCATGGAAGGCAAACCCCGTCTGCCCATCCTGCTTGACGTGGTACATCGCCCGATCCGCCGCCCGCAGCAGGGCTGGCAAATTGGCGCCATCGTCCGGGAAGCGGGCCAGGCCCAGGCTGGCGCCCACACTCAAGGGCTGGCCCTGCCACGCCATCGGGGCGCGCACGGACTGCAGCACCCGGTGGGCCACCTGCCCCAGGCGCTGGCGGTCGTGCAGGCCCATCAGCAGGATCACGAACTCGTCGCCTCCCAGGCGGGCCACCACGTCGGCGGGGCGTACCTGCTCGCGCAGGCGGCGCGCCACCTCCTGCAGCATCTGGTCGCCGGCTTCGTGGCCAAAGCGGTCGTTGATGGGCTTGAAGTTGTCCAGGTCCAGCAACAGCAGCGCATGCCGCTGGCCGGGCTGCAGCAGGCGCTGCGCCACCTGGGCCAGCCCGGCCCGGTTGGCGGCGCCGGTCAGGGTGTCGGTTTCGGCCACGATGGCCAGGTGTTCGGCACGGGCGTGCAGTTCGGACTGCGCCCGGCGCAGCACGCGGATGCGGGTGCCCAGGGCCACGGAGAACACCAGCAACTCGGCGGCCACCCCCAGTTGCAGCACATTGAGGTGCATCGCCGTCCAGTGCAGCACACCCCAGCTCGACAACACCAGCAAGAAGGCCGCAGCAAAGACCACGATCAGGCCCAGAATGTACAGGCCGGCGGGGCGGTAGCCATGGCGCAGGCCCAGCAGCGCCCCGGCCAGACCGGTGACGGCCCCCACCATGGCACCGATCTCGGTCGCCGACATCAGCCAGCGCCAATGGCCCATCAGGCCCAGGACCACCGACAGCAGCATCACCCCCATCAGGCCCTGCAGCAGCCGGTCCACCAGCGGCGCGTAGCGGGCCAGGTCGAGAAAACGGCGCGCAAACAGAATGGCCCCGACGATCCAGGCCGCAGGCGCCAGCACATAGGTCCACTCGGCCAACCAGGGCTGATCCGGCCACAGGTAACGCGCCACATGGCCGTTGAAACTGGCAATGGTCAGCAGCGCGCTGGCGCAATTGAGCAGGTAATACGCATACACCCGGTCACGGAACAGCACCAGCAGCACCAGGTTGTAGGCCAGCATGCCCAGCAGAACGCCGTAGCTCAGGCCGTCGAACAGGCGCTTGGTCTGCACCCCGGCCATGTAGTCGCCCGTGTCCCAGGCCGTGAGCGCATAGACCTGGCCCAGGCGTGACACGGCGCGCAGGTAGATCACGTAGTCGCCGGGCTTTGCCAGGTGAAAACGGTAGACCATGCGCTCGGCGCCCAGCGGACGGGCGCTGTAAGGGTGCGTGATGCCCATGACCACAGGCGGGGCCAAGGCCTGGCCCGAGGCATCGTAAGGCCCATGGAAGGCCAGCTCACTGGCGGCCACCGAAGGCACCGAAATCAGCCAGTCGCCATCGTGGCCCGTCTGGCGCACGGGGATGCGGAACCAATAGGGCTGGATGTTCAGGTTGGTGGCCACCGGGCTGGTCGGTACCTCAAAGCGTGGCAAGAAGACCGGATCGCGCACCTCGTCCACCCCCAGGCGTCCGGTGGTGTCGATGAACACCCCCATCACCCCGGTCAGAGGCAGACCTTCGGGGCCGGCCTTCAGCGTGAGCTCCGGTGCCCCCCCGGGCGGCCGGACAGCCGGCCTCCCGCCCGCCTGGAACAGCACCAGCGCCAGCAAGGCCAACATGAAAAAAAGAACAGCCCCGCCAGCCCACCATTGCGCCCGACTCAGGCGCCGCGGCTCCCACAGGGTCGACAACCAATCCCACAACAACATGCAACAAGTGTAGAGGAGGCCGCTGCAGACGCCGGGCCTGCATGGCATGATGCTGGCCTCTCGAAACCGCCGGAGGCGCCGCCTGCGGCATCGATCAGGGCACGGGCCCTGCGGAAGGAAAGCACATGCTCAAGCTGGTGATCGGCAACAAGAATTACTCCTCGTGGTCCATGCGGCCCTGGGTGCTGCTGCGCCAGGCCGGCATCGAGTTCGAAGAGGTCAAGGTGCGCTTCGACTCCTTTGCGCCCGATTCGGCCTTCAAGCGCGCCCTGGCCCGCCTCAAGGTGGCCGGCAAGGTGCCGGTGCTGCTGGACGGCGACCTGGCCATCTGGGACACGCTGTCGATCGCCGAGTACCTGGCCGAATCCTTCCCCGACAAACACCTGTGGCCGACCGACCGCAAGGCCCGCGCCCGGGCGCGCAGCCTGTGCGCCGAACTGCACTCGGGCTTCAGCGCCCTGCGCAGCCACTGCCCCATGAACATCGAGGCCAGCCTGCCCGAGGTGGGGGCCCTGGTCTGGCGCGACCAGCCCGGCGTGCGCGCCGATGTCGAACGCCTGGAAACCCTCTGGGGCGACGCCCTGGCCGAGCACGGCGGCCCCATGCTGTTTGGTGACTTCAGTGTCGCCGACGCCTTCTTCGCGCCCATCTGCACCCGGCTGCACACCTACGGCCTGCCGGTCTCCGGCACGGTGGCCGCCTATGTGCAACGCGTGCGGGCCCTGCCGGGCGTGCAGGCCTGGATCACCGAGGCCCTGGCGGAGCAGGACTTCCTGGCCTTTGAAGAGCCCTACCGCTTGAAGCGCTGAACCCGGGACCCCTTGACGATGCAGATCTACCTGGTGGGAGGGGCCGTGCGCGACGCACTGCTGGGCATGGCCGTGCAAGACCGCGACTGGGTGGTGGTGGGCGGCACGCCCGAGGCCATGGTGGGCCTGGGCTTTGCCCCGGTGGGCAAGGATTTTCCGGTGTTCCTGCACCCGCAGACCCATGAGGAATACGCCCTGGCCCGCACCGAGCGCAAGAGCGGGCGTGGCTACAAGGGCTTTGTGGTGCAGGCCTCGCCCGAGGTCAGCCTGGAAGACGACCTGGCGCGGCGCGACCTGACCATCAACGCCATCGCCCAGGCCCTGCACCCCGACCCAGCCACCGGCCGCATCGACCCGGCCGACCCTGGCCCAGGCACCCTGATCGACCCCTGGGGTGGGCAGCAAGATCTGCAAAAGCGGGTGCTGCGCCATGTGACCCCGGCTTTTCGCGAAGACCCGGTGCGCATCCTGCGCGTGGCCCGCTTTGCCGCGCGCTTCCCCGACTTCACCCTGGCACCCGAAACCCTGGCCCTGATGCAGGAGATGGTGGAAGACGGCGAGGTGGACCACCTGGTGCCCGAGCGCGTCTGGCAGGAGCTGGCCCGCGGCCTGATGAGCCAGCGCCCCTCACGCCAGTTCGAGCTGCTGCGCGCCTGCGGCGCCCTGAAGCGCCTGCTGCCCGAGCTGGACCGACTGTGGGGCGTGCCCCAGCGCGCCGACTACCACCCCGAGGTGGACACCGGCGTGCACGCCATGATGGTGCTGGACATGGCCGCCCGCCTGAACGCCCCGCTGGCCGTGCGCTACGCCTGCCTGGGCCACGACCTGGGCAAGGGAACCACCCCGGCCGACGTGCTGCCGCGCCACATCGGGCACGAAGAGCGCAGCGCCCGCCTGCTGAAAGACGTGGCCACGCGCCTGCGCGTGCCGGTGGACTGCCGCGAGCTGGCCGACGTGGTGGCACGTGAACACGGCAACCTGCACCGCAGCAGCGACTTCGGGGCCGCCGCCCTGGTGCGCCTGCTGGAGCGCTGCGACGCGCTGCGCAAGCCCGAACGTTTTGAAGAGATCCTGCTGGCCTGCGAGTGTGATGCCCGCGGGCGCCTGGGGCTGGAAGAAAAGCCCTACCCCCAGGCCGCGCACCTGCGTCAGGTGCTGGCCGCCGCGCGCTCGGTGATCACCGCCGATGTGGCGGCCGAAGCGGCTGCTCGAGGAGCCCAGGGCAAGGCTGTGGGCGATGCGGTGCACGCGGCCCGCGTGCACGCTGTGGCGCAATCACTGGGCTTGTGACAGGCCGCGTTGCACCTCAGGGGTTCATCGCCAGTGGTGGCGCCCGCCACCGTGGTACCCCCCGCGCCAGCCACCCCAGTAACCCAAGCCCAGGCCCAAACCAAAGGTGACCGCCGGGTAATAGGACGGCGCATAGTACGTGGGTGCCGCATAGACCACCGGCGGCGAGCTCACATAGGTGGTGGTGGGATAGGTCTCGGTGTAGACCGTCTGAGCCACCGGCGGGGCGTACACCGGGGCCGAGACCGGGGCCTGCTGCGCCACCGGGCTGACCTGCAACTGCACTGTGGGGCCCGGGTCGTTGGGCATCTGGGCGCTGTACTGACGGCCACCGTACTCGTAGACCACGTTGTAGCCCACGGCCCGGTTTTCATAGACGGTCTGGGTGCTGCACTGCTGCACGTTGCTGACCTGGGCCGGCGCCGAGCCCTCGATGCTGTCGCCCAGCATGGCGCCACCGACAACCCCCGCCATGGTGGCCACGGCACGCCCGGCGCCACCGCCCACGGCATTGCCCAGCGCCCCGCCGGCCACCGCGCCCATCAGGGCACCCGCGCCCGATTTGGGGGGCTGCACGGCCACCTGCTGCACCGTGCAACTGGGGCGTTGCACCGCCACCTGCTGGTAGACCGGGGTGGACGAGATGACGCGACCTTGCTCCTGGGCCTGGGCGGCCGTGGCGGCCAGCAACAGGGCCGAGCTGATGAAGATGACGGGTTTCATGGTGATGTGCCTCCGGCAAGAATGCCTTGATACCCTGATTTTGAAAGCAAATCGCGTTCAGGGTTCCTGCTGCCTGTGTAAAGAAAATCGGGCCCCTCAGCGCTGGGCCACGGGCGGCGAGGCTGGTGCAGCATCCCAGCGTCCAGCCGCATTTTTAAGCAACTGCCCCACCGCCAGCAACTGGCGGTTCTTCACGCTGGTCAGCGTGTTTTCGGCGCTCAAGGCGGTGGATTGGGCGCTGATCACGTTGAGATAGCTCACCGTGCCCGCCTTGTACTGGTTCTCGGTGATGGTCAGGGCGCGCTGGGCGGCCTCCAGGGCCTCGGCCTGCACGGCGGCCTCGTCGCGCAGGGCGGCCACGGCCACCAGGTTGTCTTCCACTTCCTGGAAGGCGGTCAGCACCACCTGGCGGTAATTGGCCGCAGCCTGGTCCACCGCGGCCAGGGCCTGGTTGGTGACGGCCTCGCGCCCGCCGGCATCGAACAGGGCCAGGGCCAGACTGGGGCCCAGCGACCAGAAGCGGTGCGGCAGGCTGGTCAGGTCGGCCCACTGGTTGGCCCGGTAGCCGGCGCTGGCCGACAAGGTCAGCGCCGGGAAGAAGGCGGCCTTGGTCACGCCCACCTGGGCGTTGGCCGCCGCCACACGGCGCTCGGCCGCCGCGATGTCGGGGCGGCGCTGCAGCAGGGTGGCCGGCAACAGTTGTGGGGCCTCGGGCAGCCGGGGCAGGCGGGCCGTCACCGGCAGGCTGAAGTTGGCCGGCACCTCGCCCAGCAGCACGGCGATGGCGTGCTCCAACTGGCTGCGCTGCAGGCGCAGCTCGATCAGTTGGGCCTGCGCCGATTTGAGCTGGGTCTGGGCCTGGGCCACATCGGCCGACGAGGCCACACCGGCGCCGTAGCGGTTGCGCGTGAGCTGCAGCGACTTGTCATAGGCGGCCACCGCCCGGCCCACCGACTCGGCCTGGGCCTCGGTGCTGCGCAGCGAGAAATAGCTTTGCGCCAGCGAGATCTGCACCGACAGGCGCGCGGCCAGCAGATCGTCGCGGCTGGCCTGCAACTGGGCACCGGCCACATCGACGGCCCCGGCCAGGCGACCCCACAGATCGGCATCCCAGCTGGCATTGGCCGAGGCCGACACGATGTTGACCGGGCTGGCCGAGGTGCTGGTGCCGGTGCTGCTGGTGGTTCCGCTGCGGCTGCGCGTCTCGCCCAGGCTGCCGGTGACCGTGGGGTAGCGCGCCGCGCGGCTGGAGGCCAGGCTGGCCTCGGCCGTGCGCAACTGCGCCAGCACGGTCTGCAGGTTCTGGTTGTTCACCAGCACCCGGGCCTGCAGGCCCGTCAGCACGGGGTCGTCGAACTGCAGCCACCAGTCGTCCGGCACATCGGGGCTGGCGGCGCGGGCATTCTGCCAGGCCGCTTCGCGGAAGGCCGGCGCCGTGGCCACTTCAGGGCGCTGGTAGACCGGTGCCTGCGAACAGGCCCCCAGGGCCAGCAACAGCGCCAGCGCGGCAGGCCGGCGCAGGGAGCCCGACGACAGGTGAAGCGAAGAGAAACACATCATGGGGCAGCACTTTCAACAGACGGGGCCGGGCGCGGCAGGGCGCGGGCGGCAGTGGTAGCCGCAGTGGCACGGCGGCGCGCCAGGCGCTGGCGCAGGCGGTCCATGCAGACAAAGACCACCGGCGTGGTGTAGAGCGTGAGCAGCTGGCTGAACAGCAGGCCGCCCACGATGGCAATGCCCAGCGGGCGGCGCAGCTCGGCCCCATCGCCCGCGCCCAGCGCCAGCGGCACCGCGCCGAAGATGGCCGCCACCGTGGTCATCAGGATGGGCCGCACGCGCAGCTGGCAGGCGCGGTAGATGGCCTGCGCCGCGCTCACATGGGCGCCGGCCTCGGCCGCCTGCCGCTGCCGCGTGATGGCAAAGTCGATCATCATGATGGCGTTCTTTTTCACGATGCCGATCAGCAGGATGACCCCGATCAGCGCAATGATGGAGAACTCGGTGTCGGTCAGCATCAAGGCCAGCAAGGCCCCCACCCCGGCCGAAGGCAGGGTGGAGAGAATCGTCACCGGGTGGATCAGGTCCTCGTACAGAATGCCCAGCACCAGGTAGATGGTGATCAGCGCGGCCAGGATCAGCAAGGGCTGGCTGGCCATGGACTTCTGGAACGCCCCCGCCGTGCCGCCAAACGAGCCGCGCACGCTGACCGGCACGCCCAGCGCCGCCACGGCGCTGTTCACCGCATCGGTGGCCTGCGACAGCGACACCCCGGGCGCCAGGGCAAAGCTGATGGTGGTGTCGGGCGCGCCGGCCTCGTGTGTGACCGACAGCGGGGTGTTGGTCAGCTCCACCCGGGCAAAGGCCGACAGCGGCACCTGCGCCCCGCTGCTGCTGGTGAAGCGCAGCTGCAGCAGCGACTCGGGCGACTGCTGGTACTCGGGCGCCATCTCCATCACCACGCGGTACTGGTTGAGCGGGTTGTAGATCACCCCCACCTGACGCTGCCCGAAGGCATCGTTGAGCGTGGTGTCGATGGCCGCCAGGCTCAGGCCCAGGCGGCTGGCCGCATCGCGGTCGATCACCAGCGAGTTCTGCAAGCCCTTTTCCTGCATGTCGGAGTTCACGTCCACCAGCTCGGGCAGCTGCATGATGGCGCGCCTAATCGGGGGCTCCCAGGCGCGCAGATCCTCCAGCGTGTCGGCCAGCAAGGTGTATTCGTACTGCGAGTTGGAGCCACGCGCGCCGATGCGGATGTCCTGCACCGGCACCATGAACAGGTTGGCGCCGGGCTCTTTCGAGAGCTTGGCACGCAGGCGGGCCACCACCTGGTCAGCGCTCACGCCGCGCACGGCCAGCGGCTTGAGCGAGATGAACATCGAGGCCGTGTTGCGCTGCCCGCCGCCGGTGAAGCCGCTCACGGCCTCCACCGCCGGGTCGCTGCGCACGATGCCCATGAAGCGGTCCAGCCGGCGTTGCATGGCCTGGAAGGAAGTGGCCTGGTCGGCGCGGATGTTGCCCATGATGCGACCGGTGTCCTGCTGCGGGAAAAAGCCCTTGGGCACCTCGCGGTACAGGTACACGTTCAGCCCCACCACGCCGGCCAGCAGCAGCAGGGTGATCGGCTGCCAGCGCATGGCCAGCGCCAGCGTGCGCCGGTAGGCCCGCTGCGAGCCCCGCCGCACCCGCAGGCCCAGGCGCGCCCAGCGCCCGGGCCGGGCCACCGGCGCATGGGGCTTGAGCAGCACCGAGCACATCATGGGGGTGGTGCTGAGCGACACCACCATGGACACCAGGATGGCCACCGACAGCACCACCGCGAACTCGCGGAACAGCCGCCCCACCACGCCGCCCATGAGCAGCACCGGGATGAACACCGCGATCAGCGACAGGCTGATCGACACCACCGTGAAGCCGATCTCGCGGCTGCCGGCCAGCGCGGCCTGCAGCGGCGTCTTGCCGCGCTCGATGTGGCGCGAGATGTTCTCCAGCACCACGATGGCGTCGTCCACCACAAAGCCGGTGGCCACCGTGAGCGCCATCAGCGAGAGGTTGTCCAGGCTGTAGCCGCACAGGTACATGACGCCGAAGGTGCCGGCCAGCGAGGCCGGCACGGCCACGCTGGGGATCAGGGCCGAGCGCAGATGGCGCAGGAACACGAACACCACCAGGATCACCAGGCCCACCGAGATGGCCAGCGAGCGCTCCACCTCGCGCAGCGAGGCGCGGATGGTGGGGGTGCGGTCCACCGCCACCTCCAGGTCGATGGCCGTCGGGATCGAGGCGCGCAGCTGCGGCAGCAGCGAGCGCACCTCGTCCACCGTCTGGATGATGTTGGCGCCAGGCTGCTTGAACAGGATCAGCAGGATGGCCGGCTTGCCATCGGCCACGCCATAGTTGCGCACGTCCTGCACCGAGTCGATGACCTGGCCCACGTCGCGCAGGCGGATCGCGTTGCCATTGGCGTAGCGCAGCACCACGGGCGCGTATTCGGCGGCACTGAAGGCCTGGTCGTTGGCGCCGATCTGCCAGTTGCGGGCACCGTCTTCCACATTGCCCTTGGGCCGGTTGGTGTTGGTGGCCACCAGGGCCGCACGCACGTTGTCGATGGCAATGCCACTGGCCGCCAGCCGCCCCGGGTCGAGCTCGACCCGCACCGCCGGCAGGGCCCCGCCGCCCACCACCACCTGGCCGATGCCATTGACCTGGGCCAGGCGCTGCGCCAGCACGGTGGAGGCCGCGTCGTACATCTGGTCGCGCGCCAGCACGTCCGAGGTCATGGACAGGATCAGGATGGGCGAATCGGCCGGGTTCACCTTGCGGTAGGTGGGGTTGCTGGGCAGGCCCGTGGGCAGCAGCGCCCGCGAGGCATTGATGGCGGCCTGCACATCGCGTGCGGCGCCGTTGATGTCGCGGTCGAGGTCGAACTGCAGCGTGACGCGCGTGTTGCCCAGCGACGATGACGAGGTGATCTCGGACACCCCTGCGATGCTGCCCAGCGCCCGCTCCAGCGGCGTGGCCACGGTGGTGGCCATGGTCTCGGGGCTGGCCCCGGGCAGGCTGGCCGACACCGAGATGGTGGGGAAGTCGACCTGCGGCAGGGGGGCCACCGGCAGCATGAAGAAGGCAATGAGGCCGGCCAGCACGATGCCCATCGTGATGAGGGTGGTCGCGATGGGGCGGCGGATGAATGGTTCGGAGAAGTTCATTTTTTGAGCCTCTCTGGGGTGTGCTGGGGGCACGGCTGCCAATGAGGGGTGTGCCTTGTCCCTGCTTCAAAGGCATGTTGGTGCCGCTTCGCTCTGTGCCTTCTGCTCTTTGTTGAAGGGCGGAGGCCGGGATTGCGGCCCGGCGGCCGCCTCACTTTCTTTGCTTCGCCAAAGA
>NZ_JADZ01000055.1 GCF_000518645.1 Curvibacter gracilis ATCC BAA-807 | reverse complement strand
TAATGTGATTCTGACCATCCGGTCATTTGCAAATAATGTGAGTCGGAAAAGCCGCTGATTGCAAGTCGGTCGGTTTTCAAACGCGAGTCACTACATGTAGGGTGGCCGCAAGGCCAGTCGCGCAGCGACCAAGGCGAATAGCCGCGCCCGGAACGGGCATCCCGGTTTTCGCGTCCGCGAAAATGCCCCGGAAGTTGCCCTCGGGTCAGTTGAACGAAACGCTGGTGGGAGCCTCTTGCGGGGTCATAGGGGCCTTGGAGCCGCTTTCTGCACCCTTCCCCTTCACCTTGCCGGAAAAATCGCCTGTAGCCCCGGAAACGCGCTGCACGTAGCCCGTCGAGTAGCCTCGGGTGAAGCTGCCGGTCTGGTACGCGGAAATTGCCGCCTTGATGGCCTCCTGGCCGGTGCCGTACTGACGAACCGCGCCCTGGTAGAACTCGGTCAGGATTTGCCCGCCTGCCCCGATGTTGGTGCACGCGTCGAAGATGTTTTGGGCGTTCAAGCCCAGGCGCTTGAAGTTGTTCGAGTTGACCTGCGCCGCGCCCGCGTCGAAGCGATAGCCGTTGTCAAGAAGCCATTGCGCCCAGCTCACCGCCTCGGTCTTGTCCTTGGGCTGCACGGTCAAGCGGTACGTCTTGCCGTCCTTGGTGATGTGGTAGCCGATGGCGTGAGGCTTGAAGGCCGATTCGACCTTGATGATTCGCTGCATCGTGGCCGGTGCCACGGTGGGGGCGCATTGTTCGATGGTGGTGAAGTCCATAGTCGTATTTTCAGAGATTGACGGCCACGACAAGCGGCACGCTAAAAAGCCTTGACCACGCGCGTAGCGTCATGGTCTGGATTCCGGGGATGCTCGTTTCAGCGGCCCAATAGTCATTGGCCGCGCCGATGACGATTTCCGGGCCTGCGGCCTGGGAAAGCAGCATCGGCCAAACAAGCAATTGCTCGTAGCAAACCAGGACGGCGGCACGCTTGCCGTTGACCTGGCCGATTCCATCGCCGAACAAGTTCGCCTCGGTGCCCGCGTCGGCCCACGGTTTCCACATGGAAACCGGCACCGGGATTCGCTGCACCAGCTCGCCCGAGTGGTGGCCCACGAAAACAAGCGCGTTGCGCGTCCTGCCGGTGCCCTCGATGGGCACCTCGGCACCGACAAGGGCGGTGCGGCCAGTCGCGCGCAAGTGCGCGGCGGCATCGTCCCAAAGCTCGGCGGTCGCCGGAGTCCATAGCCCGGCCACGGTTTCAGGGAACAACACGAAGGGCGCTTTCGAGCTGACGGCCAGCTCGATCATGGATTGATTCGCGGCGTAGTCGCGCATGAAGTCGCGCCCTGCTCCACCAGAACCCCCGTAGGTGGTCTGGTGCGCTTGAATCCAGCTCGGCGCTGCCGGGCTGCTGACCACGGCCCCGGCAAGCGCGGCCACGGCCAGCGCCGCGCCTACGCGCGTCGGCCAGTAGCAAAGCGCGGCCAGCGCGGCAACCATTGCCACCAGGCCTAGCCAGCCCAGGGCGGGGAAAAACACGCCCGCTGCGGTCGCCGGGTTGGCCCAACCAACCAGGCCCACGGGCGGCACGGTACAAAGCACCAGGGCGAGCGGAACGCGCCAGTAGTAGCCCTGGCGTGCCCATAGGCAGGCCCAGGGTGCGGAAAGGGCCAGCGATGCGCCAAACCAAAGCAGCGCGGAAAAAATCGCCGGGGTGTCATTGCCAAAGAACCGGGCGGCACCAAAGGGAAGCCCGCGAGCTGCGGCAAGGTAGTAGGCCAGCATGACAAGCCACGCCGCGAGGCGGGTTGTCCGGGTCGCCCAAAGCGACACGGCCAGCGGTGCGAGCGCGAGCGCCGCAAGGCTGGAACCCCATGCTGCCGCGCCGATGGCACCGGCCAGCGGCACCGCTACCAAAGTCGGCGCGAGCGCCTTTGTGAAAGCCGCACGGGTCACTTTTGCCCCCTGCGGAATTCGCTCGGCTTGACCGGCTCCCGGTCGCTCCACAAGCCGATGCGCGTTGCGCGCGCCTGCTGTTCGGCGGTCGCATAGGCTGCGAAGGCCTCGGCGCTCTGGTTGCGCCTGGCGAACTCGGTGTAATGCCACGCGCAACCCTCTTTGACCTGGGCGAGATTGATGTCGCTGCCCTGGAACTCAAGGGTAGCGACAAGCCGCCCGTATTGGTCGTGATCGTCGCCCGGTATCGGGCGAACGGTCACGTCCTGCTTGAACACCTTGCCCGCAAGGGCCTGGCGGCACACCTGGCCGAAGGCCTGGGCCTTCTCCGGTGCGTCGATGCTCGCCAGCCGCACGCGGATCGGGCGCTTCTCGTCGCGCAGCAACACCGTCACGGTGTCGCCATCGGTGACACCGACAACCCACGCCGTGAACGGCTCGCCCGCCCACGCGGACACTGCCGCGAGGGAAAGGAAAAGACAAGCGAGTCGCTTCATGCTGCGCCCCCTGTGGCCTGTGGCCGATAGCGCCAGTAGAACGTCGCGCCCTTCTGCTCTGCCGACTTGGCGACAAGCTGCGATAGGTATTGCTCTGCGATGAACAAGGCATTGAGGTTCGCGGCCTTGTTGAGCGTGATGTTCACCATCACGCCCCCGGCGCTGCGCGATGGGCGCAGCTCTACGTTTGACACGCTGAACGACATCCCTTGCAGGCGGTCGGCGATGATGTGCGGCAGCTTCTCCATTGGTTGGCTGTCGTACTCGATAAAGCTGCTATTGCCCAGCATGGTTAGGCCCCTTTCTTCCCCGCGATGTCGGGCTTGCCGCCCTTGTCGTCGAATGTGGTTCGGCACCCGTCGCGGTAGCGACTGCAACCCCAAAACTTGCCCTTTGCCCCGCCTGCGATCTGGCGAAGCGTGCCTTCCTTGCACGTCGGGCACTTGTAGGCGGCTTTGGCCGCTGTGTCGGGCTTGCCGCCCTTGTCGTCATAGACGGCGCTGCATCCCTCGCTGTAGCGGTTGCAGCCCCAAAAATGGCCCTTGCCGTCCTTGCGGGGGATGCGGCGAAGGTGCCCTTCCCCGCACTTCGGGCAGGCCGGGCCGGTGGAACCGGCCACGGTCGATGCGCCGCTGTTGGCCTCGGCCACCTGGCCGCGAATGAACTCGGCTTGCTGCTCGATGAAGGTATCGACGGCGCACTTGCCGCCCTCGATCTCCTTCAGCATGCTTTCGTAGAAAGCGGTGAGCGATGCGCTTTTCACTTTCTCGGGCAAGGTGTCGATCAAGCCACGGCCCAGGGTCGTGCTGATGATCTGCTTGCCCTTTGGTTCAAGGAACCCGCGCCGCTTCAGCTCGGAAATAATGGCCGCGCGAGTGGCCGATGTGCCGATGCCGTCACCCTCTTTGAGAATCTTGCGTTCTTCCGGGTCGGTGACGAACTTGTGAACGTTCTCCATCGCCTTGCCCAAGGTGCCCTCAGTGAAGCGCGCGGGCGGCTTGGTCTTCATGGCTTTGGTGTCCACGCGGGCGCATTTCACGCCGTCGCCCTGCTGCATGGGCGGCAAGGCTTGGGTGTCTTCCTCGGCTTCGCCTTCCTCCTGCTCCACCTGGTACACGTCACGCCAGCCGTTGCGCGTGACGGTCTTGCCGCTGGCCGTGAAGGTTTCGCCCTGCACGTCCACCGCGATAGTGGTGCTCATGTACTCGTGAGCCGGGTAGAACTGCGCGAGGTAGGCCCGGACGATCAGCTCGTAAATGTTGCGCTCGATGTCGCTCAGGCGCGAAGCATCGCCCTGGTGCATCGTGGGAATGATGCCGTGATGCGCGGTGATCTTGGCATCGTTCCAGGTCTTCGATTTGATGGTCGGGTCTGCCCCGTCGATCAGCTTGGCAAAGCCTGGGTTGACGTGCTTCAGCGCGGCCAGCACGCGGCCCGCGTCGGCGTGCTGTGACTCGGGCAGGTAGACGCAATCGGTTCGCGGGTAGCTGGTGAGCTTGTGCGTCTCGTAGAGCGCCTGGCAGGCCTTGAGCACGTCTTCTGCGCTGTAGCCGAATTTGTTCGATGCCTTGAGGGTGATGTCCGAAAGCGCGTAGGCGCGCGGCTGGCCGTCTGCCTTCGGCTCCTGGCGGTACTCCTTCAGGGTGCCCGCCTGGCCGGTGGTCGCCTTGGTGATCGCCTCGGCGATGGCCTTGTCCACCAAGCGGCCTTCGCTGTCTAGCCCGGCCTGGTCGTCCTTGGCCTTCCACGCGGCGCGGAAAGCGCCGTTCGCGTGCTCGATCTGCGCCTGAAGGGTGAAGTAGGCGGCGGGCTTGAAGGCCTCGATTTCGCGGTCACGCGCAACGACAAGCGCAAGGGTTGGCGTTTGGACACGGCCCACGGTGAGAACCGTCTTCTGCGCCCCGCCCCGCTGCGCGCGCAAGGTGTAGGCGCGGCTGAAGTTCATGCCGATAAGCCAGTCGGCGCGCTGCCTGGCAAGCGCCGCGTCCTTGAGGCCCTGATAGTCCTTGTTGTTCTTCAGTGCGGCAAGGCCGCGCTGAATCGAAACCGAATCCTGTGCAGACACCCAAAAACGCTTCACGTCGCGCCGGTTTTTGAAGTGGTCGAGCACCTCGTCCACCAGGAGCTGACCTTCACGGTCGGGGTCGCCTGCATTGACAACCTCGGTCGCGTCTTTGAGCAAGCGGCCAATCACGGCGAGCTGCGCCTTCGCGTCGTCCTTGGGCAGCAAGGCCCAGGCCTGCGGGATGATGGGCAAGGCCTCGGCCCGCCACTTGGCGTATTGCTCCCCGTAGTGCTCGGGCTTTGCCATTTCAAGGATGTGCCCGAAGCACCAGGTCACGCGGTCAGCCCCGCATTGAAGGTAGCCTTCGGCGCGGGTGACGTTGCCCAGCTCGGCGGCGATGGCCTTCGCCACCGATGGTTTTTCAGCGATAAACAAGCGCATAGTCTTCTCTCTGGTTGAACACAAAAACAGGCCGCATGCCAGCAATGACGCTGGCCTCTGAAATTGCCCCGTAGTAGCGGCTGTCAAGGCTGCGGGGGTGGTAGGTCGATATGACCCAAAGGGCCTTCTCCGGCACCGGGTAGCTGCCGGGCTTCATGGCCGGTAGCGGCCTGCCCTTCGAGTCGTGTTCGCGGATCGCCTCGGTGAGTAGCGGCTTGCCGTTGACGGCAAGGCCCTTGTCCGTGATGACAACCAGGTCGCCAGCCTGGGCGACAACAGGCTTCAGCAGCGGCGCAAGGCCTTCAGGGCATGTGCCGTGAGGGGTGTATTCACGTTCGCGCACCAGGGCGGCGAACTGGCCTTCAGGTAGGCAGAACTCCACGTAGGCCGCGCCCTTGCTGTCGGGCGTTTTCTGCCAGATTCCAAGGGGCAAGGATTGCGTGAGGTTGATCCGGTAGCCGAAGGCTGCGCCCACGGCCAAAGCCGATATAAATAGGGCACCGGGAAGCAAAGCGAGGGCATATTTGCGCTTCATGTTTACACCTTCGGCCAGTTGTCACCGTCGCCCGCGCTGCTGCCGCTGGCCGGTGCGTCG
The DNA here is from genome assembly GCF_000518645.1 of Curvibacter gracilis ATCC BAA-807. Classification (GTDB taxonomy): domain Bacteria; phylum Pseudomonadota; class Gammaproteobacteria; order Burkholderiales; family Burkholderiaceae_C; genus Curvibacter; species Curvibacter gracilis. Next base: position 4,660 of record NZ_JADZ01000055.1, on the reverse strand, counting down.
TCTTGTTGTTCGGGCGGGGTCTGGTGGTCGCCGTGGTCTTGCTCGTCGTGCATGCGGTCGATGCGATGCGAGCGCATGACGATGATTTCGCGCACGGTCTTCGGGTGGCCTGCGTTGTCGGTGTACTTGCGCGTTTGAATCTTGCCTTCAACGTGGATGTTGTCGCCCTTCTCGTACAGCTCGGCGCGGTCGGCGCGCTCGGCGTAGAACACCAGGGCATGCCACTCGGTTGAGCTGACCGGCTTGCCTGCCTTGTCCTTCCACACCTCTTTCGTGGCAAGGGTGACGTTCGCAACCTTGTCGCCGGATGGCATGAAGCGAATCTCAGGACTCTTGCCTAAGAAGCCTTCAAGGATCACTTGGTTTTTATACATTTCTGCTCCTGGGTGGTTTGACCTGGGCCGGTTCGATTGGCCGCATGTCGGGGTTGATTACTTCTTCCACGGCCTCAGTGTCGCGCGGTGCGCGCTTGACGTAGGGCACGGCTGGGTGCGGTGGCATTTCGTCGGCATCCTTGCGCAAGCTGCGGCCTTCGGGCGCGTCGTCTTCCGGCTCGTCCGGGTAGTCGGTCAGTTCGTCGGGCGGCGCATCGTCGTCGGTCGCGTCGATGTGCTCCTGGCGGTGCCTCATGATCGCTTCTTCGTCTTCTGCGGCCACGTCGGGCGTGGCTTGCGGGTAGTCCACCAGCTCGGCGGTTTGCTCGGCCAGCTCGGGCGCAAGCTCGCGCTCGGTCGATGGTGCCCCGCCCTGCCCTTCGGCGCTGGGCGCTTTCACCGTGGCACGCTTTTGCACAAAGGGCGTGGCGCTGGCGGTTGGTGCCGGAATCTTGGCGCGTGCTGAGAAAACCGGGTCATTGAAGTAGAGGATCTGTTTTCCGTAGATCGGCGGGAAGCCGGTCGCAAAAATCAGCATGTCGCCTGCCTCGGTGATGTTGCCGCCTGCGTCCTTCTTGGGGCCTGGCAAGCGCCCGCATTCGTCGGGGGTCATCAAGGGGCGCTCGATTTCTTCGACGTTGGTAGACACCTGGCCCAGCATCGGCGAAAGCCGGTTGCCTGAGTAGTTGAAGGCGGCTTTAACCACGGTCATGGTGCCCGTCATGCGCGAAAGCAGTTCGGCGGTTTCCGGGTTGTTTGGCGCGTAGGCAATGCGCAAGTGCGTGCCTGAGAAGACCAGCTCGTTTTCGCCATACACGTTGTTGAGCTGAACCTTGTCCTGGACGATCAAGTAATACTTGATGCCATAGCCTGCGGTGTAGCCCATAGCGTTGACGATTGCATCCATGCGGCCCAGCGTCGGGAACTCGTCGATCAGCATGAGTAGCCGGTTCTTGTTGGTCTGCACGCTGCGGCCCTGCTCGAACTTCATCGTCTCGGTGAGGCGGTTCACGATCAAGGTCAGCATCAAGCGCGTGAGCGGCTTGAGGCGGTCTTTGTCGCTTGGCGGGACAACGATGTAAAGGCTTGCCGGGCTGTCGCTGTTCACCAGGTCATCGACCGTGAAGTCGGATCGGCGAATGTTGGCCGATACGATGGGGTCAGAGTAAAGCTGTAGCTTGACCTTGGCCGATGACAAGATGCCCGAAAGCTCCTTTTCTTCCTTGTCGAGCATTTCCTGAGCCTTCTCGGCCACGACTGGATGCACGCCCGTTTGCTTGCCGCTGACGGTGCGCCAGTCATACGAGTAGTCATCATCAAGCGGGGTCAGCAGCATTTCGTTCAGCGTCTCGGTGAACGACTGGCCGGGCTTGGTGAGCACCTGGGCAACCTCGGGCAAGGATGCGATGCGGCCTTCCTTGAGGGCTGCATAGCAGGCGAACAGGATCACGCCGGTAAGCAGTGATGTCGCGCTTTCGACCCAATGGTCTTCATCGTCGCTGTCGCCCTTGGGATGGGTCAGCATGTGGGCGATGTTCTGAGCATCGGACACGTCGCGCGGTGTCCCGAGTCGGATTTCCGAAAGCGGGTTGAACTGCGCACCCACGCCCATTTCGACCGGGGAAAACTTGAAGACCTTGTTGCCCGCGTCCTTCTGTCGCCACCCAGCGGTGAGCGCGTAGTTTTCACCCTTGATGTCGTACACCACGCATGAGTGCGGCCAGCTCAACAGAGTAGGCAGCACCAGGCCGACACCCTTGCCTGAACGCGAAGGCGCGAAGGCAAGGATGTGCTCGGGGCCGTTGTGTCGCAGGTAATGGATGTTTTGCGTTTTCTTGTCGAGCCAGCCGCCGACATAGACACCTTCGCCCTTGCCCATGAGGCCCATTTCCTCGATGTCCTTGCGCTGTGCCCAGCGCGCGGAACCGTGAAGGTGCTCATTGCCCTTTTGGAGCTTGCGAGTGCGAAGGAACATCACCAGCGCGGCGGTCAATACCGACACGCCAGCGCCACCGGCTGCGATGGTGAGGCCCATCCAAAGGACGTGCTTCGCCTCGGCGTTCTGCACCTGGTTGAACTTCAGGAACCACACCACCCACATATACGGGGCATAGAGGCCATGCCCTGAAACGATGGCGGCGGGATAGCCTAAAGCCTCCTGGTAGCGGAACCCATAGGCCATGTACTGCGTGGCCGCGATGTTGGCGCAAAAGAGGATGGCAAGCCCGATGAACAGGGCTTGCCACTGCAAGCCCCCCATGCTGCGGGGGGCGTTTGGTAGGTTGTAGACGTTCTGCATTTAGCGGCTCAAGGAACGGGTCTTTTCCTTGGCACGCTCGGGGGTGAAGGGCACCGCCTTCGCCTTGCCGTCGTTGTAAGGAATTTTGACGTGTTGATCTTTGTCCACGGTCGGCGCTTGGGCGAAGGCCGTTTTCATGTGGGCCACGGTGCTAGTCGCTGAGACTTGCTGAAGAACATGGTGCTCAGTCTCGGCAATGATCGGCCCCTTGTAGATGCCCTCGGCGAGCTGCGCCGGGAACGTCTTCGCGTTTGGGCCTAGCTGCTCCTTGGCCTGCTGCGCGATGTCCTTGAACGACTCGGAAAGCTGTTCTTTGCGCTGCTCTGGTGCCACCAGAAGGTTTGTCACCTTCTGGATTTGGCCGTCGCTCACGCCCAGGCGTTCGAGTGCAGGCTTCACCAGCTCGGCGGCGTAGCCGTCTGTGTTGTCGAAGGCCCAGGTGTTGGTCTTCGGCATGGTGTCGTTCACGACAACCGTGTCGGGCGTGCGAGTGCGATCCATGAGGTTCTTCAGCGCCTCGGGCGACTTGGCCGCGATGGTGAGGTCGCCGCTCTGCTTGTCCACGTAGGCCACGCCCTCGATGTCGCGCAGCTCTACGATGCGCTTGTCTTTGGCGTTGGTGCGTGCAATGGCAACGTGGTCGGGCAGGTTCTCGATGTAGTCCAGCTCGCGCATGGCGCTGTCGAGTTCCTGAGCCTTTTCCGTGTCGTCCTTGGCACCAGCGAAGGCGCTGCGCTGCATGAGCTTGGCGCGGTCTTCAGGGTTGGACAACTGGCTTTCGGCGATGGCCTCAAGCTCGCGGTGCGCTGCGGCCTTCATCAAGCGGTCGCCCTGGCCATCGGCCAGCGCGGTGCTCATCAAGCGGCCATAGCGGGCGTTGGTGTTCTCCTGGGCCTGCTCGGCGAGCTTGTCGGCAAGGGTGTCGTCAAGCTCTTTGTGCTTGGACAGGTCAAGCACATAGTCTGCGGCCTGGCCCGCGTCTTTGGCTGCGCGGAAAAGCTCGTTTTTGTCTTTCTTGAGGCCGGTGATCCAGCTATCGACATAGGAGGCATGGCGGTTGATGTCGTGAGGGACACCCAGCTCGGCCTGCATGAAGACGCTCGCCATTTCGGCGCGCAGTTCTTCGCGCGCATAGCCTTCGGAACCGAAGGCATGCCCGCCTGTGATGCCGTCACGATTCAAGCGCGATTCGTGCCCCGTCCAGTGTGCCAGCTCATGGAGCGCAGTGCCGTAGTAAGCGGCCTGGTCGGGGAATGCCTTCTTCGGCGGCATCGTGATCTTGTCGCTACTCGGCTGGTAGAACGCTTCGGTGCCCTTGTGCGTGATCTTTGCGCCTGAGTTCTTCAGGGCGCGCTCTGCCGCCTCGATGGCCTGCCATTCCTCGCGTTGCTGGGGTGCCAACGCGGGAACGCCGTCGATCTGCTTGGCGTTGAAGACTGCATAGAGGCGCTGGATAGGGCGGTCGAGCTTGACGCGCTGCTCGCGCACCTGGCCGGTGGTCGGGTCTTTGACCTTCTCGGTCTTGTCGAACTGCCAGAACTCAACGTGTGTTGCCTTCTCGCCCTTGCGAACTTGCCAGCCCTTCGAGTTGGCCTGTTCGTAGGTCATCCAGCGCGGGTCTTCGTAACCCTGCTGCATGCCCTTTGCCATGAGGTAAAGGGCATTGCCTCCGGTGTAGGCGCGGCCCGTAGCGCCGTTGTGGGGCATTTGGAGCTGCTGCGCGGCAGTGTTCTTGTCCCAAGGACGTTGCCACGGTGCAGTGCCCTTTTCGAGCATGTCTACGATCAGGTCAGTCGCTTCCTGCCGGAAGTCGCGCTTCGCTTTCTCGCGCGATTGTTCAGCCATGTTATGCCTCGCTTTCGTTCTCTTGTTGGTCGGGCTGCTGGTCTTCAAAGCCAGAACCTTCGAGCGGGATTGCTCCGATGTCGTCTTCCTTGGTCGGCACCTGGCCGGTGGGGTTTTGGGTTGCGGTGTTCATGGCTCAGTT
>NZ_JADZ01000054.1 GCF_000518645.1 Curvibacter gracilis ATCC BAA-807 | reverse complement strand
TGATGTCATCTCCCAGGCTGTCAAATTGAACGGGCACGACCCAACAAAACAGACCAACCCGAGCATGCGTGCGCCTGGGCTCACGGATTCAGGTTGATGTTCAGTGTCTGTCTTGCCAGAAATCAGCCTGCGCGCGCATTCAAGGCGGCCCACTGCTGTATGAAGTTGATCCACCGTCAAGACTTCTTCAGCAAAGCCATGCAGATGGCTTACAAGCCCCAGCGGAGAAAAAACGCCGTCCGGTTTTGGGGTTTTGAATTCAGCATCCCCCGTAAAAACAACCAGCGAATGAATGTGCTCATTGGGAACGAAGTCGAGAAGGCGGCGCACTACTTGGACATGCTTGAAATTCTGGCGAATAGGGTTTTGGAATTGATTGCGGACTTGATAGATCACCTGTGTCCACTTCGCAGAATCAGCATTGGCAAATATCCACCCTGTGTAATGCTTTGTCTCGATGACAAACACCCCATACCGCGACAACAATACATGGTCGATCTGCGTAGTGCCGTCGCTGCATGGCAGGGTCAAGTTGTTCATGAGGTGAAATTCCTCGCCGGGAAACTGTCGAGTCAGCAGGTCACGGATAGCGCCCTCGCCAGTGTTTTCAAGTCCCATGCGCCGAAACCGGCCGATGAAATATCCCGAAGCGAAAACGCACCCAACAAGGGCTAGTTTGAACAAAAACACGCAACACCTCGCCTATGGCAACTGGAGGCCATCCGGCCACAGAAAGTACGCTCCGAAGCGAGACTTCGGGATGAATTCGCCGCCTACCCCTAACCCCTTATCGGTCAGGGAGTGTTTGCCATCAACGCAAGAGAGATAGCCGGCATCCGTGAGGGCGGATAGCAGCAAATCCGTCTTCATCCCCAGCTTCTTGGCCAGCTTGGAAGTGGTTAGTTTTCCGTGCTTACCATCGGTTTCACTCGTGTCGCTATCATCACCATCGGCATTCACGCGCTCCAGGGAAATGCGCACTTCGTCACTTATCCGAATGATGCGCAAGGCTTCCTCATACGCCTCACGGTACACAGCGGCGTCGTCGGCCCGAGTCAGCAGCACCCCCATTTCATTATTGTTAACCTGACTAAACTCATAGAGGTTCAGGCTGGTGATGATGCAGGTTTCCTCGTTGAGGTAACACTTTGCATGTAGATTCTTGCAAAAGCTCGTCCGCACATAAGACAAGCCTTGAAGCCAATGGATTTCTTCGGGTTGGAGTTCGCTTTTCCCGTAAACAATCCGCACGTCGATCTTGAGCCGATCTTTGTCTGCCAAAAGCTCTTTGATTCGGTCGTTCAGTTTCAGAAACGGACTGATAAGAATCAGGCGATCCTTTGCCGTTTTGATTAGTTCTTCAAGGAAGTAATTTGTAGCACTCGTATTTAGGAATCGCGGCATTGCTTCCCCTCACTTGGTTACGGACGGCATCACCAGCTCAACCTCTACTCGCCGGTTTGCACTGCGCCCCGCCTCGGTGTCATTCGAGGCGACAAAACAGGTCACGCAGTAGGAGACTTTCAGCTTGCGGGGGTCAACGCCACCGCTGGCAAACGCGGCGCGCACAGTCGCAGCCCGTGCGATGGCTAAGGCGCGATTGCCGGCCACGGTGCCGGTCGAATCGGTGCGGCCACGGATCAAGACTCGCTCGGCCGTCATGGCCAGCGGCAGCAGCTCGGACAAGCTACGCTTGGCCTCATCGTTCAGATTTGCCACGGAGCTGGAAAACGGGAGCGAGCGCAAGGAACGGGAGGCCGTAACAGCGACTGGCGCGGCCGTGGCCGGGCCGACTGCAACCACCGTCACGGGGCGCACGTCGTCGGTGAGCTGGGCAGAGCCGGCTGGGATGGCATCCGCCTCGGCCGGCATGGCCAGCGTAGCAACAGTGTGGGCGTCGAGCTTGGCCAAGATCGAAGGCTGCGGCCGTGCTGCCGCCTTGCCGTTCGCCTCGGGCGCAACATCGGCGCTGCCCAGCATTGGAGTCTTGGGCGTTGGTGCTGCACACGGATTGCACGGCACAAAGTAGTCGGTGCCGGTTTGCAGATCGCGCACCTGGGCCAGTCCGGTGAGAACTGGCGCGCCCATCAGGAGCGCACGGGGTTGCTCGGGAGGCATCGGTGCGCATCCCGTTACGCCAGCGGCCAGCATCGAGGCCCCCAGCGCCCAAGTCACAGGCGCTGGCCAGAACGACGCGCTGGGATTGAGTGCGCGCCGGCCCTTGCGCGTCAGAGACAGGCTGATGGAAGTGCCGGCAGGCTTGCGCGACAGATAGCCGCGGTCGATAAGGTGGCGGGTTTCACCCAGGTACTCGCGCATCACGTCCAGATCGACAGCGCCGCACAATGGGCGGCCCGCCGCGCGCTCCGAAAGCACCCGAATGCCCCGCACTTCGCCACGGTCGAGCGCGCGCAGCAGCGCAAGCGCGGTTCCGTTCAAGTCGGGATGTTTGCTCATGGTTCAGTCCTTCACCAAGTCCTTGAACGTGGCCCCAGGCGTGAATTTCGGCTTATGGGTCGAGGGAATCTTGATCGGCGCGCCGGTCTTCGGGTTGCGCCCGGTGCGCGCGGCGACGGCTGCTTTCTCGAAAGTGCCAAAGCCGGTGAGCTTCACCGCGCCACCCTTGGCCACCTCGTTCTGCACGATGGTGATGAGGCTATCGAGAAAGCGCGTGGTGGCCGCCTTGGATGCTTCGGTGTCTTCAGCAATGGCGTCGATCAGGTCTTGTCGGTTCATGGAAATCTCCGTGTGTCGTCAGTTGAGGATATGACCCAGCACCTTGCCGCAACGGGCGCAGCGCCGTTCATGTACTTGGGTGCCGTCCCAGCTCGAATAGATGGGCGTGGACAGCGGCGAATGGATGCCAAACAGGCAAAGGAGGGTGTTCCACACCTTCACGGCGCTGCCCACATCACGCGGGTGAGCTGAAGCAGCGACTCCCCGGTAAGTCCGTCCAGGTACTCGGTGGCCACCAGCCGGCGTGTATCTGGAAATTCCTGCACGCGGTCATCGAGGGCGGCCCATTGGGTGACGCCGTACTCGCGGACAACGCAAAGGATCTCGTCCAGCCTGGTGCAATCAGGCAAAACGGGCGTGCAGCCGATAACGCGCTCGCGCAGCTCTATGGAGAAGAAGTTGCGCAGCTCATCCAGCGTGTGTGTCTCGCGCCAGTTGGATGAAATCACCACATCAACATCGGGATGCGCTCGCAGCCACGTTTCCAGCAGGGGCAGGTAAATCAGCGTGCCAGACTGGCCAGGGTGCAGAACCCCGTCGATGTCCAGCATCAGGACGGGGCCACGGGGCGCACGCTGAAGCGCCCAGCGTGGCGCGCGGGGATTCACCGGCAGACTTTCGCGCGCGAAAGTCGGGGCGACGGTCGGGCGAATGCCGACGAAGCGGAGTAGGGCGCCCATCATCGGCCGTGCTCCGGCAGCTCGGGCAGCGCCGGCATAGGAGCCTCGCCAGCCACCCACTTCCATGAAGGGAGCTTGCTTTCCGCAATCAATTCATCGACGGCGGCCGCATAGTCTTCACTGGCCCCAGGCGGAACCACGTACATGGCGGTCGGCTCCGGCTCGGTATCCGAAGCCACCGCGCAGGCCAGCGGCCGCGTGGAAGGCAGGTTGTACCGCATCCCTTTCATGAATCGCCGGTTCTGCTGCGTCAGCGCATCGAGCACCATCTTCTCGAAGGTGCTTTCAAAGGGAATCCAGTTCTCGGTCACGCACATCAACGCGACTTCCTCCAGCGAGGCTACGCCGGTAGCGCCGATGCTGAACGTGCCGATCATCATCAGGTGGGTGCCCTCCAAGGCATCCCACAGGCCCAGCTCCACCTCGAACCTCTTGAGCAGCCGCTTGTAGATGTCGTCGTTCATCATGAAGTGGCAATCGGGCAGGTGTTTGAGGACGATCTTGTGCCCGTAGCGTGACTGAGCCAGTTCCTTCACTTCCCCCACCACAAGCATCAAGCGCCGTGTGCCCTTCTCGGGTGTGGCGATTCGCATCATCTGCGCGAGTCGCCGCTGGGTGATTTCGTTCTTCTTCTCGGCGTTGAACGATTCGGGCATGTAGAGCATTCCGGCCAAGCTCGCGCCTTTTGCCGTCTTGTCCTCGGCTGCTTGCAGCAGGTACTTGCGGATCACGTACCAACTGCGCTTGCCGGCCATCGTCGGTGCCCAGCGGTTGAAACCTGCTTCTTCCCACAGGTAATGCAGGGTGCCGCGCAGGGTCAGCTTGTTGCCATCGGTCTTGACGCTATCCGTCTCCTTGCCGCTCGGTGCCGGCGCGGATCGGCTCGCGCCCTTGGACAATGCGAAGTCGAACTTCAGCGCCGTGGTGCCTTCGTCGGGGTTCTCCTGGATCGCGGAGCCAATGACTTGGCCAAGCCCGGACAGCTCGGGCGGCGGCTCGTAGGAATCGCAGGCCGGGGCGTGGCCGCTACCAGAATTGGGCATCCGTTTGATGAGGTACTTTTCATCAACTTTGGCCACGTACATTTCAATGCCGGGGGTGCGACACAGGCACAACGGCCGCTCCCGCGAGCTGTAGATGCGGGCCAGCAGCTCGGGCAAGCCTGGGTCGTCGGAATGAATGGATTGCCCGCCAATCTGGTAGATCGCCATGTTTTTCTCCCTTTCTTACCGGCCCATGTCCCGGCCCACGTCCCGCGCGTTCTCCCGCGCCGGCTCCTTGCCCTGCTCGTACACCTGACTCTTTTCGTTGCCGTGCTGGATCGTCACTTTCTCGCCCACACGGACATCCCGATCTAGTCCGTCCTTCTCGTAGCGCACAGCCACCATGTCGGACATCTTCACCAGGGCGTGATGCGATGAGGTGGCCACCACTTCGCCCTTCACGTCCTGCTTGAGTTCTTGCGCATCCCGCACCACCAAGCCCCGGTGACTGGCGGCCATGTCGATCACGCGCCGCGACTCATCCACGGTGACACTGCCCTCCGGGACGCGGCCCCGGTGAAGCTGCTCGGACAGCTCGGCACGCGCATTGAAGTAGCTGGTTTCCCGCTGGCCTTGACTGGTCTGAGGTGTCCAGCTCTGCTTGATGTCGTGAAGCTGCTTGTAGGCCCCGTCCAGCTCCGGGTGGCGCTCCAGCGCCTCGCGCTTGGTGAGCTGGTCGAATGCCTGGGCGCGCTGATAGGCTGGGGTCTGCTCGAAGCGGGCCAAGTCGTTTCGAGCCGCTTCGAGCTTGGCCGCCAGCTCGTCACGGTCGGCCAGCACCGGCCGCGCGGTGCGCTCCTGTTCCGGCCGCAAGGCATCAGCGTAGGCCCGCTTTAGGGCCTCGTCGTTGCCCCCGATGTACTTGCCATACTCCCGCACACCATCTTTCTCGGTGTACGTGGTCTGCCCCGGCGTCGAGGCCGACTCCCGGCCATTGGGAAGGCGCTCGGTGCGGATCACATAGGGCTGGTCTTCAGCCTTGGCATCCCGGAAGGCCCTGGCGGCTTCATTGACGTTGCTGTAGTCCTTCGCATCGTTCTTGGCCACGGTGCCCACGGTGTAGGTCACGTTGTCGCGCACACCCTCCCGCTGCTTGGCCAGCGTATTGATGTCGTCCAGGGCGGACACGTAATCGCGCCGCTCGGCGTGCGTCCAAGCGCGCCCGCGTTCCTGCTCCAACACCTCAACCGCTGCTGCTCGCCGCTTCCACTCTCCGCGCTCTTGGCTGTTCTCGTAGATTTGCTGTTGATTGGCGTCATAGACGCGCACCGAGTCGGTGAGCTTGTCGCGCTCCAAGGCGCGCACTGACTCCACCATGCCGTTGTAGGCGTTGTCGTGCTGTTCCTTGTTGACGAATCGCCCGGTGCCGCGCTCGGCCACCTGTTCCTCGAAGCGCAGCCGTGCGCGGGTCACTGAGGTTTCCGGGTTGACGGCCAACACTCGGGCCTCCACCTCGTAACCCTGTTCCTTCAGGCGAGTGGTCAAGTCCCGGATGTTCTCCGGGCTGCGCATCGTGCCGTCCACCACCAGATTGCGGCGGTTCTCCACGGCGGCCAACGTGAGGCGGGTAGCCCATTCGCCGGCCTCTTTCTGCGTTCGGTCGGCGGCGTGCTGGGGGTCTTCGCGCGAAAGCTGCTTGTAGCGCGGGTTTTCCTCGCGCATCCGGTCGGCGTCGATCACCACAGCGCCGCCGTTGGCGCGCAGCTCGCGGATCGCTTCGGCGGCCAGCGCCGATTTGCCCGATCCTGGTTGGCCGCCCAACAGGATCGCCTTCGGATTCTCCTGCGCCGTCGTTCTTGCCAGTGCATCGCGCTCTACATCCTTGTAGGCGCTCTCCATTGCGTACTTGGAAACCTCCCCAGCCATTTGTCTGCCCTCCTGCCTTATTGGTAAAGGTCGCGGGCCTGTTGGCCGTACTGAGTGATGACGCGCTCGATGGCCTCGTCAGCATTCGGATCGAGGTCTTCGCGGATCGTGCGCAGCTCGTCCTTCGCTTTCTGAGCGGCCGCAATCACGGCCTCGTCAGGGGTAGCCTTTTCGCGTTCGGCGGCAATGGCTTCGGAGTGGTGGGCGATGATGGCCCCCAGGACATCCAGCGCCACCTCGTAGCGGACGCCGGCACGGCTGAAAAGTTGGTTGGTCATGGTCGTGGATTCCTCACTGATTACCGGATTGGTTTTTGGCTTGGGTTGCATGGAGCGGCCACAGGGCCGCGTGCAGCAGGCGGTAGGTGATGCGGTCGCGTTTCAGCAGGCGCGCATACACGTCGTTGGCCGTCAAGCCAAGGCTGCGGGTGGCGTACAACCCCCACGCCAGATAGACAGCCAGCAGCACGGCCGCAACGGGGACGAAAGCCAGAAACCACACCCCAGCGATGACAAGCCCCACCACAAGCAAGCGGCCCCCTACGGTCGCCCACTTGGAGCCGAACATTTCGAGCTGGGCCTTACGGTTCAGGTCGTGCTCGGCATGGGCGCGTTTCCAGACATCGGCCCACGGCTCGCCGGGGGAACGGCTGAAGACGGCATCCAGGTAGGCACGAAACTCGCGCATCAACAGGTAGGACGCGGCAAAGCACATCCCCACAAAAACCAGCAGCTCAAGCGTTTCTCGATTCATGTTCTTCTCCGTCGGTCTTTCGCGCGCGAAAGTCAGCGCGGCGTCGGCACGCGCTCGCGCTCCATCTGCATGTCTTTGCCGCCACGATCCCGCGCCGGCTCCTTGCCCTGCTCATAGACTTGGCTGCGCGCCTTGTCGTACTGGATCGTCACGCGCTCGCCCACGGCAAGGTCACGATCCAGATTGGCGCGTTCGTAGCGCACGGCGATCATGTCGCCCACTTGGAGCATCGCGTGGTGCGATGAAACCGCCACCACTTCGCCCTTGAACTGCCCGCCAAGCCGTTCGGCGTCCCGCACCATCAGCCCGCGATAGGCTGCGGCGTGGTCGATGACGCGCTTGGACTCGTCCAGCGTCACGCCATCGCCCACTAGCCGGCCGCTGTGCAGCTCCTTGGAAATTTCTGCCCGCAGGTAAGCGGCGTCCTGCCCGGCACGGTGGGCGTCGTGCAGCATCTTGTAGGCACCATCCAGCTCGGGATGCTTGGCCAGAGCTTCGCGCGTGGCCAGTTTGTCGAAGGCCACCGCCCGCTCCACGGTCGTGATTTCGTAGAAAACTTCGCGCGCTGGCTCCAGGTTGCCGCGCGCGGACTCCTTGGCGGCCTCGTTCCATGTCTGCTTATCGACCTTGGAGTAATCGAGCTGATAGCCCGCATCCTTGGCGAGCTGCCCGATGAATTCGCGCGTCGTGCGGCCGTTCCCTTCGCGGAAGGGGTGCATTTCGTTCACGCCGGCATAGACCTCGGCCATCTTCCCGCTGAACTGCTCCTTGTCCATCCCGCGCAGATAGTTGGCTTCCTTGATCGCGGATTGGATTTCCTGCGCCTTCTGCGGGATGTCTTCCTTGAAGGTGAACAGGGTTCGGTCGCCGGCAGGCCCCTTTGCAATATCCACCTTGCGCACTTCGCCGGCCCACTCGTACACATCCCGGAAAACCTGCTTGTGGATCGCCTGAAGGTGGGCCAAGTCGTACTCGCCCCGTACCGGGTTTTCGCGCAGCTCCTGGATGCGAACAGCCGTTGCGCCGCGCTCAAAGCGTTGCAGCGCCGCGAGGTCGCGGATGTCTGCCTTGTTCTTGAGAACGTGCGTGCCGGGGTAGGTGTAGTCTTCCTGCTCGCTCATTGGGCGGCCCCTCGCGCACGTTCGAGGTACTTGGCCACAGCCTCGTCAGGGGTCAGGGTGCCGGCAATGACTGCCTCCTGAATGGCAAGGTCGGCAGCGTCCACCGGCATTCCCTCCAGGGCCAGAGAAGCATTGGCTTGGGCAAACTGCGCCCGGCGCACGTCGGCCGGATGGGGCGTAGCCACCGGGCCGGTATCGAGTTCATACGGGTTCTTGTCTTCCATGTTTGCCCCCAGTCAGCCCAAGCCGGGCACGGCAATGCCGAACACCCGCACGGCAACAAACACCACAGCCGCCAAGCCCGCCACGATCAACACGCCGCGCAACACGCGCGCGAGCAACAAGCCAACGACAATGCCGATCAGCAGCGGGGTAGGGGTTTCAGCGAAGATGCGTTGCAGCGCAGCCCATGCCCCACCCACATAGGGAGAAACCATTTGCCATATCTGCGTCAGCAGCGCGTCCATCGGTAAGTTGTCCATGCGGGAGTCCAGTACCAGTATTCAGTTGCCGTTATTGTGCTTTCACGATGAAAGCAAGTTTATCAAAAAACTCCTACTGGCACTAGGCGTTTAGCGCGATAACGTCAATAGGAAGGGCAGGGCGATCACGCAGCCACCAAACTGTCTCGCACCGGCCGCAACGCGGCGGATGTCTGGCTGATGATCTGGTGGATTTCGCCCAGGTAGCTATCCACTCGGTTCTTCATGCTCGCCCAGGCGTGTTTGGTCTGAACCAGCGCATCGAGCGTGTCAGCGTCGAACTTGCCGGCCTGGATGCAGTTGTGGATGGTCAGCAGGCGAATCTCCATGTTGCGCAGCGCGTACTCGCAACGATTGATCTGCTGGCCGTCGATGGGGGTATGGCAGTAGCGGACGTTCTCCACGTCGCGCACGAAGCCCTCGAAGTCCTTTTGATGGTCGCTGAGAAGCCCGACGAAGGTTTCCATCAGGCGCAGTTCGCGGTCAGGGATAGTCATTGGTGGAATCTCCATGTTGTTGGTTAAGGGTTGAGAGAAAAGCATTCGGAACGGTGCCCGCATGTGTTGCACTTCCGGCCCCGGCTTCGGCGGGCTTTGGCGCGGCGCTCGGTGATGTCGATGTACCGGGCCACCAACTGCTCGCAATAGGCGTCGTCGCGCAGTTCCACGCGGATGGCGCGGCGCTCGCGGGTTTTCCGGTTGTTGATGGCCACGAAGCCAAAGGGCGCGGTTTCGAGTCCGTTCAGGCGAAGCAGCCACGCTTGCAAAGAGAGTTGCGCAATGTCCGTCTCATAGACGCGGTGGGCATCGCGGTTCTTGTTTTCGAGAGGGACATGCAGCCCATCGGGGAGCCGATACACCTGATCGGGCCGGCCCACCACGGGAAACGGCGCATTGATGAACAGATTGCGCTCCACCTGAGCAACCTTGCCGGCCGCAAGTTCGGAGGGAAGCCAGTTCTGAGTGAATCCCCGCCAGACCATGAAAGTCCAGACGGCCAGGGCCAGGGCCAGCCCGAAAAGGATGTAGCTCGGCAAGTTGCTCATCGCGGCATCCCCAGCGTGGCCAGCAGGGCATTCAGTGCGGCACGCACGGCACTGGCAGCACCTCGGCTCCGGCACAGTAGCGGCACCAATGCCGGCGAAATGGCGTAGTAGGCTTGGACGAAAAAGCGCCCTGTCGTTGTCGGCATCAGCACGCGGTCGCGCCACGCCCGGAGAAAGTCCGTTTCAGGGGCGTCAGGCCCGTAGATCGCGGTGGCAATGAAACAGCGCCGATCAATCGCTGCGCGCGTCTGCCCTTCGACCTGAAACCGTAGGTGCTCGAAGGTGCCGGCAGCGGCCTTCGCCCGAACCTCCAGCGGCCGGGCATCCCCACGCTCACGGTCGAAAACCACCTTTTGCTCGCAGTAAACCGTGCCTACGATGTCGGTGATCGTGTGGTACTTTTTCTTCATTCGCGCCCCCGTTCAGAATTGAACTCGGGCAGGCGCGCAAACCATTCCATTGCGTGGTAAATCGCCAAAGCACCGGCCATGAACACAACAGCGGCCGCTACGTGGAACAGCTCCACAAGCCCCGACTCCCGCACAAACCAAAGCACGGCAATACAGCACCCAACAACTAGGGTAATGAACACGAAGTAGAAACTGATGCAGTAGGATGGCCGCATGACTCACTCCATCGACTTTCGCGCGCGAAAGTCGGGCTTGGCCAGCATCCACCTATAAATGCCTAGCAGGCTGGTGGCAGTGAAAGCCACTTGCATGAAGATCAGGCCCGGCGCGTCGGTCATGACGCCGAAGCCGATCCAGCAGACATTCGAGGCCAGGAAAGACACGAAGCCCCAGCCGGACAAGCGGTTATTGAGGGCCAGCATCAAGGCCCCCAGCACCCCAAACGCGCAGCCGATCCATTGCAGGTAGAAGGCATCCATGCTCATCTCACAGAAGGGCCTTGCGCCCGGTTTCCACGGCCCGCATCCGCATGGCCAAGGTCGGGTAGGCATTGGCGAACGAGAACCAGCGAACCCAGGATTTCGAGGGGTACAACACGGCCAGCTCGCGCAGCGCCGTCAACATCGTTCCGCGCCCTACGGACTGCGCAGCGCCGGCATCCGCCCGGTACTCGCAATACCGGCGAATCCCCAGGAACAGGAGGAAGGCGGCAAAGAAAAAGTTGTTGTTGTCCAGGAGGTGGCTGCTCACAGCAAAGCAGCAGGCATAGGTGAACGTGGCGAAGATGTGGCGCTCATGAACATGGGCGTTTTCATGGGCGATCACGCCCCGCATACCGTCGTCGCTCATGCTGGCCAGCAGGCCGGTTGTCACGTAGATGCGCGAATGACTCGGCAGCAGCCCCACAGTGTTGGCTTCCTTGTCGGCATGGTCATACAGGAAGACGGGGCGACTATCAGGGATGGTTGCC
>NZ_JADZ01000053.1 GCF_000518645.1 Curvibacter gracilis ATCC BAA-807 | reverse complement strand
TGGTGGAGGCCACAAACACGCCCTCGTAGCTTTCCATCTGGGTCAGCATCTCGTTGACCTGTGACACCTCCCAGCTCTGGCCCACGGCCTGGCGGTCGCGCAAAAAGCCGTCCACCTCGTCGATCATCAGCACCGCGCCATCGTTGGCCGCCTGCCGAAACGCCCGGGCGATGCGCTTTTCGCTCTCGCCCACGTATTTGGACATCAGATCCGAGCCGCGCTGCACCACCAGCGGGCGGTCCAGGGCCTGGGCCAGCCAGCGGCCGTAGGCCGACTTGCCCGTGCCCGGCGGGCCCCACAGGCACAGCCGGGCCGACTGCGCCTGGCGCAGCCCGGCCAGCACTTGTTGCAGATCTGCGTCGGCGTGAAGAAAAGCGGGGTCGAAGTGGTCCAGCAGATCGGCAGCGCCCGCCGCCGGCGGCAGGGGATGGCCTTGGGCCACCAAGGTGTTGCCTACCAGCATTGCAAAGGCATCGCTGGGGCTCAGGCCGTTCAGGCCCGCCCCCACTGCGCACACCACCGAGGCGGCGCGGGCCGCCACGGCGGGCGCCAGGTGCGGCAACTGGGCCAGGCGGGCCGTGGTGCGTGCGTCCACCAAGGGCCCGCAGGCCTGGGCCAGCAGTTGCTCGCGCCGAGCACGCGGCGGCACGGGCATCTCAAAAATCATGTCAAAGCGCCGCGCAAAGGCCGGGTCCAGGTCGTCGATCGAATTGGACAGCCACAGCGTGGGCAGGCGGCCTTCTTCGAGCAAGGTGTTGACCCAGGCTTTGCGGCCACTGGCCACGCAGGCTTCAAAGCCATCAGCCACAAACACGTCTTCGGCTTCATCGAACAGCAGCAAGGCCTGCTGTTGGCCATAAGCGCATTGCGCGGCGCTCAGCGAGCGCAGGCGTTTTTCGCCCGAGTAGACCCGGCCATTGGGGTCTTCGCTGACCACCTCGAACAAGGGGCAGCTCAGGGCATGGGCCAACACCCGGGCCAGCTCGGTCTTGCCCACCCCCGGCAGGCCATGAACCATGATGTTGATGCCCCGCACCCGCTGCGCCAGGCCGTGGCGCAGGTACGGCAGCAGCACGGCCAGTGGACGCTGCAGGTGCTCAAAATCGGCCAGCGACAGGCTGGGCGGCGGTGCGGGTCGGGCCACGATCTTGAAAATATCGGTCAGGCAGGCGTCCGGGCTTTGCAAGGCTTCGGCCAAGGCGTCGTTCAGCAGCTCCAGCTTGGCTTTGAGCTGCCGGGAGCCGCCCGTTGCCACGCTCACCAAATCGGATTGAAACAAGGCCCCCTGCCCTTGCAAGACGGCCTGCAGATCAGCGCGGCGCAGGCCCAGAATGACCGACAGGGCAGCCAGCAACTGCGGTTGATTGAACTCGCCCAGCAGATCGGCGCAGTCGTCCAGCACGCGGCTGGAGTGCAGCAGGCAGGTGAACTCGAGCACCCGGCACTCCACCGGGCTCAGCTGGATCAGGGCGGCCAGGGCCTGCACATTGCGCGCCAGGGCGGCCGGCACACGCAACTCGCCGGCGCGGCGTTCGAGGGCCGCGTGGCCGGCCTGCAACTCGCGCAACACCTGCGCGGGCGAAAACTCGGTTTCCTTCAGCACGTACATGCCCAACCCCAGGGCGTGGGCCACGCCGTCGTCGCTCAGGCCACGCGCCTGGATCAGGTTGCGATGGCCTTTGAGGTGAATCACCATCCGAAACATCCACAAGCGCACAATTCGAGGAACAATGGTGTGTGTGGTGGGATAGATGGCAAAGTTGAGAGACATGAAGGTGTTTTTCTGAAATGCGAGCCCAGTCAGTGTCCCCAGCCTCACGAAAAAAACAGACGCATCAGGGAGTAGGCAACTTGGTTCATCGGCTTTTGATACCGTGCGTCAGCTTTTGTCGCACCCGGGCTTTACGCTGATGGCATGACCACAGCCCACACCCCCTCCCCCGGTTTGAACCCTGCACAGCTGCCTTATGGCCTGGGTGCCATTTTTGGTGCCCTGGTGGGCGATGCCGCCGGCTCCACGCTCGAATTTCTGGGGCACACGCCCCGCCCCGATGAGGTGGCCCATGCCCTGGGCATGGTGGGCAGCCGGGTGTTCAACACCGCCCCCGGCCAGATCACCGATGACGGCGAGATGAGCCTGGCGCTGCTGCAGGCCCTGAGCGGCCAGCCGCGCTACAACGCGGCCAGGGTGGCCCATGCCTACCGGGCCTGGTATTTGTCTGAACCTTTTGACGTGGGCTTTGCCACCTCCAGTGCGCTGGGCGAAGGCCAGTTGGACGACCCGCACCTGGCCCAGTTGCTGGTGCGCAACGCCGCCGTGCACAACTCGGCCTCGCAGGCCAATGGTTGCCTGATGCGGGCCTCGCCCCTGGGGGTGTGGGCCGTACGCGTGCGCCCCGAGGTGGCGGTAGACGCTGCCCTACAAGACGCCCGCCTCACCCACCCCCACCCCTGCTGCCAATGGGCTTGCGCCGCCTATGTGCTGGCCATACGGCACCTGGTGATGAACCCCGGCGACCACAGCGGGGCACTGCGCCAGGCCAGCGATCTTCTGACCATGCACGAAGACGCCCCGGCCGAGGTGGCCCACTGGCTGGCCCAGGCCCAAAACCAGCAACTGCCCAACTGCCAGCACAACGTGGGCCATGTGCGCATCGCCTTCATCCTGGCCTTTGCCCACCTGGCCCGCAACACCGCCTTTGAAACCGCCTTGAGCGAAGTGCTGGCCGCCGGGGGCGATACCGACACCAATGCCTGCATCACCGGCGGGCTGATCGGCGCCTGCCAAGGGGTGGATGCGATTGCCCCGGCTCAGCGCAGCGCCCTGCTGGCATGCGACACCAGCCTGGGTCGACCCCGCCCAGACTGGCTGCGCACCATCGATCTGCAAACGATGGTGCACAAGCTCATGACGCCAGCTCCCCTGGCCTGATCTGACACTCCTTGAACAGCCCCTATGAAACACAGCGTTGCCAACCGCATCATCAGCCTGCTGCCCGTCAAACCTGAGCAGGCCAAAACCGCGCGGGCCATCGGCCAGCTTTACTACGGTCTGGATGAAGGGGCGGACGAAAGCCTCAGCACCGCGCAGATCCGCACCATCCAGCGTTATCTGCTGATTTTGACGAAAGGCCAGGGTGGCGAGCCCGACCTGCCCGCCAGCGTCTCGCCCATCGAGCGCGTGGACGACGGGGGCGAGTACCGCTACTACAAAAAGCTGTCGGACCTGGCCTTGTGGCAGATGAGCAGCGAAACCGCCCTGAACCTGCTACTGGCGCAAAACCTGGTCAGCACGCCCCTGCGCCAGAGCGCCGACCTGAGCGCCTCGGGCATGGTGGACGTGGCGCTGGAAGTGACGGCCGCCTCGCCCCAGCTCAAACGCCTGCGCGACCGCATCCGCCTGGTCAGCGACGGCTTTGGCCGCCAACCCGCCACTATCCGACCCGAGGTGCTGCAACAGGTGTTGTATGGCATCAAGCACCAGTACCAAGTGGTGTTCAGCTACAAGAACTCGCAAGACTACGAAACCCGCCGCCAGGCCAGCATCCAGGGCCTGGTGGCCAAGGATGGCAGCCTGTACATGCTGTGCACCGAGAGCTTTGCCGACCGCCCCCGCCACTTCGCCCTGCACCGGGTGCAGGAGCTGAACGTCAACCCCAAGGCACCGGCACTGATCCAGTCGGGCTTTGATCTGGATCGCTACATCGCCGACACCAACCAACTCAGCCACCAGATCGGCGAGCAAAGCCGCATCGAGCTGGAACTGCGCGTGGCCCCCGAAACCATCTACCACTTCAAAGAGCGCCCACTGACGGCCGACCAGGTGATCACCGAACCCCAAGGCGACGACCCCTGGTTCCGCGTGCGGGCCAGCCTGCCCGTCACCATGCTGCTGGTGCCCTGGCTGCTGGGCATGGGTGGCTGGATCGAGGTGGTGGGCCCGGCCTCGGTGCGCGACGAGATGAAGGCCCGCCTCAGCAAGGCCCTGGCGCACTACGAGTGAGACGCACAGCGCTCAAACAAGCGTCCAATTTTGTCGCATGGCCGGTGGATGATCGGGCCAGCGACGCAGTTCACATCTTCTTTCACCCCTGAAAGGTTCAGTTCATGAGGCCCATCCAGATCCTTGAGCAAAGCGAAGCCAACGAGGGTGACCAAGTCGTGTTGTCCAACGTGACCTACCGAGACAGCGCCCCGTTCTCAGGCGTGTTCAACCTGACTTTCTACGACCACCTGCCCGATCAGCGGGCGCCGTTTTACCAGACCTCGCAAGAGGGCCCCTGGAGGGTGGATGTGTTTTGCAAGGTAGAGGGCGAGTGTGTTGACGATGAAACCATCATCACGCTGCAACTGACCCAGTACCCCTTCGTGACGCACATCGTTCCTGGTAGCGGTCTGGAAGCGGTGCGCAAGATCGGCTGGGTGGCCTAAGACCGCGCAGGTCACACACCCAGGCCCTGTGTTTCAAGCCCCCCGCTTGAACCTCAAAACCCCAGACACCCCACCCGGACTCGCACCATGCACATCACCTTCGGCCTGAGCCTCGATGCCCGCCAGGGCCCCTCACCCGACAACAGCTTCAACGCCCCCCTGCTGGGCCGCATGGGCTTTTTGTCGCTGCTTGAAACCTACCTGGGCCTGGCCCAGCCCGAAGTGGCGGCGGCGCAGCGGGTGACCCTCTACCTGGGCCAGCTGCAACAACACGACCACGGCAACCGCTTTTACAGCGCGTCGCTGCAGACCGACAGCGTGGGCACCGCGGCCCAGCTGCTGGCCTGGCGCGAAGAGTGGCTGCTGGGCGGCTGGCAGGGTGACGCCCAGGCGGGCCAGCCCGCCCGCCTGCTGGATCTGGCCGCGGTCGAAGCCACTGCGGCGGCGCTGATGCCGCCCGGCGAGGCCACGCGCCTGGTGCGGGTGGAGCAGGTGCTCAAGGCCACCGGCCCCGGCCCGATCACCGGCGTCACGCTAGTGGACCCGCTGGACGAGTTTCCGCTGCTGTGGCGCCGGGTGCTGGCCTGCCTGCCCGCGGTGCAGGTGGCCCTGCCCACACCGCAAGGCAGCGGCGCCCTGCGCGCCCTGCAAGAGAAAGCGCTGCGGGTGATGGCCGGGCAAGAGCCCCCCAGCGCCCTGCCCCGCATCACCGATGGCAGCGTGCAACTGGTGCGGGCCCTGACCGCCACCACGGCCGAGCGCTGGCTCAGCGCCCACACCGCGGCGCTCCCGGGCGACCGTTTGGTGCTGGCCGAAGAGCGGGGCGACTCCTTGGATGCCAGCCTGCGCGTGAGCGGCGGGGTGAACTGTGGGTTTGAAGAGCCCAGTACCCTGCGCCCCGCCCTGCAGGCCCTGGGCCTGGCCCTGGAGATGTGCTGGGCCCCGCTGGACATCCACCGCCTGCTTGATTTTCTGAGCCACCCCGTGGGCCCTTTCAGCCGCCGCGCCCGCGCCCGGCTGGCCGCGGCCGTGGCCGAGCAACCCGGCATTGGCGGCAGCGCCTGGCAAGCCGTCAAAACCCAGCTGGCCACCGAAGACGGGGGCGCGGATCGCCTGCTGGAGATTGAATTCTGGCTGGAGGGCGAGCGTTGGCCGCGCCAGCAAGGCGCCCCGGTGCAAGCCGTGCTGGCCCGCGTGGGCCGGCTGCAGGACGTGCTGCGCCGGCGCCTGTCGGGCCAGGCCGCCGATGCCGCCACCTACGCCCCGGCCTACCGCCAGTGCACCGCCGTGTTCGACAGCCTGAGCGAAATGGCCCGCCAGGGCGTGGCCACCCTGCTGCCGCGCGACATCGAGCAACTGCTGGCCCAGGCCACGCCGGCCGGTGCCGGCAACCCCCATGCCGCAGCCCAGGTGGGCTGCCTGCGCTCGGCCCGCAGCGCCGCCGCCTGCATCGAGCCGGCCGACGAGCTGATCTGGTGGATGCCCGCCAGCCCGGTGCTGACCCGGCCCCTGCCCTGGTCACCCGCCGAGGTGCAGGCCCTGCAGGCGCTGGGGGTGCAGCTGCGCGACCCGGCCCAACAACTGAAGGCCCTGTCGCTGCAATGGCTGCGCCCGCTGCTGGCGGCCCGCCAGCGCTTTGTGCTAGTGCTGCCGCCCCCCGGCCACGAGGTGCACCCGCTGCGCCAGTTGCTGCAACTGCTGGACCCCAGCCTGGAAAGCACCGCGATCGACCTGGAGGCCTCCGCCGCCGCGCTGCGGCAGGTGGGCCTTTGCCAGCGCGTGCCCGACCAACCGCTGCCCCAGGTGGGCCCCCAGATCCTGCTGCCCCAGGGCGTGAACCTGGCCGATCAACAGCGCCCCCAGTCGTACACCGCGCTGAACGACCTGTTCAATGCCCCGGCCCTGTATGCCCTCAAGCGCCTGGCCCGCCTGAAGCCCGCCACCACCCTAGCGGCCGAAGAAGACAACCGCCTGCTGGGCATCCTGGCCCACCGCGTGATCGAGAAATTGTTTGACCGGCCCGACGCCCTGCGCTGGCCTGACGATCAGGCCCTGGCCTGGTTCCACGGCCAGCTCGACGAGCTGCTGCGCACCGAGGGCGCCGTGTTGCTGATGCAGGGCGCCGGCATGAGCCTGCAACATTTTCAGCGCTGCTGCGAGCGGGCCATCACCCGCCTGCTGGGCCACCTTCGCGCCGCCGGCGCCGTGCAGGTGCAAACCGAGGTCGAGTTCAAGGGCACGCTGCAGGCGCAGCCTCAGCCCGTGCCCCTGACCGGCAAGATCGACCTGCTGGTGACCCTGCCCGGCGATCGCCAGGTGGCGCTCGACATGAAATGGGGCAGCGAACGCCGCCATGCCCAGATGCTGCAAGAAGGCGCCCCACTGCAACTGGCCCTATACGCCAACCTGATCGAGCAGCAAACCGGGCGCGCCCCGGTGGCCCTGGGCTACTTCATTCTGGGGAGCGGGGCGCTGTATGTCTCGCAGCCCGGGGTGTTTCCGCAAGCCCAACTCAAACAGGCTCCGACAGACCAGACCGTGACCCACCGGCTGGATGAGGCGCGGGCCACCTGGCAGTGGCGCGCCGGCCAACTGGCCGATGGGCAGATCGATGTTGTACCCACCAAGCCGACCGACGACGACCAAGGCCCTGAAGGCACCCTGCCCGTGAAAGGCCCCAGCCCCTGGGACCGCGACCACCTGATCCTGCTCGGAAACTGGGAATGAACAACACCATGAACATCGAATTCATCAGCGCCGGTGCCGGCAGCGGCAAAACCTACAAGCTCACCCAAACCCTGGCCCAGGCGCTGGCCGATGGCAGCGCCCGGCCCCACGCCGTTCTGGCCACCACTTTCACCGTGAAGGCCGCCACCGAACTGCGCGAACGCGCCCGCGCCTGGCTGCTTGAGCAGGGCCGGGTTGACCTGGCCACCGCCATTGGCCAGGCCCGCCTGGGCACCGTCAACAGCGTGTGCGGGCAGATGCTGCAACGCTTTTGCTTTGAGCTGGGCCTGTCGCCTGACCAGACCGTACTGGGCGAGGGCCAGGCCAAGCGCCTGCTCACCGCCACGCTGGGCGAAACCCTGGACGCCGAGGGCCAGCAAGAACTGCTGCACCTGACACACCGCCTGGGCATTGAGCAGGAGGATTGGGCCAACACCCTCAAAGCGGTGGTGGATGCGGCCCTGGCCAACGACATCGCCCCTGCGGCCCTGCGCCCCATGGGCCTGCGCAACGCCGAGCTGATGCTGGCCCACTGGCCGCAACCCACCGCCGCAGGCACCGACCCCACCGCCACATTGACCGATGCGCTGGGCGACGCGCTGCAAGCCGTGTCGAAGATGGTGGAGGCGCAAAAGGCCGCCGGCGCGGCGGTGGCCCAAAACCTGCAAAACGGCCTGGGCGATCTGCAACGCCTGGAGCGCGCCTTCCGCGAAGGCCACTGGAGCTGGCCCGACTGGCTGGCCGCCGCCGGGTTGAGGGCCGGCACCCCGGTCGAGCACCTGCTGTCAGCCGTCAAAGAAGCCGCCCAGGCCCACGAAAGCCACCCGCAGTTTCACGCCGATGTGCGCCAATACCTGCAACGGGTGTTCGAGATCGCCGCCGAGGGCCTGGGCGCCTATGCCGAAGCCAAAAAAGCCCTGGGCGCGGTCGACTTCAGCGACCAGGAGGTGCTGCTGCTGCGCACTATCCGCCACAACGCCAGCGTGCGCCAAGCCCTGGCCGCCGAGCTGGACCTGGTGATGGTGGACGAGTTTCAAGACACCAGCCCGCTGCAACTGGCCCTGTTCATTGAGCTTGCCCGGCTGGCCAAACGCTCGATCTGGGTGGGTGACCCCAAGCAGGCCATTTATGGCTTTCGTGGCACCGATGCCCGCCTGATTGCGGGCGTGCTGCAGGCCATCCCAGGCTGGGGTGGCACCGTGGGCCAGGCCCTGACCCAGTCACGCCGCTCCACCCCGGCCCAGGTGTGCTTGAGCAACGCCGTGTTCGGCCACGCCTTTGAGCCCGAACTGAGCGCCGAGCAGGTGTGCCTGAGCGCCACCCGGCAAGACATTGCGGGCCAGACCGCGCTGCTGAACTGGCAGTTTGGCAGCAGCAAAAAAGAAACTGACTACCTGGGCCTGGGCCAGGCCGTGCGCGAACTGCTGGCCTCGGGCCTGCAGGTGCCCGACCGCCACAGTGGCAAGTTGCGCGCGCTGCAGCCCGGCGACGTCGGCATTCTGTGCAGATTCAATGACGAGGTGGACCTGGCCGTGGCCTCGCTCACCCACTGGGGCATTGCCTCGGCCAGCCCACGCGCCGGCCTGCTGGGCACGGCCGAGGCCCTGTTTGTGCTGGCCTGCCTGCGCCGCCTGCACGACCCGAGCGATACCGTGGCCACCGCCCTGGTGCTGAGCCTGGCCGACGGCACCCCCGTGGACCAATGGCTGCCCGATCGCCTGGCCCACCTAGCGCAAGACGGAGCCCAAGCCCACGCCTGGAAAACCCAGGGCGACGCCGCCCACCCCCTGCTGGCCCGGCTGGAGGCCCTGCGCTCCCAACTGACCGCCCTCACCCCGCGCGAGGCGCTGCGCCTGGCCGCAGCCGAATCGCAGGTGGCTTGGCACGCGGCGCAGTGGTCCAGCACGCCCCACCAGGCGCACCACCGACTGGCCAATGTGGAGGCCCTGCTCACGCTGGCCCAGGGGTTTGAAGACGAGTGCGCCGCCGCCAAGCGCCCGGCCACCGTGGGCGGCCTGCTGCGCTGGCTGGCCGGGGTGGCCGAGGCCGGCGATGACGAACGCGCCGCCACGGCCGACAACGCCGTCAGCGTGCTCACCTACCACCGCGCCAAGGGCCTGGAATGGCCCGTGGTGGTGCTCAGCTCGCTGGGCGCCACCGCGCGCAGCGCACTCTGGAGCGTGCGCGCCCGCACCGACGGCGACTTTGACCCCACCCAGCCCCTGGGCCAACGCTTTGTGCACTGCTGGGTGCCCACCTGGGGCAAACGGAAAAAGCCCCAGGCCGCCGTCAATGCCGAAGCCAGCCCCCTGGGGCTGGCCATGCAAAACGACGCCCTGACCGAGAACAAGCGCCTGCTCTACGTGGGCCTGACCCGCGCCCGCGACCTGAACGTCCTACTGACCTTTGCCCGCAAATCAGGCCCGGCCTGCGGCTGGGTGGACGAAATCCCCGGTGCCAGCGCCATTTTGTTTGCCGACAGCAACCCCCACTACCAGTTGCCCAACGGCCAGGCTTGCCCCCGCGTGGCCAAAACCTGGAGCGCCGAAGACTGCGCCCAGCGCAACGCGACCCCGGCTACCGAAGAACGCTACGGCTTCAAGCCCCGCCCACGCACCGAGGCCGCGCCGCTGTGGTTCAACCCCAGCAGCGCCGAAAGCCCCGAGGGCAGCACCCCCTTCAGCGTGACCGAAACCACACCGGTGGGCGTGCGCATCGCCCTGGCCGGCCAGCCCGACATGGCCGCGCTGGGCACCGCCCTGCACCTGTGCATTGCCCGCATCGCCACTCTGAGCCGGCTGGAGCCCACCGAGGTGGCGCACATCCTGCGCCAGTGGGGCGTGGCCAACGCCGTCACCCAGGCCGCCGTGGAGGCTCAGCTCAAGGCCTTCAGCGACTGGTGCCAGCAGCGCTGGCCCGGCTGCCCCCGCCTGGTCGAAGTGCCCCTGGAAGCCACCCGCCCCGACGGCACCCGCCTGCGCGGCCGCATCGACATGCTGATCCAGACCCCGCAGGGCTGGGTGCTGATCGACCACAAATCCAACCCCGGCGGCAGCGCCCGCGACGAAGCCCTGGCCCAGGAGCACGGCCCCCAACTGGCGGCCTACGCCCAGGCCCTGCAGGCCAGCACGGGGCTGCCGGTGCTGGAGCAGTGGCTGTATTTGCCGGTGGGGGGGCGGGTGCTGCGGGTGGATTGAAATCTTTCTGCTCTGATCACCAAGGAGTTCAAGCGCCTCAAAGCCTTTCTCGACAAGAGCCAATCCACGCTGCTGGAAGAAGGCAGCTCGGATGTGCTGCTGGTGGGGCTTTTGAAAAATCGCCTGGCCAAGGTGTTGGCCAATCACCCGATGGGCCGGGGCCTGGGGCGGCCCAGCCGTCTGGCGCAAATTGCAGTGGCCTACCGCCGCATTGGCGAAGAGGCTTAGGCAGGGGCCACAGCGCCCCGGACCAAAGCGACGCGTTTTGTCGCCCTCCTGCGGACAATCAGGTGCAGCAGTCCCCAAGGAGAGCGCACCATGCCACGCCGAATTTCCCGCCGCACCCTCGCTTCGTTTGAAGAAGTCCCCAGCATCGTCCGCTTGTGGATGTACCGTCTGGTGCTCAATCTGCAGGGGCACCGCATTCTGCTGACCCCGCACGGCTTCAGCAACGATGGGGTAGCGCATGCCCTGGGCTTGAGCCCCTGGGTGAACGAGCGCCGCGAATTTGATGCCGAGCTGATTTTGCAAGACCTGCGGGCCAGGCAAGCCGTGCTGGAGCGGCGCTCGGCGCGCCCGGAGGCGCCCCCCGCCATGGTGCGCAACGTGCAGGCCCTGGCCGACCTGATTGATCTCAACCCGGTGGAATGCCGGGTGCTGGAGTTTGTGTGCCTGCTGCACAGTTCGCGCGTGCTGGACGACTGCGCCGACTTGCTGGGGATGGTGACCCATGCCCGCCTTGCCGATATTTTGGCCGAACTGCTGGGCCTGCCTGCCAGCGGCATCCGGTGGGCCCTGAGCCCACAAAGCCAGCTCACACAGTCAGAGTTGGTGTCGGTGAACCGCACGGGGGCCGATCGTTTGCAGTGCAAGTTCAGCCTGTTGTGCAACACCTTGTCCGAGGCCATTCAGATGCCGGGAGCCTCGGTGGCCGACCTGTTCAGGTATGTGGCGCAGCCCGCCGCGCCCAGCGCCTTGAGCCTGGGCGATTTTGAGCACATCCAGGCCCAGACTTCGGTGCTGATCCCGTACTTGCAGTATTGCCTGCAAAAGCGCAGCACAGGCGTCAATATCATGATTCACGGCCTGCCCGGCGTGGGCAAGACCGAGTTGGCCCGCCTGCTGGCCCACACACTGGGCTGCACGCTGTTTGAAGTGGTGAGCCAGGATGCCGACGGCAGCCCGCAACCCGGGCAGATTCGTTTGCGGTCTTTGAAGGCTGCGCAGCGCATTTACCGCAAAAGCCAGGCGCTGGTGTTGTTTGACGAGGCCGAGGATGTGTTCGCCAGCGACATCATGACCCCCAGCGTGGCCGGCAAACGCAAGGCCTGGGTAAACAGCCTGCTGGAGGATGCGCCCACCCCCACGCTTTGGCTGTCCAACTCGATCGATGACCTGGACCCGGCCTTTGCGCGGCGCTTTGACATGATTTTTGAGATGCCCGTGCCGCCGCGCTCGCGGCGCGAGCAGCTGCTGGCCCACGCCTGCGGCTCGCTGGTGGATGCACGCACCACGGTCCGCCTGGCCCAACTGCCGCACCTGGCGCCCGCCGTGGCGGCCCGGGCGGCCTCGGTGGTGCGTGCGGTGGGCGGGCAACTGCAGCAACACACGCCCACCCAGGCGTTTGAGATGCTGGTGCGCAACACCCTGCAAGCCCAGGGCCACGCCCTGCCTGCCCCAGCCGGGGGCACCCAGGAGCTGCCCGAGCACTACGATCCGGCATTCATCCACGCCGACGCCGATCTGCAGCAAGTGCTGGCCGGGCTGCGCCAGGCGCAGTCGGCCCGGCTGTGCCTGTGGGGCCCGCCGGGCACGGGCAAGTCAGCCTACGGCCGCTGGCTGGCCCAGGCCCTGGACCGCCCGCTGGTGGTGCAGCGCGGCTCGGATCTGATGTCCAAATACGTGGGCGAGAGCGAAAAGCGCATCGCCCGGGCGTTTCGGCAGGCGGCCAACGATGGCGCGGTGCTGATGATCGACGAGGTGGACGGCTTTTTGCGCGACCGCCAGACCGTGGGCCAGAGCTGGGAGGTGTCACAGGTCAACGAGATGCTGACCCAGATGGAAAGCTACGAGGGCGTGTTTGTGGCCTCCACCAACCTGATGGACG
>NZ_JADZ01000052.1 GCF_000518645.1 Curvibacter gracilis ATCC BAA-807 | reverse complement strand
AGCCGTCGGTGGGCAGCAAGGGCGACAGCTATGACAACGCCCTGGCCGAGACCATCAACGGTCTCTACAAGGCCGAGCTCATCCATCGCCGAGCGCCTTGGAAGACGAAGGAGGCTGTGGAGTTCGCGACGCTCGAATGGGTGTCCTGGTTCAACCACCATCGCCTGCTCGAACCCATCGGGTACATCCCGCCCGCAGAAGCCGAGGCAAACTACTATCGGCAACTCGCCAGTCAGTCCACCGCGGTGGCGGTCTGACTTAAACCAAACAGCCTCCTTGAAAACCGGGGCGATTCAGCGGCGATCGCTCATCATCACTGCCAGATGGCCCTTTGCCTGGTGTGTCTTCGGTCATCTCACTCGAAGGAAAACTTTGACGGGCCAAGTCGAGCATGGTGTTGCCGAATCTCTTCATTCCGACAGAAACGGATTCAGCCAACTCGCTGAGCACAGATGAACTCATCAAATCGTCCGCTGGTCACAGCGTACAACGAAGCGATCGCTTGGCCCATGGCTGAAACGGTGAATTTTTCGGAAATTACGCCTGCGTTTGAAGCGATGACCATGTAACGAGTTCCTGGCGCAGTTGACGAGAGCGCATTTTCGACCTGCCTCTCAAGGGGTGTGTTGGCTACTATGTAAGATCAACGGCCACCAACTCACCATTCGTTGCAATACCTGCATACAGATCAAACTGGGTACTGAACGGAAAACTCAGATGCTGGAACGACGAGAGGGGATTTGGACTCATCGCTCCTCGCAATGGCGGTCGCGAGATTTTTGTGCACATCAGTTCGTTCCCAAGAGAGGGGTCTCGCCCAAACTTTGGCGAAACTGTCATGTATGAGCTCAGCCGGGGTAACGACGGAAAGGCCCAGGCTGGCATGTCTACCGGCGGGCCCTCGGAAAACCATCAACATATCCGCGCCCACTGTTACAGGATCGCAACAGAACCCGTTCGCTTGCAACCATACTCATCACTGCACTGAACTATTGCGCCCAAGTTCAAAGAGGCACTCGAAAAATCAACCCCGCAGATTGCACCTGCCAAGGCACTGCTTTCGCATCGGGCACGCTTCCCGCTCCCCATGAAGCGCTGCGCAATTGCGACATCTCCACTTTGCCCGCGGCGTTGAATTCGCCCCACGGGTAACTCGCACTTTGGGTTACACAGCGAGGCCAATCTCATTGCAGAACGGTCAAGCTCCAACCGACCGCAACACCTGTACGACCCCATGCCCCACAAGCCCTGGCTCAAACCCCACCATCACTTGCTCGCCCTTCTCTGCGCAGCCGCCCTCTCCCCAGCCACAGCAGCCACCGCGGCCAAGCTGCACGCCGGTGCCCCCTTTCTCCCCACCCGGCAACACTTGCTCGCCCAGGGCTGGCAGCCGCTGGAGGTGCACCGCCACGACGACGATGAGTTCATGGGCACCGAGAAGGCGCTGCGGCAGCAGGCGATTGCCGAAGTGGAGTCTTGCGCCATGGACCGGGCCATCTGCATCTTCAACTACCGCAAAGGGCGCCAATGCCTGCGGCTGTTCACCGAGGGCGAGCAGGTCTCCAAGATGAAGATCCATCGGTGGGCGCGGGAGTGTGTTCAGTTGCACTGAGAGGCGCTGAGCGATACGGAGCTGACGTGTAGCGGCACGTGCTTGGGCAGCAAAGCATCAGAGGGGGTTTTGCGACGGCGGCATGGGCCTGTTCAGAAACCGATGGGCCCCTACCTAGTATCCATCTGTGACTCAGTGCTGCGGCGCAGCCATGACCTTCCCCTGCCCCAACGTAGCCGAAGGCAGTTCGCCAAACAAGGCCCGGTAATCACCGGCAAAGCGCGACAAATGCCAGAAGCCCCAGCGGGCAGCCACATCACCGACACCCCCACCACCGGCCCCTGCCCCCTGGCTGGCCTGGCGCAGCAGGTCGCGCCGGGCGCGGTTGAGGCGCATGCAGCGCAGGTAGGTGATGGGGCTGACCTGCAGCAGGTCTTCAAACGCGTATTGCAGGGCGCGGCGCGAGGTGTGGGCGGCCTCGCAGAGGTCGGGCACGGTGATCACCGACTCGGCGTGGGCCTGCATGTAGTCGCGGGCCAGGCGCACGATGCGCTGGCGTGAACTGGCACAGGTGGGCAGATCGGCCACCACGTGCTCGGGGCGAAAGCACTGCAGCACTGCGTCGGCCAGGGCCAGGCCCAGCGTGCGCCGGGCGGCCGCCGGGCCCAGCAAGGTCGGCGCCTGCTGCCCCAGGGCCAACGCCGAGGCGGTGAGGCGCTGCAGCTCATGCCGGCGCGGGCCCAGCGCACGCAGCACGCAGGTGCGCGGCACCTGCCAGGCCGCACCCGCCAGCTCGGGGCCATCCACCCTGGCGGCCAGGGCCTGCAATGCGGTCAAGGGAATGCTGATGCCGATCAGCTCCATGCGAGCGGCGGTGACCAGTTGAAAGGGCACATCCGACTGGATGCCGATGGGGGTGTCGGGGTCGATCTGGTGCCCGCAAAAGCTGGCCCGGCCTGCGTCGAAATCGGCCAGCCCGACGGTGACATGGCCGCTGCGCGCGCTGCCGTCTTGCAGCACCGACTGGTTGCTGGTTTCGCGGAACACCTGCAGCTGGTCAAAGCGCAAATCCTCCAGCAGGCCCTCGAAGCGGCCTGCGCTGAGCTGCTCATAGTGCTGTTGCCACGAACTCAGGCTGGCCGCCTGGGATTGCGCGTCGTGGGTGTGAGCGCGCTGGTAGCAGGGCTCGGACCAGGGTTCGGCCCCAGGCTCAGAGAGCGCAGGTGCAGGGGGCAGGTTGCGGGTGTGCATCGTGGCAGTATCAGAAGTTCTGGGCCAGGGCGCCATCGGTTGCAACACCGATACGGTGCAAAGGAGCACCCCGCCCGACAAAGCTCTGACAACCATGCAAGATCGGGGCCTGATCGCATGCATGCCACACCCGTCAACAGGCGGAGCGACGACTACTGCGGTTGCAGGTTGATGGCCTTCGCAATGGCCCGGTACTTGTCGATGTCGGCGGCGTAGCTGGCGCGCAAGGCGGCCAGTTCCATGGGCGGGGCCACGCTGCTGCCACCGGCCTCGATGGTGCGGCGCACCTCGGGCACGGCCAGGATTTCGTTGCAGATCTGGTGCAGCTTCTGCTGCAGAGGCTCGGGCGTGCTGCGCGGCACCTGCACGCCGCTCCACAGGCCATAGACAAAGTCTTCGAAACCCTTCACGTCTTTCATGAGCGGCAGGCTGCTCAGCTTGGGGTGCTTTTGCGAGGCCGCCAGGGCCAGTGCCTTGACCCGGCCCGACTCGATCACGTCGGGGATGTTGCCCGCCAGCGGCACAAAGGCAAAGTCGAACTGGCCCGAGATCAGATCTTGCACCAGGGGTGCCATGCCTTTGTAGGGCACGTGCAGGGTCTTGAGCCGGGCCAGTTGCGTGAAGCGCTCACCCAGCAGGTGGTACAGCGAGCCGGGCCCGATGCTGCCGTAGCTCAGCTCCCTGGCCCCGGGCTTGCGGGCCAGTTGCAACAACTCGTCGACGCTGTTCACGCCCAGGTTGCTGCGCACCAGCAGCACCATGGTGGTGACGGCAAACTGCCCCACGGGTTGCAGGTCTTCGGGCTTGTAGCGGGCCGCGGCCATGCCCAGCGGGGTGAGCATGATCTCCATCGGCGAACCGGCCAGCAGGGTGTGGCCGTCGCCCGCCGCACTGACCACGCGCTGGGTGCCGATGGCGCCTGACGCGCCGGCCAGGTTCTCGACGATCACCGTCTCGCCCAGACGCCTGCCCAGCTCGGGCTGCAGCTGGCGGGCCACGATGTCGGAGCCGCCGCCGGCCGGGTAGGGAACGATCAGGCTGACCACCCGGCCATCGGCCCAGGTGGCGCCGCTGGCCAGGGCGCCGGCACAGGCCAACAGCCATTGGCGGCGCGGCAGGGGAGCATTGGCATGGTTCATGGGGAGAGGTCCTTTCGGATGAGCTTCGTGGGGGATATGGAAAGCACTGAAATGGAGCGGCCGGTCTCAGACCGGGGTGCGCAAAGCCGGTGGCGCCTGATGGCGCCAGGGCGTGGCCTGGTACCAGCCCTCGCACAGCTGCAGCAGGGCCAGCTCGGCCTGGGGGCGCGCCATGAACTGCAGACCCTGCGGCAGCCCTGCGGCATCGAAGCCGGCCGGCACGCCGGCGGTGGGCACGCCCGCCAGCGAGGGGCCGATCACCACCTCCATCCAGCGGTGGTAGGTGTC
Organism: Curvibacter gracilis ATCC BAA-807; assembly: GCF_000518645.1. Lineage (GTDB taxonomy): Bacteria > Pseudomonadota > Gammaproteobacteria > Burkholderiales > Burkholderiaceae_C > Curvibacter > Curvibacter gracilis. Next base: position 9,327 of record NZ_JADZ01000052.1, on the reverse strand, counting down.
CATGGCACGGCCGGCCACCTGGTCGGGCCAATGCCAGCGTGCATCAAAGGGGGGCAGCTGGGCCGCAGGCAGCACCAGGTGGTCGTAGCGCTCGAACAGCTTCATCACGGCGGCATACCACTCGCTGCGCGTGGCCATGGCCTGGGCGATGGTGGCGGCATCCAGGCCCTGGGATTGCTCGAACTCCCAGCGCGCCTCGGGCTTGAGCAGCTCGCGCGTGGCAGGGTTACCGTACAGGCCGCCCAGGTGTCCGGCCAAAATCAGCTGGCGCAACACGCACCAGCTGCGCCACAGGCGCTCCATCGGGAAGAACGGGGCCACCTCTTCCACCAGGCAGCCCAGGGTGTCGAAGTGCGACAACGCGGCCCGGTTGGCCGCCAGCAGTGCAGGCTCGATGGGCAGGTAGCCCCCGAAGTCACCCAGCCAGCCGATGCGGCGCCCACGCAGATCGGCCTGCAGGGGCTGGCGAAACTGCAGCGGGTCGCCCGGCAGCGACAGGGGCGCACGCGCATCGGGGCCGGCCAGGGTGGACAGCAACCAGGCCAGGTCTTGCGGGTTGCGTGCCATCGGGCCTTCGGTGCCCAGTTGTTGGTAGAACACATCGGCGGCCGGAGCCATGGGCACCCGCCCGAAACCGGGGCGCAAGCCGTAGACGTTGTTCCAGGCGGCGGGGTTGCGCAGCGAGCCCATCATGTCGCTGCCGTCGGCCACCGGCAGAAAATGCAGCGCCAAGGCCACCGCCGTGCCGCCACTGCTGCCCCCCGCGCTGCGCGTGGGGTCGTAGGCGTTGCCGGTCACGCCGTGCAGCGGGTTGTAGGTGTGCGAGCCCAGGCCGAACTCAGGCGTGTTGGTCTTGCCGATCAGGATGGCGCCGTCGCGCCGCAGGCGCTCCACCACCACGCTGTCGTGCGCGGTCATGTTGCCCGCCAGGGCCGGGCTGCCGAAGGTGGTGGGCAGGCCGGCGGTGGCGGTCAGGTCTTTGGGCGCCTGTGGAAAGCCGTGCATCCAGCCCTGCCACTGGCCCTGGTCCAGCAGCTGATCCTTGTCGCGCGCCTGGCGCAGGGCCAGCTCAGGCTCGATGCGTGAGACCACCGCATTGAAACGGGGGTTGAGTGAATCCAGGTGCACCAAGGTGGCCTGCATCAGCTCCAGGCACGACAGCTCACGTGAGCGGATGCGGCGCGACAGCGTGAGGGCGTCGGTGGCCAGGATGTCGGGCAGGGCCACGCTCGCGGGCGCAGCAGAATCCAGGGGGCGATTCATGGGGGGTGATCCGTTCAGCAAAAAGGCCAGAGCTGCCTGCGGGCACGGGCCCTGGGCAGGCCCGCCAGCCGGCAGCGCGATGGCCCCATGCTAGGGACGGACGCGCGCGACCGTTATCCAATTTGCGCAAAAACGAATCAGGGTTGCACCGGATGGGCACGCCCCGGTGATGTGGCCGCCCCCGGCCGGCCACACGCTGCGCGGCCCGCCCTCAGGGCTGCAGCGAGAGCTCGCGCCCCTCGAAGAAGACCTGCTTCACCCGGGTCTGGTGCACCTGCGTGATCGGCACCTTGAACAGGTGGCGGTCCAGCACGATGAAGTCGGCCGACTTGCCCACGGCGATCGAGCCGGTCACCGGCCCCAGGCCCATGGCCTGGGCGCTGTTGAGGGTGTAGACCCGCAGCGCCGTGGCCAGGTCGACAGCCTGATCGGCCCCCAGTTGGCCCGGCACCTCACCCAGCGGGTTGCGGCGGGTGACCATGCCTTCGATGCCGATCCAGGGGTTGGGCGTGGGCTGGCCCGCGGGCCAATCGGAGCCACCGGCCACCAAGGCGCCGGCCTGCACCAGTTTGCGGATCGGGTTGAAGCGGTCGGCACGCTCCGGGCCGATGGCCGCGGCGGAAGCCAGGTTGAGCCCGGTGGGGAACCACAGCATGGGCGACACATCCACCACCACGTTCAGGGCCTTGAAGCGGGCCACATCCGCCTCGGCCACCAGCGAGGCATGGGCCACCTGGTGGCGCGGGCCCTTGGGGCCATTGCGGCGGCGCACCTCGGCCACGGCGTCCAGCGCCTGGCGCACCGCGCCGTCGCCCACCGCGTGCATCTTCACCGGCACGCCCCGGCGGTCCAGTTCGGTCAGCATGTCCACCAGCTGCTCGGTGGTGTAGGTGCTGGGGCCATGGTAGTGCGCGCCATGCTCGGCATCGGGCAGGTAAGGCTCGATCATGTTCGAGGTGCGCGCCGGGGGCACGCCGTCGAGAAACAGCTTGGCAAAGTCAGGCGCCACATGGGGGCTGCGCAATGTTTCGCGAACCTGCACCAGATCCATGCCGCTGCGGTCACCCGCCTGGGGCGAAGGCAGGAAAGGCAAGGAGCCGACATAGTGCAGGCTCAGGCCTTTTTGGGCGTCGAGCTGGCCCCACAGGCGCAGGCTGCTCTCGTAGGCGAAGGCGTCCTGGATGCCGGTGATGCCCAGCCCATTGAGGGTGCGCACTGCGCCGCGGGCCGCCTCCATCTGGCGCTCGGGTGTGCGCGGCGGGATCAGTTGCTCGATGGCGTGGAAGGCAGGGAACTCCTTCATCAGCCCGGTCAACTGGCCGTCACCGGCGTCCTTCACGTAGAAGCCCCCGGGCGGCGGGGTGCTGGCCGCGTCCAGCCGGGCACGGCGCAGCACCTCGCTGTTCACCCAGCGGTTGTGGAAGCTGTCGTCACGCAGGATGACCGGGTGGTCGCCACTGGCCTTGTCCAGCAGGGCCAGCGCCTGGGTGCTGGCCATCTGGGCCAGCAGGCCGCCGTTGAAGGCCGCGCCCACGATCCAGTCGCCCGGGCCGGCCTTGCTCGCGCAGTCGCTCACCCGGGCCAGCACCTGCTCCAGCGTGGCCGCCGGCGAGAAGTTGCAGCCGAAGCGGTCTTCCCATCCCCCGTCCAGAGGGTGGATGTGCACGTCGTTGATGCCGGGCATCACCATGGCCCCGGCCAGGTCAAGCACCCGGGTCTGGGGCCCGATGTGGCGGCGCACCTCGCGCTCGCCCAGGGCCACGTAGCGGCCGTCGCGCACCGCAAAGGCATCGGTCCAGCCGGTGCGGGCCTCGACGGTGTAGACCGCGGCATGGCGCACCACCAGGTCGGCGGGTGGCGTGGGGGCCGCGGCGTGGGCCAGCAAGGTGGTGGCGCCGGCCAGCCAGGCGCACAAGGCGGGCCAGCGGCGGCGATGGAGGGGGTTGGCGTGGGTTCGGTTCATGGCGGTGTAGTGCAAGGGGTTGATGCCGAGCGCAGACCAGCAAGCTGGCCCGCGAACTGACAGAGCCCAGGCTACCGACCGCAGCGGGCCCGGTCATGTACCAATTGGTACAAGCCGGTGCGACAGACCTCGTGGCCCTTGCCACGTGCAGGCGACTGTATTGGTGAATCTCTCTATGGCTGGGCGCGCAGCAAGTCGGCACAGTCGGTGCTTGCATGGTCTGCATCTCGCCCGAATACGCCTTATCACGCGTTCCCACGCCCCACCAAGCATCACGCCGCACCCATTTGACGCCCTGAACGCCATGAACAACAAAGACGAGCTTTTGCTTCAGCTCTACGCCTGTGCGTCGCAACCGGCCCACTGGGCCCAAGCCCTGGACCAGTTGTGCGCTGAGACCGGTGCCTGCTCAGCCGTGGTGCAGACCTTCGAGCTGTGCACCGAGGGCGTGCGCCTGGGCTGGCAGGTCAGCGACTCGCGCACGCAACGCCAGAGGCCGCTCGACTTCCCCCAGGTCACGGGTGAGCACAACCCACGCCTGCAGACACACCGCTTCAAGCGCGGCCTGAACCGCGTGGTGCGCGACGACGAGTTGTTTGACCGGCACGACCCCGGGCGTGTCACGCTGCAGGCCGATCTGGCCCGCATCGGCCTGGGCGAGTTCATGGGGGCGTTGCAGCCCCTGGCCGACGGGCGCCTGCTGGGCATCGCACTGCACCGCCCCTGGGGTGACCCCGACACCTTTGACCGCCACAGCGAGGATCGGCTGGCCGCCCTCGCCCCCCACCTGAGCCAGGCCTGCGAGCTGGGCCAGCAACTGCTCTCGGCCCGCACCGAGATGCAACGCCAGCAGCAGCACGCCGACATGCTGCGCTGCGCCCTGATCGCCTGCGACGAGCAGGGCCAGGTGCAATGGATGAACCACAGCGCCATGCTGCTCACCGGTGCCGAGCGGGGCCTGTCGAGCCGCGGTGGCCTGCTGCGGGCCCAGAGCCCCGGCCTGTCGGCCCGCCTGCATGAAGACATCGCTGCCGCCGCACGCGATGAGGCCCGCGCCGTGCACTACACCGTGATCGACAACGCGCATGGCTCCCTGCACATCGCGCTGCGTGCCAGCTCGGTGGATGCTCAGGGCACGCGCTCGGTGATGCTGGCCGTCACCAGCGCACAAGACCTGGTGAACGTGCCGCCCGACATCTGGGCCAAGCTGCTGGGCCTGACCCTGGCCGAAGCCCGGCTGGTGGCCGCCCTGGCGCAGGGCGAGACCGTGGAACTGCATGCCACGCAGCGGGGCATTGCCCTGGGCACGGCGCGCAACCAGCTCAAGATGGCTCTGGCCAAGACCGGCACCTCACGCCAGGCCGACCTGGTGCGCGTGGCGCTCAGCTCGGCAGCGGCCCAGGTGCTGGGCTGATCAGAAGCTCCAGCCCAGGCGGATGGCAGCGCTGGTGCCCTGGGTGCGGTTGCGCACCTGGGTCTCTCGGTAGATGTGCATCGACACCAGGGGCAGACCCGAGCCAGGTTGGAAGTAGGTCAACGCCGGGCCCAGGGCCAGCGCGCGTGAGCGATTGCCGTTGCTCAGGCCTGGTGCCACGTCGTCGCTGATCTGTTGGTACAGGTAGCCTCCGAGGCCGGCCGTCCAGGGGCCGAAGTGCTGGCCCACGGCAAAGTCGTGCTCGTACTCTGTGCCCGAGCGGTAGTTGGTGTCTTTGTTGCGCTGGTTGAAGTTGAGCTGGAACCACGACGACACCTCGAAGCCCCCGGGCTGGATCCAGCTGAAGGCCCATGAGGGCGACAGCGTGGCATGGTTGGTACCGGCATTGATCAAGCGGTTCTTGTCGTACGAACCGGTGGGCAACTGGGCTGCCAGCTGGAAGTTGCTGAACAGGCCAGGGCTGTGCACCCATTGCAGGATCACCGGGATCAGCTGCACATCGCCCAGCGCCTGGTTCTTGCCCGACAGGCCCACGGGGCCCGCTGGGGTGGGCACACTGAGGTTCATCGACATGTCCAGCACCGGCACCACAGCGCCCCAGCCATAGCGGGCACTGCCCACCCTGTGCTCGGTCATGCGGATGTAGGCCATCGAGTAGCTGTTCACCTTGAGGTCGGGCGTGGCCGCAGAACGCTGGCCCGCGTTGTCGCGCAGATCGCTGGCCCGTGTGGCCGCGGCACGCACACCCACGGTGCCGAACTCGGTGGGCGGGGGCAGCAGGCCGGCCCCGAAATCGTAGACACCCGGGGGGGTGATGGGCGAGCCGTTTTCAACGGCGTGGGCGGCCTGCAGGGCCAGTGTGGCCAGTCCGAAGCCCATCAGGCAGCGGGTGGACCAGGCGGGCAGTTGAGAGGCTTGAAGCTTGTTCATGAGGGTGACTCGTGGGTTGATTGGGTGAGCCCCCAGCGTAAAAACACGGTGCTTGTGGCGCATGTCCCATATGGGCCACAGAGCACATCGGCGCCTCAAGAATCAGCCTCGAAGATTCACTGAAATGGCGCCCCGCTCGAGCGCCGGCATCAGGGCTTGGCAGCGTCCTGCACCAGGCCCTGCTTGGACAGCAGCACCAGCCGCCCCTGCGCATTCACCACCGCCGCCGTCAGCCCCAGGTGATCGGGGCGCACCTCGGTCTTGAAGCGCGCCCCGGCATCCTGGCTTTGCAGGCGTAAGCCATCCAGCCCCACACCCACGACTTGCGCCACACCGTTGCCCTGCACAGCCACCAGCTGCGTGATCGACGACTCGCTGTGGCTGTCGATGCGGCTCCAGCGCTTGCCTTCGTCCGTGCTTCGGTACAGCGAGCCGCGCAGCCCCGCCGCCAGCAACTCGCCCCCGGGCAGCGCCACCCCGGTCCAGAACGAGCCCTTGTAGCCCGTGCTCAGGTAGCTCCAGTGCCGGCCCTGGTCGGTCGAGCGCAGCAGCATGCCCTTCTCGGCCGTGGCATACAGCACACCCTGGCCCGTGGCAAACAGGCTCAGCAGGTTCAGGTCGGCCTTGCGTGCGCCCTCGGGCGGCGCGAGCGTGACCGGGTTCCAGCTCTTGCCGCCATCGTCCGTGCTCAGCACCAGCGACCACAGGCCCACCGCCACGCCGCGCTGGGCGTCCAGCATGTGCAGCGCAAACAGCGGCCGGTCTTCTCCCGTGGCGCTGCGCTGCACGGCCCAGCTCTCGCCCCCGTCTTCGGTGTGCAGGATCACGCCCCAGTGCCCTGCGGCCCAGCCCTGGCGCGCATCGGTGAACGACACGCTGGTGAGGGTGCTGTCCACCGGCACGCTCTTGGCCTGGCGCCAGGTCTGTCCGCCGTCGTCGGACAGCATCACCACCCCGTGGTCGCCCACCGCCACCAGGCGATCGCCCGCACGCGTGGCGCCCAGCAAAGAGGCTGTGCCGGCATGGGCCACGCGCACGGCGGGCACCAGGCGGGGGGCGTTGTTGGACTCCTGGGCCTGCACACCTGGGCTGGCCAGGCATGCGGCCAGAACAGTGATCTGCACCAGGGGCAGCAGGCGAGATGGCAAGTGCAAGGCGGTGCTCTTCTTCATCAGTTTCTTCATCATCGTCTTCATGTTCACCCCGCTCAGTGCGCCAGGCCCGGGGCCTTGACGGGCTTCTTGCGCGGGAACAGCCGCTCCAGCCACACCGCAAACGCCGGCAGCGCCGTCATCGCCATCACCATGTTCACCATGAACATGAACGCCAGCAGCTTGCCCATGTCCGCCTGGAACTTCAGCTCCGAGAACGACCACGTAGCGACCCCCACCGCCAGCGTGATGGCCGTGAAGATCGTGGCCGTGCCCACCTCCAGAATCGAGTGCTCCAGCGCCTTCACGATCGGCTGGCCGTGCGACAGGTGCAGCTGCAGCCGGTTGTAGATGTAGAACGCATAGTCCACCCCGATGCCCACCGCCAGCACCATCACCGGCAGCGTCGCCACCGTCAGGCCAATGTCCAGCTCTTTCATGAACCAGTAGCCGATGAAGGTGCCCACCGTCAGGGGCAGGCAGCACGCCAGCACGGCCCGGAAGTCCCGGTACACCAGGAACACCAGGATCACGATGGCCGCGTACACGTACAGCATCATCGGCAGCTCGCTCTTCTCCACCTCATCGTTGATGGCGGCCAGCACCCCCGCGTTGCCCGAGGCCAGGCGGATCTGCACACCCTCGCCTGGGCCGTCACCGGGGTTGGCCTTCTTGAAGGCCTCCACCGCCGCAATCACCCGGTTGATGGTGGAGGCCTTGTGGTCGGTCAGGAACAGGTGCACCGCCGTCATGCTGCAGTCTTTGCGCATGGTGCCCCGGATGCGCCCGATCTCGGTGGCCAAGGCCGCGTAGTTGCCCGCATCGATGGGCACCACGCTCATCTTCGGGTTGCCTTCGTTGTAGCCCTCGTTGTACAGCCGCATCTGGCCCGAGAACGAGGACACCGACAGCACCCCCTGCACGGGCTGCAGCGCCCAGGTGAAGCGGTCCTGGTACAGGCCCAGGTTCACGTTCTCGCACAGGCTGGCCGCCTCGGGGCTGCCTTCCTTGGCCGTGCTCTCGAAGACCACGGTGAGCCAATCGAGCCCGGTGTCGAAGTTGTTCGAGATGGACACCGCGTCGCGGTTGAAGCGGGCCTCGGGGCGCAGCTCGGGCGCGCCGGGCTGGGTGGTGCCCACCACGCGGCCATGGCCTTCGACCACCGCCACGGCAAAAATGGCGCCCACCACCAGCAGGCACACCGCAGCGTTGCGCGGCTCGGCCACCCGTGCCAGGGTGCGCAGCCAGCCCGAGCGCGCCTCGCGCTTGAGCATGGCGCGGTCGGCGTAGGCCTTGCTCACGTTGAAGAACGAGGCCGCCACCGGCAGCATCACCAGGTTGGTGATGATCTTGAACGCCACCCCGAGCGACGCGGTGATGGCCAGCTCGCGCACCATGGGGATGGGGATCATCACCAGGGTCACAAAGCTCACGAAGGCCGTCACCAGCGCCAGCGTGCCCGGGATCAGCAGCCCCGTGAAGCTGCCCCGGCAGGCCTCGTAGCAGCTCTTGCCGTGCGAGATCTCGCGCACGATGAAGTTGATCTGCTGCACCCCGTGCGACACGCCGATGGCAAACACCAGAAACGGCACCAGCACGCCCAGCGGGTCCAGCCCGTAGCCCAGCAGGTGCAGCGCCCCGAACTGCCACACCAGCGAGGTGAGCGAGCACGCGATGGGCAGCAGCGTGAAGCGCAGCGAGTGGCAGTACCAGTACACGGCGGCCGCCGTCAGCAGCAGCGCGATCACACAGAACTCGAGCACCGCCGAGGCGCCATCGGCGATGTCGCCGATCTGTTTGGCAAAGCCGATGATCTGCACCTCGAAGTTCGCGTCTTCGAACTTCTGGCGGATCTGGGCTTCGAGCACGCGGTTGTAGGCCACGTAGTCGACCTTCTTGCCCTCGCGGTCGTATTCGATGATCTCGGCGGTGACCATGGCCGAGCTCTCGTCGCGCGAGACCAGGGTGCCGATGAAGCCGCCGCGCGCGGTGGCCTCGCGGATCTTCTTGACCGTGGCCTCGTCGAGCTGGCCCGGCGAGATGGTGCCGTCGATCAGTGGGTCGGCCCGAAAGCCCTCTTCGGTGATCTCGTTGACGAAGCTGTTGGGCGTCCACAGCGACTGCACGCCCAAGCGCTCGATGCTGGGCAGGAACACCACGCCCTGCGTGACCTCGTAGAGCTTTTGCAGGCCGGCCACCGTGAAGATGCTGCCCTGGCGGGCCTTGACGACGATGTTCAGGCGGTTGGCGCCGAGCACGTCGGCGCGGTACTTCTGGAAGGTCTGGATGTAGGGGTGGTCGCTGGGCATCTGCTTCTCAAAGCCCGCGTCCATGCGCAGCTGCAGCGCAAAGAAGGCCATCAGGGCGGTCAGCGCCAGCAGCAGGCCCAGCGTGGCACGGCGGTACAGGAAGAAGAAGCGCTCCAGGCCTCCGACCCATCGGTTCAACATAGTGTGTGGCCCTTGGCAAACTGCTCAGGCAGAGAAACAAAAAATACCATCGCCCGCCCAGGGCAGGCCCCAGGGGGCGATGGCCATGAAGGCGGGGGTATCAACCCCCCCGCCACCCTTCTCGGAGAAAGAAGA
>NZ_JADZ01000051.1 GCF_000518645.1 Curvibacter gracilis ATCC BAA-807 | reverse complement strand
TAATGTGATTCTGACCATCCGGTCATTTGCAAATAATGTGAGTCGGAAAAGCCGCTGATTGCAAGTCGGTCGGTTTTCAAACGCGAGTCACTACACCTACAAGCTGATCCTCGTTCCGCGTCCGGTGGCCGGCGAGGAAATCATCATCCGGCCGCCGAGCGAGAAGGCTACGCCTTCGAGCCGCGCAGCCGCTGATGGCCGCACCGTCTCCTACCAGCGCCGCATCAAGGACTTGATGCTGGTGATGGCCGACGACGAGCTGAAGGACAGCGTTGAAACCATCGCGGTGAACAAGGAAGTGCCTTTGTGGAAAGAGGGGCGCTTGATCTTGGTGGCCAAGTACATGGATGGCGAAGTGGTGGGCGAGAAATACCGCCTGACCAACGTTTCCCCCTCCGAAATGCTGCTGGTCGAGCAGGAGCTTTACCGCCGTGGCGTGCGCGCCATTGCCGTAGAGCACCACACGCTGATGCAGGGCGACGGGACGGACATCTACATCGTTCGGGAGCGCAAAGACAATGAGTGAGCCGAACGCACAAACAAAGAAACGCCAGATGATGCTCATCGGCGGGGCAGTGACCGGCATTCTCGGTCTGGCCGTTGCTGGGATGTTCCTGTTTGACAGCGGGCCGGCCCAGCACCGCGAAAAGCCCAAGACCGTCAGCATCACCGCACCGGGCACGGTGGACGATAAGGATGCGTGGCGCGCGCAGCAAGCGGCCAAGGAGAAATCCAACGAAGCCTTGATCGGGGAAGTGAAGACCCAGCTCAAGGCGCAGGAGGAACAGAACAAGAAGCTCGCGCAGGCGCTGGAGGAACTGAAGGCCAACAAGGCCGCAGCCGGTTCGGCTGGCAGCGCAACGGCTGCGAAGCCAGATGCTTCGGTTCTGGACAAGCCTTTGCCCATTGGCAACGGCACCGGGCCGGGCCAGCGTGTTCTCCAGTCACCGAACGGCAAGGGCGGGGCCACCACCCTAAACCAGCCGCTCAATCAGGTGGATGTGCCGGCGCGGCGGGAAGTGGAAATCATCACCTTCAACAATGCCGAGGGCAAGGGCGCAGCGGGCGCAGCCGTTGGCGGCGCTGGTGGCATCACCGAGGTGCTGGGCTTCCCAACCGACGAGAAGGCCAAGAAGTACGGCACCACCTCGGGCGGGGCAGACGGCAAGAAGCAGACCATCGAGTTTCTGCCGGCTGGCTCCTTTGTGCGCGTGGCCATGCTCAACGGCGTGGATGCGCCGACAGGCGGGCAAGCCCAATCGAACCCGCTGCCGGTGGCTTTCCATGTGCTCGATGTCGCCAATCTGGCCAACAAGCACAAGCTGGACATCAAGGATTGCCGCATCGTGGCCGCGACCTGGGGCGATCTGTCTTCCGAGCGGATGATGGGCCGCACCGAAACCCTGGCCTGCGTTATCAACGGCGAGGCCGTTGAAATGGCGATCAAGGGCCAAGTGATTGGGGAAGACGGCAAGGCTGGGGTTCGGGGCCGTCTCGTCACCAAGCAGGGCCAGTTGCTCGCCAATGCCCTGTTTGCCGGCGCGCTCAGTGGTATCGGCAAAGCCTTCCAGTCCTCCGCAACCATCACCAGCACAGGCGGCGGCGGCATCACGCAAACCATCGACCCCGACAAGATCGGGCAAGCCGCTATCGGTGGTGGGGTAGGCAGCGCGGGCCAGCAGCTCGCTCAGTACTACCTCAAGGCTGCGGACAAGCTGTACCCCGTCATCGAAACCGATGGCGGCCGTACCGTCGAAATCCTCATCACCAAGGGCGCTGTTTATTCCGGCAAGGCGCTCGCCAAGGACGATTACCGGGGCCTCCTGAAGCGCACCGGCACCAACTCCAGGAGATACGAAGATGATTAAACGAGTGTTGACCCTCGCGCTGGCTGCTGCGCTGGCTGTTCCCGCATTTGCCCAAGATGAAGCGCCCGCGTCCGTGGTCGAGAAGTTCAAGACCATGTACCCGAAGACGACCTTCAAGGAAATTCGCAAGTCGCAAGTTTCCGGGCTGTATGAGGTAGTGATGGGCGAGAACATCGCCTACACCGACGAGTCGGGCCGCTACTTCATTTTCGGGCACCTGTTCGACATGCAGCAGCAAGTCGATCTGACTGCCCAGCGCAAGCTCGATAGCAAGAAAACCGAGTTCCCGGCACAGCAACTTGGCCAAGCGATCAAGACGGTCAAGGGCGACGGCAGCCGAATCCTGGCCGTGTTCAGCGACCCGGATTGCCCCTACTGCAAGCAGTTGGAGGGCGAGCTGGCCCGCCTGGACAACGTGACCATTTACACGTTCCTGTACCCGCTCGAATCGCTGCACCCGGAAGCCAAGACCAAGGCCGTCAGCGTGTGGTGCGCGCCGAACAAGGCGAAAGCCTGGAGCGAGCTGATGCTGGCCGGCAAGAAGCCCAAGCTGGTGGCCTGCAACAACCCCGTCAACGACAACTTGGTGCTGGGTTCCAAGCTGGGCGTGGTGGGCACTCCGACCCTGATTGCCGCCGATGGCCGCGTCCTGCCTGGCTCCGCACCGGCCGAGAAGATCGACCAATGGCTGAACGCCGGCAAGCCTGCCGCGCCGGCCGCCACGCAGGAGGCAACCCAATGAAGCGCACGGCCTTGATGTTTGGTGCCGGCGCGCTCGCCTTGGCCCTGACGGGCTGCGGTTCGCTCGCTGGCCGCGACTGCGGCGCTTGCTGCAAGGGTGTCGGTTTCAGCGGCAGTGCCGCGCACGCATGGGAGGGAAGCAAATGAAGGCACTGGCCTTGACCTTTGGCATCGGGGCCGTGGTGGCCCTATCCGGTTGCAGCAGCATGTCTGGCTTTGATGCGAAATCCGAATTCGCGTGCAAGGCCCCGGACGGCATCTTGTGCGAGTCGATGAGCGGCATCTACGCCAATGCCCAGGCGAAGAACCTGCCGGGCCAGCGCGTGAATGCGCGCGGCGAGGCTCCGGTGGAACTTTCGCAGGCGAAAGCCGGCAGCAACGTGATGACCAAGCCCATCTACTCGGGCACGCCGATCCGCAGCGCACCGCGCCTGCTTCGCGTCTGGTTCGCGCCGTGGGAAGACACCGATGGCGATCTGCACGACCAGTCCTACGTGTACCTGCCGGTCGATTCCGGCCGCTGGCTGATCGAGCACAACCGCCGCCGCATCCAGGACAACTACCGGCCGGTACGCGCCCCGTCGAATGTGACGGCCCAGGCTGCGCAGCCGCAAACGGCCGGCGCTGGCCAGCAACGGCAAAGCCCTGGCGTGCTGGGGCAGCAGCCAACGCCTCCCGCTGACAACGGGATGGAGTCTATCGGCGTCCGTCAAGACCGCATGAGCAACGAGCAAGCCACCGAGCTGCTGAACGGAATCATGCGCCCCGGCAACGTCATCCCGGACAGCGAATAAGCATCGCTGGCCGGGCGGCCAACATGGAGAACATTCAATGCAAGACAGCATGATGGACAAGCTAAAGGGTGCTGCCGCCCGGTTTTGGGACGAAACCGTGCTGGGCAACACCTCGGATGTCGGGAGCCAGCCGGCCCCCGTGGCGGCCGCCAACGAGGTGACGAGCCTCTATGGGCTGCACAGCATCCTCAAGTACGACCAATACGACCCCGACACGGGCCTTTTCTACAACGACAACTCGGTGGCCTTCTGCTTTGAAGTCATCGCCCAAACGGGCGCGGACGACGACATGGCAAGCCGCCTCAATACGCTCTTTACCCCGGTGCCGCCGCACTACGGGATTCAGTGGTGCCTGTTCGGTAGCCCGGTGCTGGATGACCAGTTTCAGGCGTACATGGATCAACGCCATATCGCGGTGGACAACGGCAAGACGACCCCGTTCTTCCAGGAGCTGGCCAAGCGCCGCGTGGAGTACATCTACAAGGCCAAGGGCAAGCCGCTTTGGCCCAATGACAACTACGTGGTGAAGAACATCCGGCTGTTGTTCTCCATCACAAAAGCCGGCTCTTTCCGTGACGCCAAGCTGGTGGAGGAAATGTACGAGCTGCGCGAGACAGTGCGCGCCTCACTGCGCACGGCAAGCCTGCCGTCCTTCCCCCTCGATGCTGACGGGCTGATTAGCTTCCTGTGGCCGATCCTCAACCCCGAAAGCATGTTCAGCAAGGAGCCGTTCCCCGACCTGCGCTACGACGACGGGAAATCCATCAAGAACCAAGTCACCGCCTTTGGCCAGCATGTGCGCGTGAAGGCCAACGAGCTGCTGTTTGGCCTGCCGCCCGAGAAGCAGGGCGACGAAGACAAGCGCATTGCCGTGCGTGGCTTCGGCGTGCTTCAGTACCCGCAGAAGAAAGAGCTGTGGGAGATGGCCAACATCATCGGTTCGTTTTTCGATGACGGCCTTCAATACCCGTGCCCGTTCCTGGTGTGCGGTGGCGTCTTCACGCTTGACCCCAACGTGGTGGACGGCAAGGCTCAGATCAAGGCCGCGCGCACCAAGCAAAACGCCAAGTCCAAGATGGCCGAATTCCAGCCCGAGCTTCAGGCCCAGGCGAACGATTGGGACATCGTGCTGCACCAGCTCAACAACGGCGGCAGCATGTGCGAGCTGTACCACACGTTGCTGCTGTTCGCGCCCAAGCGAGTCATCAATCGGGCCAGCCAAGTGGCCCTGAACGTGTGGCGCAGCGAACGCTTCACGATCTGCCCGCTGCAACTGCTGCAATTGACGGCCCTGTATTCCAGCCTGCCGATGACGCTCACCGAGACGGTGCGCGACGACTTGCAGAAGCTGCGCCTCATCACTTCCAAGACCACGGTGAACGCCGTGGACATGGCTCCGGTGATTGGCGAATGGAAGGGCGCAGGCGACCCGGTGATGATGTTCTTCGGCCGCCGTGGCACGCCTACTTTCCTCGACTTCTACAGCAACCAGCAGGGCAACTACAACGTGTTCGTGGCGGGTGTGTCCGGTTCGGGCAAGTCCGTGACCATGAACGAAGTCGTTTCGGCCTATCGCGGCATCGGTGCGCGGGTGTGGGTGATCGACGTGGGCCGCAGCTATCAGAACCTGATCCGGCTCCAAAAGGGCACCTTCCTCGAATTCACGCCGAGCACCAAGCTGTGCATCAACCCGTTCACATGGGTGGGCACTGACGACGAGCTGGATTTCAAGGCCGAAATGCGGATGCTCAAGCCGATGATCGGCCGCATGGCGTCACCCAATGCGCCACTGACGGAATTCCAGTACGCGCTGATCGGGGAGGCGATTACCGCTGTCTGGCAGGACTACGGCCAGGACACCAACCCGACCCGCATCCGCGACTATCTGTTGAGCAACATCAAGAACGAGTCGGGCAGCACCGAGCGCGTGGCCTACGAGCTGGCCAAGCAGCTCGCGCCGTTCACCAAGGATGGCGTCTATGGCGACTTCTTCAATGGCCGCGCCAACATCAGCCTGGATGCTGACATGGTGGGTCTGGAGCTGGAAGAACTGAAGAACGCGCCCGAGCTGCGCCGCGTGGTGCTGTTCGTGCTGACCTCGCGCATTGCCCACGACATGTACCTGACCCGCGACCGCAAGAAGCTGTGTCTGGTCGATGAGGCGTGGCAGCTCCTGGGGGCTGACAAGGAAACCGCCGAGTTCATCGAGGAAGGCTACCGCCGCGCCCGGAAGTACAACGGAATTTTCTGCGTGGGTACGCAGGGCATCGAGGACGCTTACAAGAACGATGCGGCCCAGGCGGCCTACAACAACGCCGACTGGAAGATTCTGCTGCGCCAAGACCGCAAGAACCTGGAAAAGCTGATCGAGGACGGCATGGTGAATTTCTCGCCGGCCGTGAAGCGGATGCTGCTGTCGTTGCGTACCGAGCGCGGCCGCTTCAGCGAAATGCTCATTTCCTCGCCTAACGGCGATTCTGTGGTGCGTCACATCCCCGATCCGTTCTCCCTGCTGATGGCTTCGACCAACGCGCAGGACTTCAACGAATGCAACGCGCTGCTGGAGCAGGGCCATTCCACGATGGAAGCCCTGGAAATCATGCTGGCCCGCCGTACCCCTCAAGAACAACTGTCCCCGCGCCGGAGGAAAGATGACTACTGAACCGACCACCAACCCAACCCCCGAGACGCCAGCGCCGACCGAGGCCGCAGCGCCGGCCGCCGACCGGATGCGTTACGTGATCCCGGCCGTGCTGTCCACCTTGCTCACTCTGGTGGCGCTCGCGCCAGTGGCCTACGTCATCAACCGCAACATGCCGGCGCGCGTGGCGACCGTGGATTTGCAGGTGCTGGTGGAGGAAGACCAGAAGCGCACCCTGGACGTGATCGGCAAGGGCGGCGACGTGACGGACGAGCAGCGCGCCGTGGCGCAGAAGCTGACCATCGACTTTGCCAAGAAGCTGTCCGCGACCGTGGATGCGCTGGGGCAAGAGTGCAACTGCGTGATCGTCAACAAGGCGGCGCTGCTGGGCGGCGTGACCATCGACTACACGGATCAAGTCCGGGCGAGGATGAAGTGATGAAGGCGAAGCGCATCTACTGGACGGTTTGCGCGGGTGTGTTCGCCGTGGGTGCGCTGGCCGCCGCCACTACCCCTTGGCTGGATTACACCTTCAACCTGACCAACAGCCTGCCCGGCACCCTCTACGTGATCCACAAGGGTGGGGAGGTGAAGAAGGGCGAGCTGATCGCCTACCGCTGGCATGGCGGGGCGACCTATCCCGCTGGCACCACCTTCATCAAGCGCGTGGCCGGTGTGGCTGGCGACACGGTTAAACGGGCCGGCAGCGCGTTTTGGGTGAATGACCAATACATCGGCACCGCCAAGCCCTTCTCGAAGGCTGGCGTGCCTCTCCAGCCCGCGCAGGATGGGGTTATCGGGGCAGGGGAGTATTTCGTTTCGACGCCCAACCCGAACAGCCTGGACTCGCGCTATGCGCTGACCGGCAACGTGAAGCAGGCCGAAGTCATCGGGAGGGCCTATGAAATTTTCTAAGCTGATCGCAGCCCTGTTGATCGCCTCGATCCTGCCCACCGCGAACGCCGCGAGCTTGGGCAGCATCGGGCCGACCTACCCGATTGGGGAGGAAAGCGCGCTCGACATGATTATGAAGAAGCTGCGCGAAAAGGAGCGCAGCGGCGAGCTGAAGCGGTTGCAGGAAGAAGCCATCCGCCGCTCGATGGGCAGCATCAAGAACATGAAGCCGGTGGATGGCATCACCACCGTGCGCGCCCGTGCGCAGCGGTTCATCGACCCCACCGTGACCTACACCAAGCCGGTGACGACCGACGACGGCCGCATCGTTGTGCCGGCCGGAACGAAGATCAATCCGCTGGACATGACCAGCCTCACGAAGACGCTGGTTTTCTTCGACGGCCGCGACCCCGAGCAGCGCGAAGCCGTGGGCCGCTTGGTGGCCAAGGGGGGGCAGCTCAAGGTGAAGCCGATCCTTGTTGCCGGCTCTTGGCTTGACCTCACCAAAGCCTGGAAGACCCAAGTTTTCTACGACCAGAAGGGCACCCTTTCCAAGCGGTTCGGCATCACGGCCGTGCCGGCTGTGATTCGTCAGCAAGGAAAGATGCTGGTGCTCGATGAGATTCCCGCGAAGGAGCTGCAATGAAACGCTGGCTTGTAATGGCTTTCATGGTGCTCGCGGCGACTTTCGCGCGCGAAAGTATGGCCGGCGTGTGCCAGGGCAAGTTTGCCAACCCGATCACCGATATTTGCTGGAGCTGCCTGTTCCCGCTCACGCTGGGCGGTACGCCGATCATGACGATGGGCCAGGAGGATACCGGCAACCCTGACGGCTTCCTTTGCACCTGCACCAACCCGCTGCGCATCGGGATCAAGACCGGCTTTTGGGAACCGGCGCGCCGCGTGGACGTGACCCGCACGCCGTACTGCTTTGTCTCGCTGGGCGGCATCAAGCTCGATCCCGGTATCCGCGCCCCGGAAGGCGAGATCCGTTTGCAGCAGGACAACACCAAGCAATCGAACTATCAGGTTCATTGGTACGCCGATCCGATCCTGTATTGGCTGGAGGTGATCCTGGACAACCCGTGTCTGGAAACGGGTTCCTTCGACGTGGCCTACATCACCGAAGTCGATCCGACGTGGAACGACGACGAGTTGACGATGTTGCTGAACCCGGAAACCTTCCTGTTCGGCAATCCCATCGCGCAGGCCGCGTGTGCCGGCGACTGCGTACTGTCCTCGGCGGGGTTCGGCAGTAACGCGCTTTTCTGGTGCGCGGGCTGCCAAGGCTCGATCTACCCCTTCAACGGCCATGTGCAGGCTCACGTCTCGCACGTTCAAGCCAGCTCGCTCCTGGTGCAACGCATGACGGCAAAGCTGCACCGCGAATTCCTGATGTGGGGCACCTCGGGCGCTGACGGCTTGTGTGGCATCTATCCCGAGCCGGTGATGGACAAGACCCAATACAAGTACCAGATGCTCTACCCGATCCCGCAGACGGAAAAGATCAACGGCCGCTGCTGCCAACCCTATGGCCGCACGACCGCGATTTGGGGCGCTGGCAAGAGCTACCCGTATGCCGGCGAAGACTTCGCCTACATGATTTTCCGAAAGAAAAACTGCTGCCTGGGAGTGGGATTCTGATGAACAAGAAAACTGTCATCGGGCTGATGCTGCTGGCCGCTTTCGCACGCGAAAGCGTGGCGCAGAGCACGCCGTCTGCATCCCAGCTCGAACAAGAACGCCAACGCATCGAGCTTGAACGCAAGCAGATGTTCGACCCGAACAACCCCGCATCGAAGGCCAAGAAAGGCGCTATGCCCAACGCGGCCGACATCGACCGGGAAATGCGCCGCGTGGATCGTGAGCGCAAGCAGATGTTCGACCCGAACAACCCCGCGACCAAGAACGCGGCCAACGTGTTCCCCAACGTGCCGACACCCGAGCGCGCCGGGATCGACATCGAGGCGCTGGCCAAGCAGTACGAACAAAAGGCCCAGGCCCGGAAGATGGACGACCTGATGATTTTCGCCAGCTTCACGATGCCGGCCGAATCGCTCAAGCGCATCGTCAGCCAAGCCAACCGGGTGGGTGCGTCCGTGGTGCTGCGTGGCTTCAAAAACAACTCCTTGAAGGACACGGCGCTGGCCATCAAGGAGCTGGGCGAGCAGGGCGGCAATGTGCTGGTAAATCCCAACGCCTTCACCAAGTACAAGATCAAGGCCGTGCCCACGATGGTGCTGGCCAAGGCCGCCACCATCGACCAAGTGGATAACGAGGGCTGCGCCCTCCCTGACAACTTCGTGGCCGTGGCCGGCGATGTTTCGCTGGACTACGCCCTGGACGAGATTGTGCGCCGCGCCCCGCAGTTTGAGGCCGTGGCGGCTCGCTACCTTCGCCAGATCAGGGGGAACCAATGAAGCGCGCTCTTACCATCGTGGCCATGCTCGCCGCTGCCGGCGTGGCCAGCGCCCAAACCATCACCACGCCGGCCGACGCCTTCAATGCCGGCAAGGATTTCGCCAACACCGGCAAGGGTGTGGCCGGGGGCAAGATCAATGGCACAACCGGCTCCAACGTGCTGCCGTACTACGGCACCACAGCACCCGAGACTGCCAACTTCCAGGAGGGCCGCAACCTGATCGGCGGGGCGGGAACGAACAAGCAGATTCAGTGCGAGACATACCGGGCACCCAACGCCTTCCAGCAGCAGGAATGCGATGCGGTGAACTTCATGAGCAAGAACCCGACGCAACGGCCGAAGTTCACCATCGACAAGCAGACCGATCCGATCCTGACCGGCTCCAAGGGCGTCATCAACAACCCCGGCAGCATCCCCGGCGCATCGACCCAACAGTGCCGCGTGGAGCGCGTGAAGAACCCGGCGACCTACATCACCGAGACTTGCACGGAAACGCAGACGCTTGAAAACCTGTCCTGCAAACGCGTGCTCAAGGTGGCGTGCGACCCCGAGCGCGACGGCTGCGACCAGGGCGGTATCGTCCCGAATAGCTGGGCCGGCGACATGTCCACCAGCTTCACCCCGGACGGGGCCGGAAACTACATCCTCCAGTTCGGCACCATCGCGGACAACTATTGGGGTGGCTGGGGAGCGGTGTATGACCGCAACCTCACCTTTGAAATCCGCGACGTGGGCCTGATTACCCGCTTCGCCCTGACCCGCGCCGCGTTCGACGACTGGCTGATGGTCAAGGTGAACGGCAACCTCGTTTATGTCGGCCCGCGTGGCGGCGACCGGCTGGAAATCTATTCGCCGCCTCCGGTATTCCAGTCGAGCAGCACGCGCGTATGCCAACAGTCCTATGACGATTGGGGTACGTCCTGGATTTGTTACGACAAGCCGAGCGGCTGGGGATGGGGCGACGGCGGTTATAGCAACCAGACCTCCTACCAGAGCTGCACGGCGGTTGCGGGTGGCTGGAACTGCACGGCCAGCGACTACCGCACCGGCATGGTTCAGTACTGCGCGACCTGCTTCAGCGGCCCGGAGCTTTCAACGAGCTGGAACTTCGGCCTGAACATCGACGTGAAGCCTTACCTCAAGAACGGCTCCAACACGATCTTCATGCGGACGATTGTTGCCGGTGGCGGGGAGGGCGCTATTCAGCTCACGACGCGCCAACTGTGCCCCCGCAACTGCTATGACCAATGGGACAACAGCCAGTGCGCTCCCCTGGAACAGAGGGCTCAATGATGATGAAGAAGATTCTTGCCGCATTGGCTTTAGTCGCCAGCTTCAGCGCCTTCGCTTCGCCCGACTGCCAGAAGACGGGCACGGTATGCACGGCCCCTAATCAGACGCGCAACGTGTCGGGCCTGTCCGTCTTCCGCGAGTGCTGGGAGTACCAGGACACCTATCAATGTCGCAGCCAGAACATGACCAATGACTGCCAGCCGCCGCGAGATAAGGGGTGCTCACAGATCGGATCGTCATGCGTGGAGCGCGACGACGCCGGCACCTGCGTGATGTACGAGCAGAAATACAACTGCCCGGACAAGCCGGAAACCTACACCGAGAAAACCGTGTGCGATCAAAGCGCCTTCTGCCAGAACGGCGGGGCAGGGTGCTTTGATACCAGCTCGCCGCCCGATAAGGACTTCGGCCAAGCGGCCGTGATGATGGAGGCTGCCCGCGAGGCTGGCGTGTACGGCATCGACCCCAACAAGGTTGAAATCT
Organism: Curvibacter gracilis ATCC BAA-807; assembly: GCF_000518645.1. Classification (GTDB taxonomy): domain Bacteria; phylum Pseudomonadota; class Gammaproteobacteria; order Burkholderiales; family Burkholderiaceae_C; genus Curvibacter; species Curvibacter gracilis. The sequence continues at coordinate 4,491 of NZ_JADZ01000051.1, read as the reverse complement.
TCAAGGGCTACATGGAGGAATGCAGCATCAAGGTCTTGGGCGGCTCCACGCTCAAGAGCTGCTGCAAGTCGGCCGGTGGTGGCGCTGCTTTCAGCAACTACGCGCTCCTGGGTGCGGGCATGAAGGCGGCGGGCGAAGCGGGCCGCGAATCCATCGTGCTGGGTTCCAAGTATATGTACGACTCGCTCTATGGCCAGCTCGATAGCTCGCTGGTGGACAAGGGCCTTGGTGCGATGAATAGCTGGGCATCCGGCCTGGGTGACGGTGTTTTCAACCCGCAATTCGGGTTCTACGGGTTCACCTTCGAGTTCACCTTTGCCAACGGCTTCCAGTTCGTCGGCTTCGACCCGTACAGCTTCGCCTTGTCCGTGGCAATCATGCTGGTGCAGGAATGGTTGAGCTGCGATTCCGCCGAGCAGGTCATGGCCATGAAGCGCGGCCAAAACCTGTGCGTCCACATCGAGACGTATTGCAGCAAGAAGGTGCTCAAGGTCTGCGTAGAGAAGAAGGAACGCCACTGCTGCTTTAACTCCAAGCTGGCCAAGATCATCAATCGCCAAGGCCGCGCGCAACTCGGGATGCCGATGAATAGCTGCGGCGGCTTCAACCAGGCGCAGCTTCAAGCCCTCGATTTCTCCCGGATTGATCTGTCCGAGTTCATCGCGGACATCGTGCCCAAGGATGTGCCGGCATCAACCATGAGCAACCGGGTGCAGCAGACCGTCAACCAAAAAGTTCAGAGCTACTACGACCAATGAAAACTCTCTCTATCGCCCTCGTTTTGCTGGCCTGCTCGACTTTCGCGCGCGAAAGCCTCGCTGGGCCAACCGTTTATACCCGGCAACACGACGTGCTGGCCGCCGCGATCCGCAACGGCAACTCCAGCGGCGTCATGGAAGGGGAGGTGGCCGAGCACTTCACGCGCCAATTCCGCTCGACCGGGCCGCTGCTGGTGACTGCGAAGGTCATCAAGTCTTTTAGTCGCGCCGACTGCAAGCGCCTTGAAATGGTGTTCACCAAGAAGGACGTGGATACCCCGCAAGGGCGCACCGACGCGATCTTGAAGACTCAGCTCAACTACTGCCTCGACGGCACCCCGCCAATTTCCGTGGAGTAAGGCCATGAAGCGAGTCATTCCTTTTGCATTGGTGCTGACGTGTTCCGTAGCGATTGCTGGAGCGCCCGTTACTGACCTTATGGCTGATCCGCTGTTCATGGCCAAGGTGGCCAGCTATCACGGGATGACTCCCATGCGTCTGGCCAATCAGTCCGAGGATCGCGTTCGTCAAATGGTGCTCGATTACCTCGAATCACAACAAGCAAAGCCGACGAAGAAAGCTGCGACGCATGGGGGTGGCGCGGTGATGAAGGCAAATGATGAGGTGCGCCAATGATGAAGCGAAGCCTTCTCCTGCTGTCCCTGCTGTCCGGTTATGCCAATGCGCAGTCACTGGATTACCCCTCTGTTTGGCAATGCGATGCGAACAAGCCCAACTGGTACTGCGACATGGACGAGGCCAAGCCTCAACCCGTGCAGCCGACGCCGGCGCCGGCACGGCCGCAGAGCAGCCGCAAGGCCGACCAGCCCAAACGCATCGAGTTGAAGGACATCAAGACCGCCGAGCAACTGCGGCAAGAGCTGAAGCGTCGGGAGGACGTGGCGGTGATGAATCCCACCGACCAGAACATGAAGGACTACCTGGAGCTTTGGCAGATGACGCAGGACAAGGGGGCTGTCTTCGCTGACAACTGGCGGCGCGTGGTGTGGCAGAACCCCAGCCTCGACTACGCCCAAAAGCGCCCGGTCAATAACTCCGCGATCAAGATTTACGACGAGAGCCGCATTCAGAACGAGGAACAGCAACTGAAGATGCTGGCCAAGGAGCACGGCCTGATCTTCTTCTTCCGCAGCGACTGCCCGTACTGCCACGCGATGGCTCCGACGCTCAAGATGCTTTCGGACAAGTACGGCATCGAGGTGCTGGGCGTCTCCGTGGATGGCATGGGCCTGCCCGAGTTCCCGAATCCCCGCGACGGCCGCGCTCAAGCGGCGGCCTGGGGGATCGAGCGCGTGCCGGCATTGTTTATCGGCTCGAAGCAAACCGGCGACCGTGCGCCCATCGGCTTCGGAATGATGGCCCTGACCGAAATCGTCAATCGCATCTTTGTCCTCACCGGCACCAAGCCCGGCGAAAACTTCTAAGGAGCTGCCCATGCTACTGAAAAAAGTAACGGCGCTGGTGACGGCATTTGCTTTCACCACCTCTACCTACGCCATGAACATGCAGGAGCTTTTCGACTCCGTGAATGCTCAGGGCAACGTCAGCAACCCGGCTGTGCTGCAAGGCCAGACGATGAACCTCTACACGGGGGGGAGTCTGTTCATGCGGATGCCCAAGCGCACCTATCAACTCGCCACGGTGACGCCTCCGAGCTGGAATGCCGGGTGCGGCGGCATTGACCTGTTTGCAGGTGGCTTCTCGTTCATCAACAAAGAGCAGTTTGTGGCCATGTTGCGCAACATCGGCTCGAACGCCCTGGGCTACGGCTTCAAGCTGGCGATCCAGAACCTGTGCCCGACCTGCGACAACGTGATGCAGGCACTGCAAGCCACCGCCCAAGCAGCCAATCGCCTCAACATGGATTCCTGCGAGGCGGCCAAGGGGATTGTCAATGCTGCCGTGCCCGACACCTGGACGCGCGGCAAGCAGAACGCGGCCAAGAACTTCGGTGTGGACACCAATATTTTCGAGAACATCACCGACGCTTGGACGAACGTGATGAACAGCGAAAGCCGGGCCAACCAAACGGTGAACTCGGTGGCCAACGCGAGGCCCGAGGCGAAAGACCAGCTCCCGACCGGCAACGTGGTTTGGAAGGCGCTCAAGAAGCTCGATGGCATCACCGACGAGCAACGCATGATCCTGATGTCGATGATCGGCAGCATGATCTTCCCGACCGGCGACACCCCACAACTGCCAATCCCGCTGCTGCGCAAGGAAATCACGGTGGAGGCTCTGGTGGGTGCGCGTACTACCTCCGACACCATCACGGTGCCGATCTGGCGTTGCGACACGACCAGCGCGGACGGTTGCTTGAGTCCGACCGAGGACGAAGTGACCACCAAGAGCTTCAAGACGATGGTGCGGGAGAAGATGGAAAAAATCTCCGACAAGATCGCCAACCGTTCGGCACATGACGACATGGCGGCCACCATCGGCTTCCTGAACGCCACCGATCTGCCCATCTACAAGATGCTGGCCGTGACGACGACCCTCAACAACACCTCGATGGCCGATGCGCTGATTGGCCGCTACCAAGAGCTGATCGCCGCCAAATACGCCGAGGTTTACATCCAGCGTGCCGTCACCGACCTGCGCGGCGCAATGGCGAAGTTCTCCGCCGCAGCCGACGCTACCCAGGCCGCCGAGCTGGGCAAGATGAAGCCCGAGCTGGAGGAAATTTCGCGCGCAGCAAAGCAGGTGCTGGCCACTGCCTACTCGCAGACCATCAGCACCTACAACATCGCCCAGGAGGTGCAGTACATGGAGCGTGCGCTCAATGCCAACCTGTCGCAGACGCTGCGTAACTCGCTCGCCTTCGGCAAGAGCCTGCGCTAAGGGAGGGATGCCGTGGACATCGAAATTCAAACCTACTGGAACGTAGAAACGCTCTACTACGTCTTCAACGCCGTGGCCTCGATGATGGCCGGCGCTGGCTTCGCTGGCTTGCTGAAGCTGGTTTTCCTGTTCGCCATTGCAATCGGCATGTTCGGCTACATGAACAAGCAGCTCGAAATGGCGAAGTGGTTTATCCACGCCCTGGCTTTCGTGACGGTGCTGAATCTGCCGATCGCGCGCGTTGCCTTGACCGACAAGACCGGGCTGGAGCCGCCTCGCGTGGTCGATAACGTCCCCTTTGCCCTGGCCGTCACTGCGCAAACGACAAATCTGGTGTTCGGCGCACTGACCAACACCTATGAAACGGTCTTCGGTGTGCCTGAAGACTTGGGCTTGCAAAAAGGGGATGTGGGCTTCGGGCACCGCATCCTGAAGCAAGTGAATAACGCGACGATCCGCGACCCCAGCTTGCGCTCCGACCTGATGCAGTTCATCAAGGAATGCACGCTGTACGACGTGAAAGACGGTGAAATCACCCCGCAGCAGATTGTGGGTGGCACCGATACCTGGAACGTGATTTTCAACAACACGAGTCCGGCCCGCTTCGTCACCTACAACACCCTGACGAATGCGCCGACCACCGATACCTGCACCAATGTTGCGGCCATCCTGAAGGAGAAGGTCAACGACGCCGTAACGGCTGGCCAAGCCTTCTACGGCAAGCAGGCTTTCACTCGGGCAAGCAGTGATGCCATCGCTACCAGCATGTTCGTTTCGACGGTGGGCACGTCCTACGACTGGATTCTGAATAACTCCAGCAACGCCTCCGACGCGATGAAGCAGGCGATGTTCAACAACATCTGGAAGGAGG
>NZ_JADZ01000050.1 GCF_000518645.1 Curvibacter gracilis ATCC BAA-807 | reverse complement strand
GTGAGGTTGCCCCTGAAAATCGGAGTGCATAACCGGTCTTCAAGCGGCAGATTTTTGCTGCGCCGCCAACCAGCGTTTTTCGTACTGCATAGGGCTCATGTAGCCCAATGTCGAATGTAGTCGGGAATGGTTGTAGAACCCGATCCATTCCAAAATCACCTGCCTTGCTTGAGCTCTGGTCGCGAATTTTTGACCATGAACACACGCTGTTTTCAAATGTCCCCAAAGGCTCTCGGTAGGGGCGTTATCCCAGCAATTCCCCTTGCGACTCATTGAACTGACAATGCCCCGGCCCTTGAGTGTCCGTTGGAAATCATCGCTGCAATATTGACTGCCCCTATCGCTGTGAAAGATCAGGCCCCTGGCAGGTCGGCGACGCCAACAGGCCATCAGCAACGCATCCTTGACCAGGCTAGTTTGCATGTGCGTTTGCAGGCTCCAGCCCACCACCTGACGACTGTGCAGGTCCAGCACTGCTGCCAGGTACAGCCACCCCTCGTCCGTGGCGATATACGTGATGTCGCCGCTCCACAGTTGGTTGGGTGCTGGTGGAGTGAACTGTCGCTGGACCAAATCGGCTGCCACCGGCAAACGGTGTCTGCTATCGGTGGTGACCACGAATTTGCGCTTCGTCTTAGCTCGGATGCCGTGTTGTTGCATCAGCTTGCGTACCCGGTCTTTGCCGACTCGGATGCCCCTGACTGACAGCTCCTTGTGCATGCGTGGCCAGCCATATTCACCCTTGACCTCGGCATGGATGGCTCGCATATGGGCGAGCACAGCCTCGTCGCTGTGAAACCGCGTGGGCCCATCGTGGCCACTCTTGCCAGCCCGGTCCCAACTGAAATATCCACTGGGGCTGACTTGCAGGACCTCGCACATCAGCGTGATCGGCCAGCGTTGCCTCATCGATTGAATCCAGGCGTACTTTGCAGCACATCCTGTGCAAAGTACGCCGCCGCTTTTTTTGCAATATCTCGCTCCATCTTCAGGCGTGCAACTTCTGCCTTCAGTCGGGCAATCTCTGCCTGTTCAGGGCTCACCACTGCTGCGGGCTTGCCATCTGCCGATACCCCAAGCTGCCCCTTTGCGTCTGCCCGAACCCAGTTGGTCAAGCTAGCGCTGGGCATGCCCAAGGTCTTTGCCACCACGGAGGCTGGTCGTCCGGCCTTGACTTGCCTGACAGCTTCTTGCTTGAACTCCAAGGTGTACTTGGCTCTGCTCATCACTCCAGCGTTCATCTCTTCTGTCCTTTCCCGGCATTCTCCGGGCTGAGCTATGAACTCCGAAATTCGAGGGCAACCTCATTGTTGAGCGTCAGGGCCATGCCCGACAGGTACACCGCCGGGGTACTGCGAGCCAGTTCTCGGTACAGCTTGAGTGCCTCTTGGTACAACTGGCGGGCCTCGGCGGGGCGGTTTTCGTCGCGGCTGAGCACTCCCAGGTTGTTGAGCCCCCCGGCCACATGCGGGAGGTATGCCGCCGGGTTGGTGCGGGCCAGTTCGCGGCACAGCTTGAGCGCCTCTTCGTAGTGCTGGCGGGCCTCAGCATGGCGGTTTTCAGCGCGGCTGAGATTGCCCAGGTTATTTAGCGTCATGGCGACATCGCTGGCCTTGGAAGCTTCACGTGCCAACTGCAACGCGCGTTCGTATCCTTTGCGCGCCGCTTGGAAGTCATTGCGCTCTTGGTTGAACCAGGCGTAGCCAAACCAAGCATTGAATGACCCCGGTGCGATGCGTGTAGCGGTGTCTTGAGCCTTTGCTGCTCCCTCAAAGTCTAGCCTCGTGACCAGCATCTGTGCCTTGAGCTGCCAGGCGCTGACGAGTTGAGCCTCTTTCGCTTGCAGGGCTTTGTTTTCCCGCTCCAGTTGCTCATCCGAGAGCGCAAGCAGGGCCTGCTCAACTTGCCCCTGACTGAACAAGGCCAACGCCTTCTTGTATAAGCTTCCGGCCTCTTCTGGCGTGGCCTCAGCGATGCGCTTGGAGGCATCCTGGCTCAGCGCCCGTGCGGTCTGTACTTCCCGCTCTAGCCGCTCGCGCTCGCGTGCGCGCTCTTGCTCGGTCAGTTGCAGCCGTAAATTCAGCTCATTCAGCTTACTTTGATACTGTTGTTCAACAGCTTCCCGAAAGACCAGTCCGTATAGTTCGCCTCTTCGGCGCATGCGCTCGACCGGAGTGGCTACCACGATGGTCAACTGCCATTTGCCGATGCCACCCGCGCTGGGCAGGCGCAGGCTCAGCGCTTCGTCGTTGACGACAGCCCAAGCCTTGTCTCCGGCATGGATGCTGACCTCGTCGCCGGGTCCGGCTTGTGGAAAGCGAAGCACGAAAACCCCATCATTACCACTGCTGGTCGGTGTCACCCCCGGAGCAGAAATCGGCACTCGCCCCACAGCAGGTCCATTCATGCGGTCTTGCACCACGATCCCGGTCAGCGTGGCCGCTGCATGTGCCCCAGGGGCACAACCCAACGCGATCATACAAACGCCGACGAGGGCAGCGGCTCTCATGGCTTGGTAACAGCCGTAACGCGGGTCAGCTGCACTCGCAACTCATTGCTGCCGGGGGTAAAGGCGGCGCGGTAGCTTTGAAAGCCCGATGCCAAGACGTCCACAGATCGGTCAGTCTCAGGTAGATCGGCCCTAACAGGCATCTCGAAGTGCCCATTGGCATCCGTTGCAACTGAGGTTCCACGAACGGAAACCTGCGCTGCAATAATCGGCTGTCCATGTTCGTCCAGAATGGTTCCTGAAAATGGAATGCTTTTGACGCGAACTGCAAGATGAAGTGGTCCATCACCAATCTTCAGCTTCTTGTTCGGATCGACTAACTCCCGAGATTCCGAATCCAACATGGCAACCACTCCAACCGCACGCAAATTAGAAGGCACCCCGATGAAGCGCGCAATACCTTTTTCATCGACGACCTCCCGCTTTCTATCCTCACCTAGCTCAAGGGAAACCCATTCTCGCCCCTGAGGCAAGCGCCCTAAGCGCTCATCTAACTTCGGTTCAAGAAAGACTGCAACGTCGAAAGACGTGGCGGGAGCGGGGACAAGCCAAAACCCCAAAATAACTAAAACGAACATCACCACCACTGGCCCGCTAAGTTCCAGCTTGCCGCCGAGGGCCTGACCGGAATAGCTCGCCCAGGATTTGTTCACGGCAAATACCAAAATTCCAGCAGTCAGCCCAAGCGCAACCAAAAGCACATACCAAAGATGGCCGACCAAGCCCAGCAGTGCCAACATCGGCGCGAAATGCATCAAAGAGCCAAGAAGTACAAGAACGATGGTTGCTGAGGCCAGTACTGCAATCATTGGTGCTCGCTTGGCTCTCGTGCGAACTTTTCGAGCTGTCGCAGGTGTCGTAACTCTTGATGCTGGCTCTTGCTGCTTTTTGTTCATGGAATTAATGTTTTGAGGTGTCTGTCAGTGCGCGCAATTTCTTTGACAAACGCGTCAGTCGAATTGGCAGTGAATGATCGATAGATTTTCAGCGCCACTTCGAACTGCTAGCGGGCCTCGGCGTGGCGGTTTTCATCGCGGCTGAGAGGTCCCAGATTGTTGAGTGTCCCGACCACCTCTGGCAGGTACCCGCCGCTCGTTGACCAACATGGCTAGAAAGCCTTCGATTTTCTGCTACCCTATGTATCGCAGATGCCACAAATTGTACTATCTCACGAACTTGGGCACTGATTGCGCATAGGCCTGCGCGATGCGCAGGCTATAGTGTTTGTAACGAATTCGCTCACGGACCTGATCCGGCAACCGTGTGGCGCGAAATATAGGAGGGGGCATGGCTGAATTTGGTACTGTATTTTTGTACGGCATACATATCGGAATTCTAAGCTACAAGCTTCTTTCTGATTTTTTTCTGTGCTAATTTGCACCGAGCCCACCAGATATGGTCTGCTGCTTGGTACGGTCTACATTACATTAAGCATTTTTCATGGGCGCTAACAACTACACTATGCCAGCCTGGGCTCTTCCCGCATTTTCTTGGCTGATCTCTTTCTACTTTCTTCTCGGGTTTGTTGTGAAGATGGGATTCCCACCATCTTCGCCTATGACTGCTACCGAAGGAACGTATCTATTTCTCTGGCTATTTTTTATCTTCCTTCCGTTCTTTAAGAAGGTCAAGATCGGGAAGCTGTTGGAGCTGGAGCGTGACGTACAGCACGCAAAGGAAGAGGTGAAGCAGTTACGTGAGCAAGTTCAGAACAATTTTGCGGTCATGGCTTCGAGTATCAGCACCATTTCAAATCAATCGAACCACGTCACAGTAAACCTTCCTGGTGAATTGGCTGCGCAGAAGGCGAAACAGGAACTAGAGCAGTGGACGCCGTCAGAGAGTAGTCAAGTAATTGAAGATATTAAGAGTGAACTGATTCTTGAAGATGAAGACACCATAATGTCTCTCGCCCGTACTCGCATTCGAATTGAGTACCTGCTGCGTTCCATTCTTAACAAGCGCACTAAAGTAAAAAAGTTCGGTGATCGCCCCGTAAGGCTAATGGGATTACCACAGCTTGCCCGAGAGCTCATCGACACCAGACCAGAACTACATTACATGGAAAACTCAATTTCCTATGTCAATAAAGTGTGTAGCGCCGCAATTCATGCGCAACTGCTGCCACCCGGCTACGCGGAAGAAGCGCTAGACATGGGTGCTCGCATCATTGCAGTGTTAAGCAACATGCAAGACAGCGATACATCAACTACCTAACAGGGCGCTCGACCCCGCACCCTTCGGTCGCTGGACGCTGCGCGATAAAGTCGCGTAGTGCCGGTTGATTCAAAGTTAGCCCTCAATCAGATCGGATTTTCAATGGACGTGACAGCAGTTCAAGCCATGATTGGCAGCCTGAAAGCTGCGACTGACATAACCAAGGCAATTTTTGATCTCAAAACCACTGCAGAGATTCAGGGCAAGGTCATTGATATTCAGCGCGCGTTGCTTGCTGCTCAAAGTAGTGCGCTTGAAGCGACCAGCGCGCAGTTTGAATTGCAGGAACGAGTCCGCGAGTTGGAGTCCCAGCTAAAGTCCGTTGGCGACTGGGACAAACAAGAGCCGCGGTATGCGCTGGCGAGTCCATGGCGCGGCGCGGCACAGGTCTATGCTTTGAAGACGAGCCATGCACAGGGCGAAGAGCCACACTACCTGTGTACCAATTGCTTCCACAACCGTAAGCGGGTAATCCTTAATCCTGCGCCGAAAGATGGGTGGGTTTTCATGACCTGCCCTGCTTGCAAGTCGACGACCAGTACAGGCTATCGCGGAATTGGCGCGCCAAAGTACGCCGAGGATGTGGGACGTGAGGGCTAACCATTCGTTCGAGCCGACTCGCGTCGGGAAGGCACCGCTCGCGGCTCAGATTAAACGTTGTGTCCTCTGCTGATTTTCGTGAAATAAGGCATGCATAAGTTCAAGGAGAAATAATGAAAAAATTGTTTTTTACTATAGTCCTCGCTGTTTTGGCGGGGGAATCTGGAGCGGCCCAAAATTATGCAGACCGAAAGGCTTACACTGTTAATATTAGCCCTTATGTGGAAATAACAAACTTTTCGTTTGCGAATGAGGATCGTGATAGAGGAAGAGGCTTGTCGACTGACACGCGATTTATAGCAAATTACTCTTGGAGAAATACTTCGCAGCAACCAATCGTCGCACTGGAGATTGTGATGCTGAAGTACGATGCCTTCGATGAGCGGCTTATCGGGAGCCGTTTTATTGTGCAAGGAACCAACAGCGCAAATTGGTCACCGTTGTTGCCTGGACAGAGTAGTTCAGATGGTTCAATAGGGTTCCGAGACGAGGATGTATTTACCGGTATTGCTTACGTACGGCGCGTACGTTTAAACGACGGGTCAATATGGCGTGTAGACGAATCCAAGCTTCTCCAGGAGTTGAAGAAGGTCGCGCCAAACATTCGAAATCCTGGGAGTCTGGCACCCGACGCAAAGCCTACCGCAAAGGAATAGGCCTTCAGGCAGCGAGTCGTGTCTTATCCCACATCACGCTCCAGCCGACCGCCAAAAAGCTAAGATTTTTGCCATCGGCTGAGCTTTCGCGTCGAATATCTGCTTCTCGATCCCACCAGCGGTGGCTCATGACCGCTCTCGGACATCGTATCAGGCGGTGTCCCAGTGGGATGCAGTCTCTGAAGTGGCTGGATCGAATCGGAATTGGTGGCAGGTTTGGATCGAATCTGCTGGTTGAGTTGATCGGAACATGCACGTTTACGAGAGCGGGCTGCGCTGTGGCAACAAGGGGAGTGCGAAGCTGACCCAACGAAGCTAAGCAGATCTACTGGCGATGGCTTGCATGAAGTGTCGCATGATCTTCCATTCACACAGGAATCACACCGATTGCTTGAGACCCGCACTGGTATTGGCGCGGACGAGGGTTCAAATCCCCCCAGCTCCACCACATGCACTAACGCCCGCCAAGGTTGTCACTTTGGCGGGCGTTTTCTTTTAGCCCGTTTGGGCTCTCGATTGGCGCGAAATTCGAGCTGTTCTTGCATGTTTCGAAGCTAAGCCTATCGAGGCTGGGTTCGCACGCAGTAGTTGTTGTGCTGATTCATTCCAGCGTTTCTAACGCTTCATCCCCAAATTCCCCGGGGCAGGTCACTTGACCGAGCCTCGCAGTACGCCATTGCTCAGGGGTGAAGTCACTCGCTATGTGCGTGAACATTGATCCCCATTCGTCTGACTGATCTCACTGATTCCCAGGTGCATTTTTCCGTAGGTGGTCTTCTCGTTTTTGGCATGTCTACCTCTAAAAATGCCATTTCACAGGAGGTGTCTGGGATGCAGGCTGATGCCCAGCATTTCTTGCTTCTGAATTCAACGTGGTTGGTGAAATCAAATAGTTTCACTGGGCTCGATAAGGTTGGGTAGGTCGGCGAAGATAATGTTGTAAAAAGCTGCGGGGGAGGGGATCGCCACATGAAGTTCGTCAGCAATGCGGGCACAGATCGTGTCGTGGATCTTGTTCGCCCGTGGTTGAAGCACAACCACCAATTGGACGTTGTGTCGCCGTCCTTCTCGTTGTTCGCGTTTGCTGAAGTCTTGGCCGACGTACCCCGTCTGGCCAATGCACGTTTGGTTGTTCCCGCGCACCGATTCAAAGACGGCTTGGTCAGTGTTCACGAACAGCTGGAACTGCTGGGAAGCAGGGCAGACCGGGCCGCCCGCAACAAGCTTCAAGCACCCTGGCTCGCCCGTAAGTTTGCTGCGTGGCTTGATGCCAAGGCACAGGTTCGACATGCATCTGGTGCCATTCCCCAAGGCACCATGGTCTTGCGAGATGACCAAGGTACTGCACAGCAAGCCGTGTTGGGCTCGTTCGCCTTCAGCACAGAAGGCCTTGGCATTACGCCGGGCAACCCGCTGAGCCTGATTCAAACGTCCGAGAGCCCGGCAGAGGCCCAGATGCTGAGCCAATGGTTCGACATGCAGTGGGGAGCCCTCAAAGATCAGCCAGAAGCCAAGGCCGCCCTGATCGCTTCGGTGAAGGAGCTGAGCACTCACAGGGATGCCACCAGCGTCTACACGCTCATGCTCCAGCATCTCTTTGCCTCCAACGGCGAGGGTATGGACGAAGAGCGCATCGTCAAATCCGCCACGGGCATCCGCAACACAGTGGTCTGGAAGAAGCTGTACAAGTTCCAGCGTGACGGCGTGGTGGGAGCCATCGACAAGCTGGAACGCTTCGGCGGCTGTATCATCGCCGACAGTGTGGGCCTGGGCAAGACCTTCGAGGCCTTGGCCATCATCAAGTACAGCGAGCTGCGCAATGACCGCGTACTCGTGTTGTGCCCCAAACGCTTGCGCGACAACTGGACACTCTACAAAGCCAACGACAAACGCAATGTCCTGGCGTCGGACCGTTTCAATTACGACGTCCTCAATCACACCGACCTGACGCGCGACGGTGGTCTATCCGGTGACATCGACCTGTCCCATGTGAACTGGGGCAACTACGATCTGGTGGTCATCGACGAGTCGCACAACTTTCGCAACAAGGCTGCCAACAAGGGACGTGAGACCCGGTACGATCGCCTGATGCGCAAGATCATCCGCGAAGGCGTTAAGACGCGCGTGCTGATGCTCTCAGCCACCCCGGTCAACAACCGTCTGGCAGACCTGAGAAATCAGATCGCCTTTGTCACCGAAGGCGATGACACAGCCCTGTTCGACCACGGCATTGCCAGCATAGACAGCACCACCCGCCGCGCGCAGAAGGCCTTCAACCGCTGGTTGGAACTGCCCAACGAAGAAAAAACGCCCGCGCTATTGGTCGAAATGCTGGGCTTCGATTACTTCGCCTTGCTCGACCACCTGACCATTGCCCGTTCACGCAGGCACATCGAGCGGTATTACGGCACGGCTGAAACCGGTCGCTTCCCAGATCGGCTGCCCCCCATCAACATCAAGGCAGATGTGGACCGAGCGGGCGAGTTCCGATCCATCCGCGAAATCAACCTTGAGATTCGCCGCCTCAACCTTGCTGCTTACGCCCCGTTGCGCTACGTGCTATCGCATAGGCAGGAAGCCTACGACCAGAAGTACAGCACCCAGATTCGTGGTGGCGAAAGCTTCTTCCGGCAAGTGGACCGTGAAGAGAGCTTGATTCACCTGCTGCGCGTCAACGTGCTCAAGCGCATGGAGAGCGCCGTCTCGTCTTTCGCACTCACGGTACATCGCCAGTTGGAAGATGTGGAAGCCACTTTGGCCCGGATTGATTCGCACCCCGCAGAGATCGAAGAACTCGACATCGTCGATGTGGACGTTGACGACCCCACCTTTGAATCCTTGCTCGTGGGCCGCAAGGTCAAGGTGCTGCTCAGCGACGTGGACTTGGTACGTTGGAAACAAGACCTCATCGAAGACCGCAACCGGCTCGCCACCTTGTACGCGGCAGCAGAACAGGTTAGCGCCGTGCGCGATGACAAGCTGCTCCGCCTGCGTGACCTGATCGCCAACAAGTGCAAGAAACCGATCAACGCAGGCAACCGCAAGGTGATCATCTTCACCGCGTTCGCAGACACGGCTACCTACCTCTACGAGCAACTGTCTGGCTGGGCCAAGTCTGAGTTAGGCATCGAGAGTGCCTTGGTCACTGGCTCGGGCCGCAACCAATCCACCTTGCCACTGCGCCGCGACCTCAGCAGCATCCTGATGGCCTTCTCGCCTCGCTCGAAAGAGCGGCCCGAAGACTTGGCTCACGAAGGCGAGTTGGACTTGCTGATCGCCACCGACTGCATCAGCGAAGGCCAGAACCTTCAAGACTGCGACTGGCTGGTGAACTACGACATCCACTGGAACCCAGTTCGCATCATCCAGCGGTTCGGACGCATTGATCGCATCGGCTCGCGCAACACCTGCATTCAACTGGTGAACTTCTGGCCCAACATGGAGCTGGAGGAATACATCAACCTGGAGCAGCGCGTCAGTGGCCGAATGGTGCTCTTGGACATCTCCGCCACCGGCGAAGAGAACATCATCGAACAACAGTCCGGCAACCAGATGAACGACCTGGAGTACCGCCGCAACCAGTTGTTGAAGATGCAAGACAGCGTCATCGATCTGGAGGACCTGTCCAGCGGCGTCGCCATCACCGACCTGACGCTGACCGACTTCCGCATCGACCTGGCCGAGTTCAACAAACTGCACCCCGGCAAGCTGGACGGCCTGCCGATGGGCGCGTTTGCCGTGGCCACTAGCAACGACGTGGACATTCCGCCTGGCGTGATCTTCTGCCTGCGCGCTGAAGACTCGGCGGCCGAGAAGGCCATCGACCCCAGCTACCCTTTGGCACCGCACTACTTGGTGCACGCGAGTGACGACGGCACCGTACTTTTGCCCTACACCCAGGCAAAAACAACGCTCGACAGGCTCAAGCGCATAGCCTTGGGGCGTGACCTGCCAGACGCTTCTGCCAGCGCCCGATTCGACCGTGCCACCAAGCATGGCGAAGACATGCGCCACACCCAAAAGCTGTTGTCCGCCAGCGTGGCATCCATCGTCGGCAAGTCTGAAGAACGCGCCGTGGCCAGCCTGTTTTCGCCGGGCGGCACACACGCCATGAAGGGCGAGTTCGCGGGCTCCAATGACTTCGAGGTGCTGGCCTACATGGTGATCTTGCCCGGCACGGGTGCGGAACAAACCGCATGAATGGAGTGGACCTGTCCTCAGAGCAACTGATTTCGGCACTGCGCTTGCCTGCCGAGGCCAGCGTCGGCCAGCGCATCCCCAAGAAGATGTTGGCCGAAAACCTGACCTCTCGCGGTACGGCCACCAGCGCGGACCGCAAGCTCTTGCAAGAGCAGATTGAAGAGGTCGCATGGGTTGCAGCCCTCAAGCCCAGCAATGCGGGCATTCCGGCGTACCAGGACGAAGTGCGCAGCTACCTCGAATTGGCCGTGCTGAACGTCCGCCTTCGACAAGGCAGCCAGCTTGACGTGAAGGTAGCCAGAGTTTCATCGAGCACTGCGCGCGTCGCCGAGCTGGTGCACCGCGCCATTCCCTACCCCGTGCTGATGGTCTTGGATGACGAGGCTCAGCTGTACCTTTCGATGGTGCATATCCGCTGGGCGCAAAAGGAAGCCGACAAAACCGTTCTCGACGGAGAGTTGATCCAAAGCACCTTTGTGCGCAATGGGTCGGGCACAGCGCCCACGGCTGATGCTGCAACCTTGAACGCCTTCATGGGTGCCTTGCCCATCAACAAGCAACCACGCACTGATCTGCTGGCCCTGTACCAAGGGTGGATGGACACGCTCTGTGCATGGCAAGCCGCCGCTGTCACCGGTCGCTTTGAATGCGTCAGCCCACAGCAGGCTACCGCCCGCCGCGCAGCCTTGCGCCGCTGTCATGAGCTGGATGCACAGATCAGCAGCTTGCGAGCAGCCGCCAGCAAAGAAAAACAGATGGCTCGCCAAGTCGCAGTCAATCTCGAAATCAAGGCATTGATGGCTGAACGCCAGCAAGCTGCCAACAGTCTTTAAGAAGTACAAGCATGAAGAATCAAAAGCAAACCATTCGCAAGATCGTCGGTTTCTTGAACAACTCGGATGAAGACGGCGGCTTTTGGCTACCCAACATCCAACGCCCCTTTGTTTGGGGCGAGGAGCAGATCTGCCGCCTATTTGATTCGATCTTGCGCGAGTACCCCATCAGCACTTTGCTTGTGTGGAAAACGACCAGTGGCATTCGTCGCCGCAAGTTCATCGACAACTGGTCCAGCACACTCAAACTGAGCAGCTTCTACGTACCAGAAGACAGCAAGAAAAAGTGTTTGGTGCTCGATGGCCAGCAACGCCTGCAGAGCCTGTACATCGGTCTGTGCGGCAGTTTCTCTGGGCGGGAACTTCATTTCGATGTGCTGAGTGGCACCGCAGCACTGCCCGACGATATCAAGTACCGATTCGAGTTTCGGCAGAGTGCGGCCACTGGCTTCCCGTGGGTCAAGTTCAAAGACCTGGTTTTCACGACGCGAAAGAAGCGCGAGTTGATTCAGGACATGGAAGCCAAAGCTGGTCGTGCTTTCACCGATGAGGAGAAAGACAAGATCGAAGGCAACCTTGATCTAGTTGATCGCACATTCAAGATGGATGAATCCATCACTTACCAGGAACTCGACAGCATCGACAACCCAGACCTCTACACAGAAGACGATGTGGTTGAGGTCTTCATTCGCGCCAACTCAGGTGGCACCAAGCTGGAAAAGTCGGATCTGCTGTTCTCATTGCTCAACGCCACCTGGGATGTGGCGGACAACCGCATGGAAGAGCTATTGGATGAACTAAACCGGCACGGTTTTGCATTTGACCGCGACTTCGTCCTCAAGACCTGCTTGGTCTTGCTGAATCAAGGTGCGCAATACGAAGTGTCCAAGTTCCGCAAACCTGGAGTGCGCGAAGAAATCGAAGAAAAGTGGGATGAATTGAGTGCGTCCATCAAGGCAGTAGCCGACTTCGTCAGAAGCAAAACGTACATCCAGTGCGACAAAGCCTTGCCGTCCTACCTGGCCTTGATCCCACTGATCTACGTTCGTCACCACTACCCGAGCGGCTGGGCCTCCGCCAAGCAAGTCGATACCTTCTTGGTACGCACACTTCTAGCTGGCGCCTTCAGTGGACAGTCTGACCGGGTCATCGATGCCCTTGTCAAACGCTTCAAGGAGATCGAACGCTTTGATGCGGATGAGGGTTTCACTGTGATTCGCTCTCAAAACCGCAGCCTCGAAATCACCAAGGATCGGTTTTTCGAGATGGGTTACGGCTCCAAGACCATCCACCTGATCTTGAACCTTTGGTATCCCGCATTCAGCCACACCCCGGCCTACGACAACAACCTGCCACAGGTGGACCACGTGTTTCCTCAAAGCCGGCTGAAGGCGGTGAAGGTCACGAGCCCTCAAACCGGACGTCCGGTGATGAAGTACCGCGACGACGCCCGCAACCAGCTGGCGAATTGCATGCTGCTGACCCGAGCAGAGAACGGAGCAGGGGGAAAGAGCGACATCCCACCTGCCGACTGGTTCAAAGACAAAGACGATGACTACCTGAGTCTCCACCTCATCCCCAAGGACAAAAATTTGTGGAACATGGACCGGTTTGAAGACTTCATTGCTGAGCGCCAGAACCTGATCGCAGCCAAGTTCGCCTGGTTGATCGTCTAAGACGCACGCTGCCAGAACCTATCACGAGACACATCAATGAGCATCCAAAAAATCGAAGCACATTCGCCAGAAGCGCAAAGCGCAGACCTCATCGCTGACAACATCGCCAAGCTCAAGGCCATGTTTCCTGAGCTGCTGACCGAAACTACGCAAGGCGGCAAGACCACTGCGACCCTCAACGTGGAAGTGCTGAAGAACCTCATTGGTGATGCCACCGCCGCAGACTCTGAAGAAAAGTACGGGTTGAACTGGCATGGCAAGCGCAAGGCGCGGCAAATTGCCTTGACTCCCAGCACGGGCACCTTGCGACCAGCGCCTGATGAGAGCGTGGACTGGGACACCACGCAGAACCTGATGATCGAAGGCGACAACCTCGAAGTGCTCAAGCTGCTGCAAAAGAGCTATGGCAGAGACGGAGGTCAGGTTCGTGTGATTTACATCGATCCTCCCTACAACACGGGGAAAGACTTTGTTTATGCGGATAACTTCAAAGACAACATCGCAAACTATCAACAGTTGATGGGGTGGCGTGATATTAACGGGGAAAAGGTTAGCTCATTAGCGTCACTCAAAAACACCGAAGCCAGTGGGCGCTTTCATACTGACTGGCTGAACATGATTTATCCGCGCTTACGTTTAGCGAGGACGCTATTGACTCCCGATGGAGTGATTCTGGTGAGCATTGATGAGCATGAGATTACGAATCTTCGCACTGTTATGGATGAAATTTACGGGGAAGAAAATTTTCTATCGTGCCTCACGTGGGAGAAGGGGCGTAAGAATGATGCAAAGTTCTTCTCAAACGGTCATGAGTATGTTCTCGTCTACGCAAAATCACAGGATTTTCTTCGTGGCAGAAACGTAATCTGGCGGGAGGAAAAGCCCGGAGCACGAGAAATTTGGGACCAATACTTGAAGCTTCGATCCAAACATGGGGCCGACGATAAAGAAATCGAAAGTGAACTTCAAACGTGGTTTGCGCAACTACCTAAAAATCATCCCTCTAAAAAATGGAGTCGATACAAACGAGTTGATTCATATGGCCCTTGGCGTGATGACAATATTTCATGGCCAGGAGGAGGTGGCCCTACTTATGATGTGATTCATCCAGTTACGGGAAAGGCATGTAAAGTCCCTGAGCGGGGCTGGGTGTTCTCAACTTGGACGGAAATGAAGCGTCGTATTGACGCTGGAATCATTGAATTTCGCGCAGATCACACGCAGCCGCCCCTCCGAAAATCTCACATAAGACCGATTCCATTAGAGACAGAGGCAGATGAATCCAGCGAATTGATAGAAGATATTTCGGAGGCTGAAGAAGACAGCGAAGACGAACTTGCAAATCAAGTTCGCGGCAGTTATTTCTACAAGCAATCACAAGTTTC
The DNA here is from genome assembly GCF_000518645.1 of Curvibacter gracilis ATCC BAA-807. Taxonomy (GTDB): domain Bacteria; phylum Pseudomonadota; class Gammaproteobacteria; order Burkholderiales; family Burkholderiaceae_C; genus Curvibacter; species Curvibacter gracilis. Next base: position 1,639 of record NZ_JADZ01000050.1, on the reverse strand, counting down.
CGTCAAGTCTCTCCGAAATTTGTTTGGAAAGAAGGTATTCAACAACCCCAAAGACTTGGATGAGATCGCCAGATTGATTCGATACACGAGCTCTGACGACACGAATGCCGTTGTATTGGATTTCTTCGCCGGTAGTGGAACAACCGGAGAGGCTGTTATGCGGCTGAATAGCGAAGACAATGGGAATCGCCGCTACATCCTTGTTCAGCTCCCAGAGCCGCTCGACCCGAAAGACAAACAGCAAAAGGTCGCGGCGAAATACTGCGAGGACTTGGGAAAGCCACTGAACATTGCGGAACTATCCAAAGAGCGTCTTCGCAAGGCAGGAGCAGCAATTAAGACGGGGAAACCGGAGTGGCAGGGCGATGTCGGCTTCCGGGTGTTCAAGCTCGACAACTCCAACATCCTGGCATGGAATCCAAATGCCACCGATCTAGCCGGCTCCCTGCTTGCCAACTTGGAGCACATTGAGCCAGGAAGAAGCAACGACGACGTGCTCTACGAAGTCTTGCTGAAACTGGGCTTGGACCTTTGCGTTCCCATCGAACAGCGGCAGATCGCCGGCAAGACAGTCCGCAGCATAGGTGAAGGCGCTTTGCTGGCCTGTCTGGAAGAACACATCAGCGTGGCAGATGCAGAGCCCTTGGCTTTAGGCATGGCCCAGTGGCGCGAGCAACAAGGTACGGCAACGGAGACCACCGCGGTATTCCGTGACAGTGCTTTCGAGAACGATGTAGCAAAGAGCAATCTGGCCGCCATCTTGGAGCAGCACGGCGTCAAGCAGGTGCGCAGCTTGTGAGGACAGCCGGATGAAACTTCATTTCGAGTCCGACCTGCCTTACCAGGCCGCCGCCATTGAGGCGGTTTGCGATCTGTTCCGTGGGCAGGAGGTTTGCCGCTCGGTATTCACCGTCACGGCACAGGCGCTGGCTGATTCTGGTCAACAGAGTTTCGAGGGCAAACAGTTCACGGCCGAGGGTGGCATTGGCAACGCCTTGCAGCTACTCGTTGACGAAGAGCTGAGCGAGAACTTGCAGAAGGTACAGCTGCGCAACGGGTTGCAGCCATCTGACCCACTCAACCCCAAGCAGGCGCTGGATTTCACGGTAGAGATGGAAACCGGCACGGGGAAGACCTACGTCTATTTGCGTACGGTATTCGAGTTGAACCAACGCTATGGCTTCACCAAGTTTGTGGTGGTGGTGCCCTCGGTGGCCATCAAGGAAGGCGTCAACAAGACCCTGCAGATCACCCGCGAGCACTTCGAGAGCTTGTACCCAGGTGCAAAAGGCTACGAGTTCTTTCAGTATGAATCGCCCCGGTTTTCAAGGAGGCTGTTTGGTTTAAGTCAGACCGCCACCGCGGTGGACTGACTGGCGAGTTGCCGATAGTAGTTTGCCTCGGCTTCTGCGGGCGGGATGTACCCGATGGGTTCGAGCAGGCGATGGTGGTTGAACCAGGACACCCATTCGAGCGTCGCGAACTCCACAGCCTCCTTCGTCTTCCAAGGCGCTCGGCGATGGATGAGCTCGGCCTTGTAGAGACCGTTGATGGTCTCGGCCAGGGCGTTGTCATAGCTGTCGCCCTTGCTGCCCACCGACGGCTCGATGCCCGCTTCGCCCAGCCGCTCGGTGTAGCG
>NZ_JADZ01000049.1 GCF_000518645.1 Curvibacter gracilis ATCC BAA-807 | reverse complement strand
CCATTTACACCGGCCGGATCAGCCCGGCACAGGCCAAACGTGTGGACGAAATGCAGGCTGTGGCCGACGCGTTGAGTCTGCTGGCCAACATCGTCATGGCGTGGAACACGTCACAAATGCAGGCTGTTCTGGATCGCTGGTCGAACCGCCGCCAGGCCATTCCGCCGGAACTGATCGGAAAAATTGCTCCCACCAGGCTGGAAAGCATCAACCTGCGAGGCGTGTTCCGCTTTCCTGTTGACCGTTATGCCGACCAAATCCTGCCCTCGCGGCAGGGAGCACCGATAACTGGCACCAACGGATGAAACCGATCACGGTTTGACGCCACGAATCCCGGATTTGAAGGTGAACAGGAAAGCCAACAGAATCAACGATCTACCAACACCACCCCCGCGCCAGTGCTGGGTTTGCGTACCGCCAGTTATTGCACTGAAAACAAGGGGACCCCATGTCCCTGTAAAGCTCGAAGGAGTCTGTCGTGGTGCCGTAACGGCGTTCATCGTTGTTCCTTTCAAGCGGTTACGCCCTCATGTGCGGGCTCTGCCGTGACATCCTCTTCTTGCTCGTCCGGGCGATGAGCCAGCCGATACAGAATTGGCAACACGAGCAGCGTCAGTACGGTGGACGACAAGATGCCGCCGATAACCACGGTGGCCAGAGGCCGTTGGACTTCCGCGCCCGTTCCCGTGGCGATGGTCATCGGGATGAAGCCCAGCGACGCCACCAAGGCCGTCATCAACACGGGGCGCAAGCGGGTCAGCGCGCCCTCGCGGATGGCTGCGTCCAGCGGCGTTCCGCCCTCTCGCAGGCTGCGGATGTAGGAAATCATCACCAGGCCATTGAGCACGGCAACGCCCGATAGCGCGATGAAGCCCACGGCGGCCGAGATGGACATGGGAATGTCGCGCAGCCACAGCGCCAGGATGCCGCCGGTCAGTGCGAACGGAATGCCGGTAAAAACCAGCAAGCCATCCTTGACATTGCCGAACATGGCAAACAGCAGCACGAAGACCAGCAGCAGCGACACCGGAACGACGATCTGCAAGCGCTGGGTGGCGGATTGCAGGTTCTCGAAAGTGCCGCCCCAGCTCGTCCAGTAGCCTGTGGGAATCTTGACCTGCGCCAGCGCAGCCTCGGCGTCGGCCACGAAGGAGCCGACGTCGCGGCCACGCACGTTGGCGCTCACCACGATGCGGCGCTTGCCGTTTTCCCGGCTGACCTGGTTGGGGCCGGGTGCCAGCTCGAAGCTCGCCACCTCGGCCAGTTGGATGAAGTTGGTTCGTCCTTCGCCGCCACCTGTGCCGCGTGGCAACGGAATCGGCAGGCGCTTCATGCTTTCAAGGTCGTTGCGCAGGGACTCCGGCAGCCGAACCAGGATGTCAAATCGACGGTCCCCTTCAAACAGCGTACCGGCCTCGCGCCCGCCGATGGCCGTGGCCACTGCATCTTGGATGTCGGCCACGTTCAGCCCGTAGCGCGCGGACTTCTGACGATCAATGTTGACCGTGAGCATCGGCAATCCTGTGGTCTGTTCAACTTTGACCTCAGACGCACCGGGGATCTTCTGCAACATGGACGAGACTTCTTCGGCTGTCTTGTTCAATACGTCCATGTCGTCGCCGAAGATCTTCACCGCCACATCGCTGCGGACCCCTGAAATGAGTTCGTTGAAGCGCAATTGGATAGGCTGCGAGAACTCGTAGTTGTTGCCCGGCACCTTGCCCACGACCTCCTGAATGGCCGCCAGCAATTCGTCGCGCGACTTGCGCGGCTCCGGCCACTCGGACACCGGCTTGAGCATGATGTAGCCGTCGGAAATGTTCGGCGGCATGGGGTCGGACGCGATTTCCGCCGTGCCGGTGCGCGCGAAAACGCGGTCGATCTCGGGGAACTTGGCCTTCAGCGTGGCTTCCAGTTGCTGCTGCATCGCAACCGATTGCGAAAGGCTGGTGCCCGGAATGCGCAGCGCCTGGATGGCGAAATCGCCTTCGTTCAGGCTGGGCACGAACTCGCTGCCCATTCGGGTGGCGATCAGGCCGCACAGCACCACTGCCACGGCGGCTGCCGCCAGCATCACTGCTTTGGCCGCCATCACGCGATCCAGCAGCGGGCCATACCAGCGCTTGGCCTGCACGACCAGGAAGTTTTCCGTCTCGCTGACCCGATGGCCGATGAACAGGGCGACCGCAGCCGGGATGAAAGTCACCGACAGGATCATGGCCCCCACGAGTGCAGCCACCACCGTGAACGCCATCGGGTGGAACATCTTCCCTTCCACCCCCGTCAGGGCGAAGATGGGCAGGTAGACCACCATGATGATGAGTTGCCCGAACAGCAGCGCGCGGCGTGATTCCTTCGATGCCAGGAACACCTCGTGAAAGCGTTCCGCCCGCGTCAACGGCCTGCCGTAGTGCGCCTGTGCATGGGCCAGGCGTCGCACGCAGTTCTCGACGATCACCACCGCTCCGTCGATGATGATGCCGAAGTCCAGCGCCCCGAGGCTCATCAGGTTGGCGCTCACCTTGTAATGCACCATGCCAGTGAAGGTGAACAGCATCGACAAAGGAATCACCGTCGCCGTGATGATGGCCGCGCGGATGTTGCCCAGGAACAGAAACAGGATCACGATCACCAGGATCGCGCCTTCCAGCAGATTCTTCTTCACCGTGGCGATAGCCTTGTCCACCAGCACGGTGCGGTCGTAGACCGTCACCGCATGCACGCCCTCGGGCAAGCTGCGGTTGATCTCCACCATCTTCTTGTCCACGGCCTGCGAAACCGTACGGCTGTTCTGACCGATGAGCATGAACACAGTGCCCAGCACCACCTCGCGACCGTTATCCGTGGCCGCGCCGGTGCGCAGTTCACGCCCCAGCCCCACGTCCGCCACGTCACGCACCCGTATCGGCACGCCGCCCGCACTGCTGAGGATAACGTTGCCAATGTCTTCCAGGGTCTTGACTTGTCCGGGCGCACGGATCAGGTACTGTTCGCCGCGCTTCTCGATATAGCCCGCACCCACGTTGCCGTTATTGCGATCCAGTGCCGTCACGATGTCTTGCAGGGTAACGCCGAGCGAAGCCAGGCGAGCGGGTATAGGTGCGATCTGATACTCCTTGGCATAACCGCCAATCGAGTTGATTTCAGTCACACCGGGCACGTTGCGCAACTGCGGCTTGATGATCCAATCCTGAATCTCGCGCAGGTCTGTTGCCGTGTAGGGCATCCCGTCGGGTTTCTTCGCACCGTCCTTCGCCTCGACCGTCCACAGGTAAATCTCCCCCAGGCCGGTGGAGATCGGCCCCAGCGCAGGCGTGATGCCGACCGGCAATTTATCCCGTGCTTCCTGGATGCGCTCGTTGACCAACTGGCGCGCAAAGTAAATGTCGGTGCCGTCCTTGAAGATCACGGTCACTTGCGAGAGGCCGTAGCGCGAAAGAGAGCGGGTTTGCTCCAGGTTGGGCAGGCCCGCCATCACGGTTTCAATGGGATAAGTCACCCGTTGCTCGGTCTCCAACGGTGAATAGCCCGGCGCCTGGGTATTGATCTGCACTTGGACGTTGGTGATGTCGGGTACGGCGTCGATGGGCAACTTCTGGTAGCTGAACACGCCGACGGCAGCCATACCGATGACTGCCAGCAACACCAACCATCGGTGCTCGATGGCTGCGCGAATGAGTTTTTCAAACATGTGCGTTGCTCCGGCATCAATGGGTGTGTTCGGCAGAGGCTTTGCCAAGCTCTGACTTCACGACAAAACTGCCAGCCGACGCATACGGAGCCCCCGCCTTCAGCCCTTGAACCACCTCGACGCGCTTGCCATCACTACGGCCCAACTGCACGGGCTGGGCAATGAAGCCACCATTCACTTTCAAAAACACGACGGGCTTGTCGCCCACGGTCTGAATGGCATCACCGGCCACCGTCACGGGCACGTCGGCCTCAGATGAGGTCACTTCCACGTTGACAAACAGTCCGGGACGCCAAGCGCCTTGGGGGTTGGACAAGACCACGCGGGCCTTGGCCATGCGGGTTTGTTCGCCAATCAGCGCGCCAACAAAGGTGATGGTGCCTTGCGCGCTGGCATCGAATGCCGTTGCCTTGATGGTGACCTTTTCACCCACTCTGACCAGCGGCAAATCCTTGGCGGGCACGTTGATCTCTGCCCAGACCTGGCCCAGGTCGGACACCGTGAACACGGCGGCGTCTTCCTTGACGGCCTCGCCCAGGCTGAGGTGCTTTTCAATCACCACGCCATCGAAGGGCGCACGCAGCTCGAAGCGGTTCAGCCCGCCCGAGGAACCTGGGGCCAAGCCCACGGCCGACAGCTTCTGCTGCGCGTTGGCCACGGCGACCTGCGCCTCGTTCAGCGCCTGGCCGGCTTGCAGGTAGTCCTGCTCGGCGGAAATCTTCTGTTCCCACAGCCGCTTCTCGCGTTCAAAAGTTGTCTGGGCCAATGCCCGCCGCTTTTGCGCCGTCTGCAACTCGCTGCGCTGCTCGGATGCGGCAGGGCTGGCGATAACGGCGAGCACCTGTCCCTTCTTGACCGTTTGCCCCAAACTGGCCTGCACACTTTCGACAACACCCGCAATGCGCGGAACAACGTGCGAGGTGCGGTCTTCATTCAGCCTAATCTCACCCGGCAATTGCAGGGCAGACTTGATGCTTGCAGCCCCTGCGGTGTCAATGCCGATGGATGCAGCCTTGATTTGCGCATCGCTGAGTTCGACTTTTCCTTCCTCCTGGCTGAAGCTGAACGTGAAAGGCGCGTTGGCCGTCTGAGCCACGATGCTGATCTCGAACGCATGAGGTTCCGGGACAATCTCTCGACTCAACAGGCTGTCCTTGTCGGGCGTGAAGTTGAGCGCCTGCTTCTCCCCAGTCAGGCGTGTAACGGTAGCGCTGACCTTGGCGGCGCTGCTGGCTAGCGCCTTTTCCTTTTCGTAGAGCCAGATTCGCAGGCGTGGTTCGCCGCCGTCCTCAGCGAGTAAGGCTTCCAATCCGAAATCCCCTTCTTTGAACAGCTTGCCGCCATGCGGCCCCTTGCTTGACCCCTCGTGGTGCTCGCCGTCCGCTTGGCCTTTGTCGTCCTCGTGGGAGTCTGCGCCCGTCTTGCCATGATGCTCACCATCACTGTGGGCCTTGGATTCAACGTGGCTGCCGTGACCCTCGCCCTCGGCGCTCTTATCCGTCTTGCCGCCGAGAATGGCGCTGCCCAGTCCTATGCCCACTGCGGCGATCACGGCGATGGCAAACCACTGCTTCTTGCCGACGTTCAGTTTGTTCGTTTCGGGTTTCATGTTCATTCCTTGTTTGCAGGCAGGGTGGTCGTGGATTCGGATGCGCCGATCACGCGATCCATGTCCGCCGCCGCGCGGTGCGCATCGGCGAGCGCCTTGAGGTACTGGGACTTGGCGGCAAAGTAGGTGCGTTGCGCGTCCAGCACTTCCAGGTAGTTGAACTTGCCGTAACCAAAGCCCACGGTGGCCGCGTCATAGGCGCTCTTGGCCCCTGGCAGCACCTCTCGCTGCAATATGTCGATCTCGCCGCGAACCGACGCCAGCCGCTCGCGGGCTTGCAACAGCTCTGTGTTGAGGCGCAGATTCAACGCCTGGAGTTCATCCCTCGCCTTGTCTTCACGCTTCAACGCTTCCAACAGATTGCCCTGATTGCGGTCGAACAAAGGCAGCGGCACGGAAATGCCGAGCATTAACTGATTGCGCGCTAACTCGTTCGGACGCTTCACGCCCAGGCTGACCGTGACATCGGGCGTCTGCTTGCTGCGCTCCACGTCGGCCAGCGACCGACGGCGTTCGATCTCCAACTGCGCCCGGCGCAATGCCGATGAGGCCGACAAGCGCTGCTGGATGTCATCCAGCGAAGGGACGTTGGGAAGATCGTCCACGCTGCCCGCTACCTGGGTGAAACGCGGCGGGTTGGCCCCGAGCAAACTGGCCAGCCGCGCGCGGGCACTGCGTTGTTCGCTCTGCGCCTGTGCCAGTTCAACCCGCACGCCGGCCTCGGCCACCCGAGCCTTGGTTTCTTCGACCGGGGACACCTTGCCCGCCGTCACGCGCTTGGCAACGGCATCCGTCGCTTGCCTGGCCAGGTCAACGCTGTCCTGGGCCAAGGCCGTGCGATCCTGGGCGGCCAGCGCCTCAAAGAAGGCGGCAACCACAGCGGCGCGAATTTCAACGCGCCGCGTGTTCAGTTCTTCAACTGCGACGTCACGCCCTCGCTCTGCCGCGGCAATGCGGGCAGCGCGCTTGCCCCCCAGCTCGATGGGCAGATTGATCTGGACGCTTTGCGTGCGGGTTGGCGTGCGTTGGTCTTCGAGCGAGTACGCCAGCTCGGGATTAGGACGTACTCGTCCCTGAATTACCTGGCCCTCCACCGCCTCGATTTCCCGTTGGGCGACAGTTAGGTCAAGATTCGCCTCCAAAGCCAGCGCGACGGCCTTTTGCAGAGTCAGGGGCGTTGCTGCTTCAATCTGCTCTACGCCGTTGGCGCTCTGCCCAAGAGCTGGTGCCGTCGGCAATAACTGAGCGAAAGCCGTCCCCGTCATGAGCGCAAGGAGCAAGCCTGCCGCAACCGCCCTCGCGTTGTAATTGTGAATATCCTTCAGCATCCGATTCTCCAGTGATTTGAAATACACAAGGGAATCGGCGGGGGGGCGATCCAGATGATCGCCAGCAACGTCATCACATCAGCCGCGCGAAGCCGGCTGGATACCGTAGCGCGCCATGCGCGACGGCAGGGGTGAGGACGAAGGGAAAGGAACGCGCTCCCCGCCGATCAGGCGAGGACACGCCACTGAGGGCGCTCTAAACGTTCAGGTGGAGGCGCAGCAAGGTGCTCCGGGGGATACCCCGTATCCAGGGACGGGCTGACCGGCGACGCCAGCTTGACATCCCCTGACAAGACCGAGAAGCACCCGGCATGACAGGACGCGCAATCAGGATCGCCACCCAGGGTCTTGGCCGGATCAGGGCTGGCATCCTGGCCGTCGGCCGCCTTGTGCTGATGCGCATGGTGGCCGAAGTGCTTGGCCGCAGCTCCGGTTTCATGCTGGCAATAACTGGCCACTGCCGCCCAACTGAATTGAAGCGGCAAGAACACCAGCAAGACGATGGCCAGCCATTTGCGCATAGGGGTAACAGTGTAGCAGCTACATGCTTTACTTTGCCACTCCTCGCTGCTTGGGTTTTCTCAGAGCCCCGTGCGCGTAGCGTGCCTCCTCTCAGGTTCATCCTGCATCAAATCAGAGCCGCTTCGATATTCGGCGAGTTGTGGCCGCTTTGACGACTGAGGCGACACGAGGGGGCGCCACAGCGCAGGGTACGGGCAACTGGAAGCCTTCAATGCTGATGTTGCGCATGAACTGTTCACGCCGTTGGCGACGTTGATGGGGGGCACTGAAGTTGCTTTGCGCAAAGCACGCGATGCCGACACGTTGCGAGATGTGTTGGGCTCGCACCTCGAAGATCTCCAGCGCATGTCGATGATCGTGCAGGACATGCTCTTTCTGTCGCAAGCCGACCGTGGGGCTGAGGCCCGCCGCGAGCATGTCGCCAGTCTGGCCGGCGTTGCGCGCGCGGTGGTGGAATTGCACGAGGCGGCCATTGAAGAGGCCGGGCTGAAGGTTCGTATCGACGGCGATGCCACCGGCTTGGCCGATGTGCGCCTGTTGCAGCGCGCGCTATCCAACCTGATCGGCAACGCAACCCGACACGCGCATCCGCACAGCACCGTTGTCGTGCAAATCGACCGGCTGGACGGCGAGATCGCCCTGCGGGTGGTGAACGAGGGGCAGACGATTTCAGCCGAGCATTTGCCCAATCTGTTCAACCGCTTCTACCGGGCAGATGCGGCGCGGTCGGATGCCGCCCGCAATCATGGACTGGGCTTGGCCATCGTGGCTGCCATCGCCCGCATGCACGGAGGGCGGACGATGGTCGATTCGAGCAACGGCATCACGTCTATCGGGCTCATGGTGCCCACCCCGCGCGCGCAATAGTCAACGGATCGGGCACCACCAACAGACTGGCTCCACTAGCCAATTACTTCTTCCAGCAGGAGAAGCGCCAGAAAGCCGACAAAGAACATCGCCGTCACCCAGGGGCGATCTGGCGTTTCGTGTGCTTCGATCAGCAGTTCTTCGGTCACGAGGTAGAGCAACGCAATCAGACCAAACGCGAAGAAGCCAGTCAGAAGAGGGTTGGGCAACAGCGCCACCGGCGCTCCAAGCAAGGCCCCGATCGGCAGCAAGAGCACGAGCGCGGCCGTGATCCAGACGACCCTGGCACGGGAGCGAACGCTCTCGCCGAGTTCCGTGGCCACTGTCAATCCCAGGAACAGAACCTCGATGGTCAGGGCGATGGTCAGAAGCAAGCCGACCTTTGGGCCAGCCGCAAACCCGATACCAAGCACCAAGCCATCAATCAGGATGTCGATGCCGATCACGGTCAGGAGACCGGCCGGCCCCTTCGCCAACGCTTCCAGATGCTTCACCAGCAGCATGGTGGCGACGCCGATTCCGCCGCCGATCATCGTCGCCCAAGGCGAGGCCCGGTGCATGATGTCGGGCAAGATTTCGCCGGCCGCCGCCGCGAACACGACGCCAGCGGCGAAATGCTGAATCGCGCTGACCAGTGTTGGCCCCGGCCGCACGTTCACCGCGACCGCAGCTCCGATGATGGCGGCCGCTGCCGGGATCAAGGTGTAGATCCAGGCCGAGATCACCATGACTTAAGTTACCGCGTTGCCGCACTGAGCACAGAATTTCGCGCCGATCGGAATGACGCTACTGCACTTCGTGCACGACGCTGGCACCAGCGATGTCCCGCACTGGCCGCAAAAGCGAGCGCCGTTCGGATTGATCGCTTTGCATTGCGGGCAAGTGATGCCGCTGGCCGAAGGCGCCGGATTGCGCCCCCAGTCGTGACTGCTGGGGCCACCGTGGCCATGGCTACTGCCATGCCCGTGGGAGCCGCCATGCCCCCCGCCGTGGCCGCCGCCATGCCCACCAAAAATTCGATCCAGGATTCCCATTTTCAACACTCCATATTCGGTTTTACTGACCCGCCTGCTGCCTGAGCAGCCTCAGCCCGTTGAAGACCACCAGCAAGCTCGCCCCCATGTCGGCGAACACGGCCATCCACATGGAGGCATCGTCGAAGATCGCCAGCAGCAGGAACACTAGCTTGATGCCCAGCGCGAGCGCGATGTTCTGCCATAGCACGGCGTGGGTGCGCCTGGACAGCCGGATCGTTTCGGGCAGGCGGCGTAGGTCGTCGTTCATGACCACCACGTCGGCGGCCTCCATCGCGGTGTGGGTGCCCGCGCCGCCCATAGCGAAGCCGATGTCAGCCTTCGCCAGCGCGGGGGCGTCGTTGATGCCGTCGCCGGTCATCGCCGTGACGCCCATGCGCTGCTGAAGCTCGCCGATGGCCTGCAACTTGTCCTCGGGCAGCAGGTTGCCACGCACCTCGGCGATGCCCGCCTGGGTGCCGACGGTTTGCGCCGTCGCCAGGTTATCGCCCGTCAACATCACCGGCGTCACGCCCAATGCCTTCAGGTCGGCCACGGCCTGCGCGGATGAGGATTTGATGGTGTCGGCTACTGCACAGATGGCCATGACCCGTTCGCTGCTGGCCAACAACGTGACGGTGCGGCCAGCTTGCTCATGCACTGCAAGGCGGGCTTCGAGGTCAGCCGAACACTGCCCGCGCTCTTCAATCCAGCGGTGGTTAGCCAGCACATAGGTATGGCCGTCGATCACCCCCTGCACGCCGCGCCCGGCAACAGCCTGAAACTCATCCACTTCTTGCGTGGCGGACGACACGCCATCTGCGATGGCCTTGGACACTGGATGATCCGACCGCGCTGCGAGGCTCTTGGCCAGCCCCTCCAGGGCTTGTTGGCCGAGTCCTGTGTCCACGGGCTCGAAGGCCACCAGCTTGGGCTTGCCTTCGGTGATGGTGCCGGTCTTGTCCAGCGCCACGGCCTTGATCTTGCGCGCCTCTTCCAGGTACACACCACCTTTGATCAGGATGCCTCGCCGCGCCCCAGCGGCCAAACCGCTGACGACGGTGACGGGCGTGGAAATCACCAAGGCGCAAGGGCAGGCGATGACCAGCAGCACCAGGGCCTTGTAGGCGGCCTGCATCCAGGTCAGCCCCATGAGCCAGGGCGCCAACAACGCAACGGCAACGGCCAGGACGAACACCGCAGGCGTGTAGACGGCGGCAAAGCGATCCACGAAACGCTGCGTGGGCGCACGGGAAGACTGGGCCTGCTCAACGGCGTGGATGATGCGCGCCAGCGTGCTGTCGGACGCGGGGGCCGTGACACGGATTTCCAACGCCGCAGCCTGATTGATGGTGCCGGCGAAGACTTCATCGCCGGGGCTCTTGTCCACCGGCAAGCTTTCGCCGGTCACGGGGGACTGGTCAATAGCGCTCTGACCTAGGCTCACGATGCCATCCAGCGGAACGCGCTCGCCAGGGCGAATACGCACGGTCATGCCCACAGTGACTTCCTTGACTCCCATGCGCACCCAATTGCCATCGTCTTGACGCACTTCAGCTTGCTCCGGCGCGAGCGCCAGCAGGCTCTTGATGGCGCCGCGCGCCCGATCCACGGCGCGGGCCTCGATGGCTTCCGCAATCGCATATAGGGCCATCACCATCGCCGCTTCGGGCCACTGGCCGATCAGGAAAGCGCCGGTCACGGCCACGGTCATCAGGGCATTGATGTTCAAGCGGCCCTGCCGCAGTGCAGCCAGCCCCTTGCCGTAAACCGAGAAACCCGACAGCGCGATGGCCGCCGCGGCCAGCGCCATTCCCAGCGCCTTGACAGGTACGCTGTCTGGAAAGGCGAATGCCAAGCCCTCGGCCGCCACAGCCAACCCCAGGGCGCCCAGCGACTTGCCCCATGTCGTCCAGAAGCCCGTTGGCGAGGCAACCGCAGCAGCCGACGAGCCTGTGTCGCCAAGAGGTTCCGGCTTGAAGCCTGCCTTGCGGATTGCGTCTAGCGCCTGCTGCAAGACAGGATCATCGGCGGCAATGGCCAACTCGCGTTCGCCCAGATTGAATTGCAGGCTACGAATTCCCGCCATGCCGTCCAACGCCCGGCGGATTTCCGACTCCTCCGAGGCACAGTCCATATTCGCAATGCGGAAGCGCTGGACATTCTTCGCGCCGAGGGGTTCTGGCTTGAAACCCGCTTTGCGGATCGCTTCTAGGGCCTCGGGCAGCGCGTGGTCATCGGCGGCAATGGCAAGCTCTCGATCCCCCAGGTTGAATCGCAGGCTGCGAATCCCCGCCATGCCTTCCAGCGCCCGGCGGATTTCCGACTCCTCTGAGGCACAGTCCATGTTTTCTATGCGAAAGCGTTGCGGCCCAATAGTCGTTGCATCAGACGCTGTTGGCTCGGGCGCCACAGGCACTGTTGCACAGCCACTCCCGCAGCAGGCAGCGTCGGCGTGTTGGCGTTGGTGGGCAGAGTTCATGAAATTCTCCTTTTCAGTCAGATTGGAAACCCTGTACCCACTACAGAGTCAAGCGCCTACAATGAGCCTTGGAGAAAAACCCGCGACCGCTGAAGATGAACTCATGAAAATCGGCGAACTGGCTAAGGCCGCACATACCCAGGTAGAGACGATCCGGTACTACGAGCGTGAAGGCTTGCTACCCGAAACGGCCCGTACGGATGGCAACTACCGCATGTAGGCAGAAGAACACGTTGACCGGCTGTCCTTCATCCGGCACTGCCGGGGGTTGGACATGACGCTGGATGAAATCCGGGTTCTGTTGCGCTTCAAGGATGCACCGCACGAGAACTGCGCCCAGGTGAACGACCTGCTCGACGAGCACATCGACCATGTGGCTACCCGCATCAAGGAATTGAAAGCGTTGGAACGACAGCTCAAGACCTTGCGGGAACGCTGCCGTGAATCCCAGCAGGCCAGCCAGTGCGGCATCTTGACCGAGCTGTCCTCAGCATCGCGCCATCTGCACGAACCGGCGACGCGCAGGGGCCATGTTCATGGGGCACATAGCCTCAAGTGACTAGCCCAAAGAAACCCCAAGCCGACGCCCGATTTCCCATGAGGTCGTTCCGCCACGCACTGTCGCCGCAAGCGGCTGCCCCAACCGCTGCTCGATCACTGGCCTCCACGGTACCAGGCTGAAGCCCATGCCGTCGTCCAGCATCGCATACCGACCGCTGGCGAGCATGAGGCTGCGGCGGTAGATGCCGGCCACGCGCTGGCCGTCGGCCACCGGGCGGTGCTCCAGGCCGGTTTCGGCGGCGATGTCCTTGGCGGCCTGCGCCAGCTCGCGGCTGCGCAGCGTGCCCAGCAGGTTTCGGGCGAGGATCACGCGCTGCCCGCGCCGCTCGGCCAGTCCCTGTTCGGCCAGGAAGTCGGCGCGCTGCTGCATCGCCTGCTTGGCCTCGCCGCCAAAGCCGAGGTCGCCCAGGCCCGAGCCGCCGCCGATCAGTTGCTGGTCGAGCCAGGTAGCCCCGATGACGCGGGCCTGCCGCTCGATGGGCAGGTGCGATTTCAGTTCCACGGCCACGCCGCCCAGGCGCTGCGCGTCGTACTGATGGCCACGCTCGGGCAGATCGTCCGGCACCTTCCATAGCCCTTCGGCCACGCGCTCCACGATGCCGGCGCGGCGCAGGGCTTCGAGTCGGCGGATGTGGGCCGCGACGACTTCCTGCGGATCACGGCCCGGCACGGCCTGACCCTGCGCGACGGCCAGGTGATGGTCGGTGCGGTATAGGCCGCCGCTCGCCAGTGCGGTGATGTTCTTGTCGGCTGCGCGCACGTCGGCCGATCCCTTCACCTCCACTACGGCGCCGGCCGGATAGTTCGCCAGTTCATCGTGTGCGTTGAGCGCGACGTAGTGGGCCTTGCCGTCCACGCCGTCGATGACCAGATAGCCCCGGTCGCGCAGCTCGTCGGCCAGCCCCTTCGCTGCCACGCGGCCGAGAATGGTTCGGCCACCTCCATCAGCATCTTGGCCCGGCTCGAACACCGCCAGCTCGCGCGGCTCGCCGCGCATGGCCCGCTGCATGGTGCGGATGATGTCGCCACGCTCGCCCAGGGCGCGCAGGGTCTTTTCGGCATCGGCATGGACAGCCCAGGTGCCCGGCTGCATCTCGTCAGCCAGGCCCAGGAGCTGCAAGCGTTGCAGGCGGCCGATCAGCAGCAAGCGCTGGCGTTGCAGTCGGGGTTCATTGAGCCGTTCGACATGCACCAGGCCATCATCGCCGGCCTCGCGCTTCAAGGTGCGATCCAGGCTCGTCCACCGCTCCTGATCCACCTCGCGTCGCAAGGTCTGCTGGATCTCCAGTTCGGTGCGCGGCCCCAGCCGTTCGGTCGCCAGTTCGGCGGCACGATGGCGGAACCCGTCGGCGATGTAGTCGCCCGCGATGATGAGGTCTTTGCCGGTGTCGTCGCGCCCGCGCACGACGATGTGCGTATGCGGGTTGTCGGTGTTCCAGTGGTTGACGGCTACCCAATCGAGGCCCGTGCCCAGGTCGGCTTCCATGCGGCCCATCAGGTGCCGCGTGTAGGTGCGCAGGTCTTCCAGCTCCGCGCCGTCCTCCGGCGAGAGGATGAAGCGGAAATGGTGCCGATCGTCGGCGCAGCGTTCCTTGAAGGCGTCGAGGTCGGCGGCATCGGTCAGCGGCCCGTAGGCTTGGCCCGGCTCGCCATCGCGGCCCACGCCGTCGCGCTCGATGTAGCGCAGGTGCTTGGCGAGTGATTGCGGGCTGGCCCGTTGCTGGTTGACCAGCAACGTCTTGATGGTCACGCGCCGCGACATAGGCGTGAGCTTCGCGCCTGCGAAGCGTGCCGCCGTATGCCCGCGCCCTAGTCGAGAGCCGGGCCGCTGGCCAGCGCGTGCGCTGCTGCCGCCGGCTGCGGGACGGCGCATCGACGACTTGCCACTGCTGGCCTTGCCTGCCTGCTTGAGCACCCTGGAGACGAAGCCCTGGCCCCGGTTCTTCGGGGCACTGGGTCGGATGCGGAAATCGTCATCGCGGCGGTCGGTCATGGCTGCGCTCCCTGCAAGCTCTGGCGTGTCCGGGCGTGCGAAGCACGCGGGCACGCCTGCATCGGCGCGGGCCTCGCGCCCCACGCGGCACGGCGGCGAAGCCGCTCCGTGCCGCGCCACCCCCACGTGCAGACAGGCTTTCGACGCGGCCCCGTGCCGCGTCCTTTTGTCTTGCCTTCCGCCTTTGCCCCTCGCTGGCGCTCAGGGCAGCGGCGGCCCGGCGGCGCTGCTGCGCGAGCAGCCTGCGCGCCGGCGAACGCAGACACGGCCGCAGGCCGGGCGCGTTCGAGGCAAGACGCCTGCACGTTGGACTGCCGCACCGGAGGCAGCGCGAAGTGCGGTGCGAATGCACCCGCACTGCACGCGCGACGACACGGGGACGAACAGCAGAACGACACGCCCGATGGCACGATGATGCGCAGCGAATCGGCGGCGATCATGGGCGTGACTCCAGCCAGACCGGACGTGCAACGCCGATCACGGCGGCGGCGCTGACCGGCCCGAAATACCGGCTGTCGAATGACGCCGGGTTAGTCGCACTGAGCAAAAACAGCTCGCCAGGCCGAAGGCGGCGGCACTGCGGCCAGGATGGCAGCGGCCGGCCCCAGCGATCGGCAGACAGCACGGCGGCCGAAGGCACGCCGTCGATGCGGACTTTGCCGTCAGCGATGCACACCTCCTGCGGCGCGACCGCGCCCACGCGCTTGAGCAACGGGATGCGCGTCGGTAGGTAGCCGCGCTGCGCAGCGAGCGCGGCGGCCTCTGCGGGCAGCGGCACCAGCACGATGCTGCCCACGGACAACGGACGTGGCAGCGAGCTGGTGCGATGGTCAAGTGGATCGACGCGATACCAACCGACCGCCACGCTGTCGGACGGGTTGTAGGTCAGGCGCGGCAGTGGATGCACGAAAGACGCCCAGGCCAGCGCAGCGAGGCCGCAGGCGGACAGGCCCGCCAGCACGAGGCGAGCGCGCAGGCGCGAGCGAGAACGCGGCGTTGTGCCGGCGGTGGAAACAGCGGTCATGGCAGCGCCCTCCCGACCAGCCAGGCGGCGTGCCGCTCGGCGCTGTATTCGGGCAACGGCAAGCGCGCAGCGAGCCGGTTGCCCAGCGTGCGCCAGTACGCGGGCGAGGCGGTAGCGGGCGCGATGCCCAGCGCCTCGATAGCGGCGATGCGTTCCAGCACGGCGCGCACCTGGTTGTCGCCCTCGACGTGCAGCAGCAGGCGTGCACTCGGCTGAACGCCGGGGATGCGCTGCGCCGCATCGAGCGGCGTGCAAGCCTGCATCACCATGAGCTGCCAGCGGATCGTGCCGTAGTCGTTGGCCTGCCAGCGAATGCGGCAGAACATGGCGCCCGGCAGGAACACGGCGCAGCGCCGCCAGCGGTCGAGCTGGTGCGTGCGCGCAGGTTCGCCGAAGCGCAGGTAGAGCTTGAAGCGCGGTTCGATGTAGGCCAGCGCCACGCGCGTCAGCGGCGCGCTGGCAGGCTGGCCGGAAGGTGCTGCGAGCGCAGCCGTGGCCGCGAAGGCAACAGGCGCGGGGGCAGACGAAGCGGATGCAGTCATGGCGTGTTCTCCCTGCGGTGTTCTGGAAACTCCCGCTCCAGCAGGCCGCGCAGCAGGTCGGCCACGGTCACGCCCTGCGTGAAGGCCGACACCTTGATGCGCGCCCGCATGGCGGGCGTGATGTCGAGCGTGAGGCGGGCCGTATAGAGGTCGCCCTTGCCCAGCGCATCGGCGTCGCCGGGGTCCCCTTGTTTTCAGTGCAATAACTGGCGGTACGCAAACCCAGCACTGGCGCGGGGGTGGTGTTGGTAGATCGTTGATTCTGTTGGCTTTCCTGTTCACCTTCAAATCCGGGATTCGTGGCGTCAAACCGTGATCGGTTTCATCCGTTGGTGCCAGTTATCGGTGCTCCCTGCCGCGAGGGCAGGATTTGGTCGGCATAACGGTCAACAGGAAAGCGGAACACGCCTCGCAGGTTGATGCTTTCCAGCCTGGTGGGAGCAATTTTTCCGATCAGTTCCGGCGGAATGGCCTGGCGGCGGTTCGACCAGCGATCCAGAACAGCCTGCATTTGTGACGTGTTCCACGCCATGACGATGTTGGCCAGCAGACTCAACGCGTCGGCCACAGCCTGCATTTCGTCCACACGTTTGGCCTGTGCCGGGCTGATCCGGCCGGTGTAAATGG
>NZ_JADZ01000048.1 GCF_000518645.1 Curvibacter gracilis ATCC BAA-807 | reverse complement strand
GATGCCGCCGGGGATGAACAGGCTCTCGCCCCAGCTGATCACCTGGTTGCCCACGCGCAGCCGGGCGCGCTGATCGCCCAGGTCGAAGGATTTGCTCACCCACAGGTCCAGCACCCGGGTCTGCACACGCAGGGCCTTGCGGGCCTCGTAGCTGAGGTTGTCGCTGGGCAGATCGGCCGGCGCGTTGGCGCTGCGGTAGCCCGAGGTGTTGGTGGCACTCACGTCCTTGAGCCAGGTGATGCGGCCCATGAAGGTCAGGTCTTCGCTGGGCTTGAGCACCAGCTCGTGCGAGCCCTTGAGGTAGGTGGTGAAGGGCTGGCCCTTCTTGTAGTTGAGGTCGCCCTGGTCGCCCAGGCCCGACACGGCGCTCAGGCCGCCGGCGGGCGAGCCAGTGTTGCCCGAGGCGATCAGGCCCGGGGTGGGGTCTTTGACGCGGATACCGGTGCCCACCGACACGGTCGAGTCGAAGCTGCCGCGCAGGCCGTCTTCGGTCTCGAAGGTGAAGGCTGCAGCCTGGCCGCAGGCCAGGCAGGCAGCGGTTGACAGAACGGAGAAGCGAAGTCCGATCATAAGAAACCCTCTGATAATTCAATCTTGGAATAGGCAGACACCGGTCCCCAGCCCTGGCTGGCGGTGTCTGGATGGGAGACCGTGAATCAGCGCTCGCTGATCGAGCGCAGGTTGTCAGCCGTGTAGAAATTGGCCTTCAGGCGGGGATGCTTGCCAGGCTCGGTGATCCAGCGGATGTCTTTGCCGGTGCCCACCGTGTGGGTGTCAAAGACATAACGGCCTTCCGCCAGGTTGTTTTGCACCATGGCCATGGCATCGCAGGTGCCTGTTTCGTAGACCGGGATCAGAAAGCCTTCACGCATCTTGGCCAGTTGGTTGCGACCGTCGAAGTCGTCCATCAGGACCGGGGCCCAGCTGTCTTCATCGAGGTAGATCGTGCGCTTGGGCGCCGAGTGGCGCATGCCGGCCTTGACCGTGGCTTCGATGACCCAGACCCGGTGCAGCTCATAGCGGCGATGGGTTTGCGCGATGAAGTCATTGCCAGCCACGTCTTCGAACTTGGCTTTGAAGTCGTACGCACCGAAGGCGTTGTAGGGGACGTAGATCTCCTTCTTGCCGACAAGCTTCCAGTCGAAGCGGTCCAGTGCGCCATTGAAGACGTTGGGCTCATCCAGCGTGTACTGGTTTTCCATGCCGATCTGGGGCGAGTCATGGGAGTAGGTCGGCATGCGACGCACGCGACGCTGGCCCGGGAAGTAGTAGAAGGTCTCGTTTTCAGCCTGGTTGATGTATTGCGTGATGGCCAGGGACTGCCCTGCCAAGGCTGCCGGCGCGACATAGCCGAAGTAGACATAGAACTCGACGGGTGGGTAGGACGACAGGGCATTCGAGCCCTTCACACCCCAGGGGATGAACAGGGTCTGCTCGGAGTCGGCACGGATCCACTCATTGCTGCCTCGGCGGGGCGACACAGCCGTGATGGTGGCCTTGTAGTCGATGCCCACACCGCGGTAGCGCATCTTGGCGTTCCACATCGCTTCGACGCCCGACGTGGGCATGGGAAACGGATAACCCGGAACCGTGGCGTCCTTGAGGCTCCAGCCGTCTGGGTTCAGCGCTGCGGTGCCGACGTTCTTGCGCGTGTTGCTGGCCACGAAATCAGGCACGCCGCAGCTGCGGTGGCTGGGAAACACATCCATCTTGTAGCCCTTGGTCTGCTTGACCATGGCCACCTGCCCCGCGGAGAGCTTGTCGGCGTACTTGTCGACGTTGCTGGCATCGATGGTGAAAAGAGGCTTCTCGTCCTTGTACTTCCAGTGCGCCTGGCGCAGCTTGCCCCATTCCCAGCCTGGCAAGGGTGGCTCGGCACCTTCCCATGCCGGAATGCTGCCGTCCTTGTTGCCACTTTTTTCGGCGCCAGATGGCGTCAGCTTGTCGAGTTGGGCCAAATCGGCAGCCCGTGCTGCATGGCTGCCGGCCAACAGGCCCACCAGCACGGCGGTGATTTTGAGGGTGTGCGCAAGGGAGCGGCGGCGCAGGCATGGGACAGACATGGATTCTCCAATCGTGAAGCAGTTGAAGGGGGCAAGATTTCTCGGGGATGAATGAGCAATGGGGTGTCGGGTGGGTCACGCAGATTGCGGCTACTGCACCTGCAGCACCTCGGCCACCGGGCGCCGGCGCTTGCGCGGCCAGTTGCCGCTGGCGGGCCGGCCCACGGCAATCAGCATCACGGGCAGGTCTTCGGCGCGCAGGCCAAATGCTTGCCGCAGCGCATCGACATCAAAGCCGCCGATGGGGGCTGTGCAAAGGCCCATGGCTTGAGCGGCCAGCATCAGGTTCATGGACGCCAATGAAGCCGAGCGGATCGCTTCATCCCGTTGTTTGGCGGGCTTGTCCTGGAAGGCAGACTGCGCATCGCTGACCCAGTCGGCCAGCTCCTTCTCACTGATGTAGCCCTCATCATGAAATGGCAGCAGGGTCAGCCCCAGCTCAAGGTGGGCGTCCAGCCGCCCACACACAATGAAAGTCACCGCGGCATCGGCCACCTTGCGCTGGCCATAGGCGGCCTGGGCCAACAGTTGCTTGCGCGCCGCCGACCTCACGGCGATGAAGCGCCAGTTCTGCAGGTTGTAGGCGCTCGGTGCCTCGGTGGCGTAGAAGGTGAGCGTCTGCAGCACCGAGTCGTCGATGTCGAAGCTCGGATCAAACTTGTCGACCGAGGTGCGTTCGCTGATCAGATCGAGAGCGGGATGATGAGATAGGTCCATGAGGTCGGAGGTTCTGAAGTGTTCGATGGAGGTTGGACGGCTTATCGACGAGGCAACATGCGGCGCAGCACGGTGTCATGGCGCACGAAGTGGTGCATGAGCGCAGCGCCCACATGCAAGGCGACGAGCACCCACGCCACCCATTTGCCCAGGAAGCTGTGGACGGCCCACATGGCCTCTTCCAGCTCAAGCACCGACCAGCCCATGCCAGCGCGGACCATCTCGGCCCACCGGGTGTCACGACATGCCGGCAGGACAAACAGGCCGAAGTCCGTCGGGTCGTAGGTGGTCATGTAGCCCGAGATCGGCATCAACAAAAGAAGGCCGTACAGCGCCCCATGAGCCACCTCGGAGGCCAGATGCTCCAGGCGGGAGCCGGGCACGGGATCGGGGCGGGTACCCGCCAGGCGCCAGAGCAGACGAGGCAGCGTCAGCACACCGATCGTGATGCCCAGCACCCAATGGATGTTGAGCAAGGGAACCACCCGATGGGCATCCGCGGAAAGACCGAATAGGGGCGGCTTGATGCTGGTCTCCGGGTCGACGATCCAGATGACGTAATAGACAACGGCATACGCAGACAGGAACCCGACGGCAGTGAGCCAATGAAAGAGCATGGAGGCTGTGCCATAGGCATCCACCGTGTTTTTCCACTTCATCGATCTCTCCTTGATTTGAGGGTGGCGGGCGGTATCAGGGCAGGAGCACCGTGATGACCTTCTCTTCGGTGTAGGCCACCGCGCCAGACAGGCCACCTTCACGGCCGATCCCGCTGGTCTTCAGCCCCCCCCAGGGCAGGTTGGCATCGAGCGGGCTCCAGCAATTCACACCGACGGCACCCACCTTCACGGCCCCGGCCACCTTGTGCGCACGGCTCAGGTCACGGGTCCAGACGGTGGCAGCGAGGCCATAGTCAGAGTCGTTGGCCAGGGCGATGGCCTCTTCGTCCGTGTCGAAAGCGATGATCGTGCCCACAGGCCCGAAGATCTCTTCACGAGCGATCGTCATCTGGTTGTTGGCGTTGGCGAAGATCGTGGGCTTCACAAACCACCCCTTGCGGGACTCAGAAACACCCCCCGCCAACAAACGGGCCCCCTCGGACAGGCCGAGCTGGATGTATTTGTTGACCCGGTCGTACTGGGCCTTCTTGGCCACGGGCCCCATCTGGACGCCAGGCTGCGACGGGTCGCCCACCGTGATGGCCTCTGCCGCCTGCGCCAGCGCAGCGGCAAACCGGTCTGCGATGCTACGATGGACCAGGATCCGGGAGCCGGCCGCACAAACCTGCCCCTGATTGACGAACAGCCCCATGGCGCAGCCGCGCACGGCATCTTCAAAGACCGCGTCGTCAAACACGATCTGCGGGCTTTTGCCTCCCAACTCCAGGGCCACACGCTTGAACATCGGCCCGACAATGCGCTGGATGGCACGGCCGGCCTCCGGGCTGCCGGTGAAGCTGATCTTGTCGACGCCGGGGTGCTCGCAGAGGGCACGGCCGACCACTTCGCCGTCACCCGTGACCACGTTCACCACACCATCCGGAAAGCCGGCCTCCTGGCACAGCAAGGCCAGGTGCAATGCCGACTGCGGTGTTTCTTCCGACGGCTTGATCACGACCGTGCATCCGGCGGCCAGCAAGGCAGCCACCTTCCAGGTGGTGATCATCAAAGGCGAGTTCCAGGGCACGATGGCGCCCACCACCCCGATGGGTTCGCGCACGGTGTAGGACAGGGTCTTGGTGCCCATGTAGCCCGCCGTGGGGATGGTCCGCCCTTCGAGCTGATTCGCCCAGCCTGCAGCGGCGCGCAGATTGGCCACCGCATTGGGCACGTCCATCATGCGGGGCTCCATGGGCGAGCGCCCGATGGCCATGGCATCCATGTCGGCCAGCAGATCGGTGTCGCGCAACACCAGGTCCGCCAGCTTGCTTAGCAGCAAGCCGCGTTGGAGGCCATTGAGCTGGCTCCAAGGCCCGCCATCGAGCTGGGCTCGGGCTGCGGCAACCGCCCGATGCACATCGTCAGCGGTACCCCGAGCCGCGGTCGCGTAAACCTGCTCACTGACGGGGCTGATCAGGTCCATCCTGGCGCCATCCGAGCTTTCGGCCTGCGCGCCTTCGATGAAGTGTTTCAAATGTTGAGTCATGGCAATGCTTGCATGGGTTGGGATCTTTGAACCTGCGACTCAGCGCACGAAAGGCACTTCGCTGAAGCCGGCGTCCAGTGCGGAGACGATCGAATCGATCTCGGGGCGCTGCATGACCAACGGGGGGGAGAGAATGATCTTGGTGCCCACCGGGCGCACGATCGCTCCGTGGCGGCGCGCCACCTCGGCCACGCTGTAGGCATACCCCGACATCGGGCTGATGGACTCGCGGGTCTTCTTGTCATTGACCAGATCGATGGCCAGCATCAGGCCCTTGCCACGCACTTCGCCCACGGCCTCGAAGCGATCCACAAAGGGCTTCAGCGCCTCGAGCAGGTAAGCACCCTGGCGACCTGCATTGCCGGGCAGGTCTTCTTTTTCGACGATGTCCAGGCTGGCAATCGCCGCGGCACAGCCCACCGGATGCCCGGCATAGGTGTAGCCGTGCATCACGACGCCGGAGAAGTCCTGGTTGGACTCGAAGGCATCGGCCACCCGGCTGTTGAACACGGTGGCGCCCAGGGGCACATAGCCAGAAGACAGGCCCTTGGCGAAGCACATGAAATCAGGCTTGACGCCCCAGGCGCGTGCGCCGAACAGGCTGCCCGTGCGGCCGAAGCCCGTGACCACCTCATCGGCGATCAGCAGCACGCCGTACTTGTCACACACCTCGCGAACGCGCGGCCAGAAGCTGGCCGGCGGAACGATCACGCCACCGGCGCCCTGCACGGGCTCCGCAATGAAGGCCGCCACGGTATCGGGGCCCTGGAACTCGATCTCACGCTCCAGCAAAGAGATGCAGATGTCGACCAGTTGCTCCGGATCCTGGGTGAAGGGGTTGCGATAGACCCAGGGGTTTTGCACCTGCGAGCAGCCCGGCATCAACGGCTCGTAGTTGCGGCGGAACACCGTGTTGCCGTTGACGGATGCGCTCAGGAAGTGGCTGCCGTGATAGCCCTCCTTGAGTGAGATGAACTTGGTGCGGTCCTTCTGGCCCAGCACCTTCCAGTATTGGCGGGCCAGCTTCAAGGCGGTTTCGGTTGCGTCCGATCCATTGGAGCTGAACACCACACGCTTCATGTCTTCCGGGGCCAGCGCGGCGATCAGCTTGGCCGACAACTGTTCGGCCGGCGGGTTGGAGACGCCGTCAAACAACTGGAAGTACTCGAGCTGATCGAGCTGGTCAACGATGGCCTTCTTGACCTCGCTGCGGTTGTGCCCGACGTTCACATTCCACAGGCCGCCAACGCCATCAACGTACTGTTTTCCTGCGTCGTCAAAGACATAGCAGCCTTCGCCACGGACGATGCGAAGCGGCTTGCGCTCCTTCATTGCTCCGGGGTGCATCATGGGGTGCCAGAAGCGGGCGTTTTCGTAAGTCATCGGTTCTCCGAACAAGACGGGCACACACGGAGGTGCGCAGATTTCAAGGGGCCGTTGCCACCCTTTGAGGTGGTGGACGGACAAATTCTCGTCAGCCCCCCTGTTCACCGTTAGCCCAAATTGGCATCTGCCGCTGCCGCCTTTTTGCGCCACCTTGTTGCGCCCTCATTGCGCTATCTATGCGCCATCTGCGCGCCATCTACGCGCCCTCCACGCACCAACATCAAGCAGCTCGGCGCAGACATGCACCAGCTGCAGGCACCAGGATCTGTGCGCGCCCGGCCAGCAAAAAGACCGCGAAGGATCGCTGAATGCCAAGGGTTTCCCCGATCAACGGTGCATCTGAACCGGTCGCAAAATCCGCGCTCTGAGCAGGCCCCCGGACATCGTTCTGGACTTGCACGGTTCTTGCAGCGTCACCCACACGTCAGTTCCGCCTCCCCTTCAAACAACACAGAAACGCCATGAACCTCAGCATGAATCGCTTCAATGATGTGCAGACGCATGCCTCTGCCGTGAACGATTGGCGTCAGACCTACAGCCAGATCAGCGCAGGCAATCTGCAAAGCTCGCTGGCACAGATCAAGAGCCAGCGCCTCCACGTCTTTCGCGAACAGATCAACCAGCGCGTTGTTCAGCACGGCGAGGCGCCGCGTGGCAAGGTCTGCTTTGCCGTGCCGATTGCGATTCCGGGCGCCATCAGAATGCAAGGACGCGAGGCCGACGAAACCAGCCTGTTCGTGTTGCGCGGTGGCGAGGAATTCATGTTCCACATGCCCATGGGCATGGACATGCTGTCACTGACCTTCGACAGCGAGCTCTTTGACCATGCGCTCGACGACTCGCCGGATGCGGAGAACATCGAGAAATTGCTCAAGCAGCCTGTGATTCGCATCCCGACGCATCGATTCAGTGAATGCCGGCGCCGATTGGTGGCCATGTTCTCTGAAGCGATTGCCGATGGCACGGCGAGCACCCAGGCGGGGTTCGAACCCAATCTGGAAAGCGCCTTGCTCGATGAGCTGATGGAGTTGCTGGCTGACCCCCACCTGAAGTCGCTGGAGCGGCAACCCACGTCCGTTCACAGCTTCATCGTCGAAAGATGCCATCACCTCACGGTGTCCGACACCTTCAACCCGCCGAATGTGATCGACCTGTGCGAGCGCCTGAAGATCAGCCGCCGCACGATTCAGAACAGCTTCAAGAACGTCACGGAAACCACCCCGACGCACTACATCAGGTCGATCCGCCTCAATGGCGCCCGACGCGAGCTGATGAGCACCCATTCTGCAGAGCTGTCGATCGGGGATGCGGCCAGCAAATGGGGCTTCAGCCACTTGAGCCATTTCGCGGCCGACTACCACGGCCTGTTTGGTGAACTGCCCTCACAGACCTTGCGAGCCGACCGCCGCCCTGTGGCCTCGACGCAGCATTGATGCGCATGCCGGTCGCGCGGCGGCCCGCCCAGCGGTGCCGGGGCCCCCACGGCCACCGGCCCGCCCGGGGGCGGGGGACTCAATGCCCCTGCAACTGCCGCGCCAGCTTGCCCAAGGTCTCGGCAGCCCTGTCGGCGCTGCTGATGGCTGCCACGAACCGGTCGGGACGCACGATGGCAACGTGGGCTCGCGCACGGGCAAACCAGCCCTCCAGTTTGTTGTCGGCGTCTTCCACGCTGATCACGCCAGGCGTCACCAGGGGTTGATGACGCCCGCTGCCACTGCGTGAGCGGTTGACTTGAATGAAGCGGGCGCCCATGCCTTCCCAATGGCGAATCTCGTCATCGCTCAAGCCCGCCTTGGGGTTGGTTCGGAAGCCGACGATGGCGTAGAAGTCGCCCAGCACATCGTCAAAGCGCGTGCGTTTGCCATGGCCATCCTCGACAAAGGGCTGGATGAACAACTGCCCGACCACATCGTCGTCGCGCACATCCGGCCACTCCCGGTGAATCAAGCCTTTCACCAGGGTGGCCTTGGGCTTGAACTTGAACTCCAGCAGGTGGGAGCGCAGGTTTTCAACGGTGTCGACCGCTTGAAACACCCAATCCCGGACCCCCGCCAGCAAGGGGCTGGTCATGCCCAGGATCGCCCCCATGTTGTCTGCCAGTGCGATCAGGTCGGTCGCGTGTCCCCGGCGCTCCACGTCGTAGCTGGCCAGGATCGCAGCGCTGGCATGGCCTTTGACAATGGCGGCCACCTTCCAGCAGACATTCACCACGTCGCGCAGGCCAGAGTTCAAGCCCTGCCCGGCCCAAGGCGGTGTGATGTGGGCCGCGTCCCCGATCAAGACCACCCGCCCCTGCACGAAGCGCTCGGCCACCCGTGAGTTGTGGGTGTAGGCCCGGATGCGGATGATCTCCAGCTGGTCCACCGCATCGCCGATGTGTGAGCGGATCAGGCCTCGGATGTTGGCCTCTTCGCACATCTGTTCTTCGTCCTCGTGCTCCATCAGCATGAACTCCCAACGGCGTTGGCGATAGGGCAGGTAGATGCAGACAAAGGGCCGCTGCGGATCGGCATGCAGCGCCGTGTAGGGCGCATCCAGGGTGTCGTTGGCGGCATCGACCACCACCCATTTGCGGGGATGCGTCAAGCCCACCAGCTCGATGCCCAGTTGCTTGCGAACGCCCGAGCGACCGCCATCGGCACCGATCACATACTGCGCCTCCAGTTCGTAGACCTCGCCCTCGGGGTTCTTCACGACCAGGGTGACGCCGGATTCGTCCTGGCTCAACTCCAGCATTTCATGACCCAGACGCAACTCGACGGTGGAGCGCTTGCGCAGCTCTTCGCGCAAGGTGGCCTCCAGCAGTTGTTGCATGAAGATGTTGCGCATGGGCCAGCCGTACTCAGCGGTGGTGGGCTTGACCTCCGCGAAGCAGACGCCTCGCGCATTGAAGTAGCGCAGCGGCACATCAGAGATCATGTCCTGCACTGCGGGCTCGGCCACGCCCACACCTTGCAGAACCCGCAGCGCCTCGTCATCCATGCCCACGGCCCGCGGATAAGGCAGGATCTCCCGGGCCACCTCAAGAACCACGCACTCGATGCCATAAAGGCCCATGTAGTGGGCTGCGGCAATGCCGTTCGGGCCGCCGCCCACGATGACGACCTGGGTTTTTTGCTTGTTCATGTTCAATCCTGAGTGGACATGACGCCGGCCACCAGGCCGGTCGCATGTCAGTGAAGAAGGCGATATCGATGGAAGGGGGGGATGTCCGTCACTGCGCTTGAAGGCAGTCAAAGAGCATCAAAGACGTTCAAAGGGATTCAAAGGCGATCCAGCGTGATGTTCCGGCTCGGCGCATGCGCGTCGGCAAAGCGCCGCTTGGCTCGCTCGTCGTCGTGATCGGTTTCGAGGAAGAACTCGATCCGATTGCCGTCGGGGTCGTTGAAGTACAGACCCGTTCCGATCTCATGGTCGGTCACCTTCACGATCTCGACGCCTCGGTCCAACAGCATCCCGTACAGCCGCCGCAGGGTGTCCATGTCGCCGGCGATCTCCAGCCCATAGTGCTGCAGGCCCAGGCCGCCACGCTGAGCCCCCGGCTCGGCCCTTATCAGGGCGATGTCATGGTGCTTGGGTCCGAAGGACATCATGATCCAGTGCTCGGCGCGAGCGCTTTCGGTCATGCCGATGATGTCCGAGTACCAACGCGCTGACAGCTCCGGATCCTTCACCAGCAAGGCCAGATGCGTGCGTACCACGGTGGGATAGCTCATG
Source organism: Curvibacter gracilis ATCC BAA-807 (assembly GCF_000518645.1). Classification (GTDB taxonomy): domain Bacteria; phylum Pseudomonadota; class Gammaproteobacteria; order Burkholderiales; family Burkholderiaceae_C; genus Curvibacter; species Curvibacter gracilis. The sequence continues at coordinate 7,815 of NZ_JADZ01000048.1, read as the reverse complement.
CCACGGCCTCCTCATGGGGCACCACCGAGCGATGCGCCACCTGGATCGAGGCCACCGCCGGTGACCAGGCCACCTCGGTGATCTCGCTGAATTCACGCCACTGCTTCTGCCAGCTGTTGCCACCGTCCACCGAGGTGAACAGATGGCCATACTTGGTGCCTGCCAAGACCTTGCGGGGATCTGTCGGGTCCGTCGCAATGGACCAGAAGCAGGAATTGGGTTGCTGAGGCAGAGGCAAGACCTGCCAGCTTTCTCCGGCGTCAGAAGAACGAAGAATCCGGCTGGTGGTCCCGGGCGTGCCATCGGACAGACTCAGGTACAGGGTGCTTTCGGAACCCAGTGGTGCGCTCAGGGCGCGGGCGTAATAGAGCCCATGGGTGTCATTGGGCAGAAAGCCTGTCCAGGTCTGGCCCTCGTCCAAGCTGCGGTAGACCGCGTTGACACAGGCCACCACAACCACCTTTTTCCCGTGATTGGCCAGGACCTGAATGTTGTGAATGTCCGAGCGGAAGGGCCACAGCAGCCGCCCATCCACCCGCTGCCAGGCCGCGCCGCCATCGCGGCTATGGAACAGGCCGCCCTCCTCCAGGCCGAACCACAGCTGGTCCGGGTCGACGGGGTCAAACGCAAAGGCCAGCAGACGAGGCCGGTTGACCCCGGCGCAGAACTCGGGGATGTCGACAGCAGCGCGCTCCCAGCTGAGGCCTGCATCCAGCGTGCGCCACAAGGCAGCGCGCGATGGCGCCCCGGTGCCCACAAAAATCCGCGATGGATCGCGGGGATCCACCAGCACCTTCCAGATCATCTCTCCCGAGAAGGGCGTCTGGCATGCCTCCCAGGTGTTGCCCACATCCTGACTGACACACAGGCCGATGTCCGTGCCGGCATAGACACGCCGAGGCTCGGCAGGATCAAGGCAGACCGAGCGCACCACGGCATCGAACTCCAGCGGCTGCCCCAGACCCAGGCGGTGCCACGTCACGCCCCGGTCATTGCTGCGCATCACAGCCTGGCCAGCTGTGCCAACCAACCACGTTCCTTCACTCATGAATCACATCCTTCCAACCTAGAGGGTCCAACCGACTGCGGTGCGCAGCGGCCAGGCAAGCGGCCTGCGGCCGCGACAAACTCCACCGGTGCTTGCCGGGTTGCCCCCAGCGTCGTCACCGCCTGCCAACAAGGGTGACTTCATCCAATTGATAGCAGCAGCACCAAAAGACAAAAAATCACGCCTTATTTATTGTCAGTTTATGCCATAGAGATAAATATGCAATTCAAAAGGCACGATATTTCAGATCCGCGACCCACTTTCTCGCTTCACTGATTTATCGCAAATCTGCGAACATGAAATTGAGATAACGACACCGGTGCCGATGCGGTTCCTGCGCGGGCCGGAGCGCCTTCACGGCCCCTGCGTGCCACCCGAGGCCTTGAGCAGGCGCAGCAAAAGCCCCACGCATGGCGCAGCCGGGCGACTGGGAACCTCTGAAGATCAAGGACAGCGGGTTGTCGGTTCAACGTGGTGCGGGACCACGGCGTAAGCACGACATCCCTGCGCAGGAGCGGAAAGACCAGGCACTTAGCGGCCTTCCAGGCGGTGGCTGAGCGGAAATTGCAGATGCTGGACAGTGCATCGACGCTCGACTTTCTGAAGTCTCCACCCGCCAATCGCCTCGAAGCCCTGACGGGTGACCGCGTTGGGCAGCACAGCATCCGCATCCATGCTCAATGGCGGATCTGTTTCGTTGGGACGGAACTGGGGCCCTTGAACGTCGAGATCGTTGACGACCACTGAGCCAGAGAAACACCATGATCAAAAACGGCATGCGCCCCATGCACCCGGGCGAGATCCTGAGGGCGGAATACCTGGAACCCCTGGGCATCAGTGCACATGCCTTGGCCAAGGCATTGAAGGTTCCACCGTCGAGGATAGGCGACATCGTGCTGGAACGCCGAGGGGTCACGCCTGACAATGCTTTGCGGCTGGCACGCTACTTCGGAGGTGACGCGCAATCGTGGCTGAACCTGCAACTGGCCTATGACCTCAAGATGGCCGAAATGGCACTGGCAAAGGTGCTGGCGCAGGAGATCACCCCCTACACAGCAGGTGGCGACGCGAGGTTTGCCTTGGCCTCGTAAGCGATGGTCACCACCAAGCCCATGGCTGGCCCCGCAGGTCGCAGCCATGGGCCTGCCGGCCCTCAATTCACCGGCTGGCGCGGACGGCTGCGCTGCCCATCCACCGCCACCGGCACATCGCCGGCCACCGTGACTCGGCGCACCACGCGGTGCTGGTCGCCGTAGTCGTTGATGGCGTAGTGCTGGGTGGCGCGGTTGTCCCAGATGGCCACGTCGCCCTCGCTCCAGCGCCAGCGCACGGTGTTCTCCAGCCGGGTGATGTGGTTCTGGAACAGCTCCAGCAGGCTGCGGCTGTCCTGCCCGTTGTAGCCCACAAAGCGCTTGATGAAATGGCCCGAAACCAGTGAGCGCTCGCCCGTCTCCGGGTGCACGCGCACCAGGGGGTGTTCGGTCTCGATCAGGCGTGAGGTGAACACCTGGCGGTATTTCTGGGCACCGTGGGCATCGGGCTTGGCGCGCGTGGCGGCGTAGTCGTAGTCATTGCCGTGCAGGGCCCAGAGTTGATCGGCCAGGGTCTTGAGCGCGGGGGGCAGCTCGTTGTAGGCCGCCACGGTGTTGGCCCACACGGTGTCGCCGCCGGTGGGCGGGATGACCAGATCAGCATAAATTCCCATGACTCAGCAGGAGCTAAGTCTTTGATTTCATTGGAATTGGCTTATGAGTAGATCTGTGAATGCAGGGCAATCTTCCCTGAGTTTTTCCCCGGAATACGCATCCTACGTCTGCATCTGCTTTGTGCCTTTATGAGCCAGTTTCATTCATAGGACACATGCCCCACAAACATGTGATGGTCCACATGAGCCATGGAATGCAACAATTTTCCATCACCAAGTAGGTAGAAATGGCAGATCAACCAAACCCCACCCAAGCGGCCGCACAAGATCCATTGATCGTTGGGGTACAGGCCCTACTGGACCGTGTGCAGAGTCTGCAGGATCGAGTGGCCGTGCTTGAAAAGACCGCTCTCAAAAATCATGATCCTGTCCTGTTGAAGAACGGGAGCGATGGAGTATTCGTGAGGCGGGTAGACAACTATGGCCTAAAGCTGGTCAGTTGGGTCGATGGCGACACCACCTGGAAGAAAGACTGCTCTTTCGAACTTATCAAGCAGTAATGATTCACCAATCGCCCGCGCGCTTTTGAATCAGAACTTCTCTACCCCATCGGCTTCCAGGGAAACGGATCTCTTTCGGGGTAGTCCTTCGGGGGTGGCAAATCGGCATCCCGCTGCCGCTCCCGTTTCACCTTCCCCGGCTTGCGACCCGGGTGTTCCGTGTGCTTGATCACTTGCCAGCCAGCAGTTCAGTCTTCTGCGCGCTGCCACTGCTGGTGCCGTAGTAGTACGACAGGACCATGAGCGCAACACTGTCGGCCAGCCCCAAGATGCGGCCAATCACTACGTCCGGCACGCCCGGGGGATAGCCCAGGAATAGCACGGCCCCCTCGGCGCCCAGGGTCATGAGCAGCAACATCAACGACAGCACAAACAGCCTGTTTTGAATGCCGCCGGTCGTGTTGGCCGTGCGCGCACTGTCGCGGTCCTTGTATTCCAGCTCCGCGTACTTGAAACCACGTTCTTTCTCGTCGTTCTGAAACTGCATCTCCAGTTCGCGCAGCTTGGCCACACTTTCGGGTGTCAACTGCCCGTCCTGGAATGCCTTGGCGATGCTGCCCGGCGGGACGCCCAGGGCGGCGCCGATTGCACTGACCGCCGCACCAGCCAGCGGGCCACCCAGGGCGGTGGCCACGGTGGGAGCCAGGGTCTTGAGCGTGTCGATCCAATCCATGTCAGGCTCCCAGTATGGTCAGGTTGATTTGGTATTGCGCAGTGCGTTCAACCAGATGCAGCTTCGCCGGGCCGTTCACCAGCCGCGTCACCTCCACCATGTCACCCTTGGTGGCCGGGCCGGCACACCCGGCATCAGCCCAAAACCAGGCTGCAGTCAGAGCCGCGTGCTTGGCCTGCAGCACCAGCTCGGGCCTGCCCACGTAGTCGTAGCCCAGGGCCTTGCTAGCGCGCTCGTAGGTCTTGCGCCATGTCAGTTGGATCAGTCCGCGGCCTTGGTAGCCTTCGTACAGCTTCTGGCTCAGGGCCTTGGGATTGCCGACGTAGGGCTGAGCCTCAGCCGCATTGCGGAACGCTCTGGGGAAGATGACTGCGAGCCGGCCGGCGTCGCGGTAGAACAGGCCTTCTTCGACCTGGGTGAGTCGGGCCGACTCGATGCTGACCGTGGCCAGGAATGCCGCCACCTGCTTGTCGCCCGAGATGCCGAACTGAACCATGGCGATGTTCAGCGGGTCGGCATAGGTCTGCGCATTGGCTTGGGTGGCGCCAGTAAGTTGAGCCAGGAGTTCCGCGTTCATTTCACCCCCCAGTGCGAAGCGGCCCATGACGCGGCAGCACCGAGGGCCCCGATCAGACCCATCTCCACCCAGCGGTTCGTGCGCTGCGTGATCGGCGCAGCTTGCTCCAGCTTGTCCAGCCTGGCCTGCACCTTCTCGATCTCCTTGAACGCGCGCTCCACCGATGCAGCCATGTGGGTCTGTCGTTCTTCGACCAGGGCGATCTTGGAGAGCGTCACGCTGATCTCTTTGAACGCCGCCTTCATCTCGGCCACATCGCTGCGCATGCGCTGCATCTCGCTGGCCATAAGCTGGATGTAGGCATCAGTGGACATCGGCGTCGGGTCGGGTGGGTCCTGTCGGTACCGGCCGTTCACTGGGCAACCTCGGGCAAGGCCGGCAGCGGATCGGTGGCAGCCGACGCATCAGGCGGCGGCGCTGGCTGCAACTGGCTCATGGCCTGGGCGTGCAGCGAGTTGATCAAGGAGTTGACCCGCTTGAAGGGCAGTTCTTGCAGCGCGTCAATGACGGTCTGCATCTCAGCATCGGAGACGGTCAAGGTGAATTGGCGCATGGTTACCCCAGCTTCTTTCGGATGTAGTCGGCAAACAGAATGGACACCATGGCCCACAAGGGCCTGGTCATGATTTCGAGGTTCGAGGCGGAATAGCTGGCCCCGTACTGGCCGGCCAGGAAGCCAGGCGAGCAGACCGTGTCGATGTTCATGGTCTGCCCGGAGCTGGGGCCCATCAGTGCCAGCGCGTAGGCCCCGCCAAAGGCAGTGATGCCCGAGCTCAGGGGGATGGCGGTTCCTACCGGGGTCGATGACCCGAGCAGCGCCAGGCCTGCTTGCGAGAACACAGCGACCTCGTTGCCCACGCCCACCTGCAGTGAAAGACTGGGCGGCGTGCCGCCACTGATCCCGGCCGCCACGCTGTAGGTGACGATCTGGGCCTTGGTGCCGTTGATGCCATAGGAGACGGCGCCAAAAGTGCCGGATGGGGCCGAGGTGTTTGTGCAAATGACGCCCGAGCCCGTGGCAGAACCATTGGGCTTGAACACAAGACCCGTGGCGCCATTGGCCAGCGAGGTCTGAACGTTGGTCCAGTTGTTGTAGTTCAGCGAGATGTCGTTGAACACGCTGATGGTCGACCCGTTGTTCGGGAAGGCCAGGCCCTGGGGCAGGCTCAAGGCGTTCGACTTGACGCGCATCACCTCATTGCCGACACCCACCTGGACGGAGAACTCGGGCGCAGCGTAGCCCGTGCCCACGCCGTAGCTCAGCAATGTGGCCAGGTTGTTCGCCACGCCGTACGAAGCCGCGTAATAGTTGGTGGTGGGGTTGGAGTTGCTGACAGACACCACACTGGCACTGGTGGCGGAGCCATTCGGCTTGATCAGCAGGCCCGTGCCAAGGTTGGCAGTTGTGGTCTGCACCGCGGTGTAGCCGCTGTAATCCGTGCTGGAGCCAGTGACCACCCCGATGCGGGTGGAGGACCCGGAAAAGTCGAGCGGCCCCGCCACCGCACCGCCGTAGATCGACAGCTTGGAGGTCTGGTCGCTGCTCACGGAGTAGGCCGGGCCCCAAGTCGTCTTGCAATTCGTGAACGGCACCGACCAGGTTGTGCCCGATCCTGCAAACACGAACCCCACCGCAATGCCCTCGGCCGTCATATCGGCGGTGGTGGTCGTGTCCAACACGTCGCCGGTGTCCTGGTGCAAGTCCCAGTAATCCGAGGTGACCGGCAAGGTGCCCGGGATGAACCGATACATGCGGTACCGGATGTACCGGCTTCCGTCGATGCAAACCGTGGACTCGATGATCAGGCGGTAAGTGTTTCCGTCAGCAATCGGCTTGCTCGGGGCGGAGTAGCTGTTGGGATAGACGTGGTTACCACCCTGGAAAAACGACTCCACCAAAGGCGTCGGGCTGTAGGGGGTGAAGCCTGAAAGCTGCCCAAACGCCACGCCATGCCCCGTGATGGCCGTCCCCACCAGAGATGCCTTTTGCCGCAGCGAGATGAAGATGTGGATTCCTGGGTTCTGGGTCAGAAAGCCGTTGAGGGTCAACTGGCCATCAAACACCATCTTGCCCGGGCCCGTGTTCCAGCCGTTGGGTGTGGTGCTGCTGATGAAATGATTGTTGGTGCTGGAGTTCAGCGTGAAGTCGCTGATGGCCTGGCCGCCAGCGCTGGGGCCATTGAGGGCATTGCGCAGCTTGGCAACGTTGGAACCGGCTTGGCTGGTCATGACTGCCTCAGGAAAGAGTGACCGTGATGCCGTAAACCTTCAAAGTCCACGGGGCGGCCAAAGGGTTTTGAAAGACGTGCCCGATCCAGATGCCGTTTTTGGTGGCATCGAATGCGGTGTTCGGGTCATGGATCTCACCCGACTCGTACGAAACACCATCCGCACCACGGATCTGGAAGCGGATGAACTGGTCCGACCGATCGGTGCCAACGTGCGTATGCAGGGTGACCTGGTAATCAACACCGTCAGAAAGCACAGGGGGCGTGCTCTGCCCATTCAGCAAGAAGCTTCCGTCCCCAATGCCGTTGCACCACGTCTCCGCCTGCAAGCTGGGGTGGATCGGATTTCCCCCGGGCGCCTGGCTCACGTTGCCAAAAAGCATTCCCTGGCCTCTGATGGCCTTGCCGTTCAATGCCAGATCCTGGCGGGTCACCAGGGGAGCGTGTGCATCGGGGTTTTGGGTGAAATACCCATTCGAGCGCAGCGTGAGTTGAATCACGGTGTCGGCATGAAATCCATCGGGCAGCGCAGCGATCACCACGGATTCCACAGATGGGTTCAGCTCAACGTCGGGGAGCGCGATTCGAGCCGGGTAGGTGGTCGCAGCATCGGTGCTCCCGCCACCACAGGCCGTGGCGAGCGCGGAGAAAATCAGACCGATGAGGCTCAACCAGATGAAGTGATAGGACTGCATGGGTGCAGTCTCAAATCCAGCCCTGCTGTTACGTGCACCGCGTCAATTGATGCCGTAGTGAATCGCCCCGGTTTTCAAGGAGGCTGTTTGGTTTAAGTCAGACCGCCACCGCGGTGGACTGACTGGCGAGTTGCCGATAGTAGTTTGCCTCGGCTTCTGCGGGCGGGATGTACCCGATGGGTTCGAGCAGGCGATGGTGGTTGAACCAGGACACCCATTCGAGCGTCGCGAACTCCACAGCCTCCTTCGTCTTCCAAGGCGCTCGGCGATGGATGAGCTCGGCCTTGTAGAGACCGTTGATGGTCTCGGCCAGGGCGTTGTCATAGCTGTCGCCCTTGCTGCCCACCGACGGCTCGATGCCCGCTTCGCCCAGCCGCTCGGTGTAGCGA
>NZ_JADZ01000047.1 GCF_000518645.1 Curvibacter gracilis ATCC BAA-807 | reverse complement strand
GCCTCACCAAAGCGGCGCAGCACCTCATCGTAGGTGGCCAAAGCGACTTCGTTCTGGTTCAGTTGGCCTTGAGCACTGCCCTTGTTGACTAAGGCCATCGCGACCTGCTTGCGCAACGCGGGTTCGGCAGCCTCACCAAAGCGGCGCAGCACCTCATCGTAGATGACTATTTCAGCTTCGGTTTGGTTTAGTTGGCCTTGGGTAATGCCCTTGTTAACCAATGCCATCGCGACTTGCTCGCGCAGCGCAGGCTCGGCAAACTCACTAAAACGGCGCAGCACCTCATCGTAGGTGGCAATAGCGGCTTCGCTTTGGTTCAGTTGTCCTTGCGTGATACCGCGATTGATTAGCACCTTCGCAACACTGGAGGCACCGGCATTAGTAACACTTGCAGCTTTGAGCCAAAAATAGGCAGCGTCTTCCAAGGCTCCGGCGGTGTACGCGGCGTGGGCGCGAGTGTTCCAGTCGTCGAAAGAATAGCTGTCTTCGCTGGAGGCTTTCAGCTCACGGTTGCGTTGAGCAAGCACTTTTGTTGACTCGGCCAGTGCAGATGTGGTTTGGGCCCCGGTTTTGCCAAATGACTCTTGTACAGTGTTGATAGCTTTTTCGAGAACAGCAGCGCGCGCTTGAACCCCTTGCGCATGCTCATCCATTTCCACATGCAACCGAGCAGCTTTCTGCTCAATTGCTTCAATTTTTTCTCGCAACTGACTCGCCTGTTGGTCAAACCACTCTTGGGCGCTAGCTCTCGCCGCATCAGAGGCCGCCTCCTTGGCTTCCGACTTGGCATTGCGGTACCCGAGAAATCCACCCAAAACTAACAATACCGTGATGCCGACGCTCAGCAGGGTGATTAAGAGACCAAAGCGGTCAGTGCTTTGACCCAACTGCGCCAACTGGTCATCTACTCGTTTGTCAACGGCAGTGATCTGCTGGCGGACGGCCTCAATATCTTTGATTTGAAGCTCCTTTTGTGATTCCAACTTGCTTTGCTGTAATTCCTTAAAGGCACTCAGTTCGTCTCGCGAGGCAAATGTCGAGGTCTCAGTCGCTTGCGTCACAACTGTGCCCCATAGCAATAGGCAAATAGCCAGCAGCCGGATGATTGGAATCGCTCTGTTGGTTGCTTTCATAGGTTGCCGTTGTTTGAAAATTATTTGTCGCGAACGCTAACAAAGGCCATGGATTTGCCGAACTGTAGCAGAATTACCTACACGTTTTCCACCTTGGGGCCAATGTTCAAAAAAAGGGGCGCGGCAGTAGGCGCATTGAGTCCCCTTAGCCTGTGCAGCAGCAGTACTGCACCAGGTGGTTTGAATATAAATCATTTCCGCTTGAAATATTCAAGCTTTTCTTCTATCTCTCTAATTAAACGTACTAAAACACTTTCAAAACTTGACTCGGAGTCGATCAGTATTGATTTTTTTGTTTTTGCAAGAAAAACACCATCAACAAAGAAGAATAATGTCTCGTTATCATTGCTGATGAAGCCATTTTTATTGTCGATAGCAATAATTGGGCCTATCTCCCAGCGCTGCTCCAAAGGGCATAATTCAAAATTTCCCTTACTTGATTTGATTTTTAAATTTTCACTGAGGGTGTCGAAGTCTATTTCCAAAATATCTCGCAAAAATCCATCCTTCAAAAAAATTGACTTATAGTTATCAATTTCAAAAAAGGAATAAATTCTCTGTTCTTGAGGATTTGTAAATTCCTCTATCCTACGCATAACTCTAGGAATGGAGTTGTGCTTGAGGTAGTTATTTATATCGATATAAATATTATATTTTACGCCAGTGTTTGATGATGGATTGCAGTATAGAAATTTCATGCAATGATGATATTCGGATATCTTGTCATCAAAACTAAAGCGGTTATTAACTTGGTCGAATTTGAGGTCAATTCTTTTGTTTTTCAAAACTCCGTATGCGTTGAGAGTTGTTGAGATGGCATCCGCCACATAGCCAATCCAATAGTCATGCAGATTAACATGGCTGATATCCAGTCCGCATGAAGCAGACAGTCGTTCTTCAAATTTTTGTCTGAATAGATCTAATGAGAGAATCTCCTTTTCTTTTTTCTCTAGGGTGCTATTTTCTATCAAATATTTCTTTCCTATGAGGCGATACTGAATTTTTGTTATTTTTTCAACATCAATCCCAATATTTATCATGCAATGAATGCAGTAGTAGTCTATCAGTGTCGCCATTGAGTTCAAGATGGCATCATTTATAGCTTGATCCAGGATTTCTGCTTCCTTGTTGGGGTTGGAGTTTCTGAGCTTTGAAAACCTATCTACGCATGCCTTATGAGTTGATTTTCTTTTATTGACAAGTGCATAGACGCTTTTTATCTTTTGCAAGATATCCGCCTCTACATTTTTTGCTAGAAACTCTCTTTCCATTGCTAGCTCCTTATTTTATCTGTCGGAATTGAATGCTTGTTGAGGCCGTTAATTTGAAAGAAAACGGAAATCATTTGGTCTGGGATTGATTTCTATTCTCGTTTCCTGTGCTGTTGATTATTTTATACTGAATGCATGCCGGTGGTTTTATTTAAGGGTGCGAAGTCTTGTTTGTGTCTTTCCTGATTTTCGTCGATGTGCCTTCGTGCTTCTCCGCTTCTGCGGATGCGTGGGCATGCGCAGAAGCGCTTTCGAGGCAAAGCGGTAAAGCCTCCCTGATGTTTCGTTCATTCGTGGGAGTGCAACCACGACACCGCCCATTACCACCGACGAGCGCATGCGCCTGCTGTCCAACGGCCTGGGCCACGCCAGCAGCCCGTGATGCGGAATCGCTATTTCCAGCCGGTGCGACGGCTGTCGGAATACCTGCGACTGGCCGAAGACCACGGTTCGATCACTGATTGAGCGCCAATGCCAAGCGGTGCGCACTGTGTCTATTTCGGTCTGGTCTGTGACCCGTTCGGTCTGAATCGGCAGTGTTGCATCGAAGCGGTGCGTGCCAGATCGAAACAGTCATGATGCCTGGAGGGGGCTGCGGCAAGGTGACCGACGCGGCGTGCCATTGGAGTGCGTTGCCGCCGTTGCACTCGGACGATTTCAGCAACACATCGGAGTTCATCGGTCTTGACACTGCCAGTCTACGCTTTACCCATGACGTTTTGACGATGGCCCCTCGTAGCACGACGTTTCGCCGTGGCGACGCACCCCAGCACAGGGAGGTTGCCGCATGGCTGATCGCAGTGCCGAGCCGTGGTATGCCACCGCGGCCTATCTCTACGTTCTGCATATGGATGGTCCGACGCTGGCCTGGGAGTACCGTTTTCAACGTGACATTCAGTGACCAGTGCGGGCGACAGCTGACACCGAGGCAGATGACACGAACGGCTCAGATCAGCCAGTAGTAGTCCCAGGGTTAAATGGCGATACCGAACGTTTACTTCCGTATTTTGGTTGACGAGCGGGATTGAGCTCTCTGCAGCTATCTCGCATATCCAGTGCCTCATGCGTGCCAAATCTCCCTGATGGCGTACGCAAAAAGTTGTCTCAACTTTTATAGATTTGGAACAACTCGGACAGCACGATCAGTGCATGTCCGAGACCCCAACCCCTGAGATCCAGACCCGCCGCGAGGCCCTGCCACTCGCTGGCCGCCAGATGGAACTGCGCGACTTTCAGCGCTCCCAGGCGGACAGCTCCGCCCCTGAATCCTCCCCCCTCGCCACCGCGCAAATCGTCTTCACCACCGGTGCGGGCGTGAAGTGCTTTGACTGGTACCGCGACCGGGCCTATGTCGAAGAACTGGTGGTGGAAGAGGGTGCCATTCGCCTGGATCGCCTGCGCCGGGGGGCGCCGCTCCTGAACACCCACAGCCAGTGGAGCCTGGAGGCCCAGCTCGGCGTGGTTGAGAACCCCCTTATTCAAAACGGCCAGGGCACCTGCAGCGCCACCTTCTCGCGCCGTGAGTCGGTGGCTGGCTACGTGCAAGACGTGGCCGACGGAATCATCCGCAACGTCTCGGTGGGCTATGTGCGCCACCGCATCGAGATGGTGGCCCCAGCCAACGAGGGCGAGCTGTGGCGTTACCGCGTGGTCGATTGGGAGCCGTATGAGGTCTCCCTCGTCCCCATCCCCGCCGACATGGACAGCCAGATCCGCTCGGGCGCGGGCACAGCTTCTGCCCCTGGCGCCGATGGTGCCGCCCCCGCAGACCAAGCTTTCCAGCTTCGCACCTTCCCCTGCGAGTTCATCGAGACCCGCGCCCATTCCCTGCCCACGGTGGGCCTCTCCGCCGAAACCCAAACCCGAAAGGATTCCTCCATGCCTCAGAGTACTGAAGCCGGCGGCAGCACCGCCACGGCCCCCACTTCTTCGTCTTCGTCTTCTTCGTCCGCAGCCCCTGAAGGCGGAACCGTTGCCCAACGCAGCCAGGCCGATGCCTCTGCCCAAGCCGTGAGCCAGGCCGCGATTGCTGCCGCTTCAGCCGCCGCCGACATCACCGATCTCTGTGCCCGCCATGGTGTGGCCCACCTGGCCGCTGGCCTGATTCGCTCGGGCAACTCGGTCGAGCAGGCCCGCAGCTCGGTGCTCGATGAGCTGGCCCGCCGTGATGCCGCCAGCGGTGGCCACCGAAATGTCCAGGGCGGGCAGGGGGGCCAGATCCTGACCCTGCGCGACGAGATGCAAACCCGCATGGCGGGCATCGAGCAAGCCATCTTGCACCGCGTGGCCGCCCAGACCCAGCTTGACGACAACGGCCGCCAGTACCGGGGCATGAGCCTCTTGGAGCTGGGCCGCGACTTCCTGGAAGGCCACGGCGTCGGCACCCGCGGCATGGACCGCCTGACGCTCGCCACCCGCATGCTGCACTTCCGAGCCGGTGGCATGAACACCACCAGCGACTTTCCCTCGCTGTTTGCCAACGTGGCCAACAAGCGCCTGCGCAGCGCCTATGACGAAAACCCCGGCACCTACGCCCTGTGGGCCCGCCGCGCCCCCAACGCCCCGGACTTCAAGAACATCACGATCACGGCCCTGTCGGCGGCCCCCGACCTGCTGCGCACCAACGAGCACGGCGAGTTCAAGTACGGCTCGATGAAGGATGGCGCCGAGTCCTACCAGGTGCTGACCTATGGCCGCATCGTGTCCCTGTCGCGCCAGGCCATCATCAACGACGACCTGCGGGCCTTCGACCGCCTGGTGAGCGCCTTTGGCTTTGCCGCCCGCCGCCTCGAGAACCGCCTCGTCTACGCCCAGCTCACGGCCAATGCGGCGCTGTCGGACGGCACCACGCTCTTCCACGCAGACCACGGCAACCTGGGCACCGGTGCGGGTTCCGCCCTGCAGTTCACGGCCCTGTCGGCCGGACGCACCGCCATGCGCCTGCAAAAGGGCCTGGCCGGTGAAGAGCTGGGCATTGCCCCGTCTTACCTCATCGTGCCCGCCAGCCTGGAGCAGACCGCCTACCAGCTCACCAGCAGCAACTACGTGCCGGCCCGCCAGGCCGATGTGAACGAGTTCCGCAGCGGTGGCCGCACCTCGCTGGAGCCCATCGTGGAGCCCTTGCTGGACGGCAACAGCACCACCGCCTGGTACCTGGCTGCCAGCAATGCGCAGGTCGACACGGTCGAGTACTGCTACCTGGACGGCGCCGAAGGCCCGGTGATCGAGACCGAGGTGGGCTTTGAGAGCGACGGCGTCTCCTACAAGTGCCGCGAAGACTTCGCCGCCAAGGCCATTGAGCACCGCGGCCTTTACAAGGCTGCCGGCGGTTAAAGCCTCACACAGCCCGAGTCAAGCACCGCAGAGCACCACCCCAACCAACCCTCCATCCCCTCAGGAGCCCCTCCAATGAAAAACTTCATCCAGTCCGGCGACACCGTGCCCCTGCCGGCCCCCTATGCCGTCAATGGCGGCGACGGCCTGCAGGTCGGCGCACTGTTTGGCGTGGCCACCAGCGCGGCCGCAGCCGGCGCCTCGGTCGAGACCAACCTGATCGGTGTCTACGACCTCAACGCCCTGAGCGCCGATGTGGGCGCGGCCGGCACCAAGGCGTACTGGGACAACGCCAACCGGCGCGTGACGGTGACGGCCGCGGGCAACGCCCTGATCGGTGCGCTGCTGTCGCCCAAGGCCGCCAACGAGACCACGGCCCGCGTGCGCCTGAGCGGCGTCGCTGTCTGACGCGGCTCTGACCCAAACCAGATCTGACCAGGTGACCTGCGCCATGCCCAAGCCCTTCGCCCTCCTGGAGGCCCGCACTGCAGCCGCCGCTTTCCGCCGGCTGTCGAACTGTGCCGCCTCCATCGAAACCGATGGCGGGGACGTAAGGGTGGACGCCATCTTTGCCAACGGCTACGCCGCGGGCCAGGTTGGCGCCCTGGGCATGGCCTCGTCACAACCGGCACTCGCGCTGCCCACGGTCCAGGTCCCGCTCAACCCGGTGGGCCTGCGCGTGACGGTGGACGGCCAGGCCTATGTCATTGCCGATGCCCGCAACGACGGCACCGGAGAAACCCACCTGCTGCTGGAGCTGGCATGAATCAGAACCCCACCCCCGCCACCATCTTTCTTCAGGCCGTGCAAGCCATGGTCGCCACCCTGCAGGCCGCCCCTGCGGTGGCCCCCAAGGTGTACCGCACCCGGCTGCGCCTTTTGAGCCAGCAAGACAGCACCGCCGTGGTGGTGCGCCTGGCGGGCTCGGACCCCGACACCTCGGTGGGGCAGGGCGCAGTCATGGTCTGGGGCACGGCCGTCTCGGTCGAGTGCTACGCCCGCGGCAACACCCTGGCCCCGGCCGACGAGGCCGTGGACGACCTGCTGGCCCGGGTCTACACCCGACTGCAGCAGGACCCGAGCCTGGGCGGTGTGACCGGTGGAGTCACCCCCCACAGCCTGAGCGTGGACTACGACGTGGACGGTGACCAGACCGCCTGCGCCACGGTGACCCTCTTGGTGCGCCACGCCAGTGCACCGGCCTCGGTCCAGCCCTTCTGATCCCACTCCACCCCTCACTGCCCCCCACTTCCTCACTCTTTACCTTCAAAGGAAACCTTCATGGGACAAGCCATCTTCTGGAGCAACGTCGGCATCGACGTGCAAACCGGCCTGGGTGCCGCCATCACCCTGGTCAGCATCAGCAAGGCCGCCACCGGCGTGGCCAAGTACTCGGGTGCTGTTGACCCGAACGTGGGCGACATCATCTTGATGGCTGCGCAGGGCATGTACCAGGTCGACAAACGCCTGTTCCGCATTGCCAACGTGAACCCCGCGGCCAAGACCTTCGAGCTGGAGAACGAAGACACCAGCACCTACGACAGCCTGGTGGCCGGCAGCTTCCAGGTCGTCACCTTCGGCGCGAGCTTTGCCACCGTGCAAAGCGTGAACGTCTCGGGCGGTGACCCAGAGTTTGCCGACGTCACCACCATCCACGACAACGTGCGCAAGCGCGTGCCCACCATCGTGAGCCCGCTGTCGTTTGGCATGGACAACATCTTCGATCTGGCCGACCCGGGCTTTGTGGAATGCAACAAGGCCTACAAGGCCAAGAGCATGCGGGCCGTGCGATTGCGCTTTGGCACGGGCGCCAAGATGCTCTTGCTGGGCTACGTGGCCGCCGCGGGCGTCCCCACCGGCCAGGCCCAGGGCGTGGTGCAGACCAAGGTCTCGATCGAGGCCCAGAACATGCCCACGGTGTACCCGAACTGATCTGCACGCACCTCGCACGGGGGTGCCATCCCCGTGCATTCCTCCCTCCCACTGTTCCTAACTCCGCACCATGAACCCGACTGCCATTGCCTCCGCTGCTGCCACTGTTGCAACTGCTGCCGTCCCCTTCACCTTCGACCTGCCCGCCACCTTCTGGATCGACGTCACCCTGACCACGCCGGGCACCCAGCCCGACCAGGTTCTGCCGATTGAATTCAAGTACCGCACCAGAGAGGAGATGGAGGCCCTGCCTGCCGACATCGAGGGCAAGACCGATGCCGAGATCCTGGGCCTCTTGATCAACGACTGGAAGGCCCCGGGCCGGCCCTTCACGCCTGAGAACGTGCAGCTTCTGATCAGCCGCTTCCACCGCGCCCCACGCGAGATCTTCGACGCCTACCGCGACGCTCACTGGAACAGCAAGGCCCGCGCAAAAAACTAAAGGACTGCGCCCGCGTCCTGGTACGCGGAGCGCAGCCCCCCGATGAAGCCGCCGCCAGCCGCCTGGGCTTTGGCAAGCACCTCGCCCTTCTTCAGCAACTCACCGAGCCCCCGTCCCTGAATGTCTTTCCTGACAACCAGATCCCTCTGGCCATCTTCCGGCGCATGCAGTTTGCGTGGCGGGCGCTCATGGGCCCGGACGGGGCGTTGCACTTCCTGGGCATGGACTGGTCCACGCTGCACCGCTACGAGCTCGCCTATGGCCTGGACGACGCCCAGCGCATCGACCTCTTCCAGTGTTTGGAAATGCTCGAAGCGGCCTGGCTGCAAGAAATGCACGCCTTTCAATCTGAGCACCGCAAAGCCCGCGGTTCCTGAGAACGGGGTCAGTGCCACCCGTGCCGCCCGTGTCGAAGGGCTGGCCCCATGACCAACCCGAACACCACCATCATCCTGACGGCGGACGACCAGACCGCGGGCGCCCTGCAGGCCTTCACGGCTAACATGCGGGCCGCGCAAGCCCAGGCCGGGAACCTGGGCCAAGGCCTGGGCCAGGCCACGGCCCCCATGCAGCAGCTCGGGGCATCGGCCGCGCAAACGGCCGCCGCCATGCGCATGGTGCCGGCCCAGGTCACCGACATCGTGGTCAGCCTGCAGGCGGGCCAGAAGCCGCTCACGGTGCTCATGCAGCAGGGTGGTCAGCTCAAGGACATGTTCGGTGGTGTGGGCAACGCCACCAAGGCGCTGGGCACCTACATCGGCGGCCTCCTCACGCCCACCAACCTGGCCATCGCGGCGGTGGCGGGTCTGGGCCTGGCCTACTACCAGGGCAGCCAGGAAGCCTCCGCCTTCCAGAAGGCCATCACCCTCTCGGGCAATGCCGCAGGTGTGACTGCCGGCCAGATGCAGGACATGGCCCGGGGCCTGGCGGTCATGCAGGGCACGCAGTCCGCTGCATCGGCCGCTCTCATCGAGATGGCCAGCACCGGCCGGGTGGCCGGCGAGAGCCTGCAAACCTACACCCGGTCGGCGCTGGACATGGAGCGGGCCGTGGGCATCTCGGTCGCTGAGACCGCCAAGGCCTTTGCGCAGCTCGGCGAAGCCCCGCTGCAGGCCTCGCTCAAGCTGAATGAGTCGACCAATTACCTGACCGTCGCCCTGTACAAGCAGATCAAGGCCTTGGAAGACCAGGGCAGGGCGACCGATGCGGCCAAGGTCGCGCAGGATGCGTTCTCGGCCATGACCGAGCAGCGGGCCCAGACCATTCTGCAAAACCTGGGTTACATCGAGCGCGGCTGGCTGGGCATCAAAGACGCCATCAAGTGGGCCGGCGACGCCATGATGGGTCTGGGCCGCCAGCCATCCAGCTCGGACCAGATCGCCACCTTACAGGCCAATATTGCGGCTCGCCAGGAGCGCAACCGAAGCTTGGGCATTACCGACGGCAAGGAAACCCAGCAACTGCAGGCCCAGCTCGCGGCCCTGCAGGCGACAGTCGCGGGCCAGGAGGCCAATGCGCGGGCCATTGCCGAAGGCAACGAGCGCCTGAAGGCCCGGGCCGCCTTCGACACCGAACAAGCCAAGTTCTTGAGCAATGAGCTCAAGATGCGCCAGGAAATCGCCAAGGTGCAGGCCCAGTTCCAGGCGGCCGATGGCGAGATCAGCGCCAAAGAGCGCGATGCCCTGATCCAGAACATCCGCGACAAGTACAAAGAAAAATCCCCCAGCACCGCGGCCGGCGCCGGGGAGAACGAAGTCGCCCGCATCCGGGCCCTGATCAAGGAAGAAGAAACCCTCACGGCCCGCATCATGGAACGCGGCATTGAAGGCGCCAAGCTCTCCGACAGCGAGAAGCTGGTTGCCCGCATCCAGGAGGACCTCAAGACCAGCATCAGCGGTGTGGCCCGGGCCAACAAAGAGGCGGCCCTGGTCGAGGCCCAGCGCTACGTCCAGGTGCAGGCCAGCCGCACCGAACAAGAAAAACAGGCCCAGGCCGTGGCCGACTCGCAAAAGGCCTATGACGCCCTGGTGGCCGACACGAGGAAGGCTGCCGCCGCCATTGGCCAGCAAGCCAGCGAGCTGGAAGCCGCCAATGCGGTCTGGGGCAAGGGCAAGACCGCGATCGAGGAATTCCGCCTCGAGCAGATGAAGCTGAAGCTCCAGGAAGCCGACAGCAGCGACTCCTTCCGCCCTGACTACGTGGCCGAACTCCGGGCCCAGGTGGCCGAGCAAGAACGCCTGCTGACCGCCAGCCGCGTGAAGGACTACAAAACCCTGGCCCAGGCCCAGGAGGAATACACCCGCAAGGTCGAAGAAGAAGCCCTGCTGTACACCGACGAGGTGGGCCTCTTGGGCCAGACCACCCGCGAACGCGAGAAGATCGTCGCCGTGCGCAAGGTCGAGCTCGAGCTCGCCAAGCAGCTCGCGGCCGTTGATCGCTCGGGTGCCTCGGATGAGGACAAAGCCCGCCTGGTCGACCAGGCCCAGGCTGCGGCCGCCATCGCACGCTCCACGGCTCTCGCTAAGTCCGAGCTCAACACCCTCACCGACATCATCAACTCGGTGGACCACACGGCACAGTCCGTCTGGACCAATGTGTTCCAGGGCGGGCAATCGGCCTTCGAGAAGATCGGCGCCACGATCAAGGCCAGTGTGCTGGACATGCTGTACCAGCTCACCATCCGGCGCTGGGTGGTCAGCATCACGGCCAATGTGCTCGGTGGTCTGGGGGGAGGACTCGGTGGCTTGGTGGGCAGCCTCGGCGGGGGCTCCAGCGGCCTGCTCAACCTGGCGGGCACAGCCTCGAACCTGTACGGCGGGGCAAGCCTGATTGGCAGCGGCGTCGGGGCGCTCTTCGGCACCACGGCCGGCAATGCCGCCATGGGGGTCTCCATGGGCCTGGGTGCCGGGTCGTCTACTGCCGCGGCCGTCGCTGCTGCCCAGGCCGGCGGCATGGGTGCGGGCGCTGCTGGGGCTGCAGGCCTCGGCGCCTCCATCGGCTCCGCCATCCCTTACGTGGGCGCGGCCCTGGCGGCCTACTCGCTGCTCTCCGGTCTGAACGGCGGCGAGACCCGCTCCGGTGGTCAGTACGGCGTGGCCTACGACGGCCAGGTCAAAAACAACCGCCGCGACGAGACCTACACCTACGAGGGTCAGCAGTACAACCGCGACAACAGCCTGCGCTCGGATGGCACGCGCAAGGCGGTCACCAATGGCCAGGCCTACCTGCTCGAGGCCGATGGCATGGGGGACAGGGAAGACGCCACTCGAAAAGCCGTGTCCAGCACGGCCGAGAGCATCAATGCCATGCTCAAGAGCTTGGGCAGCAAGGCCTACCTCACCGACTACCACGCGGGCCTCGAGACCTCGGGCAATGGCCGCGGTGGCGTGTTTGCCGGTGGCAGCCTGAACACGGGGGTGGCCTTCGGTGAATCCGGCAAGGGCAGCAACTACTCGGGCACCCTGTATGAGACCAGCAGCACGCGCAGCCCCGACATGGCCACAGCGGTGGCCAACTTCACGCTGGACCTCAAACAGTCCACCATCCAGGCCCTGCAGGCCGCGCAAGACATCCCCCAGTCGGTGGCGGCCAAACTCAAAGACATCGATGCCGAGAAACTCAGCGACGACGAAGCCACCAAGCTCATCACCGAGATCAACAGCCAAATCGCCTCGGTCGAGGCCCTGCGCACCCTGGCCGGAGCCTTGCCGCTCAAGTCCCTCAAGGACCTCTCGTTTGATGCGGCCGACGGCCTCATCAACCTGGCCGGTGGCATTGACGCCCTGAACCAGAAGATCAGCAGCTACTACGAGAACTTCTACACCCAGGACGAAAGAAACGCCCAGACCCTGGGCAATGTGAGTGCGGCGCTGCAAAGCGTGGGCCTTTCCACCCCCAAGACCCGCGAAGCCTTCCGCGCCCTGGTTGAGGCCCAGGATCTGAGCACCGAGTCTGGGCGCAAGGCCTACGCCACGCTCATGAACGTGGCCGAAGCCTTTGCCAGCATCACCCCGAGCGCCGAGGACCTGGCCAAGGCGGCCCAAGCCAAGGCCGATGCCGACAAAGCCCAGGCTGCAGCGGACAAAGCCAAGGCGGAGGCCGACGCCAAAGCCGAAGCGGAAACCAGAAAGAAAGCCCTCCAAGCCGCCACAGACGCCGCGTATTCCTCCCTGGAACGCGCCGTCGCCGCAGAAAGGAACCGCCTGCAGGCTGCCAAGCAAGTGGCACAGGAGTCGGTCAGCACCCTGGGCGCGCTGTTCGACACCCTGAAAGGCCACGTCACCGAGCTGTACAACGCCGTGGAGGCCACCCAGGCGCAAAGCGTCCGCGCGGGTCTGCAGTTCATCGACCAGGCGCTCGGGACGGCCCGCAGCACGGGCTATCTGCCCGACGCCACCAGCCTGAGCGACGCCATCACGGCCGCGCGGTCTGGCCTGGACTCCAGCCAGTTCGGCTCGGCATTCGAGCAGCAGCGGGCCCAGCTCACGCTGGCGGGCAAACTCGCCGAGCTCAAGGATCTCACGGGCACGCAAAAGACCCTGGCCGAGCAGCAGCTCGCCACGGCCGAGGACCAACTCGCCAGCCTGGACAAGATCCTGTCGAACGCCAAAGACCAGGTGGATGCCCTGCGCGGCATTGACACCAGCGTGCTCAGCGTGGGCCTGGCCCTGGAGAAGCTGGCCGGTGCTTTGCTCGGCGAACAGGATGGCAGCGCCTCGGCCACGAAGCCCGGGGTGCAGGTCACAAATCCTGGGGCGCAGTTCACGGTGGGCGGTGGGGGCTCCGGTAGCGGTGCAGGCGGTGCCTCCTCGGGCACTTCGTCCGGTGGCTCCACTGTCGGCGGCGGCGGTGGTGGAGCCACAACCCCCTCCACCAAGTACAGCCGTGAGGTGAACCTGGGCGCCGGGGCCTTCTCGGTGGGTGTCACCGACCCCGCGGAGATCTCGCGCCTGGACAGCCTCGCCACCCTCGCGCAGCAGTTCACCGGCACGGGCAATGTGAAGGGTCTGCTCGAGGCCACGCAGGCCAGCGGCGCCACCTTGAGCGACCTGGCCACCGTGGCGGGCTTCCGCTACGAAGACCTGCTCCGGGCCGCGGAATCGGTGGGTGTGCCGCGCTTTGCGGTGGGCACCAACTACGTGCCCCAAGACATGCTGGCCCTGATCCATGAGGGCGAGGCCATCGTGCCCAAAGCGTACAACCCCGCCGCGCACGCGCTACCTCAAACGAATGGCGCCACCGCCGAACTGCTCACCCGCTTGATCGCCGAGGTCCAAGCCCTGCGGGCCCAGACCGCCCAGCTCGAAGCCCAGGCTCGGCGCACCGCGGACGCCACCAACGGCAACCCCGAAGGCGGGGCCGTGCCCATGGCCCTGGTGGAGGACCACACCCAATGAAGGCGGTTCTGCAATGAATATCCTCGTCCCTCTGACCATCACCGAGGCCATGCTGGCCGACTGCAACATTGCCGAGCCTGCAGTCGGCGAAGTCGAATGGGTCTCAGGCGCCGCCTGCGCCCTGGGTGATCGCCGCATCCGCAAAGCCACGCACCGGGTTTACGAATGCGTTAAAGCGGTGCCTGCCGGCCGCACAGCGCTGCCCGAGGTCGATTCCGAGTACTGGCTCGATGCGGGCCCTACGGCTCGCTGGGCAGCGTTTGACACCGAAGTCAGCACCCAGGGCCGCATCGCATCACCCCTGACCTATGTGCTGCGCCCGGGCTTCTTCAATGCGATTGCCTGCTACGGCCTGGACGGCGCCACGCTGTCGGTCACCGTCAAAGACAAGCCGGCGGGCACCGTGGTCTTCAGCAAGACCCTCGTCCTGCAGGAAGACCCACTCGATTGGTACGACTGGGCCTTCGGTGCCATCAAGCCCCTCACGCGCTGCCTGATCCGTGACCTGGTGCCGTACCCCGATGCGGAGCTGACCCTCACCCTCACGGCGCCGGCCGGTGGCGTGGTGGGCGCGGGCATGGTGGTGCTGGGGGACCTGGTGCCCCTGGTCAATGCCGACACCTGGGGCGGCACTCAGCCAGGCGCCACGGCCGAGCCCGTGACGTACTCGTACATCAAGACCGACGACTACGGCGGCACCTCGATCAAACGCCGCCGCTCGGCCACCGACATGCGCTTCAAGCTGATCTTGCCGCGCGAGCAGGCCGACTACGTGCTCTCTGTGGTGCAAAGGGTGCTCGATGTGCCCGCGGCCTGGTTCGCGACGGACGCCGCCGGCTTCGTCGGCCTCAACGTCTTTGGTCTGGGCAGTGGCTCCATGAGCTACGACAACGCCCAGACCGCCACCTTCAGCGGCTATGTGAAAGGAATGGTCTGAATGCCATTGGTTAATCCCCCAACCCTTGATGACCTCCCGGCCACGCCGGATCGGGCCGATCGAACGAGCTTTGCGGTGCGCTGCACGACCCTCTTCGATCACCTCAAAAACACCAGCGTGGCCCAGTGGCGTGCGGCCCTGACCTGGATGAACGCTGCTGCCTCAGCCGCCGCCCAAAGCGTGCAGGATGCCGCCTCCCAGGCTTCTCTGTCAGGTCAGCGGGCCGATGCAGCCGCGGCCAGCGCCTCAGCGGCCGCCAACACCCTGGCCGCGGCCCAGGCCGCCCTGGGGGCGGTCAAGTGGGTGCCAGGCGCCTACGCCTCGGGCGCCTGCGCCTGGAGCCCCATCAATGGCCAGCTCTACCGCACCCGGGCCGCGATCGCCAACAGCACGGTCGACCCCATCAACGACCCCACGAATTGGTTCTCGCTGGGTCTGATGTCGTTGCCCATCCAGCAGGTGACCAATACGGGCGGCAGCTTCTATGGTGCGGCCAATGGTGGCCTGAACACGATCAACGAGATCACGCTGGCCGGGGCCTGCGCCAAGTACCTGCCCCAGAACCCGGCCAACGGCGATGTGTGCGTGGTCGTGGTGGCCAATGGCCGCGCGGACAACAGCCTGTTGGTGAACCCCAACAACCCGATCCCCCTGCAGGTTGGCACTGTCATGGTCACTGACTTCCTGGTGCTGGGCATTCCGCCTGGGGCCGTCACCTTCAAATTCTTCTCCAGCTCCAACGTGTGGAGGTATATGTAATGGCGTCTCTTCCTGATCTGCTCGGTGGCAGCACCAAGCAATACCGTTCCATCCTGGCCCTGCAGGTGACAAGCAGCCAAACCCTTGTGGCGCCTTGCGACGGCCTGGTCGACCTGTCCGTGATTGGCGGCGGTGGCTCGGGCGGGCTCTATGTTCAGACCGGCATGGCCCCCACGGCCGCGTTCGGGGGCGGTGCCGGTGGTTTTGCCCGGCGCCTCTCCAGAATCAAAAAGGGCGACGTCATCGTCGTGACCATCGGGGCGGGTGGGGCGTACGTGACCAACGCGAATGCAGCTGGGAACAGCGGTGGCGCCTCCTCCATCGTGATCGCGGCCCAGGCTGTGAACATGGTGGCCAACGGGGGCACGGGCGGGTACATCTACTCGGGCACTGGGGTCGCGCTCGCGGGCGCACCGGGCGGCTCGGCCACGGGCGGCCAGATCAACTCGGCGGGCGGGCGCGGCGGCGGCATCCTCAACACCAACTGGACCGGGCAACAGGTGGCCACGGGCGGCGGTGGGGTGAACCTGTTCGGTGGAGCGGACCAGACCGCCACGGCAGGCGGGGACATCGTGTTTGCCATCGCCACCGTGGCGTCCTGGGTGGCCAGCGGTGGGGGCGGGGTGTTCTCTGCCGGCCAGGCCATGAACAACGGCTCCCTGTCCCAAGGCGGCAATGGTGGCAGTGGCTTCACGCTGTACAGCAGCGCGACCCACCAGGCGGACCTCGTTGCGAATTGGGGGCTGGTGCCGCTGCCTGTCGGGGGCGGGGGCACTGGTGGGTACAGCAGCGGCGGATCGTATTCCGCGGGCAGTGCTGCGGGCGACGGTGGCGGTAGCGGTGGGGTCAATCTGCAGACAAACAGCACGCCAGGCGGGTTCTCGGTGGCGGCGGCTGGAGCCTTCGGTGGGGGCGGTGCGATCTCGGGGTCTCCTGGGGGCGGCAGCGTGGCGTATGCCAGCGGCGGCACCTGGGGCGGTGGTGGTGGTGGGCTGTCCAGTGGCCAGGGCCTGACGGCACCGAATTGCCGCAGCGGCGCTGGCGGTAGCGGCTTGGCGTTCCTTCGCTTCTTTGCGGATCTCACCCCCTGATCCCCCTGGACCTCATGACCCCTTGAAGGCACAACCATGCGACACCTCTACAACCTCCTGGGCGCCGACGGCGCCATCCTGAACACCGTGGTGGCCGACGATGCGTTTGTCACCGAACACCATGCGGGGCGCTTCGAGCTGCTCGGGCCCGCGCCCGACGACCCGGCGGTGGCTGTGCCCCGGCACGTCGCGGTGGGCAGCTTCTTTGACCGCTTCGGCCCCGCCAAATGGGCCATCCTGGCCGACCCGAGCCCTGCTGTTCAGGCCCTGGTCAAGGACTGCTCGGTGCGGGGCTTCATCGACCTGGACCGGGCTGATCTGCCCGCGGCCTTGGCCTTGCTGGTGCAGGCCGGCCACGCGGTCGACGCGGACCAGATCCTGGGCGCTCCGGTGCAAGCGGGAGAACGGCCATGAAGCAAAAGGCGTCTCAACGGGTGTACCTCCTGATGCTGCTGCCCGTGGTGGCCCTGGCGCCTCTGGCCGCCTTGGTGCGCTACCTCTGGGCCGTGGCCACGAACCCGGGCCGGGCCTGGGGCATTGCCCGGGCATTCGATCGGGTGTTCAACGTGGCGGCCAACGGCGACGAGCGCGAGACCGTGAGCAGCCGGGCGGCCCGGGCGCGGGACGAGGGCAGGGCCTGGGGTTGCGTGCTGTGCCGGCTGCTGGACCGGCTCGATGCCGGCCACTGTGACCAGGCCAAGGGGGTGTGATGCTGGACGAGCAAACCTTGCCCCTGGCGCCTGAAGCGGCGAACACGGACCCTCTGCAAGTCACCCCACCCACCGAAGCCCAGCGCCTGGCGGCCGTCGAGGCCGAGCTCCAAACCATCCGAGCTCGCCTGGCCACCGGTGACGAGACCATGGCGAGCCTGAGGGCCGACCTGGCCGAGAACACCAGCGCCACGATCCGCACCGAGTCCAACACGGCCGAGATCGTGGAGTTCTTCATGGCCATGAAGGGCGCCTTCAAGGTCCTGAACTGGATCGGTGCCCTGGCCAAGCCCATCACCGCGCTGGTGGCGCTCGCTGCCGTCACCTGGGGCGCCTTCCTGACCATCAAAACAGGGACCCCACCCAAATGAACGACCTTCTCAAGAAACGCCTGATCCAGGCCGCCAGCGGTGGCGCCATTGCTCTCGCTGGTGTGCTGGCCACCTGGTACGAGGGCCGGCGGCTCACGCCTTACCGTGACCCGGTGGGCATCCTGACGGTGTGCGAGGGCATCACCGGCAAGGACGTGGTGCCGGGCAAGACCTATACGCCAGCCGAGTGCGATGCCCTGCGCGACAAGCACCTGCGCATCGCAGATGCCGCCGTCTCGCGCCAGATCCGGGTGCCGCTCACGCCCTGGCAGCGGGCCGCTCTGATCGACTTCACCTACAACCTGGGCGAAGAGGCGCTCGCTGGGTCGACCCTGGCCAGGCTCTTCAATGCGGGGCAGGCCCAGGCCGGGTGCGAGCAGCTCTCGCGCTGGGTCAAGGCCCGGGTGCAGGGCGAGCTGGTGACCCTGCGCGGGCTGGTGGACCGGCGCGGGGCGGAGCTCGAGGTCTGCCTGGGCCAACTGCAGGAGGTGGCGAATGCCGGTGCTCGCTAGATTCAAAAGCGCCTCCCTTCAGGTCCTGGTGCTCGCGTTGGCCAGCACCGCGGCCGTTCAAACCTGGCGCCTTCATGGCGCCCAGCTCGAGGCGGCCGAAGCCAAGACCCAGCAAGCCAAGCAGCAGGCCGAGGGTGAACGCCTGGCTCGCGTGGCCTCAGAAACCAACCGTCAATTGGAGCGGCAATACCGTGATCAAGTCTCTGAAATCGAAACCCGGGCCCAGGCCGATCTGGCGCAGTCGCGTGTGGCTGTGGACCGTGCCCGTGATGCTGGCCAGCGGCTGCAGCGCGAACTTGCCAGTTACATCGAGCGTCAGCGTGCCAACGCCTCAGCGGCCACCATTGCCGGCCAGTGCCAGGCAGACACAGGCCCCGCCGTCGATCTGCTTGCCGAGTTGTTCAGACGCGCTGATGAAAGAGCGGGAGAGCTGGCGGCAATTGCTGATGAAGCCCGAGTGAAAGGGCGGGCCTGTGAGGCCGCCTATGACGCAGTGAATCAAGCCGGGGACCAGCCGGTGGAGGTGCACACCTCCCCCTGATCCCCAGAAAAAAGAACAGGGCGAACGGTTGGAGTGATTGGAGCCACCCCGACCGAACGCCGAACCCACAGATCGCGCCTGTGAGCCCAGCCCAAGTCCCTGCCCACCTGTACAGGCGGGGCGAG
This sequence comes from Curvibacter gracilis ATCC BAA-807, assembly GCF_000518645.1. Taxonomy (GTDB): domain Bacteria; phylum Pseudomonadota; class Gammaproteobacteria; order Burkholderiales; family Burkholderiaceae_C; genus Curvibacter; species Curvibacter gracilis. Next base: position 3,015 of record NZ_JADZ01000047.1, on the reverse strand, counting down.
TGTAAACGAAGCTTTGGAGCCCACAATGGCAACCCCCATCATCCCCTGGCTCGGTGGCAAGCGCCGCCTGGCCGATATCCTGATCCCGCGCTTCCCAGCGCACACCTGTTACGTCGAGGTCTTCGCGGGCGGAGCCGCGCTGTACTTCTTGCGCCCACCGGCAGAAGTGGAGGTGATCAACGACGTCAATGGCGAACTGGTCAACCTGTACCGTGTGGTGAAGCACCACCTCGAGGAGTTCGTGCGCCAGTTCAAATGGGCACTCTCCAGCCGCGACATGTTCAAGTGGCTTCAGGACACCCCGCCTGAGACCATGACCGACCTGCAACGGGCGGCCCGGTTCTACTACCTGCAGCACCATGCCTTCGGAGGCAAGGTGCAAGGCCAGACCTGGGGCACGGCCACCACGGCCCCACCCTTGAATCTGCTGCGCATCGAAGAAAACCTGAGTGCGGCGCACCTGCGCTTGTCCAGCACCTACATCGAGCGCCTGGACTGGCAGCAGTGCATCAAGCGCTACGACCGGCCGCACACCTTGTTTTACATGGACCCGCCGTACTGGCAGACCGAGGGGTATGGGGTGCCGTTTGAGTGGGCTCAGTACGAGGCCATGGCCCAACTGATGCGCGAGATCAAGGGCAAGGCCATCTTGAGCATCAATGACCACCCGGACATCCGGCGCTGCTTTGAAGGGCTGCAGATGGAGGTGGTGCCGATTACCTACCAGGTGGGTGGTGGGGCCAAGGGGGTGGAGAGGAACGAGCTGATCATTTACAGCTGGGATCGGAAGGGGGAGCCGGTGGGGTTGTTTTAGGGGCGGAATGGAATCCGCCTCTTTTTGGGGTTCTGCTGAGTGACTGAACACGGCCCGGATCAGCGCTTACTGTTGTTCTACCCGGGGTCCGGTACAGGCTGAAGGGAATCAAGAGGTAGAAAACAGTGCCTGTCGCAGTTAGCACCGCAATCAATGGCGCCCGCTTGACTCTCGTGCGTTCATGGAATCAACTTTTTGAGGTTTCTGTCAGTGTGCGCGATTTCTTTGGAAAACGCCTCCGTCGAATTGGCCGCTAGCGATCGATAGATTCTTAGCGCCTCTTCAAAATGCTGGCGGGCCTCTGCGTTGCGGCGTTCGATGCTGTTGAGCACGCCCAGGTTGTAGAGCGTCATGGCGACATCCGACAGGTAGACTGCTGGGTTACTGCGGGCCAGTTCTCGGTACAGCTTGAGTGCCTCTTCGAACTGCTGGTGGGCCTCTGCGTTGCGGCGTTCGATGCTGTTGAGCGCGCCCAGGTTGTTGAACGTGAGGGCCACATACGGCAGGTACACCCCCGGGGTATTGCGGGCCAGTTCGCGGTACAGCTTGAGTGCCTCTTCGAAATGCTGGCGAGCCTCGGCGTTGCGATTTTGGTCGCTGCTGAAAATGCCCAGGTTGTTGAGCGTCGAGGCCAAATGCGGAAGGTGCACCGCCGGATCGGTGTGGGCCAGTTCGCGTTGCAGGGAGAGTGCCTCTTCAAACCGCTGGCGGGCCTCGGTGTGGCGGTTTTCGGCGCGGCTGAGAAGGCCCAGATTGTCGAGCGTTTTGGCCACCTCTGGCAGGTACTCCGAGGGGTTGGTGCGGGCCTGTTCGCGATGCAGCTTGAGCACCTCTTCGAATTGCTGGCGGGCCTCGGCGTGGCGGTTTTCGATGCCGTTGAGCACGCCCAAGTTGTGAGGTTGCCCCTGAAAATCGGAGTGCATAACCGGTCTTCAAGCGGCAGATTTTTGCTGCGCCGCCAACCAGCGTTTTTCGTACTGCATAGGGCTCATGTAGCCCAATGTCGAATGTAGTCGGGAATGGTTGTAGAACCCGATCCATTCCAAAATCACCTGCCTTGCTTGAGCTCTGGTCGCGAATTTTTGACCATGAACACACGCTGTTTTCAAATGTCCCCAAAGGCTCTCGGTAGGGGCGTTATCCCAGCAATTCCCCTTGCGACTCATTGAACTGACAATGCCCCGGCCCTTGAGTGTCCGTTGGAAATCATCGCTGCAATATTGACTGCCCCTATCGCTGTGAAAGATCAGGCCCCTGGCAGGTCGGCGACGCCAACAGGCCATCAGCAACGCATCCTTGACCAGGCTAGTTTGCATGTGCGTTTGCAGGCTCCAGCCCACCACCTGACGACTGTGCAGGTCCAGCACTGCTGCCAGGTACAGCCACCCCTCGTCCGTGGCGATATACGTGATGTCGCCGCTCCACAGTTGGTTGGGTGCTGGTGGAGTGAACTGTCGCTGGACCAAATCGGCTGCCACCGGCAAACGGTGTCTGCTATCGGTGGTGACCACGAATTTGCGCTTCGTCTTAGCTCGGATGCCGTGTTGTTGCATCAGCTTGCGTACCCGGTCTTTGCCGACTCGGATGCCCCTGACTGACAGCTCCTTGTGCATGCGTGGCCAGCCATATTCACCCTTGACCTCGGCATGGATGGCTCGCATATGGGCGAGCACAGCCTCGTCGCTGTGAAACCGCGTGGGCCCATCGTGGCCACTCTTGCCAGCCCGGTCCCAACTGAAATATCCACTGGGGCTGACTTGCAGGACCTCGCACATCAGCGTGATCGGCCAGCGTTGCCTCATCGATTGAATCCAGGCGTACTTTGCAGCACATCCTGTGCAAAGTACGCCGCCGCTTTTTTTGCAATATCTCGCTCCATCTTCAGGCGTGCAACTTCTGCCTTCAGTCGGGCAATCTCTGCCTGTTCAGGGCTCACCACTGCTGCGGGCTTGCCATCTGCCGATACCCCAAGCTGCCCCTTTGCGTCTGCCCGAACCCAGTTGGTCAAGCTAGCGCTGGGCATGCCCAAGGTCTTTGCCACCACGGAGGCTGGTCGTCCGGCCTTGACTTGCCTGACAGCTTCTTGCTTGAACTCCAAGGTGTACTTGGCTCTGCTCATCACTCCAGCGTTCATCTCTTCTGTCCTTTCCCGGCATTCTCCGGGCTGAGCTATGAACTCCGAAATTCGAGGGCAACCTCAT
>NZ_JADZ01000046.1 GCF_000518645.1 Curvibacter gracilis ATCC BAA-807 | reverse complement strand
TGAGTCTGACTGTGCGGTCAGTTGCAAATAATCTGAGTCGGAAAAGCCGCTGATTGCAAGTCGGGCCGTTTTCAAACGCGAGTCACTACACCTACAGGCCACCACTTGCCTTGCGCCCATCCGGGCGCTTTCCAGCCGCTGAAGCGGCGCAATTTTGGTGACACCGCGGCGACCTGGCCAGCTCGCTTGTGTCACCAGAAAAACCCACCCCATAACGGAAGCCCTACGGCGGCAGCTTCGCAGGAAAGCCCGCTAGGCGACGCGGACGGGCTTCGCCCCACCGCTGATGTCGCTACGCCCTAGGCCAGCCCGCCGTAAGGCTTCACCCCGCCCGTGGTGACAGGACAGATCCGCCGGCGGCGGTGTTCTGTCACCAAGCCAGCGGCGGTTTCTCGGGCGCGATCCGCGCGCCCTTTGGTGCAAAGTGCTTAGGCGTTGCTTATGTTTTGCTGATGTTGTGCTTATGCCGATGGCGGCATAAGCAGGGCGCAAACGCACCAGGACAGCCAACAGCCAACCCGCCCCGCCCCTTCGGGCGTGAGAAATTTTTAACTCCCCCCTTGCGTGTTATTCGCCATATGGTGTATAATGAAATCACTTTCAGCGAAGTGACCTTTCAACCAGGAGCAACACCATGCAAGCAACCGCCACCCAAGCCAGCGCCCCGACCCTCTTGTCGCAGGGCATCGCCGCAGGCCTTTCGATTCGCCCCTTCTTCAGCCGCAGCCAGTTTCTGACCGTGGCCGTGGCATCCGACCCCAAGAACAGCGAAGAAGCCGAGTTCTTCCTTCGCAAGCTGATCGACCTCGCGCAGCAGATCGACACCATGCCCAAGACCTACGAGCAGGACGGCAAGGGCGACGAGGCCATCGTTCACCTGCATTACTTCCTGGGCGGCAGTGATTGGTACATCACCGAAAAGGACATGGACGGCGGCATCGAGCAGGCTTTCGGTTATGCCATCTTGAACGGTGACGACGAATGCGCGGAGCTGGGCTATATCTCGATTCAGGAAATCACCGCCTACGGTGCCGAGCTGGATTTGCACTTCACCCCTTGCACCCTGGGCGAAATCAAAGCCAAGCGCCGCCAGGCTGACCAGGCCGAGGCCTTCAACCCGAACCCCTGGGTGCTGGTGAACAACCCCGGCCAGGACGATGAAGACATCGTTGCCGACTTCCCCACGTTCGCCGAGGCAGTGACCGCCAAGAAGGAAGCAGGGGAGGGCGACATCATGAAGCGCCTGGACGACGGCACGCTGACCACCGAGTTCTGAGGCCGCGCCATGACCCGCCAAGCCATCACCGCCAACGACCTTTTGATGACATGCCCGGATGACCAGATCACCCGCATGCAAATCGTCTGGAAGCGGGTAGCGGCGGGCCAGTGGCAGGAGGCAGCGCATCACCTTCGCGGCGCAGCCGCCGAGGGTGATACGGGCTGGCACAGCCGCTGCGCCGAGCTGGCCGACGAATACCAAACCAGGAGCGAAGACCATGCCCAAAAAGGCTAAGACCGAGGTTCTGACCGACCAGGCGACCGCGCGCCTTGTCGCTAATTTCCTTCGACAGATCGCGGGTTGCGACTGGAGCAAGAAGGAGCTTTCCGAGCTGGCCGATGCCGTGGAGGCGGGAGAGCGCAAGGTGTTTTTTGATCCCGACTATCACCCGGAGGGCTAACCAATGGCACGCATTCAAGACGTACTCACCGAGTCTGAGCAACTGCTGATCGTGGAGGCTTTGCACCGGCTTCGTGAGACGAAGCAGGAGGCATTGAAGACCGTTCGCGCCGAGGGCGTGAAGCCGGGAGGCAGGCACTTCGAGGAACGCGACTTCGGCATCCCGCAAATCGACCGGCTGCTGGCGAAGCTGGACGACTAGCCTTGTTGAATGAGTTCCTTTTTATTCACCATACCCGCAGGGAAACGGTCAACCCCGACAGGCTTCCTTGCGTTATTCACCATAGGGCGCTTAAAATTGTGGAATACGCGCCCGATAACCATGCAGGAGTAAAGCCATGAAGGCGCTGAATGTGATCCTTGGTGTTCTGGTGCTCGCAGCGGCCATGCTGGCGGCACCGGCCATGCTGGCGAGTGTTGTCGCTGGTGCGGCGGGCCTGTTGATGGTGGCATCGGCAGGGCCTTTGCCCGCGCCGGTTCCCCAGGTTCAAACCGTGCAGATCGTTCGCACCATGCAGGTTCCCCCCACCGTCAATGTCTTTGAGCTGGACGGCGGGGCGGGTGTCGTGGTGTTTCGCCAGGTAGACGGCAAGCTGGTCAGCCGCTACTACCGTGCTCAAGCCTGACCGGAGAGTTTCATAGGAGAGAAGACATGCTCACCGCCCTTGTTCTCGCTGTAGTCGTCACCGTGGGCCTTTGGTTCACTTGGAACGCGCGCACCTACGGCCAGCGTTCGACCGATGCCATGCTGAAGGCGTGGCCGACGCTCGACCAATACAAGGACGGGCGGCGCTACCTGGGCACCGATGCCCAAGTCGTCTTCTATCGGTGCCGCCACAACTGGCAAGACCAACGGGCTGAATTCTTGATCCTGGGGCGCACCACGCGCGGCCAGTGGTTCGAGGCCGAAGGCAAGGTTTTCGCGGCCAGGAAGGTGACACCCTTCACCGTGGCCCGGACGCTGACCGACATGCAGGCGCAGGAGTGGCTAGGCCACTTCCAGGCGCATACCGAAATCCGCCGCTACTTCGGCACCATTGAGATTGCATAACAACATGAGCACCGAAATCGAAACCATCACCGCAGCCGACTTCAAGAAGCTGGTCAAGACGCATGCCATGCGCAGCGAAAAGATGATCGAGGCTTGCCGCCTGGTGTTTGTTGAAGGGGAGACGCGCCGCGCGGCCAGCATCGCCGCAGGCGTTGATTACGCCTCGCTGCATCGGACTATCCGAAAGCTGCAAGGCCACTGCCCGCACTGCGGGCAACCGATTCCAGTCAAAGCGGCCTGACCCGGTGATGACCTGGGCCTCGCATTGGTTTATTATTCGCCATAGGTGATATGTTTATGTCAGCTACCAAGCAACTCCGACAGCTCGCGGCTCAACTGCCCCGCGTGATCGACGCCATCGAGGGCGAGCTGAAGACGGTTAGCCAGCGCATGAAGGTATTGCAGAAGGCAGGATTGATCTACGCATCGGAACACTGGCGCGAAAACAAATACCTGTATCTGATCTACCCCATGCACGACGGCGACCGCCGCCGCGAGTACATCGGTGCAGACGCAGACCGAATCGCCGAGGCGCGGGCCGGGATCGAGCGAGGCAAGGAGTTCGACCAGCTTTCAGCGAAGCTCAAGCAGCTCGAAGCCCGCATGAACAACGGTGTTGCAGCCCTTCAGGAAGCCGGGCGGCAATTGGGGTCATGGTGACAGTGATCGCCGACCAGGTTGCGCAGGTTGTCACCAACCAGCGCGCCGACTGAAACGGGCTACCAGGAGAAAAAGACATGAAGCCAATCGGAACCATCACAACGCTCGACCAGCAGCTTGCCAAGCTGAAGGCGCGCGCCGAGGAAGCACAGCAGCGCACCGCCGAACAAAAGAAGGTTGCGAAGGCCGAGGAAGCCGAGCGCCGCAAGTTCATGGTCGTTCAACTCCCCTTGTGGGCCGATGAGGTCAGGGCGCACCCGAACGAGTCATGCCGGGCGGCACTGTTCACCGTGCGCCGTGCGCGCAAACGCAAGAGCTTTCTCGACGAAAGCATCTTCGTTGTCGGTGACGGGGCAATCAGCTACACCGGCTTCGAGCTGCGCGCCGAGAACGATGAGCTTGTTTGGCTCCAAATCCTTCACTACGCAAAAATGCTGCCCCTGGGCCGCTGGGTGGAGTTCACCCCTTACCAGCTATGCCAAGACATCGGCTGGACACCTTCAGGGCCGAACTACAAGCTGCTACGCGACTGCCTTTTGAGACTGAAGGCAACCGCCCTCACCATCGAGAGCAAGCGCCTAAAAGGGGGCCTTGCTCTTTCGCTTATTGGTGACTTCCTTTGGCGTGATGAGGACGGCAAACCGCGCACCAAGTACGCGGTTCAGGTGCCGACCGAAATCCGCGAGTGGTTCGGGGATAACAACTTCACCCGGCTCAATTGGGAGATTTACCGCACGCTCCCGCCAGTCGCGCGCCGCTTGTACGACTACGCGGCCAGCCACCGCGACCCCTACGCCCTGAAGGCCGAGACGGTCTTCCAGCTCTGCGGCAGCGATGCCGAGAGCCTTGAGAACTTTCGCAAGGTGTTGCGCCGAGCCGTGAAATCGCTCGACGAAAGCGGCTTGCTGAAGAAGGTAGACATCACCCGCACGGGGCTTGTGAAGTTCACCCGGTAGGCATGTTCTATGAGTTCCTTTTTATTCACCATAGGAGAACACACGATGAGAAAAACCGCCATTGCCGGGGCCGTCGTTGCGGCCTTGGCGCTCGCTTCGTGCGCCACCCAGGGCGACAAGGCCCCGGTGTCGTCGCTGCGCTTCAGCTACACCACCGAGGGAGGCAAGGCAATCGGCCTGGTGCGCGCCTTCGATGATGGCGAACGCACAGCCCTTCAGTTCGTCACTGACCCGCCCGCTGCTTTGCGGGTCTTCGACGGCGAGGGAAAGCCGCTCGCTTACCAGCGAATCGGCCAGAACGCCGTTTTACCGGGGCTGTATAGCCCGGTGCGGGTTCAGATTGGCCCCACGTCCGCGACCGTGAAATCGACGGTGCCCGTTGTTACAAAGGAACCCGTTCAACAAGCCACGCCGGAGCCAGCGGCAGCGGTCACGGTGCCCGTTGACACGAATACCGAGCTGCTGGCCGCTCGCGCAGCCCTCAAGCTGGCAGAGAAGCAAATCGCCGAGCTGCGCGCCGAGCTGGACAAGATGAAGGCCACCGGCAGCGCCCAGGAGGCGAAGGACATCGGCACCAAGCTCGACCGCCTTGAAAACCTTGTGGCCGAGGCCGCGAGCGTGATCCTTCGGGTTGAATTCGGCTTCGCAAGCGCCGACTTCAAGCCCGCCGACGACGTTGCCCGCGTGCTGGTGCCAGCGGCCAAAGCCGCCGACCGCATCAACCTTCGCGGGTTCACCGACTCGACAGTCATCGACGAGGACAACAAGCGCATTGCCCTTGCCCGCGCGCTGGCCGCGCGCCAGTACCTTATCGGTCAAGGTGTTGACGCGAAGAAGATTCGCGCCTTCTACAACTCAGCAGGCGGGTTTGTTGCCGACAACAGCACCCCGGAAGGCCGGGCCAAAAATCGGCGCGTGGACATCGAGCTGGTGAACACCAAGCTCGCCAAACTCAGCCAGGCCGCTACCCAACTGGCGAAGAAGTGAGGCCGCTATGAGCGTCGAAGACGAAAGGGAGGGGTCACCCCCCACCGAAGCCGAAATCGCGGCATGGAAGGCCGACCAAGCAGCTTGCCGGGCCGAAACCTTCGCCCGTTGCAAGCAGCAAGGCGCTTGCGCCGAACCGCACGGTAGCCGCTGGCAGCTCCTGGTTCAAGAAGACGAGCGCGCGGGCAAGTGTGCTGGCCGGTGCCCATGCGAGGAAACCACCCAGCGCGCAATCACGCTCGAATGCGACTTTTCGCTGACTTCCGAGCGCCAGGAAGACGGCACTTGGAAGCCCGGCCAGCCTGCAACCATCACTTTTCTACCCGAGGGGGCGCAATGACCATCGACGAACTACTTCAGCAGGGGAGGGCGTTGCCATCCATCCCGAAGGTTGTTCAAGAGCTGATCCAGGGCTTGAGCAAGGATGACGTTCTAACGGGCGAAATCGCCCGCCAGCTCGCCACCGACCAGGTACTGAGCGCGAAGGTCTTGCGCCTTGCCAATTCGGCTTACTACAACGTTTCGCGCACCGTGGGCACGGTAGACGAAGCCCTCAAGCTGTTGGGCTTCCTGACCGTGCGAACACTGGTGATGAGCACCGGCATCGCCGGGAGCTTCAAAGACATGCCAGGCATCGACTTGAAGCAGTTTTGGCGCTACAGCCTGCATACAGCCGTTGCGGCCAAGTACCTTGCCCGCACGGCCCAGCTCGACGGCGAGCTTGCCTTCACCGTGGGCCTGATCCATGCCATCGGCAGGCTTGTCATGCACGCAGGCATGCCCGCCGAAATGGCCGCGCTTGCGCTTCGCTCAGTGTCACCGTTCCCCGACCCGAGCCGGATCGAGGCCGAGCGCGAGGCCTTCGGCTTCAGCTTCGCCGACGTGGGCGGTGCGCTGGCCCGCCACTGGAATTTCCCCGAGGACTTCGCCGCCGCCATCGAGCGCAGCGCCGAGCCGCTGGCTCATGAGCCGGTGGACGCGCTTCACGGCATCGTTCACGTTGCCGCCTGGGTGTCCCGAGCTGAAGAAGCCCAGCTCGACCAGGCGCAGCGCGCCCAAGACTTCCCCCAGGCCGTAGCCGACAAGATCAGCTTGCCGACCTTGCGTGACACTGTTGCCACCATGCCGCCGCTGGCCGAACTCAGCGCCGGGCTTGAGGACATGATTCGGAGCTGACCCATGCACCCCATTGGTGACAGCAGATCTCGCGGCCGCCGCGAGTGTTGTCACCAGAACCACCAACCCAAAGGAGAGAAAACCATGTTGAAACGACTTTTGCCCATCGCCGCCGTTGCCCTTGCAGCTTGCGCACCCTTGCCGCCCCTGCCACCCCTGCCGGGCATGCAGCCCGCAGCGCGCAGCGTGGCCCTGGGGCCAGCAGGCGGCTACCAGCAGCCGAACGTGACCGTTCAGGTTGCCGCCGATGCCTGCAACGCCGATGCCTTCATCGAAGGCTACAAGGCCGACTATTACCTGACGTGGAATCAGTTTGTCGGGCCGAAGGAGGGCATTTATCAGCAGCTCGCGCGGCAGCAGCCGAGCGATGCCCGTGTCGCATGGAATCTCGCGCTCTACAAGGGCAAGCGGTTCAACCTGAACGGCTACGACAACAAGACTTCGGTGTATGGCATGCAGAACCTGACTTCGCCGGACTACGCGATCCGCTGCGCGGCCACCAGCTACCAGAAGGGCAAGAACGCTGGCACCGCCGCCGCCATGAGTGCCTACAAGCAGCTCGAAGCCCAAGAACGCATGTAAGCCCGTGGTGACAGCGCCGAGCTGGCCAGGCGCGAGGCCTGTCACCAAACACAAAGACGAAAGCCCTAGAAATGCCCATCACCGAGGATCAAGCAGACGGCGCGATTCATGCCTTCTACAATGAATTTCCGGGCCTTTCTGGTTTGAATATCAGCCACAGACCTACCCAGGAGAGTTTCTATGGAAACAAAGCCAGCATCGAAGCCGTTGGCACCATCAAAGGTGCCTTCTTACCGAAACGCGGGGAAGTCCATTTACCCCTTGCCAACTTTCGTGACGTTGGAGACCTCAGAAAGTCCCTCCAACACGAAGCCCTTGGGCACTTCGGAACCCTCACCTTCACCGGCAGCGAAAAGCGCGATCTACTCGAAGTAATCATCGCCGCCCGCCAATCCCCTTCAATGAAGGGCGATTGGGCCAAGGTCGATAAGGCCTATGCCGGTCAAAGCGAGCTGATGAAGGCAGAGGAAGTTTTCTGCCTTGCCGCCGAGCGTATCGACGGCCCGCCCAGCAAGACCGCAGACCAGGCCGCGCGCACCTGGTCAGACGTGGTGCAGAACAAGACCCGACCGCTTGAGCGCGAAGACCTGCAAACCATCGTTGAATCCGTCGCCGATGGCATCCGACGCGGCACCCGCGAACAGCAGATTTTCCCCATCGACGACCGATCACAGTTCAGGAAGACCGCCGAGCTGGCCGACTCGCTGACCGAGGCGACAGCCGAGGCCAAGGCCCAGCTAGGCCCGAACGCGAAGACGTTCCCCGCCCAGCTCGCCGAGGGCACCTACAAGGGGCCGATCATCGCCGAGACAGAGCACCACGTTCTTCAGCAAGTCTCAGCAACAAACACCGTGGCCCACGCGAAGACCGCCTTCGCGCAAGCGCCCACGGTGGACAAAACCACCGCCCTTGCCGTCGCCTACAACGACGGCGCAGCCGTGGTGAAGCCCGCCAGGGTTCAGGCCGTGACGCAGACAAAGACCCGCGACCTGGGCCGGTGAAACCTTTTCAACACAATCTTTGGAGAAAACCAGCATGCACCCTGTAATAGCAAAAACCTTTGGCGGCTTATCCAAGCCGTACTACTTCCGTCAGTTCTTTTTCGGCCTGATGTTCCTTGCGTTCATCATGTTCATGGCGACCCGAAGCACGCATGGCGTGTCATTCGGCGCGGTGCTTGTCACCGCAGTAAATACCCTGCTTTACCCCTACGCGCGCTTTGTCTATGAAAGCATCGTGGGCTTCATCGTGGGCAGGAATACGTTCTTTGTGAACGTGTTTTTCATGATGTTTGTGAAGCTCATGACGATGGCCCTTTGCTGGGCCGGTGCGATCTTCATTGCGCCTATCGGCTTGGCTTATTTGTACTACCACCACAGCAAGACATGAGGAACAGCGGGCTACTCAAAATCGGCGCGGCCTTCGCCGTTGTCCTGGTGCTGGCCTTGCTGGGCAAGGCCGGGCTACTGCCAGCCTTTACAGCCTGGTTAAGCAAGATCATCACCGCAGCCCTGGTGCCTGGTTGAATCGGCTGCACACACCGGCTTTTCCTCCCTGAGCCGTGCAGTCTTTGACCGCCTCCTAACCCGAGGCGGTTTTTTTTCGCCCATCGTGGGCGTGGCGGGTGCCGAAGGCAGGCAATTTGAGTGGTCAAAATGCCCCCGGTCAATTTTGTCATTTTCAGAAGACGACTGCACCAGTTCGCGGGGCAGGCCGACCGGTGTGCAGCCGACTTCTGAACGGGCCGTGTCAGCAGTCCTATGCACGAAGTACCGCAAGGGGGCCGGAATTGCTCAGAACTCCCCTGCACGATGCGGCCTTGTTATGTGGTCGCATTGTGACTACAATGTGAGTATCTGAATCGTTCCCGGAGAATTACCATGAGTACCACTGCCGACACCTACGTCCGCGCCCGCATCGACACCAACACCAAGGAGCGTGCCGCCAGCGCGCTCGAAGCAATGGGGTTGTCGATTTCCGACGCCATCCGCCTGCTGATGCTGCGCATCGCCGACGAACACCGCCTGCCCTTCGATGTGAAGGTGCCCAATGCCACCACCAAGAAGGCCATTGCCGAACTGGAAGCGGGCAAGGGCAAGAAGTTCACCAGCGTGGACGATCTGATGGCGGATTTGCATGCGGACGATTGACCGTTCCTCCGCGTTCAAACGCGATTACAAGCGCGAGGCCAAGGGCCAGCACCGCGCCACGCTCGATGACGCGCTCAAGCCGGTATTGGTCGCGCTGGCGACCGATCAGCCCCTCGATGCGCGCTACCGCGATCACGACCTTTCCGGCGATTGGGCGGGCTACCGTGAATGCCACATCAAGCCCGACCTGCTGCTGATCTACCGCAAGTCCGATCCCGACATCCTGCGCCTGGCGCGGCTTGGCTCGCACAGCGAGCTTTTCGGCTGACGCCAGCCGCCTTGTCCGTCAAACGATCATTAGGCGGCCAAACCGGACGCCTGTCCGAAAACATCTTTCGCAACGGGATGACGGACAATAAGATAGGCGGACGGTATAACGGACAAATGGGCGGAAATGGCACTCATCGGCTATGCGCGGGTATCGACGGCGGAACAGGACACCGCCTTGCAGACGGATGCGCTGCGCAATGCAGGCTGCGAACGGGTTTTCGAGGACACGGCATCCGGGGCCAAGGCAGACCGGCCCGGCTTGGCCGATGCGCTGGCTTATCTGCGCGATGGCGATGTGCTGGTCGTCTGGCGGCTGGATCGGCTTGGCCGCTCCGTTCCGCACCTGATTGAGACGGTCGGCAAGCTGGAAGCACGGGGCGTCGGCTTCCGCTCGTTGACTGAAAACATCGACACCACCACGCCGGGCGGGCGGCTCATCTTCCATGTGTTCGGTGCGCTGGGCCAGTTCGAGCGCGACCTGATCCGCGAGCGCACCAAGGCCGGGTTGACCGCTGCCGCCGCACGCGGGCGCAAAGGCGGACGCAAGCCGGTTGTCACTGCCGACAAGTTGCAACGAGCGCGGGAGCTTGTCGCCAACGGCTTGAATGTCCGCGAGGCCGCCGCACGCCTCAAGGTAGGAAAAACCGCTCTCTACGCTGCCTTGCAGGCGGCCAGTTCTGGCAGTGCAGCCGACTCCTGATATTTCATGCAGTCGCCTTCTGAAAACGACAAATTTAGATTGCCCTTGCCTTAATTGGCCCCCTTCGGTATCGTGGGCGCATTTAGGTACACCCAAATTGACCGACCAGAAAGGGGCAGCATGCAGTTTTCGACCGACGAGCGCCACGCCGCGACACTCGACTTCCTTGCCGGGGTGCGCGACTACATTGCGAGCTGGCCCGCGCATCCGATGAACCGGGACATGATTCAGCGCATCGAGGCGCATCTTGCGGAGCCAGCCCACCACCTGGCCCGGCATGCCGTCCAAACGCGCTCAGGCGGGGCGTACACGCCCGCAGGGCTACCCGTGCTCACCGTTACCGCCGAAGGCGACACAGTGACCATTACGGCCCCGCCAGAGGGCAAAGGCGTGCCCGATGAGCTGTTGCTTCGCCGACTTCGGCGCGGCGAGTGCATCACCTTGCGCCCGAAAGTGACAGCATGACCAGGCGGCGCACCACCAGCCCGGCCACGTCCACCGGCAGCATGAAGGTGGCGCGCATTTACATGCGCGTGAGCACCGACGAGCAAGACCTACAGCGGCAGGAAGGCATCAAGGATGCCGCGCGGGCCGCTGGCTACTACGTTGCCGGTGTCTACCGCGAGAAAGCATCGGGCGCGCGGGCCGACCGGCCCGAGCTGCTGCGCATGATCGACGACTTGCAACCTGGTGAAGTCGTGATCGCCGAGAAGATCGACCGAATCAGCCGCCTACCGCTCGCCGAGGCCGAGCGCCTGGTGAACTCCATCCAGGCCAAGGGCGCGAAGCTGGCCGTGCCCGGCGTGATCGACCTTTCAGAGCTGGCCGCAGATGCCGAGGGCGTGACCAAGATCGTTTTGGAGTCGGTTCAGGCCATGCTGCTACGGCTTGCCTTGCAAATCGCGCGAGACGACTACGAAGACCGCCGCGAGCGGCAACGCCAGGGCGTGGAGCTGGCAAAGAGCGCCGGGAAGTACGCAGGGAGGCAGGCCGACACCGGCATGCACCAGCGCATCGAGGCGCTGCGCGGCAGCGGCCACAGCATCACCGAGACAGCCAGGCTCGCCGGGTGCAGCGAAAGCCAGGTGAAGCGCGTTTGGGCGCTACGCAAGCGCCCGGCTTGATGGTGACAGCGGCGAGCTGGCCAGGCGCGAGGCCTGTCACCACGCCCGCGCGTGTAATCGGTCAGATTTACCGCGTGCAATCGCTCAGAAATGAGGCCCGGCGCGGCTTGCGGGCTTGTTCTATGAGTTCCTGAAACCTTGTTGAATGAGTTCCTTTGAAAACGGGGGGTGTTGTTCTATGAGTTCCTACCCCTTGTTGCATCGGTTCCTTGGTGTTGTTGTATGAGTTCCAGCCGGGCCGGTTGTCCACCGCGCAACCCCGCGCCAGTGCTGGGTTTTCTCGCTTTGTCCCGACCGAGCTAACCCTTTCTTTTAACCTTTTATTTAACCGTCCCCGGTGTGCATAACGTTGTCCACAGGACGGGCGACCGTGGCGCGCGGGGGGAAGCAATTCGAGCGGCCCTGACGGGCCGGGACATGGCTCGCTGCGCACCTCCCTTCGGGAGTTGACTTGCGCGCATACCACGAAGGGGCTTCGCCCCAATAAGTGACCCCGCAAGCGGGGTAGAGCAGGCCCCCAGGGGCTGCGCCCCTCGTCATCGGCTTAGGCCGATGCCTCACCGCTGGGATTCAAAGAAGACATGAACCGCCCGCGCCCTTCGGCGCAGAAAAAGCGGCCACAAGGGCCGCAAAACAGCCCAGGCGGCACGATCACCGACCAGCCAAGGCCCCACCAGCCCGGCCACCAGCGAGCCGAACCAGCAGGCCGAGCCGCAAACACCATCAAAGCCGGGTGAACCCGCCACCGACCGGGCGGCACCGGCCAACAAAAAAAGATTAGTTTATTTGTTCGTTTGTTTGTTTCTTTGTTTGTTGTGATATAATGAGGCATCAACCACCAGGAGAACCACCATGCGCCCCGTTGAATTCACCCCTGAAGCCATCATCGAAGCCGGTCAAGAGCTGCAAGGCGCTGGCCGGAACATCACCGGCTTTGCCCTTCGCCAGAAAGTGGGCGGCGGCAATCCCACCAGGTTGAAGCAGGTTTGGGACGAACACCTTGCCAGTCAATCGGTGCAGCAGGCCGAGCCGGTTGCAGAGCTGCCCGTAGAGGTTGCCGAGGAAGTGGCCGCAGTGACCAAGGCGCTGACCGAGCGCCTTGCCACGCTGGCCGTGGAACTGAACGACAAGGCCGTCAAGGCAGCAGAGCGCCGGGTTCATGAGGTTGTGCGATCCGCAGGGGAACAACGCGCGCAGGCCGAGCGCGAGCTTTCCGATGCAGCTCAGACCGTTGATGACCTGGAAGCCAAGCTCGACGAGGCCACCGGCCAGGTTGAGGCACTGGAAGGCAAACTCGCCGACGTGCAGGCCACCAGCCAGGCCCAGGCCGTGGAGCTGGCCCAAGTCCGCGAACGTGTCACTGTGACCGAGCAGACCGCCAGGACGGCAGAAGCCCAGCACGCCGCAGAGCTGGCCCGGATGAATGCCGCCATCGAGGCCGACCGCGCACGCCACCAGCAGGAGGCCGAGCAGCTTCGCGCCGAGCTGGCCGAGCAGAAGAAAGCCAACCAGGCCGCGACCGCTGAACGCGACCAGGCGCGGGCCGAGCTGGCGACCGTGAAGGCCAAGGCCGAAGCCGCCGAGCAGGCGCACCAGGAGCACCGCAAGACCGCCGAGCGCGAGGCCCAGCGCGCCGCAGAGCGAATCGCCAAGGCCGAGGCTGACCAGGTGCAGGCCAACAAGGAAGCCAGCGCAGCGCGCGAGGACGCGGCCAAGCTGCGCGGCCAGCTCGAAGCGACCCAGGCCCAAGCCGCCGAGCTGCTGCGCGTTGTTGGTCAGAAGGGAGCCGACGCGGCCACGTCCACCGAAGCAGCACCGGCACCGGCCAAGAAGGCACCGCGCGCCAAGAAAGGGGCTTGAACATGGTGACAGCCAGGCGCTGGCCAGGCGCGAGGCCTGTCACCAAGCCGCCCAAAGAAAACGGCCCCGAAGGGCCGTTAGAAGTTGCGGAGGGATGACCCCAGCACCGGGGTTCAGAGTTTGGCAAGTGCAGCCAGGATCGCGCTGTTTAGAACGACGTTCACCGACGTGGTTCGAGAGTCGGCGACCGCTTTCACCTGGTCGTAAAGCTCTACGGTCAGGCGTACAGAGGTCTTCAAGAGGGGCCTGTCTTCGTCTTTCGCTTCGCGTGCTGCCCGACCAGTCGGGAAACGCTTCAGCTCAATTTTTCGCAGGTTGACCGTCTCAAGAATCATCGTCAGTTGCGACGAAAGATCACCTCTGTAGTGGTAAGCATTGCGCAGCAACTCGTTCGCCTGGTGCGTGAGCCGAACCGGGAAGGTCTTGATTTCGGCCATTGATATGCACCAACGTGATATAAAAGTTCCATTCTAGCGATTGTGAGGCGTTTTGGCGACAAAAACGGCCCGCCGGCGAGCTGTTTCTGTCACCAATCAACCCCGCTACTTACTGCGCGTTCCCGTAGACATACGGGCGGGGAAACACCAGGTCTTTGTCCACGCGAACATTGAACTGATAGCCGGGGCGAATCTCGATTGTTGGCTGAACCCGGAGGTTCTTGCGGGCAATCTCAATGCCAAGCTGGCTCATCTGCTGCGCGACGGCGGTGCCTGCCGTCTGAGCTGGCGTAGGTGCCTGCCCGATCTGCTGATTGTTGTTGTTCTGCGTGATCTGGAATGCCGCGCTGAACAACGAGGTCAACAAGCCGAAGCCGAAGATGCGGCCATAGTGGTTGTTGATCTGGTCACGGAAGCCCGAGTAGCCGCTTTCGTCCACGCCGCCCATGCCTTCCAGGTCAATCGAGCTTCCATCGGGGAAGATGATGCGCCGCCACACCACCAGCAGGCCATTTTGACCGTAGGCGACTTGACTGTCATACGTGCCCATGAGCTGCGCGCCCTGGGGCACCATCAAGAAGCGACCCGTCGCCGTGTCCCACACGTTTTGCGTCACGCGGGCCGTGATCTTGCCCGGCAAGTCGGAGTTGATGCCGTGCTCCATCGTGGCCGGAATGACCCATCCGGCTTTGACCTCGTACTTTGACAAGCCAGCCTTGCGGGTGGAGTTGACGAAGTTGCGATCCGGCACCGCCTCCATGCTGCGAACAAAGTCCTCTTTGCGCTGCTGCTTGTTCTGATCGTCTTCCTCACGACCAGGCATTGAGGCAGGCATGAGGCCGGGCGCGCGCTGGCCTTGCCCTTGCGCGGCCAGGGCTTGAAGCTGCTGAAGGGCGGTTCCACCAGCCAGGCCACCAGGAGCGCCAGGCGCTGCGCCGTTGGTGAACTGGAAGCCACCGGCACCAGCGCCGGAGCTTTGGGCCGTGGTGCCCGCTTCCATCGCTTGCTTCAATCGCGCCTCGCGTTCCTCGCGCAGCCGACGTGCCTTTTCGACGGCAGGGTCAATCGGAGCGGGGCCACCGTTGACGCGCTGCTGATTGCCGAGATTCGGCGCACCGTTGCCAGCCAAGGAAGGCCCGCCAGGCGTGCCAGGGGCCGCGCCTACCAGCGGGGGCACCTGGGCAGGGGTCAGGCCGTCAGCGCCCGTATTGGGCGTTTCCAGCACGCCAGAACCGGGGTTCTTGACCGAGAAGCGCGCTTTGTCGTCCTGGGCCTTGCGCTCGGGCAAGTTGCCATCGGGGATGTCGCGGGCAATTTGCTCACCAGCTTGCAGGGCGGGTGCCAGCTTGCTATTGGTGTTCTCGGGGTTGTCGTCCGCTGACTTCATGCCGGTAGACGGCTTGCGAGTGACGACACCCACCATGATTGCCATGAGCACCAGAACCAGCATGAAACCGGCGAAGGCGACCGCCTTCTTGTTGACCCGGACAACCCCCTTCGGTTTGGTCTTGAAGCCCAAACCATCGGGCGAGTTTTGCGGGCCGTCCTTTGGTTGAATGGTCGATTCAGCCATGATTAGTTACCCCCAAAGTTCCAGAACGAACGGGGCTTGAAGCGCCCGTTGTTGGTGATGACAATTTTGCGTTGCTCGCTACCCACGCCGAGAATCAGCGCAGCGCGATCAAACAGGCGATCAACCTCATACCAGCCGTTGATGAAGCGCGAGTTGACAAGCTGCTCTTTGCCTTCGGTGTTCAACACGACCAGGACGGGAATCTCATCGGCCTTAGCCGTAGGCGGCAACTGGATGTAGGTCTTTTCGCCGTTATCCAGGACGCGCACCGGACGGAAAGAGGCTTCGCCCTCCATCGTGTAATCGAACTTCAGGCGCTCGATGGACATTGCGGCCATGTCGGGAGCGACTTCAGCCTTCGCCAGCTCGCTACGCTTGGCCGCATAGACCTCCCACGCGGCGCGTGCTTCCTCGGGGTAATTGAAGGCGACCCGCGCAACGTAGTCCGTTGAGCGAGAAACCAACCGGATGTAGTAATTCCGCTTGTCAGTCGGAATGACCAGGTTGGTATCGAGGCCGACTTCCTTCGGCTTGATGACCACCAGGGTTTGAGCCGTTTTGCCCGAGCCGCTTTCGGCTGGCGTGACGATCCAGCGCACGCTATCGCCGAGCTGAACTTCCTTGTTGACGCGCTCACCGGCTTGCAGCTCGATCACGCACACGCGCAGCGGGGCGCACACCACAACAGGCAGGCCAGCGCCAAACGTGAACATGACGCGGCCATCGTCGCCGACCGTGGGCTTGTTCTCAGCCGTGAGCCATTCCTTCGACTGGCCGACAGCATGCGCGGCGCTGGCATCTTGCTTTGCTTCGATGATGGTTTCCACCTTTTCACGAATCGGAGTTTCGACCGGAGGGCGGCGCTTCACGACGGGGCGCGGTTTCGCGGGAGCTTGCCCGCAAGAGGCGTTTTGCACCGGCTGGCAAGAGGCCAGCGGAGCGGGCGCAGCCTGCACAGGCGCAGGCGCGGCCTGGGCGACTTCGAGGGCTGGCACAACCCGAGCCGGAGGGTTTGCGACCGTGGCCGGGGGCGTTGCCGGGGTTTGTGCCCAGGCGTTGACCTGGGCGAATGCGACAACAGCAGCGGTAAGAACGAATGACTTTTTCATGATGGAATCCCCTTTCACAGAACTTGCGACCAGCTCAGGTCAGTAATAAATACGCCGATGGGATTCACCCGAATCTGACGTTCGTTGGTAGGCGGGTTGAACGCCAGCGTGAGGTTTGCTTTCCAGCGCAATTTGTTGGTAATTGCGCCGGACGTTGCGCGAGTGGTTTCTTCCCACTCGACTTGCCAGGTCTTGTCAGTGACAGGAATTACCGACGAAACTTCAGTGGTAACGCCGCTTGTGGCCGCGCGTGCGAAGGGTGGATCACCCTTGTAAAACTCATTCACGATTGACAGCGCCCGCGTGCCGTTGGAGAGCATCGCGTAGGTGCGATCAATCATTTGCCGCTGGGCGATGCCGTCAGAAACAACGCCGCGCGCATCGGAAATGAAGCGGGCCAACAGGGCTTTGACGACGCGCTCATCGGTCTTGCCCATTTGGTCAGCTCGCGCGACCGGCACCACCGAACCGAGCTTGTCAACTTGCACGACGTAGGGCACCAGCTTGTTTTGCGTTGCCATCGTGACCAGGCCAACGGTTTGCACCAGGCAGACACCGAGCACGCCGAAGGCCATGAGCCGCCAGTTCTTGGCGCGTGAAATATAGGAGCCGTAACGCTCATTCCACTCGCGCCGCGCGTCGAGGTATGGGTCATTGAGGCCCGGATTACTTGACCCTTTTGTATCAGCTACAGGGGTCGGTTCTTTCTTGGAAGCCATGTGCTATCTCTCCTTAATCGTGTTGAGCGTCGAACTTGATGGAAACCGTTGCCGGAGCGGCGGCATCGGAGGGCAACTGCGGCGGGCGCACTTGTTGAAGATCACGGAACCGATCTTCAAAACCGGGGGCCTGAGCGGTTTGCGCTTTAGCCTTTTCCTGCACCCCACTGGGGGGCGTGGCGGGTGTTGCGCTGGCCGCTGGCCCTGTACTGGCCGGAGCTGAAGACCCGAGGGCCGAATCAGCCGCGGTGCCTGCGGAGGCAACGCTTTCGGCGGCACTGCCACTGCTAGGCGCAGCAGGCGCGGCGCTTGCCGGAGCTGCCGCCGTCGATCCTGGGCTTGCTCCCTTCGGGTCAAGCATCGAAGCGAAATCACCACCCGCAGGCGTGGCCGAGGCCAGGGATGCAGGGGAAGCCACTTCAGCAGCCGGGGCCGAGGGGGTCACGGAGCCACCAGAAGGGGCCGCAGGCGCGGCGCTGGCCGTGGCCGTGGGGGTAGGTGCCACCGGGGCGCTTGCCGCGCTTCCTGCGCCCGATGGTGCGGCCACCGCTGCCGCAGCAGATCCACCAGCCGAAGCCGGGGCGGCAGCGCCCTCGCCCGCCGCCGAGCTGGCCGAAGCAGATCCACCGGAAGGGGCCGCGCCTTCAGCAGCGGGAGCCGGTGCAGCTTCAGCAGCCGGGGCGGCAGGCTGGGCGGGAGCTGGGGGAGCCGGAGGCGTTGCCGGGGAGTTGGCCGCGCTCATTTCAGCGGTGCGAGCCGTTGAAATGTCGGCCATGCGCCCGCCCTTTGTCGGGGCGATGGCATCGGCCATGCGGTTGCTGGTGTCCCGAGCAGCCGAGGTGCCCATGTTGCCCAGCGTGGCGACTGCGCGACCGAGGCCTGATGCGCCTTGCGCGCCTGCCTCGCCCCAAGCGGCTTTTGCCGCCGAGGCAACACCACCGGCAGACTTCGCGGCGCTCAGAGTCGATGCAGCACCGGCAGCACCGGCACCGACGATGCCCGCCCCAACCATGCCCGCCGTGGCCGCAGCAGCGCCCGCCGTCAGAGTCGGGCTACCGGCCAGCATCGAAGCGGCCATCGCGGGAATCTGAATCGCCATGAACATCAAAAGCACCGACCCGCCGAGCACGGTCAAAATGATATTGAAGACCGGCACGCCAGGCGTGCCAATCGTGGCGAGCATGGCTTTCCAGGTTTGTGCTTGCGTGTTGCCGATGCCAATAATCAGATACAGCATGAACAGTTTCACGCCCGTGGCGACCGCATAGCCGATGAATTTCTGAACGAAATCCGTTGTCCAGCGCGACCCACCAAAACCGAGGAACAGCAGGCCCGCAGAAATGGCGATATAGCTCTCGACCAGGGCGACCAGGAGCTGACCGGCAATAACGGCAAAGGCCAACACAATCACGATGGCCGACAAGCCAGCAATCACAATCGACGCGAAATCATCCCAAAGGCTCATGTTCTTGATGCCTTCGAGCATGGTTGCCGCGTTATCAAGGCCAGTCGTGAAGACTTCCGAAGGCGACAAGCCACCGGAGCCACCAGCAGCGGAGCCAGCACCGACAAAGCTATCAATGATGAGCGGAATCCAGACCGGGCCATTCAGCAGCAAGGCATAGAAAATCCCGATCCACATGATTTTCTTTGCGACCGCCGAAATGAACGATTGAAACTCGTTCTTATCCAGCGCCCAAACCGCAAAACTCCAAGCCAGCTCAATCGTGGCAAGCAGCATGAAAAGGCGGTTCGCATACCCGAGCAGCGCGCCAGTCCAGCCCGTTGCAGCCGTTTTGTATGTCTGCGCAATGTTGTCAAGAATTCCGGTGTCGGCGTGAACCCGCACCGAGAAGAACAGAACAGCCAAGGCGACCAGGAAACCGGCAGAGCGAAACCGTTTAACCGGGTCAGCGGGCTTTTTATGGCTTTTGAATATCACGCGAACCCCCTGCAAAATGTTTGAACTGTTGGGGCTTGTCCGAAGGCTTTGCGAACATGAGTTCGCTTCGAGCCTTGCGCGCGGAGGCGCATTCCTGAGAATCGGACTTGCCGCATTGGTCGATAACCTGCTTCAGCTTTTCAGGATTGCCCTTCAACTCAGCAACCAGCGCCGCGTCCGGGGCGGTGCGGGTAAGGGTGACGGTTTCGCCACCCTTACCCTTGAGAGTCACGGTTTCCTGCTTATCGCCGCAGGCCGTAAGCGCCAGTAGCGCCGCGAGCGTCAGGGCAATTTTCATTACTGCGAACCCCCCTTGAATTGGGTGTAAGGACGCACCGGGCTTTGATAGCTGAAGGCATCTTCCTTCGCCGCCTTGATGGTGTCTTCCTTGTTCTGCTGCGCGGCCAGGTAGGTGTTTTGAGACTGGAGCTGGAGCATCATCAATTGCCGCAGCTTTTGGAGCTGCTGAACCTGTTGCTCTGCAATCTGACTACCGGCTTGAATGGCCTGCATCTGGCCCTGGGCACCGGAAGACATGCCGCGCAGTTGCTGCAAAACACCTTCTTCAGTCGCAAACTGTTGCGACTGAAGGCCAGCGGATTCAAGCGCGCCCTTCAAGCTATCCATCGTGGTACTCGACCACTTTTTGTATTCCGTCTTGTAATTGAAGCCAGCCGGAAACTGGAAGCCCTTGAATGTGGCTTGAAACTGCGAACCGATATTCGTTGCAGAGTAGGCCAAGGCCTGCCCCTGCTTGACCAGGTTCGCCACGCCAGAAAGTTCGTTGGTAATCTGCCCCCAAATCTGATTCGGGATATTCAGCGTGTTGGTGACCATGTTCTGGTACTGCTGAATTTGCGTGTTCCACTGCTGCAACTGCGTGGCGTAGGCCTGGGCCTGCTGCAAATACGACTGAACCAGCTCGATATTGTTGGCGAGCTGGGTGATTTCAGTCGAACCGCCGAAACCAGCCACAGAACCCGCCCGCGCCATCGGCGCAGAAAAAATGAGAGAAGTCACCAGCGAGGCGATGAACGTTCTTTTCAACATTGCAATTTCTCCTTAATTGAGGCGCAACCAATAATTAGCCCAATCCTCATAACCCCGCGCACGGAGCCATTCAGCAGGCCACTTTTCACCATGTTGAGCGATGAAACGATCCACCAGCGCAACATCTTCTTTGCCGGAAACACCGACAAAACTCAGGGTGACACCACCTAAACCAAGTTGGAAAAGGCGACGACCGAGAGAACTCATGTAGTAATAATGGCGCTTCGGTGTTGCCTGGGCGATGATGTCAATTTGCCGCTGATTCAAGCCCAACACCTTGTAAATGCCGCGCGAGGTTTCGTTTCTCGCTTCGGAATTGGGCAAAAGAATCTTGGTCAAGCACGATTCGATAATCACGTCACGAATCGGCGAATTGAACACGTCAGAAAGTGATTGCGTGAACATCCAGACCGCGCAGTTTTTGGAGCGCAGCACCTTCAACCACTCGCGCAGTTTTTCCTGAAACATCGGATGCCCCAGGGCCAACCAGGCTTCGTCAATCGAAAGCACCGTGGGCGAACCGTCCAGGCGCTTTTCGACGCGACGGAACAGGTACAGGAGCACCGGCACGACGTTCTTGTCGCCCAGGCCCATGAGTTCTTCCATCTCGAAGACCATGAACTTGCTGCTGCCCAGGGTATCGACCTCCGCATCAAGCAAGGTGCCCATCGGCCCCGACACCGTGTAATGCTCAAGAGCTTCGCGGATGCTCAATTCCTGCACGTTGGCAACGAACTCGGTCAGCGTGCGAGTCGGGCTTTGCTTCAGCAGCTCAAGGCCTTGCGCGATCTTGTTGCGCAAGTTCGGAGTCATCGCCAGCCCTTGCAGCACGCAAGCGGTTTCGATCCACTCAGCGGCCCAAGCGAAATCACTGCGAGAGTCAATTTCCTTGAGCGGGCAGAAGGCCAAAGCCGTTTTGTCGCGCCCGATGTCGTAATGCTCGCCGCCCGAGGCTTTCGCCAGGGCGTAGAGGCCATACTTCATGTCGAACGCGAACACCTGGGCATTCGGGTAACGGAACTGCTGCGCGATCAACAGGCCGAGCAGGGTTGTTTTCCCTGAGCCAGTCGGGCCGAGGCCGAGCATGTGGCCCACGTCGCTAACGTGAGTGTTCAGCCGGAAGGGCGTAGAGCCGTTTGTCGCGGCATAGGCCAGGGGCGGGCTATCCGGGGGATAGAAAGGGCAAGGATGATGGTCTTGCCCTGCCCAAATGGCCGTAGACGGCAACAGGTCTGCCAGGTTGAGGGTATGCAGCAAGGGGCGACGGATGTTTTCGACACCGTGACCAGGCAGCGAACCGAGCCAGGCTTCCACCGCGTTGATGGTTTCCAGGCGGGCACCAAAGCCGAGGTTTTGAATGATCTTGCGAACCTCTCGAACCGCTTCCTCCATGAGAGTCAAATCTTCTTCAAAGAGGATGATGTTCGCGCTGTAGTAGCCATACCGCACCAGGCCGCTATCGGCTTCAGCCATCGCGGTTTCCACGTCACCGCTCATTTCAGCGGCATCGTGGTTCACTGACCCGTTCGCCGTCTGAAACATTTGGTCTTTGAAGCCGCGAACCTTTTGCTTCCACTTGCGGCGCATGCCATCGAGCAGGCTTCGAGCGACAAAGCCATCCAGGAACTGAAACCGGGTTGACCAGCGGTATTCAAGCGCCAGGTCATCGAGCGCGGCCAGAATGCCGGGGTAGCTCTCCTGGGGGAATCCATCGAGGGCGATCACGCGCATGTGCTTGGTGCCCACACGGGGCGCAATGCCGCCGTAGAACTCGACATTGCCGATGATGGTGTCCAGGTACATGCTGACCGGGGGCAGGTTCACCGGATGGTTCTCGCCAGTCACGCAAAAATGCAGGTACTGAAGCATTCCATCGCGGATGTGCTCGCGCCCGAAGTCGTCGATGTAGGCCTTGCCTTGCATGCGTTCGAGCATGAAGATCGCGCCGAACTGATCTTCAATTTCAAAGACGGCATCCTTGAATTGCTTCAAGTAGCGCGCGCCCACGTTGGCCGTGCTCGCTTCCTCGCCGTCAAACATCATGCGAGTCATGCGGCCTTCGGTTTTCGTGGGCGGCAAGAAGGTCAACGTCAGGGCGTAGGCGCTTTCGTAGTGCGCGCCTTCAGCCATGAACTGCATGCGCCGTTCTTCGTCAATGGCCCGCGTGGTGCGATCCGGGAAGGCACCGCGCACCGGGTAGCCGGGCGCTTTGCGACGAATCTCGTCGCAATGGATCATCCAGCCGGAGCCGAAGCGCAATGCGTTGTTGAGACGAGCTGACACAGCGGCCAGCTCATCGGGCGTGCTACTTGCCAGGTCTTGACCCCGGAAGTACCACGAAGCCATGAGGGCACCATCCTTGCAAAGCATGATGCCGTTGTCGATCATGGCCGCGTAGTTCAGCCGGTCGGCGAGGCCTTCTTCTTTTGTGCGGTATTCGAGTAGGTTCAGCACGATTACCGTCCTTTCCAGGTAAGGGGCACCGAGCGCGTTTTCCCGCACCAGCGAGCCGATGGCGGGAGATAGCTTTGGTACTTTTGATGACGGATGAACACGGGCCTGATGATCGGGTCAGCCTTTCCCAAGCGAGACAGGATGCCGACGGAGACAAGCCAGAAGGCAATGCCCATCACGACGCCCCACCACGTACCCAGGGAGAAGACCAGAATCCCGGCCAGGAGGCCCGCGCCGAGCACCAGCTCACGATCACCACCCAACAGCAAAGTTGGGCGGTTCAGTGACCGATGAATCGGGATGCGGCGCGGGGCTTCCATGCTCACACCACGGCGGCGGTAATGCCGAACAGCGCAGTCATGAAGCCAGCGCCGAAGACCAGGAAGGAAATTGCCAGAACCAGGAGCAACGCCTTCCGGGTGAACTCCCCCAGCTCGCCGCCGAAAATCAGCGTGCCACCGGCAGCGGCCATCGCAATGATGGAGATACCGAGGGCCACCGGGCCGGTCAGGCTGTTGGCGAGAGTTTGAAGCGGAGCTTCCCAGGGCAAGCCACCACCGCCACCGCCCGCGAAGGCAGCGCCAGTGAAGCCGAGTTGAACGAGAACGAGCGCCACCAGGCGCATGAAACGGTTTTTCATCTTGAATCCTCTAAGTGATGAATGAAAGGGAACAGGTACACAGGGAGTTAAATCGTCCGAACGCGGTACTCCCCACTTGCCGCGTCGAATCCGTCAATGGCAATAATTTCTTTGACTGCGCGCCCTCCTTTGGCTTCTTTGTCTTTGCTGATGAAAATGACGACGTTCACGGCCTCGCCAATTAGCCCACTCACCATTTCAGGGGTGTAGTTCGATGCTTCGGGAGCTTCGGCAATCAGGCTTTGCAAGCGACTGAGGGCCAAGCGGCCACTGTTCGCGTGCAAGGTGCCTGCGCCCCCTTCGTGGCCGGTGTTCCAGCTCTTGAGAAGCGCCATCGCTTCGCCGCCGCGCACTTCGCCGACGATGATCCGGTCAGGCCGGAATCGCATCGTGGACTTGAGGCAGTCGTTCATGCTGAAGCCCGAGAAGGCGCGCATGGTGACGTAATCCTCTGCCGCGCATTGCAGCTCGCCAGTGTCTTCAATGATGACCAGGCGGTCATGCGGCGCGAGGGTCGAAATCGCGTGAATGATGGCGTTCAGGAGAGTGGTCTTGCCGCTGCCGGTGCCGCCAGCGACCATGATGTTTTTGCGGTTGACGCAGCAAAGCCAGATGAAATCGAATTGCTCTTGGGTCAGGATGCCAGCGGCCAAGTAGTCTTCCAGGGTGAAGACGCGGCGCGCTTTCTTGCGGATGGTGAACGACACAGAGGCGACCACTGGCGGGGCCAGAGCTGAAAAGCGGCTCAGATCAAGGGGAAGCTCGCCTTCGAGGCGAGGCTTGTCGTAACCGACAGTCGTGCCGAGCATCGCGGCCACGGTGGACACGATGCTTTCGGACTGCGAGGGCAGCAAGTCGCCAGCGTGGTACTTGCCCACGCCGAATTTCTCGACCCAGAGCTTGCCGTCAGGGTTGAGCATGACTTCGATCACTGCATCGTCAGCGAGAGCGTCAAGGATGGTTGTCCCGAGTTCCCTCTTGAGCTTGACGATCAGCCGTTCTCTTTGTTCTTCATTCATGGCTTTAGGTCAGGGTGCGTTTTGTGGTATGTTTATATCACGTTAGCACAGAAAGGACAAGATGAGCAAACCAGACTTCACGAAAATCGCCGTTCAAAAACAGGTCGAGGCGATGGGTTGCGCCACCTTCGAGGTGGGCATGTTTAACCCGCAGTACCAGGACAAGCAGACGGGCGAAATCGGCGAGCGCATGGAGCTTCGCACTTGGAGCAAGGACACCTTGCTCAAGGACGAAACCATCGGACACCTGAAGCTCAAGAACATGAAGGGGTGCAACATCTACATCCGGCCAGCCGGTGAACATCGGTTGACACTCGTTGATGACCTCAAAGGCGCGACCGTTGACCAGATGAAGGCGACCGGCTTCCAGCCTGCCGCCGTGGTGGAAACAAGCCCTAACAACTATCAGGCGTGGCTCAAGCACGGCCAGGAGCTGCCCAAGGATGTTTCAACAGCCGCAGCGCGCCTCTGCGCTGAAAAATTTGAAGCTGACCACGGTAGCGCCGACTGGCGACACTTCGGGCGACTGGCGGGCTTCACCAACCGCAAGCCGAAGTATCAGATGGAGAGCGGCCACTTCCCTTTCGTGAAGCTGCGCGAGCACAGCGGCCAGGAGTACGACCACCGAAAGGAACTCATACAACAAGCCGAAGGCGTGATCGCCCAGGAGCGCGCGACCGAACAGCAGCGGCGCGAAGCGTGGCAGAACCGGCCAGCCGCCCAGGAGCGCCAGGGCTTGAAGACCATCGACGACTTCAGGCACGACGGGCGCTATGGCGGTGACAACACACGGGTTGACCTTGCCTATGCCACCTATGCGGTTTCTCATGGAGTGCCGTCGCATGAGATTGAAGGGGCACTTGCAAGCCGCGACTTGTCGCACAAAGGTTCACCGAAGCGGCAACAGGAGTACATCGACCGCACTATCGGCAAGGCCACTGAGCGAGCTAGGGGGGGTGTGGGCCGCTGATGGTGACAACAGGGCCGCACCTGGTTGCTCAATTTGTCCCCATCGTGTACTATTCACCATAGGGCGCTTGCCCAGGTAAGAACACTTGTCAAGGAACAAATACATGAGCACGATGGAGCACCGTGAATGATGCAACAGACCGCGCCGCAGAATTAAAAAAGCTCCAAGCGTTTGCCAACACAAACGACTTGACGATAGAGCTTGCAAACAAAAAGGGCGGGGTCTATGAGGGCCGCATGGGAGTCCACACAGATCACTTCATCACGCAGAACGTCGGGGGACGAAAGCTGATCGTGCATGACAAGGCGCTAGTCGGTCAGGCGTTGCCACCAGGGCAAGACCTACGCATCGACTACAGCAGCAAGGCCCCAGCCGTCACGCACATGGGGCCAACTCGAAACAAGGGACTGAGCAGGTAAAAGGATGGTGACAGCCGGGAGCTGGCCAGGCGCGAGGCCTGTCACCAATCGACGCGCAGCGGCGTTTTCCGCGACGCTAGGCGCGAGCGGGCAAACCGGCTAAAATCAGGGCATGGTTTGTAGGCACTTTCGCTGAGAGCTTCACGCCATACCCCAAGGGGCGCTTTCGAGCGCCCCTTTTCACTTTGTACGCCAGCCAACGGTTTTGCCCTCCTTCGCGGTGCCGTAGCAAAAGCCGTCCTTGGTTGTCCAGCCGGGGCCGGAGCATTCAAGCAATGCCTTCGCTTGACCGAGTTCAGCCAGGCGCACCGCCGCCCTGCCCTCATCACCGGCCAGCACTCGCCCAGCTCGAACGGCATCGCTATCGCTGGCCGTGCGAGCGACCCAATAGCCACCGCCGAAGCTCACCCCAGCCAGGACGACGCACACCGCCCCGGCCACAGCAAACCACTTCGAGGCGTTGACGTTGCGGTTCGCCTTCGCAACGTCTTCGATCAACCGCGCCGCAGTGCTGCGCGAGTTCTCGACTTCCTCATTGATCCGAAGCGTTGCTTGCGCAATCGCTTCAGCCGTGCGGTGCGTGGCTTTGGTGTCCACCTGGGCCAGCAGCGCCCGCGCGGCTTGCTCAATCTTGGCCGGAATCGGTTCGAGCTGGTCAACGATGGCTTTCGCCGTGTCTTCCAGCGCGAGCTTGTTCAGCTCGACCAGGATAAAGGCCGGATCGTCTTCATCGAGACGCACTTTCAGGCGCTCGACGATGGCCGCGATCATCTTGCCCTTGTCCACGTCAGAACCCCACTTCGTCAAGCTGCGCGAAGATGTCCTTTTGAACGGTCTTGATCCGTTGCTTCGCCATGATCGTGAAATCGGAACCGCCGAGCACTTCGCAGAAGGTCAGCTTGCGGGAAGCCATTTCTTCAATGTCGCGCCCGAAAGTGTCCTGGTTGCGTTTGGCAATACGAACGATGCCGCGCACCTTCGAGGCGTTTTCGGTATAGGCCTTCATTTCATTGAAGGCTTTGCCGTTGTGCTCGATGGCACCGAAAAATTCATTCAGCCAAACCACAATGTTATTGGTATGGGTTTGTTCGGCCAGGGCTTTGAAGCCTGAAAGGGTATCAAGCAGGGCTTGACCGCCAGTAACCACGCAATGGATGAAAACATCGCGGCCAGCTTCTTGAAGCATGCCAATTGCGTTGTTTTCAATCAGGTAGTTCGACAGCGGCACAAAGCTCGAAGCGCCGTTGTCAACGACATAGATACCGTCCTCAGACAAAAGGCGTTCCATCAACGAATCGAAATTGCGTTCGTCGATTTTGGAGCCTTCCATCAATTTGACGTGCTGGGCGTTCAAGGCCTTGTAATTCATCAAGGTTTGATTCACCGGGTCAGTGTCGATGCACTTCACGTCAGCGCCAACGCTGCCGAAATACTGCGCCAGGAGGGCCGAGACAAGGGATTTACCGACACCGCCCTTGCCTTGCAGTGTGAAATGCACCGCCGAAGGGGTTTGTTTCACTGCTGCTGCCTTTTCCACTTTCTCAACCGCGATTTTCTCTGCTGCCATGTTTCTAACTCCTTAAATAAGATCGTCTTCGGAAATGTCCTTGGTGCCGCCGTAGTTGAACCCGGTCGGCTTCTTTAGCGGGTTCTCAGGCGGTTTTTCTGCCCGAGGGGTGGCTACCCCCTTCGCTTCAGTCCTTGCGTGGCTTGTGGCCTCCTTTCCTGCCCTGCTGGGCGTGTTGGCTGTTGAACCTTTTCCCAAGCCGACAGGCGTGGCGGGCAAGGTCTTCGAGCTGCGCTTTCTGGCCCTGCACAACTCATTGCGCAGGTTCTTCAGGGTTGTTTCGTAGCCTTCAGCCGCGAGTTCAGCAACGATGACTTCTTGCCTCACTCCGACTGCAAGCCGGGCCTCGATAGAGGCCAGGCGCTCACGAATGACCCCGGCAAGACTCTGAGACTGCTTAGTCTTCACATACACGCTCCTTTCTGCCTTGGTTGCTTAGATTATGCTGATGTTTTGCTTATGCGTCAAGCTGTTTGCTTACGTTTCGCTTATTTTGTGCTGATGTTCTGCTGATGTCAAGCCCCGGAGTGCTTATGTTCTGCTTATCTTTTGCTGATCCACGACACGGAGCGCAGCGATCCACCGAGGGAGCGAAGCGACCGGAGACACCAAGACCGCAAACCAACCACCAAAACCAAATTTAGTGGAACATAAAGAACGGCAGACGCTATGGGGTTGCTTTCGCTGTTTTTCCTTGATTGCGCCTAGCTTTGCGGTGTCGTACAATGTGGCTTTCTTGTCTGCCAAATGGCTGTCAAATGAGCGCAAAAAAACCAGCTACCAGGCTCACCATTCGCCTACCCGTAGACCTCGCAGAAGCCGCCGCAGAGGCCGCCAAAGAGGCGGGCATGGCCGTTTCTGACTACCACCGCTTCGCCTTGCGCCAGGCTGTTGACCGCCAGAGCGCAGCCGCCGAAATGGCGGCAGTCGAAGAACGCATGGCGGCGCAGCTCACCCGGTTGCATCGCCGGTTCGGCCAGCTCCACCAGGCGCAGCAATTCCAGTTCGCGGTTCTCGACCAGTTCATGAAGATGGCCCTCACGCTCGAACCGGACTTCGCCGACGAAGCCAGCCGAGCCGCCGCGCGGGCGACCGGGCGCACCAGGTACAAGGCCCTTATGGACAGCGTGCCCGGCGCGCTGGACTCCCCTCTTTCCAAGGCCTTCGAGGCCTTCATTGCCGAGGCCGGTGAATGAGCGACGAGGGCGACAAGTTCAAGGTCAAGGCGAAAGCCAAGGCCAAGAACGACGTACAGGGGTTTTCAAAGGCCTTTCGCGCCTTGCGTGCCCTGACGCGCCAGTCAAAGCGGCCAGGTGCTGGGGGAAGTTCCGGCAGCTCGCGCCCTTCGCGCGGTTCGCCGGTTGCCAAAGCGGGCGGCAGTCAGCAGCGGTGCAGCGTCCGACTGACCTACGCGAAAAATAAGGGTGACGGCCAATGGGCCGCGCATGGCAAATACATCGCCAGAGAATCCGCATCACTCGAAACCGAGCTGGAAAAGGTTAGCCAGGCAGAACAAGCCGCCGAGCTGGCCCAGCAGCAAGCCAGCGAAATGCTGGAAACCGACCAACCCACCTTAACCCCGGAGGAAATTGCAAATGGAAATCCAGGACGATCCGATATTCCCGGAGGACGATACGACATCGACCCCGCCCGAGCCGATGCAGGACGAATTAGCGCCCTACATAAGCCCTACCTTAGCCAGTATCAGCGCGAAGGAGCGCCCCGATCCCTCAACAGTGTGCGAGGTTTGTCCAGCATCGGTGTGGTTCACTTCCCCGGCAGGGCTGAAATGCTTTTGCCGGGTAATGCACCTGGTCACATGGAGCAAGGAGGAACCCAACGACCTGACGCATTGCGACGGGGAAGTAATGGCAAATCTGGAGCGAATGGAAAAGGCCAACAAGTAAAAGGCGCTCGCGGGTTTGGCAGCTCAGGCGATGACATGCCTATCGCTGAAACCCTTGCCGACTGGCAAAAATCCAAGGACGAGCACCTTTTCAAGCTCATTATTTCCCCTGAATTCGGCGAGCGCATGAATATGCAGCTGCATACAAAGCAGCTTGTCGCGCAGATGGAAAAAGACCTGGGCACGCCGCTTCAGTGGGTGGCCGTGGAGCACTTCAACACCGAGCACCCTCACGTTCACCTTGCGGTGCGTGGCATCGACGCACAGGGCCAGCCCTTGCGCATCGGTAAGGAGTACATCAAGAGTGGCTTGCGTTCGAGGGCGCAGCAGCTCGCTACAAACCAGCTTGGCTACCGGACAGCCGACGACATGAAGCTCGCCGCCGAGCGCCAAGTCGTTCAACAGCGGTTCACGGACATCGACCGGGCTTTGCAGAAGAAGGGCCAAGACAAGGGCGACAGCTACCAGCTCGACTACAGCGGCAGGATTCCGACCTCCCCCGCGATCCGCGAGGCCCGGCTTCGGGAAATCCGCAGGTTGCAGCAGCTCGCGGCAATGGGACTGGCCCGCAAGACGGGGCCGCTATCGTGGAAGGTAGACAAGTCGTTTGAGCAGGCCTTGAGGCAGATTCAAACGGCCAATGACCGCCTGAAGTCGCTCCATGAACAACGTGCAACGTTGTCAGACCCAAGGCTTCCCCTGGTGGCGACGGATACCCGCAACATCAAGCGCCTGGCGGGCCGGGTAATTGGCACCGGACTCGACGAAAATCGAGGGATACCCTACTTGCTACTTGAAGGAACTGACGCAAAGGTGCATTATTTATATCACGATAAAGCGATAGACGAGGCTCGACGCGCCGGGAAGATGCAACCCGGTTCGTTCGTTGAGATTGAACGTCGCTTTGCCGAGGGTGAAGACGGTCGAAAGCGCGCGCAGATCGTCGTCACCGACAAAGGGAACGCTGAAGCCCTGTTGACCAACCAGAAGCACCTAGCCAAAGAGGCGCTGCGAGGCGCTATCAAGCAGCCGGAATTGCCCAAGCCGGGCAACTTCGGAGGCTGGCTAGGCCGGTATCACCAAGCGGTGGCCCATCGGGCTACGCAGCTTGTTTCTCAAGGTCAGCTCAAGCCCGGACCAAACGGGTACGAGTACCAGCCAGCGCGCGCAAAAACCCGCTCAAGGAGCTGACTTTATGAAACTGAAACACACCCTGACCGCCCTTGCGGTTGCCCTGCCCTCGCTGGTCTTTGCCCAGGCATCGGCCACGAAAGAGGACTACTGCTATGGAGGCTATGGCGATGGCGGTTGCTCGCAGACCGTCTCGACCGTGACCGTGCAAATCAACGTGCCGCCCGGCGATGCGGGCAAGCCTGGTGCCTTCTTCATCGGCGCACGCGCGACGACCGGCACCCCCGGCAACATCACCAATATCAACTACGACACGCAAGGCCTTTGGCTGTTCACGCCGAGCGGCTGGGTGGCCTTCAACGGCGGCACTTACACCCCCGTCGAATACTTTTCGGGACTGCCCAGCGGACGGCAATACGTCGTGGTCAATCAGCAAGACCTCTGCCAGTTTGTGGTCGATAAGAACATGGAGCTTTGGGCCGGTTATGGCGTGCTGCAACCCGACAAGGAGCAGGCCATCAATACCTACTACTCCATCAAGGCACCGCGCATCCCGCCCGAGCACTTGCGCGCCGTCTATGTCTACAACGACATGAAGGACGCGAAGAAATATTGGAACGTCCTCAACATGCCCGCCTGCTACTACGGCGGCAACGGTGGCGGGGG
>NZ_JADZ01000045.1 GCF_000518645.1 Curvibacter gracilis ATCC BAA-807 | reverse complement strand
AGCTTTTTTCTAGCACGCAGCTCCAACATGGCCTCGCCATAGGCCTGCTGCAAATCACTGAGCTGGCGTTCGTACTGCTCTTTGATTTCCAGGGGCTTGCTGCGCAGCGCGTTCTCCATGCCGCGCTTGCCTTCATCGACCCACTGTTCAACCTCAGAAGGGTTGAGGTCATAGGCCCGGCTGGCCTCTGAGACCGTGGTCTTGCCTTGAATGATGTCCAGGACCAGGGCCGTCTTTCTTTTGGCCGTCCAACGCTTGATGTCGTCTTCCATCAGGGTGCTCATCTGTGTTTCCTTTCAACGATAACACCTGAGCAGGAAATCACTAGGTCAATACAGATTCGCAAATGCGTGCCTATTTTTCGATCATCGGTGGTGGTTGATCAGTTGGCGGGGGCGAGTTGGCCGTCGAGGATTAAGAAGCGGTCTATGGGGTTGGCCGACTTGATGTGCAGCGTGCCCGCGCCTTTGAGGCCCTTGAAAGTACCCTTGCCGGAGACACCCTCACAGAATCCGTTGTCGTTGGGTTCGAATCTGCCGTATTTGCCTGGCAGAAAGACCGTGCGGTCCATTAGATGTACCTAACGTTGCCTTATCCCTGGGTGGCCACCAGATGTCGCCGGCGACGCCGGGGATACTGTCCTAGCGACCAATCTCGACGATCTAGGCGCCCTTGAGCAGCCCGGTGCCTGCAACTGTTCCCTCCCGGCGGATCATCAGGACAAAATTGCTGAGCCGTCTTCGAAGTCAAGTGCTGATTCCCATCTAGAAGGGGCGGGTAGTTTTGAAAGAGAAAATATGCTTAAGAGGAAAGCTTAAATAGGCAAGTAACACACAAGCCTGTTTGCTTGTCGATATCCGCGAAGTCCAGGCGAATCTCTGCCCCGATACGATCGACAATCGTCCGAACGATGGCCAGGCCCAAGCCAGAACCGCTTTGTTCACTGCCCAGCGTTCGGTAAAACGGGTCGAATACTCGATCTCTTTCATCTGGGGAGATGCCTGGTCCACTGTCCTGAATGCGAAGCAGTGCAGCAGCGCCAGAGATTTCCACCGACAAGTCGACGCGTCCTCCATTGGGCGTATATCGAATGGCGTTATCAACCAAATTCTTGACCAAAGCAATCATGTCCAACTCACTTGCCCATACTTCGGCGTCCTGCGTGCCTTCGACACCGATGTCAATTTGCTTGGCCTCGGCCAGCGGTATTAGGTCTTCCAGTACCCGGCGGTAAACGCTCTGCACCGACACCGGCGACTGTGGCAAGTCGGTAGCCGATTGGGCCTTAGCCAAAGTTAGAAGTTGATCCAGCAGGCTTCTGCCGCGCTCGATGCCTTGGCGAAGCACTGTCAGTCGCTCGCGTGCATGGTCGGACATTTCTGCGTCTACTAACCGCTCTGCCTGCAGTGAGAGAGCCGTTAAGGGCGAACGCAGTTCGTGCGCGGCATCCGCCACAAAGCGGCGTTGAGATGCCATCGACTGCCCAACTCGGGCAAGCAGTCGATTGATCGCCACAGCGAAGGGGCGAACCTCGGCGGGAAAGTGAGAAGCATCAACAGGATGCAGCGCCTCTTCTGCGCGCATGTCAATTTCCTTGGAGAGCGCTGCAATGGGCCGGAACATTTTGCGTACCAAGTCAGCGACGATCAACAGCAGCACCGGCACGAGAATCAGAAATGGCATCACCGTGCGTAGTGCTCCATCGCGGGCTATTTCATTGCGAAAGCTGGACTCTTGTGCCACCGCAATACGTTCACCTACCGCCGTCGTCTTGACCAGCACGCGGAATTTTTCGCCGCCGACATTCAGAGTGTATAGTCCGTCGGATAGGGTGGTTGGGAGCGGGAGGGTGCCTCCTGCATCCAATTCAGCCTCAGAGAGACTGCCTTCACCCAAGCGCTGGACGATCACACGCGATTCCTCATCAGCATCTTTGAGACGGGATTCGTGGGTTGGCGCGGTCGGTGACAGGCTCTGACGGTCCATGAGCTGCGCCACTTGTCGCAGCACATCGTCCTGCAGTTCGTGGGCTTCATCGAATGCGGACAGGAACGAGAAGACGCCCGCCACGATGGCAACCACGACAATGGCCAGCGAGAGGGTGAAGGACAACTGGAGCTGAACCGACTCATTCAAGCGCCTTTTGAAACCATCCATCCGATTCCCCTTACGTTTTTGATGACCTCGCTACCCAGCTTGCGGCGCAGTGCATGGATCAGATACTCGACGGCATTGCTTTCTACCTCATCACCCCAGCCGTAGATGCGATCCTCCAGCTCGCTGCGCGAGAGAATGGCTCCGGGGCGCACTAGCAAGGCTTGCAGCAGCGAGAACTCGCGGTTGGACAGTTGCAAGGGGGCGCCGCTGTTGACGCTAGCCTCCTTTGTGGATGGATCGAGCGACACCACCCCATTGCTGAGCACTGGAGCTGCCGTGCCACCCTTGCGCCTCAGAACGGCGCGCATCCGGGCCAGCAGCTCCGCCATTTGAAAGGGCTTAGATACGTAGTCGTCGGCCCCGCCGTCTAAACCGCGCAGGCGATCATCCAAGCCGTCTCGCGCTGTGATGATGAGCAGTGGGACGGGGCTATTTCCGGCGCGGATGCAGGCCAGGACATCCAGCCCGTCCTTGCCTGGCAGTCCCAAGTCGAGAAGCACTAGATCGTAGTGCTGAGAGCTAAGTGTCGTGAGCGCCGTCTGTCCGTCCTTTACCCAATCAGCGGCGTAGGAGGCGTCCTTCAATGCACCTTGGATCGCGTCACCAATCATGGGATCGTCTTCAACCAGCAGTACCCGCATTCTCCCTCCGTTCAAAAGCTTTTCAATGTGCTGTTCTCGCTGCCCGCTGTCTGAACAGCAGAAGAGCCGCCAGCATGAATGCCAACAGTACGGCCGATGCCGAATAGCGGCTCAGTGCTAGCCCCCCCGCGCTCAGTGGCTTGTCCAGAAAGTCGCCGACCACAGCTCCCAATGGGCGAGTCAGAATGAAGGCTGCCCAGAACAGCAACGTGCGGGACACGCTTGTCCAGTAATAGGCTGCCACGACCAACGCGAGCAATCCGCCAAACACGATGGCCGCACCGGCGTAACCAAGGCCTGCCGTATCAGCCGTCCAGTCGCCCAGTGCTGTGCCCAGCGTCTGGGAGAACATGATGGTCAACCAGTA
Organism: Curvibacter gracilis ATCC BAA-807; assembly: GCF_000518645.1. GTDB lineage: Bacteria > Pseudomonadota > Gammaproteobacteria > Burkholderiales > Burkholderiaceae_C > Curvibacter > Curvibacter gracilis. The sequence goes on along the minus strand of NZ_JADZ01000045.1, from coordinate 31,261 downwards.
GAAGGCTTCGGCCTTGGGTAAGCTGACCGTATTGACCGATACAGAGCCAAGGGTGCGATACCAGACGAACAGCGAGCCGAGCAGCAGGGCTAGCAGCAAGCTCGAACCACCAGCGTACCCGATCCCGAGCGAACGATCCGCAAAATCGGCCAACGTCGTGCCGACCGTAGTCGTGGCGATGATGGTTGTCCAGTACAGGAAGGGATGAAAGCCTTTTGCTCTGACCTGCGCGACTACGGCGGCCAAGAAGATCACCGCGAAAATGACCGTACCGACCAAATAGCCCAGGTTCATCGACATCGAGACGGCATCACCGCCGGTTTCACCGAGCGTCGTGGCGGCTATCTTGATGAGCCAGAAGACCAGTGTGACTTCGGGCACCTTGGCCAAGGTGTGTTCAGCAGATGTGTTCATGGGGCTCGCTCACAGGTCAGGCTTTGCCTTCGAGGGTGTCGAAGGCTTTCAGCAGGGCGGCCATCGCTGCCTTGCAGTCGGCCTGGCTCGGCGTGTCGGTACGGAGCGCTGCAAGCGATTTGTCGATGGCCTTGTCGAGCACATGCCAGTCATCGGCTGCTCGTGGTTTCAAACCCGCTTCAGCGGAGTCCCATTCGACTTCCAAGTCCTTAATACGAATTTTGGCAGCGGGCAAATCGCCTTTGTCCACGATGGTGGCCACATCGGCAGCAATGCTGCGGAAGGCTGACAGATCGCCCAGCTTAGATGCGGTCGTGCCTTGCGAGGCAGAGATACTCTGTCCTGATTTGGTCGATCCTGCGGTGCTGCTGTTTTGATCGGCAGGCTTGGAGCAACCGCTTGCCAGCACCAGGAGTAAGGCCGCCGAAACGGTGACGAACGGGCGAACGATTAAGTATTGAATGGTCATATTTTTCCTTGAGTAGTAGAGAGTGGGTTACTTGGTGATCTGATTTGTGTGGCTTACGCTCATGCCAATCTGCGCGACAGCCACCAGAATGACGATCACCGATAGGAACAGAGCACTCGTCCACATGGCACCCATGCCAAGGCCGCCATAGGTCTTGGCTTGCGTCAGCAAGTCGCCGAGCGCGGCCCCAAAGGGGCGGGTCAGGATGTAAGCGATCCAGAAGGTCAAGACGGCATTGCCACCCATGCGCCAGGCGGCATAGGTGATGCCAATCAGCGCTCCGAAGGCCACCGCGCCCCAGGTAAATCCCAGGCCCAGTGCCTCGGTCGCCAGATCGCCAGCAGCAGTGCCCAGAGCAAACGTGCAGAGGATGGCGGCCCAATAGAACAGCTCGCGGCGGTGCGTCACGATGTGGTGGATGGACAGAGTGCGCTCGACCTGGTACCAGGCGAAGAAGATCGTAGCAAGCGCCACTGCAAACGCCGAGGTGCTGATATACAAGCTGACGCCGAGCCCGTCAGTAAGCAGGTCTGTGATCTGGGTGCCGACCACGCTCACCGTTACCACCGTCAGCCAGTAAATCCAAGGGGTATAGCGGCGGGTGCGTAATTGCATGAACAAGGCTGCTGCCAACAACGCCGCCATCACGGATCGAGTCACGCCTTGACCGAAGCCAGCATTGACAGCCAGAAAATCGGCTACCGTCTCGCCCACTGTCGTGGACATGACCTTGATGATCCAGAAGGACAGAGCAACTTCCGGGACTTTGTTGAGCCAGCCTGTGACGCTGCCTGTGCGCTGTTTGTTCATGGTGTGCTTATGTAGTGATGAATTGATTGGCATAAGTCTGGCGGCAGAGACTTAGCCCACCCATAGGCTCACTCGTGTACCCATCCGAGCATGATTAACTTGCCGAAAAGCCGTTGATGAATGCTGGTAGCGATTCGGTAGCTTGGTGCCAGATACCATCGAATTGAACGCAACGTCATCCAAGCGCTAAGTCCCGCAACCGTGGCCGCGCCAAACATGTCAAATGGGAAATGCACGCCAAGGTAGATGCGCGCCCAGGCGATGGGGATACCCAACAAAGCCAAAGCAAGGCCCAAGATTCTTGGGCCTTGTTGCAACGAGAGGCTGAACGCGACTGCCCACCACAGCGTCAGGTGGTCGCTTGGGAATGATGCGTCGGCAACGTGAGAAATGAGGGTATTTCCCAGACCAATCATGAAAGGCCGGGGATGGAACCAAGCCAGTCCGATGGCTTGACTAATCAGAAGGCTCAGTAGTCCCGATACTGTTGCGACGAGCATGGCTTTGCGGAGGACTTCGCTGCCACGAAGCCATTCGATACCGATCAGAAGTGGTACTGCCCAGATGAGACGTTCAGCAAAGAAGGTCGCCAGTGTCAGAGCCAACGCGCTGGGATGCTCCGGCGCATTGAGCCAGAGAAACAGTGCGTAGTTGATTGATTCCATGAGGTCTCCAAACCGGACCGCTGCAAAGAGAGTGACCCGGCGACGTAGGCGAGGCGTTAGTCTTGCTTGTCGTGGTCGTCATCGTGGTCCACCTTGTCCTCGGTAGACGAGATGACTGTGCCTTTGTCGGCATCGACCCGGACATCGAAAACCTTGGCCCCGCTGACGACTTCCACGTCATAGAGCCAGCCTTGCTTCGAGTTCTCGTACTCAGCGCGCACCGCCTTGCCTTGGGCGTGCTGTTCTGCCACGGTCACGGCTTGGGCAAGTTGAACCTTGGCTTTGCTGATGGCAAGGGTGTCGCTTTCCACGCTGCCTTTGGCGGCGTATGCCATGGCCCCTGCTGCAGCGATGGCGATGCCAATCAGGGAAAGTGTCGTATTGCGATACATGATGCTTCTCCAAAAGAGTGCAAGAATTTGCACACTGGAGAAGTTACATAAGCAAACTTAGCAGTGACTTAGTCGAGTCTTTGGGTCCATAGGCGTATATGCTATTTTAGACTGATCGCCCTCTACTGTGGAGTTATGGATTTCACTAAATGAAAGCCAAACTATTATTTATTAAGTCTGTCATGAATTTGTCATGACTTTGGAATAGCCTCCACGACCTCACTTCCATGAGATTCACATGAAAATTCGTTCGACAACCGCAATCATCGTCTGCACTTTGCTTTCGACATCAGTCATTTCGAATGCCAGCGCGGCCAACATTACTGGTGCTGGGGCATCTTTCCCCGCCCCAATTTACAGCAAGTGGGCCGATGGTTACCACAAGGCAACAGGTAATGAAATCAATTACCAGTCCATCGGGTCTGGAGGTGGTATTAAGCAGATTAAATCTAAGACCGTAGATTTTGGTGCGTCTGACATGCCTTTGTCGGACGATGAACTGAATAAAGATGGTCTGATGCAATTTCCTACGGTGATTGGCGGCGTCGTGCCTGTGGTTCACATCCAAGGTGTGGCACCAGGCAAAATGAAAATGACTGGTCAGATGTTGGCAGACATTTTCCTTGGAAAAATAACTCGTTGGAACGATCCTGCAATCAAAGCGATCAATAAGGATATTTCACTTCCTGATGCGCAAATCACGGTCGTTCGCCGTGCTGATGGTTCGGGTACAACTTTTATATTCACCAACTACCTGTCTAAAGTTAGTCCTGAATGGAAAAGCAAAGTCGGTGAAGGCACTGCCGTCAATTGGCCTATCGGCAGTGGTGGCAAAGGTAACGAAGGAGTCTCTGCATTCGTTCAGCGCCTGGATAACTCAATTGGTTATGTTGAGTATGCCTATGCAAAACAAAATAAGATGTCTTATGTTCTTCTTGGGAACAAGGAAGGAAAGTTCATCGAGCCCGTTGCAGAAGCTTTTAAATCAGCAGCTTCGCATGCAGACTGGTCAAAGTCATTTTATCAAATTTTGACTGATGAGCCTGGCGCCCAAAGTTGGCCGATTACCGGTGCTACGTTTATTTTGATGCATAAAATTCAGGACAAGCCTGAGCAAGCAAAAAATGTCCTGAAGTTCTTTGAGTGGAGCTATTCAAAGGGTGATCAGGATGCACAAAATCTCGACTATATTCCAATGCCTGATAACGTGAAGAATGCTATCAAAGTGCAATGGAATGCATTGAAAGGGGTTGATGGCAAGGCCATCAGGTAAATAGCTACCAAAGCAGTGAGGGTTTGATTGAGATCCTCACTGTGTCCTCTTGCAGGGAGTCAGAGGCCGAAAAAGTGCGCGAGAGCACTATGCGCTCTAAACATAGCTTGAATCCTGTTGTCCTCTACAAATCGATCGAAGATCCACGAATCAGCCACGATGGGGGGGGTAAAAATTCGTGCTGTAGGCGAGTGAAACTTCCCTCTTAAGAGGAGCGCACATTACTTGTGGCTATGCGCGCACTCGAAATATCCTCATCAAATTCTTCGGTTATCGCGGAACCAGGAATGAGGACTTCTCCGAAACGTGGGCATCCCCACCTTCGGCGCCGATCGAGAAATAGACGGTATGAGAACCCGCCGGGGCTGATCCATAAGGCACCTGCAGACGCACGGGTACCCAGCGCGACTCAGCCGGCCCCACCTCCACCAATTCCTCCGAGGCCACCTTGAGGCCTTCCAGGCCGGAAGCCCCGAGCCGATAGGTCTGCGGCTTTTCGGTGGCGTTCATGATCTGCAGTCGATAGACGTTCTCCAGCATGCCACCCGGGGCGATGCGCGACAGGGCGGCGCGGTCACGCACCACATCCACGCGCAGCGGCGTGCGCAGCATGAGGTGGGAGAACAGCGCCACAGTCAATGCCAGCAGCACCGTGGCGTACACCAGCACCCGGGGCCGCATCACGTGGCGCAGGATCTGCGCCCGCGTCCAGCCGTTCTTGACCGCGTTCTGGGTGGAGTAGCGAACCAGTCCGCGCGGGTAGTTGAGCTTGTCCATCACCGTGTCGCACACATCGGCACAGGCGCCGCAACCGATGCATTCGTACTGCAAGCCCTTGCGGATGTCGATGCCGGTGGGGCACACCTGCACGCACAACTCGCAATCCACGCAGGCGCCCAGCTTCAGCGCGGCCGGATCGGCCTTGCGTGAGCGCTTGCCGCGTGGCTCGCCTCGCGCTTCGTCGTAGGTGACGATCAGGGTGTCCTTGTCGAACATCGCACTCTGGAATCGGGCATAGGGGCACATGTATTTGCAGGGGTTCGAGTAGCAATGGAACGAGGAACCGACTTAAGGATTCAGCTCGAACTCTAATTTGACACGAATCAAAAATGGTCCGTAATTTGTAGAGATCACTACAGCATTGCAGCGATCACAACGGCACACTAAGCTGCCGCCATGATTCGTCCCTCAGACTCTTGGCTGGCCTTGGTCGTCAGCCTCCCCTCTGCAAGCTCCGCTGCGCGCATGCGGATTTGGCGAGCCGTTAAGGCGTTAGGCTGTGCCGCCCTGCGTGACGGCACCTATTTGCTGCCCGCACAAGTGGAGCAAGCCAGCCAACTGCAAGCCTTGGCCGACGATGCCCTGCAGGATGGCGGACAAGCCTGGCTGTTGCAGGTGCATGCCAAGAACATGGCCGAGCAAGCAGCCTTCCAAGCACTGTTTGATCGGACGGCTGACTACACACCCTGGCTGGAGGAGTTGGCCCAAGCCCGCCAGCCTCTTCCCACGCTTTCCGCCGCCGAACTTCAGCGATTGCTTCGTCGGCACGGGCGTGCCTACGAGTCCATCCGCAAGATCGACTTCTTTCCCGGCGAAGCCTCCATCCGCGCCGAGGCCCAATGGAGAGACTTCACGAATGCCGTGGAATCCATGCAGTCACCCGGCGAGCCCCAGGCTGCGGCGGGCCGCATCGCCAGGCGCGATCGCATGCAATATCAAGGGCGACTCTGGGCCACTCGTCGCCATCTTTGGGTTGATCGCGTGGCGAGCGCTTGGCTCATTCAGCGCTTCATCGATCCCAGCGCGCGCTTTCTGTGGCTGGAATCCCCAGCCGATTGCCCCAACGATGCGTTGGGCTTTGATTTCGACGGCGCGACCTTCTCACATGTGGCGGATCGGGTGACGTTTGAGGTGCTGTTGGCAAGTTTTGGCCTCGACGGTGATCGAGGTCTCATGCGTCTGGGATCCATGGTTCATGCCCTCGATGTGGGCGGAACGACGACACCCGAAGCAGGTGGCTTTGAGGCCGTGCTGGCGGGTGCGCGCAAGCGCTGGCCCAACGACGACGCACTGTTGGCCGATGTGGGTGGCGTGTTGGACTCGCTTCATGCCCATTTCTCGGCCCACCGAAATCCATAGCAACTCACAACCTCAGGACCGAATATGACCGATCTCAACCCAGCGGTGGAGCCTGCTTCCGGCCCACTATCAGCTCCCGGCTACACCCTGTGGCAGCTCGTGCGCTACATGATGGCTCTGGGCACCTGGGGCTTTGGTGGACCGGTCGCCCTGGCGGGCTACATGTACCGCGACCTGGTGGAGCAGCGTCGGTGGATCACTGACACGGACTACAAGGAAGGCTTGGCACTGGCACAGCTGATGCCCGGGCCACTGGCCGCTCAGTTGGCGATCTACCTGGGTTATGTCCACTATAGATTCATCGGAGCCTCCCTGGTCGGTGTGTCGTTCGTGTTGCCGTCCTTCCTGATGGTGGTTGGGCTGGGCGCCGCCTACAAGGCCTTCGGAGGCATCGGCTGGATGCAGTCCGTGTTCTATGGCGTGGGCGCAGCCGTGATCGGCATCATCGCCATGAGCGCGTACAAGTTGACCAGCAAAAGCATCGGCAAGGACAAGCTACTTTGGCCTATTTTTCTGGTGAGCGCGGCCGTCACCGTGATCACCCGCTCCGAAGAGGTCTGGCTTTTCCTCGGAGCAGGTGTGCTGGTGTGGTTCTGGCGCGCGCCGCCTGCATGGTTCAAACGCGGCGGCGGCCTCAACGAGGTGGCAACTCCGTTGCTTGGACTGCTGGCGTTGAACACCGTCGATTGGGCGAAGCTCAAGCATATCGGGCTCTATTTCGCGTACGCCGGCAGCTTCGTCTTCGGTAGCGGTTTGGCGATCGTGCCCTTCCTGTATGGCGGTGTTGTCAAGGAATACGGCTGGCTGACCGACCGTCAGTTCGTGGACGCTGTGGCCGTGGCCATGATCACACCGGGGCCGGTGGTCATCACGACGGGCTTCATCGGCTTTCTGGTGTCAGGCTTTTGGGGTGCTGTCACGGCTGCCCTGGCCACTTTTGTGCCTTGCTATCTGTTCACCGTGATCCCTGCCCCCTACTTCAAGAAGTACGGCAAGCGTCCAGATGTGGTCGCCTTTGTTGATGGCGTCACCGCTGCTGCCATTGGGTCCATTGCCGGTGCTGTGGTCGTGATCGGGGAGCGTTCGATCACGGATTGGATCACGGCAGCACTGGCCTTGGCGACCGCAGCAGTCCTGTGGCGCTTCAAAAAGATTCCAGAGCCGGCCGTTGTTGCGGTGGCAGCTGTGATCGGACTGATCGTGCACCCGCTGGTCACGTCCCTCTGACCTAAAGCATCACACCAAGGAGCGATCAAATGGAACTCCTACCCGAGACAGGCTTGAGCGCAGCCCTGACGCGCGACTTCGGGAGCACTGATCGCTGGCGAGCGGAATTCACTGCGCTGGCCAAGGCCATGGGGGGCGGTTCAGGCTGGGCACTGCTGTCTTGGTCAACCCGAGAGGCGCGTCTGATCACTCATTGGGCTGCTGATCACACGCACCTGCTGGCCGGAGCCACGCCGATTCTGGCTTTGGACATGTACGAGCATGCCTACCACATGGATTTCGGCGCCAAGGCGGCTGCGTATGTGGACGCCTTCATGCAAAACATCCGGTGGGAGTCCGTTGCGCGGCGTTATGCCTCTGCTGTCGAGGCGGACGCGCGGTCCTTTTCAACCACACCTCACGAGATCGACGGTGCGGTGCAGCTCATCGACGTGCGTCGTTCAGTTGCCTATGCGCAGGCACCTGACCGCTTGGCAGGAGCCACTTGGCGCGACCCTGCGTTGTTGGACGAATGGCCCCCGGAACTCGATGCCTTCAAACCCGTCCTCGTGTACTGCGTGCACGGCCATGAGGTCAGTCAGTCCGTGGCACTTGCACTTCAAGCACGTGGCCTGGACGCGCGTTTTGTGGCTGGTGGAATCGAAGCCTGTCGCGCCGCAGGTCTGAAGATGGAAACAAAGGAGTAGCACCATGAAATGGATTACCCGCGAACGTCCAAAGATTGATCGGATCGCCTGCCCCTGGCTGATTGCGCGATTCATCGACAAAGACCCCGCGTTTCTCTATGTACCGTCCGGTGAGGTGCTCAGCATCGCGCAGATCACAGGCGCCATTCCTTACGATATCCCAGACGTTGAACTGAGCCACGTTGGTGACTTGTGCAGCTTCGATGCGTTTCTTGCCAAGTATGGCTTGGACGACCCTTCGCTGGCTCAGCTGGCCGAAATCGTGCGCGGCGCTGATACATCAAGGCTTGACCTGACGCCGCAATCGGCGGGCCTTTATGCGCTCTCGCTTGGGCTATCGCGCAACTTCGGTGATGACCATGAAATGCTTCAGCAGGGAATGGTGATGTATGACGCCCTCTATGCCTGGTGCCGCTCGTGCCAGGCAGTGACGCACAACTGGCCCCCTGCCATGGCGGCCTGACTTACACGATGACAACTCCAGGCCGCTTTATTCTGGCTGCACTCCTGCTCCTCTCCGGCTGGACAGGTGCGTCAGGCACCCCCAGTCTCGCAGAACTCACCGGCCCGCAGATCAAAGCTGCCTTTGCGGGCAAGGTGATTTCTGAAGGGGCGCACTGGTCCGCCTATCTGCTTCCTGACGGGCGCACGAAGTCCATTGAACTCGGACACCCGCACCGCGGGCGTTGGAAGATTGTTGGCAACGAACTGTGCGTGAGGATCAACGAGAGCGCCGCCCCCGAATGCTGGACCGCGTTGCGCAAGGGCAAAACCTATTTGCTGCGCGCCCAAGGACAAGACCTCTACGAGGTCACCCCAGAACCGCTGTCATCCAAATTCCCATTCGATTGAGCACCTGAGCCAGAGCAACTGCACTCGTGCTTCCCCACGGTGGCCACCCAAACGACCACCGGTATCAGGGGCTCCCGCGATGCAGCCTCCTATTGTCATGAAACTGTTTAAAGTCCTGAATCAGGTCGGCAAGCCCCTTGCCCGAACCCTCCTGCACATGTCCATTGCTGGGACCCTGCTGCCAGCCATCTCAAAGGAGGTTGCGCTCACTGGCCCGCAGATCCGTGCGGCCATCAGCGACAGGTACGTGACCGATGAGCACCATTGGGGGCACAAATACTTCTCAGACGGACGTGTCGAACGGTCAGAGAACGGCCGACACAGGCCCGCGCGCTGGTCGATCAAGGGAGACCGACTCTGTTTGCTGCAGCCTGAGATCAGCAAGGACGAGCCTGTTTGTTATCGCGTCGTGCGTATCGGAGATGAACTTCAATATCGGGACGACCATTTCGTGGCGTATCGAGGTTCAGTACGGCCCATGCCAAAGAAAGATTGAAGCCCGAAAAACGACCTGTTTGCACTTGGCGCCTCTGTTCTGGGGTGCCTCTGCCCAACGGCAGATTTGGCCCATCCGCAGGGGTAGGATTAAGCGACGCAGGCTCCTCAGTGGGGATGTGCATGGTGTACGTCAGGCACATGAGCATGGCTGTGCCGCATCGGCGTGTGGATATGAAGATGGCTGTGCGCTCCCGTGGGCATTGGGTCGTGAGAATGCTCGTGATGACCGTCATCATGAGTGTGGGCATGTTCATGCACCAGGGCGACGTGATCGTGCGCGTGGTGATGTGACTCTATGAGGTGTACCAGGACGCCGCCCAACATCAGCGCCCCGCCCAACAACATCCCCCAACTACCTGAGCGATCTCCCAACAGGAAGGCAAGAGCAGCACCGATGAACGGTGCAAAGGCAAACACGGATCCCGTGCGAGCCGCCCCGAAAGCACGTTGCGCGCGCAGGTAGAAGCGCAGGCTCAAGCCATAGCCACTGGCCCCCACGGTCAACAAACCCAGGATCGAACCCGTTGAAGGAAGCAGCTCACCAGTCAACGCGGCCAATGCAAGCGTTGTGGCGATCCCAAGCCCTGATTTCGCCAGCACCACTTGCCCAGGGTCGCGCTCGGCAAGCGCTCTCGACAACGTGTTGTCCAGCCCCCAGGCCGCCGTAGCACCAATGACAGCCATCAGCCCCCAGAACTGGTTGTAGCCGCTCTGGCCCTGATCCAACACCAATGCGACACCACCAGTCAGCAGCAGGGCCATCGCTGTGGTGACGCGGCGATCCACGGTTTCTCCATACAGACACCAGGCCAGCAACGCCGTGAACAAGGCTTCCAGGGTCAGCATCAAAGACGCCCCGGTGCCACTCGTGTGCTGCAGCCCCCAGGCCAAGGCCACTGGCCCAATCGCAGCCCCCAAAAGCGCCATTGCCAGCAGGCGGGGCAGATCCGATGGCAACAGACGTGCCTCTTGTTCAGTCGGTTGACGCGAGAAAGCCCCCACCAGGGCGGCTCCTGCATAGAGCAGTGCAGCTGTTGTGAATGGGCCAACGCCCAGTCCCAGCCTCTGCACTAACGGGGTGCTGAAACCGAACAGCGTTGCAGCCAGCAGGGCCAGCATACCGCCTTGGAGCGCCGGAAAAGTTTTCGTCAAAGTGGTCATCGAGCATCATTTTGCGTCGTCACCCTGCTGAAGCAGCCTGTTGTGTGTCTGACCTTGGCATCCCGCAAGAAGGAGCGCGCTATTCGGAACGAGGAAAAGTCAATTTGAACCGCGTCCTTCCGTTCAAGGAACTGGCACTGGCTGTACCCCCGTGTGCTTCAGCAATTGCTTTGGTGATAGAAAGTCCCAAACCAGCACCGTCCGACGCGGATCGAGACCGCGCGGGGTCGGCGCGGAAGAACCTGTCGAACAAGCGCGGCAAGGCTTGAGGATCGATGTCTTGGCCTGTGTTCTCCACTGTGACTTCTGTCGATTGCCCCGAATTTGCGATGATGACGTGAACCTCGCCACCTTCAGGAGCATGGCGCAGCGCATTGGAGAGCAGATTGCTGATGGCGCGACGAAACATGAGCTGATCACCCAAGATTTCTCCGTCTCCCTCCGCACTTAGCCGAATGTTCTTTTCCTCGGCAACGGCTTCGTAAAACTCCAGCAGCGCCTGCACCTCGTGACGGGCAAAGAAGCTTTCCCTGTGCGGTAAGTTGACGCCACGCTCAGTCTTGGCAAGAAACAACATGTCGGACACCATCCTGGCGAGCCGCTGCAACTCCTCTGCATTCGAGGCCAGGATGTCACGGTAGACGACTGCATCCCGGGCATTCGACAGCGTGACCTGCGTCTGAGTCAGCAAATTGCTGATCGGGGTGCGCAACTCGTGCGCCAGATCCGACGAAAAGTCCTGCAGGCGCATGAAATCGCTTTGCAACCTGTCAAGCATCCGATTTAACTCCCTGGCCAGTTCCGCCATTTCGACAGGGACAGCATCCACCGGCATGCGTTCGCTCAATTGCTGTCCGCTGACCCCTGCGGCCCGCGCTCTCATGGAGTGCAGTGGGGAGAGCCCATGGTGCGCTGCCAGCCAACCCAAGAATCCGCTGATCAAGGTGGCGGCAATGGCGTAGAGCATCAGTCGCATGCGCAGTTCAGCAAGAAACTGGGCATGGTGAGCAGTGTCCATCGCAATCGTCACGTCAAGGATCGTGGTCGATTCGTATTTTGGATTCACCGAGAACCGGAGCGCTCGCAATTCTCTGCCGTCGGGTGCCCACATTTGCAGCATTGCATCGTTGTCTGAACCGGTTGAGGACGGCTGGATCTGGGGAGATGCAGCAAAGCCCTGCGATCGGAACAGGGTTTCCCCGCTCGCGGAAGCGACGGAGGCAAAAAGTCCGTGATGGTGGTCCAACGACTCATTCAAGCGCCATTTGGCATCTTCGGCAGAGTTGGCATTGGCGAGGACCTCTTCAATCAATTGCCTCTTGTCTTGCAAGGTGACCCGATCCAACTCAGCGAAATGTTGATCAGCCAAGGCCAGAAAAAGCCAACCGAGCCCCAGTACGACCACGGCAGCCACAACAGTGAAAAAGGCGGTCAGGCGACTGGTCAGCGAAAAGCGACGCAACATCTCACCTGTCCTCCGGGACTTCAAGCACGTAGCCCATGCCTCGCACCGTCTGTATGAGCTTGACGGCCTGGCCGTCATCGACCTTGCTGCGCAGGCGGCGCACTGCAACTTCGATCACATTGGTGTCGCTGTCGAAATTCATGTCCCACACTTGAGAGGCAATCAAAGAGCGGGGAAGGACTTCGCCCTGGCGTCTCATGAGCAATTCGAGCAAGCCAAACTCTTTGGCTGTCAGATCGATGCGGCGGCCTGCTCGCGCGACACGGCGACGCAACAAGTCCAACTCCAGGTCAGCCACCCTCAGCGTGGTGGTCTCGGTCCCGCTGCGACCTCGACGAAGAATGGTCCGCACTCTGGCCAACAGTTCTGCAAATGAAAAGGGTTTCACCAGGTAGTCGTCGGCGCCCAGTTCCAGGCCTTTCACCCGATCTTCAACTTGATCTCTCGCGGTCAGGAACATGGCCGGCATTTGCTGGCCGCGCTCGCGCAGCCGTTGAAGAACCTGCCATCCATTGAGTCCGGGCAACATGACATCGAGGATCACAAGGTCATAGTCCTGGTCACCAGCCATGTGCAAACCATCGACACCGTCCTTGGCCAGGTCAACGACGAAGCCGGCTTCAGTCAAGCCCTGGTGCAGGTATTCGCCTGTCTTGGCCTCATCTTCAACGATCAAGATCTTCACAACCCTCGCTCCAGTTTCTGCGTTGCTCGTAGTGTGCAACCTATGGGCAGGCCTGTTCCGAAGATAACAAACATGTAATCTTTCAGGTGGGTTCCTGACAGGTTCATCTATCCAAAATCGCCGGGTGCTTTGAGAGAAAACCTAGAGGACCCCCACCCATGCCTTTTCATTTCGTCAGGCTCCAATTGCCCCTGGCGTTGGCCATTTTTGCAAGCGCAGTGGCCGCTCAGACTCCAACCGCAAGCCAGACCACCGAAGCCAATTCCATTTTGGCTCGGCCCCTACAGTACCGGTCGTTGATCAGTACCTATGAGCCCTATAACGACCAGGCTGTTCGGCCGTGGCGTGAGGCCAATGATCGTGTTCAACGCATCGGGGGCTGGCGGAGCTATGCCAAGGATGTATCGGACAAGACGCCGGCTTCAGGGGATTCAGGGACGGACGGGCACAACGCCACGCATGGAGGTGTGAAGCCATGAGTCGAGCACCAGCCATTTCTCGCACTCGTTTGTTCACCGCTGTCGCCCTGGCAGTGGCTTTGTCGGGATGCGCCAGTGTGTCCTTGGAGCAAAACCTGGACCGGGTCAACGCCGAAGCCGTGGACTTCACTGGTGGTCAATTGTCCTTGGCCCAAACGACAGAAGAGCGAGACCAGCGCGCAAGCGCCTCAGCCAAACTGTTGGCCGGCCCATTGGGCCCCACAGAGGCCGTGCAGTTGGCCTTGATCAACAGCCCTGCTTTGCAAGCCCTCGTGGCTCAAGGGTGGGCGGATTCCGCATCTGCGGCGCAAAGCGGTCGCATTGCCAACCCTGTTTTCGGGTTGGAGCGCCTGACGGCGGGCAGCGATCTTGAATTGAACCGGGCCTTGTCTTTCGGGTTGCTCGATGTCCTGACACTGCCAGCTCGGCAGGGTATTGCACAGCGTCGCATTGAACAGGCGCAACTACGCCTGACAGGTGAGGTTGTCGATCACGTCACCAGAGTCCGCCAGGCCTGGGTTCGTGCCGTGGCCAGCCAGCAGACCTTGGCGTACGCACAGCAGGTGTTTGAAAGCGCCGAAGCCAGTGCCGAGCTGGCTCGCAGAATGCAGTCTGTCGGAAATTACAACCGACTCACCCGGGCCCGAGAACAGGCTTTCTATGCCGATGCGGCATCGCGCCTGGCAGCGGCAGGCCATGACGTGACGTCGAACCGCGAAGAGCTCATCCGGCTGCTAGGCTTGGATGAAAGCCAGGCCCAGCAATTGCAACTGCCCGAGCGCTTGCCTGACCTGCCGAAGGAGGCACTTGCCTCCAGCGTCGTGGGACAACTTGCCAGTCGAGGTCGCCTGGATGTGAGGTTGGCGCAAAGCGCCTTGACGTCCGCAGGAAAGTCCCAGGGCTTGAACACCGTGACCAGCTTCACTGACATTGAGCTAACGGCACGCCGCAACACCAAATGGGACAGTGCCGCAGGCACGCGGACCGATCAACGGGGATATGAAATCGGTGTGCGGCTTCCCATCTTCGACTGGGGCGGCATGCAGCGGCAGGCATGGAACGCGCGCACGCTCGCAGCAGCCAACCAACTGGAATCGACGATCAGGTCGGCAGGCTCCAATTTGCGTGAGAGTTACTCTGCCTATCGGACAGCCTATGACATCGCGCGTCACTTCCGAGATGAGGTCGTTCCGGTTCGCAAAGTGATCTCTGAGGAAAACCAGCTGCGCTACAACGGAATGATCATCGGCGTTTTCGAGCTTTTGGCTGACGCCCGAGATCAGGTCAGCACCGTGATCGGCGCGATCAATGCCGAACAGCAGTTCTGGCTGGCCGACGCCGCACTTCAGGCCTCCTTGATTGGCCGTCCCACCAAAACCTCCCTGTCTGTATCGAGCGGGCCCACCGGCAGTGGCGACTCGGGGCACTGATCACCAAGGCAAATTCAATGACATCCAGACGAGAATTTTTCAAGTACGCGGGTCTGACCGGTGGGGCCGTTGCGGCGGCTGCCGTCAACCGTGTGGCCATGGCCGCTTTGCCCGAACCAATTCTTCAAAGCTCCGCTGAAACCATGGCGCCATTGGTGCCCAACAGCGGCCGGCCCTACAACCCGGTGGTGACCTTGAACGGATGGACCTTGCCTTGGCGCATGAACCAGGGTGTCAAGGAGTTCCATCTGGTCGCTGAACCCGTGGTGCGTGAGATGGCACCGGGCTTCAAGGCGCATCTGTGGGGCTACAACGGCCAAAGCCCAGGCCCCACGATCGAGGTGGTCGAGGGCGATCGGGTGCGGATCTATGTCACCAACAAACTACCTGAGCACCACGCTGTCCATTGGCATGGGCAGCGCCTTCCAAACGGCATGGATGGTGTTTCTGGGCTGACGCAACCTTCCATTCCACCTGGCAAGACCTTCGTCTATGAATTCGTCGCTCGTCGGCCGGGGACCTTCATGTACCACCCGCATGCTGACGAGATGGTCCAGATGGCCATGGGCATGTATGGCTTCTGGGTGACCCATCCTAAGGCCAAGAATCCGCTGATTGATGAAGTGCAGCGCGACTTCTGTTTTTTGCTCAACGCCTTCGACATCGACCCAGGCAGCTACACACCCAAGACGATGACGATGTTGGACTTCAATCTGTGGGCCTGGAATAGCCGGGTCTTTCCGGGCATCGATTCCCTCAATGTGCGACTAGGCGACAAGGTGCGCATCCGGGTCGGCAACCTCACGATGACGAACCACCCCATGCATTTGCATGGTCATGAATTCCTTGTCACGGGCACAGATGGTGGCCCAACACCTCCTCACACGCGCTGGTACGAAGTCACCACCGATGTTGCCGTTGGTCAGATGCGGCAGATCGAATTCGTGGCGGACGAGGAAGGCGACTGGTCGTTCCATTGCCACAAGAGCCATCACACGATGAATGCCATGGGGCACAACGTCCCCAACCTGATCGGTGTTGACCACAGTGGCCTGGCCAAGAAGATCAACAAGCTCATCCCCGACTACATGGTCATGGGCGAACGGGGGATGTCGGACATGTCCGAAATGGAGATGCCCATCCCGGACAACACCGCTCCCATGATGACTGGAGAAGGTCCCTTCGGCCCCGTGGAAATGGGGGGAATGTTCAGCGTCTTGAAAGTCCGCAAGGATCAAAAGCGGGGAGACTACAAGGACCCGGGTTGGTACAAGCACCCGCCTGGCACGGTGGCCCACGAATACACAGGGCCCTTGGCACAGCCCGCCCGCTTTAGCGCCGAGGGCGGCCAATCGATGCCCCTTGCACAGAAGCCCAATGCACCCACAGAAGTGCAGGTGCGCAAACCCACATCCCACAACGGCCACTGAGCTGACCCACACCTACTCAGGAAAAGAAAATGAAAACAACCCGCAGCACTCGCAGTCTCGCATTGATGGCCTTGCTCGCCATGTCCGGTGCCTCCTTTGCCAATGGAAACCACTCCGGTGGTCATGCACACTCAGACGAAGAGTCGGCCATTGGAAAGCCTGGCTTGGCCACCAAGGCCGGCCGCACCATCACGGTTGAGATGGGGGACAACATGCGTTTCACGCCCTCAGACATCCAGGTCAAGAAGGGAGAGACCGTTCGCATCGTTGTCAAGAACACCGGCCAGGTCAAACACGAATTGAGCCTGGGTACTCAGCAGGAATTGTTGGAGCACCTGGAGCTGATGAAGAAGTTCCCCGACATGGAGCACGATGAACCGAACAAGGTCACGGTCGCCCCGGGCAAGCAGGGGGAAATCCTCTGGCAATTCACCAAGTCCGGAACAGTGAACTTCGCCTGCCTGATGCCGGGTCATTACGAGGCCGGCATGAAGGGCACGGTCCAGGTTGGCAAGAAGTGAGTTTTGGCGCACGAAGGAGTGAATCCAGCATGACAGATCTGTACATCCCGAATTTGCCGACAAGACGCTCTCTGCTGTTGGGCCTTGCTGCCATGGGCGCGATGTCTGTAGCGGGCGCCGCGACATCAGCGTCTGTGGCGATGCAGGTCTGGAAGGACCCTAGCTGCGGTTGCTGCAAAGACTGGGTTGCCACCCTGGAAAAGAGCGGCTTCAGGGTCGCGGTCATTGAGCAGGGCAACACCGCTACCAGGTCCCGCCTGGGCATGCCTGCGCAATTTGGCTCCTGTCACACCGCGGTCGTTCAAGGATACGTGATCGAGGGTCACGTACCGGCCACCGACATCCTGCGACTCCTCAAGGAGCGCCCTAACGCGTTGGGCCTGGCCGTACCGGGCATGCCGATCGGGTCACCTGGAATGGATGGGCCCGGGTACGGGGGACGCCGCGATCCCTTCCGAGTTCTGCTGGTCCAAAAGGACGGATCAGCTCAAACCTTCAGTTCTTACTCATGAGGAAACCATGAACGCTATCACTCGATTTTTGGCGATTTCCGCAATGGTGCTGGGCTCAGCCTTGCCTGTGGGCGCCTTTGCACAGGCCGCGACGGATACCAGCAAGATGCCGACGACACAGATGTCTGCATCCATGACCGACGGTGAAGTCAAGAAGGTCGACCAGGACACTGGCAAGGTCACGATCAAACATGGCGACATCAAGCACCTGGACATGCCCGGTATGACCATGGTGTTCACCGCCAAAGACAAGAGTCTTTTGACCAATATCAAGGCCGGCGACAAGGTCCGATTTATGGTGATGAACGAGAGCGGAAAACTCATCGTTACGGACATTCAGCCCGCACAGAAATAAGGCGTCAACGGGCTGGCGCTGAGCCTCCAGCCTATTGGTTCCCATGTGAATTTCATCGTCGTCAACCCGTGAATGGAGAAAGCCATGACCAACACTCGTCAAACATTGATCGGACTCTGCATCGCTGCAGCCGCACTGGCGGCATCGGCACAAACTGCAGACGAACACAAGGGCCACCATCCGGAGGCAGCGGCACCCACTGCAGCACCGGCCCCAAAGCCCGCATCTGGCGCCATGGGTGGCGGCAAGATGGGGGCGATGGACCAGCACATGAAAGCGATGCAAGCCATGCACGACAAGATGGCTGCGGCGAAGACGCCTGAGGAGCGGCAGGCACTGATGGCCGAACACATGAAGCTCATGCAAGACGGCATGAGCATGATGAAGCAAATGGGGGGAGCGTCTTCAATGTCGGGGATGTCTTCAGACAAGACCAAAAAAGCGGGCATGCCGAGCAGTCAGCAGATGATGGAAAAGCGAATGGACATGATGGAGTCCATGATGCAGATGATGATGGACCGCATGCCAGCTCCAGCCCCAGCCAACTGACTGACTCCCAACTTCAACAGGAGAATCGCCATGGATGATCATCATGAGGGGCACGATAACCCCCCCAGCTTCTGGTCCTCGCGCTATGCCATCGGGTGGATCGTGATTGGTGGTATTGCCGCATATTTCCTGTTGACAGAGCACTTGGCGCACGTCGTCGGTGCGCTGCCATTTTTGTTGCTGCTGGCATGCCCACTCATGCATGTCTTCATGCATCACGGCCATGGGGGCCACGGACATCATCGGCATCACAAACCGGATGACACCAACAGCTCAGAATCTCAACGCCCAGGAGATCCATCATGAATCACACGGAGTCGGCTTACGGTTTGTGGTCATTGGTGGTCATCAATTCGGCGATCTTCATCATGTTCGCCTTCAGTTTCTTCAAGCCTGCGACTGCACGCGACTGGCGAACCTTTGGTGCCTTTTCCGCCTTTGTGGTGGCCCTCTTTGTCGAGATGTATGGCTTCCCGTTGACGATCTATCTGTTGTCTGGTTGGCTGCAAACGCTTTACCCCAACCTCGACGTCTTGTCTCACAACGCAGGCCATCTTTGGTCCACCTTGCTTGGTGAGAAAGGCGATCCTCATTTCGGTGTTCTGCATATTGCCAGCTATGTCTTTCTGGGCTACGGGTTCTATCTTCTTTCCGTAGCCTGGCATGTTCTGTACCACGCCCAACGTCGCCACGAATTGGCGACTGCTGGGCCCTATGCACGAGTGCGCCACCCACAGTACGTTGCCTTCGTGATGATCTTGCTGGGCTTTTTGCTGCAATGGCCCACGTTGTTGACGCTGTTGATGTTTCCCGTGTTGCTCCTGATGTATGGGCGACTGGCGGTGACGGAGGAGGCCGAAATGCGCAAAGAGTTCGGCGCTGCTTTCGACGCGTATGCCCAGAAAACGCCCCGGTTCATTCCAAGTTTCCGGGCGGCCGGCTCAGGTGCGCAGGAGTAGGACGGATGACACACCAACACCACGTCGAGCAAGGCGAACGTAGCGACGATGCACTTCATGATCCCGTTTGCGGGATGCCAGTGACGGCGACTTCAAGCCATCTCCAGAACTATGAGGGGCGGACCTACTACTTCTGTAGCGCCCATTGCCATTCCAAATTCACTGAGGATCCGGCTCGCTATATCCATCCGGGGCCTTCGGAAGCGGTTCACACCCATGAACATGCACACCACCATCATGAGACTGGTGACGCAGCATGCCTAGATCACGCCCCTTCCGGGGCTGCCACCGAAGTTGACGTGGCCCCCGTCAAAGGAGCCCTCTACACCTGCCCCATGCACCCTGAAATCCGGCAGGACCATCCAGGGAACTGTCCCAAATGCGGGATGACGCTGGAGCCCTTGTTGCCCGAATTGGAAGAGGACGACAACCCAGAGCTTCGGGATTTTCGCCATCGCTTTTGGTGGACGCTGCCACTGACATCAGCTGTGTTTGTTCTGGCCATGTTCGGTCACCAGCTCAACTGGTTCGACATGTCGGTTCAGAGCTGGATCGAGCTAGGTCTTTCACTGCCCATCGTGTTGTGGGGTGCAAGCCCTTTTTTCGTGCGCGCCTGGCAGTCCCTGCTTAACCGCAGCCCCAATATGTGGACTTTGATCGGACTGGGAACCGGTGCGGCCTTTGTCTACAGTGTCGTCGCTACGATAGCACCGCAGGTGTTTCCGGCCTCCTTCATCTCCATGGGGCGTGTGGCCGTCTATTTCGAGGCTGCGGCAGTCATCATTTCGCTGACTTTGCTGGGGCAGATGTTGGAGCTGAAGGCGCGCTCGCAAACCTCGGCGGCCATCAAATCCTTGTTGGGCCTGGCCCCCAAGACCGCGCGCCGCATCAGAGAGGACGGCACCGAAGAAGACGTGCCGCTGACACATGTGCACGTGGGCGACCGCCTGCGGATTCGGCCAGGCGAGAAGGTGCCTGTGGACGGTGTGGTCATCGAAGGCAGCAGCTCCATCGATGAGTCCATGCTGACCGGGGAACCAGTACCGGTGACCAAGAGGGTGGGTGACAAGGTCATCGGCGCAACGCTGAACACCAGCGGCGCACTGGTGATGCGCTCTGAGCGCATCGGCTCGGCCACGATGCTGGCCCAGATCGTCCAAATGGTGGCGCAAGCGCAGCGGTCCCGGGCTCCGATGCAACGCATGGCCGATATGGTTGCGGGCTACTTTGTGACGGCCGTGATCGCCGTTGCCGTGCTCACGTTCTTTGCCTGGGGATTGTTTGGTCCAGAACCTCGATGGGTCTACGGCCTCATCAATGCGGTCGCGGTCCTGATCATCGCCTGTCCTTGTGCGTTGGGCCTGGCGACTCCCATGTCCATCATGGTTGCCACCGGGCGCGGAGCAACACATGGAGTGCTGTTCCGCGATGCAGCTGCCATCGAGAACCTGCGCAAGATCGATACCCTCATCATCGACAAGACCGGAACGCTGACCGAAGGTCGTCCGGCTTTTGATCGCGCCATTCCAGTGCCGGGACATGAGATCAATGAGGTATTGCTCTTGGCCGCGAGCCTGGATCAGGGCAGTGAACATCCCCTGGCCGACGCAATTGTGCGAGCAGCCCGCGAGCGTGGTCTGCCATTGCAAAAGCCTGAGCAGTTTGAATCGGCTACCGGCATTGGCGTTCAAGGCAAGGTCGGTGATCGGCGACTGGCGTTGGGAAACACGGCGCTGATGGAGCAACTTGGCATCTCGGTCGAAACCTTGGTCGAACAGGCCGAGGCCTTGCGTTCTGAGGGAGCCAGCGTCATGCATTTGGCCTCAGACGGCAAACTGATCGGTTTGTTGGCTGTCTCTGACCCGATCAAGTCCAGCACCCCCGAAGCCCTGGCGGCGCTCAAAGCAGCGGGGCTGCGCATTGTGATGGCCACGGGTGATGGGCTGACCACGGCGCGATCCGTTGGCAATCGGCTGGGCATTGACGAGGTGCACGGCGAGGTCAAGCCTGCGGACAAGCTGGAACTGGTCCAGCGCCTGCAAAGCGAAGGGCGGGTGGTCGCGATGGCTGGTGATGGCATCAACGATGCACCGGCCTTGGCCAAAGCTGATGTGGGCATTGCCATGGGGACAGGCACGGATGTGGCGGTGAACAGCGCCCAGGTCACGTTGGTCAAAGGTGATTTGAGAGGCATCGTGGTTGCGCGCGGCTTGTCCGAGGACACCGTGCGCAACATGAAACAGAACTTGATGTTTGCCTTTCTCTACAACGCCCTGGGGATCCCGATTGCGGCCGGTGTTCTGTATCCCGCCACTGGCTGGCTGTTATCCCCGCTGATCGCAGCCCTGGCCATGAGTTTCAGCTCAGCCTCTGTGATCGGCAATGCCTTGCGGTTGCGGCAAGCCGATTGATCGTTGACCTGACGGGTTTGTCATCTGCCGCACATCTTCCCGTCAGGCCGCGCATTCGAGAATTCAACAACTTCGATTTGGAGGGCTTCCTGCCATGGATCCGTTTTTTCATCGCTTTTCCGAGTTGTTCAAGCAATTGGGCCTGCCCTCGGATATCGAGAGCATCAAGATCTTTTTGAGGGTGCACAGCCCGTTGGCGTCCGAGGTCGCCTTGGAAAACGCGCCCTTTTGGAGCCCTGCTCAATCGGCGCTCCTGCGCGACGAGTTGATGCGAGACGCCGACTGGGCCGAGGTTGTTGATCAACTGAATGCCGCCTTGAGAAGCTCCAAGCAGGATTGACCCTCAGTATGAGACACCGCATCCATTTGTGCGCTATTGCGCTCACTGTTGGTCTTGCATCAGCAAGCTTTGCCCAGGACGCACAACTCGGACAAAGTGTCGAAAGTCTGTTGAAGTATGCGAGGGACAGTAACCCTGAATACGCCAGCATGCGCTTTGATGTAGTGGCAGCCCAAGCGCGAATAGATCCTGCAGGCGCCTTGCCTGACCCGAAGTTCCGCACAGAGTGGCGAGACATCACGCGCGCCGGCGATCAAAATCCGACACTGCTCCCTGGGCGCGTGGGCAGCACGCGTTACCTGTTGATGCAGGATCTGCCGTGGACAGGCAAGCGCGAACTGAAACGAGAGGTGGCCACATCGCAAGCCGATGCTGCGCGAGGGCGTGCTGAAGGCACATGGAACGAGCTGGCATCCAAAATCAAGGCGACTTACGCGCAGCTTTACTACCACGGTCAAAACAGGCGATTGAACCAGGAGATCCTTGATCTGATGGTTCAACTCGAAAAGGTGGCCCAAGCGCGCTATGCCGGTGGTCTGGCGGCCCAGCAGGATGTGATTCGGGCTCAGTTGGAGCAAACAGCCATGCGCACCGAGTTGATCAACCTGGACACCGAGCACAGGCAACTCCTGGGCAAGTTGAATGCGCTCATCGGTCGCTCTGCTGCCGAAGCCTTGGCTGAGCCTGAGCAGATCCGATCTTTGCCTGCGCCCGAGTGCTCAAGCTTTCCTGCATTGGAGCAACGCGCACGTGAGCACAACCCGCTTCTCAGAACAGAAGCCTTTCAAATCAGGGCTGCTGAAAAGAACCGGGAGCTGGTCTACAAGAACCGATATCCCGATTTCACGGTGGGAGTCTCCCCCATTCAGTACGGTGGCTCGTTCCGTGAGTGGGAGCTGATGCTCGAACTCAATATTCCCCTGCAGCAAGACAGCCGGCGCGCGCAGGAGCGCGAATCTGAAGCCATGCTGGATGCAGCCCGCTCTCGACAAGAACAGGTCAGCAAACAAATCTTGGCCGACCTCTATGAGAACGTGGTGGGCCTGGAAGCCTCCAGGCGCACGCTGGGGTTGATTGCCGACAGCCTGTTGCCTCAGTCCGAATTGACGTTTCGATCGGCGTTGGCCGGGTATGAGTCCGGCAAAGTCGACTTCGCCACGTTGTTGGACGCTCAGAAGCAGATTCGCCAAGCCAAGTTGAACCAGGTCGCCGCGGGCATGAACGCACAGATGCGGCTGGCAGAAATTGAACGCATTGTGGGAGAGGATCTATGAGCAAGCCGTTCGCGGTGGGCGTCGGTGCACTGGCAGTTGCCTTGCTGGCAGCAGGCGGTGGGTACTGGCTTGGCACTCGCCAGGTGTCGGGTCACATCACCGAGCCGTCGGCCCTGGCCGATATGAAGGACGGAGCGCCAAAAGAGCGCAAGGTTCTCTACTACCGCAACCCCATGGGCTTGCCGGATACCTCTCCAACGCCCAAGAAGGACCCCATGGGCATGGACTATGTTCCTGTCTACGCAGGAGAGTCCGAGGCGGAGGCTCCAGGCAACACCCCCAACACCTTGCGGATCAGCACCGAAAAAGTCCAAAAGCTTGGCGTCCGCGTGGAAGCCGTCACATTGGGGCAGTGGAACAAGTTGGTTCGTGCGGCCGCACGCATTGAACCCGACGAGCGGCTGACGTACGCCATCGCCCCCAAATTCGAGGGCTATGTCGAGCGACTGCATGTCAATGTCACCGGACAGGTTGTGAGCAAGGGACAGCCCCTGTTTGAGGTCTACAGTCCGGAACTGGTGTCCGCACAACGCGAGTACCTCATCGCGACTCAAGGGGTTGATGCCCTGAAAGGGGCGAGTGACGAGGCCCAACGTGGCATGCGTGAATTGGCCGAATCCAGCTTGATGCGGCTGCGCAACTGGGATGTCTCCGAGGAGCAGATCAAGGCCTTGTCCCCCTCGGGATCCACTCGCCGCACCCTCACTTTCCGATCCCCGGTGGCCGGCGTCGTCACGGAGAAAAAGGCGATTCAGGGAATGCGCTTCATGCCTGGAGAGGCTTTGTATCAGGTCACCAACCTGTCTTCTGTGTGGGTGCTTGCCGATGTGTTTGAGCAAGACATTGGCCTGGTCAAGGCCGGTGCGCAAGCCAAAGTACGGGTTGATGCCTACCCGGACAAGACGTTTTCCGGCGCTATCACCTATGTCTATCCCACGCTGAAGAGCGAAACCCGCACGGTCCCTGTGCGCGTCGAGTTGTCCAATTCGGCGGGGCTGCTGAAGCCGGGCATGTATGCCCAGGTGGAACTACCTGCTTTGGCGAGGGGCGCTGTGCTCAGCGTACCGTCATCGGCTGTCATTGACAGTGGCACGCGTCAGATCGTCCTGATTCAGCAAGGCGAGGGGCGGTTTGAGCCGCGCGACGTCAAGCTCGGGGCTCGAAGCGAAGATCGCATCGAGGTTCTCGATGGCGTCAAAGAGGGCGAGATGGTGGTGGTCGCGGCCAATTTCTTGATCGATGCGGAAAGCAACCTCAAGGCCGCCATCGGTGGCTTGGGGCATGAAGGGCACGGCACACGCCCAGCGCAAGAGGGCGCGGCCGGTGCCAAGACGGCCACCACCGTCACGCATCAGACCCAAGGCCAAGTGGAAGAGATCGACGCGAAGGCCGCGACCGTGACCATCGCCCATGGCGAAGTGCCCAGCCTCAAATGGCCAGCCATGTCCATGGAGTTCAAGGTGAGTCATGGCGGCCTGTTGGCAGGCCTGAAGCCTGGGGCCAAAGTGCGGTTCGAATTTGTAGAGCGCGGACAGGGTGACTGGGTCATCACGTCGATTCAGACGCAATCCCCCACTACGACCAACGCCCACGCTGGGCATCAGTGATCTTCAGGAGGCGACATGCTGGCGAAGATCATTGATTGGTCGGGACGGAATCGATTTTTGGTGCTCCTGGCGACCCTGTTTGTCGTCGTTGGCGGTGTGTTGGCGGTGTTCCGAACCCCTCTGGACGCGTTGCCCGATTTGTCGGACGTGCAGGTTATCGTCTACACGGAGTATCCAGGTCAGGCACCTCAGGTGGTCGAGGATCAGGTCACCTATCCATTGACCACCGCGATGCTGTCCGTTCCCAAATCCAAGGTGGTGCGAGGCTTCTCGTTTTTTGGCGCCTCATTTGTCTACATCATCTTCGAAGATGGGACCGACATCTATTGGGCGCGGTCGCGTGTCCTGGAGTACCTCAACTTCGCGGCAGGTCGCATGCCAAAAGGGGTCACTCCTCAAATTGGGCCGGATGCCACGGGTGTGGGGTGGGTCTATCAGTACGCTGTGCTCGCGAAGGACAAGACGCTGGCCGAGTTGCGCACTCTGCAGGACTGGTATCTGCGCTACCAATTGACCAAGGCGCACGGTGTGGCTGAGGTTGCTTCATTGGGCGGCTTCGTGCAGACCTATCAAGTCACGGTCGACCCGATCAAGTTGCGAGCGTATGGCATCTCCCTGGCCAAAGTGGGGCAGGTGGTGCGTGATTCCAATCGAGATGTCGGCGGTCGGGTGGTGGAGATGGCGGAGGCCGAGTACATGGTGCGCGGCAAAGGTTATCTGCGAGGCACGTCCGACATCGAGAACCTGGTGCTGAAAGCCGACAAGGGCACCCCGGTCCTGGTGCGCGACATTGCACGCGTGGAGCTGGTTCCTGATGAACGCCGTGGGCTTTCTGAGCTCAATGGCGACGGAGAGGTGGTCTCGGGCATTGCCATGGCCCGCTATGGCCAGAATGCGCTGGAGGTCATCCACAACCTCAAAGACAAGATCGCGGAGGTGTCTGCTGGGCTTCCCGCTGGTGTGAGCATTGAAGCGGTCTATGACCGCTCTGACCTGATTCATCGGGCCATCGACACCCTCAAACGAACGCTACTGGAGGAAAGCCTGATCGTGGCGCTGGTCTGTGTCGTGTTCCTGATGCATGTTCGCTCGGCCCTGGTCGCCATTGTGATGCTGCCAGTTGGGGTGCTGATGGCTTTCATCGCGATGCGGCTGTTGGGCATGAACTCCAACCTCATGAGCCTCGGGGGAATCGCCATCGCCATCGGCGCCATGGTGGATGCAGCGATTGTGATGATCGAGAACGCGCACAAGCATTTGGAGCGCCTCGCTCCCGAACACGACCACCGCCAACGAGCTGAAGCCATGATCGCGGCCTGCAAAGAGGTGGGGCCCGCGCTGTTTTTCTCATTGTTGATCATCACCGTTTCATTCCTGCCGGTGTTCACGCTGGAGTCCCAGGAAGGGCGCTTGTTCTCCCCCTTGGCCTTCACCAAGACCTTCGCCATGGCGGGGGCGGCCATCTTGTCGGTGACTTTGGTGCCTGTCCTCATGATGCTGTTCATCCGAGGCCGGATCATGCCGGAGGCGCGCAATCCGGTGAACCGGCTCTTGATCTGGCTCTACCGGCCCATCATCGCCGGCGTGATGCGCTGGAAGAAGGCCACCGTCGCGGTCGCGTTGATTATTTTGGTGGCCTCGCTTTACCCGGCCAGCCGATTGGGGTCGGAGTTCATGCCCACCCTCAATGAGGGCACGCTTTTGTACATGCCGGCATCCTTGCCTGGCATGTCCATCACCAAGGCTGCTGAACTGCTGCAGACCCAAGACAAGATCATCAAGAGCTTCCCTGAAGTGGCCTCTGTGTACGGCAAGGCGGGGCGCGCTGCAACGGCCACGGATCCAGCGCCGACCGAGATGTTCGAGACCGTCATCAACCTCAAGCCAGAGACAGATTGGCGGCCCGGCATGACCACCGACAAATTGATTGCGGAGATGGACAAGGCCTTGCAAATTCCGGGCGTCTCCAACGCCTGGACCATGCCCATCAAAGCACGCATCGACATGCTGTCCACGGGCATCCGGACGCCCATCGGGATCAAAGTGTTCGGCAAAGACCTCGGCGAAATGGAGCGCCTGGCGCGAGAGATCGAGACGGTGGTCAAGCAAGTTCCCGGCACGACCTCGGCGTTTGCAGAGCGGCTCACGGGCGCGTACTACCTCAACATCGAACCTGATCGCATGCAACTGGCCCGATATGGACTGGGGGTGGGCGAGTTGCAGGATGTGATCGGCACTGCACTGGGTGGAGAGATGGTCACCACGACCATTGAAGGTCGGGAGCGGTTTGGCGTGACGGTGCGCTACCCGCGTGAATTGAGATCCACCCCGCAGCAGATCGCTCAGCAGGTGCTGGTTCCGACCATGGATGGCTCCATGATCCCGTTGGGTCAATTGGCCCGGGTCGAGGTCGGCAAAGGTGCCCCAGGCATCCGTACCGAGAATGCGCTGCTGTCGGCCTACATCTTCGTGGACATCCGGGGACGGGATATCGGCAGCTATGTGGCCGATGCGCGAAAGGCCGTGAACGAGCAGGTCAAGTTCCCGCCGGGCTACTACGCGACCTGGAGTGGTCAGTTCGAATCCATGGAGCGCGCCGTGGAAAAAATGAAGATCGTGGTCCCGGTGACTTTGCTGCTCATCTTCTTGTTGCTGTACTTGAATTTCAAACGCCTGACGGAAACCTTGATCGTGATGCTGTCGGTCCCGTTTGCATTGGTTGGTGGCGTCTGGTTGATGTGGATCCTGGGATACAACCTGTCGGTGGCCGTGGCGGTGGGCTTCATCGCCTTGGCGGGTGTGGCCGCCGAAACGGGGGTTGTGATGCTGATCTACCTGGACCATGCCTGGGACCAGATCAAACGTCGGCGCCAGGCGGAGGGAAGAATTCCTGAGGTAGCCGACCTGTACGAAGCGGTCATGGACGGTGCGGTCGAACGCGTGCGCCCAAAAATGATGACCGTGGTGGCCATCATGGCGGGGCTTCTTCCGATCATGTGGGGAACCGGAACGGGGGCCGAGGTCATGAGTCGGATTGCAGCTCCCATGGTGGGTGGAATGATCTCGTCGACGGTTCTGACGTTGGCGGTCATTCCCGCCATCTATGCCTTGGTCAAGCAAGCCGAAATCAGGAGGCCAACCAGCATGAACACCTTGGTCAATCAAGCTTGAGACAAGGTGACAGATTTGTAATTTTGTCGCCATCTCCTCGTTAGGTGCTGGGTGTGAACATGCAGTTGTTCATGTCGAACATCCATTGAAACGGAGCTTTTTATGAAGACCAATCTGATGATTGCCGCATTGGCAATGGCTGGAGCTGCCACCTTTTCTCTGACCTCGATGGCTGCAGAAGCGGATGGCAATAGCGCCGCTGCGCAGCCTTCCAAGGCTGCGGTGACTCCGCACTCCCACCCGCAGGACAAGGGCTACGTCCCCGCTGCAAAACCGGCATCCACTGAGAAATCTGACAATGGCTCGGCGAAATCTACCGACGCTCACAAAGATCCTGCAAAGGATCGCTCCAAGCACTTCCATCCGCGTGACCGCTGAAATTCAAGTCGTTTGATCCAACCACGATCACAATTGCTCAAAGTCGGCGACATTGGGTCCACCCCGACGAAGCGGCTCGGCATCTGATGCCTGTCACTGAGCAAACTTCGTGGTTGTTTCAATGGGTTGAGATCGCCGTGTCCAGCCTTTCACTATGTTGTTCCCGGCCCATCGGGCCGCCACAGGAGTCATGACCATGCGCAAGTTGTCTTTCATCCCCTTGGCTGCCCTCACGATTTCGTTGTCGGGGTGTGGTTACAACACCTTTCAGTCAACGGATGAGCAGATCAAGGCAAGTTGGTCAGAGGTGCTCAATCAATACCAACGCCGAGCCGACCTCATTCCAAACATTGTGGCCACCGTCAAAGGCGAAGCCAATTTTGAGCAAGAGACTCTGACCAAGGTGGTTGAGGCCCGCGCGAAAGCGACGGCCATTCAGGCGACCCCTGAATTGATCAACGACCCTGAAGCGTTCCAGAAATTCCAGGCCGCACAAGGCCAATTGTCGGGTGCGCTGTCGCGATTGCTGGTGGTGTCGGAAAGCTACCCGAGCCTGAAAGCCAATCAAGGATTTCAGGATTTGCGGGCACAGTTGGATGGCACGGAAAACCGGATTGCTGTCGCTCGTGGCCGGTACGTCAAGGCCGTGCAGGACTACAACGTCACTGTCCGTAGCTTCCCGACCAACCTGACGGCCATGGTGTTTGGCTACAACGTGAAGCCAAATTTCTCCGTGTCGGATGAGAAAGCCATTGCAGTGCCTCCCAAAGTCGATTTCGGGGCACCAGGCAATGCCTCTGGTGCATCCAAGTGAACTCCGACCGGGGCTTGGTCCGTCAGTGGCTGCGCATGCTCTTGAGCATGACGCTGTCGCTGGTTGTCGCACTTGGGGCGGCGGCGCAGGAGCTTCAGCCTGTCCCTCCACTGAAAGGTCGTGTCACCGACTTGACGGGGACCCTCACGGCGGATCAGGTCTCCTCTTTGGACAAATCACTCAGCTCGTACGAGGAGCGCAAGGGTATCCAACTGGCCATTCTGATGGTGCAGACCACGCGCCCCGAGGCCATTGAGCAATACGCAATGCGCGTGGTCGAACAATGGAAGCTGGGACGCCGAAAAATCGACGACGGTGCGTTACTGCTCGTGGCCAAGAATGACCGAGAGGTCCGACTGGAGGTCGGATATGGCTTGGAGGGCGCTTTGGATGACGTGAAAGCCCGTCGTGTGATTGCCGAGATCATCACACCGCAGTTTCGCCAGGGCGATTTCTACGGCGGCATATCGGCAGGCATGGAGCAGATTCAGCGAATTCTGGATGGTGAGGCTCTTCCTGCCCCATCACGTCGCGCTGACAGCGAGGGCGATATCCGGCAGGCATGGCCCGCCGTGCTTGTGGTCGCGCTGGTACTGGGAGGAATACTTCGACGGGTGCTGGGCAGGCTGCCCGGTGCTTTGGTGGCAGGCGGTGTACTCAGTGCACTTGCCTGGCTTGTCGTCGGAACGCTGACGGCTGTGTTGGTCGCAGGATTGGCCGGATTTTTCGTCACATTGCTGGGTATCGGCCTTGGGGGCCACCACGGGAGAGGTGGATGGCCCGGAGGTGGCGGTATGGGTGGCGGTGGGTTCCGTGGCGGCGGCGGCGGTTTCGGTGGCGGCGGTGCTTCTGGGAGAT
Source organism: Curvibacter gracilis ATCC BAA-807 (assembly GCF_000518645.1). Lineage (GTDB taxonomy): Bacteria > Pseudomonadota > Gammaproteobacteria > Burkholderiales > Burkholderiaceae_C > Curvibacter > Curvibacter gracilis. The sequence goes on along the minus strand of NZ_JADZ01000045.1, from coordinate 1,437 downwards.
GGTGACGATGAATCTTTCTCGCCTCATTCGTCACTTGTTGACGCCATCGTGGCAAGTGAAGCGCGCATTTCCTGCCGCAACTTTGCTTGCGATTGAGCAGGCCATAGGGGCCTGCGAATCTACCCACATGGGGGAGTTGCGCTTCGTCGTCGAAGGCGCTCTTGATGGGCCACCACTGTGGCGGGGGCAATCAGCCCGCGAGCGTGCGATTGATCTGTTCAGCCAACTTCGAATCTGGGATACAGAACACAACTGCGGCGTGCTCATTTACATCTTGCTCGCTGAGCATCGAGTCGAGATCGTTGCTGATCGGGGTATTCACGCCTGCTGTGATCCACATGAATGGTCGGTGGTCTGTCGAGACATGGAGGCTAAGTTTAGGATTGGAGAGTTCCAAGTCGGTTCTTTGCAAGGAATAAACGCAATTAGTCGTATGCTTTCTCAGCATTTCCCGGCTCGGCACCATGGCTGTAACGAATTGCCCAACGATCCGGTTGTTTGCTAAGACACCGTCTGAGTGCCTTATGTACCGGCTCCATCAATGATGCAAGCAATTTGCGGCCGGGCACTAGATCTCTCCGAATCGCTCAGAGACTTCATTCGTTCTCATCGAGCAATCTCATCTGGTTCAACGAAAGAGTCCCGGTCCTTGCCCGAACTTTTAAGCCGAGTGTGGGGCGTCGAAGTCGCCCATTTGACCATCGTCACCGCGAAGGCTATTGACGCTAGAACGAACAGTCAGGCCTTGTTCCGCAAAAGACGCAGTCCGTTGAAGACCACCAGCAGGCTGCCCCCCATATCTGCAAACACCGCCATCCATAGGGTTGCCTGGCCAGTGAGTGCGAGCGTAAGGAAAACGACCTTGATGCCGAGCGCAACAGAGATGTTTTGCCACAGCACCGCCGTGGTTGCTTTGGACAACCTGACGAACTCCGCAAGCTTGCGGGGGTCGTCGTCCATCAGCGCCACGTCTGCCGTTTCAATCGCGGTATCCGTGCCGGCCGCGCCCATCGCAAAACCAATGTTCGCCTTCGCAAGCGCCGGAGCATCGTTGATGCCGTCTCCCACCATGCCAACCACTGTGTTGCCAGCAGAAAGGTCTCCAATCGCCTTGAGCTTCTCTTCCGGTAAGAGTTCGCTTCGCACATCTGTGATGCCGACTTGGGGTCCCCTCGTTTTCAGTGCAATAACTGGCGGTACGCAAACCCAGCACTGGCGCGGGGGTGGTGTTGGTAGATCGTTGATTCTGTTGGCTTTCCTGTTCACTTCTCAAACGGGTATCGTGGCCTCCCGCTAATGGGGTTCACGATGCAGGACTGGCAAACGACGTTTTTGGGGATGCGTGAGCTGCCCCGCGATATCAGTGACTTCGAGATGAAGGCGTTTTTCACCTTCGATGGTGCAGAGCGCGAGGCAATCAATGCGCGCCGGGGTGAC
>NZ_JADZ01000044.1 GCF_000518645.1 Curvibacter gracilis ATCC BAA-807 | reverse complement strand
TTGGCGTCTTCGATCTCGTTGTGGCTGATGCCGTCCTTGCAGGGGATGAAGATCATCCCGGTGGGGGCCAGCTTGGCCATGTAGACCGCGTCGTGGCCGGCGCCCGAGACGGCGGGCATGTGGCTGTAGCCCAGGCGTTCGGCGGCGCGCTGCACCGCGTTGACGCAGTCTGCGTGGAAGGGCTGGGCCGGGTAGTGCGAGACCAGCTCGACCTCGATCTTCAGCCCGGTCTCGGCCGCCACCTGGGCCGCGTAGGCGCGGATGTCGGCGTCCATCTGGTCGACCAGGGCGTCGGTGCTGTTGCGCAGGTCCATCGAGAACTTGACGCGGCCCGGGATCACGTTGCGGCTGTTCGGGTGCACGTTGACCATGCCCACGGTGCCGCGCCCGTGCGGGGCGTAGCGGTTGCCGATGGCCACCACCTCCTGCATCACGCGGGTGGCGACCTGCAGCGCGTCCTTGCGCAGGCCCATGGGGGTGGGGCCGGCGTGGGCTTCCATGCCGGTCACGGTGCAGTCGTACCAGCGGATGCCCAGCACCGCGCTGACCACGCCGATGGTCTTGTCGTTGTCCTCCAGCACCGGGCCCTGCTCGATGTGGGTCTCGAAGTAGGCGCCGATGGGGTGCTGGCCCGGCACTTCGCTGCCGACATAGCCGATGCGGGTGAGTTCGTCCTTGACGCTCTTGCCTTCGGTGTCGGTGGCGGCATAGGCGTGTTCCAGGGTGAAGGCGCCGGCGAACACGCCCGAGCCCATCATCACGGGCACAAAGCGCGAGCCCTCTTCGTTGGTCCAGAAGGCGACCTCGATGGGGGCCTCGGTCTGGATGCCGTGGTCGTTGAGGGTGCGCACCACCTCCAGGCCGGCCAGCACGCCGTAATTGCCGTCGAACTTGCCGCCGGTGGGTTGGGTGTCGATGTGGCTGCCGGTCATGACCGGGGGCAGGCTGTTGTTGCGGCCGGGGCGGCGCATGAAGACGTTGCCGATCTGGTCGACGGTGATGCTCAGGCCGGCGTCGCGGGCCCAGCCCACGACCAGGTCACGGCCCTGGCGGTCGAGTTCGGTCAGGGCCAGGCGGCACACGCCGCCCTTGTCGGTGCCGCCGATGCGGGCCAGGGTCATCAGGCTGTCCCAGAGGCGCTCGCCGTTGATGCGCAGGGCCTCGGTGGGGGGAGAAAGGTCTTTCGGGTTCATGGGGGTACTCCTGTCAACGGGTCACGGCGGTGGGCTTGGCCAGGGCGGCCTTGCGGCCCAGGGCGTCGAAGGTGGGGCCGAAGGGCGGGCGCTTGAGGTAGCGGCCGCTGCCGCGCTCGACGCGCAAATCGCCCTGCACATAGACCAGGCGGCCCTGGCTGATGGTGTGGCTGGGCACGCCGGTCACGGTCTTGCCTTCGAAGATGTTGTAGTCGCCCAGCGAGTGCTGGGTCTTGACCGACAGGGTCTTGGTGGCGCTGGGGTCCCAGACCACCAGGTCGGCGTCGGCGCCGGCGGCCACGCAGCCCTTGCGCGGGTACAGGTTGAACAGCTTGGCCGCATTGGCCGATGTGACGGCGACGAATTCGCTGGGGGTCAGGCGGCCGCTGTTCACGCCCTCGTCCCACAGAACGGCCAGACGCTCTTCCACGCCGCCGGTGCCGTTCGGGATCTTGCTGAAATCGGCCTTGCCTATGGCTTTTTGCTCGGCGCAGAAGGTGCAGTGGTCGGTGGCCGTGGTGTGCAGGTGGCCGGCCTGCAGACCCCGCCACAGCGCTTGCTGGTGGCTTTTTTCACGGAAGGGCGGGCTCATCACGTGGGCGGCGGCCACCTCGTAGCTGGGGTGGCGGTACACGCTGTCGTCCACCACCAGGTGGCCGGCCAGCACCTCACCGTACACGCGCTGGCCCTTGGCGCGGGCGCGGGCGATGGCCTCGGCCGATTCGGCACACGACACGTGCACCACATAGATCGGCACGTTGAGCACGTCGGCGATGGCGATGGCGCGCTGGGCGGCCTCGGCCTCGACGGCGGGCGGGCGCGACAGCGGGTGGCCCTCGGGGCCGGTGATGCCCTGGTTCTTCATCTCCTGCTGCAGCAGGAAGACCAGTTCGCCGTTTTCGGCGTGCACGGTGGGCATGGCGCCCAGCTCCAGTGCGCGGCGGAAGCTGTTCACCAGGGTTTCGTCGTCGCACATGATGGCGTTTTTGTAGGCCATGAAGTGCTTGAAGCTGTTCACGCCCTCTTCGCGCACCAGGGTGCCCATGTCGGCGTGCACGCTGTCGCCCCACCAGGTGATGGCCACGTGGAAGCCGTAGTCGGCGCATGATTTCTCGGCCCAGCCGCGCCAGGTCTTGTAGGCGTCGAGCAGGGGTTGCTGCGGATCGGGGATCACGAAGTCGATGATGCTGGTGGTGCCGCCCGCCAGTGCGGCCGCCGTGCCGCTGAAGAAGTCGTCGCGCGTGACCGTGCCCATGAAGGGCAGCTGCATGTGGGTGTGCGGGTCGATGCCGCCCGGCATCACATACTGGCCGCCGGCATCCACCACGGTGGCGCCAGCGGGGGCCTGAAGGCCTTCACCCACGGCCACGATCTGGCCGTCCTGGCAGAGCACGTCGGCTCGGAAGCTGCGGTCGGCATTCACCACAGTGCCGCCGCGGATCAACAGGGCTGAGGTCTGGGCTGTGTTCATGAGCAAGTCTCTCCATCAAAAATGCCGCACGGGCTGGCGGCGTGCCAGGCCGGGGCCGGACCAGGCCCCGGCAAGAGGGGGCCTCAGACGCGGCGGCGCACCAGACCCACGGACTGGGTTCTGCCTGCCATGCCGAGTCGGTAGACCACGGATGCAATTCCCAGGCCTGCAAACCAGGCATAGGCATACAGTTGCTTGAAGCCTTCGGCCACGTCGGGGAAGGTGGCCGGGAAGGCCGCATTCAGAAAGCCCGGCACATTGGGCGCCACGCCGGCCGCAAAGGCCAGCACGGCGATCCAGTTCCAGCCGCCGCTGTAGTGGTAGCGGCCGTTGTCGTCGTACAGCTCGCTCACGGCCAGCTCGGTGCGGCGCAGCAGGTAGTAGTCGACCATCAGGATGCCGGCCACCGGCCCGAGCAGGGCCGAGTAGCCGATCAGCCAGGTGAAGATGTAGCCCTGGGTGGATTCGAGGATCTTCCAGGGCATCATCACGATGGCGATGCCCACCGTGATGTAGCCGCCGGTGCGGTAGCTGATGCGGGCGGGGTGCAGGGCCGAAAAATCATAGGCAGGCCCCACCAGGTTGGCCGCCAGGTTCACGCTGACGGTGTCGATCAGCAGCACCAGCAGGGCGATCAGCACGGCCGCGCCCGTCATGCGGCTGGCCAGGTCGACCGGGTCCCACAGCGCCTTGCCATAGATGACCACCGTGGCCGAGGTGACGAACACCGCCATGGCCGCCAGCAGGCCCATGGGCAGGGGCAGGCCCAGGGCCTGACCGATGACCTGGTCGCGCTGGGTGCGCGCAAAGCGGGTGAAGTCGGGGATGTTCAGTGCCAGGGTGGCCCAGAAGCCCACCATGGCGGTCAGCGAGGGCCAGAACACGGCGTGGAACTGGCCCGCCTTCTTGCCGCCGGCTTCAAATTGAGAGGGTTGGTCCAGGATGGGGCCGAAGCCGCCGGCCTTCTGGTAGGCCCAGACCAGCAACACGCCGCAGATCACGATCTTGATCGGGGCGGTCCAGGTCTCGAGCTTGCGGATCGACTCGATGCCGTGCACCACAAAGTAGAACTGGATGGCCCAGAACAGCAGGAAGCACACCAGCTGGCCCAGGTTGATGCCCAGGCCGGGCAGCTTGTCGCCCTCCAGCGGGTGGCCGATCAGCACGCCCGCCAGGGTGTAGATCATCATGCCGCCGAACCAGGTCTGGATGCCATACCAGCCGCAGGCCACCAGGGCGCGCAGCAGGGCCGGCAGCTTGGCGCCGCGGGTGCCGAAAGAGGCCCGTGCCAGTACCGCGTAGGGAATGCCGTGCTTGGCGCCGGCGTGGCCGATCAGCAGCATGGGCAGCAGCACGATCAGGTTGCCCAGGAACACCGTGCCCACGGCCTGCGACCAGGACATGCCGGCTTCGATCAGGCTGGCGGCCAGGGTGTAGGCGGGGATGCACATCACCATGCCCACCCACAGGGCGGCAAAGTGCACCCAGCGCCAGGTGCGCTGGTGTGCCTGGGTGGGGGCCAGGTCTTCGTTCCACAGGTCGCCCGGGTGGGCGTCGGCTTGTCGGGGGTTCATGCGCTTGTCTCCTCGTGGGGGTGGATGGGGCGGGTGCGGCGGGCCGCTGGGCCTGGGAAGGCCCGAGCCAGCCTGCCCCGCCTGGATAAATCCGTCTTCGGGAATGGGCTCAGGCTGTGACGCGCATCGGGTTGTTCGGATGCGCGGTCCAGTTCAGCGGCTCGGCACTCACGGGCTTGCCGGTGCGCAGGTCGATCTCGCCGGGGGCCAGGTCGCGCAGGGTGATGCAGTCGTCCACCGGGCACACCGATACGCACAGGTTGCAGCCCACGCATTCCTCTTCCTTGACCTCGAAGTGGCGTTGGCCGTCCTTGGTGGCGGTGATGGCCTGGTGCGAGGTGTCTTCGCAGACCACATGGCAGCGCCCGCATTCGATGCACTTGTCGGTGTCGATGACGGCCTTGCTGATGTGGTTGAGGTTGAGGAAGCGCCAGTCGCTGACCGTGGGCACGGCGCGGCCGGTGATCTCGGCCACCGAGGCGATGCCCATGTCGTCCATGTAGTTGGACAGGCCGCTGGCCATGTCCTGCACGATCTTGAAGCCGTACACCATGGCGGCGGTGCACACCTGCACGCTGCCCGCGCCCAGGGCCAGGAAGTCGAGCGCGTCACGCCAGGTGCCGATGCCACCGATGCCCGAGATGGGGATGCCGGCGGTCTCGGCGTCGCGGGCGATCTCGGCCACCATGTTCAGGGCGATTGGGCGCACCGCCGGGCCGCAGTAGCCGCCGTGCGAGCCCTTGCCTGCGGTGCTGGGCACCATGGTCAGGCTGCGTGGGTCCACGCCCATGATGGAGTTGATGGTGTTGATCAGCGACACCGCATCGGCCCCGCCGGCCTTGGCGGCCCGCGCCGGGTAGCGCACATCGGTGATGTTGGGCGTGAGCTTCACGATCACCGGCAGCTTGGAGTAGTGCTTGCACCACTCGGTCACCATCTGGATGTACTCGGGCACCTGGCCCACGGCCGCGCCCATGCCACGCTCGCTCATGCCGTGCGGGCAGCCGAAGTTGAGTTCGATGCCATCGGCCCCGGTGTCTTCCACCTGGGGCAGGATCGCCTTCCAGGACGACTCCTGGCAGGGCACCATCAGCGACACCACCATGGCCCGGTCGGGGAAGGCGCGCTTGACCTCGCGGATCTCGCGCAGGTTGGTGGCCAGCGGGCGGTCGGAGATCAGCTCGATGTTGTTGAAGCCCAGCACCTTGCGGTCGGGCGAGAGCAGGGCGCTGTAGCGCGGGCCGTGCACGTTCACCACGGGCGGGTCTTCGCCCAGGGTCTTCCAGACCACACCGCCCCAGCCGGCCTCGAAGGCGCGCAGCACGTTGACGGCTTTGTCGGTGGGCGGCGCAGAGGCCAGCCAGAAGGGGTTGGGGCTCTTGATGCCCGCGAAGTCAATGCTCAGGTCAGCCATGTCGGTTTCCTTGGGGGCTCAGGCGTTGGAAGAAGAAAGGGTGTGGTGGATGGCGAGGGCGGCCTGTTTGCCGTCCTCCACCGCCTCGACCGTGAGGTCGCGGCCGCCGCCCACGCAGTCGCCACCGGCCCAGACGCCGTCGAGGCTGGTGCGACCCTGGGCGTCCACGGCGATGCGGCCGGCTTCGAGCTGCAGGCTTTGCAGCCAGGGGGCCGTCGCCAGCTTCTGGCCGACGGCCTGCAGCACGGTGTCGGCAGCCCGGGTTTCAAAGACGCCCGTGCCTTGCAGGCGGCCATCGACCAGCTGCTGGCGCTCGAAGCGCACGGCCCGCACGGCGCCTTGCTCGCCCTCGAAGGCCACCGGGGCCAGCCAGTGCTCGATCACCACGCCATTCGTCTTGGCCCAGGTCTGCTCGTCTTCCGAGGCGCCCATGGCCTCGGGGCCGCGGCGGTACACCATGTGCACTTCGCTGGCGCCCAGCAGGCGCGATTGCACCGAGGCGTCGACCGCGGTCATGCCGCCCCCGATCACCACCACGCGGCGGCCCACGGGCAGGGTGGAGAGGTCGGTGCACTGGCGCAGCTCGGCGATGAAGTCGACCGCGTCACGGATGCCGGTCAGCGTGCTGCCGGGCAGTGCGGGCTGGTTGACGGCGCCCAGGCCGATGCCCAGGAACACGGCGTCGAAATCGGCGCGCAGGGTGTCCAGCTGGGCTGCCGATTCGAGCTTCCAGTCGGTCTGGACCGTGATGCCGCCGATGCCCAGCAGCCAGTCGATCTCGCGCTGGGCAAAGTTGTCGGCCGTCTTGTAGGTGGCCAGGCCGTATTCGTTGAGGCCGCCGGGTTTGGCGTGGGCATCGAACACGGTCACGTCGTGGCCCTTCAAGGCCAGGCCATGGGCACAGGCCAGGCCGGCCGGGCCGGCGCCCACCACGGCCACCTTCTTGCCGCTGGCCGGGGCGCGTTGGAACAGGGCGCTCTGCGGCAGGTGCATCACGGCGTCCACCGCGTGGCGCTGCAGCTTGCCGATGGCCACCGGCACGCCTTGCTGGGTGTTGCGCACGCAGACGGCCTCGCACAGCTCTTCGGTGGGGCAGACGCGGGCGCACATGCCACCCAGCGGGTTGGCGCTGAGGATGGCCTGGGCGGCGCCGCGCACATTGCCCTGGCTGATGCGGTGGATGAAGCTGGGCACATCGATGCTGGTGGGGCAGGCGGTGGCGCAGGGAGCGTCGTAGCAGTAGAGGCAGCGCTCGGCCTCCAGCACGGCCTGCTGTGCCGTGAAGGGATCGCCCGCGTCCGCAAAGCGCTGGGCATAGTCGGCCGGGGCGAGCCGCCCTGCCTGGATGTCGGGGCCGGTGGTCGGTGTCTGGGTCACGGGGGCAACTCCTGGTTTGATCGTCAAAAGCTGATCAAATGGTCAGCTTTTTTCATGATGCAACAGGTGTGCCAGCTTTGTGATGCGGGTTTGCACCATGTCGGCGCAGCCTTGAACCCTGGGTTTGCGGCTGAGCCGGTGGGTGCGATTGAAGTTGGGGCGCACGGCACCGCGCCGGTGCGCCGGTGCGCCGTTGGCTTGAACTTGGCGTTCGGGAAGGGGGTGGCCGCGTGCTGCGACCGTTCTGAGGGGAGGTCGGGGAGCGAGGGGCGGGGGCGCCGACGGAGGGCCCCGCCTGGGGCCCAGTCCGGCGAATCAGGCCTGCGCCGCGGAGATGATGCCGCCGCCCAGGCACACCTCGCCGTCATACAGCACGGCGCTCTGGCCCGGGGTCACCGCCCATTGCAGTTCGGTGAAGTTCAGGCCGAAGGTGGCGGCCTCGGCGCCGGGCTCGAAGGTGCAGGCGGCGTCGGCCTGCCGGTAGCGGGTCTTGGCACCCAGCCCGCTCTGTGCAGGAGGCTCGCCGGCCACCCAGCTCGCGTTGTCGGCCTGGAGGCTGCGGTACTGCAGCCAGGGGTGATCGTGGCCTTGCACCACCCAAAGCGTGTTGTTCGGGATGTCCTTGCGGGCCACGAACCAGGGTGAGTGGTCGCCGCTGCCGCGCTGGGCTCCCTTCTCTTTCACGCCGCCGATGCCCAGGCCCTGGCGCTGGCCCAGGGTGTAGAAGGACAGGCCCACGTGGGTGCCCAGCTTGCGGCCGCGCTCGTCCTTGATGGGGCCGGGCTCGCGGGAGATGTAGCGGTTCAGAAACTCGCGGAAGGGCCGCTCGCCTATGAAGCAGATGCCGGTCGAGTCTTTCTTCTTGGCATTGGGCAGGCCGATCTCCTCGGCGATGCGCCGCACTTCGGTCTTGCGCAGCTCGCCCACGGGGAAGAGCGTTTTGCTGATCTGGGCCTGGTTCAGGCGGTGCAGGAAGTAGCTCTGGTCCTTGGCCGGGTCCAAGCCCTTGAGCAACTCATGCTTTTGCGTGGCCGGGTTGAAGCGGGCGCGTGCGTAATGGCCGGTGGCGATGCGGTCGGCCCCCAGGCGCATGGCGTGATCGAGAAAGGCCTTGAACTTGATCTCGGCGTTGCACAGCACGTCGGGGTTGGGGGTGCGGCCGGCCTGGTATTCGGTCAGGAACTCGGCAAAGACGCGGTCCTTGTACTCGGCGGCGAAGTTGACGTGTTCGATCTCGATGCCCAGCACGTCGGCCACGCTGGCCGCGTCGAGAAAATCCTGCCGGCTGGAGCAGAACTCGCTGTCGTCGTCATCTTCCCAGTTCTTCATGAAGATGCCGATGACCTCGTGGCCTTGCTGTTTGAGCAGGTGCGCCGTGACAGCGGAGTCCACCCCGCCACTCAGGCCCACCACGATGCGTTGTTTGTTCATAGCCCCGGGATTATCCCAGGCGGGCTCAAACGCTGCCTGCGCCAGGGTCAAGGCGGGGGCGTCTGCAGCACCGTCTCGTCGGTGTAGACCATGTCCAGCGGGTAGCGCTTGCCGGCCAGGTAATCATCCAGGCAACGCAGCAGCAGCGGGCTGCGGTGCCGGTGCTCGTTGGCGCGGATCTCCTCGGGCGTCATCCAAAGGGCGCGCACGATGCCGTCATCGAGCGCCATGCCGGGGACTTCGTCGCCAACGGTGCCACAAAATGCAAAGCGCATGTAAGTGATGTCTTCACCGGTGGATTGTTTGCGGAAACGCGAGAGGTAGATGCCGACCAGAGCGGTAGGTTTGAAGTGGTGAGCGGTCTCTTCCAGCGCTTCTCGGGCGCAGCCGTCGGCCGGTGATTCCCCGGGGTCGAGGTGCCCTGCGGGGTTGTTCAGTTTGAGGCCGGAGTCGGTGTGTTCTTCGACCAGCAGGAACTTGCCGTCGCGCTCCATCAGGGCGGCCACCGTGACACTGGGTTTCCAACGGATTTTCATGGCGCACATTATTCACGCTTGGCATGACAAGGCCTTGACGCCTGGGGCCGGGGCTGCGCCGACGCGCCTGGATTCCGTGCCTGGAGGTTCCAACAGCCGGTCGCTGCGTTGACACGATCGGCGTTCAAGCATCATGTAAGCTCCGGTCAATTCATAAAAAGCTGCTCAATCATCCACGAGGAGAGTCTCATGTTCATTGGCGTTCCTGCTGAAACTGCGGCGGGGGAGACCCGGGTGGCGGTCACCCCGGAGACCGTGAAGAAACTGAAAGCCCAGGGGCACGAGATTGCGGTGCAGTCGGGCGCCGGTGTGGCCGCCAGCGTGACCGATGAGGCCTATGTGGCCGCCGGCGCCACCATCACCGATGTGGCCGGGGCCTTCGGCGCCGGCTTGGTGCTCAAGGTGCGCGCGCCGTCCGCCGCCGAACTGCCCTTGTTCAAGCCTGGTGCCACGCTGGTGGGCATGCTCAACCCCTTTGATGCTGAAGGCCTGCAGCGCCTGGCTTCGGCCGGGCTCACGGCCTATGCGCTGGAGGCGGCGCCGCGCACGACACGGGCCCAGAGCATGGACGTGTTGTCCTCGCAGGCCAACATCGCCGGCTACAAGGCCGTGATGATCGCGGCCGACAAGTACCAGCGCTTTTTCCCGATGCTGATGACCGCCGCCGGCACCGTGAAGGCGGCCCGCGTGGTGATCCTGGGCGTGGGGGTGGCCGGCCTGCAGGCCATCGCCACGGCCAAACGCCTGGGGGCTGTGATCGAGGCCTCGGACGTGCGTCCCTCGGTGAAGGAACAGGTCGAATCCCTGGGTGCCAAGTTCATCGACGTGCCCTATGAAACGGATGAAGAAAAGGAAGCTGCCCAGGGCGTGGGCGGCTATGCCCGCCCCATGCCGCCGAGCTGGCTGGAGCGGCAGAAGGTGGAGGTGGCCAAGCGCGTGGCCCAGGCCGATGTGGTGATCTCCACCGCCCTGATTCCGGGCCGCGCAGCGCCCGTGCTGGTGACCGAAGACATGGTCAAGGCCATGAAGCCCGGCTCGGTGCTGGTGGACCTGGCTGCGGGCAAGGGCCCGCAGGGCCCGCATGGCGGCCCGGGCGGCAATTGCCCGCTGACCGAAGCCGACAAGATCGTGCAGCGCCACGGCGTAACGCTGGTGGGTGAAACCAACCTGCCGGCCCTGGTCGCGGCCGACGCCTCGGCCCTGTATGCCCGCAACGTGCTCGACTTCCTGAAGCTGGTGCTGAACAAGGAAGGGCAGTTGCATGTGGATTTGGAAGACGACATCGTGGCAGCCTGCCTGATGACACACGAAGGAACGGTGAAGCGCGCATGAGGATGAAGAGTGAGACCCTGAACCTGCACTTCGGTGCCTGGGCTGTGGCCGCTGCGGTGTTGGGCCTGACGGCGTGCTCTGTCGTGCCGGAGGGCAGTCCCTCGGCCGGCCGGGCCAAGGTGAGTCTGCCGGCGGCACAAGCCGGTGGGCAGTGGGTGGATCTGGGCGGTGGTGAAGAGTCGTTGGACAGCCTGGATCCGACCCTGACGGCGCCGACCCTGCCCACCCGGGTGGTGGGTTTGCGCGGCGCCGACCAGTCCTTGCTGGCCGTGATGGTGGTGCAGTCCAACCGCAGCGGTCTGTGGCCGGATCGCCAGGCCGTGCGCAATGCCTGCCCGCAGGAGCGCGGTGTGCATGTCGAGGATGCCACCGCGGGCAGCCCCACGCGCACCGATTGCCTGCGCTACAAGCGCTGGGCCGACGGGCATGACTGGCTGGCGTCGCGTTATCCCAAGCTCAACACCTACCTGGGCGGCCGCCAGAGCCTGCCTGTCAAACCGTTCGGCGCGCTGGACTTCCGCTACAACACCGAGGGCGGCGGTTACGTGCTGGTGCAGGTGCTGGCCAACCGCCGGCTGACCGAGCCGGTGACGCGCAGCAACAGTGATTTCCTGGTGGCCGGCCGGCCAGCCGAGGAATGGGCCCGCAAGGTTGCACAGGCGGCGCGTCTGAGCGCGGTGTCGCTCGATGGGGCCTTGAACCTGCCGGATTTCCCGATGGCTTTGCCTCAATAGACCTCAATCGGCCTCAATACAAAGGAGACAGTCGTGGATGTTGTATCCCCAACCCTGATCAACCTGATCATCTTCGTGCTGGCCATCTACGTGGGCTACCACGTGGTCTGGACCGTGACACCGGCCCTGCACACGCCCTTGATGGCGGTGACCAATGCGGTGTCGGCCATCGTGATCGTGGGCGCCATGCTCGCGGCCGCCCTGACCGAAACCCCTCTGGGCAAGACCATGGGCGTGCTGGCCGTGGCGCTGGCGGCGGTCAATGTGTTCGGCGGCTTCCTCGTCACCCGGCGCATGCTGGAGATGTTCCGCAAGAAAGAAAAGAAGGCCCCGGCGGCCCACGGAGACAAAGCATGAGCATGAACCTCGTCACCCTGCTGTACCTGGTGGCCAGCGTCTGTTTCATCCAGGCGCTCAAGGGCTTGTCCCACCCCACCACCTCGATCCGGGGCAATCTGTTCGGCATGATCGGTATGACGATTGCCGTGCTGACCACGGCGGCCCTGATCGTCAAGCTGTCGGAAACGGCGGGCCTGTCCACCGTGGGCGGGCTGGGTTATGTGCTGGCCGCCCTGGTGGTGGGCGGCGGCGCCGGTGCCGTGATGGCGCAGCGCGTCGAGATGACCAAGATGCCTGAACTGGTGGCCTTCATGCACAGCATGATCGGCCTGGCCGCGGTGTTCATTGCGGTGGCCGCCGTGGCCGAGCCTTATGCCTTCCAGATCGTGCACACCAAGGGCGAACTGATCCCGACCGGCAACCGGCTGGAACTGTTCCTCGGTGCGGCCATCGGTGCCATCACCTTCAGTGGCTCGGTGATCGCCTTCGGCAAGCTGTCGGGCAAGTACAAGTTCCGCCTGTTTCAGGGCGCGCCGGTGCAGTTCGCGGGCCAGCACATGCTGAACCTGGTGCTGGGCCTGGCCACCGTGGGCCTGGGGCTGGCCTTCATGGTCACAGAAAACTGGACGGCCTTTTTTGCCATGCTGGCGCTGGCCTTTGTGATGGGCGTGCTGATCATCATCCCGATCGGCGGGGCCGACATGCCGGTGGTGGTGTCCATGCTCAACAGCTACTCGGGCTGGGCAGCGGCCGGCATTGGCTTCAGCCTGAACAACGCCATGCTGATCATCGCGGGCTCGCTGGTGGGCAGCTCGGGCGCCATCCTGAGCTACATCATGTGCAAGGCCATGAACCGCTCGTTCTTCAACGTGATCCTGGGCGGCTTTGGCGGTGAGGCCACCACGGCTGCGGCCGGTGGGCAGGTGCAGCGCAACGTCAAGAGCGGCAGCGCCGACGACGCGGCCTTTGTGCTGTCCAACGCCGAGACCGTGGTCATCGTGCCGGGTTACGGCCTGGCCGTGGCCCGCGCGCAGCACGCCGTGAAGGAACTGGCTGCCAAGCTGACCGAGAAGGGCGTGACCGTGAAGTACGCCATCCACCCGGTGGCGGGCCGCATGCCAGGCCACATGAACGTGCTGCTGGCCGAGGCCGAGGTGCCTTACGACCAGGTGTTCGAGATGGAAGACATCAATGGCGAATTCGGCCAGGCCGATGTGGCCATCATCCTCGGGGCCAATGACGTGGTGAACCCGGCTGCCCATGTGAAGGGCAGCCCGATCTACGGCATGCCGATCCTGGAAGCCTACAAGGCCAAGACGGTGATCGTGAACAAGCGCTCGATGGCCGCAGGCTATGCGGGCCTGGACAACGAACTCTTCTACATGGACAAGACCATGATGGTCTTCGGCGATGCCAAGAAGGTGGTCGAAGACATGGTGAAGGCGGTGGAGTGACCCCGCTTCAGAAGCGTGCAATTGTGTGATTGCATACTTTTGCGTTGGGCCCGGCGCGGCAGGACGTCCTGATTGGGTGTCGTTTTGTAAAAAAACGAATCAAAATAGGAGGTTGTGCTGACGCAGGCCTGACTTGACTCGAAGGACTGCGCATATTCCCAAGCAAGAGTCTGGAGAGACAAGAAATGACCGACCGCCCATGGCTCGGCAGCTACCCCCAAGGGGTGCCCGCCGACATCGATCCTTCGCATTACGCCTCCTTGGTGGCTTTGATGGAGGAGAGCTTCGAGAAGCATGCCAGCCGGGTGGCCTACAGTTTCATGGGTCGCGACGTCACTTACGCGCAGGCCCATCGCCAAAGCCTGGCGCTGGCCGCCTACCTGCAGGGGCTGGGCCTGGCCAAGGGCGACCGCGTTGCCCTGATGATGCCCAACATCCCCCAGTACCCGGTGTGCGTGGCGGCCGTGTTGCGTGCCGGTCTGGTGGTGGTCAATGTGAACCCCCTGTACACACCACGCGAACTGGAGCACCAGCTCAAGGATTCCGGCGCCAAGGCCATCATCCTGATCGAGAACTTTGCCACCACCTTGCAGCAGTGCCTGGCCCACACGCCGGTCAAACATGTGGTCTTGTGCGCCATGGGCGATGAGTTGGGCTTCCTCAAAGGCGCCTTGGTCAACTATGTGGTGCGCAACGTCAAGAAGATGGTGCCCGAATACCACCTGCCTGGCGCTGTGCGGTTCAAGGATGCGGTGCGTCAGGGTGCCCGCCGCTCGTTCAAGCGCCCCGACATCAAGGCCGACGATGTCGCCTTGCTGCAGTACACCGGCGGCACCACCGGGGTCTCCAAGGGCGCGGTGCTGCTGCACCGCAACGTGATTGCCAATGTGCTGCAGTCCGAGGCCTGGAACTCGCCCGTGATGAGCCAGGTGCCGGCCCACGAGCAGCCCACCAGCGTGTGCGCCTTGCCGCTGTACCACATCTTCGCCTTCACCGTGGGCATGATGCTGTCCATGCGCACGGGCGGCAAGCTGATCCTGATCCCCAACCCGCGCGATCTGCCCTCGGTGTTCAAGGAGCTGCGCCGGCACACTTTCCACAGCTTCCCGGCCGTCAACACGCTTTTCAACGGGCTGGCGAACCACCCGGATTTCGGCACGGTGAACTGGAAGAACCTCAAGGTGTCGGTGGGCGGCGGCATGGCGGTGCAGGGCGCGGTGGCCAAGCTTTGGCTGGACAAGACGGGCTGCCCGATCTGCGAGGGCTATGGCCTGTCGGAAACCTCGCCCACCGTGAGCTGCAACCCGGTGACGGCCACCGAGTACACCGGCACCATCGGCGTGCCCTTGCCCAGCACCTTCCTCAAGCTGCTCGATGACGACGGCCTGGAGGTGCCCCTGGGCCAGCCTGGCGAGATCGCCATCAAGGGGCCGCAGGTCATGGCCGGCTACTGGCAGCGCCCCGATGAAACCGCCAAGGTCATGACGCCTGACGGTTTCTTCAAGACGGGCGACATCGGCGTGGTGGACGCCAAGGGCTTCTTCAAGATCGTCGATCGCAAGAAGGACATGATCCTGGTCAGCGGCTTCAACGTCTACCCCAATGAGGTGGAAGAGGTGGTGGCCGACATGGACGGGGTGCTGGAGTGCGCCGCCGTCGGTGTGCCTGATGAGAAGACCGGCGAGGCCGTGAAGCTGGTGATCGTGAAGAAGCACCCGGAGCTGACCGACGTGCAGGTGAAAGAGTTCTGCCGTGCCAACCTGACCGGTTACAAGCAGCCTCGCATCATCGAGTTCCGCACCGACCTGCCCAAGACCCCGGTGGGCAAGATCCTGCGCCGCGAATTGCGCGACAAGGCGTGACCCCCGGCCCGGGAGCGGGTCTGGACACGGCACAATGCGGGCGGCCTTCGGGCCGCTTTTTCGCCGGCAGTGCCTGGGGGTGCTGCGCGAACATTCTGGAGTTGGATGGATGACGCTCGCTATTCTCAGTGCCTTGCCTCAGGAGCAGACCGGTCTGCGTGCCTTGCTGGACCAACCGCGCCTGGAGCAGCACGCCGGCCGTGAGTACTGTCTGGGCCTGTGGGCCGGCCGGCCGGTGGTGCTGGCCTTGTCACGCATCGGCAAGGTGGCCGCAGCCACCACGGCCACGGCCCTGATCGAGCGCTTTGGCGTGACCGACATCGTGTTCAGCGGGGTGGCCGGTGGCCTGGGCGAGGGCGTGACGGTGGGCGATGTGGTGGTGGCCAGCCACTGCCTGCAGCACGACATGGATGCCTCGCCGCTGTTTCCGCGCTATGAGGTGCCGCTGTACGGTCAGGCGCAGTTCGCCTGCGATCCCGTGCTGGCCGAAGGCCTTCGGGTGGCGGCCCAGGCCGTGCAGGCGCGGGTGGGCAGCCATTTTGACGCCTCGGTGCGGCGCCAGTACGGACTTGATGCCATGCAGGTGCACCAGGGCTTGCTGATCAGCGGGGACCGGTTTGTCTCGGCTGCCGACGAGGCGCTGGGCCTGCGGGCCCGCCTGCCCGAGGCCTTGGCGGTGGAGATGGAGGCCGCCGCTGTGGCCCAGGTCTGCCACGATTACGGGGTGCGCTTTGCCGCGCTGCGCACCATCTCGGACCGGGCCGATGACCAGGCCCATGTGGATTTCCCGGCGTTCCTGGAGGCGGTGGCGGGCCGCTGCACCACCTTGATCGTGGGCGGGCTGCTGGACCATCTGAGCCAGCAGCCGTCCTGAGGGCCAAGGGCTTGGCTTACTGCAGCCAGCCGCGGCGGCGGAAATACAGCATCGGCACCACGGCCGACGCTGCCATCAGCGCCAGCGCATAGGGGTAGCCCAGCGACCAGTCCAGCTCGGGGATGGCCTTGAAGTTCATCCCGTAGATGCTGGCGATCAGCGTGGGCGGCAGCAAGGCCACGCTGGCCACCGAGAAGATCTTGATGATCTTGTTCTGGTTGATGTTGATGAAGCCGACGGTGGCGTCCATCAAGAAGTTGATCTTGTCGAACAAAAAGGCCGTGTGGTTGTCCAGCGACTCGATGTCGCGCAGGATCTGGCGGGCTTCCTCGAACTGTTCGGCATTCAGCATGCGGCTGCGCATCATGAAGCTGACGGCGCGCCGGGTGTCCATCACATTGCGGCGGATGCGGCCGTTCAAGTCTTCGTGGCGGGCGATGGCGCCCAGCACTTCGCCGGCCAGGGCGTCGGTCACGTCGCCAGACAGCACCTGCTTGCCGGCCTTTTCCAGTTCGTCATAGATGCCTTCGAGCGTGTCGGCCGAGTATTCGGCGTCGGCATCGAACAGCTTGAGCAGCACTTCCTTGGCGTCTTCGATCAGGCCCGGCGCGCGGCGGGCGCGCATGCGCAGCAGGCGGAACACCGGCACGTCTTCGTCGTGGATCGAAAACAGCACGCCGCGGCTTTTCAGGTCGGTGTTGTGCTGGTTCAGGATGAAGGCCACGCGCACCGTGCGCGGCGCATCGTCGTCGGCGATCAGAAAGTCGCTGCGGATGTGGAGTTCGCCGTTGTCTTCTTCATAGAAGCGGGCCGATTCCTCGATGTCCTCGTCCATCGCGTCTTCGGGGATGGAGAGGCCGTAGTACTGCTTGATCCAGCGCTTTTCTTCGACCGAGGGGGATTCCAGGTCCACCCAGATGGGCTGAAACTTGGACAGTTCCTCCAGGGATTCGATTTCTTCCTGGAACAGCCGGCCGTTGGCCAGCGTAAAGATATTGAGCATCGCGCGCTCCGTGGGTCAGGGTTGCAATCGGTCGGGAATGGGGTGCTTTCAACCCCCGATGCGGCCACGGGAATTGAAAGCTACCAACTGGGGTAGGTTTCCAAGGCGGTCTCTCCAAAATTGAATTGGGCGGATTATCGCACCGCAGCAACGCTGGACGGATCATTTCGAGGCGCTTGTTCAAGAGCGCGTCCGGACGCCATGCCCTCCCGGGTTTGGGCCTGCTTAGGGTTCAGGTGCTGGTCGGGGCAAACCGGGTTTGCTACATTGAGACCGGTCTGTGGCAGTCCTGATCGGAGGTTCGCGCAATGAGGGCTTACGGCGTTCCTGCCGATGAAGTGCAGCGCTTGCGGGTGCTGGAGTCGCTGGCCGCCTGTGATCTGGTGTCGATACCTGAATTGGACCGCATCACCCGCCTGGCGGCCCGCCATTTCCGGGTACCGATGGCCATGGTCAACCTGGTGGATGCTGAGTTGCAGTGGAGCAAGTCAGTCCAGGGGGGCGAGCGCCGAACCTTGCCGCGGGAGCATTCCTTTTGCAGCCACATCATCCTGCATGACCAGCCTTTTGTGATCAACGACGCGCGTGCGGACACACGCTTTGTTGGCAACCCCCTGGTTGCGATGCCCCAGGGCCTGGTTTTTTACGCGGGCTACCCGATACGCTCCCTGGCGGGCTACCCTTTGGGGGCCTTGTGTCTCATTGATCACGAGCCACGGGAGTTCGGTGAGGCCGATGCGCAGGATCTGCAGGATTTTGCGGCCCTGGTGGAGCAGTACTTCCGAGGGGTGGAGGCCGATCGGCGAGCCAGTCTCTCGGTGACGCAGTTCGAGCGCACTTTTTCCCAGGCTTCGGTCGGCATGGCCCTGGTCTCGCCCGAATGGCGCTGGCTGCGGGTGAATGGGCAACTGGCCCAGTTGCTGGGCCGCTCTGCCGAAAGTCTGGTCGGTGAGCGTTTGGAGTCTGCCTTGTTCGCCCCCGACAAGGGCCGGGTGATGCGCCATTTGCACGATCTGCTGGCCCATGATCCTCAGGCGCCTGAAGCCGGCTTGCCACCCCAGGAGCTGCTTTTTCTGCGGCCCGACGGGTCCTTGGTGTGGTTTCTGGTGGGTGTGTCGCGCCTGGCGGCAGACCAGGAGGCCGAGGCCGCCTTTGTGCTGGTCGCCACGGATATCACCGCGCGCAAGGCTTCCGAGCAGGCCCTGGCCGTGTTGCAACTGGAGCTGGAGCATCGGGTCGAGTCCCGAACCCAGGAGCTCAGCGAGGCCAATGCGCGCCTCAGCACCGAGGTGGCGCAGCGGCAGGCGGCCCAGGTGGCACTGGAGCATGAAAAAGAGCTGTTCAGGGCCACATTGGCCCATGCCACCGATGCCTTCATCGAAGTCGATCCAGCAGGGCGGGTGACGGCCTGGAACGAAGCCGCCACGGACACCTTCGGCTGGCGTCGTGACGAGGCGGTCGGACGCAGTGTCTTTGACCTGGTGGTGGCGCAGGGGGCTGTTCCGCGTTATCGCGCGGCGTTCGAGCGGCTCCGAGATGAATGCTTGGACCGCACGACGGGCGGGCGACTGGAGGTGCAGACCCAGCATCGGGATGGCCGTTTGTTCCCTTCCGAGCTTTCGCTGGGTGTGAACCGCTTTCAAGGGCAGGTGCGTCTGCATGCGTTTTTGCACGACATCTCAGCACGCAAGGCGGTTGAGCGTGAGCTGTTGGAGAGCCGCACCCGTTTGCGCCTGCTGGCCGACAACATGCCAGCGCTGATCGCCTACGTGGACGGCAACCGCGTCTACCAGTTCAACAACCAGGCGTATGAAGATTGGTTTGGTGTGCCCGTGGCGCAGATCGTCGGGCGATCCGTGGATGGCTTCATGGACGACGCCTTGCTGGCGGACAGGGCGGAACCCCTGCAGCGTGTGCAGGCCGGCGAGATGGTCAGTTTCGATTCGCGCTTGAACACCCTGCGGGGCGAGATACGGGTCCACACGAACTTCATCCCGGACACCGCCATGTCGCGACCGCCTTACGGTTTCTACATCCTGGCCCAGGATGTGACGGAGCAGTATCAGCTGCAACAGCGCCTGCAGCATGAGGCCAGCCATGATGCGCTGACCGGATTGCCCAATCGGCGTGCGTTCCTTCAGCGCCTGGTCGAGGCGCTGGCCCGTGTGCGGCGTCAGGGGACAGGGCTGGCACTGATGTTCCTCGACCTCGATGGGTTCAAGCAGTACAACGACACCTACGGACACGACTTCGGCGATGCCGTTCTGCGCCACTTCGCCCGCACCGTGCAATCTGCTGTGCGTGAGACCGATTCGGTGGCGCGTCTGGCAGGTGACGAGTTCACCATCATCCTCGAAGGCTTGGCCCATCCTGCGGAGCACGCCACCCTGGTGGCGCGCAAGTTGATTGCGGAGCTGACCACACCGGTTGTGCTCGGGGGGCGCGAGCTGACGCTGGCCGCGAGCATTGGTGTGGCGGTCACGGGCGGAGATTCGGGGGGCTTGGCTTTGTCGGCCGAGTTGCTGCTGTCGCGCGCCGATGCGGCCATGTACCAGGCCAAGGCCGCTGGCAAGGCGCAGTTCGCACTGAGCTGATGGAGGGGCGGGCGGCCTCGCCCATCCTGCACATTGCCTGGCCCTCGGGAGCTTGGGCCCATCGGTGAGATGGGAAGGGTGTTGGGCGGCGCACTTTGTGCATTTTTGTGCGCAAACCTCACACTTGAGCGACGCTTTCCGGCGGAGAAAACCTGTTGAATTTGCCGCCCTTCCGCAGTGGCGTCAAGGCCTCATCCGTGTGTCATGAAGGGGTTTCTGAGGGCTTTCCCGAGTTGGCTCAAAAACCCATGACGGCTTGATGAAAAGCCATTGCAAATTGGGTTTTGCGGGCGCATAGTGAATTCAGCTTCATCGAATTTGAGCTTCGCCATCCACCCTGAACGGTGGCGTTTTCAACCCAGAGTGCACAGGAGGCTACTCATGAACTTGACGATCAGCGGTCATCACCTCGAAGTTACACCCGCCTTGCGTAGTTACGTGACGACCAAGCTGGACCGGATCACCCGACATTTTGATCAGGTGGTTGATGTGAAGGTTTTGCTCACTGTTGAAAAGCAAAAGGAAAAGCAGCGCCGCCAACGCGCCGAGTGCAATGTCCATGTCAAGGGCAACGACATGTTTGCCGAGAGTTCCCATGAGGATCTGTATGCGGCCGTCGATGAGTTGATGGACAAGCTGGACCGTCAGGTCGTCCGTCACAAGGACCGGGTGCAAGATCACCACCACGACCCGGCCAAGCGCCTGATGTGATGCCGCTTGCCAGACATTTCGTGTGCTGACAAGCTCCCCGAAGCCGCTGTTGCAAATCAGCGGCTTTTTTCTTGTCAGTTGCAGGCCGATGGCGGTTTTTCGCCGAAGCTGGGCGACCGGTGCATAATCCGCCCTAACTCACCATGAACCGTCTCGCGTCCATCCTCCCCGCTGCTCAAGTGCTTGTGTGCGTCGACGCCACCAGCAAGAAGCGTGCGTTTGAAGAAGCCGGCTTGTTGTTCGAGAGCCTTCATGGCCTCAGCCGAGCATTGATCACCGACAGCCTGTTTGCGCGCGAACGCCTGGGGTCCACAGGGCTGGGCCATGGCGTGGCCATCCCCCATGGGCGCATCAAGGGGCTCAAGTTTCCGATGGCTGCGGTTTTTCAGTTGGCCCATCCGATCGGCTTTGATGCCCCTGACGAGCAGCCCGTGGGCTTGTTGATCTTTCTGCTGGTGCCCGAAGCGGCGACCCAGAAGCACCTGGAAATCCTGTCCGAGATTGCCGAGTTGCTCAGCGATGCTCCGCTGCGTGAGCGGATCAAGGCCTGCACCGATGCCGGCGAGCTGCACCAGATGATTGCCACCTGGCAATCCACCCAGCCGGCCTGATGGCCTTGAGGCAGTCTCTGTTGTGAAGCCCAATGTCGTCAGTGCGGATGTCCTCTTCGAGGAATTCCGCTCCGTTCTGAAATGGGAATGGGTGGCCGGCCTGGGGGCCTCTGAGCGGCGCTTTGACGAGGTGGTGGTCCGAGCGGCCCGCTCGGGCGCCGATCTGGTGGGTTACCTCAACTACATCCATCCTTACCGCGTACAGATTCTTGGCGAGCGCGAAATCGCCTACCTGACCAATGCGACGCCTGAGGATTGCGCTCGCCGCATCTCCCGCATCGTGACGCTGGAGCCGCCGGTGCTGGTGCTGGCCGATGGTCAGGCCGCGCCCGATGCGCTGCTGTCGATGTGCGAGCGCGCACAGATCCCGATGTTTGCCACCCAGGAGTCATCGGCCTTCGTGATCGATGTGCTGCGGGCCTATCTGTCCAAGCACTTTGCCGACCGCACCTCCATGCATGGGGTGTTCATGGACATCCTGGGGCTCGGTGTGATGATCACGGGCGAGTCGGGTCTGGGCAAGAGTGAACTGGGTCTGGAGTTGATCTCGCGGGGCAACGGTTTGGTGGCCGATGACGCGGTGGATCTCTACCGCATCAATCAGACCACCATCGAAGGGCGTTGCCCGGAACTGCTGCAGAACCTTCTGGAAGTGCGCGGCATCGGCTTGCTCGACATCCGGGGCATCTTTGGTGAGACGGCGGTGCGGCGCAAGATGCGGCTCAAGCTCATCGTGCACCTGGTCCGCAAGGAGACGCTGGAGCGCGATTACGAACGCCTGCCCTATGAGCCCCTGACCCAGGATGTGCTGGGTGTGCCCGTGCGCAAGGTGGTGATCCAGGTGGTGGCCGGTCGCAACATCGCGGTGCTGGTGGAGGCTGCCGTGCGCAACACCATTCTCCAGTTGCGTGGCATTGATACCTACCAGGAGTTCGTGGAGCGGCACCGCCGCGCCATGGAGCAAGAGGGCTGACCTGGGCGGGCACCGCTGAGGCCCCCGCAGGCCTCTGGCTGGAGGCTCAGCGTTTGTCGCTGGCGCAGTTGGCGCACAGGCCGTACAGCGACATGGCGTGGTCCTGTAGCAGCCAGTGCTTGGCCTTGGCCACCATTTGCTGGCGCCGCTCGATTTCGGCGTCATAGAACTCTTCGACCTTGCCGCAACTGGTGCAGACCAGGTGGTCGTGGTGCTGGCCTTCGTTGAGTTCGTAGACCGCCTTGCCGCTTTCGAAGTGGCTGCGGCTCAGGATGCCGGCCTGCTCGAACTGGGTGAGCACCCGGTACACGGTGGCCAGCCCGATGTCGGATTGCTCCTGCAGCAGCACGCGAAACACGTCTTCAGCCGTCATGTGGCGTTGCCGCCCCTTCTGGAACAGCTCCAGGATCTTGAGGCGGGGCAGCGTTGCTTTGAGCCCGGTATTTTTCAGTTCTTCGATATTGGCCATGCAAGGGTCCTTCCGCCAGCGTACCAACCCGCTCTGACAGGCCCAGCCGCTACAATGGGCCGATCATATCGCTACCTCCCGACCCATGTCTGCTTATTCCCCTCGAAGCGCCCGGCTGAGTTTGTCGCTGGCATTGTGTGCCGGTGTCGCGGCCTGTGGTTCGTTCGACGGCGCCAGCAGCCGCATCGCGACGGCCATCACGCCTTATCGGATCGAGATCGTCCAGGGCAATTTCGTCTCCAAGGAGCAAGTGTCGGCCCTGCAGCCCGGCATGACGCGGCAACAGGTCAAGGAGGTGCTGGGCACCCCACTGGTCGTCAGCGTGTTCCACTCCGATCGCTGGGATTACGTGTTCACTCTGCGCCGCCAAGGCGTGGAGCCGCAGTCGCGGCGCCTCAGCGTCTATTTCAAGGGCGATGCCCTGGAGCGTTTTGAAGGCGACGAAATGCCCAGCGAGGCCGAGTTTGTGGCCACACTGGATTCGCGCACCAAATCGAAGAAGATCCCGCCCTTGGAGGCCACCGACGAGCAGCTGAGCAAGTTCCCGGTGCCCAAACGCAGCGTCAGCGCCAGCTCCCAGGTGGACGATTCGCCCTTGCCGGCCACCTACCCTCCGCTGGAGCCCACCCGCCGCTGAGGCGGCCCGGTGCCCTGGGCCCGAGCTTCTTTTTTTCGACAGACAGGATATTCAGAAGATGAGTGCTGCTTTGCACAAGATCGCCATTGCCGGCGCTTCGGGCCGCATGGGCCGCATGTTGCTGGAGGCGGTGCAGGCCGCCGATGACTGCGTTCTGGCGGGTGCGCTGGACGTACCCACCAGCCCGGCTCTGGGCACCGATGCGACGGCCTATCTGGGCCAGAGCAGCGGTATCCAAATCACCTCGGATCTGCGTGCGGGCCTGCAGGGCGCGCAGGTGCTGATCGACTTCACTCGCCCCGAAGGCACGCTGGCCCACCTGAAGGTCTGCCGCGAGTTGGGGGTGAAGGCCGTCATCGGGACCACGGGCTTTTCTGACGCTCAGAAAGCGGAGATTGCCGAAATCTCGCGCGACATCGCCATCATGTTGGCACCCAACATGAGCGTGGGCGTGAACGTCACGCTCAAGCTGCTGCAGATGGCCGCCAAGGCCCTGTCGACCGGCTACGACATCGAAATCATCGAGGCGCACCATCGCCACAAGGTGGATGCTCCCTCGGGCACCGCACTCAAGATGGGCGAGGTGATTGCCGATGCGCTGGGGCGCGACCTCAAGGATTGCGCGGTCTACGCCCGTGAAGGGGTGACCGGCGAGCGCGACCCGTCCTCCATCGGCTTTGCGACGGTGCGCGGTGGCGACATCGTCGGCGACCACACGGTGCTGTTTGCCGGCATCGGCGAGCGCATTGAAGTCACGCACAAATCGTCCAGCCGATCGACCTACGCCCAGGGCAGCCTGCGGGCGGTGCGCTTTCTGGCCACCCAGCAGACAGGCCTGTTCGACATGTTCGACGTGCTGGGCCTGAACTGATCGTCCCCCGCCATGGGCAGCCTGCAATTGCTTGGCGACGGCGACCTGCTCACGCGCGGGGTGGCGGCCTTGCTTTTGCTGATGTCGGTGGCCAGCTGGGTGGTGATTCTGCGCAAGAGCTGGGTGCTGTGGCGTGCCCGGGCGGATGTGCCTCGGGCCACGGCCCTGTTCTGGCAGGCGCAGGGCATGGAGCAGGCCTTGGCCCATTTGGCGGCGCTGGACCGTGATCGGGCGCTGCTGCCCTTGGTGGAGGCAGCGTCTTCCTTGAGCCCTGCAGGCTCGCTGGCGGGCGCTGGCTCGCGCGAACAGCAACTGACCCGTCACCTGCGCGATGCCCTGCATGGGGTGCTGCGCCGCTTGCAGTGGGGGCAGGTGCTGCTGGCCACGGTCGCGTCCACGGCACCTTTCGTGGGCTTGTTGGGGACGGTGTGGGGGATTTTCCATGCGCTGACCGCTCTGGCCGGCGTGCGCACCCTGACCCTGGACCAGGTGGCCGGCCCGGTGGGAGAGGCCCTGGTGATGACTGCGGCAGGGCTGGGGGTGGCGATTCCGGCGCTGCTGGCCTACAACGTGATGGGCCGCCTGATTGCCGCCATCGAAGCCGATCTTGAGGGCTTTGCCCGCGATCTGCGTGAACTGCTGCTTGAGAAGGCGCTGCCGTGAGTTTCGGGCGCCTGGAGCGGGGCGACACCTCTCGGCCCCTGAGTGACATCAACGTGACGCCGCTGGTGGATGTGATGCTGGTGCTGGTGGTGATTCTGATCCTGACGGCCCCTTTGCTGGCCAGCAGCCTGCGCCTCGATCTGCCGCACTCCGAGGCGGCCCAGCCAGTGCAGAGCCACCGTTCGGTGTCGCTGGCCTTGGACACCGGTGGCCAGATCTACCTCAACGAGGCCCCCTTGACCGACCTGGCTGCGGCGCAAAGGCTCAACGAATTGGCCCAGGAGGACCCGCAGATCGAGGTGCAGTTGCGGGCCGATGCCCGGGTTCCCTATGGTCGGGTGGTCGAGCTGCTGGGCCTGGCCCAGAAAGCCGGCTTGAGCCGCATTGGCTTTGTGGCGGATCCGCGCCCGACACCCTCCAGCGCGCTGGCCGTGCCCGGCGGCCCGGGCCCGGCCCGCTAGCGCCTAAAATCCACCCATCGCAAGCCGCTGGGCTTGCTCCTCCAACCGGCGGCAACCGTGGTCGCCACAGAGTATTCCATGCAAGAAAAGTACAACCACATTGAGGTTGAGCGCGCCGCGCACGACCATTGGACCGCCCGCGACGCCTACCGTGTGACCGAACAGGCCGGCAAGAAGAAGTTCTATGCCTGCTCCATGCTGCCTTACCCCAGCGGCAAGCTGCACATGGGCCACGTGCGCAACTACACCATCAACGACATGCTGACGCGCTACCTGCGCATGAACGGCTACAACGTGTTGATGCCCATGGGCTGGGATGCTTTCGGCCTGCCGGCCGAGAACGCGGCCCTGAAGAACGGCGTGCCGCCCGCCCAATGGACCTACGACAACATCGCCTACATGAAGAAGCAGATGCAGGCGATGGGCCTAGCCATCGACTGGAGCCGCGAGGTGGCCACCTGCGATCCGAGCTACTACAAGTGGAACCAGTGGCTGTTCCTGAAGATGCTTGAAAAAGGCATTGCCTACCGCAAGACCCAGACCGTGAACTGGGACCCGGTGGATCAGACCGTGCTCGCCAATGAGCAGGTGATCGACGGCCGTGGCTGGCGCACCGGCGCCCTGGTGGAAAAGCGCGAAATCCCGGGCTACTACCTGAAGATCACCGATTACGCAGGCGAGTTGCTGGACCAGGTGCAGAACCACCTGCCGGGCTGGCCTGAGCGCGTGCGCCTGATGCAGGAGAACTGGATCGGCAAGAGCGAAGGGGTTCGCTTTGCCTTCCCGCATGACATCCGCGGCGATGACGGCCAGTTGATCGGCGACGGCAAGCTGTATGTCTTCACCACCCGGGCCGACACCATCATGGGCGTGACCTTCTGCGCCGTGGCCCCCGAGCATCCGCTGGCTCAGCATGCGGCGCGCGGCAATGCGGCACTGCAGGCCTTCATCGAAGAATGCAAGTCGGGTGGTACCACGGAGGCCGAATTGGCCACGCAGGAAAAGAAGGGCCAGCCGACCGGCCTGAGCGTGATCCACCCCCTGACCGGCGAATCGGTGGCCGTGTGGGTGGGCAACTATGTGCTCATGAGCTATGGCGATGGCGCGGTCATGGGCGTGCCAGCTCACGACGAGCGCGATTTTGCGTTCGCCCTCAAATACCAGTTGCCGATCCGTCAGGTGGTGCAGGTCGAGGGTGAGTCGTACGACACCGCCCAATGGCACGACTGGTATGGCGACAAGCAGCGCGGCGTGATGATCAACTCGGGCCCATACGATGGCCTGAAGTTTGCCGACTGCGTGAATGCCGTGGCCGCCGCTCTGGCCGACAAGGGCCTGGGCGAAAAGAAGACCACCTGGCGCCTGCGCGATTGGGGCGTGAGCCGCCAGCGCTACTGGGGCACGCCGATCCCGATCATCCACTGCCCGGAGCACGGCCCCGTGCCGGTGCCCGAAAAAGACCTGCCGGTGGTGCTGCCGCAGGATTGCATTCCCGATGGCTCTGGCAACCCGCTGCACAAGCACGAAGGCTTCCATGCCGGCGTGACCTGCCCGGTGTGCGGTCAGGCGGCGCGTCGCGAGACCGACACCATGGACACTTTCGTCGACTCGTCGTGGTACTTCATGCGCTACTGCGATCCGAAGAACAGCGAGGCCATGGTGGCCGATGGCGCCAACTACTGGATGCCGATGGACCAGTACATCGGCGGCATCGAGCACGCCATCCTGCACCTGCTGTACGCCCGTTTCTGGACCAAGGTGATGCGTGACCTGGGGCTGGTGAAGGTCGATGAGCCTTTCACCAAGCTGCTGACGCAGGGCATGGTGCTGAACCACATCTATTCGCGTCGCACCGAAAAAGGGGGCAAGGAGTACTTCTGGCCCCACGACGTGGAGCATGTGCTCGACGAAGGCGGCAAGATCATCGGCGCCAAGCTCAAGAATGCCGTGGGCGACCTGCCCGTGGGCACCCCCATCGATTACGAGGGGGTGGGCACCATGAGCAAGAGCAAGAACAACGGTGTGGACCCGCAGGACCTGATCGAGCGCTACGGCGCCGACACGGCCCGGCTGTACACCATGTTCACTGCACCGCCCGAAGCCACCCTGGAGTGGAACGATGCCGCGGTGGAGGGCAGTTACCGCTTCCTGCGTCGCGTCTGGAACTTCGGCAGCAAGCTGCTGGCGATCAATGTCGAGGCCGCCAATGCCAGCACGGCCCAGGCCAGTTCGCTGGGCGAGGTGGTGTTCGGCAAAGAGGCCAAGGCGCTGCGCCTGGAGGTGCACACCGTGCTCAAGCAGGTGGACTATGACTACCAGCGCATGCAGTACAACACCGTGGTGTCGGGGGCCATGAAGATGCTCAACGCCTTGGAAGACTTCAAGGCCATGGACTGCCCGGGCGCCCAGGTGGCGCTGATCGAAGGCTTTGGCATCCTGCTGCGCTGCATCTACCCCGCCACGCCCCACGTGGCGCACAGCCTGTGGACCGAGCTGGGTTATGCCGGCTCGCTGGGCGACCTGCTGGATGCGGCCTGGCCTCAGGTGGACGAAGCGGCGCTGCAGCAAGACGAGATCGAATTGATGTTGCAGATCAACGGCAAGCTGCGCGGCTCCATCCTGGTGCCGGCCGCGGCGGACAAGGCGGCCATCGAAGGCATCGCCTTGGCCAGCGAGGTGTTTGTCAAGTTGGCCAACGGCGCCCCCCCCAAGAAGGTGGTGGTGGTGCCGGGTCGTCTCGTCAACCTGGTGGTCTGACGTGCTGCGCCGCACCGCCCTGATCTGGCCTGTGGGCCTGTTGCTGACCGGCTGCGGCTTCCAGCTGCGCCGGGCGCCCGATTTCGTCTTCGAGCGCGTGTTCATCAATGGCCAGCCTAATTCGCCTTTGTCTGAAGAGCTGCGCCGCAACCTGGAATCGCTGGACAAGCTGCAGGTGATCCGGGATGCCCGGCAGATGGAGACGGCGCAGGTGATCATTGACCTGTTGTCAGATCAGCGTGAGAAGGTGGTCGTGGCCCTGAATGCCTCAGGCCAGGTGCGGCAGTTCCAGCTGCGGGTGCGGGTGCGTTTCAAGCTGCGCACCTTGCAGGGCAAGGAGCTGATTGCCCCGACCGAAATCCTGCAGCAGCGTGACATCAACTACAGCGAAACCCTGGCCCTGGCCAAGGAAACCGAAGAAGCCCTGCTCTACAAGAGCATGCAGACCGATGTGGTGCAGCAACTCATGCGGCGCCTGGCGGCTGTGCGCGAGCTTTGAGGGCCTGGTTTCATGCAACTGGCTTTCGCGCAACTGCAGAACCATCTGGCCAAAGGCCTGCGCTCGCTCTACACCTTGCACGGTGATGAGCCGCTGCAGCAGCAGGAGGCGGCCGATGCGATCCGGGCGGCAGCGCGTGCGCAGGGCTATACCGAGCGCAGCAGCTACACCGTGGCGGGTGCCCACTTCGACTGGAGTGAGGTGCTGGCGGCAGGGGGCTCGCTGAGCCTCTTTGCCGAGCGCCAGATCGTGGAGGTGCGCGTTCCCTCCGGCAAGCCCGGCAAAGAGGGCAGCCCGGCGATCCAGCAACTGGCGCAGGCGGCTGTCGGTAACGACAGCACGCTCACCATTTTCATCTTGCCGCGTCTGGACAAAGCCACCCGCACGGGCGCCTGGTTCACGGCGCTGGAGCAGCAGGGCGTCACCATTGCGCTGGAACCCATCGAGCGCCAGGCCTTGCCGGCCTGGATTGCCCAGCGCCTGCAGCAGCAAGGGCAGCGGGTGGCGGCGGGTGAAGAGGGGCAGCGAACCTTGCAGTTCTTTGCCGACCGGGTGGAAGGCAATCTGCTGGCGGCCCACCAGGAGATCCAGAAGCTGGCCTTGCTGTATCCCGCTGGCGAATTGACGGCGGCCCAGGTGGAAGGCGCCGTGCTGAACGTGGCGCGCTATGACGTGTTCAAGTTGTCCGAATCGGTGTTGTCGGGCCGTGCCGGCCGGGTGCAGCGCATGTTGGATGGTTTGCGTGCCGAGGGCGAGGCCGAAGTGCTGGTGCATTACACACTGGCTGAGGACATCCGGGCCCTCAAACGGGTCAAGGACGCGGTGGTGGCCGGGCGCCCCTTGCCCATGGCCCTGCGTGAGCAGCGGGTGTGGGGCCCGCGCGAACGCCTGTTCGAGCGCGTGATTCCTCGCCTGGCCTCGCATGAGCTGGCCGAGTTGTTGCGGGCCGCGCACTTGGTGGATGGCATTGTCAAAGGCTTGAAACGCCCCGATTGGCCGACCGACAACTGGCAGGCTTTGCAGCGCCTGGCCATGATGGTCTGTTCGCTCTGCCGTCCCTGACTCCGCCCCTGACGGGTCGGCCTGCCGCGGTGCTTTGCGGCAAAATGGGGTCATGAATGCCCTGAACGTTGCCGAATACACCCAGACCCTCGGTTTGCAGGCCAAGGTGGCCTCTGCCAGCATGGCGCGCGCCACGCCTGCCACCAAAAACAAGGCCTTGAAGGCCCTGGCCCGCTTGCTGCGTGAGAACACCGCCGCGCTGGCGCTTGACAATGCGCGAGATCTGGAGCGCGCCACGGCCGCCGGCCTGTCGGCCCCGATGGTGGACCGCCTGAAATTGACCCCCAAGGTGCTGGAGACCTGTGCCGAAGGCTGCGAGCAATTGGCCGCGATGCCCGACATCATGGGTGAAGTTCTGGGCATGAAGCAGCAGCCCAGCGGCATCCGTGTGGGGCAGATGAGGGTGCCGATCGGCGTTTTCGGCATGATCTTCGAAAGCCGCCCCAACGTGACCATCGAGGCGGCCAGCCTGTCGATCAAGAGCGGCAATGCCTGCATCTTGCGCGGCGGCTCTGAGGCCATCGAGTCCAACAAGGCGCTGGCGCGTCTGGTGGAGCAGGCCCTGACGGAAGCCGGCCTGCCCGCCCATGCCGTGCAACTGGTGCAGACCACGGATCGCGAGGCGGTGGGTCAGTTGATCGCCATGCCCGAGTACGTGGACGTGATCATTCCCCGCGGCGGCAAGGGCTTGATCGAGCGCATCAGCCGCGAGGCCAAGGTACCTGTGATCAAGCACCTGGATGGCAATTGCCACACCTATGTGGACGACCCTTGCGATCTGGACCTGGCCATCAAGGTGACCGACAACGCCAAGACCCAGAAGTACAGCCCCTGCAATGCCAGCGAAAGTCTGCTGGTGGCCCGCGGTGTGGCCCAGGCTTTTCTGCCGCGCATCGGGGCCGTGTTTGCCCAGAAGGGGGTCGAGATGCGCTGCGATGCCGAAGCCCTGGCGATTCTGGCCGCTGTGCCGGGAGCGAACTTGGTTGAGGCCACCGAGCAGGATTGGTCGGAGGAATACCTGGCACCCATCATCAGCGTGAAGGTGGTGGCCGGGGTGGATGAAGCCATTGCCCACATCAACCGCTATTCCTCGCACCACACCGAGGCCATCCTGACGCGTGACCATGTGCACGCACAGCAGTTTTTGCGTGAGGTGGACTCGGCCAGTGTGATGGTCAACACCAGCACCCGCTTTGCCGATGGCTTTGAATATGGGCTGGGCGCCGAAATCGGGATCAGCACAGACAAGTTCCATGCCCGCGGCCCGGTGGGCATCGAGGGCCTGACCTCTTTGAAATGGATTGTGTTGGGTGAAGGCGAGATCCGGACTTGAGTCGCTTGTTCGGATGTTGTTTGGCTGGATGGGGGCTTGCAAAGCCCTGACCCAGCCCCATATCGTTCCAGTTCTGCCTTTCTTCAGTTTCTACACCTTCGCACAAGGGCCCGCATGGTTCCGCATCTCATCACGGCGCTGACAGGCCCGATCAACGAACTCGAGCAGCGCATCCTCGACTCCACGCCAGCCATCGAGCGCTGGTTCCGTCTGGAATGGATGGAGCACACGCCTCCGTTCTACACCTCGGTGGACATCCGCAACGCAGGTTTCAAGCTGGCACCGGTGGACACCAATCTGTACCCCGGCGGCTGGAACAACCTGACCCCCGAGATGCTGCCGCTGGCCGTGCAGGCCGCCATGGCGGCGATCGAGAAGATCTGCCCTGAGGCCAAGAACCTGCTGGTGATTCCGGAGAACCACACCCGCAATACCTTCTACCTGAGCAATGTGGTGCAGCTTCAGCGCATCTTCCACATGGCCGGGCTGAATGTGCGCGTCGGCTCGATCAGCCCCGAGATCAAGGAAACCACGGTGATCGACCTGCCCGGCGGCGAGCAGGTCACCCTGGAGCCGGTGATCCGCAGTCAGCGCCGCCTGGGGCTGAAGGATTTTGACCCGTGCACCATTTTGTTGAACAACGACTTGTCAGCTGGGGCCCCGGGGATTCTGGAAGACCTCCATGAGCAGTATCTGTTGCCGCCCCTGCATGCGGGGTGGTCGGTGCGACGCAAGAGCAATCATTTCCAGAGTTACGAAGACATCAGCAAGCGTTTCGGAAAGATGCTGGGCATCGACCCCTGGTTGATCAACCCGATGTTTGCCAAGTGTGGTGACGTCGATTTCTCGGCCGATCAGGGCATCGAATGTCTGCGCAGCAATGTGGATGCCTTGTTGTCCAAGGTCAAGCGCAAGTACAAGGAATACGGCATCAACGAGAAGCCCTTTGTGGTGGTCAAGGCGGACAACGGCACCTACGGCATGGGCATCATGACCGTGCGTGACGTCAAAGACCTGGATGCGCTCAACCGCAAGACCAAGAACAAGATGAACATGATCAAAGACGGCCAGACCGTCAATGAAGTGATCATTCAGGAAGGTGTGCTGACCAACGAACGCGTGAACGACAGCGTGGCCGAACCCGTGGTCTACATGATGGATCGCTATGTGGTGGGCGGTTTCTATCGCATCCATGCCGACCGGGGTGTGGATGAGAACCTCAATGCGCCGGGTGCCAGCTTTGTCCCACTGGCCTTTGAGCACAGCACCCACCTGCCGCAACCGGGAATGAAGCCGGGGGCCAGTGCACCGAATCGTTTCTATATGTATGGCGTTGTGGCCCGTCTGGCGATGCTGGCCAGCAGCTACGAGATGGAGGCCACCGATCCCAATGCCGAGGTCTATGCCTGATTTTTTGTGACGCCGCAACCGATGCTGCCTTGAAGTTGCTGCGCTGCAACAGAGCCAGGCCCTCTCGCTGGATTAGGGGGGATTGCCTGCTTGCGTGATCTGGCCTGCAGAGCACAATAGCGGTCCCTCAGGCAACAGGCCTCGCCCCTTGCGGGTAGGGCGTTTTTTGTGTCAGCTTCTAAATCCTCTCTCGCGGCGCTCACGCTTGGCGCAATTGGTGTCGTCTATGGCGACATCGGAACCAGCTGTCTTTACGCGTTCAAGGAAGTCTTTGTCAGCGGGCATGTGCCCATCACCCCAGACAATGTGTTGGGCGTCCTGTCCCTCTTTTTCTGGACCCTGACGGTGGTGGTGTCCATCAAGTACGTGGCGCTGATCATGCGGGCTGACAACCACGGCGAAGGCGGTTTGATGGCTTTGCTGGCCCTGGCCTCCCTGTCTGTGAAGGACCGTCCGAAAGCCCGGCATCTTCTGGTGATGGCGGGTGTCTTTGGTGTGGCCTTGTTTTTTGGTGACGGGATCATCACCCCGGCCATCTCGGTCTTGTCCGCCGTGGAGGGCTTGGAGATTCTGACGCCGGCTGCCAAGCCCTACGTGGTGCCTATCTCGCTGGCCGTGCTGGTCTTGCTTTTCTTGGTTCAGCGGCGTGGTACGGGCGATATCGGCAAGTTCTTCGGGCCGATCACGGTGGTCTGGTTCATCTCGATTGCCGTCATGGGTGTGCCAGCTATTGTTGAGAACCCCTCCGTGCTCAAGGCCATCTGGCCGGGTTATGCGATCCATTTCGCAATCGAGCATTACGGCTTGGCGTTCATCACTCTGGGCGCCGTGTTCCTTTGTACGACAGGGGCCGAGGCGCTGTATGCCGACATGGGCCACTTCGGCAAGAAGCCGATTCAGATCGCGTGGTTCGGATTGGTGATGCCGGCCCTGATGCTCAACTATTTCGGCCAAGGTGCCCTGGTGTTGCGGGATCCCTCGGCTGCGGAAAATCCGTTCTTCCTGCTGGCGCCGGAGTGGGCCTTGCTGCCCATCGTCGCGTTGGCCACGATGGCCACCGTGATTGCCTCCCAGGCCCTGATTTCGGGTGCGTTTTCTGCCACCAAGCAGACGATTCAGCTGGGCTTTCTGCCGCGCCTCACCGTGCTGCACACTTCCATCAAGGACACTGGGCAGATCTATATCCCGGCTATCAATTGGATGCTCCTGGCCGGGGTGATTCTGGCCGTGACGCTTTTTGGTTCGTCCTCCGCCCTGGCGGCGGCCTATGGCATCTCTGTCAGTCTGGTCATGTGCATCACGACCATTCTGACCTTCTATGTGATCCGCTATGGTTGGGGCTACCCGCTGCCGCTTTGTATCGCGTCCACGGGTTTCTTCTTCACGGTCGACATCGGCTTTGTGGCCTCGAACTCTCTCAAGATCTTGCAGGGGGGCTGGTTCCCCTTGGCATTCGCGTTGGTCCTCTATCTGGTGATGACCACCTGGAAGGAGGGTCGCCGTTTGATGAGTGCCGCCTTGCGGGCCGACTCCTTGGATCTGCGGTCCTTTCTGGAGTCTGTATTTGTCAGCCCGCCCGTGCGGGTGGAAGGCACGGCCGTGTTCTTGACGTCTGATGTCGGCACGGTGCCGAATGCCCTGCTGCACAACCTGAAGCACAACAAGGTTTTGCACCAGCACAACCTCTTTGTCACGGTGCGCAACCATGAGGTGCCTTGGATCGGCTTGGACAAGCGCGTCGAGATCGAACCCTTGGGGCACGATTGCTGGCAGGTCGTGATCAACTATGGCTTCAAGAACGACCCTGATGTGCCCAAGGCGCTGGCGCAGATCCGGTCCAGAGGTTGCGTCTTTGAAGCGATGGCGACCAGCTATTTCCTGTCGCGTGATACGGTCATTCCCACCATTGGCAGTGGCATGGCGGCATGGCGCGAAAAGTTGTTTGCCCAAATGCACCGCAACGCGAGCGCAGCGGCCGACTTCCTCAACTTGCCCAACAACTCGGTGGTTGAGTTGGGTAGCAAGATCGAAATTTGAGGCTCGCGCCTGCATCCGTGCAGACTTTTTGTGGGACTGCCACAATCTGAGGCCGGGTTGGCATGCCGAACAGCTCAGGCTTTTGTCGGTCTGATGAAAGGCCTGCTCGCAAATTGGCTCTGCACGATGCCAAGGACGTTGCCGTGAGCCGCGTCCCTTGTGTGCTCGGCATTTCAGGAATCCAAAGTGAACATTCTTTTTGTTGCAGACCCCTTGGAGACTTTCAAGATCTACAAGGACACGACTTTCGTGATGATGCGGGAGTTGCAGCGTCGCGGTCACGTGATTTCGGCGTGTGAGCCGCGCGACATCAGCTGGCGCAGTGGTGGATTGGTCACGGCCAACGTTCGGCCGATTGTGCTGACGGGGCAGGCCGATGCCTGGTTCAATGCCCAGCCATCGGCAAATCAAGCGCTACGCGACTTTGATGCCGTGCTCATGCGCAAGGACCCGCCCTTTGACTCCGAGTATTTCTATGCGACTCACCTGTTGGAGCAGGCGGAGCGTGACGGGGCATGTGTTCTCAACAAGCCGGCCGCGTTGAGAGATCATCCCGAGAAGTTGGCCATCATGGAGTTTCCGCAGTTGATCGGCCCAACCCTGGTCACCCGCGATGCCGCTGAGATTCGGCGCTTTCATGCCGAGCATGGTGATGTGATCCTCAAACCCCTCGACGGCATGGGTGGCATGGGGATCTTTCGAGTTGGGCGCGATGGTCTGAACCTTGGCAGCATCATTGAGACCTTGAATCGTGATGGCGCTGTCTCCGTGATGGTGCAACGGTATCTGCCCGAGATCGCTGATGGCGACAAGCGTGTCCTCATCATCGGCGGCAAGCCCGTACCCTATTGCTTGGCTCGCATCCCTCAAGGCGGGGAGGTGCGTGGCAATCTGGCTGCGGGTGGTAAGGGCGTTGCCCGGCCATTGTCAGCGCGTGACCTGGAAATTGCCGAATACCTCGGGCCCATCCTTTTGGCTCGTGGCCTTCTGTTGGTTGGTGTGGATGTCATTGGTTCCTGCGTCACCGAAATCAACGTGACCAGTCCAACCTGCTTCCAGGAGATCGCAGATCAGACTGGATGCGATGTGGCATCACTCTATGCGGACGCTGTCTTGCAATGGATTGAAAACAACCCTAAAAAGTCGCGCTGAAGAGTCCGGGAAGCCTCTCTTGTTTGGTGGCTGATTTTTTGTGTATACTAGCGGGCTCGACTGCACAGAACAGTGCTCTACGGGTGTTGGGGGTGAGAAGCCTCTGGTGCTTGGTTGGGGTGGTGGTTGTGAGTGGTTTGAGAAGTTTTCTGGTTTTGAGTTTGCTGCTGTAAAAAGCGATGTATAATTCGAGGCTCTGCAGAAAGCGGTGCTGCCAGGTTGGTGGTGTTGCTGAAGTAGAAAAGAAAAAATGTTTTGCCAGTTACTTAAAAACTGTGCTAAGATAGAGGGCTTCGCTGATCGCAGCGAAGTTTGCGAAAAGAAGAAATTCTGAGTAGTTGGATCCTTAAAAATATACAGCCGATAAGCGTGGGTGTTTGAAGGCGATTGCCAAGTTCTTTGGAACTAGTGCTTAGCACTTTAAGCACTCATGAGAATAG
>NZ_JADZ01000043.1 GCF_000518645.1 Curvibacter gracilis ATCC BAA-807 | reverse complement strand
GACAGCAGGCTGTCAAAGCGCTCGTCGCTCAGGTTCATCAGGTACACGCACGCGTCGGCCATGTCGTCGCTGTACAAAAACTCGCGCAGCGGCGTGCCCGTGCCCCAGGCAGGTACTGTGGCGTCGCCACGCTGCTTGGCTTCGTGAAACTTGCGGATCAGCGCCGGCAGCACGTGGCTGTTTTGCAGGTGGTAGTTGTCGCCCGGGCCGTACAGGTTGGTGGGCATCGCCGCCAGAAAGCGCGTGCCGTACTGGCGGTTGTAGGCCGAGCACATCTCGATGCCGGCAATCTTGGCCAGCGCGTAGGGCCGGTTGGTGGGCTCCAGCGGGCCGGTCAGCAAATGCTCTTCGCGCATGGGCTGCGGGCACTCGCGCGGGTAAATGCAGCTACTGCCCAAAAACAGCAGGCGCTGCACGCCGTGGCGCCAGGCCGCATGGATCACGTTGGTCTGGATGGCCAGGTTGTCGCGGATGAACTCACCAGGGTAGCTGTTATTGGCCACAATGCCGCCCACCTTGGCCGCGGCCAGGTACACCTGGGTGGGCTTTTCGGCAGCAAAAAAGGCTTCCACCTGATCGGCCTGGGTCAGGTCCAGCTCGGCGTGCGTGCGGGCCAGCACCGCATCACCCTGGGCCTGCAGCCGCCTCACCAGGGCCGAGCCCACCAGGCCTCGGTGGCCCGCCACGTAAATGCGTTGTTCGTTGCCAGAACTCATCCCTGATTCCTTTGATTTATATAACTGCACGCGGCGCCATTATCACCAAGCTCTGAGGACAATTACTTACAAACCCTAGGTTGTTGTAAATCGCGCACATAGCTTTGGCTGAAGTGGTGCACCTCGGGGCTGCTCAGGGCCTGCTGCAGCGGCCACCAGCGCCAGGCTTGGTGCTGGGCATCTCGGTGCGCGGGCTCAAAGCTTTCGGGTACATGCAGCAAATGGGCCAACGCCACATAATGCGTGGTCACGGCATTTTGTGCGGCAAAACTGTCAGCGTAAAAATGCTCATAGGCGCCCAGCCATTGGGGTTTTAGGCTGGTTTCTAGCAAATCGGGCGTGATGCCTATTTCAGATTCAGCAATGCGGCGCTGTGCTTGCTGCATGGTTTCATTTTTGTAGATTCGGCCACCGGGCACAAACCAGTAGCCCTGGGCGGGGCGGTTGCTGCGTTGGCCCAGCAGAATGTGGCTGTGGTTACGCACCACCACCAAGTCGATCGACACCAAAGGGGCCGAGCGCACCACGGTGGCAAAGTCGTTCAGGGGCAGGTGCCCCAGGATGGGGCCCTGAGGGCCGTGTGCATCGGATGGTGTAGGTGCGGTCATGGGCGTGCTGTTGATGGCTGATGTTGTTGCTTGAAGTGGGGCGGGCAGCCACAACGCTCGCCCGTGGCCGCAGCGGCTTACAAGGGGCGTGGGCGGCGGTGGCAGGCCCGTTGTATTGGGTGGCATGGGCCACAGGTTTGTGTTGGCTATTGTCTGTTGTGCGGCTTGCCGGGGGCCGCGTGATCAACTGCTGGCCTGAACCGGCCGCGCTTGCAAAGCCCGCTTCTCTTTCGCCTCGATCAGCCGCTGCACGATGATGCAAACCCGTTTGGCCTGCTCTTGGTTGATGTCGAGGTTTTCGATCACCGAGCGTTTGAAGCGGATGCCGCTGATCACACCGCTGGCCTCCACAAAACCCAGGGTCAGGGTGCGGTTCAAAAAATAATAGAGCAGGGCGGCCACCAAGCCGATGGCGGCAGAGGCCATCAAAGGCATCAAGCCGGCGCTTTGCCCGCTGCCTTCGGCAATGGCCGACCCGATCGAGGTGCCCACAAACACAAAGGCCACCCCAATCGACAGGGCCTGTTTCCAGGGCTTGTGGTAGCCGTAGTACGACGAGCAGATGCTTTGCAACGGTATCAGCCGCGATTCGATGCCGGCGAGCGATGCGCTGGTGAACTCGATGCGCTCCAGCCCCACCTTGATGGTGGTGACGGGGTCGATGCGCATCAATGAAAGCAACCAGGCAATCAGGCCGCCCTCGCGGCCGGTGATGCGCACAAAATTTTGATGTTGATCGATGGGCTTGCTGTCGGCCCGCCAGGCCTTGATGACCAATGCGCTCATGAAGATAACCACTCCCTGGTTTGCTGCTTGTTTTTTGTTGGCGTGTGTTTGACCTGATGTGCTTGCCGAGCGGGTGACATGCGTTGCGTCGCCGCCTGGCGCGGGCCTGGGCTCTGCCCGGGGTCAGGTGCGTTTGGGCCACCGTTCGGTCGCCCAGACGCATTTTGCACGATGTGTTACCTGGCCTGGCTTGCGCTCAGGCCAGCGGGCGGCCTTGGCTTGCAGGCCAGATGGTGGTCAGATAGCAGGTGCTGCGCGCCTCAAACGGTGTGCCGTTGGCACGCTTGACAGGGGGCTGGATCGCGCAGCCTGCGTTTTATGCTGGGTCGGGATGCCCGCCGGCTTGGCCCAGGCCCATGGGCGGGCCGGTGTGTTTGACAGTCGGCTCGGTGCCGGCAAGCCGCACCCGGTTGCGACCTGCGGCCTTGGCCTCATACAGCGCCTGGTCTGCGCGCCCGATCACGGGCTCTATGGTTTCGTCGCCCTGCTGCACCACGGCCACGCCGATGCTCACGGTGCAGCGGGGGGTTTGGGCGTCGCTGCTGCGGGTCTCGACCGCCTGGCACAGGCGCCTGGCCAGCAGGGTGGTGGCTTCGGGGTCGGAGGCTTGTAACAGCACGATGAATTCTTCGCCGCCGTAGCGGCCGATGAAATCGGCCTTTCTGATGCTGGCTTGCAAGGTGGCGGCAATTTGGCTCAGGGCCCGGTCACCAGCTTGGTGGCCGTAAGAGTCGTTCACACGTTTGAAGTGGTCCACGTCCACCACCATCACGGCGTAGGGCCGGGCGTGGCGCTTCCAGCGGTGGTGCTCCAACTCGATCAGGGCCATGATGGCCCGGCGGTTGAGCATGCCGGTCAGGGCATCGTGGGTGGCCAGTTGCTCAAACTGATCTCGCACCCGTTCGTTGACCATCAGTTGGGCGCCGAGCAGCACCAGCAGGATCGAGCAGCTGTAGGTGCCGATGTAGATGCCCTGAACCACTGAGCCACCGTCGAAGCGCTGGGTTGCAGGGGTGTCGATCCAGTAGGTGCTGAGCGCACGTGCCAGCAGCACCAGGGTTTGCCAGCCCATGGCGGCCAGCATCACGCGTGAGGGCAGGCCTCGGCCATGCAAAGCCAGCACGCGGGTGTGGGTGGCGCAGATCAGGGCCATGCTGAGGCCAAATACGAGCATGCGGGCGCGGTAGTCGGGCCAGATGGCGTCGAACGCAAAAATCCACACAAGGCACACACTGACCATGGCGGCCCAGGGCCACCACCTCCAGGGGCGTTCAAAAAAGCGGCTTGTCCCGGCCAGCAGCAACAATGTGGCGCCCATCAACAGCCCATTGCCCGCCACGGTCACGGCGACAGAGGGCAGGTGGTCTTGCAGCCCGTAAACGCCGGCAGAGAGCAGGGCCAGCAAAGGCGCAACCCCCCAAAGCCGCATTCCGTGAATCGGCACCGGAAATTTGCGGCGCGTTGCCAGCAAGACGAGGCCCATCACCATGCATTGAAGGGCGGCCAAAAACGTGAAGCTGCGCAAATCCAGAGAGGTCATCTTGCCGGCGCGGGTTGTCAAAGGGTCGGGTCAGGTAGGCAGGGGTCAAGACCCCGTCAGTTTTTCATCCCACTGGACGTAGCGGTTGCGCAGGCGCTTGGCGACATACAGGGCATCGTCGGCGTGGCGCAGCACGGCTTGCGCGTTGCGGTGATGGGCTTGATGCATGGCGCCCCCGATGCTCAGCGTTACCAGGTGGCTGACGCTGGACGCCGAGTGCGGTATGCGCAGCGCGGCCACGGCGTTGCGGATCAGGGCGGCGGCCTCGCCAAGCCCCATGCTTGCGTTGGGGCGCAGCAAAACGATGTATTCCTCGCCGCCAAAACGTGCGGCGACGCCAAAATTTTGCACGGCCGACCGGATGGCGGACGCCACTGCGGCCAGGCAGCTGTCACCACGCAGATGCCCGTAGGTGTCATTGAAGAGCTTGAAGTGGTCAATGTCGCAAATGAGGATGCCCAAGGGGGCCTGCCCCACAGCCGATGTACGCCACATCTGTTGCAGCTCCCTTTGCATGGCGCGCCGATTGAGCAGCCCGGTGAGGTGATCTTCGTCGGCCAATTGCTTGAGCCTGGCATTGGCGGCGGCAAGTTCAACAACCTGCTGAGAGATGGTGGCGCGTGCCGCAGCGATGTCGCGCATGTCGCGCAAGACGCCGGTCATGTAGAGCTGCCCCTGGTGTTGAATGCAGGCCATGCTGAGCGAGGCCGGAATCTCTTCACCCGATTGGGCCAGCGCCAACACCTCGACATAGCCCTGGGTGTTGCGGGCCTGCCCTGCGGAGGCAAAGTAGGCGGCCACGCCTCGTTGATGGGCATCGCGGTAGCGGGCCGGCACCAACACGGTCAACTCGTGGCCGATCAGCGCATGGGGTTCGTAGCCCAGCAGGGTGGTGATGGCCCGGTTGACGGCGTAGATGCGCTGATCGCTTGTGACGGTCACGATGGCGTCGCCCAAATTGTCAAAAATGACGTTGAGCAATTGCAGTTGACCCGGCTCTGCGTCGTTCATGGTCATGTCCTTGTGGCTGAGTGGGGGGCAACTTGGGGGGCTGGCCAGGCGCTTGCTGCGCGCGGGCCTGCAGTCAGCGGGGTCAAGCTCGGGGCTCCTCGCCGGGGGGATGCGTGTTGCCTGTGGGGGCATTTGCGATGGGGCAGGCGGTCTTGCTGTCCCAGTCCACGACGTAGGCCGGCAAATCGTTGGCGGGCATGGCGGGGCTGTAATACCAGCCCTGGAACATGTCGCAACCCAGTTCTTGCAGCAAGGCCCGCTGTTCGGCGGTCTCAACAAACTCTGCGATCACATGCACCCGCTGTGCGCGCCCCAGGCTGGCGATGCAGCGCACGATGTCGCGGTCTACCTCGTTGCTCAGCACATGGCGAATCAGGTGCCCGTCGAGCTTGATCGAATGCAGGCGAAAGCGGTGCATGTACAACAATGAGGTGCAACCCATGCTGAAGTCGTCCATCGACAAGGCCACATGCATCGCCTGCAAGGCATGCAGGGTCTGGTCGGATTGCGCTGAGGCGGTGAGCGATTGGCCCTCGGTGATTTCGATGTCGAGGTCTTGCGGGTCAAGGCCATGGCGCTGCAGTGCGCGGCGCACGGTCGCCGCCCAGTTCGGGTCTTCGAGTTGCAGCGGCGACATGTTGATCGACACCTTGAAGCCGTGGTAGCCCGCATCGCGCCAGCGCCGGGTATCAGCGCAGGCACGGTTGAGCACCCACTCGCCGATGTCGTGGATCAACTCACATTCCTCGGCGATGTTGATGATGGCGGCCGGCGGTATGGGGCCAAAGCTCTTGTGTGACCAGCGCAACAGCGACTCCACCCCCACCACACGACCATCCACGGCGTGCTGGGGCTGGTAGGCCAGTGTGACGCGTTCGGTGCCCAGGTCGGCCTGAAAATCGCGGCGCAGGCAGCGGGCGACGGCACCGACCACGTCGGTGCGCTCGATCAGGCGCGTTGCCTGTCCGCTGTGCTCTCGCATCAACTCGGCCAGGGCGGCCTTCAAGTGGGTGTGGTGGTGTTCTGCGCGGCGCGTCTCCAGTTGGCGCAGAAACGGCGCATAGATCGCCACGCTGGCCGCCATGCCCAGCATTTGTACCGCCGCGCCATGCCAAGAGCCCGACATCAGATAGCCCGATGCCAACACAGGCATCGACCAGGGAACAGCCTGGCCATCCAACACCACAAAGCCCGTGCGAAGGGCCAGCAGGGCAATCATGCAGTTCACCAATGGGGCGATCACAAACGGAAGCGCCAGCGATCGGCTCAGCACCAGTGGAATGCCGAACAGCAACAGTTCATTGACATTGAAAATGGCGGGCAGCACCGAATAGAACGCCAGCTTGCGCAGGCTGGTGTTGTGGCCGCTGAACGCGCAGTTGAGGATCAGGCCCCAGGTGGCGCCTGCGCCGCCAAGGTGCGCAAAGGCGTTCATGAACATCGGAGACGCCCGGGTGTCTGACCAGATGACGCTTTGCGACTCGATCAGGGACGAGCCCAGCGCGCCCAGGTTCAGCAACAACTGGCCACCGTTGATGCCCAAAGTCCACATCAGCTGGTTGAACAAGACCATGGCCAAGTTCAGCTGATTGGCGCCCAGTGTTGTAAGCCATGGCATCAGGTGCGATAGCACCCAGTCAAGGCTTGACGTGAAAACGAAACTGCCGAGCCAGAAGCCCAGGCCCACGATCAGCAGCGCCAGCCCGGTGATGAAAGCCAGGTGAAGCGCACTGCGCAGCGGCACCCCCGTCTCGATCACATCCAGCTCAGCCCCCATCGGCAGGTGTGAATCCAGCAGGTTCACGACTTCGGCCGTGGCCACCCCGACGACGAGGCTCTGAAAAGCACTGGCATAGCCCAAGGACTGCAGGCCGGCTCCGCCAGCCGACCAGACCGCCAGCAAAAATACGGCGGCCGCGACAGACGATATGGCGGTCATGCCTCGGGCGTCGTACAGCTCAAGGCGTTGATGAATCAAGGTCATGGTGCGCGACGAGACCGCCGCGGCGCCAAACAGGCCCATCATGCCCATGGTTGCCTGGTAGACCAGGTGTGCGCCGGCCTCCCAACGGGGGCCCAACAGCGCGTTCATGCCATCAATATAGGGTTGATAGGGCACGCTGCTGAAAGCCAACGCCAGTGCGCCGACCACGGTCAATGGAAGCAGTGCAACATAAGCTTCGCGGATCGCATTAATCCAAAGCACAACGCGCTGTTGAATTGACTCGAACAAAAGTGCGTGTTTTGTGAAAAAATTCACTGAACCGATGGGGTGTGGTGCGTCCATGACCATCTCCCTGCAAAGAGTTCTTGAAACGGGGGCACTGGCATTCCAAATGCCGGGCTCAGTATAGGTCTGCGTGATTATTTTTTTGGTTGCTCTGAAAAAAAGTCCGGTTAAATGTCACATTTAAGACAATCTAATGGATTTGATTTTTGATTGATTTGGG
Organism: Curvibacter gracilis ATCC BAA-807; assembly: GCF_000518645.1. GTDB lineage: Bacteria > Pseudomonadota > Gammaproteobacteria > Burkholderiales > Burkholderiaceae_C > Curvibacter > Curvibacter gracilis. The sequence continues at coordinate 33,065 of NZ_JADZ01000043.1, read as the reverse complement.
GTGGGATTATTTGAATGTCAATGGGTAATTTGAATGGCGTCGGCAGCAGCTTGAAAGATTGAATGGATTCAAACATTTTCAGGGGTGTGAAAATCAAGTGGACCATCAATATATGGATTTTGAGGGCTTGGCTCTGGCCTTGCCATCTCTTCATCTTGGCCTGCTGAACCTGGAGTGCGGGTGATTTGTGCACCGCAACAGTTGGCGCCACGCTGGGCGAGGGGGATGGAGGTTGGCCCAGTGTTTGGGCCAGAGCCGATATTGGCGAGGAGCAGAGCCCGGTCGCTGCGGCCCCCGAGTGGGCGTATGGGGCGGAGGTGAGCCTGCAGGTGCATGCTGCGCTCCATTGAAGCTGTAAAGGCTTGTTAAACTCAATGAACTCAGCGCGCTATGGTGTTTTTAAAAAATGAACTTGCGAGACCTACCCCCGTCAACCGAAGCCCGAAACAGAACTTTCGATTTTCTGCGCGGCTTGGCCATCATGGGGGTGATTGTTTATCACACGGCCGAAAAGATACCCTCCCAAAATGGGCTGATCGATTCATTGGCTGGCCGGGGCATGTTTGGTGTGCAGCTTTTTTATTTCATCAGCGCCATCACCATGTGCCACATGTGGAAGCTGCGCGAGGGCGAATCAAGCCCGGTTCGAAAATTTTACATACGTCGGTTTTTCAGAATCGCGCCACTGTTCTGGATCGCCATACCTGTGTACCTGTTGATCAATGGCTTTGAGGCCAGCTATTGGGCGCCAGAAGGCCTGGGTGCCTTGCAGATCATTTTGACGGCCACTTTTTTGCACGGGTTTTGGGTGGACAGCATCAACAGCGTGGTGCCCGGCAGCTGGTCGATTGCGGTCGAGATGACGTTTTATGCGCTGTTTCCGTTTCTGGTCTTGAAGATCAAAGAAAAAAGAATGCTGTACCTGGTGTTGGCCTCGGTGGTCTGGGGCCTGAATACCTTTGTGTTCAGAGGCTGGGTGGCCGGCTTTTTTGCAAGCCACTACGACCCGAGCAGCACCGCCATTGTTGAAGAATACCTGTACATGAATTTTCTGAACCAGGCACCCATCTTTTTGCTGGGGTGCTACCTTTATTTTGCCTTGCAGCAAAAGCCCAGCAAGGCCGAGCTTGTGTATCTGGGGGCCTGGTTTTTATTGGGCCTGGCTTTCAAGTTGTTTTTCAAAATTGAAGGCTTTGGGTTTTTGGCGGTTTGCATGGCACTGGGGGTGTTTGTTTATGGGGCCATGCGCCTGGGGCCCCGGTTCAAGCCGCTTGAGAGGCTGGGCCAGAATTCTTACGCCATCTACCTGGTGCACTTCATGGTGCTGCACTATTGGCGCGGCCTCAGCCCCTGGCAGGCCGGCTTGCCCGCCTTTTTGTTGGCCGTGGCCGTGATCACGCTCACCAGCTACGGCTTGGCCTTGGTGATTCATGCCATGGTTGAGAAGAAGGTGCAGCGCTTTGTTGAGGCCATCACGCGGCCTGGGGTGAGCCGGCAGTTGGCTTGAGCCTGGTATGAGGCCCTTCAGGTGAGGGCCTCGACACACGATGGCATCAGCTCAATGTGCGGTGCCACCGCGATCAAACAGTTCATCAAGCGTGGCAGCACGCAGCAGCCTCGTGAGGCAGACCTCCAGTTGCGACTTGGATGCCTGGGCAAGCTGGGGGGCCACCCAGTCAGGCAGGGGGGCAAATCGGGCTTTGAGTTGGATGAGTAGAGCCTCGGTCAGGCCTTTCTCCAGGCCTTTCTCCATTCCTTGCTCCATTCCTTTCCTTATGCCCTTCTCAAGCCCAAGCAGCTCGCCTTCGGCCTTGTATTCTTGGGCCCATCGTGCCCAGGGGGCGTGTTTGCTCAGCATGGCCTTGATCTCCAGCAGGTTCTCGGTGGCTTGTATCAGCCCACGCAATACAGGGCTGCGGTGCAGCTGGGCACTGATCCAGACACTGAAAGCCCGGGCCCAGTCGGGTTGACCCTTGAGCCATTCCGCCAACAGGCCGATCAGATCAATGATGTCTTTCGGTGAGCGGGGCCTTTCCAGGCGAAACAAGGCTGCCACCAGGTTGCGCACGGATGGCAGTGGGTGGTCAACGTAGTTATTTTCTTCAATCAGAAGGTATTTCGCCTGCGGTACATAACCGTTCATCGGGTTAGGGAGGGGCGGGATGAGATCAGCGATGTTGGTGCGGGCCATCCAGCGGCGGTGGCCGTTGTACAAGACGATGGGAAGCACTGGGGGCAGTCGGCCTTTTGGCAGGCCCTGGCCGCTTTTGACCAGATCTTGGTACAGCAAACCGATGTAGACCATCATGCGCAGCGCCATGTGTTTGTCGACGCCGCGTTGAAATTCAAACAGCAGGTACAGATAGACCCACTCGCCTCGGGCGCGCACGCGCCAGACCACGTCGTCAGACCTGGCATGCAGGTCGTCGGTGACGTAGCTGGTGTTGACGGGCCCAGTAGTCCAGGCTGTGCGGCCCATCGTCTTCGATGAAGCCCACGACCAGATCACGCACAAAGTCGGGGTGCGAGAACAGGTACTTGTAGCCCAGGTCGTGCGGGGTGTTGCTGCTCATGGGCAGGCATGCTGCGGGCCCAGGCGGGGGCACGGGCGCTGGGCCCGATCAGCAGCGGGTTTGGTGGGGTGTGTGGTCTGGCTGGGCCTGGGTTGGTGCTGGGGCCCATGGCGTGAATTGCTGGCTTGCACCTTTGCTTGTCGCCGATACTGGGCGCATGAGCCGGTACGCCCCCCATGCAGCAGAAGACGAGGCCCAGCCGGGGTCAGGCGGCCTGGTACTGCGCAACCTCGCCGGCATCACCGCTGTGGAAGACATGGACGACCTGGAGCTGGCGCTGCTGGCCCAACTCTACGAAAACGTGCTGGTCGAAGAGCTTCCGGATCGCGCACTTTCAGTGGCCGACATCAAGCATTGGCACCGGCGCTGGTTGGGCAATGTGTATGAATGGGCGGGCCAGGAGCGATCCGTCAACATGGGCAAGGGGGGCTTCAACTTTGCGGCTGCGGCGCAGATTCCACGCCTGTTGGCCGGCTTTGAGGCCGAGGTTCTGCAGCGCTGGACACCTTGTGATCACCTGAGCCACGAGGGCCTGGTCGAAGCGATTGCCGTGAGCCATGTGGAGTTGATCCTGATCCACCCGTTTCGTGAGGGCAACGGCCGGCTGTCACGCCTGCTGGCCGATGTGATGGCCGTACAAGCGGGGCGCAACCCCTTGGACTACAGCAGTTGGGAGAGCCACAAGGCGGGGTACATCGCGGCCATTCATGCTGGCGTGGCGATGAATTACGAGCCGATGAAGTTCTGGGTTCGAAGGGCCCTGAACCTGTGAGCTGACCGCCTCAGGCCGCGAGTTTGATGTGGGCAAAGCGCTGCTGCGTGGGTTGCTGCAGCTTTTGCTCAAGCTTTTGAATGCTCTGGCCTGTTTCGATGGCGGTAGAGCTGGCCACCGCACGACGCACTGCGACCATGCTGGGCGTTTTGCGAGCGTCGGCGGGTGTGGTGGGCATGGCTTGAACGGTGTGAATGCGTCGAGGTCCAGTTTAACGAAAAATGCGCGACACGACTGCCCACTTTGCGCATTTGCCCCCCCGCGCCAGGCGCTGAGACTAGAAGCTGGCTGGGCTTGGGTTGACACCGGGCGCGCCATTTACCCAAGTAAACTTTCCCTCGATCTACCAGTGGGCTCAGGGCTGCCGAATTTTCGGCGCTGTGCCCCATAGTCGCCGCAGCCCGAAAGGGTTGGTGCTGGTAACACCTATACAAAGCGGCGCAACCTCTCCGAAACAGAGGTTTGTCACGTCAGAATTCACGGCTTTCGGCATTGCCGAGGGTTTCGCTTTCGGACGGGATGACCAGAACGGTAACGCCTGGTGCACGGCTTTGTACGTGTTACTAACATCCCGTCCACCCAATGCCCGTAGTAAGGCGGCCGGTGGTTTTGAGTCTCACAAAGGAGCTCTGAACCATGTCTATTGCTACCCCTCGGCACAGCAGTCGCGCTGCTGCCGCCCCCCATCCCCCACCTCTTTTGGCCAAGCCCCCATCGCGGGCGGCGGCCCTCAATCGCCCTGCAGGCGCGTTTGTGCCTGCAGGGCCTGCATGTCATCGATCAGTGCAGAAGGCGTTTGCTTCACGGCCTGGGCCAGGCTGAGCAAGCTGGTGAGGGTGGGCTGGCGTTGCCCGGTTTCAAGCAGGCTGATGTAGTTTTTGCTCAGGCCTGCTTCAAAGCCCAGGGCCTCTTGGCTGAGGCCTGCGGCTTGCCGGCTGCGCTTCAAAACCAAGCCAAATGCCACAGGAATGTCCATTCTGTGCCTCCACTCAAGTTGGGTGAATTGGATCGTTTGCTGAGCCTGTGATCGTTCAAGCCTGCTTGGATTGTCGCTGGCAGATGTCTCTCACCCGCAGGGCCGTAACTGAGGCCTTGTATCAACCCGAATGCGTTGCCACCAAAGCGCAATGGGTTCCGCACCTCGTTTGACGGGGCTGTTTTTCGATCCGGTGAATCAAGGTTTTTTATGAAACGCTTCTTTCAAGAGGTAGGGATTTCTGTTGCCGTTTTTTGCCCATGGCTGGGCTGGGCACAGGTTCCCGTTCAGGCGCGGGCACAGGCACCGGTCTCGACCCAGGCCCAGGCCGGTGGGGCTTCGGTGCAGTTGTTTGGCGTGATCGATGTGTCGCTGGGCCAGTACCAAACCGCGGGCGGCGCACACAGCACGGCCATGGGCAATTCAAACCATTCCAAAAGCCGCTTGGGCTTGCAGGGGCGAGAGGACCTGGGGCAGGGCCTGTGGGCGGGGTTTTGGCTGGAGGGCGCGGTTGAGGCTGAAAACGGCAACAGCCGGCCTTTTGCTTTTGAGCGGCGTTCAACCCTCAGCCTGGGGGCTGCGCCGGGTGAGTTGCGCCTGGGGCGCGACTTCACGCCCGTGCACTTGAGCGATTCGCAGTTTGACCCCTTCAACGCCACCGGGGTGGGGGCCAACCTGCTTTTTCAGGTGCGCAGCAGTGGCACCGGGCCAGGGCGTGTGCCGATTGCCACGGGCTTTGGGGCCAACAACCCGGTGTTCATCCGGGCCAACAACGCCATCACGTATGTGCTGCCACCGGGCCTGGGCGGGTGGTCGGGGCGCTTTCAGGTGGCGCTGCCCAACCGCCTGGAGTCGGGTGCGGCCAGTGCGGGCCGGCACGCGGCCGGGCGGCTGGCCTACCAGAGCGGCGCGGCGGGTGCGGCGCTGGCCTGGGCCCACACCGCCGCGTTTGGCGGGGCCGGCCCCACGGCCTTGCCCAGCCCCGAGGTGCAGACGGTCACGCTGGCAGGCAGCTACCCACTGCCTGCGTGGGGGCAGGCCATCTTGTCGGGCGAGTTGCTGCACGAGCGCTATCGCCTGCCGGATTCAAGCCGCCACAGCCGGGGGTGGATGGTGGGGGCCTCGCTGCCCCTGGGGCGTGGCGCCCTGAAGGCCAGCTATGCCCAGGCGGTGTTTGACCTGGGCCCCACACCGCCTCTGTTGCAAACGCCCCGGGTCAACAAATGGGCCTTGGGCTATGTGCTGCCGCTGGGCAAGCGCTTTGAGGTTTACGCCACGGTGGCGCGCATTCGCAACCAGGGTGGTGCGCGCATGGCTGTCAGCCCGTTTGCACCGGGGCAGGCCAATGCGGCATCCACGGGGTTTGAGTTGGGTGGGGCGTATTCGTTTTGAGGCTCGATTCTTTGAAGGGAGACTGTGATGAACAAGGTGTTTCTGAGGGGCGCGGGGTGGGCCCCGCGCCAAGGGCTACAGAGTGCCAGGCCAAGCCGCAAACCCTGGTACCGGGTGCTGTACATCCAGGTGCTGCTGGCGATGGCGGTCGGCATTGTGCTGGGGCACCTGATGCCCGGCTGGGGCGTGCAGATGAAGCCGCTGGGCGATGGCTTCATCAAGCTGGTGAAGATGGTGATTGCGGTGGTGATTTTTTGCACCATCGTGTCGGGCATCGCCAGCATGCAAGACCTCAAGAGCATGGGGCGTACCGCGGCCAAGGCGATGCTGTACTTTGAGGTGGTGTCGACGATCGCGCTGCTGATTGGCCTGGGGGTGGCCAATTGGTTGCAGCCGGGCGCGGGGCTGCATGTTGACCCGGCCACCCTCAACGCCAAGGATGTGATGGGCTATGCCGGGCAGGCCAAGCAGCAAAGCGTGGTTGAGTTTTTGCTCAACGTGATCCCCCACACCCTGGTCGATGCGTTTGCCAAGGGCGACATCTTGCAGGTGGTGCTGGTGGCGGTGCTGTGCGGGGTGTCGCTGTCGGCGATTGGCGAGCGCGGGCACGGGGTGCTGCAGGGCATCAACGGCGTGTCGGCGGCGGCGTTTGCGCTGGTCAACCTGATCATGAAGCTGGCCCCGCTGGGCGCCTTTGGGGCGATTGCCTTCACGGTGGCGCGCTATGGCCTGGCCTCGCTGGGGCCGCTGCTCAAGCTGATCGGCACGTTCTATCTGACTTCGTTGGTGTTCGTGGTGGTGGTGCTGGGGGCCATCGGCTGGTGGGTGGGGTTCAGCATCTTCCGCTTCCTGGCCTACATCAAGGAAGAGATCTTGCTGGTGCTGGGCACCAGTTCGTCAGATGCGGCGCTGCCCAGCCTGATGCAGAAGCTGGAGGCGCTGGGCTTGCCCAAATCACTGGTGGGGCTGGTGGTGCCCACGGGCTACACCTTCAACACCGATGGCACCAGCATCTACATGACCCTGGCGGCGCTGTTTGTGGCCCAGGCGATGGGGGTGGATCTGAGCTTTGAGCAGCAGTTGTCGCTCTTTCTGGTGGCGGCCCTGACATCAAAGGGGGCCAGTGGGGTGCAGGGGGCGGCCTTCATTGCCTTGGTGGGCACCTTGTCGGTGGTGCCGACCATCCCGGTGGCGGGCATGGCCTTGATTTTGGGAATCGACCGCTTCATGAGCGAGGCACGGGCCCTGGTCAACATGATCGGCAACGGCGTGGCCACCCTGGTGCTGGCCCGCTGGAACGGGGTGGTGACGCGCGAGGAGCTGCAACAGCGGCTGCGCCAGACGCACGACCAGGGCGACCAGGGAGGTGCGCCATGAGCAGGCTGACCACCCCGCGATGGGCCTGGCTGGGGGCTGCCGTGGCCTGGCTACTGCTATCGCTGGCCTCGCTGGCCGGGGCACAGACCCCTCGGGCGGAGCCCAACGTGACCGCTGCAAGCAGCGGCCCAAGCACGGCACCCCACAGTGAACAGGCGCTCACGGTGATGGTGTTTGAAGGGGCTTTCAACCTGCCGCTGTGGGTGGCCCAGGCGCAGGGCTATTTTGTGCGGCAAGGCTTGGCGGTCACGCTGCAGCCGGCCCGGGGTTCGGTGCAGGTGGTGGAGGCGCTGCACACCCACAAAGCCCAGCTGGCCTTGATGAGTGTGGACAACGTGCTGGCCTATGCGGGCGGGCAGGGCGAGTCGGCCCATGCGCGGGCCGGGGCCGATCTGGTGGCGTTCATGGCAGGCGACAACGGCCTGTTGTCACTGGTGGCGCGCCCCGGGGTGGACGAGGTGGCCGACCTGAAGGGCCGGCGGCTGGCGGTGGATGCCCAGACCACAGGCTTTGCCTTTGTGGCGCGTGAGCTGTTGGCCCGCGCCGGGCTGAGCGCCGGCCCCGGGCCGCAACAGGTGCAGGTGCTGAGCGCGGGGGGCACTTCGCAGCGCTACCAGCAGCTGTTGCAAGGCCGCTTTGAAGCCACCTTGCTGCGCCCGCCCTACGAGCGGCTGGCCCAGCGCCAGGGCTTTGGGGTGCTGGCGCGCGGCACCGATGTGGCGCCGCACTACCTGGGCACCGTGGGGGTGGTGCGGGCCCCTTGGGCTGCAGCCCACCCGCAGGCCGTGATGGGCTTTTTGCGGGCCTACCGCGATGCCTTGCACTGGCTGCAGCAGCCCGCCCACCGGGCGCAGGCCCAGGCCTTGTTGCAGCAGCACTTTCCCGAACTGCAGACCCCCGATGCGGCTGGGGTGCTGGCCGATCTGCTGGCCCCACAGGGGGGCTTGAACTTCTCGATGGCCATCGACCTGCAGGCCCTGGCCGCAGTGCAGGCGCTGCGCATGGTGCACGGGCCTGAGCGGGCCTTGCCCAGGGGCGGGGCCCCGCGCGAGGTGCCGGTGGATTTGCGCTGGTGGCAAGCCCTGCAGCTGGAGGCCCAGCCTGGGGGCGGCGCTGCGGCATGTGTTGCCCCAGTCAAGCCGGGGGCCCGACCGCCGGGTGAGGTGTGTGGCGGTGCTTCTTGTTTTTCAACGTGCTCTGAAGGGAGTGATTTATGAAGCGATTCCAATCGATGCAGGCAGCTCGGATGTCACGGGCCGCGCGACGCGGCGGCGCGGCGCTTGGGGGCGGCAGCCTGGCGCTGGGCCTGGGGCTTGGCTTGGGCGTGGCAGGTGCGGCCCAGGGGGCTGAGCACATGCCCAAGAACGCCTACCAGACCGACCGGGCGTTTTCGCCGGGGGTGGTCACAGAGGGGGGCAAAACGGTGTGGCTGGCGGGCTCGTCGGCCCTGAAGGATGCACAAGGCCGTGATATTTCCTACCAGTTTGATGCGCAGCTCAAGCGGGTGTGGGAGCAGATCGACGAGACCCTGGCCTTGCAGGGCGGCAGCCTGAAGGATGTGGTGACCATCACGGTGTACCTGCTGGACCCGCGCCTGGGCGACAAGGTGGTGGCCTCGCGCAAGGCCTTGTGGCCCGATGGGCGTTACCCGGGCAGTGCCCTGATCACCGTGTCCAACTTTGCCAAGCCCGGCATTCTGGTGGAGATCCAGGCCGTGGCCGTGGTGGGTGACCGCCGAGCTGAGGTGGCCCCATGAACGCCGCCGACATCAAGCCGCCAGGCACCGCCAGCCTGCAGGGGTTGCTGCTGCCCACCACCCCTGAGTCGCTGTGGCCGCTGGTGAAGCAGGCCATGCAGGGCACGCCCGAGCCGCGAGCCCGCCAACTGCTGCTGGGCCTGAGCGAATGCCTGCACCGCTTTGTGCTGGAGCACGCCGTGACCGAGGCCGAGTTTGAGCTGGCCCTTGATTTTGTGGTTCGCCTGGGCCATGCCACGGGCCAGCACACCAATGAGGTGGTGCTGGCGGCCGACTTGCTGGGTTTGTCCACCTTGGTGGCCTTGCTCAACAACCGGCCCCTCAAGGGGCATTCGGAGGCGGCGCTGCTGGGGCCCTTCTGGCGCGCCAACGTGCCGTTTTACCCGCTGGGCAGTTCGATCGACCAGGCGTTGGGCGATGCGCCCGAGGCCAGCCGTGACCCGGCGCTGGGCATGCCCCTGCTGGTGAGCGGCCAGGTGTTTGGCGCCCAGGGGCAGCCGCTGGCCGATGCGGTGGTGGATGTTTGGCAGGCCTCGCCCGTGGGCCTGTACGAAAACCAGGACCCGAGCCAGCCCGAGATGAACCTGCGGGGGCGGTTTCGCACCGACGCCCAGGGCCGTTACCACTTCCGCAGCGTGCGGCCTGCAGGCTACCCGGTGCCCACCGATGGGCCTTGTGGCGAGTTGTTGCGCTTGCAGCAGCGCCACCCGAACCGGCCCGCGCACCTGCATTTCATGGTGTCGGCCGAGGGGCACAAGGTGCTGGTGTCGCAGGTGTTTGCCGACGATGCCGCCACCCTGGGCAGCGACCCGGTGTTTGGCGTGACGCAGGGGCTGGTGGGCCACTTCAAGACGGTGTTGAAGCAGGGTGTTGAGCAGGCCGAGCTGGCGCAGGACTTTCATCTGCTGCCTGGTGAGCCGGTGTTTCCGGCGGCGCCGATTCCCTGAGGGCCGGTACCGCCCCTTGGGGCTTGTGCCCCGGGGGGCGGTGTGTGCGGCTTCTTTTGTGCCACTTTTTTGTTCTTGTTTTCCGGAGAAGTTTTTCATGGAACATGCTGAATTCAAGCCCATGCAGAGCCTGGCAGGGCGCCACGTGGTGATTGCCGGGGGCACCGGCGCGATTGGCCTGGCCACGGCCGCGCGCCTGGCTCAATTGGGGGCCCGCTGTGCCTTGCTGTACCTGCCCACCCCCGGCCAGCCGCTGCTCAGCGACCCGGCCCGGCTCAAGGCCGCCGAGCAGGCTGCCGCCTTGCCCGGTCACGGCCATGTGGTGGTGCCCGCGCAGATCACCAGCCAGGCCTCGCTGCGGGAGGCCTCCGAAGAGGTCAAGGCCTTGTTGGGGTCGGTGCATGTGCTGGTGAACAGCGCGGGCTACACCCGTGCCGTGCCCACGGCCGACCTCGAGAGCCTGAGCGATGAGTTCATCGACGAGATGCTGCAGGTGAACTTCAGGGGCGTGGTGGCCACCATCCGGGCCTTTGTGCCGCTGCTGCAGGCCACGGGCGACGGCTTGATCGTCAACATTTCGTCGATTGCCGCCTTCACCGGCGTGGGCAGCAACCTGGCGTATGTGGCAGCCAAGGCCGGCATTGATGTGGTGGGCGATGCTTTGGCCCGTGCGCTGGCGCCGCAGATCCGGGTGGTGTCGGTGTCGCCCGGGGTGATCGACACGGGCTTTGTGCCTGGGCGGGCCGACGATTTCAACCGCAAGGCCTCGGCCAGCCTGCCCCTGCGGCGCGTGGGCACGGCCGACGATGTGGCGGCTGCGGTGGAGGCTTGCGCCACCACGCTGCGCTACACCACGGGTGGGCGCATCGTGGTGGATGGCGGGCGTCATCTGTGACCGGCAGAGGGGTTCAACATGCGCAAGACCTTTCTGACCTGTGCCATCACGGGCAACCTGACGCGGCCTGAACAGTCGCCGTATCTTCCGATCACACCAAGCCAGATCGCTGAGGCCAGCCTGGATGCGGCTGAAGCCGGGGCTGCAGCCGTGCACATCCATGTGCGTGACCCGGCCACCGGTCGGCCCTCGATGGAACTGGGCTTGTACCGAGAGGTGGTGGAGCTGATCCGGCAGCAGCACAAAAGCCTGGTGATCAACCTGACCACCGGCCCCGGCGGGCGCTTTGTGCCGGGCCTGGTGCAGCCGCGCGAGGCCGGCCCCGGCACCACGCTGTTGCCGCCGCTGGAGCGCGTGCGCCACATCGAGCTGATTCGGCCCGACATCTGCACCCTGGACTTGAACACCATGAACTCAGGGGAGGAAGTGGTGATCAACACCCCGCGCACGGTGCAGGTGATGGCCGAGGCGATCCGCGCCTGCGGGGTGATGCCCGAGCTGGAGATATTTGACTCGGGCGACCTGCACCTGGCCACCGATCTGATGGCCCGCGGGGTGCTGCAGGGGCCGGGGCTGTGGTCCTTTGTGCTGGGGGTGAGGTTTGGCTTTGCAGCCACCCCGGCGACGCTGATGTATGCCCGAAGTCTGTTGCCTGCGGGTGCCGTGTGGTCAGCCTTCGGCATTGGCCGGCATGAGTTTCCGATGCTGGCCCAGACCTATTTGCTGGAGGGCCATCTTCGCGTGGGCATGGAAGACAACCTTTACCTGGCCAAGGGCGAGCTGGCCTTCAGCAACGCCGAGTTGGTGAAAAAGGCCCGTGGGATGGTGAGCGACCTGGGGGGCCGCCTGGCCAGCCCCCAGGAGATGCGCACGGCGCTGGGTTTGCGGCCGGTGGGCTGAGGCCACCATGCCTCGGGGCGAAGGCATCACAGGCCGCCCGTCGTTCAACTTTTCAATGTTTTGGTTTGGGCGGGCCGCGGGTCTCGGCATGTTGTCTATGCCCCTGCCGCCTGTTCATCACAAGGAGCTTTTCATGAGAAACAACACGATAGTCAAAGCGCAAACACGGTCTTCGTCGGATTGGGCAGTGGGCCCCAGAGAGGACCAACTGGCCCTGCGGTTGAAGGCTGCGGTGAGCAGCCCGGAGCTGCTTCAATTCAAGCTCAGTGAAGGGGCACCGCCCCGGGCCAGCTCGGGGTGGGCCGTGGTTCGGGTGTGCAGTGCCGCCGTCAACCCCAGCGACGTGAAGGCGGCGCTGGGCTTGATGCCGCATGTGTGCTGGCCGCGCACGCCGGGGCGCGATTACGCGGGCGTGGTGGTGGATGGCCCCAGTGAATGGCTGAGCCGCGAGGTCTGGGGCTCGGGCGGTGATCTTGGCATGAGCGTCGATGGCAGCCACGCGCGCTATCTGCGCGTGCCGGTGGCCTCGTTACAGGCCAAGCCGACACACCTGAGCATGGATGAGGCCGGTGCGGTGGGCGTGCCCTTTGTCACGGCCTTGACCGGCCTGAGCCGGGCCGGGGGGCTGCCCCAAGCAGGGCAGGTGGTGCTGGTCTTGGGGGCCAATGGCAAGGTAGGCCAGGCGGCCGTGCAGATCGCGGCCCGCTGTGGGGCCCGCGTGTTGGCCGTGCAACGCCCTGAAGGGCTCTTGCCAGGGTGGACCCCGCCGGGCGTGCAAGTGCTGCAGCCGCACAAGCTGGTGGACGCGGTGCGTGAGCTCACACAGGGGCGGGGCGCCGACGTGGTGTTCAACACGGTGGGCAGCCCTTACTTTGCCGCGGCCAATCAGGCCATGGGCCTGGGGGCCTGGCAGATCTTGATTGCCACTCAGGACCGCGCCGTGCCTTTTGACATTTTTCAGTTTTACCGGGGTCAACACCGCTATGTGGGCATCGATACCTTGGCCTTGAGCAGCCAAAGCAGTGGCGAGGCGCTGGCCCAGTTGCAAGAGGGCTTTGAGGCCCGTGAACTGAGGCCCTTTGCCGTGGACCCAGAGGCCAGATACCCGCTGAAAGAGGCGCGCACCGCCTACTTGCGCGTGCTGGCCGGAGCCCCTGAGCGCATTGTGCTGAAGCCTTGAGGCACTTGCCTTGCACCTTGACTTGCCGAAGCTGAACCACCCACATCGTCAAAGGCCCACCATGAACCTGACCCGCTTCAACCAGGCTCCGACCTACCATCCGCCCCACCACGAAGGCATGAAGTGCTTGCGCTTGCAGGGCCACGAGGCGGGCGCCGTACAGGCCCAGCCCGCCCTGTGGCTGGGCCTGTCGATCCTGGCACCCGGCGGCCATACGGCGCTTGATGCCTCAGCGCTTGAAAAGCACTATGTGGTGCTGCAAGGCACCGTGACCCTGATCACTGAAACCCAGGGCCAACGCCTGGAGACCCAACTGCACCCCCTCGATTCCGTGGCCATCGCCCCTCACGAATCGAGGCAGTTGTACAACCACAGCCCCCATGAGGCGCGGGTGCTGCTGGCAATGCCGATGCCGGCGAGGGGCGGGTGAGCCATAGGCATTGCACTGATCAACACGCGCTGTGTGTTGGGCCGAGCTTGGGGGACTGATCGAACAGGCCACGCGCAGCAAGCGCAATGGGCTGTTGCTGATGGCAGGGCGGCTGGTGTTGGCGGTGGGGGAGGGGGGGCTGAGCAGCGCCCTGACGAGCCTCTCTTGGCACTTGGCAGGGGCTGCGCTCTGATTTTGCCCTGTGGGCGGGCTTGCCGGGCTCAGACAGCGCTTCAAGCGGTGGCGCCGTCAAGATCCGTTGGCACCAGGGAGCCAGTTGATCGGGCTTGGGCGCAGATGGACATGCCGAAAGGACACTTTCTGATCGCTTATTTGGATGTATTTGATTTTTCAATGACATGCTCATGTGATGTGCTTGTATCTAGAAAGTTACAAAAATACCAATCACTTGCTCAGGGCTGCGCTGGGTCTTCAAGCGCTGATAAATCGAATCAGGAGTTCAAATCGTGCAGAATCATTTTTCTTGGTGGTCCATGGCTGCGGTCATCAGCTGTCTGGCAGCCTGTGGTGGTGGAAGCTCAAGCGATTCCGGTACAAGCAGCAGTGCAGGGGTTGGAAATTCTGGTGGCACTGCTGCTGCAAGCACTTGCAATTATCCTGATAAGTTCACAGCCAAGGAGCGAGGGATTGCAAACTCTTGCGGTATTCAAGTATCTGGCAATTTTGCGCAAGCGGACTCGGGTCTTGCTCAAGTGATTGCGGCATGTCAGATGGGTAAGAAAGCAGAGGCAGATGCCTATTATTCAGGCACCTACACTCAAATGGTCAATTATGCGCGGCAAGTCGCTGAATCTTTGTCATGTGGGGCTGGTACTGGCATTTCTCTACCGGATCAGAGCAAGGCAAGCTATTACAACTTTTGTGTTACCAGCACTACCAGCGGTGGGTCGATTCGGTACACCGGTAGTTGCTCAGGTCCGTTTAAATATGATGAGAGCTCTTGCCCTAGCGGATCTGGCACTGCCAAGTATGTCTTCATCAAGCAGTACAGCGATATGAACGCCTGCAAGGCGGGCAGGGATAATTGGTTGAGCAGTCATTGAACAGCTGCGTTAGATATGGCGAAGTGGCATACTTTTTTGGGCATTGCCGGGGTGGCTGTCAGTGCTGGGCTGCTTTTTATTTATTCAATGACATGGCAGCCAGCGAGCGGAGTCGTTGTTGCGAAAGAAAATAGATTGCCTGGCAACTCAGTTGTTGGCGAATTCCGGGATTCAGTAGTGCCTTCTGTCGGCGGCAATGGCTTGAAATCTGATTATCAGAATGCTGCAGCGGAAGAGTTTCATCCCACAATCAACAAAGAATGGTTGGAAAATCACGGATTCAAATCTGGTCAAGACACGGATAAACTGCGAGCGTTGCTCAACGGGCAAACTGAATTGAAACCGCCGGCAGCGCTGCATTCGATTGGCATTTCACCCAGTAGCGATGCGCAAGCGATAGACAGCAAGCCAAGCCTCTTGGCGCAGCAACGCTACCTTCATGCCAGCCTGCCCAGCGAATGGTTGGCAGGGAGTGATTCAGTGATCGTTCGTTGGCGTCGAGTGAGCGATGGCGTGGTCATGGAGTTGTCAGCCCAGTCGACCCCTGATGGTTCAAGTGCATCCATGCCGATATGGATGTTCCGGTCAACGGATTGGCCATTGGGCAGCTATCGGCTTGAAATCATTCGCCCCGACCCCGCTCTTGAGCAAATTGCCGCCGGAGATTTCACCATCACCAATGACTCGAATGCGGTCAGCCCGGTATCTTTTTCAGTTGAAAGCAGCAATTGAGATTCGGCCTGCGTCGATCAGGCCAGGTGGGGTGCCGCCACGCGCGTGGCGGCACCACTGAGCAGAGATTGGTTGATCAATCGAAGAGTCAGGGTGGTGCCCTGCGGCCCTGATTGGATGTCGAGATGGGCACCCATTTTGTCGGCGCGATACAGCATGATGCCCATGCCTTTGCCTCGGCTCTGGGTGCCTTTGCTTTCAGGCGGTGGCCAGACAAAGCCCGGCCCAGCGTCTTTCAAGGTCAGGGTCACGCCGGATCTGTCGGGGTCCGTGAATGGGTGGGCCGTGAATTCGATGCGGTGGTTCTTGGCATATTTGATGGAGTTGTCAAAGGCCTCCAGCAACAGCATTTGCAGGTGCAGTGCTTGCTGACTGCTCCAATGGTTGAAGGTGGGCAGGGCATCCACTTGCCAACGCAGTTGAACGCCTACGGCTTCGATGCGGGGTGTCAGTCGGTAACGTACCGAGGCGATGATGGACTCCAGGTTGCCGTCGCTTTCCTCCAGGGCGTCCACCGTCAGTTTGAGTTGCTCGAGGGTCTTGCGCAGCTGGGGCACCATGTCTGAGCTGTTGGCTCCTTGCTGTTGCGCCATGTCTAGCGTGCTGCTGAGTTGGCTGCCAACGCTGTCGTGCAGGTCGTGAATCAGCCGCAGGCGCTCTTGGGCGGCGCCGTCGATCAGATGCTGGCGGTTGGACGCGGCAAAGGCTTCAACCAGTTCTGCGGGCCGATGCGGCAGTGGTTGCTGCAATACCTGGGCGGCGGTGTTGAGCATGAGGTGAGCATGCGCAATGCGGTCGAGCATCGATCTTGCGAAGCTGATGCCGACAATGACCCAGACCAGCCGCAACAGATTGATCTGTTCATAGGCATTTTTGGAGAGGGTGAAGATGGCGACGTCAACCATGACAAGCACCATGACAACGGTGAAGGTGGCCAGAACATGGATGGAACGCTTGTCTTTCGATTCGGCAATGGCCCGCGCATTCAGGTAGGCCAGGTGTGCCAGGGCGGCGATGGTTGGCAGCAGCAAGATGACCATCAGGTATCTGTTGGTGTTCAGACTGCAAAGAATGACCGAGGCCGCCGCAATCGGCATCAGGTGGCGGCCATTGGCCAACTTGGATTCGGCTTTGGTGGGTTGCAGGCTGTACAGGTAGACGCACAGGCAGGCACTGCCGAGGAACACGGGCATGACGAATGTCAGCGTCTGCCAGAGCCATGCATTCAGCGGCGGGTTGGTGATGATCATCCGGGACGACAGGATGGCCCAGCACAGTTCTGAAATGCCGTAATGCAGAATGCTGGCCTCCCGCTGTTTGGCCCACAGCGCGAGAGCAAACAGGGCGAGCAGGGCACTGATGGTGGCGGCGATCCAACGTGATTCGATGTCCCAGAATTGACGGCGCTGGTAGGTGGGGCGCAGTTCAGAGGCCTGCCCGAGCATCACGCGCGACAGGCCTGCATTGGTCATCTGCTCGGCCGACAGGGTGATCGTCAGGTGCAGGCTGTCTGCCTGTAGGAAAGGCGGAATCCTGAGAAATCGGGGGCCGCTGGCATGCGCCGTGCCACCCGGCTCATCGATCAAGTCGGCTTCAAGGTCATGTCCATTGAGGTTGATGACATGCTGGTTGCCGATGCGAGGTATGTAGATGCTGTCGATCAGTCGGTCGTGGTTGTCGGTGGGCCCCAACTCAAAGACGGCGGTTCCGCTTTGGCCGGGTTCAGCGAAATCCCAGTAGTAAGGCAGGGTGACTGATTTCCGGGCACGCTCCTGATTCTTGTATTGAATGCTGAGGGTTGCCGTGTTCAGGGTGATGGTGTTTTGCGCCTGGGCCAAATGGGGCCCCAGCAGCAGCATCACCAGGGTCAATAGCCAGGGAAGGCCGTTGAAATGCGTGGCGGCGCTGGCGCTGACCTTCAAGAACATCAGCGCATAGGTGGCGGTGGGGCGTGCCATGTCGGGCCTGAGGGGTCAGCTGTCGGGACGAAGCAATTGCGCGGGAAGCCAGCCCATCTTGGCGGCTTCAAAAACGGCTTCACCGCGGCTGCGAACAGCCAGCTTCTGGTAGATCTGCTTGATGTAGGTTCGCACGGTGTTGAGTGATATGGCCAGGTGCCCTGATATCTCCTGGTACGAATAGCCACGGGCAATCAGGTTCAGAACCTCTGCCTCGCGCCCGCTGAGGTTGGATTCGTCGGGGCTGGGGCACACAGTTGTTGCTGGGCTTGGCTGGGATGGGCCTTTTTGCTGGCGCAACAAAGACAATAACTTTCGGCCGATACGTGGGCTGATGGGTGAGCCGCCTTGGCGCAGTTCAGAAATGAAGCGAGGGATGTCGGGATGGAACGCGTCTTTCAGGATGTAGCCCTGGGCGCCCGCTTCCAGGCAGCGGATGATGTTGGCGTCATCGCTGAAACTGGTGATGACCAGGATCTCGCAGAGGGGGTTGAGCTGTTTGCAGAGTGAGATCAGCTCGATCCCATGCCCATCGGGAAGGCCCAGGTCGAGAAGCAGAATATCGGGGGGGCTGGTTTGAAGGGCCTGCCGACTGGGCTGGATTCGATCAAAGCTGCCAACGCATCGAAGGTCCGCCTGGCCGTTGATGGCATCTTCCATATAGCGCCTGATGCCGGGGTCGTCTTCGACAACCATGATTTTCAAAGCTGGGGGGTGGGTACTTGGCGTGGCCATTTCAAATGCTTTATTTCAAGGCGTGTTGGGTTTCCAACTGGAGGTCAGAACTCCCCGTTCACGAACTCCAGCGGGCGATTCGGGGCCGACGTGGGCAGTGGCTACCCAAGCTGGCACCGCTAAGAATCGCTGGCAGGCTTCTGCGGCGGATGTCCAGGATTTGCCGAAGTGGCTTTTGCTTGATTCTTGGCATTCCTGCTGATTGGGCATCGTCAAGATTGAGGATGGACATGGGGTAATTTCTGGCGTGGGTTCGGGCTGCTTGCCGACGAGCTTGCGACCTGACGGCGGGTGAGCGTCCCCCCAGGTCTGTTGTGAGGCCAAGCCATACTGGCCGGGGCTGGTCAGGCTTTTTCACAGCGGTGACGGCTCTCAATGCCACGCTTGTGGAGCCGGGTCAGTTTTTGCTGCGGGTGAGGTGCAACAGGCTGATGAGGCGAACCAGGTCGGCTTGGCGCCTGAGGCCCATCTTGTTGTAGATGGATCTGATTTGGGTGCGGATGGTCGTGATGCTGACCCCAAAAACATCGCTGCACTCTTGGGGTGTCAACCCTTCTGAACCGAGCGCGACGCAGACGCGGGCTTCCGATAATGTCAATTTGAAAAGCTCAGTGAGCAACTCATTCAAGGACGCTGGAATGATCTCTGGGTCATCCAAAATCAGCATGCAAAGTGGGCGTTGAAATACCTTGTTGAATTCGCTGTCGGGTGCCAGAGGTAATGAAATAACCCGTAATGGTTTTCTGTCATTGCCTCGATTGAGCGATTTCTCGAAGGGGCGGCTGGAGAATTTCAAAGAAATAAATCCACTGTTGCTTGAGGCCCATAGATGATTTTTCTCAAGCTTTAAAATGGATTCGTGCCGAATGATCTGTTGGGCAGCCTGGCTGGCCAAGATGACGTGGCTTTTTTCATCAATCAACAGGATCGGGGTGGTAACTGCATCCAGTGACATGCTCTCAATCATGACCTCCTGGCGCATCACCTTGATCTTTTGCATGATCTGATGAGCCCGATTGAAGTGTGGGGCCAGGCAGTTGATCAGTCTGATTTCGTGATCGCTGAAGTTTTTTCGGCCGGCTACCCTCTGAATATTGAATGATCCGGCCAGCCCCGTTTCATTGTGCAAGGGGAGCGCGATAATGGAGTGGATGCGATTGAGTCGATAGAATTCTTGAAACCAGACACTGTTTCGAATGAAGTCGTTGTCTACCTCGCTTCTGTCGTGCACCACATTTTTGGCTGAATTTCGCATGATTTCGCCATGAAATGGATCGAATGCAGCGTAGTCTTTGTTGTATGAATCCAGAACGGATAAATCCAGGTTTTTGGACTGTACGATCTTTGGGGCCGATTCATCGATCAGAACATAACTGCCACTGTCGGCCTTTGCCAATTGAGTCAGGTTAGACAAGACGCCTACCCAACTGTCTTCGCGCAATATGGCTTCGTAGGCGCTCCCTATGGTCGAACTGATCAGCTCAATTTCCTCAATGTGCTGCATGAGTTTCCTCCCTCGCTTGCAGTTACTCAGACCGACGAGGCGCCTTTGATAATTTTTAGGAATGAGTCATTGGAATTGTAGGCGCTATGTTACTAAAGGTAACCATACCTGGCAGGCGTGTCAACGTACGGAAGGTCGGCATCCGGTGGGGGCGGGCGAGTTTGTTTGGAACGTGGCGCAGATGCGACTGATGACCCCAGTCCGCCCAGGCGCTCAGGCACAAGCGCGGGTGCAGGTGCTCCGGTTTGAACTGGGTCCGCTCGAACCGCGATGTGGGTTTGTACTTCGCCAACCAGCAGGGCATGCCGTATTGGGGCCAGAGTCCAGGCTGACCGGCAGGCACGAAGCGAGCTTGCTGCAACGGGGTTGTTTGGTGCCGAGGTTGTTGTGCTCTCTAGCTTGTCCATTGTCCCGAGCCGTTCAAGTGCTGCTGCCATCGCGCTGGTCCCGGCCGCCTTCACGGCGAAGGCGGGCAGTGTGCTGGATCGCATCAAGGTCGAGGGGCATCTGGTGTTGGCGCTCCGCAATGCATCCATCCCATTCTCTTAGCGCGTGGGGTGAACTCTGAGTTTGAGCAAAGTTGTCTTCTGTTCCGATGATTTTTGATGGTTTCTTGAAATAGTCCGCTGGTATTTGAAAAATAATCTTAATGCCGCCTTCATGAAGGCCGAATACAACATGTGTTGGGCCTTTATGCAGAGGCCGGCATTAATGAAATTTTGGAAACTATCATGAGCATTTTTCAGCATCTCTCGGTGGCCAAGCGCCTGGCTGTCGGATTCGCGGTTGTTCTGTTGCTGTCGATTGCCGTGATCGGGCTCAGCATCTATCGCTTGAGCGCCCTGGCGGACGCGGCCGATGAGATGGTGAAGATTCCCATCAAGGCCGAACGCCTGGTGAGTGACTGGTCGCGCAATCTTCATGTGGGCATCACGCGCACTGCGGCCGTGGCGCGCAGCAGCGATCCCGCTTTGGCGACTTTCTTTGCTGAGGATGCCAAAGCTTCGTCTACTCGCTCAGGGGAGCTGCAGAAGGCCGTCGAAGCCATGCTGGTCCGCGACTCCGACAAGGCGATCTTTCGCGAGATCGGCGAGTTGAGGTCGCTGTACCTGAAGAACCGCGACGGCGTCGTGGCGTTGAAGAAGGAGGGCAAGACTGACGAGGCCAATGTGCTGCTTGAAAAGCAGTTTCTGCCCGATGCGAAGCGGTATGCGGGCAAGATGGACGAGTTGCTGCTCACACAACGTGAACAGGTTGACCTGCTGAGTCAGGCCATTGAGGCCAATCGGCAGAGCAGCAGGCAATTCTTGATTGTGTTGGGCGTGTTGAGCCTGGCGCTTGGCACGGTGGTTTGCTGGCTTCTGGCTCAGTCGGTGACGGTGCCGCTGAAGCAGGCATCACAATTGGCCCGGCGCGTTGCCGATGGCGACCTGGCCGCTGAGGTGCCAGCCCACGGTACGGACGAACTCGGCGAATTGATGGATGCGCTGGCCCTGATGCAGGGCAATCTGGCCAAGGTGGTGCAGAACGTGCGCGAGAGTTCCGATCAGGTTTCGAGTGCCAGTGAAGAAATTGCACAGGGCAACCATGACCTGAGCGCCCGAACCGAACACCAGGCCAGTTCTCTGGAACAAACGGCAGCGAGCATGGAAGAGCTCAGCTCCACCGTCAGGCTCAATGCCGACAACGCGCGGCAGGCCAACCAGATGGCCATGGCTGCGTCCGAAATTGCATCCAAAGGCGGCGAGGTGGTGGGCCAGGTCGTGGACACCATGAAGGGCATTCAGGACGCGAGCCGAAAGATCAGCGAAATCATCAGCGTGATCGACAGCATTGCGTTTCAGACCAATATCCTGGCTTTGAATGCTGCGGTCGAAGCGGCGCGGGCCGGTGAGCAAGGGCGTGGATTTGCCGTTGTCGCCGCCGAGGTGCGAAGCCTGGCCAGCCGCAGCGCAGATGCGGCCAAAGAGATCAAGACGCTCATCAACGCCAGTGTGGAGCGTGTCGAACAAGGCACCGTGCAGGTGGACCAGGCGGGTGAGACCATGAACGAGGTGGTCAGCAGCATCCGGCGGGTCACCGACATCATGGGCGAGATCAGTGCGGCCAGCCAGGAGCAGACGGCCGGAGTGGCCCAGGTGGGTGAAGCGGTCACGTCCATCGACGAGGCCACTCAGCAAAATGCCGCGTTGGTTGAGGAAATGGCGGCGGCAGCCAGCAGCCTGCGCAACCAGGCGCATGACCTGGTGCAGGCAGTGTCCGTCTTCAGGCTGTCAGCCCATGAGCAAAGTGGCGGCGCGCGCGTGTCCCGAGAAGCTGCAGGCGTCCGTCAGCCCGCCGTGCGCAAGCCGGTGGCCCGGGCCCACAGCGCAGGCAGTCTGCAAGCCAAGGCCCAGAGCAGTCCCTTGCCAAAGGCCGCGAGCTTGAAGATTGCATCGGCGCCTGCCACCTCAACGAACAAGGCCGAGCGTGACGACAACTGGGAGTCTTTTTGAGGTCACAGGCCTCGAGGGGGAGGGGCGCGGTGCTGGGGCGCTTCTCTGAAGTTGGGGCTCTGGCACAGAAACCGTGATGGCCGATCTGCTGATCCGTCAGGGTGACGGGTTGATGAGGTGCCACGCGGAAAAACGGCGCACTGCCTGGGCAGTGCGCCGTTTGTTCATCAAATCCCAAGGCAAGCCGCCAATCAACGGCCTGGGGTACTTATGAGTGGTCTTGAGGCGCCATCAAGACGGGCGCGTCACAGCGCCCCGTCGCCCAGCACAATGCCCTCGCGGCGGGGGTCTACACCGCCTTGAAGCTTGGTCTGGCCGTTGACGTTGACTCGCATGATGGTGGAAACACCGCTGGACTGTGCGCCGTTGTTCACGGTGTGGCCCTTGGCCTTGAGGCCGCTGATCAGCGCCGTGAGGTCGAGCGTGGTGTTGGCGCCGTCCACGTTGGTGGTGGCGCTGTTGGTGGCGCCAATGTTCACCAGCGAGGTGGCCTGCTGGGCATCGAGACCCCAGTCCAGTGCGCCGACCACGGTCTTGAGCACGTACTGGATGATGGTGCCGCCGCCAGGCGAGCCGGTGGCCATCACAAAGTCGCCAGGGGCTGTGCCCTTGAACACCAGCGTGGGCGCCATCGTGCTGCGCGGCCGCTTGCCCGGGGCCACGCGGTTGGCCACCAGCACGCCCGCACTGTCGGTGGGCAGGGCAGAGAAGTCGGTGAGCTGGTTGGTCAGCAGAAAGCCGCCCACCATGTGGAACGAGCCCATGCTGGATTCGACGGTCGAGGTCATGGAGACCACGTTGCCGTAGGCATCGACGATGGAGAAGTGCGTGGTGCCCTGCTCCACGGTCTTGTCTACACCCAGTGGAATGTCGCCCAGGTTGCCCGCGCTTGCCGTGCCCATGGAGTTGCCACTGGCGTTGATCAGCGCTGCTCGTTGCTTGAGGTAGGTTTTGTCGATCATCGACGACACGCCTTTGCCGGGCAGCGGGATGAAGTCGGTGTCGGCCACATACTTGTCGCGGTCGGCGTAGGCCAGGCGCTCGGCTTCAGACACCAGGTGCACGCCCATCACGCTCGGCACGCCGCCTTCGTTGCTGGGGTTGCTGGGGCCGTATTGGGAGAGGTCGAAGTTCTCCAGAATGCCCAGTGATTGAGCGATGGCGATGCCGCCCGACGAGGGGGGCGCCATGGTGCAGATGTAGTAGCTGCTGCGGTACGTTGTGCACACAGGCTCGCGCTTCTTTGCCTGGTAGGCCTTGAGGTCGGCCACCGTCATCAGGCTGGGGGTGATGGGCGTCTTGGCAGCATCGTCGCCCACCGATTGAGCCGCCTTGGCCACGATGGCTTCGGCAATGGCACCAGAGTACAAAGCGTCTGCGCCGCCTGTGGCAAGGGTTCGGAGTGACTGGGCATAAGGCAGGTTGGTGGTGACGCTGCCGCTGGTCTTGGGCGTGCCGTCGGCATTGAAAAATGCGGCCACGGCATTGGCATCCAGCCGCAGGCTGGCTGCGTTGGCGGCAATCGCATCGCCCATGCGGGTGGGGATCTTGTAGCCATTGGTGGCCAGGTTGACGCCTTCATCAAACAACTGGCCCCAGGCCAGATTGCCGTGCTCCTTGTGGGCCATGTCCAGCATGCGCATCACGCCGGGTACGCCGATGGAGCGGCCACTGCGCCGCGCACTGGGCACGGGCGCCGGGGACGTGGCGTCAGCCTGGTTCTGGCGCGCCAGGTAATAGCCTGTGGCGGCTGCCGGGGCAGTTTCGCGACCATCGTAGGCAACAACTTGCTTGGTGGTCGCGTCGTAGTACACCATGAAGGCACTGCCCGCAATGGTGCTGGACTGGGGTTCGACCAAGCCCAGCACGGCTTGCACGGCCACCGCCGCATCCACCGCGGTGCCACCCGCCTTGAGCACATCGCAGCCGGCCTTGGTGGCCAAAGGGGTGTTGGCCACCACCATGTATTTGCTGGATGTCTTGGCCTTGTAGCCCAGCCGGTAGCCCGAGGCGGCCTCGGGGGCCGCAGGATCACCCGCCAGCCCGGAACCTACTGTGACAGGTGCGCCTGTACTGGAGACCACCGAGCAGCTCTGGCTGTTGTAGTCGACGATCAGGCTCGAGTCGGAGCCCCCACACCCATACAGCGTCAAGGCCACGGCCACGGGCGAAAGCGCCCAAAGCCATACTGTTTTTTTCATTCCGGATCCTCGCTTTACAAATAAGTGGGCAGCTTCGCGCTGCGAAAATCATCTAAAGCAATCACTGTGCTAGCTTGGCCTGCCGGACGAATCAAGAGAAACCCGGGGGGAGTAGTTTTGTTGAAGGCCCAGCCGCCTCAGGCAGCAAGATCTGTCTTTGTTGTGGTTCTTCTCGGCCAGGGATGTCGCGAGCTTGGGCAGGGCCTCTGGGGTCGAGGGATTGCTCTTGCCCGATTCAGATAGGGATCAAGGTGCCTTTGGATGCGCCTGCGCTTTCTTGTCCGCAATCACGCTGTGGCTTTTATTGATCATCTGCTGGTATTTTTGCAGTTCACCTGTGATGGTTTCACCCCAGTGCTGGGTTTCCTTGAGGGCCATATTGTGCAAAGTGCTGGCGTAGGCATTGAGCAGTTCAAAGGCTTCGTCAACGTTCAATGGGGTGCTTTGGTTTGTCATTAGAAATTGGCACCAATTGATTCTGCTGGCGACGATGAGTTTTTCAATTTCAAGCTGGGTGGTCACAAAGCGAATATGGCCTTCGGTGCCTGCAAAGAGAGAATTCGCAGCCAGAGCACTGGCGGCACAGGCCAGCAATGCGTATCCGTAGGGGCTCAGCATACCGAACACATTGGGCACGCTTGTTGATAGAAGGGGTGAAACAATGCCCAGGGTCCCGAACATCCAACCGGCAAACCGGGTGATGGTTGAGATGGTGGACCGGGTCAGCCTGCGCCGGTAGTAGTAATTCAGCTCTGCTTCGGCTAATTTATCGACCGCATCGAACAGCATCTTCAAAGAGGCCCGTTGTTCCTGTAAACCATTCAGTTTTTCCAGGGTTTGGCGAAATTGAGCGATCTTTTCTGGGTTTTCAGGTGGTTTCCTGAAATTGAATGACTCCAGCATGGTGTACTCCGGTTGGTGGTGGCTCAATTGAGTGCCTGATGTGTTCAGAGTGAAAGTGCCACTGGCATCAGGCTTCGTGTCAACAGCAAAATAGCGGTGTGAAGCCGCAGCACGAAAAAATGCCGAATCAAAACCACCAACTTTCATTCCGTGGGGTTGGGGTGAGGACTGAATTTCGGAGAGTTTGGGGCGACTATTGGCTGTCGCTGGCGGCTTGTTACTAACGGTAACTTTGCCTGAACTGCATGTCAATGAATTGATGCTCGATCCGAGTTGCTGCCCGATCAGCCAGCAAGGCTTTGCCGCTTTGGTGTCGGCGTGGCTCTTTGAGTGGCTCAGTTTTGGCGGGTGAGCGACGCTCGCCATCCGGCAACAAACGGTGTCTTATGATTCCTTCCGCACAGGCGCTCAACAAGAAGCGTCGGCGCGGCTACCAGGGGCTCCCTTGGCAGCCGTTTGATCAGGGATGAAAGTCTCCACTCCGCCAACCTGCAAGGTTGCATCTCGCTGGCCTGGGTACAGACCGTGGCTGACGGGCATGAACCCTGCTTGCACAGGCGGGGTTGTTTGTTGCCGAGGTTGCTGTGCGCTCCAAGATGTCCATTGCTCTGAACCGTTCGAGTGCCGCTGCCGTGGTGCTGGCCTTTGCCACCTTCACGGCCCAGGCCGGCGGCGTGTTGGATCGAATCAAAGCCGGGGGGCACCTGGTGCTGGCGCACCGCGATGCGTCGATTCCGTTTTCTTACCTCGATGCCGATGGCAAACCGGTGGGTTATGCGATGGATTTGTGCCAACGGTTGGCGGATGTGATTCGCAAGAAGACCGGTGCGCGCGACATGCAGATCGATTACGTGAAGGTGACGGCGGCTGACCGCATGGATGTGATTGCCCAGGGCAAGGCCGACATGGAGTGCGGCTCGACCACCAACAATGCTGAACGCCGCGAGAAGGTGGCGTTCACGGTGCCTCACTTCATCGTGGGGGCACGCATGCTGGTGCGGGCCAACAGCACGGTCACGCGGCTGGAAGACCTGTCGGGCAAGACGGTGGTGTCCACCCGGGGCACGACGCCACTCAAGGTGATGGACCAACTGAACCGCCAACACCTGCTGAACCTGAAAATCACCGAGGCGGCCGACCACCAGCAGGCGTTGCAGATGGTGGTACAGGGCAAGGCCGATGCCTTTGTGATGGACGATGTGCTGCTGTTTGGCCTGGTGGCCAGCAGCCCCAAGCCGGACGATTTGAAGGTGGTGGGGCGCTACCTGACCACCGAACCCCTGGCGATCATGTTGCCCAAGGGGGACGTGGCGCTGAAGCAGTTGGTGGATGAGGAGATGAAGCGCCTGATCATGAGCCGCGACATCTACCCCATGTATGAGCGCTGGTTCATGCGCCCGATTCCGCCCGGCAATGTGTCGCTGAACCTGCCGGTGAGCTATTTGCTGAAAGACTTCTGGAAGTACCCGACGGACCAGGTGCCGTTTTGAGGTCTGTTCCCCTCGCCATGGTGTTTTGGGCGCCCTGACTTATTTGACGGCGATGAACTCGATCTCAACCTTGGCGCCACGGGGCAAGGCGCCTGCCTGGATGGTGGAGCGGGCAGGGGGCACCGGAACGCCGCTGAAGAAGCTGCCTTAGACGCCGTTCATATCGGCAAAGTCTTGGATGTCAGCCAGAAACACGGTGGATTTGACAACGTGGCTGAAATCCAGCCCGGCCTCTTGCAGCAGCTTGCCGAGGTTTTCCATCGCCTGTTTGGTTTCGGCCTTCGCGCCACCGGCCACCAGGGTGTTGGTTGTGGGATCGGCACCAACCTGGCCCGACAGAAACACCAGGCGCCCGACGACCACCCCGGGTGAATAAGGGCCTGCGGGCTTGGTCACGCCCACCAGGGCGGTTCGGGGCTCGGCCGGGTCGGCCAGGGCTGGAGCGCTGACCCCCAGGCTGAGGCTGGTGAGTGCCAAGGTCAACGCGATCTGAAGCTGGATTTGCCGCATGAAATCCACCGCTAAAGATGGGTTTTCAAATGTTAATGGGGCCGTTGGTTTGGTGCTTACCTCAATTGAGTGAGGTCTCAGGGGGGGGCTGTGCACGGTGGCGCCAGGTCGTGGCCGATGGGTTGGGGCAGGTTGTTGGGTTGCTGGGCGGTACCCTTGGTGCTCAAGCTCGGGTGGATTGGAAGGCTGGGCACAATTTGAATTTGAGTAACGGCTTTATTTGTCGTGTTCGGATATGGATATTGACAATCTGAAGGTTGTGCACCATTTTGGGTGAGCCTCCGGCAACTAAATCAATTTAGTCATTTATGCTGAATTGCTGCTTTGCACAAAAAATAGTTGTTACACGAAGATCTGTTTGCTAAGATCTGCGCACTTCAATCTTTTTCACAGAGAGGTCAACATGAACAGCTTCACCAAGAAGAGCATGGTCGCACTGGGCATCGCGGCCCTTGCATTTGCTGCCAACGCTCAATTTACAGCCGGCGCAGGTAGCGAAGACTTGGCCCAGCAAGTCAAGTCTGCGCTGACGACAGGTCAATCTCTTGATGCGATTGTGCAAGCAGCCATCGCCGCTGGTGTGTCGCCTGCCGCATTGGCTGCCGAGCTTGTCCGCAATGGTCAGTCCGCGACTGAAGTGACCACCGCAGTGTTGACCGTGTCCCCGAAAGATGCCAACTCGGTGGTGGCTACGCTGACTTTGGCCGCTGATGGCGCTGAGAAGGCTGCCATCATTGCTGCTGCCAAGAAGGTCAAGGGCGTTGATGTTGCCTCTCTCGACACCGCAACGGGTGCCGGTGGTGGCGCTGGCACCGGTGGTGGTGGCGGTGGCGGTAGCAGTTTCGGCACGGCGGCTGGGTCCAGCTTCGGCGGCGGCGGCGGTGGCAGTGCAAGCCGCAGCTGATTGACTGCGTAAGGAACCCCGAAATGGCAGCTTCGTGCTGC
Source organism: Curvibacter gracilis ATCC BAA-807 (assembly GCF_000518645.1). Lineage (GTDB taxonomy): Bacteria > Pseudomonadota > Gammaproteobacteria > Burkholderiales > Burkholderiaceae_C > Curvibacter > Curvibacter gracilis. The sequence continues at coordinate 5,330 of NZ_JADZ01000043.1, read as the reverse complement.
CATTTTTTTTAGTCAGCCGGTTCGGATCAGGGATGGCGCGAATCAAAAGAAGCACAAATCACGGGGTGCGCAGCAGCCGTCAAGGCGGCACCACCGTTGTCAGGGATGGATGGATTTTTGGTGGCCTGATCGCCTTGTTGCTTTGGGCGCCTCTGCCTTTGGGCAGCAACCGCACCTTTGCTGTCGGCATTCTGGTGCTTTGGGTGGTCTTGCTTTCGCTCGGGGCTGTGTGGGCTTGGCGGCATCAGGCTGACCAGGCTTTTCAACGCCTATACAGTTTTCGGTGGCCTCTTGGGGTGCTGGTGCTGTTTGTCTTGCTCGTGTGGTTTCAGACCTTGGAATTGCCTGCGGCATGGCTGCAGTTCATTTCACCTGAAACCTGGCGGGTGCAGGAAGGGGTGGCGCCGCCCCGTATCTCGCTGGATGTGTTCCAGACCCGCATTTATGCGGCGCTTTCAACCGGGTACCTGTTCGCTTTCATGCTGGTGTTGCTGACGGTGCGTGACCGAGCTCGCCTGGATAAGTTGGCGATGGCCTTGGTGGTTGCGGGCGTGGTGCAGGCGGTGATCGGCGTGATGCTGTTCTCGGCCGGGGCGCATTACCAGATCTATTTCTTCGAGGTGATTCACGATCGCGTGAAAGGCACGTTCGGCTACCACAACCATTTTGCGGGTTATATGGAGCTGTGCCTGTCCGTGGGGGTGGGGCTGATGCTGGCGCGCCTGGGTAATGAGGGGCCGCAAGGATCGGGCTGGAAGCACCGGCTGACCGGCATAATGCAGTTTGTGCTCAGCCCCAAGATGCGGCTGCGCCTGCTGCTGGTGGTGATGGTGATTGCCCTGGTGCTCACACGTTCGCGCATGGGCAACGCCGGCTTTTTTGCTGCGTTGTTGGTGGTGGGGCTGATCACCTTGGCGCTCACCCGGCGGTCCGCGCCGGCCATGGTCACGCTGATCATCAGCCTGATCATTGTGGACGTGGTGGTGGTGGGCTCGTGGGTGGGCCTGGACAAGGTGGTGCACCGGGTTCAAGAGACGGCGGTGACCAACGAGGCTGGCGGTGCTGAAGAGTCGATTGAAGCGCGCCAGGATGCGGCCAGACATGCGCTGGATCTGGCCCGGGCATTTCCGGTCTTCGGCACTGGCGGGGGCACTTTCTATACGGCCTATATCCGTTATCGCACCCCCAGGCCTCTTTATTTTGACCACGCTCACAATGATTATGTGGAGCTGGCTTGTGATTATGGTCTGGTGGGTTTGGGGATATTGGGCACCTTTGTGTTGATGACCTTTGCTGTGTCGGCACGTGCCATGGCGCGGAGGCGCACCTCGCTGCCGCGGGGGATTGCCTTTGGCGTGATGATGGCGATCACGGCCCTGGCCATTCACAGCTGGGTTGATTTCAATCTGCAATTGCCGGCCAATGTGCTCACCCTGATGGTGATCATGGCCATGGGGTGGGTGGCGCATGCGCTGCCCTCGGGGCGACATCATTCGGGTGACGAAGGGGGGCAGGCATGACTTTGCGTCGTCAGATTCTGGCTGTGATTTCGCTGGTGTTTCTGGGCATTTTGGTGGGCTTGCTGGTGTTCAGTGTGCGTGGAACGCGCGACTACCTGGAGCAGCAGTTGGCTTCGCACGCCCAGGACGCGGCCACTGCCCTGTCGCTGCCGTTGGCCCAGTCGTTGGGGCGCGACGACCTGGTGCTGGCCGAACTGAATGTGGCCAGCGTGTTCGACCGTGGATTTTTCAAGCGCATCGTGGTCACCGATGCCAAGGGCAAGGTACTGGTAGAGCGCGAACTGCCCGAGAAGGTGGCCGAGGTGCCGCAATGGTTCACTCATGCGTTTGCGCTGTCGTCACCAGGGGGCGAGGCCTTTGTGTCGTCGGGCTGGCGCCAGTTGGGCAAGGTGATTGTGCAAAGCCAGCCCGAGTACGCCTACCAATACCTCTGGAAGTCGGCGCGCGAAGTGGCCTTGTGGATTTTGCTGGCCTACGTGGTGGCGCTGTTCCTGTCGCACCTGCTGCTGCAGATCATCCTGAACCCGCTGTATGCCATCGAGCGCTCGGCCCGTGCCATCCAGGAACGGCGTTTTGAGCAGATCGTGACCCAGCCGGCCGCCCGCGAACTGGCGCGCGTGGTGCGCGCCATGAACGACATGGCGAGGCGTATTGCCGAAATCCTGGACGCCGAGACGGCCAAGGTGGAGCGCTTTCGCAAACAGGTCTTGCACGATGAACTGACAGGCTTGGACAACCGCCGCAGTTTCGACCTGCATCTGGGCGAGTTGCTGTCGGGGCCTGAGCCCCATATCCATGGGGTGTTGGTGGGGCTGGAGTTGAACGGCCTCAAAGACCTGAACACCGGCGGCGGGTATTTGCGTGGCAATGCCTTGCTTCAGTCTGTGGCTCGCATCAGTGGCGAGGTCCTTCAGAGCCATGCGCGAATTTCAGCGCGACTCAGTGGGGTCAGCTTCGGCTTTGTGCTGATCGATGTGGATTTTGAAGAAGGCCGCCAATTGGCGCAGCAGTGTTTGTCGAAGCTGCAAGAGGTGTTGGCTGATGTGGAAGATGCCGGCGTGTCGTGCAGCATGGGAGCCGTGCCCTTCAGCCCTGGTGAGCAGAAAAGTCACCTGATGGCGCGGCTGGATCTGGCGATCGAGGCGGCGCGACAGCAGGGCCGCAACTCACTGATTGCAAGCAGCCAACTTGACACTGGGCTTGACACTCTGGGCTCTGAGCGTTGGCGCGCGTTGATCCAGCACGCGCTGAATGACAACCGTTGGCGCTTGCTGGCCCAGCCGGTGGTGTTTCTGGAAGACCGGCGTCTGTTGCACCAGGAGTTGATGGTGCGTTTGCTGGACGAGCAAAATGGCCTGGTGCCGGCGGCCAGCTTTGTGCCCATGGCCATGCGCCACAAGCTGATGCCCGAGGTGGACCGGGCGGTGGTGTTGCTGGCCGTGGCGCGCCTGCGTGGTCATGGTGCGCCCGCCATGCCGATGGCGATCAACGTGTCCCTGCAAAGCGTGCGGCAGCGCAGTTTTGTGGACTGGCTGCGGGGGGTGTTGCGCGAGCAGGGCCCGCAGGCCCAGTTGCTGTCGTTTGAGCTGACCTGCTTTGGTTGCTCGCAAGACATCGAGGCAGCGCGGGCCTTCGCATCGATGGTGCGGGAGCAGGGCGCGCGCTTTGGTATCGACCGCCTGGGCCTGGATGCGCTTTCCACCCGTGTGCTGCGCCAGGTGCCTCCCGATTACGTGAAGCTCGACAGCGCCTTGATCCATGAGGTGGATGGCGAAGAGGTGTCGGGCGACTGGGTCAATGCGATTGCTGCCCTGGCGCGTTCGATGGACGTGCAGATCGTGGCGCAGGGCATTGAGTCTGAGATGGACGCGCGACGCCTGGTGGGCATCTACGACGCGGGGCAAGGCTATTTCTTTGGCAAGCCCGAGCCAGTGTGATTCAATAAGACGACAGGGAAGAGATCATGATTTTGTTGACGGGAGGCGCTGGCTACATCGCCAGCCACACGGGCGTGGCCCTGGCCCTGGCGGGCATTCCCTATGTGGTGCTCGACAATTTTTGCAACAGCGTTCCTGCTGTGCTGGAGCGCATGCACGAGGTGGGCGGGCTCAAGCCCACGCTGGTCCAGGGCGATGTGCGCGATGCCGCCACGCTGGACGCGCTGTTTGCACGCTACCCGATCCAGGGTGTGGTCCATTTCGCGGGCCTCAAGGCGGTGGGTGAGTCGGTGGCTGAGCCGGCCCTGTATTACGACAACAATGTGGCGGGCTCGGTGACCCTGATCCGGGCCATGCAGCGGGCAGGGGTGAAGACCCTGGTGTTTTCATCGTCGGCCACGGTGTATGGCAACAGCGATGCCTCGCCGCTGCCCGAGTCGGCACCGTTGGCGCCGATCAACCCCTACGGCCAGAGCAAGCTGATGGTCGAATATATCTTGCGCGATGTGGCGGCCGCCAACCCCGACTGGCGGGTGGCCTGCCTGCGCTACTTCAATCCGGTGGGGGCTCACAGCAGTGGCCTGCTGGGCGAAGACCCGCGTGGTGTGCCGGGCAACCTGATGCCCTTCATCGGGCAGGTGGCGGTGGGGCGTCGCCCTGCGCTGAGTGTGTTCGGCAGCGACTACCCGACACCGGACGGCACCGGGGTGCGTGACTACATCCATGTGATGGACCTGGCCGATGGCCACCTGGCGGCCTTGCGTTACCTGCAGGGCGAGTTGACGGGCCGCAACTGCCTGATGGCGAACCTGGGCACCGGGCAGGGCATCTCGGTGCTGCAGATGGTGCAGGCTTTTGAGCAGTACACCGGGCAGAAGGTGCCCTACCAGGTGGCGCCACGCCGGGCCGGTGACCTGGCCAGCTACTACGCCGACCCCAGCCTGGCCAACCGGGTACTGGGCTGGAAGGCCCAACGTGGTCTGAAGGAAATGTGCGAAGACAGTTGGCGTTGGCAGCATCGCAACCCGATGGGCTATGGTCAGAGCGAGGCCATGAAGGCCTGATCCGCATGACCTGGTTCTCGGGGTACGATTCGGAATTGCCGGCGTGCCCATGGTCTGACGCAGGCGTGGTTGTGACCTGAGGCGCAAGGCCTGCTTGATATGAGTTCAAACAATAAAATCTATGTGGCGGGCCACCGAGGCCTGGTGGGCTCGGCCCTGGTGAGGCGGCTGCAGGCTCAGGGCGATGCGGTGCTGGCCCGCACGCACGCCGAGCTGGACTTGACCCAGGCCGATCAGGTGGAAGCCTTTTTTGCTGCCGAGAAGCCCACCCAGGTGTACCTGGCCGCGGCCAAGGTGGGCGGCATTGTGGCCAACAACAGCTACCCCGGTGAGTTCATCCGCGACAACCTGGCCATCCAGACCAACGTGATCCACGCGGCCTGGCGCCACGGCGTGCAGCGCCTGCTGTTTTTGGGCAGCAGCTGCATCTACCCGCGCGAGTGCCCACAGCCCATGCGCGAAGAGCATTTGCTGACCGGCCCGCTGGAGCCCACCAACCGGCCCTACGCGCTGGCCAAGATTGCCGGCATTGAAATGTGCTCGGCCTACAACCGCCAGTACGGCACGCGCTTTCTGGCGGCGATGCCCACCAACCTGTACGGCCCGGGCGACAACTACCACCTGCAAAACAGCCACGTGCTGCCGGCGCTGATCCGCAAGTTTCACGAAGCCAAGCAGCGTGGTGACGCCACGGTACCTGCCTGGGGCACGGGCACGCCGCTGCGCGAGTTTTTGTACAGCGACGACATGGCCGACGCGTGCGTGTACCTGATGAACCTGAGCGACGAGCGCTTTGACAGCCTGCTGTC
>NZ_JADZ01000042.1 GCF_000518645.1 Curvibacter gracilis ATCC BAA-807 | reverse complement strand
CCCCCCTGGCGCGAGCAGCGCAGGGAACCACGAAGTGGCCCTGACTTCGGGTCGCCTTTCTTTGCTTACTTTCTTTGGCGAAGCAAAGAAAGTGAGGCGGCCGCCGGGCCGCAACCCCGGCCTCCGCCCTCAAACACATAACAGAAGCCTCAGAGCGCAGCGGCAACACCTGTCCGCCACTCAGTGACCCAAGGGCTACAGCGGCATTGCAGAGAAGCGCTGCATCGAGATGAAGGCGCACGAATCCGTTGGAAGCCAGCGAGCAGAAGGTGACACAGGCGGGGGGTCGCTGGCGCCCATGGCGTGGATGACGCGCCTCGGCAGCCCCTGCCGGCATTTCGCGCCGCTTTGCTGCATCCCGTCGCAGCAGGCTCGCGACAAAGGCTCTTCTGGATGAAAGTCTGCCCCAAGGCGCTCACATGGCGCATGCGGTTCAACAACATCCGGAGGATCAAAATGACTTGCTTCACAGCCCGCATCACTGTCAACCACCTGCGTGTCGGTCAGCGCGCTTCCCAGCCCCGCGCCTTGTGGCGCCGGGTGCTCGGTGCCGGGGCCTTGTTGGCGCTCAGCTTCTCGGCCCAGGCCTTCCAGGCGGGCATGCGCCAGATCACCGTGCCCGGCGAGGATCCGATTCCGGTGGCCCTGTTCTACCCGACCCAGGCCCCCGCCAAGGCCGTACCCATGGGGCTGTGGGCGCCTGAAGTGGCGCCGGGTGCGCCTGCCGAAGCCCGTTTCAAGGGCTTGATCCTGTTGTCGCATGGCACCGGCGGCAGCGAACTGGGGCACCACAACCTGGCCACCCGCCTGGCCGCGCAGGGCTATCTGGTCGCCGCGCCCCGCCATCCCCATGACGACTGGCAGGATCGCAACCTGGTCAACTCAGGCCGCTATTTCGGCGAGCGCGCCCATCAGGCCAGCCGCGTGATCGATGCGGTGCTGGCCGATCCTCAATGGGGCCCCCGTGTGCCGGAGGGGCGCATCGGGGCGCTGGGGCACTCGGCTGGGGGCTACACCGTCATGGCGCTGGCCGCCGATCAGGTCCAGCCTGCGCTGGCGGGGCAGCATTGCCGTCAGGTCAGCGACGACCCCATGTTCTGCCGGCTGGGCAACGGGGCCCTGGCCAGCACCCCGGGAGCCAAGCCTGCGGCGGCGGTGGCGGAGGACGCCACGCGGGTCGGAGACCCGCGGATCCGGGCCGTGCTGGCCATGGCCCCTGTCGGGGTGGTGTTTGACGCTGCCGCCCTGCAGCAGGTGCGGGTGCCTGTCCGGATCTATACCGCGCAGTTCGATCAGGTGCTCAACAGCCGATACCACGGCGACTGGCTGGCCCGGCAGGTGCCCAAGGCCGAAGCCGTCTCGGTGCCTGGGGCCGGGCACTTTGCCTTCATGGCCAAGCCTTCGCGTTCCATCCCGTCGGACGCGGGCGACCCGGCATCCGACCCGGCGGGCTTTGACCGTGAGGCATTCCAGCAAGGACTGGCCGAAGACGTGGTGGCCTTCTTCGATCGCAGTCTCGATGGCCGCCGTGCTCAGCCGTGAGTCAGCTGCGGCACCAACACCTTCAACCCCCGCAGCAGCATCTCCACCGACACCGCCACCAGGATCAGCCCCATCAGGCGCTCGAAGGCCAGCACCACCCGCTCGCCCACCAGCCGCTGGATGCGGTCGGCCAGCACCAGCACCACGGCGCACACCGCCATGGTCACGCTCAGGGCGCCCACCCACTCCAGGCGCCGCTCGGGCGCCTGTGACACCAGCAGCAGCACGGTGGCCAGGGCCGAGGGGCCGGCCAGGGCGGGGATGGCCAGCGGCACGATCAGGGGTTCGCCCTCGGGCAGCGGGCTGCCGGCCTCGCGGGCGCTGGGGAAGATCATGCGCAGCGCGATCAGGAACAGCACCACCGCGCCGGCCAGTTGCAGGGCCAGATCGCTCAGGTTCATCTGGCGCAGAAAGCCTTCGCCCATGAACATGAAGCTGAGCAGCAGGCCGAAGGCAATCGCCACCTCCCGCACGATGACCCAGGGCCGGCGGCTGGGCGGCACGTTGCGCAGGGCGCTGGCGAAGATCGGGATGTTGCCCAGCGGATCGGTGATCAGCAGCAGCAAGATGGTGGCCGAGGTGAATGTGTAGCTGGTCACGGCTCAGCTTTCGTAGACCGAGTCCAGCGAGTCGAAGCCCTTGACCTCGATCGGGTTGCCGAAGGGGTCGCAGAAGAACATCGTCCATTGCTGGCCGGGCTGGCCTTCAAAGCGCAGCTGGGGCGGCAGCACGAACTCGGTGCCTGCGGCCTGCAGCCGGGCTGCCAGGGCCTGCCAGTCGGGGGTTTCCAGGATCACCCCCAGATGGGGCATGGGCACCAGCTTGTCCCCCACATGGCCGGTGGGCGCGGTGGCGAACGGGGTGCCCAGGTGCAGCGAGAGCTGGTGGCCGAAGAAATCGAAATCCACCCAGGTGGCGGTGCTGCGCCCTTCACGGCAGCCCAGCACGTCGCCATAGAAGCGACGCGCCGTGTCCAGATCGGTGACGTTGTAGGCGAGGTGGAACAGGCTTTTCATGGCGCCGGAGGATAGCAGCCCCGGCGCCAGGCGGCACGGCTCAGCCCGCCCGGGCCTTGCCCGGCAGGCGACGGGCCAGCTCGGGCAGGGCCCGGCGACCGGCCTCGTAGCCGGCCTGGATCATCTCGCGCCGCGACTGGAAGTCGGTGCTGCTGAAGCGGCTGGTGTCGGGCCGGATCACCAGATCGGCCTGCTTGGCCTCCAGCTGGATCAGGGCCCGGCCCATGATCTCGAACGATTGCAGGATCACCTCGTACAGGCCGGCGCCGGTGTTGTTGCGCGGCGGTGTGCTGACATCCACCGCAATCACGAAATCGGCCCCCAGCTGGCGTGCCTGCTGCACCGGCAGCGGGCTGACCAGTCCGCCGTCCACCAGCTCCTGACCATTCACCATGGCGGGCACGAACACGCCCGGGATGGCGCAGGAGGCGCGCACGGCCAAACCGGCGTCGCCGCTTTTCAGGGCCAGCAGCTCGCCGCTGACCAGTTGGGTGGTCACGGCACAGAAGGGGATGCGAAAGCGCTCGATGGGCTGCTGGCGCAGTTGCTCATTGACCAGCTTTTGCAAGGCCTCGCCGGCAAACAGGCCGCGTTTGTTGGCAGCGCTCAGGTCGGCCACGTCCAGGTCGCGCACCTTGAGCGCGATCTCCTCGATCTGCCAGGGGCTCATGCCGGCGGCGTAGCAGGCGCCGATCAGGGCCCCGGCGCTGGTACCGGCCACGGCATCGGCGCGGTAGCCCGCCTCGTCCAGGGCCTTGAGCACGCCGATGTGGGCAAAGCCGCGCGCCGAGCCGCCACCCAGCGCCAAGGCCACCCGGGGCACCGGGTTTCCGATGGGTTTGCTCGGAGGGGTGGCGGGGGCCGGCGTCAGGGGCTTGACTGCAGCGTCGGCCGTGCGGGCGGTGTGGGCCAGGAGCGCCAGGCCCAGCACCGCGGTGCCCAGGCTGCGGCGGGGCAGGTGGTCGTCTGGGGTGCTTGGCATCATGAAGCGGCTGCCGGGCGCACCAGGCCCTGGTCGATCATGGATTTGAGTCGGTCCCAGGCCGATTCGAAGGCGTTGGGGGCCTCACCTCGGGTCAGGGTGTCGAGTTGCTCGTCCAGCACCAGCACCTCGACGCGCCGGTTCAGGCGCCGCCCCTCTTCGGTGGCGTTGGAGGCGACCGGGCGCTTGTACGAGTAAGCCTCGGTTTTCAGGCGCTGCGCGGGCACGCCCAGGGCGATCAGTTCGCGCCGCACGGTCTGCGCCCGGGCTTCGGACAGGGCCTGGTTGGTGGCGTCCGAGCCGGTGTTGTCGGTGTGGCCTTCCAGCACCACCGGATGCTCGGTCTTGTGCAGCAGCAGATCGGCCACGCGGCTGAGGTAGGGGCCGGATTCGGCCGGGTTCAGGCTGGCCTGGCCGGTTTCGAACAGGGCCGAGCCAGGCAGAAAGATCTGCACCCCGCGTGGCGACTGGGCCACGGCCAGGGTGGGGCCGCTGTAAGGGGCGGGCGCCGCGGCGGCGGGCACCGGGGCCGGGGGCGGACTTTGGCAGGCACCCAGGGTCAGGGCGGTGACCAGGGCGGTCGCCAGCACAAAGGGGTGTCGCAGGCTCAAGGGGGGTGGGGTGGGGGTCATCTTGTTGGGGGCCGGGGGAACGGAGGCCGATTATCGAAAGTGCCCCCCGTTTTGGCGCAGACGAGCGGCGCAACAACAGGGCTTCAGCGTGAAATTCGCCGCAGAAAACACCATTTGCGCGCCGTTGCGCCCATGAAAAAGCCCCCGGGCCGGTGGGCGACGGGGGCTGTGTTCGGCGCGCGGCCTGGGCCGCGCGGGTTTCAGGCCACGGAGGGGTCGGCGGCCAGGTTGTCGAACTTCTTGAAGTACTGGCGGGCCAGGGCCACCAGCTGGGCGTCGGTGGGGTGGTCGGCGGCGATCGAGTCGACGATCACACCGGCAACCGCCTTCTGGTGGCTGGCGCACCAGTCACGGAAGTTGGTGCGGGCCAGGCCGGGGCCGGTCAGCAGCACTTCGCGGGTGCCGGCCAGGGCTTCGGCGATGGTGGCGTAGAAGGCCACGTCGTCGGCGGTCTTGCCCTGGTGCTTGTGGTGGCTGCGCGACTTGATGCGCTGGGCTTCCACATGCTCGCGGTCGAACATCAGCACATGGGCTTCGGAATGGTCCAGCCAGACGACGGCGTGAAAAGTGGTCATGAGGTCTCTCTTTCTGAGGTGGGTGAGTGATGAAGGGACGGCACGGGCTGCGCAGGCAGGCTCAGTGCGCGTGGGTGTGTTCCAGGGCTTCCTGGCAGCGGATGCAGCGCTCGGCCTCGGGGGCGGCATGCAGCCGCGCCGCCGGGATCTCGACGCCGCAGTCCAGGCATTCGCCGTAGTGGCCTTCGTCGATTCGCTTGAGGGCGGCATCGATGGCCGCCACTTCGGCGGTTTCGCGTTCATCGAGTGCAAAAGCCAGTTCACGCTCGGTGGCCGATTGGGCGTGTGAATCTTCGGGTTGCGGGGCGCGGCCCTCGGCTTGCGCGCGGTCGACCAGGCCGCCGCGCTGCAGGGCCAGTTGTTCAATCAACGAGGCACGCTGGGCCAGCAGTTGTTCGCGGAAGGGTTGGGTGAGGTGAGGGTGCATGGTGGCCTTTCTGATCTCTGCTTTCTGATCTCTGGTTCGGCCCGGTCTCCTGGGCCATGGCTTCATGATCTGCCTGGTGCCGGGTGCCGTCTTTGATCGTGGTCAAGGGCGGGCATGGGGGTGATGACGGGCACTGCAGGTGACAGCGCGTTGCGCCTGGGGCGCCGCACAATCCGGGCGAGTCCAACCCAAGACCCAGGAGACCGACATGACGAGCCACGCCACCCCGGCACCCGACTACACGCGCTACACCACCCTGGCCATCAGCCGCCGCGGCCCCGAAGGGCAGGTGCTGGACATCCAGATGCGCGCCCTCAACGGCAAGTTGCCCACCGCAGGCCATGCGGGCCACCGCGAGCTGGCCGAGATCTGGCGCGATGTGTCGGCCGACGACAGCGTGCGGGTGGCGGTGCTGCGCGGCGAGGCCGGGGGCTTCTCGGGCGGTGGCGATCTGGCCATGGTGCAGGAGATGAGCGACAGCCACGAGACCCGGGTGCGGGTCTGGAAAGAGGCGCGCGACCTGGTCTACAACCTGATCAACTGCGACAAGCCCATCGTCAGCGCCATGCACGGGCCGGCGGTGGGGGCGGGCCTGGTGGCCGGCCTGCTGGCCGACGTGTCGATCGCCGCGCGCAATGCCCGCATCGTGGACGGCCACACCAAGCTGGGCGTGGCCGCCGGTGACCACGCGGCCATCGTCTGGCCGCTGCTGTGCGGCATGGCACGGGCCAAGTACTACCTGCTGCTGTGCGAGCCCCTGTCGGGCGAGGAGGCCGAGCGCATCGGCCTGGTGTCGTTGGCGGTGGACGAGGCCGAGCTGTTGCCACGCGCCTACGAGGTGGCCGAGCGCCTGGCCGCGGGCAGCCAGAGCGCCATCCGCTGGACCAAGTACGCGCTCAACAACTGGCTGCGCCAGGCCGGGCCCACCTTCGACAGCTCGCTGGCGCTCGAATTTTTGGGCTTTGCCGGCCCGGATGTGCGCGAGGGCATCAGCGCCTTGCGTGAGCGCCGCCCGGCCCGGTTCTGAGGGGCTTGAGTCCGGGCCCGCAGGGGCGCCTCGGCTTACTTGCGCCGGCTCAGCATCAGCTCGGTGTTGGCCTTGCGGTCGGCATTGATCTTCTGCACGTGCGGGCGCTCACCCATGCGCTTGAGGTAGTCGCGCACCGGCAGCTCGGCCAGGTAGTCGCGGCCATAGACGATCTTGGTGGCGCCGCTGATCAGCGGCAGGTGCACGATGGCGGTGCAGTCGGCCAGGCTGAATTGATCGCCTGCGATGAAGGGCTGGTCAAAGCGGGCCAGCTTGGCAAAGGCCGCGATGTTCTTCTCAAGCTGGGCGCTGATCTTCTCGCGCGTGCCCTCGCTCACCTGGCCTCCGAAAAAGGCCTGCGGGTACAGGTTGCGGGCCACCAGCTCCAGGTGCAGCTCCAGGTAGGTGATCAACTCGCGCACCTTGGCGGCGGCAAAGGGGTCGGCCGGCAGCAGGGGCTGGGCCGGGTGGGTCTGTTCGATGTATTCGCAGATCACGGCCGACTCACTCAGGGCGCCGTGTTCGGTCTTCAGGTAGGGCACCTTGCCCATCGGGCTGGCCTGCAGGTCCACCTCGCCCACCCAGGCGAGTTCCTCTTCGAAGGGCAGGCCCTTCTCCAGCAGGGCCAGTTTGACCTTGTTGTAATAGTTGCTTGCCGCAAATCCGCAAAGTTTCAGCATCGGGGGTCTCCTGTTGGTCGTTCATGGGGCCGGCCGCTTGCCGCCGCCGGCGCTCGCCATCGTAAAGGCCTGCCGGGGCAGTCGGGCGTCCCGCGCTTGACTTGCTGCGGTGCGACATAATTCGGAAATGCCGTCCATCCGCCCACGTCAGCTCTTCGCCCGCTCCATGCTGGCGTGGTTCGTGCTGTTCGTCGGCGCCTCGGTGGCCTCGCCGCTGATCCATCCGGTGGATTGGCAGGAGGTGTGCACCTCGGCGGGCGCGCGTCGCTTGGTGGTGGGCAGCAACAGCGCCGACGGGGCCGATGGCGTCTGGATCGCCCTGGCCCACACGCTGGACTGCCCGGCCTGTCTGCCGGGTCTGGCCCCGGCACCCGGCCCCTCGGCCCTGGCCGCACCGACCTGGGTCGCGGCCCTGGCGCCCGGTGCGCCCCGTGGTGCCGGGCCTGTGCCCCGCGCGGCCAGCGCCCCGCTGCCGGCGCGCGGCCCACCCGGATCGGCCTGACGCCGCTTCGGACCGGGCCGACCCTTGCCGTCGGCTTCGGGCTCAGTCATGCATGCCTGGGAACGCTTTTTGCCTGTCCCTGGCGTTCGTCTTATCAAGGGGGTCTTGATGACCTGTCAAGAAATTCAGCTGCCCGGCGAGGCCAAGTCCTTGCGCATGGGCGATTCATTGTTGGAAGCCGGTGCCGTGGGCCCGGTGTGGCGCGTCACCCGCGGGGTGTTCCGCCTGGAGCGTGTCAGCGACGAAGGCGTGGCCTTTGTGCAATTGGCCTTGCCAGGGGATCTGCTGGGGGTGGAAGCCTTGTGCAGCGAGCGCTATTCGTTCTCGGCCACCGCGGTGGTCGACAGCGAGGCCGTGCCCCTGGCCCTGGCCGACGAGGCCGCCCGGCACCGTGTGCTGGCCGATGCCTTCCTACAGCAGCAGGCGCGCACCGCCGAGGCCGTGCGCCTTCGCAGCGGCACCGTGGCCAGTCGGGTGGACCACTTTCTGACCACGCTGGCGCATGCCACCGGGGTGATCACCCAGCGCGTGCGCGACTGCGACCTGCCCTACCTGCGCGACATCGCCCACATCGTGGACTCGGCACCCGAGAGCGTGTGCCGGGCCATGGGGGGCCTGGTGGCCCCCCGCACCCGGGCACGCCCGGCGCGGCGCAAGCTGGACTCTGCGCTGGCCTGAGCTTTCCCGCATAATCAGCCGCCATGCACACCCTGCGCCAAGCCCGATACCTCGCCCGCCTGATGGTGGCGTGGTTTGTGCTGTCGCTGGGCGTGGCGGTGGCTTCGCCCCTGGTCGCGCCGCTCGACATGGAGCTGGTGTGCTCCTCCACCGGCGCCATCAAGGTGCTGGTCAAGTCGGCCGACGGCAGCACGGCCAGCCAGACCGGCCACACCCTCGACTGCCCTCTGTGCGCCGCCCTGGGCGCGCCGCCCCCGGTGCACACCGTGGTGCTGCCCCCGGTGCTGCCGCTGGGCCATGTGCTGCAGAGCATCCCGGCCGCGCGCATCGCGGCCCTCACGGCGGCGCCCCTGCCGCCTCGCGGCCCGCCCGCACTCGCCTGAAATCCAGCCTTCCCGGCCACCGCCTGCGCTCGCCTGATGTGAGCCGCCGGTGCGCCCAGGCCTGTTCTTTTCTGGAGTGCCCATGCGCAAAAGCCGCATGGCGGCGGCCCTGGCCGTCGCCTTTCCCCGTGTTTCCACCGCCTTCACCGGCCCGGTCCTGACCGGTGTGCTGGCCTTGTCCCTGCTGCCCCTGGCCCAGGCCGACGACAACAACAACGCCCCCAGCAAGTCGCTGGGCGTGGTCACCATCACCAGCGGCCAGCCCAGCTCGCTGCCCACGCAGATCCCCACCACCCTGGAGGGGGCCACCCGCGAGCAGATCGAGACCACCATCAACGCCACCGACAGCGAAGACGCGCTCAAGTACTTCCCCAGCCTGCTGGTGCGCAAGCGCTACATCGGCGACTACAACCACGCCATCCTGTCCACCCGGGCCTCGGGCACCGGCAACAGCGCGCGCTCCATGGTGTATGCCGACGGCATCCTGCTGTCCAACCTGTTGGGCAACGGGGTCGGGGGCCTGAGCTTTCCGCCCCGCTGGGGCCTGGTCACGCCCGAAGAGATCGAGCGCGTGGACGTGATGTACGGTCCCTTCTCGGCGGCCTACGCCGGCAACTCGGCCGGCGCCGTGGTCGACTACGTGACCCGCATGCCCACCCAGTTCGAGGCCCATGTCTCGGCCGGCTTCACCACCCAGCCTTTCGACCTCTACAACACCCATGACACCTACAAGGCCTGGCAGACCAGCGCCTCGCTGGGCAACAAGAACGGGGATCTGTCGTGGTGGCTCAACTTCAACCACACCGACAGCGACGGCCAGCCCCTGACCTTTGCCACCCGCCTGCTCAGTGCCGGCAGCGCCACTGGCTCGGGCACCGCAGTGACCGGCGCCGTGGCCAATGCCAACAACGCCGGCCAGAAGTGGATCGTGCTCGGCACCGGTACCCAGTACCACACGGTGCAGGACCATGTGAAGGCCAAGCTGGCCTATGACTTCACGCCCACCGTGCGCGGCAGCTACACCCTGGGCATCTGGCAGAACACCTCGGTGGGCAGCCCGGTGTCCTACCTGCGCAACGCGGCCGGGCAGACCGTCTACAGCGGGGCTTTCAGCACTGGCGGGCTCACCTACTCGGGCTCGCAGGCCCTGACCGGCGCCGACTTTGCGCTGACCCGCCAGGCCAGCACCCACTTCATGCACGGCCTGTCCCTCAAGAGCCACACCCAGGGCGAGTGGGACTGGGAGCTGGCCGCCAGCCTGTACGACTACAGCCGCGACCTGCTGCGCCAGAACGCGGCCAGCAACCCCGCGCCAGCGGCCGCCAGCGGCGGCGCCGGCACTCTGGCCGACGGTGGTGGCACCGGCTGGAACACCCTGGCCGCACGGGGCACCTGGCGCCCCACCGGTTTGCAGGGCGCGCACATCGTCGACTTCGGCGTGCAGCAAGACAGCTACAAGCTCAGCTACGTCACCAGCACCCTCAGCAACAACTGGCTCAGCGATGCGTCGGGCAGCCTGGCCTCCAGCGTGAAGGGTCGCACCCAGTTGCGCAGCCTGTGGGCCCAGGACGTGTGGGCCTTCGCGCCGCGCTGGAAGGCCGTGCTGGGCCTGCGCCTGGAAGACTGGACGGCCACCCAGGGCCAGACCGCCTTCTCGGCCAGCAGCGCGCTCGCTTTTGCCGAGCGCTCGGTGCAGGCTGCCTCGCCCAAGGCCGCGCTGTCCTGGCAATGGCAGCCCGACACCGTGCTCAAGGCCTCGCTGGGCCGGGCCGTGCGCTTCCCGACCGTGGCCGAGCTGTACGGCGCCACCTCGACCACCAACTCGCAGTACATCAACGACCCCAACCTGAAGCCCGAGCGCTCCTGGACGGCCGAGTTGAGTGCCGAAAAAGACCTGGGCAACGCCCTGGCGCGCCTGACCTACTTCGCGGAGACCACGCGCGACGCGCTGTACTCGCAAACCGTGTACGACGCCGCGGCCAACAAGAACATCAGCCGCGTGCAGAACGTGGGCCGCATCGACACCCAGGGCCTGGAGGCCGCCTTCAATGGCCAGGGCGTGGGCTGGCGCGAGCTCGACGTGCTGGGCAGCGTGACCTATGCGCACTCCATCATCAAGGAGAACGCAGGCTACGTCAGCACCCCCGGCGACACCCTGGGCCGCCAGCAGCCCAACATCCCGCGCTGGCGCGCCACCGCCCAGGCCACCTGGCACTTCAACCCGCAGTGGAGCGCCAGCCTGGGCGCGCGCTACAGCGGCACCCAGTACCGCACGCTGAACAACGCCGACACCAACGGCTTCACCTACATGGGCGTGAGCCGTTACTTCACCACCGACCTGCGGGTGCTGTGGCGCATCGACAAGACCCTGACGGCCTCGTTTGGCATCGACAACCTGAACAATTACCAGTACTGGAACTTCCACCCCTACCCGCAGCGCAGCTACCAGGCCAATCTGCGGGCTGATTTCTGAAGGCGCATCCCATGTTCAAACCTGTTTTCCTCCGGGCCGCTCTGGGCCTGACCCTCGGGCTGAGTGCCGCCGCGCAGGCCCACGTCACCCTGGAGCAGCCCCAGGCCACCGCCGGCGCTGCCTACAAGGCCGTCTTCAAGGTGGGCCATGCCTGCGGCGAAGGCCAATCCACCCACACCATCACCGTGCGCGTGCCCGAGGGCTTTCGCGGCGCCCAGCCGGTGCCCAAGGCGGGTTGGACCCTGAGTGTGCAGCGCGCCGCGCTGGCCCAGCCCTACGAGGCCCATGGCCACCTGGTCAAAGATGACGTGGTCGAGGTGCGCTGGCAGGCCCAGGGCCCCGCCAACGCTTTGCCGGGCGCCTACTATGATGAGTTCGTGCTGCGTGGCACGCCGGCCGGCCCGGCCGGGCCGCTGTGGTTCAAGGTGCTGCAGGGCTGTGACGGTGGCCAGTCCGACTGGGCCGAGGTGCCCGCCTCGGGCAGTTCCACCCGGGGCCTGAAGGCCCCGGCCGCCCTGCTCGAGGTGGTGGCACCGGCCGCTGCAGTCGTCCCGTCGGTCCCGGCCACCCCCGCCGCCCCGGCCGCCCATGTCCATTGATTCCATTGCCAGAAAGACCTCCATGCAAAAAGCATTCATGACCCTGATCGCCGCCGCCAGCCTCGCACTGGCCGCCTTGCCTGCCAGCGCCCAGGTGGTGCAGGTGCAAGGCGCCTGGGCACGCGCCAGCGTGCCGGGCCAGAAGGCCACCGGCGCTTTCATGACCCTCACCGCCCCGGCGGGCGCCACCCTGGTGGGCGTCAGCACGCCGGCGGCGGGCCTGGCCGAGGTGCATGAGATGAAGATGGAAGGGGATGTCATGAAGATGCGCGCCCTGCCGTCGCTGCCCTTGCCGGCTGGCCAGGCGGTGGAGCTCAAGCCCGGCGGCTACCACGTCATGCTGCTCGACCTCAAGGCCCCGCTGGCCAAGGACAGCCAGCTGCCCCTGACGCTGAAGCTGCGCGACGCCAAGGGCGCCGAAAGCCAGCTCGACATCAGCGTGCCCGTGTCGGCCACGCCGCCGGCGGGCGGCATGGCCGGCCACGAGCACCACAAGCACTGACGCCACGGGCGCTGCAACCAAAGGCAAGCCTTGTGTGCAGCGCCCCGATCAGGTGCAATTCCGCCTGTTCCAGCGGTGCGACCTCCGGTAAGCTGCGGCCATCGATCTCAATTTCAGAAGATGGAGCAGACATGACGGACACCACCCCCTTCGGCTTCGGCAAACTTGTGCCGGGTTTCGACTTCTTGCAGAACCTGGCCAGTTCGGCCGTCAAAGGGGCGCAGCAGGGCCTGCCCAACATGCCCAGCCTCTCCAGCTGGGTGGCCCCCACCCTGAGCGTCGAAGAGATCGACAAGCGCATCAGCGAACTCAAAGCCGTGCAGTTCTGGCTCGATCAGAATGCCCGCGCCCTGGCCGCCACCATCCAGGCCCTGGAGGTGCAGAAGATGACCCTGGCCACCCTGAAGGGCATGAACTTCAGCATGGGCGATGTGGCCAAGGCCTTCCAGGTCAAGACCGCCGACATGGTGGCCGAGATGCAGAAGGCCTCGGCCAACCTGGCTGCCGCTGCCACCGCCGCCACCACGGCCTCGGCACCCCCCGCACCGGCTCCGGCCCCCGCGCCGGAACCCGAGCCCGCACCGCCCCCCGCGCCAGAACCCGCCCCGCAGGCCGAGGCAGCGGCTGCTCCCGGTGTGATCGACCCCCTGCAATGGTGGGGCGCGCTGACCCAGCAGTTCCAGCAGATCGCCACCGACGCCATCAAGGACACGGCGGTGGCCCAGGCCCTGGACAACACGCGCAACCTGGCCACCGGTCTGGCGCGCGAGGCCCTCAAGACCACGGCCGAAGCCGTGAGTGCCGGCGTCAAGGTGGCCAAGGCCGCCAAGGCCAAGGCCAGCCCCGAAGCCATGGCCCCCGCCCCGGCCAAGGCCGCCACCCAGAAGGCGCCCGCCGCCCGCAAGGCCCCGGCGGCCAAGAAGGCAGCCCCTGCCAAGAAGGCCGCGCCGCGCCGCGCCTCCTGAAGTCAGGCTGGCCCGGGGCCAACCGGGCCAGATTGCGTCTGACGGGGTTTTGACGCGGCAGAATGGGGGCACGCCATCGCGGAGTCCTCATGTCACTTTTTCCTCACGGCCACGCCACCCATCCCCAGTGGCGCATGGCAGCCGGCCTGGTGCTGGCCCAGTTGCGGGCCCAGATGGCCTTGCCCGGGTATGCGTCCAACCCCACGCTGGGCCTGCTCTACATCACCGACCATTACGCCCCCGAGGCCCAGAATCTGCTCGAT
The DNA here is from genome assembly GCF_000518645.1 of Curvibacter gracilis ATCC BAA-807. Lineage (GTDB taxonomy): Bacteria > Pseudomonadota > Gammaproteobacteria > Burkholderiales > Burkholderiaceae_C > Curvibacter > Curvibacter gracilis. Next base: position 27,549 of record NZ_JADZ01000042.1, on the reverse strand, counting down.
TTCCTGTCGGCCGAGCTGCCCGAGATCAACGACTGGGCGGGCACCGTGGGCATCGGTGTGGCGGCCAACAACGCCGAATACTTTGACGAACCTGCCCTGTCCCTGATGCTGTGCGACATCCCGGCACACCAGTACCGGGTGTTCTCGGGCGTGGCGCCGCTGGGCCTGGGCTTCCAGGCCCATACCGCGCTGGTGCACGCCGATGCCGGCACGCCCGATGTGGCGGAGCTGATCGCCGAGATGGCCGCCCGCACCGACACGGGCTACCTGTTCGGCGGCCTGGCCGCCAGCCGCCATGGCAGCGTGCAGTTTGCCGTGGGGGGCGATGGCAACATCCGCGGCCACGGCGCGGCGCGTGGCGTGTTCCGCGGCGGGCTGAGCGGGGTGGCCTTCACCGAAGAGGTGTCGCTGATCTCGCGCGTGACCCAGGGCTGCCTGCCGGTGGCGCCGGTGCACGAGGTGACGGCCGCCGACGGCCATGTGGTGCTGGCCCTGGATGGCGAGCCGGCGCTGGCCGTGCTGCTGCGCGACCTGCGCGTCACGCTCGACCTCGATGGCCCGCAGCGCAGCCCCGCCCTGCAGCAGGCCCTGGAGGTGTTGCGCTCCACCCTGGTGGGCCTGAGCGCGGCAGGCGACGACAGCCTGGACCGGCACGGCCGTTTCGGCGCCGATGTGCTGGTGCGCCACATCATCGGGCTCGACCCGGCGCGCCAGGGGGTGGCCGTGGCGCACCCGCTGCAGGTGGGCATGCGCCTGGCGTTCTGCCGCCGCGACGTGCAGGCCGCCCGGGCCGATCTGATGCGCATCTGCGCCGAGATCCGCGAAGAGCTGGAGCCCGAGATGCTCTCCGTCGACCAGGCCACGGCCCTGTCGGCGGGCTTGCCCGAGGCCGGCCCCGTGGCCGGGCGCCGCATGGCCGGGGCCGTGTACGTGAGTTGTTCAGGGCGCGGCGGCCCGCATTTCGGTGGGCCCAGTGCCGAGCTGCAGATCGTGCGCCACGCACTGGGCGATGTGCCCCTGGTGGGCTTTTTTGCCGGTGGCGAGATCGCCCGCCACCACCTGTATGGCTACACCGGGGTGCTGACGGTGTTCACCACCGAGGATTGATCGGCCTCATCAGGGGGTGTGGCCTGGTGGCGCGCATGCTCGATCAGCCGATCGAACAACTCGCCCAGGCGGGCCTGGTCCGACTCGGACAAGGCGCCAAAGATGGCCTGGTTGCGCCGTTCGATCACTTCCATGGTGCGGCGCCATTGGCTGCGACCTGCTTCGGTCAGGCTCAGCACCACGCCTCGGCCATCGGTGGGGCTGGCCTGCTTGAGCACCAGGCCCTGATCCACCAGCGATTGCGCGGCCCGGCTGGCCTGGCCCTTGTTCAGGTTGGCCCGGTGCGCCAGGTCGTTCACCGACAGCGGCTCGAAAGCCCCGATCGAGGCCAGGCAGCGCCCGTCGCTCAGCGGCAGGCCCGCCTCGGCCAGGTAGGCGCGCTGGCTTTCCAGGTCGGTCAGCTTGTGCAGCAGGTGCAGCCGGTAGGTCAGGGTGCGCTCCAGCGGCATGGCCGGCACGGGCGTGTGCTGCGGCCTTGTGGAGGAGGTGGGGATCTTTGCCATAGGGGTAAGTCTACCCACGGCACAGCTCGGACCGGCGCTGGCTTTGGTCCACAATCGTGGTCAGACCTTTTCTGCTCTGTCGAGCTGTCTGCCTAAGGGCAGGCCGGTTCGCCAGCCTGTTCCTTGTCGGTGTTCCATGTCCGAATCCATCCAGACTGCCTGCCTTTCTTCCGCATCCCGCCGCCGCTGGCTGGGTGGTGCTGCGGGCCTGTGCCTGCTCGGAGGCTGGCAATCCCCGGTGTTTGCCGAGCCGCGCGTGCTGCCCGGCTATGCGTCCTGGAAAGATGCCTCCGCCCTGGAAGAGCACAGCCACCTGGCCCTCGAAACCCGGCGCAGCGCCATGGGCAGCAGCGTCATCACCCCGGCCAGCCAGTTGTTCGTGCGCAGCCACCTGCCGCCACCCGAGGCCCGCATCCTCAGTGACCGCGACGCCTGGGTGCTGCAGACGGCCGGCCTCAAGCAGGCCCGTGACATCACCTTGGGCGAACTGCGTGAGCTGGGCCTGGAGACCGTGGCCACGGTGCTGCAATCGGCCGGCAATGGCCGGGCCTTCATCCCGGGCAAGGTCAATGGCCTGCCCTGGGGCGTGGGCGCGGCCGGCTGCGTGGTCTGGAGCGGCGTGCCGCTGCGCCGCGTGGTCAGCGCGCTGGGCGGGCTGGACCCTGCGGCGCGCTTCATCACCGCCACCGGTGCCGAGGTGCTACCCGAGGGCATCGACCCGCTGAGCCTGCTGCCCGAGCGCTCTGTGCCTTTGCTCGCCCTGGATGACGCCTTGCTGGCCTGGGAGATGAATGGCGAGCCGCTGCCGCTGGCCCATGGCGGGCCCTTGCGCCTGATCGTGCCCGGCTACTACGCCGAGAACCAGATCAAGTACATCCGCCGCCTGGCCTTCACCGAGCAGGAGAGCGCGGCCCGCATGATGGCCCGCGATTACCGCCTCACCCCCGTGGGGGCCGAACCCGGGCCGGGCGATGCCCCGCTGTGGGAGATGGACCTCAAATCCTGGATCAACAGCCCCGCCCCGGGCGGGCGGGCGCTCAAGCCCGGGCCGGTGCGCGTGCTGGGCGTGGCCTTTGGCGGCACCCGCGCCGTGCGCCAGGTCGAGGTGTCGGTCGATGGCGGCCAGCGCTGGGGCGTGGCCCAGTTCTCCGGCCCCGACCTGGGCCGCTTCGCCTGGCGCCAGTTCGTCTTCGAGACCGAGCTGCGCACCGGCAGCCACGTGCTGGCCAGCCGCGTCACCGATGCCGAGGGCCGCGAGCAGCCGCGCCTGCGCACCGACAATGCCGGCGGTTTTGCCAACAACAGCTGGCTCGACCACGCCATCAAGGTGCAGGTGGGGTGAATCACGATCCCGTTCTGAGCGGCTGGATGCGCCGCAGCGCGCTGAAGGCCTCGAACTCCCAGCTGCGCTGGGCCAGCAGCAGGGTGTAGCCCTCGCGCTGGCTTTCGGGCAGCTTCTGGTCGGCCAGGTGCTGCTGGGCAAAATCCTGCGCCACGCGCTGCAGCCGCTCCATGAACATGGGCGCCAGGCTGCGGCTGATGCTGCCGTGCACCAGCAGCAGGCCCTCGTCCGGCCCCGAGAAGGCGCCTGAAAAATAGTCCAGCAAGGCGTGTTCGCGGAAGAAGTTCATCACCGGCCCGTGCGGGCGCCAGCGAAAGGTCTTGGCCAGCTTGAGGCGGTAGCGGTTCAACGGGCGCAGCTCGATGATGCCCACCCGGTCCAGTTGCAGCAGGGCCTTCACCGCCTCGGCCTCGCTCAGGCGGTAGGTCTGGGTGATCTGCTCCAGCGTCCACTGGCTCAGCACGCAGATGGCGCACAGCAGCAGCTTCTTGTCGGCCACCACGGCGCGCTCCTGCGCCTCGGTCAGCTGGGCCAGCAGGGGCTGGGCATCGGCCACCCGGCGGGCCAGGTCGGCAAAGTCGAGCCGCAGCACACGGCAGATCGCGTCGATGCGCGACAGCGAAAGATCGCCCTTGGCCAGCATGCGCTTGACGCTGGACTCGGCCATGCCCAGCGCACGCGCCAGGTCGGCATAGGTCATCTGGGCGGATTTCAGTTCCTGCTTGAGGATGCGGATCAGGTCGGCGGTGCTGCTCATGGGGGTCTGCCAGGGGCTTGGGTATCGGATTGGGCTACTAAAAGGTGATTTTGAGCATTCTGGTGCCAAAAACGTGTCGCTGCACGACGGCGTTGCAGACACTCGGGGCTCAGGTCACCGGGCCCGCCTGCCTCTAAACTCGGCCCACCGTTGATTTCTGTCACACCATGAACCCCTCCGTCCAGGACGCTCATTCCGAGCACCCCAACCAGTTCGCCCTGCTGCGCCAGCGTCGGTTTGCACCGTTCTTCTGGACCCAGTTCTGCGGTGCGGCCAACGACAACCTGTTCAAGTTCGCCTTCACGGTGATGGTCACCTACCAGCTGCAGGTCAGCTGGTTGCCGCCTTCGCTGGCCGGGCTGGTGATCGGGGCACTGTTCATCCTGCCTTATGTGCTGTTCTCGGCCACCTCAGGCCAGTTGGCCGACAAGTGGGACAAGACGCGGCTGATCCGCCTGGTCAAGTCGCTCGAGATCGCCATCATGCTGATCGCGGCCTGGGGCTTTGTCAGTGGCCTGGTGCCGGTGTTGCTGTTGTGCACCTTCCTGATGGGGTTGCACAGCACCTTGTTCGGGCCGGTCAAGTTTGCCTATATGCCCCAGGTGCTGAGCGAGCGCGAGCTCACCGGGGGCAATGGCATGGTCGAGATGGGCACCTTCGTGGCGATTCTGCTGGGCCAGGTGGCGGGTGGGCTGCTGGTGGCCGTGCCCGCCGTGGGGCATGCCGAGGTGGCCGTGGCCTGCGTGCTGCTGGCCCTGCTGGGGCGTGGCGTGGCGCAGGCGATTCCGGCCACGCCAGCCACCGACCCGGGGCTGAAGATCAACTGGAACCCGGTCAGCGAGACCTGGCGCAACCTGCGCCTGGCGCGCGAGAACGTGGTGGTGTTCCGCTCGCTGCTGGGCATCAGCTGGATGTGGTTCTTCGGCGCGGTGTTCCTGAGCCAGTTCCCCAGCTTTGCCAAAGAGGTGCTGCACGGCGATGAAAAGGTGGCCTCGCTGCTGCTGGTGGTGTTCTCGGTGGGCATCGGCATCGGTTCGCTGCTGTGCGAGGTGTTGTCGCGCCGCCATGTCGAGATCGGCCTGGTGCCGCTGGGCGCCATCGGCATGAGCGTGTTTGCCATCGACCTGTACTTCGCCTCGCGCGGCCTGCCGCCAGCCGAGCAGATGGGCCTGGCCGCCTTCGTGGCCCAGCCGGCGCACTGGCATGTGATGGCCGACCTGCTGCTGCTGAGCCTGTTCGCCGGCCTGTACAGCGTGCCCATGTACGCCCTGATCCAGATGCGCAGCCAGCCCACCCACCGGGCCCGCATCATCGCGGCCAACAACATCCTCAATGCGCTGTTCATGATCGGCAGCTCGGTGATCGCCGGCGCCCTGCTGGGCGCGGGCTTCAGCATCCCGCAGGTGTTCCTGTTCGTGGGCCTGGCCAATGCGGTGGTGGCCGGCTACATCTTCCTGCTGGTGCCCGAGTACCTGCTGCGCTTCGTGGCCTGGGTGATGTCACGCTGCATCTACCGCTTCCGGGTGCGTGGCGACGAGCACCTGCCGGTGGCCGGGGCCGCCGTGCTGGCCTGCAACCATGTGAGCTTTGTCGATGCCGTGCTGCTGATGGCGGCCAGCCCGCGCCCGATCTACTTCCTGATGGACCACCGCATCTTCCGCACACCGCTGCTGGGCACGCTGTTCCGCCTGGCCCGGGCCATCCCGATCGCGCCGCAGAAGGAAGACCCCGCCGCTTACGAAGCCGCCTTCGAGCGCGCTGCCCAGGTGCTGCGCGAGGGCGATCTGCTGGCCATCTTCCCCGAAGGCGGCATCACCCGCGATGGGCAGCTGCAGCCCTTCAAGGGCGGCATCGTGAAGATCCTGCAGCGCGCCCAGGCCGACGGCCTGAGCGTGCCGGTGGTGCCCATGGCCCTGACCCATCTGTGGGGCTCGTTCTTCAGCCGCATCGAGCAGGGCGACGCCATGGTGCGCCCCTTCCGTCGTGGCCTGTTCAACCGCGTCGGGCTGGAGGTGGGGGCGCCGATGACGCCGGCCGGCCTCAGCCCCGAGAGCCTGCGCGAGCAGGTGGCGGTGCTGCTGGCGCGCGGAGACTGAGCTTCGGCCTCAGTCCCCAGCACCCGATCTCAGTCTTCCACCCTGAAACTCAGGCCCGCGTGGGCCTGCAGGCGGGCGATGAGCCTGTCACCCATGGCCGAGGCCGGGGTCCAGATGCCGCCCGGGGTGGCGGCGCTGTCGAGCAGCAGGCAGGCCGCGGCCTCGCTGATCATCTTGGAGGTGGAGCCATAGCCCGGGTCGCGGTCGCCCGTCACGCCCACTTTCAGGCTGTGGCCGGCGCTGTCGTGGCCCAGGAACAGCACGTCGTAGTAGCCCGCCTCGCGCTCTTCGCGTGAGGGGCCTTCGCCCGGTTGGGGGCCGGCGTCCGAGCCCATGGACTTGTCATTGGCCACGGCCTGGGCGATGGCCTGGCCTTTTTCGCCCGCGCCGGTGACCAGCATCTCGTCGTACACGAAATCGGCCCCGTAGGCCTGTTGCAGCAAAAAGTTGGAGCGGTGCACATTGCGGGTGTTGATGGCCGCCATCACAAAGGGGGCCACCCACAGGCCCAGGGCTTCGTCGAGCTCGGGCTTGTTGCCCGAGGGCTGGCGCGGGCCTTCAAAGCCCGGGGTCAGCGAGAAGGGGTTGCGCAGCAGGGCCAGCACGCCGGGGTCGCTGGCGGCGGCGGCCATGGTGGCCTTCAGGCTGGCGGCGGTGCCGCCCGAGAAGGTGCCCTTCATCTTGCGCACCCGGCCGCGCACGCGCTGGGCGGGCTGGCCGAAGCGGGCCTTCATCTCGGTCTGCAGCAGCAGCACACCCAGGTCGAAGGGGATGGAGTCGAAGCCGCAGGAGAACACGATGCGGGCGCCGCTGGCGCGCGCCTGGGCCTCGTGGGCATCGATCATGTGGCGCATCCAGGCGGGCTCGCCGCACAGGTCCACGTAGTCCACGCCGGCCTGGGCGCAGGCGGCCACCAGTTCGTTGCCATACAGCTGATAGGGGCCGACCGTGGTCAGCACCAGGCGGGTCTGCGCCATCAGCGCCTGCAGGCTGGCCGGGTCGCTGCTGTCGGTCACCACCAGGGGGGTGTCGGCCGGGGCGCCCAGTTCGTCGCGCACGGCGGCCAGCTTGGCGGCGCTGCGCCCGCCCATGGCCCAACGCAGGCCACTGCCGGCCGGGTTCGAGTTCGGGTATTGGCGCAGCAGGTATTCGACCACCAGGCGGCCGGTGAAACCCGTGGCGCCGTGCACCACGATGTCAAAGGGTTTGCTCATGAGGGCTCCTAGAAAAACCGTTGTTGCGCAGAGGCGCAGCACAAAGGCCGCGATTTTGGAGCCCGCCGGCGCGGGGCGCTGTCGCCCAGGTTCAGCCCGCCTGGGCCACCGCCGAGAAGGCCTCGGTGCCCAGCTTGCGGCCTTGCTTGTCGACCACGCTGCTCAGGGCCTTGAAGGCGCTGGCCTGCAGGGCGTCCGGCAGGCGCACAAAGCTCAGGCCTTCCACCACCGAGTCGCCCTTGAGCAGGGCCCACATCAGAAAGCGCAGGGCCCGCGCCGTCTCGGCCGGCTGGCTGCTCACGCGTGGCAGCAGCACGAAGGTGCCCATGGTGATCGGCCACACCCCGGGCCCGGGCAGGTTGGCCAGGCTGGCGTGGAAGTTGCCCCTGGCCGTCCAGTCGCTGGCGCGCAGGGCGGCCTTGAAGCCGGCCACGCCCGCCGTGGCAAATTCACCGGCGGCGTTGCGCAGCTGCACCGGGCTCAGGCTGTTCGCGCCCACATAGTTGAAGTCGACATAGCCGATGGCGCCCGCCGTGTCCTGCACGGCGCGCACCACGCCGTCGCTGCCCTTGGCGCCCGTCACATGATCGCCCCAGGCCAGGCTGGTCTTGGCGCCCAGGCGTTCCTTCCAGGTCGGGCTCAGGCGGGCCAGGTAGTCGGCCACGTACCAGGTGGTGCCCGAGCCATCGCTGCGGCCCACCGGGCGGATGGCCAGGTCGGGCAGGCTGAGCTCGGGGTTCAGGGCCGCGATCTCGGGGGCCGACCAGCGCGTGATGCTGCCCAGGAAGATCTGCGCCAGCACCTCGCCGGTCAGGCGCAGCCGGCCCCGGGGCACGCGCGGCAGGTTCACCACCGGCACGGCGCCGGTCACAAAGGTGGGCACCAGCAGCAGTTGGTCACGGCCCAGTTCGGCCTCGGTGGGGGCCACATCCGAGGCGCCAAAGGCCACCTCTTGGGCGCGGATCTTCTTCAGCCCGGCCGACGAGCCACTGGCCTCGTACTGCAGCTGCACGTCCTGGGTCTTGCCATAGGCCGCGGCCCAGGCCCGGTACAGCGGGGCCGCGGCCGAGGAACCGGCCCCCGTCAGGGTCTCCCCGGCCCGGGCCAGGCCCCAGGGCGTGGCCAGCAGCAGCGCCAGGGTGGCGCGGCGGCTCAGCGCGGGGGGCAGGGCGTCATTCGGGAGGGGGTGGGCAGGGCGGGTGTTCATGGCGCGGTCGGGCAACAAGCGCGCGATGATACGGGCAGTGTGTGACAAATTTCACGAAATCAAGGATGCCCTTGCCAACCCCTGGGGTGAGTGCCGCACACGGCACAATTCGCTGCATGCCAAGCGAAAACCACCCCCTGTCACTGCTTTTTGTCTGCATGGGCAACATCTGCCGCAGCCCGACGGCGGAGAGCGTGATGCGCCACAAGGTATTGGCCCTGGGCCTGGCGTCGCAGGTTCAGGTGGATTCTGCAGGCACCCACGCCTACCACGTGGGCAGTGCGCCGGATCCGCGCTCACAGGCGCATGCCGCCCGGCGTGGATACGACATGGCCGGGCAGCGCGCCCGCCAGGTCGCCCCGGCCGACTTTGCCCGTCACGATCTGATTCTGGCCATGGACCGGGCCAATCTGGCGCGCCTGCGTCAGGCCTGTCCGGCGCAACATCAGTCCAAGCTGCACCTGCTGACCGAGTACGGGCCGCAGCAGGGGCGGGTTGAAGTACCTGACCCCTATGAGGGCGGTGCCGCTGGCTTCGAGCAGGTGCTCGACTTGATCGAAGAGGCTTGTGACGGCCTGTTGGCCCAGCTCACCCGGCCAGCGCCACCCCCAGCCTGATCAGCGAGGCGTCCGAGCCCACCGGCCCGATCAGCGACACGCCCAGCGGGGCGTCGGCCTGGGTCTGGCGGGCCAGCGGCAGCGAGACCTGGGGCAGGCCACCCAGGCCGGCCACGCACAGCATGTGGATGGCGCGGTTGCGGTAGTCCTCCAGGGCCGACTCGGGCTCGCTGCGCAGGGGGGCCACGTCGGGCATGGTGGGCAGCAGCAGCACGCCGTCGCTCCCCAGCAGGGTCTGCATGTGGGCCTGGAAGCGGCGGCGGAAGCTCTCGGCCTGCGCCACCTGGGCATCTGTCACCTGGCGCGACCAGGCAAAGCGCTCGGCCACGCCCGGGCCCAGGGGCGGGGCGTAGCGTTCGATCAGCGGGCCATCGGTCATCCAGGCCTCGCGGCCCTGGATGTAGCGGAAGTTCCAGTACATGGCTTCGAACGAGTCCAGCATCACCGTGCAAGCCGGCGCCGGCCCCCACAGGCCCTCGGCCTGCGCCAGCACCGGTTGCACGGCGGACACGGCGGCCGGCTGGGCAAAGGCCCACAGGTCGGTGGGTTGCAGCAGGCGGGGGCGTGCCGGCAGGGCCACACGGTCCTCGCCCAGCAGCACCTCGGCCACGCGCGAGAAGGTCAGTGCGTCGCGCGCAAAGAAGCCGCAGGTGTCGAAGCTGGGCGCCAGGTCCAGGGCGCCGGCCAGCGAGATGCGGCCATGGCTGGGGCGCAGGCCGTACAGCCCGCAGTGGCTGGCCGGGGCGCGCACCGAGCCCCCGGTGTCGGTGCCCAGGGCAAAGTCGACCAGGCGCGAAGACACGGCCGAGGCCGAGCCCGAGGACGAGCCGCCGGTGATGCGATCCGGCGCCGCGCCGTTGAGGGGCGCGCCGAAGTGCGCGTTGTTGCCGTTCATGGAGAAGGCCAGTTCGTCGGTGACGGTCTTGCCGGCAAAGGCGGCGCCGGCGTCCAGCAGGCGCTGCACCGTGGGGGCGGTGCGGGTCTTCAGGCCCGACAGGGCCAGCACGATGGGGTTGCCGCCGCCGGTGGGGTAGCCGGCCACGTCGAACAGGTCTTTCACGCCAAAGCGCAGGCCCGACAGGGGCCCGGTGCCGGCATGCGGCACGGGGGCGTCGGGGTAGGGCACAAAGGCGTGCGCGGGGTCATGCAGGGGCATGGGTGTCTCCAACGGGTTGTTCGGATGGGGCCGTGTCACGCTCGGGCACCTGCCACTGGAAGCAGCGTACCGCATGGTCGGCACTCACCGCCTCCACCGGGGGCTGGCTGCTGCGGCACAGGTCGCTGGCTCGCGGGCAGCGCTCGGCAAACGAGCAGCCCGGGGGCAGGCGGGCCAGGTCGGGGGGCGAGCCGCTGATGGTCTGCAGGCGCTGGCCGGGCACCATGGCCCCGTGCGAGCGGCTGCCCAGCAGGGCCTGGGTGTAGGGGTGGCGGGGGGCGCGGATCAGCTCGCGCACCGAGCCCTCTTCGACAATGCGCCCGCCATACATCACGGCCACGCGGTCGGCCACCTCGACGGCCGCGCCGATGTCGTGGGTGACGAAGATCACCGACAGGCCCAGTTCGCGCTGCAGCTCGCGCAGCAGCAGCAGGATCTGGATCTGCACCGTGGCATCGAGTGCGGTGGTGGGTTCGTCGGCCAGCAGCACCTGGGGCTTGCAGGCCAGGGCCAGGGCGATCATGGCGCGCTGGCGCATGCCGCCCGACATCTCGTGCGGGTAGGCCAGCAGGCGGCGTGCCGGGCTGGGGATGCGCACCTGCTCGAACAGGGCCAGGGCGCGGCGCTCGGCCTCGGCGCGGCTCACCGGCTCGTGGCGGCGGATGGCTTCGACGATCTGCTGGCCCAGGGGGTACACCGGGTCGAGCGCCAGCAGCGGCTCCTGGAAGATCATCGAGGTGGTCTTGCCTCGGTAGTCGTTGAGCTCGCGCGGGCTCAGCGCCAGCACATCGCGCCCGTCCACCAGCACCTTGCCGCGCATCTGGGTGCGCCGCTCGGTGTGCAGGCGCAGCAGGGTGCGCAGGGTCACGCTCTTGCCCGAGCCCGACTCGCCGATCAAGGCCATCACCTGGCCGCGGGCCACGTTCAGCGTCACGCCGCTGACGGCCTGCACCGGCAGCTTGCCGCCGGTGAAGGTCACGCACAGGTCTTCGATCTGCACCAGCGGCGCGGAAGCAGGTTGGGGGCTGTTCATGCCAGGGCCTCCTGGGCGTTTTGAGGGCGCAGCAGATTGCTCGGGTCGTGCAGCGAGCGGTTCGGGGCCTTCGGGTGCTCGCTGCCGCGCTCATGCACCAGGCAGCGCACCTCGTGCAGCGGGCTCACGCTGCTGCGTTCGGGCACCTGGCGGGCGCAGGCCGGCGCGGCCATCGGGCAGCGCGGGTGAAAACGGCAGCCGCCCGGCGGGTCGATCGGGTTGGGTGGGTCGCCGCTCAGGGCCGGGGCCTCGGTGCGGTGGTCCGGGTCCATCGAGGGCACGGACGACAGCAGGGCCCGGGTGTAGGGGTGGGCCGGATCGTCGAACAAGGCGCCGGCCGGGCCCACTTCCACCACCTCGCCCAGGTACATCACCAGCACCCGGTCGCTCATGTAGCGCACCACGTTCAGGTCGTGGCTGATGAAGACATAGGTCAGGCCGAACTCGGCCTTCAGGTCCAGCAGCAGGTTGAGCACCTGGCTCTCCACCGACTTGTCCAGGGCCGACACGGCTTCGTCCAGGATCAGCAGGCGCGGGCGCAGCGCCAGGGCACGCGCGATGTTGACGCGCTGGCGCTGGCCACCCGAGAGCTCATGCGGGTAGCGCCCGGCAAAGCGCGCCGGCTCCAGGCCCACGCGGGCCAGCAGGTCGTGCGCCCGGCTCATGGCCTCGGCGGCCGGCACGCCGTGCACCCGGGGCCCGAAGGCGATCGAGTCTTCCAGGGTCAGGCGCGGGTTGAGCGAGGCGTAGCTGTCCTGGAACACCATCTGCACCTGGCGGCGGAACTCCTTGAGCGGCAGATCGCGGCTGCCCACGGTGCGGCCATCGAACACGATCTGGCCGGCGGTGGGTTCAAGCAACTGCATCAACAGCCGGGCGGTGGTCGACTTGCCGCAGCCCGATTCGCCCACCACGCCCAGGGTCTCGCCCTTGAGCACCTCGAAGCTCACGCCGTCGACGGCGCGCACCTCGCCGCGTCGGCGTCCCAGCAGGCCGCCCTTGAGGGGAAAGTGCTTGATCAGGCCGCGGATGGTCAGCAGCGGCTGGGCCGGGCCGCCCACGTCCACCACGCTCAGCGGGGCTTCTGCCCCGGTCTTGGGGAGTGAATGCCAGGTGCTCATGCGGCCCCCTTGTTGTCCATGGCCGAACGCAGGCCGTCCGACAGCAGGTTGAAGCTCACCGAGGTGATGAAGATCATCACCCCCGGCAGCGCCGCCACGGCGGGCTGGGTGTAGATGGCGGTGCGCAGGGTGTTCAGCATCAGGCCCCACTCGGGCTCGGGCGGCTTCACGCCCAGGCCCAGAAAGCTCAGGCCGCTGGCCAGGATCATCGACACCGAGATCAGGCTGGTCGAGTACACGAAGATCGGCCCCAGCACATTGCCCAGCACGTGCACACGCACGATGGTGAAGGCGCTGGCCCCCGAGGCGCGGGCCGCGTCCACGTAATCGCGGTTGCGCACCTGGGTGGTCACGGCCTCGGCCACGCGGGCGATCTGGGGCACGAAGACCACGGTCAGGGCCACCAGCGAGTTCAGGATGCCCGCGCCCAGCGCCCCCGACAGCGCAATCGCCAGCAGCACCGAAGGGAAGGCATAGAACACGTCGATGGTGCGCATGATCACGGTGTTCAGCGGCCCGCCGGCATAGCCCGCCACCAGCCCGATCAGCGAGCCGAACACAAAGGCGCACAGCACCGGGGCCAGGCCCATGAACAGCGACAGGCGTGCGCCGATCATCAGGCGCGACATCAGGTCGCGCCCCAGCTCGTCGGTGCCCAGCACAAAGCCCGGGGTGCCGATGGGCTTGAGCCGCTTGAGCATCGAGGCCGCATAGGGATCGGCCGGGGTGATCCAGGGGCCCAGGGCGGCCATCAGCAACAGCAGCAGCACGACCGCACCGGCGGCCATGGCCACGCGGTCGCGCAGCAGCCGGTGCAGCACCGATTGCCAGTAGCCCGGGGATGGCTGCACTGTCACGGGCAGCGCGCGCCGGCGGGGGGCCAGGGTCGAAGACATGGGGCTTCCTTCAGGGGCTGGGGGGCAAGGAATCAGGCCCGCGCAATGCGCGGGTCGAGCAGGGTTTGCAGCAGGTCCACGATCAGGTTCAGCAGCACGAAGAACAGGGCCAGCACCAGGATGGTTCCCTGCAGCAGCGGCAGGTCGCGCTGGAAGATGGCCGAGTTCAGCAGAAAGCCCGTGCCGGGCCAGGAGAACACGGTCTCGATCAGGATCGAGCCGCCCAGCAGGTAGCCCAGCTGCAGGCCCATCACCGCCAGCGCGGTGGGGGCGGCGTTCTTCAGCAGGTGGCGGAACACGCCCAGCTGGGTCAGGCCGCGGGCGCGCAGGCCGACGATGAACTCCTGCTCCAGGATCTCGGCCACCAGGGCGCGCACCGTGCGCGAGATGATGCCCATCGGGATCACCGACATGGTCACGGCCGGCAGCACCAGGAACTGCAGGTGCTCCCAGTCCCAGGCCCAGCCCTCCGAGCCCGAGGGGCCGGCGCCGGTGGCGGGCAGCCACATCAGGCTCGACGAGAAGATGATCACCATCACCATGCCCAGCCAGTAGTGCGGCACGCTCACGCCCAGCACCGACAGCAGCGAGGCCAGCTTGTCGACCCAGGAGTTGCGGAAGAAGCCCGCCACAAAGCCGAACAGGCTGCCCAGCACAAAGCCGATGGCGGTGGCCACCACGGCCAGGCGCAAGGTGTTGCCCACGGCCTTCATCACCTCGGCCGCCACCGGCCGGCCGGTGGCGATCGAGGTGCCCAGGTCACCCTGGGCGGCCCGCCAAAGCCACAGCCCGAACTGCTCGGGGTAGCTGCGGTCGAAGCCGTAGAGCTGGCGCATCTGCGCCGCCAGCTCGGCCGAGGCGTCGGGCGGCAGGATGGACACCAGCGGATCGCCCGGCGCCAGGTGCACCAGGGCAAAACACACCAGTGACACGCCCAGCATGATGGGCAGGGCGTAGCTCAGGCGACGCAGCAGGTAGGTGAACATGGCGGGGCTCTGGTGGCGTGGGCTGTGGTTGCGTGGGTGGGGCTCAGTCCATCGTCATGGTGGCGATGTCGATGAACCAGCTGCGCGGCTGCACCACGTTCTTCACCTTGGCCGACAGGGCGCGCGGGCCCACGTCATGGGCGATCCACACGAACGGGGCCTCGTCGACGATGCGGGCATGCAGCTTGGCCAGGGCGGCGTCGCGGGCCTTGTCGTCGAAGCTGGTGCGGGCATCGGCCACCAGCTTGTCGATCTCGGCATTGCCGAAATAGCCCCAGTTGTTGGACACCGGCGGGAAGGTCTTGGTGCTGACGAAGCGCACCATGGCAAAGAAGGGGTCCATGGCGGCAAAGCTCACGTTGATCGCGTTGCTGCCGTTGGCCGAGGGGTCCTTGCTGCCCTTGCGCCAGTTGGTGAACAAGGTGTTCCACTCGATCACGTCGAACTGCACGTCAAAGTAGCACTGCTTGAGCGACTGCTGCACGAACTCGTTCATGGGCAGCGGCTGCATCTGGCCCGAGCCCGAGGCCGAGATCTGCACCTTCACCTTCACCGGCTTGGCGGCCGAGAAGCCGGCCTGGCCCATCAGCGCCTGGGCGGCCTTGACGTCGTACTTGATGTCGAACGCCGGGTTGCCCCACCAGGGGTGGCCCGGGGGAACCGTGCCCTTCGGGATGGCCATCATGCCGCCCAGCATCTGCTTGAGGCCTTCACGGTCCACGCACAGGTTGGCGGCCTGGCGCACACGCTTGTCCAGCCAGGGCGAGCCCTCGGCAAACGACAACTGCCAGGGCCACACATGTGGCTGGGCATTGCTGTAGAGCTTGAAGCCGCGCTGCTTGATCTGGTCCATGGCGTCGGGCGCCGGGGCCTCGATCCAGTCCACCTGGCCCGACAGCAGGGCCGCGGTGCGGGCATTGGCCTCGGGCATGGGCAGCATCACCACCTTGTCGATCTTGGGCGTGCGCTTGGGGTCCCAGTAGCCCTTGTTGGCGGCCAGCTCCAGGCGCTCGCGCGGCACGAAGCGGGTCATGTGGAAGGGGCCGGTGCCCGAGGCGTCGGCAGCAAACGCGGCCCAGGCCTGCTTGCTGCGCTCGGCCGGCTCGCTCACGCTGGCGGGCACCGCCTTGAGCTTGGCCTCCCAGTGGCTGGGCGAGGCCATGAACAGGTTGCTCAGGTTGATCGGCAGAAACGAGTCGGGCTCGCTGGTGATCAGCTCCACCGTGTGCTCGTCGATCTTGCGCGCCGATTTCAGCGTGGGCATGCGCGAGGCCGTCACGCCGACCTGGCTGGCGTCGAACTGCGGCGCCTCCTTGTCGAGCACCTTGCGCACGTTCCACACCACGGCGTCGGCATTGAAGGGGCTGCCGTCATGGAACTTCACGCCGCTGCGCAGCTTGAACACCCATTTGGTCTTGTCCTTGGCGTCCACCGCCCAGCTCAGCGCCAGGGCCGGGATCAGCACGCTGGGCGCATCGGCCTTGGACAGGTCCCACTGCGTGAGCGAGTCGTACATGGGGATGCCGGTGAAGCGGTTGCCTTCAAAGCCCTGGTCAGGCTGGCCCAGCGTGCGCGGGATGTCGCCGGCCGTCATGGCGATGCGCAACACCTTCTCTTGCGCCTGGCTGCCGGTGGCGGCCAGCGAGGCCGCCAGCAGCGTCAGCACGGCGGGGGCGCGCAGCCAGGCCAGGGGGAAACGGTTTACCAAGCGATTCATGGAGTGCTCCTGCTAACCAGTCAAGATTGAATGCAGCAAAACGCAAGTAACATGCCAACGTTTTGATGCCATTCCGAGGGTCGCCTGGTCCGCAACAGTGCATGCAGCCCTGTCGTGGTGCCGGTTCAGATCCCCGGTTTGGCTGCCCCTGCCGCCTGCCCGGAGCCCACCATGTCCCTGGCCTACAACCTGGCCCGTTTTGACCTGATCTCGATCCGCCTGGCCGTGGCCTGCGCGCACAGCGGCAGTCTGACCGCGGCGGCGCGCGAGGGCCATCTGGCGCTGGCCGCCGCCAGCCGGCGCCTGCGTGAGCTGGAAGACGCCACCGGCGGGCCCTTGTTCGAGCGCCATGCCAAGGGCCTCACCCCCACCCCCGCCGGGCGCCTGTTCGTGAAGCATGGCCTGAGCCTGCTGCAGACCCTGGATCAGCTCACCCGCGAGCTGGGCGATCTGCGCCAGGGCATTGCACGCCACATCCGGCTGTGCGCCAGCACCGCCGCCATCAACCAGTTCCTGCCGGCGCTGCTGGCGCGTTTTGGCGACTTGCACCCCCAGGTGCGGGTGGATCTGGAGGAGCAGGTGTCCGACACCGTGGTCCGCACCCTGCGCGAGGGGCGGGCCGACCTGGCGGTGTTCGTGGAGGGGCCCGACACCAGCGGCCTGAGCACCCGGCATTTCCGCGACGACGAGCTGATCCTGGTGCTGCCGGCGCGCCATGCCGTGGCCACCGGTACGCCCGCCCGCCAGCCCGTGGCCTTTGCCAGCCTGCTCGATGAGCAATGGATCAGCCTGGCGGCCGGTGCCGCCATGCTGCAACAGCAGCAGCAGGCGGCGTTGGCCGTCAACAAACCCTTGCGCCTGCGCATGCAGGTGCGCAGCTTTGATGCGGTGTGCCACATGGTGGCCTCGGGCCTGGGGCTGGCGGTGCTGCCCAAGGCCGCCTCGCTGCCCATCGTGCGGGCCATGAAGCTGGCCTGGCGGCCCCTGGCCGACCCTTGGGCACGGCGTCGCCTGCTGGTGGCCACGCCCGAGGGCGCGGTGGATGAGGGGGTGCAGCTGCTGGCCGATTTTCTGGTGGCCGCCCCCGGAAAACCCCGCGACAAGATTTCACAATAGTTACTTTATAGTCATCGATACAAGGCGGTTGGTTGTTGAACTGCAAGGTTCAGGGACTGCTCGCGCGGCCTTGGCCCTTCAACAGGTAGCCCATGTCATCAGATGCACTGATTCCTTTTCTGCAGGAGCCCGACCAGCCCGAGGCGCCACCGCACCCGCCTGGTTCGCCGGCGCTGCCGCCGTGGCGGGTGCTGGTGGTGGACGATGACCGCGATGTGCACGACAGCACCGGCTACGCCTTGCGTGGCCTGGAGCTGGTGGGCCGCCCGGTGGAACTGCTGCACGCCTACTCCAGCGCCGAGGGCCTGATGCTGCTGCGCCACGAGCACGATGTGGCGGTGATCCTGCTCGATGTGGTGATGGAGACCGAGCACGCCGGCCTGGCGATGGTGGACAACATCCGCAACGGCCTGGGCCTGCACAACACCCGCATCATCCTGCGCACCGGCCAACCCGGGCAGGCGCCCGAGATCGAGACCATCCGGCGCTACGACATCAACGACTACAAGACCAAGAGCGAGCTCACCCGGGCCAAGCTGTACGCCACCCTGACCGCCGCCGTGCGTTGCTACGACCAGCTGTGCCGCCTCGACGCCAGCCGCCGCGGGCTGGAGAAGATCGTCGCCGCCAGCAACCAGTTCATGGCCGAGCAGGGCCTGCAGACCTTTGCCGAGGGGGTGATCACCCAGATCGCCAGCCTGATCGGGGTCCAGCCCGAAGGCCTGGTGTGCGCCAGCACCGACCCCGCCCCGGGCGCCGGCCAGGCCGCAGACTACGTGGTGATCGCGGCGGCCGGCCCTTACCGGCACCTGATCCAGAAGCGCCTGGGCGAGATCACCGACCCCGAGATCGTGCAGCAGCTCAGCCAGGGCCTGGCCGAGCGCCGCAGCCTGGTGGCGCAGCGCAGCCTGACCCTGTTCTTCTCGGGCCGCGACGGGCAGGACTTTGCCGCCTACGTGGCCGCAGCCGAGCCGCTGCGCGAGGTCGATGCGCACCTGCTGGAGGTGTTCTGCACCAACATCGCCCTGTGTGCGTCCAACGTGTCGCTGTTCATGCGGCTGCGCAACGTGGCCTTTGTCGATCGCATGCTGGGCATCCCCAACCGCACGGCCCTGGTCCAGCACCTGGACGAGCAGGTGGCGGCCGGCGAGCTGCAAGACCTGGTGCTGGCCCTGATCGATGTGGACCAGTTTGCCGAGACCAACGACATGTTCGGCCACCGCTACGGCGACCTGCTGCTGGGCGCCATTGCCCAGCGGCTGACGCAGGCCTTGGTCAGCCGCTGCTACATCGCCCGGGTGGCCGGCAACACCTTCGCGGTGGTGGGCCACGAAGGTGTGGTCAACCCGGATGAGTTGCGCACCTTGTTCGACCAGCCCTTCCAGGTCGAGGAGATCAACCGGCGCCTGTCGGTGTCGATGAGCCTGGTGCGCTGCGCCGAGGTGCCGGCCCTCAACGGCAGCGAGCTGCTCAAGGACGCCTCGATCGCCATGAAGCGCGCCAAGGCCGCAGGCCAGGGCCGCATCGAGTACTACTCGGCCGCGCTGGGGGCCGACTCGAAAGAGCGCACCCGCTTGCTGCATGGCCTGCACCGGGCCTTCGACCATGATCGCCTGTTCGTGGTCTACCAGCCCCAGGTCTCGCTGCTCACCGGCGCGGTGCTCGGGGTGGAAGCCCTGATGCGTTGGCGCGCCGAGGACGGCTCGCTGGTGCCGCCCGACCGCTTCATCCCGGTGGCCGAGCGTTCGGGCCTGATCGTGGGCCTGGGCACCTGGGTGCTGCGCACCGCCCTCAGCGATCTGGGGCGGCTGCACCAGCTGGGTTGGCGCCCGCTGCGCATGGCGGTCAACGTGTCGGCGGTGCAGTTCGGCCAGCCCGACTTCCTGCAGACCCTGGACGAGGCCCTGCAGGACAAGCAGATCGCCCCGGACTGCCTGGAGCTCGAGATCACCGAGTCGGTCTCGATGGTGGGCATGGAGCGGGTGGCCGCCGTGATGCGCGAGATCCGCAGCCGGCAGGTGGCGGTGGCCATCGATGATTTCGGCACCGGCTTCTCCTCGCTGTCCTACCTGGACCAGCTGCCGGCCGATCGGCTCAAGATCGACCGCGCCTTCGTGGAACTGCTCGAGACCGAACGCCCCGGTGCCCGCATTGCGCGCATGATCGTGCCGCTGGGCCATCAGCTGGGCATGAAGGTGCTGGCCGAGGGCGTGGAGACCGAGCGCCAGGTGGCCATCCTGCGCGACCTGGGCTGCGACGAGGCGCAGGGCTATCTGTACGCCCGACCCATGCCTTTTGATGTGCTGTGCGAGTGGCTGGCGCGCCATCCGGTGGGGATGGAGGACTGAGGCCCCCACGGTCGTGCACTTCGTGTCACTCCCTGCCCCCCAAGGGGGCCGCAGCCCGCCTTCGGGCGGCCGGGCGGCGGGCTGACCTCTTCGTTTCGAGCCGGCTGAATTCAGAAGGGGGCCCTACGGCTCGTTGAGTTCGTGTCACTCCCACGTGCGGCCGCGAGACGCGAACGCTCTTCGCCCTGTCCAGCCCTGCGCAGGCAGGCCCGGCGCCGGGCTGACTCCTTCGTTGTAAGCCTGCTGGAGCTCAAAGAGGGCCTGGTGGCTGCCTCACTTAAAACTGGGGTTTGTCCACCAGGGTGCTCAGGGGCAGCGCGGCGATTTCTTGCAGCAGCAGGGCCAGTTGGCGGGCGGCGGCGTCGATCAGGGCGTGGCCTTTTTCGGCCGTGGCGGCGGCGGCATTGCCGGCGGCACCGGCGGGGTTGTAGTCCTGCATCTGCCAGCCCAGCTTGGCGCTGCGCCCGTTGCCCAGCAGGGTGTAGCGTGCGGCCCGGTCCTGTGAGCTGCTGTGAAAGGCCTTGGCCTGGGCCATGTCCACCCGGTCTGGCTGCAGCGCCAGCATCATCGAGGTCTCGATGTCGCCGGCATGGATGCCGAAGCGGTGCTCCTCAGGCCCGAAACGGGCCTCCAGCTCGGGCGGCAGTGGCAGGTTGAACCAGCTGCTGCCGTAGACGATCAGGTTGCAGCGGCTGCGCAGCTCGCGCGCCACGATGTCGAGCACACTCACCTGCCCGCCGTGGCTGTTGAACAGCAGCAGTTTGCGCACCCCGGCGCGGGCCACGCACTCGCCCAACTCCACCCACAGCCGGATCACCGTCTCGGGCGACAGCGTCAGCGTGCCGGCAAAGCGCTGGTGCTCAGGGCTCAGGCCCACCGCCTGGGTGGGCAGGAACAGGGCCGGCAGGGTGGCACTCAGGTGGGGCAGGCAGGCCGCCACAATGCCCTCGACCAGGGCCGTGTCCACGCTCAGCGGCAGGTGCGGGCCATGCTGCTCGATGGCCGCCACCGGCAGCACCGCCACCACCTCGGCCGCCTCGCCACTGGCCTGCAGGTGGGCAAAATCACGGGCACTCAGGTCGGCCCAGAAGCGCGATGGAAGGATCATGCGCGCATCTTAGAGCGTGTTGCGGCGGTGGGCAGCCTCCAGTGGTGCGTGCTCCGCTGGATCTCAGAATTGACCAACATCACCAATTCACCCTCCGCAACCCGTTAGGATGCAGGCCCATACCCACCGCAAGCCCATAACAAGTGCCCGTTGATCTGAAATCCAAGCTGCTGCCGGCGCTCTGGACCGCAGCGCTTTATGCCGCCACGGGCTGGCTTTCCCTGCAGATCTGCATCCCGCCCGACTATGTGTCGCTGATGTTCCTGCCGGCGGGCGTGGCCCTGGGCATGGCCCTGACCCAGGGGGCCTGGGCCCTGCCGGGCGTGGCGCTGGGCTCGCTGGCGGTGCAGTGGATGGCGGGGCAGCAGGCTGGGCTCGAAGGTGGGGTGTCCTGGACCATGCTGATGTCCCCCCTGGGGGCTGCGTTGCAGGCGTATCTGGGCGCCTGGCTGGCGCGGCGCTGGGTGGGCTACCCCGATCCGGTCGAGACGCCGCAGCGCGTCACCCTTCTGTTGTTGGTCGTGGGGCCCTTGAGCACGCTGCTCAATGCCAGCCTGTCGGTGCCGATGCTGGTGTTGTCGGACCTGATTCCTGCCAGCGAAGCCCTTTTCAGTTGGTGGACCTGGTGGCTGGGCGATGCCGTGGGCGCCGTGCTGGGCTTGCCGCTGCTGCTGGTGTTCCTGGGGCAGCCCAAGGCGGCCTGGCGCTCGCGTCGCCTCAGTGTGGCCATGCCCTTGCTGTTGGCCCTGTTGGTGGTCGGGGCGGTGGTGTACGAGACCAAGAACTGGGAGGAGCAGCGCATCCGCAGTCAGCTCAACCAGTACGCCCAGGAGCAGGGCGGGCTTTTGCAGCGCCGCCTGGATGCGCAAAACGACAGCGTGCAGGCCATTGCCCGCGTGATGCAGATCAGCCGCACCGCGCCCGAGGTGCCCCAGACCGAGGCCCAGACGGATTTCTCGATCACCGTGCGGCACTGGCTGGACCGCTATGGCGGCACGCAGAACTTCGGCTGGAGTCCCCTGGTGCAGCAGGCCGACCGGGCGGCCTATGAGGCCGGGCGCTGGCCCATCAAGGGCCGCTCGGCCAAGGGCGAGACCTTTGCCGCGGCCCTGCGCGACAGCTACCTGCCCATCACCCTGATCGAGCCCCTGGCGAGCAATGCCCAGGCGCTGGGCCTGGATGTGGCCGTGCTGCCGGCCACCGCCGACTCGGTGGCCGGCACCCGAACCACGGGCCAGCCGCGCGTGAGCGAGGGCATCCGCCTGGTGCAGGAGGTGGGCGAGCAGCGCGGCGTGGTGATGTACCAGGCCGTGTTCCAGCCCCACAGCA
The DNA here is from genome assembly GCF_000518645.1 of Curvibacter gracilis ATCC BAA-807. Taxonomy (GTDB): domain Bacteria; phylum Pseudomonadota; class Gammaproteobacteria; order Burkholderiales; family Burkholderiaceae_C; genus Curvibacter; species Curvibacter gracilis. Next base: position 5,896 of record NZ_JADZ01000042.1, on the reverse strand, counting down.
CTGTGCTCAAGGGCGTGGTGTCGGCGGTGTTCCGCATGGACGACGTGTTGCAGGCGCTGGGCACGGCCGACTCCGGCGCACGGCCCGAGAGCTGCCTGATCGACTCGCAGGCCGCCGTGGGCAACCGGCGCCTGGCCGGCCCGAGCGGCTGCGATGCGGCCGAATGGGCCCGCGCCCCGATGACGGTTCAACTGCCCTTGCAGTTCGGTGGCCGGGAATGGGTGCTGCTGGTGCGAGCCAATGTGGGCTTCCTGAACCAGGCGCGCGACCTCAGCGCCTGGGCCATGGTGGCCCTGAGCCTGCTGTGCGTGGGTCTGTTGGGCGCCTTCCTGCTGGTCATCACCGGGCAGACGCGCCGCACCCAGGCCCTGGTCGAGCAGCGCACGCTCGAGCTGGCGGCGCTGGCGCATTACGACAGCCTCACCGGCCTGCCCAACCGCAGCCAGTGGGTCAGCCGTGGCCAGGCCGAGTTGCAGCAGGCCCTGCAGTCGCAGCAGGCGCTGGCCGTGCTGTTCCTGGACCTGGACCATTTCAAGCACATCAACGACACCCTGGGCCATGCGCTGGGCGACGAGTTGCTGCAGGCCGTCTCGCAGCGCCTGCAGCCCTGCCTGGAAAGCCACCACATGCTGGCACGCATCGGGGGCGACGAGTTCGTGGCCCTGCTGCCCCAGTTGCAAGGCCCCGACGAGGCGGCCCAGGTGGCCGAGCGCCTGCGCCGCGCCCTGCAGGCGCCGCTGTACATCCAGGGGCATGAGATCAACCTGTCGGCCAGCATCGGCATCGCCTGCTACCCGCAGGACGGCGACACCCTGGACCACCTGCTCAAGCACGCCGACACGGCGATGTACGTGGCCAAGGATGCCGGGCGCAATGGCTACCAGTTCTTCGTGAAGGAAATGAACGCACGCGTGTCGCGCCGCATGTTCCTGGAGAACAACCTGCGCCGTGCGCTGGAGCGTGACGAGCTGTTCCTGGTCTATCAGCCGCAGATCGACGCCGCCAGCGGCCGTGTCGCCGGGGTCGAGGCCCTGGTGCGCTGGCGCCATCCTGATGAAGGCCTGATCCCGCCCGACCGCTTCATCCCGGTGGCCGAGGACTGCGGCCTGATCGAGCCTCTGGGGGCCTGGGTGCTGCACCAGGCCTGCCGCCAGTTGCAGGACTGGACCCACCTGGGCGAGACCGATCTGATGATGGCCATCAACATCTCGCCCATGCAGTTCCGCAAGTCGGGCTTCATCGACACGGTGCGCCAAGCCTTGAGTGCCAGCGGTGTGAACCCGGCGCGCATCGAGCTGGAGATCACCGAAACGCTGCTGATGCAGCCCCTGAAAGACCTGGACAACCGCCTGCGCGAACTGGCCGACATGGGCCTGACCTTTGCGCTCGACGATTTCGGCACCGGCTACTCCAGCCTGGGCTACCTCAAGCGCCTGCCGATCTCGCGCATCAAGCTCGACAAATCCTTCGTGGCCGATCTGCCCGGCGATGTGGAGGACGAAGCCATCACCCGCGCCACCCTGTCCATGGCCAAGGACCTGGGCCTGCATTGCGTGGCCGAGGGCGTGGAGACCGAAGCCCAGCAGCGCTTCCTGACCGAACGGGGTTGCGACACCTTGCAGGGCTACTTGTTCGCACGCCCCATGCCGGCCGACGAATGCCGCGACTGGTTGCGTCGCTACCGGCGCGAGTGGGCCCAGTTGCAGGCTGGCGCAACTGAGCCCCTGAGGGCCTGAGCAGCCCCCCAGGCGGACCGGGCCCGGGTTCAGTCCAGGCTCAGCAGCAGGGTCTCGGCCAGCGTGCTCAGCTCGCAGTCGATGGGGGCGCCGGCCGGGGTGTGCCGCTCCAGCACCACGAAGCTGCCCGCGTCCACGGCCAGCAGGGCGTGGTGCCAGGTGCCGGGGTGCAGCAGCACGCCCTGGCGGCCGTTGCTGATGAAGGCCTGCACGTCGTCCGGCCCTGGCAGGGCGTTGGGCCGGGCCACCACCACGACAAAGCGCGCCCCCTCCAGCGGGATGAAGCTCTGGCTGGCCAGGGTGTGGCGCTCCAGCACGTCCACCGGCAGGGGAAAGCGCCGCGCATCGGCGCGGTAGATGGCCAGGCCGGCCTGACCGCCGGCTTGCTCGAACTGCAGGTTCAGCGGCAGATCCAGACGCCAGTAGCTGTGGTCATTGATGGGGCGTGCCTGCGCAGGCGGGGTGCCAAAGCCCTCCAGCACGGCACCAAAAGGGGCAAACGCCGAGGCACTCAGCGGCTGGGGCCGCAGCAGGGTGGGGGGGAGACAAGGCATGCCCACCACGCAAGCATGGGGCGTGCCTGCCGCCGTGGGCTGCGGGTGCGCTCCGGGCTCAGGCGGCGCGCTGCTGCCCGATCAGCTCATCGAGCTGGCGCCCGATTTCCTGTTCGATCTGGTCCTTGAACGAGCCCAGCAGAAAACCCAGCGTGGCCTGCAGCTCAAAGCGCTCAGCGTTCACGCGCAGCGTGCCCTGCGCACCGGCCCGGCTGAAGTGCAGCACGTCTTCGGCCTCGCCCTCTTCGTAGCGGCAGCTCATGTCCAGCTTGCGTTCGGCCTTTTCGGCCCAGCCTGTGGCCACCTCGCGGGCGCCGCTCAGGCCCAGTTCGTGTTCGCGGTGGATGTGGATGTCGGGCAAGTTCAATCTCCGGCAGAGGGGGTGGATGGGCCGGCCGATGATACCGGTGCCGGGGGCTGCAGGCGGCGCAGGCGCTCCGCTTCGGGCAGGCGGGCCAACTGCCGCACCGCTTCGTAGAAGAGCGGCCAGGCCTGTTCGGGCTGGCGCGCGCGTTGCTGCTCGTACAGGGCCTCGAAGCCCGGCACCAGGGCGTCGTAGGCGGCCAGGGCGCCGAAGGCCGCGTTGTTGGCGTTGGCCACCCACTGGTCGTAACCGGCCTGCCGCGTCGGGTCGATGGTCCATTGGCTGCGCAGCGCGGCGTACTGGCGCCGGAAATCGGCCATGACCTCGGCTTTCTGCCGCGTCAGCCCGTCAGGGGGGCTGCCGGGCGCGCGCGCCTGGGCATACACCGCCTCCAGCCGGGCCCGGGTGGCGCGGGTGAGGTCGCGAAAGCCCAGGCGCAAGGACTCGCTCTGGGCATAGGCCTGGCGTGCCGCCGGGCTGGCGGCCTGGGCCAGCCATTGGCGCACGCCGATCAGCTCGACCGCGGTGGCAAATGATTCGTTGAAAGAGGTGTCCCCGTTCAGGTAGACCACCTGGTGCGCCAGTTCGTGGAAGATCAGCCGCGCCAGTTCGCCCTCGGGGTAGTGGATGAAGGTGTTGAGCAGCGGGTCGCCCCCGGCCCAGTTGAGCCAGCCCAGCGTCGAGTAGGCCGGCACACCGTAGACATGGGTCTCCAGCCCCTGCTCGCGCAACCCGGCGGCTTCGGCGCGGGCCGCCTGCACATCGAAATAGCCGCGGTAGCCGATGCAGCCCGTGACCGGGAAGCACCAGGTGTGCAGCGTCAGGGCATCGGGCGGGGCGGCCGTCACGTTCCAGATCACCGCGCTGCGGTGCAGGTCGGCATAGCGGTGGTAGCTGGCGTTGTCGGGCAGGCCCAGCTGGCGCACCGCGTAGTCGCGCAAGGCCTGTGCCGACGCCAGCCGGGTCTTGAGCAGGGGCGGCGTGGCCGGGTCGGCCAGCCAGTCGGGGATGGGGCGTGCCGCCCGCATCAGCTGCACATGGCCGCTCACCGATTGCCAGTAATAGCCCAGGTGGCTGCAGCCCGTCAGGCCCCCCAGCAGCAGGGCGGCCAGCCAGGCGCGCCACAGCACGCGCACTGACAAGAGGGGTGAGGTTGGAGGGGCGGGCACGCGCATGGCCGGATTACAGCATGCGTGCCGGGCCCGGCGCGCCCAAAAAACAGGCGCCTGGCCCGTTCCGGTGTCGGAACAGCTCAGGCGCCCGTTGTGGCGCGTCGCGCAGGCCGCGCTTACTTGCTCAGCTCGGCTTGAGTGGCGGCGTCCAGTTCGCCGGTGGTCGGCAGCTGGCGCGACTTCTGGAACTTGGCCAGCTCACGCTTGGTGCGCGGGCCCATGGAGCCATCGGGCTTGCCGACGCTGAAACCCAGGTCATTGAGCTTTTGCTGGGCGGCCAGCACGCTCATGCCGGTGCCGGCGGCAGGGGCGGCCTTGGCGGCCGGTGCATTGGGGTTGACGCCGCCGTCCACGTTCAGGCGCCCGCCGGTGCCCAGGCCGCCCTTGACCGTCTGGGCCTTGTAGTTCTGCACGGCCTTGACGATGTTGGCGTACGAATCGAGGAAGGCGGCCACGATCACCTTGCCTTCGGCGGTGTTGGTGTAGCCTCCGCCCAGGCCGCCGAAGCCGGCGCCCAGAATGCCGCCAAAGGCACCGAAGTCCCAGTTCTTGGCACTGCCTTCGGCCGCTGCGATCTGCACGCTGGAGCGGTTGTCGTCCAGGGTCAGCAGGGTGCTGGCTTCCTTGGCGCTCATGTTGCCACCCACCAGCGCGCCCACCGGGCCCAGCAGGCCGCCCACGGCGGCACCTGCGCCGCCGGCGTTGTTGTTCGAGAAGGTGATCGAGGGGGTCAGCGAGTAGTCGGCCGACACCATCTGACCCTTGCCGAAGTTGGAGTTGTTGCGCAGCTCACCCGACTGGGCCAGGGCGCGCTCTTGCATCATGTTGTTCATGGCGCGGCCGCGGTCCACCACCACGAAGCAGTTCGATTGCTGGATCAGCAGCTTGAGCACCGGGGTGGTCGGGCCCAGGTGGCGTTGCTGGGTCAGCATCACATACCAGGGCGCATTGGTGTCTTCGACGATGGCGATCGTGCCCAGGGTTTCTTCGCAGCGCGGCAGCTTGCTGTTGGCGCCCTGGCTGTTGGCACCGCCGGCCGAGCCAGTGGCTTCGGTCTTCGCGGCGGCCGAGCCGGTTTCCATGGTGGCGCAGCCGGACAGGGCGGCCAGTGAGCCAGCGAGAGCGAGCAACGTCAGTTGATGGGGGATTTTGAAGGCCATGAATGAACTCTTGTGAATGCGCATGCGGGGCATGCTGGTGTTGGAATGGTTCGGGTGCTCCCAGGTGCCTCTGTCTGGCGACAAAAAGCCTGGGGATGCTAACTTGAGGCAGCCAAGGTTTACAAAAATTTTTGGAATGCACATCAGCGTTCAACCTGATGCGAAGTGAAAACGTGGGTGCGCTTGCGTTGCGGCAAGCTTTTCGGGTCTGCATACCCCCTGCGGCGTTGCTGGGGTGCAACAATCGACCCGGTCTGCACGGCCGTTGTGATCCCGAGCGTCGATCGTGCTTGCAGGGGGACAATCAACGCATTGACATGCCGCCGCGTTGCTGCGCGGCACAAGGAAAGAGCCACCACCATGCTTTACAAGTTCAAGTCCAAATCCACCGCCGACCTGATCATGCTGGAGCCCAATGGGCGCCGGGTGCTGGAGATCATCGGCAAGACGCCGGGCCCGCAGGGCATCATCCTGTCATCCCAGATCGCCGCCGCCGTGGGCGCCCTCGAGTCCGCCGTGGCCGCTGAGGATGCGCTGGCGGCCCAGGCCCGGGCTGAGAACCCCGAGGAAGACGAGGACACCGCCCGGCCTCAGGGCGTGTCACTGCGGCAACGGGTGGCGCCCTTGATTGACATGCTTCGGCGCAGTGAGCGGGAGGGGCATGATGTGACTTGGGGGGTGTGAGGGCGGGGCTTGGCCCTGGCAAGCGGGGGCGGGATCGGGCGGGCTTGCTTGGGCTCGCGATTGCCGCTGCGCCCTGTGACTTCTGCTCTTTGTTGAAGGTCGGAGGCCGGGATTGCGGCCCGGCGGCCGCCTCACTTTCTTTGCTTCGCCAAAGAAAGTAAGCAAAGAAAGGCGACCCGAAGTCAGGGCCACTTCGTGGTTCCCTGCGCTGCTCGCGCCAGGGGGG
>NZ_JADZ01000041.1 GCF_000518645.1 Curvibacter gracilis ATCC BAA-807 | reverse complement strand
CGCTACACCGAGCGGCTGGGCGAAGCGGGCATCGAGCCGTCGGTGGGCAGCAAGGGCGACAGCTATGACAACGCCCTGGCCGAGACCATCAACGGTCTCTACAAGGCCGAGCTCATCCATCGCCGAGCGCCTTGGAAGACGAAGGAGGCTGTGGAGTTCGCGACGCTCGAATGGGTGTCCTGGTTCAACCACCATCGCCTGCTCGAACCCATCGGGTACATCCCGCCCGCAGAAGCCGAGGCAAACTACTATCGGCAACTCGCCAGTCAGTCCACCGCGGTGGCGGTCTGACTTAAACCAAACAGCCTCCTTGAAAACCGGGGCGATTCATTGGCGATGGCCTGGCTGAACCCCACGGCTTGACCATGCGCGGCAAGGGTGGTCTCAAAGACGATCATTTCTTGCAGCTTCAGTCGCTTCCTAACCGCGGTGATGTCATCCACCACGGCCGTAGAGAACTCCTCATTCCGCAGCCACACGCCAACAAACGCGTGTCCTCGCGTGAAAACCAACAGGGGGTTCAGATGAGCCTGTTCCAGGCATGCCGCAAACATCAGTGCGAGGTCCAAGCAAGTGGCCAGCCCACTGTCCAGCACCTGAGATGGACTGCGAACCTTTTGCCCGGTATGTTCAAAGCTGGCAGGGGGCAACGCATAGTTGAGCTTTCGTTGCAACACCGAAGTCCAGATGCCTGAGGCCAGTTCCCAAGCTCGTTTTGCACCGTGCGTGTATCCATCGATCGAACCGGACTTCCCACTGGACTGAAGTGCCTGTGCAGCCCCTTTGAGCAATCTGTCTACAGACTGATCATTTGGCTGGACAAACGCCGCCACCATTTCGGGCAGGTGTCCAATACCTCCCCACTGATTGCGAGCCAAGAGTTCCACTGAGGATTCATGGGTTGCAAGGGGGGCATCCGGTGTTGTCTCGCTACGCAACTCAAACTTCAAGGAAGCCGTCTCGGCCTCGGTCAAGCGCGAAAGCAGCGCCCCATCAAGTTGAACATCAAGATCACGCAGATGGTAGGTCTCACCGGCCCCCACGGACTCCAGATGCCAGACCCGCGATTTCACGAACGGCGGATCAGAAACCAGCTGAACCGATAAATCGAAAACCGGCGATGCCGTATCGTTGACGACAGCCAACTCAGTCAAAGCAGGTACGGCGTTCTGGAAGGCCGCAAGGTTCAGCTTCCTTGCCGCACTGACCTGTAAATGCAGGGTTGGTGAAAGCACCCCTGAGATGAGTGAAGTTTGTGGTGATTCAACTTCTACAGACTGACCTGACTCCCTTGTCATGCACGTTCTCCTTGTCGCCCATATTGTGCGACGCGTTGAACCGACCAAGAATTTTTATCGGCTTAACCTTGCATGAATCAATAAAATCCAGGTCCCAAAATCACCGCTCGAGTCATATGTGACACCCGGTAACAATCGGGTCTCATAGACGTGAACTGCGGACACCAACATGAAGGCTGCCTGCTGCCTGTTACCACTCCAAGTGGAGGCATAGTTTTCACGATTTACAGAATCTACTTGCGCCATCGATTTCTCAATCGGCCTCAACTACTGGGTGATACCTGATACCCCAAATCCAATTTTCATATGCCCAAAGGGCCCGAAGCCTTATCCCTCAAACCGCCCTAACCCCAGCCGCCACCCGACTCCCCCCATCCACCACCAGCGCAATCCCCGTCACAAACGAGGCATCCGGCCCGCACAAAAACAGGCAGGCCCCTGCCATCTCATCCGCACTGGCCATGCGGCCCAGGCCGATGCGGGCCACGGTGCGCTCGCGGGCTTCGGCTTCGGTGATGCCGAGTTCTGCGGCCATCTCGGCCATTTCGGCGGCGGCCATGGGGGTGTCTACCCAGCCGGGGCACAGGGCGTTCACGCGGATGCCCTGGGGGGCGTAGCTTTGGGCGGCCGAGCGGGTGAGGGCCACCACGGCGGCCTTGCTGGCGGCGTAGCTGGCCGAGTCGGCCCCGGCGTTGAAGGCGGCCACCGAGGCGATGTTGACGATGCTGCCTGCGCCTTGCGCCTGCATGGCGGGCAGCACGGCGCGCATCACGCGCAGGGTGCCCTTGAGGTTGATGTCGTGCTGGCGGTCCCACACGGCGTCGACGATGGTGGCGGCGCTGTCTTTGGCGATCACGCCGGCGGCGTTGACCAGGATGTCGATGCGGCCATGGCGGCGCAGCACCTCGGCCACGGTGGCCTGCACCTGTTCGTCGCGGGTCACGTCGCAGGCCAGGCTGTGCGGGCCTTCGGGCTGGGGCCAGCCGCAGGGCAGCACGGTGGCGCCCTCGCGGGCCAGGCGGCGGGCCACGGCGGCGCCGATGCCGGTGGCGGCGCCCATCACCAGGGCGATTTGATGGTTGAGGGGCAGCATGGGGTGGTTCATGGGGTCAGGCCTCGTTGGTGGCGCGTTGCAGTTCGCGCTCCAGCACCTCTTCGACGGGCACGGGGCTGAACAGGGGCAGCTTTTTGACGTAGCGCGTCCAGACGGCGGCGTAGAGCGCGGTCAGGCCCAGCATCACGCCGAAGGGCACATAGATGTCACGCGGGTTCATGTTGGGCGGGGTGATGAACCAGATGGCGATGGCGATGCCGGCCGAGGCCAGCACCTGGGGCAGCGGAAACCAGGGCGAGCGGTAGGCGCGCATCAGATCAGGGCGGCGCAGACGCAGCACGATGACCGAGGCGTTGACCAGCAGGTAGGCAAAGCCCCAAGAGCACACGGCGGCCAGCACCAGCGGCATGATGCGGTCCAGGTCGCCCTGGATCAGCAGGGTGTGGGCGATGGGGATGGCCACCGACACCACGATGCCGAACACCGGGCTGCCATAGCGGGGGTGCAGGCGGCCGAAGATGGCGGGCAAGGCACCCTCGCGGGCCATGCCGCACAGGATGCGCGGCAGCCCCGCCATCAGGGTGTTGATGGTGGCGGCCCCGGCCAGCAAGAAGGCGATGCCGAGCCAGAAGCGGCCGGCCGGGCCCATCAGGGTCTGGGCGAACACGGGGATGGCGTCGGGGGTTTCGAGCAGGTGCACCGTGCCCTGGGCATCGAGCGGCACGTTTTGCACCTGGCGCGCCATGGCGGCGCCCCAGATGACCATGCACAGCCACACCAGCACCAGGCCCAGCATCATGGCGCGCGGGATCAGGCGGTGCGCGCGCTTGAGCTCGGGCGCCAGCGGGGTCACAAATTCGCCGCCCAGAAACATGAACATGGCCATGCCCACCAGCGACATGACCGAGTAGAAATCGGTGCCCACCTGCGACTGGCCAAAAAACCCATCGAGCGCCACCACGGGGGCCTGCACCAGGCCGCTGATGCCAAAGCACACCAGGGTGACCCACATGCAGAAGGTGAGCACGATCTCGACCTTGGCAAAGGCGGTGATGCCGAAGTAGTTGAGCAGGCCGAACAGCAGCACCATCACCACGCCCACGGCCCAGGTGGCGTGGTGGTCGACCAGCAGGCCGTGCAGGGCCGGAAAGTTCACGGTGGCCATCACGCCGCTGAGGATAGTCTCGGCGGTGCCAGCAAACACATGCACCAGCATGTAGGCCGCCAGGGTGCCGGTGATGGCCCAGAAGCGGCCCAGGCCGCAGGCGATGTAGTCGTACACCGATCCGGCCGTGGGCAGCATGGCGGCGGCCTCGGCAAAGGTGGTGGCCTGCAGCTGCATCAGCACAAAGGCGATCCCCATGGCCAGCAGAAAGCTCACCCCGCCGATCGAGAAGCCGGCCGTGGCCGTGAGGATGACCGGGCTGGCCATGACCAGGCCCACCGCCGTGGCCAGCGCGGTGGGGAAACCCACCACGCCGTGGTCCAGATGCGCTTGCAGTCGTTGATGAAGAGAGTTCATGTCAGGGCCTTGCTGGCTCAAGCGGGGGTGGTTTCACTGAAAAACGGGCTCTCGGGCAGGGTGGAGCCGCCGTCCACCACCAGGGTCTGGCCGGTGACGTAGCGGGCTGCCGGGCTGGCCAGGTAGCACATGGCGTAGGCAATGTCTTCGGGCCGGCCCAGCTCGCCGGCCGGGATGTGGGCCGCGATGCGCCGCGCGCGCTCGGGGTTGGAGAGCAGGCTGCCGCCCTGCTTGGCAATGTAGCCGGGCTCGACACCATTGACGGTGATGCGCTCGGGTGCCAGCTCCAGCGCCGCAGCGCGGATGAAGCCATTGACCCCGGCCTTGCTGGCCGCGTAGTGCGCCGCCCCCGGCATGGCCACGCGCGGCCCGGTGACCGACGAGGTGACCAGGATGCGCCCGCCGCCCTGCCTGCGCAGGTGCGGCAGCGCGGCCTGCGTGAGCCAGAAGCAGGCCTGCAGGTTGACGGCCAGGGTGTGGGCCAGATCGGCCTCGCTGAGCTGCTCCAGCGACGACCAGGGGTTGACCGCGGCGTTGTGCACCACGATGTCGAGCGCGCCAAAGCGGGCCACGGCCTCGGCCACGGCGTGCCGGGCCTCGGCCGGCTGGCCGATGTCGCAGCCCATGGCCTGGGCCTGGCCCCCCTGGGCCTCGATGCCGGCGGCCACGGCGGCCCCGGCATCGGCTGTGCGGTTGGCGATCAGCACCCGGGCGCCAGCCCGCGCCATGACCTGGGCGATGGCCGCACCGATGCCGCGCCCGCCGCCGGTGACCAGGGCCACACGGCCTTCAAGGCCAAACTCGGGCAAGCCAGACGCTGGCCGGAGCACCGCTTGGGCTTCGCCACCGGTGCTCATGCACACACCTCTTGCACAAACTCGGCAAACACCGCGTTGTGGCGGTCCACGTCGTCGCTGCGGGTGCCGGGGCAGCACAGCATCATGTTGTGGAAGGGGGTGATCAGCACGCCTCGGTTCATCAGGTACAGGTGCAGCAGGGCTTCCAGATCGGGGTTGCGGTGCTGCTTCACGTCGCTGGCGTTGCGCGGGGCATCCAGGGCGAACAGGGTCTCGACCCGGGCGCCCACACAGGTGGCGTGCCAGGGCAGGCCGTGGGCCGCGATGGTGGTGTTCACGCCCTGTTGCAGGCGCTGGGCCAGGCCCAGCATGCGCTCGAAGGCCTCGGGGGTGAGCACCTCGGACAGCACCGCCCGCATCACGGCCACGGTGAGGGCATTGCCCGCCAGCGTGCCGCCAAAGCCGGCGTGGGCGCTTTGGCGCACGGTGGGCGGCACCTTGGGCAGCACCTGCCAGACCTGCTCGGCCGTGGCCTGGCTCAGGCCGAAGGCCGCGGCCGGGATGCCACCCGCAATGGCCTTGCCGACCACGAACATGTCGGGCTCCAGCCCGTGCAGGGCGGTGTAGCCGCCGGGGCCGCTGCTCAGGGTGTGGGTTTCATCGATCAACAGCAGGGTGCCGGTTTCGCGGGTGAGGCGGCGCAGGGCCTCGTGGTAGCCGGGGTCGGGGGCGATCATGCCGTAGTTGGTCATGGCCGGCTCGGCCAGCACGCAGGCCACATCGCCCTGGCGCAGGGCGGCCTCCAGGGCCGGGATGTCGTTGAACTCGACCACGCGGCTCAGGGCGTCGTGCGGAAAGAAGTTGTGGTGGATGTTGTTGCGCATGTGCACCTCGCCGTCGCGCAGCTCCACATGGGCCTCTTCGACGCTGCCGTGGTAGGCGCCCGAAAACACCAGCACGCGGGGCCGGCCGGTCACCATGCGGGCCAGGCGGATGCAGGCGCGGTTGGCATCGCTGGCCGAGGTGGTCAGGTTCCAGTACGGCAGGCCGAAGCGGCGCGCCAGCTCCTGCCCCACCCAGTCGGCATCGCCGCCGGGCAGCATCAGCGAGGTGCCGATGCGGGCCTGGCGCGTCATGGCCTCGACGATGGCGGGATGGCCGTGGCCGCACATGCCGCCGGTGTCGCCCAGGCAGAAGTCGACATAGGGGTTGCCGTCGACATCGGTGAAGCGCACGCCGTAGTCGTGCGGGCGGTCGGCCACGTAGATGGGCCAGCCGCCGATCCAGCGGCGCATCCAGTGCGAGGGCGCCCCGTACAGCCAGCTTTGGTTGCCCTGCTGGTACAGCGCCTGGCTGGTGGCCCGGGTGCGGGCATAAAGGGCTTGTTCTTGCTGCATCAGGCGGGCCACGCGGGCCATGCTGACGCCATTGAGGGTGTCGGTCATAAGGGGTGATTCAGGAAGGCTTGGGGACGGGCGGCTGAGCGGGCTTCAGGAGAGTGAGGGCGTGGCCAGGCCGAGCAGGCCCAGGGCGGCGGCAAACGAGGCGCGGGGCTGCATGACGTCAAACTGCACGGTCTGCCAGCCGGCCCGTTGCGCGCCAGCGATGTTGCGGGCCTGGTCGTCGACGAACACGCAGCGCTCGGGCGGCAGGCCCAGGGCCTCGGTGACCAGGGCGTAGGCGCGCGGGTCGGGCTTGAGGACCTGGGTGTAGGTGGCGTCCACCACCACTTCAAAGCAGTCCATCAGCGGCAGGCGGTGGCGGAAGTCGGCGCCGTAGAACAGGTCCAGCTCGTTGGACAGCACGGCCAGCCGGCAACCCGCGGCCTGGGCGGCCTGGATGGCGGCCACCGCCTCGGGGCGGATCACGGCCTGCACGTCGGCCCCGCGGGCGCGCTGCACAAAGGTTTCCATGCGGTCCCAGTGCTCGCCCAGCAAGGCGCCCACTTCGCGGGTGCGCTGCATCCAGTAGTCGCGCTCGGTGATGCGGTCGGCCTGCATGTCTTGCCACAGCGGATCGCTGGCCGGGTCGAAGGGGCCGCGCCAGCGCAGGGTGCCGGGCGGCAGGCCCAAGGCCTGCTCGGACAGGGCATGGGTTTCAAACAAGGTGCGGCTGATGACGCCGCCAAAGTCGAGGACCAGGGCTTGAGAGGTCATGGTGGGGGCAAAAAGGGGGTGGGTGCTCAGGCTGCGGCCAGGGGCGCGCTCAGAGGGGTGGTCGAGGGCGTGGCCTGGGGGTTGGGGATCAGGCCCTCGGCCAGCCAGGCGTCAAACACCTGCAGGGCGGCCTCGGCAAAGGCCGCATCGTTGATGTGCGCGGGCAGCGCCTGCAGCCGGGTGCCCGGGGCCACGCTGGCCTGCAGCTCGTCGACCAGGGCGGCCAGGCCCTCGGGGTCGTGCAGGGGCTCGCCGGGGCGGTCCCAGCCTTCGATGCCCTGGGTGGGCAGCAGCAGCACGGTGGGGCCTTGCGCCTCGCCCAGGCGGGTGGTGATCTCGCGGGCCACGCGCCGGCGCATCTCGGGGCTGATGCTGATCGAGGACAGCAGGCGGTTGTGGGCGTGCTCGGCGCGGCCGGCATAGCCTTCGGGGCGGGGGGCCCAGGCGGCGTAGTCGACCATGTCGGTGGCGCCCGGGGCCACGATCTGCGGCACGGCGGCCCGGCCGGCGCCACGCAGCCGGTCGGCCCCGGCGGTGACGCAAGAGCCGGCCAGGTGGTTGACCAGCTCTTGCAACGAGAAGTCCATCACCGCCACAAAGCGGCCGCTGGCGGCCAGGGCCTCGAAGGCGCGCCCGCCCATGCCGGTGGTGTGGAACACCGCCAGCTCAAAGCCGCGCCGCTCCAGCTCGGGCTTGAGGCGCTTCATGTAGACCAGGGCACTGGAGCCCAGCGAGGTCATGCCCACCATGGGGCGCTGCCGATCCGGCGCCACCACGCTGTGGCAGGCCCCCATGACCGCACCCGCCGCCTGCGACAGGGCCGATTTGCACAGGCTGTTGAGGCCATACAGGCCGCCGGCCCACAGCACCATGATGAGGTCGGGCGGGATGCGCTCGGCCGGCAGCAGGTGCGAATAGGCGATGGTGGACAGCAGCACCTTGGGAAAACCCAGCGGCAGCGCGTTCATCACGTCCAGCGCAAGGTCGGTGCCCATGGTGCCGCCCAGGGCCAGCACGCCGTTGATGCGCCCCTCGGCCAGCAGGCGCTGGGCGATGACAGTGGCGCCGCGCGCCATCAGCACCATCGAGGTGTTCTCGTCGCCGCTGGCCATCACCTGCTCCAGCGTGACGCCGGCGGCCTCGGCCACCTGGTGGTTGCTGATGTCGGGCTCAAAGCCGCCTCGGCCCAGCACGCCCACGTCCAGCACCAGGGTGCGGCCGCCGGCCTGGGTGATGCCCTCGCGCAGGTAGGCCATCTCGTCGCTCTTGGTGTCGACGGTGCCGATGAGCAGGATGCAGGGGGGGGCCTTCATGGTGCGGTCTCCGGGGGGGTGCCGTGGCGGGTCGTCAAAACGGGGTCAGAGGGTTTTCTGGACGGCATCGAAGGCGGCCTCGAGGGTGTCGACCAGGTAATCGATCTCTTCGCGGGTGATGACCAGCGGGGGCGACAGGATCATGTTGGGGCCCGAGATGCGCACCATGGCGCCACGCTGGTAGGCCTCGCGGGCCACGCGCTGCGGGATGTCGCTGCTGCGGGTGAGCGGCGTGCGGGCCGCCTTGTCGGACACCATCTCGATGCCCACCATCAGGCCCACACCGCGCACATCGCCGACAAAGCTGTAGCGCTCGACAAAGGTGGCCATGCGCTGCTGGAAGTGCGCGCCCACCCGGGCCGCATTGCCGGGCACGTCTTCGGCCTCCAGCACATCGAGGGTGGCCAGGGCGGCGGCGGCGGCCACCGGGTGGCCGCTGTAGGTATAGCCGTGGGCCACGGTGCCCAGGCCGCCGCTGTCGGCCATGAAGGCATCGGACACCTTCTTGCCCAGGGCCGTGGCGCCCAGTGGCACGTAGCCCGAGGAGATGCCCTTGGCCAGGCACCAGATGTCGGCCTGCACACCCCACAGCCGGGTGCCGAACCAGGCGCCGCTGCGGCCAAAGCCGGTGACCACCTCGTCGGCGATCAGCAGGATGTTGTGGCGGTCGCACACCTCGCGCACCAGGGGCCAGTAGTTGGCCGGCGGCACGATGACACCGGCCGAGCCCTGCACCGGCTCGGCAATGAAGGCGGCAATGGTGTCGGCGCCCTGGAAGATGATCTCGCGCTCCAGCTGGGCGGCGCAGATGCGGCCCAGCTCTTCGGGGTCTTGCGTGAAGGCGTTGTGGTACAGCCAGGGCGAGTCGACATGGAAGCAGCCCGGCATCAGCGGCTCGTAGGCGCGGCGGATGTTGCCCAGGCCGTTGACGCTCATGCCGCCGAAGTGCACGCCGTGGTAGCCCTGCTTCAGGCTGATGAACTTGGTGCGTTCGGGCTGGCCCTTCACCTTCCAGTACTGGCGGGCGATCTTGAGTGCGCCCTCGACCGCATCGGAGCCGCTGTTGCCGAACATCACGGCGCCCACGTTGTCGGGCTCCATCAGGCGCACCAGGCGGGCCGACAGCTCGATGGCGCGCGGGTGGGTGGTGCCGCGGAAGGTGTTGTAGAAGGGCAGCTCATCGAGCTGGGCCACGATGGCGTCGCGCACCTGGCGGTTGCTGTGGCCCAGGTTGGAGCTCCACAGGCCGGCCACGCCGTCGATCATCTTGTGGCCGTCCACGTCCCAGATCCAGCAGCCCTCGCCGCGCGCAATGATGTCGGGCTGGGTCTGCTGCATGGCCCGCGGGTGGGCCATGGGGTGGAACAGGAACTTGGCGTTGTCTTGCTTGAGTTGGGCAATGGCGTCGGACATCTGGGTTTCCTTGCAGTCGAAATGGGGAGGGTGGATGCGCCGGGCTCAGGCCGGCACGCCCACGGTGATGGTCTTGATCTCGGTGTAGTGCAGCAGGCCCTCGGGGCCCATCTCCTGGCCGATGCCGCTTTCCTTCCAGCCGCCAAAGGGCATCTCGGGCTGCGACACACCGAAGTGGTTGATGCCCACCATGCCGGCCTCGATCTCCTGACCCAGGCGGTGGGCGGTGTGCAGGTCGCGGGTGAAGGCGTAGGCGCCCAGGCCGTAGGGCAGCGCATTGGCGCGGGCAATGGCCTCGTCCAGCTCGTCGTAGGGCTGCAGCACCGCGATGGGGCCGAAGGGCTCTTGCTGCTGCACCAGGGCGGTGTCGGGGGCGTTGGCCAGCACGGTGGGCTCGAAGAAGAAGCCCGGCCCGGGCACGCGGTGGCCGCCGCACAGCAGCTCGCTGCCCTGGTCGAGTGCATCGCTGACGAAGCGCTCCATGTCGTCCAGGCGGCGGGCGTGGCTCAGCGGGCCCATCTGGGTGGCAGGGTCCAGCCCCGAGCCCAGGCGCAGGGCGCGGGCGGCGGCGCTGAAGCGCTCGGCCCAGTCGGCGTACAGGCTGCGGTGCACATAAAAGCGGATGGGCGAGGCGCACACCTGGCCGGCATTGCGGAACTTGGCGGCCAGCGAGTTCTTCAGCGCAAAGAGCAGATCCGCATCGGGGCAGACGATGACCGGGGCATGCCCGCCCAGCTCCCCCGTGAAGCGCTTGACCCGCTCGGCGCACTGGCGGCCCAGCAGCTTGCCCACCGCCACCGAACCGGTGAGCGAGGCCTTCTTGATGGCGGGGTGGGCAATCAGCAACTCGGACACCTGGGCCGGGTCGCCGCAGACCATGTTGATGGCCTCGGGCGGCACACCGGCATCGAGAAAGGCCTGCACGATCAGCATGCAGGTGGCGGGGGTTTCTTCAGCGGGCTTGATGACCACGCTGCAGCCGGCGGCCAGGGCGCTGCCCAGCTTGCGCGAAGGCAGGTTGGCCGGAAAGTTCCAGGGCGTGAAGGCGGCCACCGGGCCGATGGGCTGGCGGATCACCGACTGGCTCAGGATGCCGGCCACGCGGGGCGGCACGATGCGGCCATACAGGCGCTTGGCCTCTTCGGCCTGGAAGTCGAGGATGTCGGCACACAGCCCCACCTCGCGCAGCGACTCGCTCAGGGGCTTGCCCTGCTCCAGGGTCAGCACCTCGGCGATGGCGCGGGTGCGTTCGCGCAGCAGCTCGGCGGTGCGGCGCACGATGGCATAGCGGTCTTGCGCCAGCCGCTCGCGCCACAGCTTGAAGCCGCGCTCGGCGGCCTCGGCCGCGGCGTTCAGCTCGGCCGGGCCGGCCAGGGGCAGCATGGCCAGCACCTCGCCGGTGGCGGGGTTGAGCACGGGGCGTTCGCCACCCGAGGCCCGGTGCAACCATTGCCCGGCCACATGCAGGGCGAGTTGGGGATAAGAGGGGGTCATGAGAGTCCTGACAAGTTCACACAGGGGGCCGGGCCAGACAAAGCAGGCCAGGCCGTTCGATCCGTTGAAGTCAGTGTGCGACGCCCACCCCGAGAGGCGTTATCGGTTTCGCGCAAGAAAAACCTAGGGTTAGTACCAGGGTCTTGGCAGAGCGGAAAAAGTGGACTGGCAGGCCGAAGCAAGCCATGTCAGCGCAGGCACGACATGGCGTGGCTGTTTCACCCGCAGCGACGCAGAGGCCACCACGGTGACGCCATGAAAACGGTTTGCAATGGTTTGCATTGGTTTGCTGAAACGCCGGACCGGGCGCTCAGCCCCAGATCAGCCCTGGATCAGCCACAACTCAGCAAAAAGCCCGGCGCTGCTGCTTCAGTGCAGGGCGGTCGATGCTGGCCGCCAGGGCTTCCATGTCGGCAGCGCACACGCCATGCGCCACAAAGTGCGGTACCCAAGCGTCAACCACCCGGGCCACCTCGCGCACCAGCTTCAGGGCCCGGGGCCGCTTGAGGCCGAACTCGCTCAAGCCGGTGAGGGCATTGTCCAGACTGGACTCGGCGCCCGCCTGGCCCACGGCCAAGGCCTGGTAGCCCAGGTTCTGCAAGGTGGGCAGCACGTCGTAGGCGGGGCTGAGGTCGTAATAGCCGTCGAGTGCCAGGCACACGCTGTGGTTGCGCTCATGGTCGTCAGTGTTGTCCAGCAGGATGTTGAAGACCATGCGTTTGAACAGCTCTTCGCGCTGGGCGACCTGGCGCTCGGGGTGGCCCAGGCGCAGCAACACCGTAGCCAGGTCGCCGTAGCTCTCGTGCAGCCCGGCCGCTCGCAGCAGCGTGCGGGCCGACAGGCAGTGCAGGCGGTACGGGCCTGCCCGATCAAAGCGCTGGATGGTCAGCGCGTGGCAGGCCCGGCCATGGCGCGGTGGCAGCGGCAACACCGCGGTGCCAGCGACGCGGATGCCCGCCTGGGCCGCCAGCGTCATGCTGGCGTGTTCAATCAGCGGGGTGTCGAGCGCATCGCCCAACTCACTGAATTTGATGACGCAAGGCCCGGCCCCGGTCTGCAGCAGGGCTTTGGGCTGGGCGCCCCCCAGGGTGACGCCGGGTTGCACCAGGCGCTGGATGTCGGGCGTCATGGGGGCCTGGGCCTGCACATCTTCGACGGCGGTACTCAACTGGGCCAGATCACGCAGCTGGGGGTAGGGCCCCAGGTGGCGGGGAATGTAGTGCTGCGCCGAGATCGACACCCCCAAGGCGCCAAAGCGGTCGTCGCCGGCAAACAGCAGCATCTCGAGGACGGACAGGCGTGCCGGGCGATCGACGAAGCGGATGATGCGTTCGCCCCAACGGTCTGGCCGGGCATCATCAAGGGCCCCGGGGGCACTGCCTCGCTCGCCCGCGCTGAAGACCTGGCCTTGGATCAGAGGCAGGTCTTCGCTCAAGGCAAAGTGCCACCAATCGGGCTGGTAGCTGAACGTGGCGCAGTCGGGTACCAGGGCCGACAGGCCCAGCGGGCCGACCAGGGTGGGCTGCGCGGGGTTCACCAGGGCCCACACGTACAGCTGCTCTTGCGGCACATAGCTGGTGGGTGTGACGCCTGGGCCCTTCATGCCGGGGGCTCCGTGGGCGGGGTGGCCATCAAGGCGGCCAAGCCTGCCGCATTGGCATTGCGGGGTCGGCGGGCGGTGCGCGGGGTGGGGGCGCGGGCGGGTGCAGGAGCAGGTGTCGCGCCGGGCTCCGCCACCCGCCAGGCCTGAACCGGGTCGCCTTGCGAAACGTTGCGCGGACGGGCCGCCTTGCGCGGGCCGCTCACCCGGCTGAGCTCGCGCTCCAGGGCTGCATGGTCGTTTTGCGGAGCGATCAGATCGGCCAAGCCCACGGCCGGGTTGACCAGCCACAGGCACATCACATACGAGGCCATGGCCACTGAGGGATCGCCCCGCTCGATGCGGGCCATGGTGGGCAGAGACACCCCCAGCTTGCGCGCCCACTGGGCCTGCGTTTCGCCACGCCGCTTGCGGGCGATCACGATGTTGCGGGCCAGCAGCTCGATCTGCTGCAGCACCGCCTGAGGGTAGTCAGAGGGGGGCGTGTTTTGCCTGGGCATTCATAGATGTTATCCAAATTTATGAAATAGACAACTCTATGAAGTATTTTTTTAAATCAAGAATGTGCAGAACAGATCACAAAAAATACAACATAGATATTGAATCTATAGAAATTTAAAAATATCTATGAATCAAACGTCTCATCAACTGCAGCGAGAAAAAGCCCCACGCAGCCCTGGTGCCAGAATGACCGGCCTGCCCCTCCTGGCAAGCCCCGGCTGAATCCAACAGTCGTTCTGGCCCATGAGAGGCCTGCGCGTTGAAGTTGTGCTGCAAATTCAGCGCGGGTGTCCAACACATGACGGGCGTGGACTGGGTTAATGTGAACAATGCTTGGCGCCATCCTGGCACCTGGTGCAGAACAAAACCCACACCCGAGGAGACAACATGGCCCGCACTGCCTTGATCACGAGCATCGCGCTCGCGGTACTCACCGCCTGTTCCACCATCGCGCCCCAGCAGGCCACCGTCGACCAGCATGTGCATGAGGCCCAAAGCCTGGCGGGCGACGACCTGAAGTTTCTGCTGCCGGTCTGCAACCCTCAGCCTGCCGTGCGCGCGGCACCCAGCCCGGCCATGGACGAGATGCTGACCAAGCTCATCCAGCAAACACCACCCGCGCCCGGGCAGGCTTTCGACAACCTGTACTACGTGGGCTCGGCCTGGGTCAGCGCCTGGGTGCTGAAGACCAGCGATGGCCTGATCCTGATCGACGCGCTGAACAACGCCCAAGAGGCCACCGAGCTCGTCGAGGGTGGCATGCGCCGCCTGGGCCTGGACACGGCCCAGATCCGCTACGTGCTGGTCACCCATGGTCATGGCGACCATTACGGCGGGGCGCAGATGCTGGCCGAGCGCTACCACGCACGCGTGGTGGCCAGCGAGATCGACTGGAAGATGATGGAAACCACGCTGGAGTTCGACTCCCGCCTGTGGGACCGCCCGCCCCGGCGCGACATCGCGGTGCGTGACGGCGACACCCTCACGCTGGGCGACACCACCGTGCGCTTTGTGATCACGCCCGGCCATACCCTGGGCACCATCACCCCGGTGTTTGAGGTGCGCGACAAGGGCCAGAAGCACACGGCCATGATCTGGGGCGGCACGGCATTCAACTTCGGCCGCGACATGGCCCGCCTCGACAGCTACATCGCCCAGACCGATCGCATGCGCCAGCTTTCGGGCCAGTGGGGCATCGACGTGCCCTTGAGCAATCACCCCGGCTATGACGGCACGGTGGCCAAGCTCAAGGCCAGGGCGGCAGTGCCGACAGGCCCCAACCCCTTTGTGAGCGGCCAGCCGGTGGTCGACCGGGCCATGCGCGTGCTCAATGCCTGTGCGCGGGCGCAAAAGGCACGGTTTCTGCTGACGGCAGACAGCGGGGCCAGAAACGGAACCGGGGTCGCCACGGCCACCTCGGATGCGCACACAGACCCCGACGAGCATGTGCTCGACGGCAGCCTACAGGCCCTCGGCCAAGGCCTCGATGCGGCTCCCGTCGCGTTCCCCCGCCTGGCTGCTGCGGCTGGCTTGGCCGGTTCGCCAACCCACCCCCTGGAGAATTGACATGGCCATGATGCTCTCCCGCCGCCTTACCCTGTGCACCGCGCTGCTGGCCCTGGCCGGCACCGCCCAGGCCCAGCTCTCTGACACCGAACAGGCCATCGTCCGGGCCGTGCAGCAGCGCACGCCGGCCGCGCTGGAGCTGCTGGAGAAGTCGGTGCGCATCAACAGCGGCACGCTCAACCCCGAGGGCGTGCGCGCCGTGGGCGAGCTGTTCCGGGCCGAGCTGGAGGGCCTGGGCCTCCAGACCCGCTGGATCGACATGCCCCCCGCCATGAAACGCGCCGGGCACCTGGTGGCCTCGCAAGAAGGGGGCAGCGGCAAGCGCGTGCTGCTGCTGGGCCACCTGGACACGGTGTTCGAAAAAGGCAGCTCGGTGCCGCTGTGGGAGCGCCGGGGCGACCGGGTGCGTGGCCAGGGCGTGAACGACATGAAGGGCGGCGACGTGATCATGATCGAAGCCCTGCGCGCGCTCAAAAGCGTGGGCGTGCTGCAGCAGGCCAACATCGACCTGATGTTCACCGGCGATGAAGAGCGCGCCGGCAAGCCCCTGCAGACCGCACGGGCCGACATGGTGGCCCTGGGCAAGCGGGCCGACTATGCGCTGTCGTTCGAGGGCAGCAACAAGCACCAGGGGGTGGACACCGCCAGCATCGCCCGCCGGTCCTCCGGTGGCTGGGTGTTGCACGTGAAGGGCAAGGCGGCGCATTCGATGGGCGTGTTCTCACAGGCATCGGGCTATGGCGCGGTGTATGAGACGGCGCGCATCCTGAACAGCTTCCGCGAGCAGGTGATCGAGCCCAGCCTGACCTTCAACCCCGGCCTGGTGTATGGCGGCACCGACATCGCCTATGCCGAAGACACCGCCACCGCCAGCGCCTTCGGCAAATCGAACGTGATCGCGCGCGACGCCGAGGTGCTGGGCGACCTGCGCTACCTCTCACCCGAGCAGGGCGAGCGCGCCCGCCAGAAGATGCAGGCCATCGTGAACACCGGCAACCTGCCCGGCACCTCGGCCAGCATCCGCTTCACCGAAAGCTACCCGCCCATGCCGCCCACAGACGCTGGCCGCCAGCTGGCCGCTCTGTACTCGCAAGCCAGCCAGGACGCCGGCCTGGGCCGCATCGACCTGCTGGACCCCGCATTCAGGGGGGCGGGCGATGTGCAGTTTGTGGCCCCCTACACCGTGGGCATCGATGGCCTGGGCGCCCAGGGCCGCGGCGCCCACACCGACGACGAAGACCTGGAGATCGCCTCGATCGAGCGGGGCACCATTCGGGCGGCGCTGCTGATTTATCGGTTGACGCGGTTGGAAACGGGGCAGTAAGCCCCCCCCTGCCCTCAGGCCAAGGCCACCAGCCGGTGCGTGCCCGCATTGAAGTGCACCACCGGGCTGGCCGGCGAGCAGGTGGCGCGCTTCACCTTGCCCACCACCAGGTGGTGGGTGCCCAGGGGCTGGGTCCAGACCACCTCGCACTCGAGGCTGGCCAGGGCATCGCTGAGCACCGGGGGCTGCGCCTCGGTCTCGGTCCAGCAGCCGGTGGCAAAGCGGGCCCGGCCCTGGGGGGCCTGCAGAAAACTGGACATCACCTGGTGGTGCTCCTCGCCCAGCACATTAGCCACAAAGCGCTGGCTGTTCATCAGGGGCTCGGTGAAGGACGAGGCCTGGTGGGCGAAGAAGCCGATCAGCGGCGGCTCGGCAGACACGGAGGTGAGGCTGGAGACGATCATGCCCGCCACGCCCTCGCCCTGGCCGGTGGTGACGGCGCTGATGCCCGCGGGCAGCGCACGCATGGCGGCCTTGAAATCGGCCACTGACACCACCTCATCGCCCTGAGCGTGGATCAGGTGGGCGCGCACCTCGCCGTGCTCGTCCACCCAACCGCTGCGCCGGGCGTAGTCCAGCATGCGGGCAAAGCCGGCCTCCCATTCGGAATCGCCGGCCAGGCCCGACATGAAGCGCAGCACCGAGGGCGCCACGCGCACGTGCTGCTCACTTTCGCGGTGGCCGATGCGCTGGATGGCGCGCTCCAGTGCTTCGGGCGGCTGGGGGTCGACCAGCACGTCCAGACGCTTGAAATCCTGCGGCTCACGCAGGGACACGGTGCCCGTGTTGGAGAGATGGATGCGCATGATGCAGGCCCTCCCGGCTCAGGCGGCGACGCTGAGTTCGCCCACTTCCTTGCGGATGGCAGGGATGATGCGCTCGCCCCACAGCTCGATCTGACGCAGCATGGTCTTCTGGTCGAAGTCGCCCAGTTGGGTCTGCAACGCGATGTGCTTGGGGCGCAGGATGCTGATCTCTTCGAGCATCTTGTCGATCACCTGGTTGACCGAGCCCACGGCCAGGTTCTGGCGCATCTGGTCAAAGCTCATGTCGGTGGGCGAGGGCTCCTCTTTCACCATGTAGCCGTCGTCGGTGTGGGCGCGGCGGTACTTCAGGCTTTCCGAGATGCGGCGCTGGAAGCGCGCGCAGTCCAGGTAGCTGTCGACTTCGGCCCGGTTGTCCGAAGCGAAGGCGCAGCGCAGGAAGCCAAACCGCACATCGCGGTCGAGGTCCTTGCCATTGTCTTCAGCCACCTTCTCCATGCGCTGGCGCAGGCTGACGATGGCGTCGTTGCCGCCCAGCAAGGCCGTGACAAACAGGTTGTGGTTCTCGCGCACGCCACGGCCCAGGGTGACGGGGTTGCCCGAGGTCACCCAGATCGGGGGCATGGGGTTCTGCACGCAGCGCACGGCGATCGAGCTGGGCGGCACGTCCAGGTGCTTGCCGTGGTATTCGAAGATGCGCTCGCTCAGGCCCTTGGGAATGATGTCGAGGAACTCATTGAAGATGGCGCCCGACTCTTCGATCTTGACGCCGAAGCGTTCGAACTCGAACTCCTGGTAGCCCGAGCCCACGCCCAACTCCAGGCGCCCGCCCGAGACCGTGTCCACAAAGCCCACCTCGGCCAGGAAGCGTGCCGGGTGGTAGAGCGGCAGAATGCACACCGCCGTGCCCAGGCGGATGCGCTGCGTCTTGGCCGCCACGTGGGCCACCATCATCAGGGGCGAGGGGGAGAGCGAGTAGTTGTTGAAGTGGTGTTCCGCGTACCAGGCGGTGTTGAAGCCCGCCTGCTCGGCGGCCACGGTCTGCTCGATCGAGTTCTGGATCACCTGTTGCGAACTTTGGTGATAACCGCGCTGCTGGGCCAGGATGAATACGCCGAATTCCATGAATGTCTCCTTGTGGTGTGGGTGGGTTTCTCGGGAATAATTCTAAAAACGCCCCTGCCCATGGGGAATGCATGAAAATCGCGGGTCTGTCCTGCGGAAAACGGAGAAGTGATGGATCGACTGCGTGCTATGGAATTTTTCCTGTCGGTGACAAAAACCCGAAACTTCTCCGAAACGGCACGCCAGTTCGGGGTTTCGGCCACGGCAGTTTCTCGCATGATCACCGACTTCGAGGACGAGCTGAAAGTCAAACTGCTGCTGCGCTCCACGCGTCAGATCGTGCTCACCGAATCAGGTGAGGAATATGCAGCGCAACTCGAAGGTATTCTCTGGAGCATTAATGAGGCGCACGCCAATATCACCGCCATCCGCCAGGCGCCCAAGGGCCTGCTGCGCGTGCACTCGCGCATGATGTTCGGCCTGGGGGTGCTGCCCACGCTGGTGGCGCGCTTTCGCCGCCTGTACCCCGACATCCACATCGAGCTGATGCTGTCCGAGACACCGGCCGACCTGCGGCGCGACCATGTGGACATCGATTTCCGGGTCTCGCCCCCGGTCGAGGCAGGCGTCAAGCGGCGCATCCTGTTCCGGGGCGAGCGCTACCTGGTGGCCTCGCCCAGCTACCTGGCCCGTTGCCCGGCCCCGGCCACGGCGCAAGACCTGCTGGCCCACGACTGCCTGGCCTACCTGCTGCCCGGGGGCGAGTACGTGTGGCACTTCCGGCACGAGGGCGTGCAGGAGGATCTGGCCTTCCAGCCCCGGCATGTGAGCAACAACGGCGTGGCCCTGCTGGAGCTGGCCCGCCTGGGCGAAGGGGTGGCCCTGCTCGACGACTACACCGTACACGCCGATCTGGAGCAGGGCAGCCTGGTGCGCCTGCTGCCCCACCTGCGCGTCAGCAACACCAGCTACGAAGAGGGCATGTACGCCACCATCCTCGACACCCCCATGATCCCGACCAAGGTGAGGCTGTTCCTGGACTTCGTGGCCGAGCAGGTGTCAGGCGAGGGGCACCGCTTCACGGCCCTGCACGCCGCTGCCGGCCCGGCCTGAGGGCGGATGCTCAGGTCGGGTTCGAAGGGGCGATGCGGCACATCGGCCGCAAGGCCCCGCGCCGCCCGAGGCCACCCACACGCAGCACCCGGCCGTCCAACTCGCCATCGGCCCGCAGGCGCCCGCTGTCCGAGATGGACGTGACATACAAGGTGTCCAGCGCCGGTCCGCCGAAGCACAGCGAGCTGGGGTGCGTCAGGGGCAAGCTCAAGTGCTGGCTTGGTTGCCCGCTGGCATCCAGACGCACCAGGGCCCCCGCATGCACCAGGGCCGTCCACAGGCCGCCCTCGTCGTCAAAACAGCAGCCATCGGGGGCCGAACCCAGGGCCCGGGTGTCGGCAAAGGGCTGGCGCAGCCAGGGCGTGCGCGGCGGCCAGGGGTAGCTGAAGATCTGGCGCTCTGAGCTGTCGCACACGAACAGGCGCCCGTCCTGCGGGTGCTGCACCGGGCCATTGACCACGCCGTAGCCCTGATCAAAGCGCAGCATCCGGCCCTGGGTGTCCACCCGGTACAGCCCCCCCAGCGGGGCCTCGCCGGGCGCCCGGAAGGTGTGCAGGGTGCCCACGCAGAAGCTGCCGTCGCTCAGGGCGGCCCCGTCGTTCAGGCGCAGATGCGGGTGCTGCTCCTCCAGCCGGCCCAGAGTCTGCAGCTGGCCGCTGGCCGGGTCGAACAAGACCACAGTCTCGTGCAGGGCCAGCACCAGCCGGCCATCGTGGTTGAGCGCGAATGAGCCCAGCGGCGGGGGCAGTTCGTGGCGCTGACACACAGCCCCCTCGCCATCCAGCGCCAGCAGCAGGCCGGCCCGGCTGTCGATCAGCCACAGGCAGCCACGCGCCGCATCCCAGACCGGGCATTCGCCCAGCAGGGTGCGCACGGCACCGAAGGGAAGGATGTCGGGCTGACCCACGCTGAGGTCGGAATCGGGCTGGGGCATGGCGGGGCGGGGGGCAGGTGGGGCGCAAGGCCGGAGCCACCGCATCTTAGGGCGGTACGCGGGGGGCCGGCGACCCCGAATCCGTACGTTTTTGCAGAACACATCCAAGCAAACAACCGTAATCAAGCTTGATGTTCCTCAATAAAATTTTTGCCAGACGTTCTAAGGCACGCAGACCCCGATCTGCATCAGGAGACAAATTTGAAAATCCAGCATTCACCGCCGTGTGAGGCCTTCGGCCGCGCCCAAGCCGGCATTTTGAATATCCCCCCCAATCCAATGGAAAAGGCCCACCATGACTGAAAAATGCGTGCGCCTGGAAATCAAGGGGAAAGTCGCACTGGTCACCCTGGACCGCCCCCCGGTGAATGCACTTAATCGCGAAATGCGCCGTCAATTGGTGGCCACATTCGATGAAATATCCGCTCGCGACGACATTATGTGTGCCGTCCTGACGGGCCAGGGATCGGTTTTTTGTGCCGGCGCTGATTTGAAAGATCGGCCCGATCCGGATATTCCGGGTGATTTTCTCGAACACAACCGCATCACGCGGGAAACCGGCCATGCGATCCGGGAATGTGCCAAGCCCGTGATTGCCGCAGTGAACGGCGCGGCCCTGGGCGCCGGCCTGGGTTTGATGGCGGCCTGCGACATCCTGTACGCCTCGGACAACGCCACCTTCGCCATGCCCGAGATCAACGTCGGCCTGGCCGGCGGGGCCTCGATGCTGCGCACCCTGCTGGGCCGCTCCACCTCGCGGCGCATGTTCTTCACCGGCCAGCGCCTCACCGCGGCCGACCTGCTGCGCCGCAATGTGCTCGAAGAAGTGCTGCCGCCCGACGAACTGCTGCCCGTGACCCTGGCCCTGGCTGCCGAGATCGCCTCCAAGGCGCCGCTGGCCCTGATCTACGCCAAGCGCGCCGCCAACATGGTGGATGTGATGCCCCAGCGCGATGCCTACCGCTTCGAGCAGGAGTTCACCCTGGCCCTGTCGCGCACCGAAGACGCCAAGGAGGCCCGCATGGCCTTCCTGGAAAAGCGCGCCCCGGTGTTCAAGGGGCGCTGAGCATGAGCCACCTGACCCACACCGGCCCAGGGGCCGGCATGGAGGCGTTTTTCCGCGCCCGCCGCATCGCCGTGATCGGCGCCTCGGCCGACCCGACCAAGATCGGCGGTCGCCCGGTGCACCTGCTGCTGCGCCAGGGCTACGCCGGCGCAATCTACCCGATCAACCCCAAAGGCGGAGAGATCCAGGGGCTGCCGGCTTACACCTGCCTGGCTGACACGCCCGAAGTACCCGAGCTGGCCCTGGTCGCCGTGCCCGCCGCCCAGGCGGTGGCCGCGGTGCGCGACTGCGCCGAACGCGGCGTGGCCGCGGTGACGGTGCTGTCGGCGGGCTTTGCCGAGGCCGGCGAGGCCGGGGCCCTCTGGCAGGCCGAACTGCGTGCCATCGCGCGCCGCCACGGCATGCGCCTGCTGGGCCCCAACTGCCTGGGCACGGTAGGCGTGGCCGACAAGGTGATCGGCTCGTTCTCGGTGGCCCTCGAAGACCACTACCCCGCCGCCGGTGCGGTGGGCATCGTCTCGCAGTCGGGCAACATCGGCAGCTACACGTTGCAGATCCTGTCGCAACAGGGCGTGGGCATCAGCCGCCTGATCACCACCGGCAACGAGGCCGATGTGGACCTGGCCGACGGCATCGCCGCCCTGGCCGAAGACCCGGCCACCCGCGTCATCCTGTGCTGCATGGAGACCTGCCGCGACGGGGACCGCCTGCGTCAGGCCCTGGACCTGGCCCGCGCCCGGGGCACCCCCGTGGTGGTGCTGAAAATCGGCGCCACCGAGCAGGGCCAGGCCGCCGCCGCCTCGCACACCGGGGCGCTGGCCGGATCGGACGCGGTGATCGACGCCGTGTTCCAGCGCCACGGCGCCTTGCGTGTGCGCTCGCATGAAGACCTGCTGGAAGTGGGCCAGGCCGTGGCCCAGCTGGCACCCACCCGCCTGCCACGTGAGGCCGCCGTGACGCTGATCGCCGCCTCGGGCGGCTTCGGCATCATGATGGCCGATGCCATGAGCCAGGCCGGCCTGGCCCTGCCCCCCTTGGCCGAGGCCACGCGCCAGCGCATCCTGCAGGCGCTGCCCGGCGCCGGCACGCACAACCCGGTGGACGCCTCGGCCCAGATCTCCAGCCGGCCCGACATCCTGTTCGAGGTGCTGTCGGCCCTGCAAGAGGCCCCGGGCCAGGCCACCACCGTGCTGTTCCTGTCGCTGGCGCTGTACAGCTCGCGCCTGCGCGGGGTCTACCTGGAGGCCCTGGGCCGCCTGCAGGCGGCCCACCCGGACCGCCCCCTGGCCATCATCAGCCGGGGCCCGGCCGATGCGGTGCGCCAGATCCAGGCCCTGGGCATCCCCGTGTTCAGCAACATCGACGCCGCCGCGCGCGGCCTGGCCGCGCTGGCCCGCCTGGGCGCACTGCAGGCGCCGGCCCCGGCCGAAGCCGCCGCAGCGCCGCTGCTGACCCAGGGGCCCGTGCGCCTGCCCGAGGCCAGCCTGCGCCATGAACACGGCGCCAAGCAGGCCCTGATCGCCGCCGGCTTCGAGGTGCCACAAGAGCGGCTGGTGCACAGCGCCGAGGCCGCCGTACAGGCCGCCGAGGCCATGGGCTACCCGGTGGTGATGAAGATCGTCTCGGCCGACATCGCTCACAAGACCGAAGTGGGCGGCGTGGCCCTGGACCTGGGCGACGCCGAGGCCGTGCGCTCCGCCCACGCCCGCATGCTGGCCAGCGTGGCCCGCCTGGCCCCCGAGGCGCGGCTGGACGGTGTGCTGCTCGCCCCCATGCTGCGCGGCGGCACAGAGCTGATTGCCGGGGTCTCGCGCGACCCGGTGTTCGGCCCCGTGATCATGGTCGGCATGGGCGGCATCTACGCCGAGCTGCTGCGCGACGTGGCCGTGCAGCCGGCACCGGTCGACACCGCGCTGGCCTTGCAGATGATCCGCTCGCTGCGCCTGTTTCCCCTGCTCGACGGGGCCCGGGGCCAGGCCCCGGCCGACATCGAGGCGGCGGCCCGCACCGTGGCCCGCCTGTCCGAGTTCGCCTGCCGCCATCAGGACCAGGTGAGCGAGATCGACCTCAACCCCATCCTGGTACGCCCCCGCGGCCAGGGCGTCGCCATCCTGGACGCCCTGATGCTGCCCACCCCCACCGAAGAGAAGCCCCATGCAGCGTGACCTCCCCCCCGGCGACCTCTCAGCAGACCACGCCACAGGCGCCCTGCCCCCACCCCACGCCTACCGCCGCCATGCGCGGGATTGGCTTGCAGCCCACCTGCCCGATCACATGCGCGCCGACAGCCTGGCCTGGCGCAGCCCCACGCTGGACGAAAGCCGCGACTGGGAAGCCGCCATGCACCGCGCCGGCCTGGCCGGCATGACCTGGCCCCAGGCCTACGGCGGCCACGGCCTGAGCCTGCGCGAGCACCTGGCGGTGAACAAGGAGATCGGCGCCTTGCCCATGCCCGAGAGCGTGGGCTCCATCGGCAAGGAGCTGGCCGGCCCCATCATCATGGCCGTGGGCACCGAGGCGCAGAAGCAGGCCTTTCTGGCCCCCATCCTGCGCATGGAGCAGTTCTGGTGCCAGGGCTTCTCCGAGCCCGACGCCGGCTCGGACCTGGCCCGGCTGCGCACCAAGGCCGTCGAAGAGAACGGCTGCTGGCGCATCAATGGACAGAAGATCTGGACCAGTGGCGCAGCCAAGGCCCACCACTGCCTGCTGCTCACCCGCACCGGCACGGTGGCCGACCGGCACCGCGGCCTGCTGATGTTTGCCGTGCCCATGGACACCCCGGGCATCCGCGTGGTGCCGATCAAATCCATCGATGGCAAGGAGTCGTTTGCCGAGGTGTTCTTTGACGACGTGGTGGTGCCCGACAGCGCCCGCCTGGGCGCGCCGGACGAGGGCTGGAGCGCCGCGCTGCGGGTGCTGGGCATCGAACGCGCCACCAACCGCATGTACCGGCCCTGGCGTTTTGAATGCGAGCTGGCCTTTCTGCTGCGCGCCCTGGCCTCCGACCCGGAGCAGGCACGCCAGCTGCAGGACGGCGGCGTGCAGCGCCGCGTGGGCGAGCTGCTGGCCGAGATCGATGGCCTCAAAGGCCTGGTCGAACGCACCGTGCAGCAACTGATGCAGGGCGAGAGCATCGGCGCGCGCGGCTCGCTGACCAAGCTGTTCTGGTCCGAGACCCACCAGGCCTTTGCCGGCTTTGCCCTGGGCCTGGTCAGCCAGATCGGGCCGCAATCGAGCCCGCTGGCGCAGCGCGCCCGCCAGGCCTTCACCCAGGCCTACCTGTTTGCCCGCGCCGAGACCATCTATGCCGGCACCTCCGAGGTGCAGCTGGACCTGATCGCCCAGCGCATCCTGATGCTATGAGCCCCTGCCCTCCTCCCCACCCGCAGGCGATGCGCAACGTGACGGAAGCTTGATATGAACACCCCCCTTCTTGAAGACCCCAACGCCGGGCTGCGGCCCGAAGAGTTTGCCGAGGCCGCCGAGGCTGCCATCAGCGATGCGCTGAGCCAAGCCCCCGAGGCCCAGACCGCCGTGCTGGCGGCAGCCGGCCTGTTCGGCGTGTGCGCCGATGAGTCCAGCGGCGGCCTGGGCCTGCCGCTGGACTTTGCCGTGCCCGTGGTGCAGGCCGCAGGGCGGCTGCGCCTGCGCATGGCCTTGGCCGAACAGATCGTGCTGGCCCGCCACCTGCCTGACGCTGCGCTGCGCAGCGCCCTGCTGGAAGGCCGGCAGCGCGCCGGCGTGGCCCTGCAGGGCCAGCACGGGCAGGCCTGGGTAGGCCATGCGCGCCACGCCGATCAGGCCCACTGGCTGCTGGTGCGCAGCCCCGAAGGTGCGGTGCTGCTGGACCTGACCCAGGCCCCGGCACCCAGTTGCCAGACCGACCGGACGCTGGACCCCGAGCACCCCCAGACCTGGTGGGATCTGTCGAACGCCACCGCGCTGGCCCAACTGGACACCGCCACCACCGAGGCCTTGTGGCACGACCTGGAGATCCTGCTCGCGGCCACCGCCCATGGCGCGGCCGAAGGGGCCCTGCAGGCCGCCATCAGCCACACCGGCACCCGGGTTCAATTTGGAGCAGCCCTGTCCACCCGCCAAGCTGTGCGCCACTGGCTGGCCCGCATGAAGCTCTACCACGAGGCCAGCGGTGCGGCCATCGCCCGCGCCTTGCAGCGCAACGAATGGGGCCAGGCCCGCAGCGGACGCAGCGCCCTGGCGCTGAACCTGCAGCACGGCGCCTTCATCATCGAGAAAGCCATGCACCTGCACGGCGGCATGGGCTTCACCTGGGAGCTGCCGCTGCACCGCGCCCTGCGCGAGCTGCGGGCCATCGATGCGGCGGTGGGCGCAGGCGGCCTGGCGCGCGGCCTGGGCCGCGATTTCATCGAGCAGCAGCAACTGAAGGAGGCCGCATGAGCACGGTCCCGGCACAAGACTTTGCGGGCCGCGTGGCCCTGATCACCGGCGCCGGCAACGGCATCGGCCGCGAGACCGCGCGTCAACTGGCCGCACGGGGCGCCGTGGTGGCCGTGAACGACCTCAAGCCCGAGTTCGTGGAAGCCGTGGTGGCCGAGATCCGGGCCGCCGGGGGCCAGGCCTTCGGGGTGGTGCAGAACATCGCCAGCCGTGAGGGCATCCAGGCCGCCGTGGCCCAGGCCCGCGAACAGGGCGGGCGCTTCGATGTGCTGGTCAACAACGCGGCCTGGGTGCGTTACCAGGCCGTGCCCGACATCCAGCCCGACACGCTGGAGCGCATGCTCGACGTGGGCTTCAAGGCCGTGATCTGGGGCACCCAGGCCGCGGCCGCCGCCATGGACCCCGAGCGCGGCGGCGCCATCGTCAACGTGGCTTCGACCGCCGCACTGCGCTCCACCCTGAACTCGGTGGTGTACTCGGGCATCAAGGCCGGCATCCTGGGCCTGACCCGGGCCGCCGCCGCCGAGCTGGGGGTGCGCCACATCCGGGTGAATGCGGTCTGCCCTTCGGCCGTGCCGACCGAGGGCACCCAACGCAACCGCAACGCCGAGCGCGACGCGCTGCGCATCGCCCGCACGCCGCTGGGCCGCCTGGGCACGGTGGAAGACATCGCGCGCGGCATCTGCTTTCTGGCCAGCGACCAGGCGGGCTTCATCTCGGCCCAGACACTGGCGGTGGATGGGGGTGTGACATTCACGAACTTGTGAATCCCCCCTGTGTCGCCTTCGGCGCCTTCCCCCCGAGGGGGACGACACCAGCGGCCTGGCGAAGCCAGCTCCGCGGTGTCTGCTGGTGTGGCTTGCTCCGCAGCCTTTTGAATGGGGCGGGCGGGGTGGGCTCACGCGCTGGGCACTGTGTTTGGCCTCTGCGACCGGGTCTTTTGGATACCGCTCTGGCTGGCCCGGGGGAGAAGACATCAGCGGCCTCGCCACGTTGGCTTCGTCGTCTCGCGAGCGGGCTGGGTGCGCCAATGTTCGGCGCTGTCGGCCCTGGCAATCAATCGGTGGGTCACGGAGGACGGGATGAGTGATATGGACGATGGCCGATTCCGCGCGGCGGTGCTGATCACCGGGGCGGCCAGTGGCATTGGGCGGGCTGCGGCCTTGCAGCTCGCCCGGGCGGGTCGTGCGCTGGTGCTGGTGGACCGGGATGAGGGGGCCTTGCAGCGGCTGCTGGCCGAGTGGCCTGCACTGGCCTCGGTGCCGCAGTGCCGGGTGCTGGACCTGGGCGATGCCGGCGCCGTGGCCGGTCTGGGCGAGGGGCTGCCGGCGTTGGCCGGGCTTGTCAACAACGCGGGCATGTCGGCCGGCGGGCAGGAGGCCGTGGGGGGTGATGAGGAAGCCGCGCAGCGGCTGCTGGACCTGAACCTGGCGGCACCGGCCCGCGTGGTGCAGGCCTGTGCGGCGCGCCTGGTGCCGGGGGCCTGCATCGTCAACGTGGCCTCGGGGGCCGGTCTGCGCGCCATTCCGTGGCGCGGGCTGTACAGCCCGAGCAAGGCGGGCCTGATCGCCCAGACCCGGGCCCTGGCCCGGGCCCACCCCGAATGGCGTGTGAGCCTGCTGGTGCCCGGCTTTGTGCGCACCGAGCTGGTCCAGGGCCTGATCGACAGCGGCCGACTGATCCCTTCCCAGGCCCTGGCCAAGGTGCCCTTGGGCCACCTGGCCGAGCCCGAGGACATGGCCGAAGCGCTTTGCTTTCTGCTCAGCCCCGCAGCCCAGGCCTTGAGCGGCCAGGCCCTGGTGCTGGATGGGGGATCATCGGGCTACGGCGGCTCGCAAGCCCTGCCGCCGGCCCGCCAGCCCCTGCCCGGGCTGGCCTGGACCTTGAAGCTGCATGGCCATGCGCTGGAGACAACCCCGCCAGCGCGGACTGGCGACTCCACCCAGTACCCAGCGGTCTGCGATGGCCGGGCCCTGCAGGCCCGCCCGGGCGGCCTGCTGGCAGCCGTGCGCGAAGCGGCGGCCGACTTCCGGCGCCAGCACAGGGCCACGGCCAGCCTGACGCTGCTGCTGCCGCCCGACCCGGGTGAGGGCGACACCGACTGGACCCTGGCCGGCGACGCCGCCGCCACCCGCATGCTGATCGCCACCCTGGCGGCCGAATGGGGGGCGGACGGCCTGCGCATCAACGCGGTGCAGAGGGCCCCCGGCACCGCACTGGCCGAACTGTGGCCACTGCTCGACTACGTGGCCGGCCCCCGGGCCCGCTGCCTGACCGGCCAGGTGCTGAGCACCGGCCCCCATTCCTGACCGATCGGCCCTCCATGACCCCGAGCCCGACCCCCACCCAGACGCCCGCCCCGGACCGCGAGGCCATCCGCGCCGACTTCATCCGCCAGCGCGGCTATTGGCGCCCCTGGACCGAAACCCTGCTGCAGGAGCACCCCGCCCTGGTACAGGCCTATGCCCGCTACGCCGGCCACCCGGCGGCCCACGGGCCGCTGAGCGAGCGGCAGATCGAGCTGCTCTACATCGCGCTCGATGCCTCGGGCAGCCACCTGTTCGAGCCCGGCCTGCGCACCCACCTGGCGCGGGCCCTGGCCGTGGGCGTGCGCCCGGCCGAGGTCTTCGAGACACTGCATCTGGTGGCCGCCCAGGGCCTGGACGGCGTGACCCAGGGCGCCGCCCTGCTGGCCGAGCTGTGCGGCCAGCCCCCGGATGACGACCCGCTGCTCACCCTGCGCCGGCTGGACCCGGCCTACGCCCAGGCGGTGCAGGATTTCGTGGCCCTGCCCGGCCCCCCCGAGGGCCTGGCCCCCGACGACCGCCACCTGATCCGCGTGGCCCTGGCCGCCTGCTTCACGGCGCACCACCCCGGCGCCTTGCGCCATCATCTGCAGCAAGGGCTGCAAGCCGGGCTCACACCGGCGGCCTTGCTGCAAGCCATTCAACTGGGTGCCCACCTGGCCGTGCACGGCACGGCCCTGGGGGCCCAGGTGTATGCCAGCCTCACCCCAAAAAAGGAGACTTGACCATGACCCACCACACCAGCCACATCCACCTCCCCCTGAGCCTGAACCGCCGCCAATGGCTGGCGGGCAGCGCCTTGCTGGCCTTGCAGACCCAGGCCGGTGCCCGCGCCGCCGACTGGCCCGATCGGCCCATCAAGCTGGTGGTGTCGGGCCCGCCGGGCTCGGGCGCCGACATCTTTGCCCGCCTGATCGCCGTGCCACTGCAAGAGAGCCTGAAGCAGGCCGTGGTGGTGGACAACCGCGCCGGTGCCAACGGCCTGATCGGCAACGACGCCGTGGCCAAGGCCAGCGGCGACGGTTACACCCTGCTGCTCACGCCCTCTTCATCGATCGCCATCAACCCCATCCTGCAGCCGCGCATGCCCTATGACACGCAGAAAGACCTGCTGCCGGTGGCCCAGGTCGGCTCGGCCGGCATCCTGCTGATGGCCCACCCCTCGACCGGCTTCAAGTCGCTGGCCGACCTGGTGCGATTTGCGCGCGCCAACCCCGACCGGCTGGCCTACGGCTCTTGGGGCAACGGCTCGACCGGCCACCTGGCCATGGAGGGCATCAAGGCCCACTACGGCCTGACCATGCCGCACGTGCCGTTCAAGGGCACCTCGCAATTGGTGACCGACCTGCTGGCCAACAACATCCCCGTGGCCTTCACCGACATCGCCTCGCCCATTCCGCACATCCGCGCCGGCAGGCTCACCGCCCTGGGCTGCACCGGCAGCACGCGCGGCCCGGCCCTGCCCGAGGTGAGCACCCTGAGCGAACAGGGCTACCGCTTTGACACCGACGGATGGTTTGGCATCTTCGCCCCGGCCAGCACCCCCGAGCCGGTGGTGCGCCGCCTGAACCAGGAGATCAACCGCGTGCTGGCCAGCGACGAGGTGGTGCAGCGCTTTGCCGCCCAGAACATGCCGCGCCCGCCGCTCAAGACCGCCGCCCAGTTCGCCAGCACGGTGCGCCAGGACATGGACACCTGGCAAAGCCTGGCCAAGGCGGCCAAGCTGCGCATCGATTGACGGGCGCGGCGGCTCAGGGTGGCAGCGAGGCCGCGTAGGCCACCACGGCCATCATGTCCTGCGGCGAAAGCTGGCCGATGAAGCCGCGCATGGCGGCCGCGCCGGGGCCGGCCCGAACGCCCAGGCGCATGTCATTGAGCTGGCGGTACAGGTACTGGGCCGAACGACCGGCCAAGGGCGGGATCGGATCAAGCCCCTTCAGGTCCGGGCCGTGGCAGCTGACACAGGCCAGGACAGCGCCCTCGCCCTGCAGGGCGATCTGGCGCCCGCGGCTCACACTGCCTGGTGGCACATAGGCCATGAAACCCGAACGGGGGTCGCGCAGCTCGGTCAGGCCCAGGTCCTGGGGCACCTCGACGATGCGCTGGCCGATGGGCTCGCGGGCGGTGCCGGGCATGGCCGCCCACATCGAGCCGGTGACGACCTGGGTCAGGGGCACCTGATCGGCCTCCACCACCGTGATCCAGGGCCGGTAGGGCTGGGCCGCAAAGTACGCGGCAGCGGCCTGCACCTCTTCGTCGCTCACATGGGTGGCCGCGGCCACCATTCGCAGGTGGGGGCCGGCATGGGCGGCCGCGCTGCGGCGCAGGCCCGCCTTGTAGTCCTGCATCTGCTGCACGATGTAGGCGGCCGGCAAGCCCGCCAGCGCCGCGTTCTCGGGGCGCCCCTGGCCGTTGGGGTAATGGCACATGCCGCAGGCCCGCACCTCGGGCGGGCGGCCCCGGACCACCACGGCGGGCATCGGCGGGTGGGATTCGGGAAACCAGTCGTGGGCAGTGAACAGGTCGAAGAGCTCGGCCCGGGTGAAGGCCTGTCGGCTGCCGGCCAGGGTGTGCTTCACGCCGTCGTCGGGCACGGCGGGGGGCGCGGTGGAAGGCAACACCGGGTAGGCCCAGGCCGGGGCCCGGGGTGGCGCAGGCTCCGGCACCGGCTGGGCACAGCAAGTGCCCACGCTCGCGGCAAGAATCAGACCCAGCCAAACAGATTTCAGTGAATCCATCGCTCACCTCGCAGTGTCAGCCCCGGCACCCCGGGAATGCCGCACATCCTATCGGTGTCCGGCCCGGGTGGGGATCAGGGTTCCACCACATTGAACATGGGCGTGAACGCGTCCAGGCACAGCACGAACTCGCGCAGGCGGTCACGCGCGCCCTGCACCTCGATCTCTCCCTGGTCCAGGCAGCGCAGCATGTCCTCGGGGCTTTGCAGCAGGCGCGCCAGCTGGGCCCGGTCGGTGCGCACCGTGACTTCGGCTTCAGCCCCATGGCTGCCGGCGCGGTGGTTCAAGGCCCCGTTGGAGAGGGTGATGCGCTGGCTCTCGCCGTCGGGCAGCAGCCAGTCGATGCGCAAGCGCAGGCCCTGGGCGCGCGGGCCGTTGACGCGGATGGCCAGGAACTGCAGGAACTTCTCCAGCGGCAACTGGGCCACCACATCGGGGCTGATGGCGATGCCTGCCGGCAGGGCCGGCGCGCCGCGGCTGCGCAGCTCACGGGCGGCCAGCAGGTAGGCGTTGCGCCAGGTGGCCGATTCGGCCTGGTAGCCCAGTTGCTCGAAGGCATCGGCACACAGCTCGCGGGCGCCCTGGTGATCGGGCTGGGCAAACACCACGCGGTTGCACACCTCGGCCACCCAACGGAAGTCACCGGCCGCAAAGTCTTCACGGGCCCGCGCCAGCACGGCCTCGGCCCCGCCCATGTAGCGCACATAGCGCTGGGCCGCCGGCTCGGGTGGCAAGGGGTGCAGGTGCACAGGGTTGCCATCGTAGGGGCCCAGGTAGTGGGCGTAGATGGCGGCCACGTTGTGCACCACGGCGCCGTAGTAGCCGCGCGCATACCACTGGCGCGACAAGGGGTTGGGCATGATGAGCTGCTCGCCGATCTCGGCCGGGGTCAGGCCCTGGCTCATCAGACGCAGCGTCTGGTCGTGCAGATAACGGTACAGGTCGCGCTGGCCGGCCACGTATTCGGCGATGCGCCCGGTGCCCCACACAGGCCAGTGGTGCTGGGCCAGCACCACGTCGGCGCGGGGCACGTACTCGTGCAGCGCGTCGTCCAGGTAGCCGGCCCAGGCCAGGGCGTCGCGGGTCTTGGCGCCGCGCAGCGGGCACAGGTTGTGCAGGGTGTGGCAGGCGTTCTCGGCCAGGTTGAGGGCGCGCAGGCCGGGGAAGAACAGGTTCATCTCGGCCGGGGCCTCGGCGCCCGGGGTGAGCTGGAACTCGATCTCGATGCCGTCGATCACGTGGCGCTCGCGCAGTTCACGCACCAGCACATCAGGGGCGATGAAGCCGTCGCCCCCCCGCCCGGCCGCCTTGCCCAGGCCGCTGTCCACGTGGGCCTGCGGGCCTGCTGCCAGCGTGGTGCCGAACTGGTAGAGCGAACGCCGGCGCATGGGCACGCCGGCCAGCATGGTCTCGGCAAAGGCTTCCTCGGTGAAGCCGACCGGGCCGATCACCGGGATGCCCTCGCGCGCCACCTGCTCGGGGCTGGTGATGCCGCGCACGCCGCCGTAATGGTCACGGTGGCTGTGGGTGTAGATGAGGGCGCGCAGCGGCCGCGGGCCGCGCTGGGCCTGGTACAGCTGCCAGGCGGCCCGCGCATGTTCGGTGAAGGTCAGCGGGTCGATCACGATGACGCCGCTGTCGCTCTCCACGAAAGTGACGTTGGCCAGGCTGAAGCCGCGCACCTGATAGATGCGGTCGCAGACCCGGAACAGGCCGTGGATGCGGTTCAGACGCGACTGGCGCCACAGGCTGGGGTTCACCGTGTCGGCCAGCGGGCCATCCAGAAAGGCGTGGTCACGCTGGGTGAAGGCCACTCCGCCGCCGTCGGCGGGGATGTGGGCGTCGGGCACGGTGGCGATGAAGCCGCGTCGGGCATCGTCGAAGTCCTGCTGGTCAGAAAAATCGAGTTCGGCCAGCACGCGGGCGTGGGCCTCACGGGTGGCGGGGTGGGCGGCTTTGGCAGAGGGGTTCATGGTGCGAGCCGGTTCAGGCCAGGTCAAAGACGACCACGCTGCGCGCGGTGTCGCCCGTCTTCATGGCGGCAAAGCCTTCGTTGATGTCTTCGAGCCGGATGCGCTGCGAGACCAGGGATTGCAGGTCCAGCCGGCCCTGGCGGTAGAACTCGACCAGACGCGGGATGTCGTCACGGATGCGGGCCGAGCCCATGGCCGAGCCCCGGATCTGCTTCTCCTGGAAGAAGGGGGCGCCCTCGATGCTGGCGCGGGCCCCGGGCTGGAACAGCCCCACGACGGTGGCGATGCCACCGGCCGTGAGCATGCGAAAGCTCTGCTCGAAGGTGCTGGGCAGGCCTATGCATTCGAAGGCGTATTCAACGCCACCCCCCGTCATCTCGGCGATGCGGGCCACCACATCACCGTCGCGGGCGTCCACGGTGTCGGTGGCGCCAAGCTTGCGCGCCAGTGCCAGCTTGGGCTGCGACATGTCGACGGCGATGATGCGCGAGGCCCCCGCGATGGCCGCCCCGTTGACCGCCGCCAGCCCCACCCCGCCGCACCCCACCACGGCCACGGTGGCGCCAGGGCGCACCTGGGCGGTGCGGAAGACAGCGCCGGTGCCGGTGATGACGGCGCAGCCCAACAGGGCAGCGAGATCCAGCGGCATGTCGTCCCGGATCTTGACCAGGGCGTTGCGGTGCACCAGCATTTTTTCGGCAAAGCCCGACAGGTTGAACACCTGGCTCACGGGCTGACCGGCCTGCGAAAGGCGGCGCGCCTTGCCCGGGGGCTGTTTGACCTCGGTGTCGGCGCACAGGGCGAAGCGCCCCCCCAGGCACTGCGTGCAGGTGCCGCAGAACACGCTCAGAGCCCCCACCACGTGATCGCCCGGGTGCAGGTCACGCACGTTCTCGCCCACCGCCTCGACGATGCCGGAGACCTCATGCCCCAGCACGCCGGGCAGATCGAAGGGGCGCATGCCTTCGATGTAGTGCAGATCGCTGTGGCACAGGCCGACGGCCGCCGTGCGCACCAACACCTCCTGCGGGCCGGGGCGGCCGATCTCGACGTCCTCGATGGACAGGGCTTGGCCAAACTGACGCAGAACAGCAGCTTTCATGATGGATTTCCTTTTGAATCAGTCGGCAGTGATGCGGGTTTCGGCCTGGAACTTCTTCCAGCGCACCAACTGAGCACGGATGTCGCGCCCCAGGTAGTCGGGGCTCAGCTCAGGCGCCATGGTCACGCCCTGGCCCAGCACCTTGGCCTTGATGGCCTCGTCCTGAAAGCCCACGCGCAGGGCCTCGCTGATGCGCTCCACGATGTCGCGCGGGGTGCCCGCCGGCGCCACCAGGCCGATCCAGCTGGCCGTGCCCACGTCGGGGTAGCCCAGCTCGGCCAGCGTGGGCACCGAGGGCGCGGTGTGCAGGCGGTCGGTGCCGGTCACGGCCACGGCCTGCACCCGGCCGCCCTCGGCCAGGGCGATGCCGGTGGGGTCGCCAAAGCCGAAGTCCAGCCGGCCGCCGGCCACCTCGGTCATCATCTGGCCCTGCCCCTTGAAGGGCACGTGCACCGCTTCGACCTTGGCCTGGCGGATCAGTTGCTCGGACGACAGATGCGCCAACGAGCCCGCGCCCAACGAGCCGTAGTTGAGCGAGCGCGTCTTGCCCAGGGCCAGCAGTTCGGCCAGCGTCTTGGCCTTGGCCGGGTCGGTGAACAGCACGTTGCGCGACATCCACACCATGGCCACCGGCGCAAAGTCGCGCAGCGGGTCGTAGCGCACGCTGCGGAAGAACACGGGGTTGACCGCCATCGAGCTGGTGGTGGCCATCAACAAGGTGTAACCGTCGGCCGGCGCCTTGGCCACGAAATCGGTGCCGATGGCGGCGTTGTTGCCGGGCTTGTATTCGGCGTACACCGCGGTCTTCAGGCGGGCGCTCAGCACATCCCCCACGGTGTTGGCGAACACCGTGCCCATGCCGCCCGAGCCATAGGGCACCACGATGCGGATGGGCTTGTCGGGCCAGGCCGAGGGGGCGGCGTGTGCAGCCCCGGGCAGGGCAGCAGCCAGGACGGAAGCACCCGCCAGCCTGAGGCAGGCGCGGCGGTCGATGTGAGCGGTCATGGTCTTGTCTCCTATGATCTGACCGCGGCGGGCCTTGTTTGTGGGGCCTCGGCGGTCGATTTTCTAAAATTGTAATTCCAATTATATTTTTGCAGGCCTGCGCTTGCGCTGCTTCCATGCGCCCCGACGAATCCCCGTTTCAAGAATCCGATGCCGAGCGCGAGCAGGCCTTCATGGCCTGGCTGCAGGCCGGCCGCCTACCCGAAATCAAGCCCGGGGTACAGCAGCGCAGTGCCCGCACTGCTTTTGCACTGCTGGAGTCGGGCGCGGCGCTGATGCGCGAGCGCGCGCTGGATGCCCTGTCGATCGAGGAGATCTGCAGCGGCGCCGGTGCCACGG
The DNA here is from genome assembly GCF_000518645.1 of Curvibacter gracilis ATCC BAA-807. Lineage (GTDB taxonomy): Bacteria > Pseudomonadota > Gammaproteobacteria > Burkholderiales > Burkholderiaceae_C > Curvibacter > Curvibacter gracilis. The sequence goes on along the minus strand of NZ_JADZ01000041.1, from coordinate 9,345 downwards.
TGGGGGCGTTCTACGGCCGCTTCGAGGACAAGATGGGCTTTTTTGCCGCCTTGCAGCGCCTGACCTGCCTGCGCTCGGAAGCGGCCCTGGAGGCCTTCATGCAGCAACACCCCGCCGACGGGGCCACGCTGGACAGCCTGTGCCGCGCCATGGTGGCCATGTCGGTGCAGCGCTACCGGGCCAATGTGGGCGTGTACCGGGCCGCACTCAAGCACAGTGACGAAGGGGCCTGGGAGCCGTTCCGGCGCCTGGGCGATCTGTACCGGCAGCGCCTGGTCGAGCTGCTGGCGCCGCATCTGCCAGGGCTGGACGAAGCCGCCCGGGCCTTGCGCATCCGCTTTGCCTACCAGGTGATGATGGGCACCCTGGTGCACGCCACGCTGAACGCACCGGGCCCGGTGCAACTCGACGACCCGGCCATGATCGACGAGCTGGCCGGCCTGGTGCTGGGCTACCTGCGCTCGCCCGGCTGAGGCGGGCTGAGTCAGGGGGGTGGCGTTTGCCGGCTTCATGAGGTGGCCTCAGATCGCGCCGGCCGCACGCAGGCGCTCACGGGCGCCGGCATCCAGGCCCAGGCGGTCGCCCAGCACCTCGTCGGTGTGCTGGCCCAGGTGGGGGGGTGGCAAGCGCACGGGCAGGCGTTCGCCATCCAGCGCATAGGGCGGGGCCAGCACCGACTGCGCACCGGCCTCGGAGTCCTCGAAGTGGTGCAGCAAGCCGGCCTGGGCGGTGCGCTGCGAGTTCAGCGCATCGAACAGGCCCAACACCTCGCCGCAGGGGATCTCGGCGGCGCGCAGTCGCGCCAGCAGCTCCGCCCGGGGCAGGCCGGCCAGGGCCTGGCGCACCAGGGGCAGCAGGGTCTCGCGGTGGGCCGAGCGGCCCGTGTTGCTGGCAAATCGCGCGTCGTCCGCCCACTCGGGGCGCTGCAACACCTGACGGCAGAAGCGCTGGAACTGACCGTTGTTGCCCACGGTGATGACCACCGGCCCGTCGGCGGCCTCGAACACCCCGTAGGGCACGATGGCCGGGTGGGCGTTGCCGAACTTGGCCGGGTCGTCACCCCGCAGCAGGGCTTCCATGCCGTAGTAGCTGGTGATCATCAGGCCGCAGTCGTACAAGGCCATCTGCACATGGCGCCCGCGGCCGGTGCGGGCGCGCTCCAGCAGGGCGGCCAGCACGGCCTGCCCGGCGTACAGGCCGGTGAACATGTCGACCGCCGCCACACCGAACTTCAAGGGGCCCTGGCCCGCCTCGCCATTGGTGGCCATCACACCGGCCTCGCCCTGCACCACCAGGTCGTAGCCCGGGCGCGCCTGCTCGGGCCCCGCGGCGAAGTAGCCCGAGATCGAGCACATCACCAGGCGCGGGTTCAGGGCCGACAGCTGGGCCCAGCCCACCCCCAGCTTCTCGGCGCCGCCGAACTTGAAGTTCTGCACCACCACATCGCTGTCGCGCGCCAGGGCCTGCACGATCGCCAGCCCCTCGGGGCAGACCAGGTCGACCGTGATCGAACGCTTGTTGCGGTTGGCGCTGTTGAAGTAGGTGGTGTTGCGCTGGCCCACGGGCAGGCCCCAGTCGCGGGTGTCATCGCCGCGCTCGGGGTGCTCCACCTTGATGACGTCGGCCCCCAGATCGGCCAGCGCCATCGCGCACAGGGGGCCGGCCAACACCCGTGACAGATCCAGCACCCGGATGCCGGCCAACGGTAGAAAAGAAGAAGAAGCGCTCTGGTTCATGGTCTCGTTCCGTGGCGGGCCCCAGGCCCGCCGATCACAGGCCTGGGTGGCCTGACCGGAACGATTGTTGATTTGTTCTTATATTTTGACAATCGTGAATAAAATCAAACACACTGTCTGATTTATGAAAACAATAGACCTCAATGCCTTGAGCCTGCTGGTGGACATCATCGAGACCGGCAACCTGAGCAAGGCCGCGGCACGGCGCGACATGGGCCGGGCCGCGGTCAGCCACCGCCTGGGCCAGTTCGAGCAGGCGCTGGGCCAGCAACTGCTGCGCCGCACCACGCGCCAGGTGGAGCCCACCGAACTGGGCTGGAAGCTCTATCGCCATGGCCTGAGCATCCGCCAGGAACTGCTGGCGGCCCAGGATTCCGTGGACAGCCTGGGCCAGCTCCCCCAGGGCAAGGTGCGCCTGAGCGTGCCCAGCGGCTTCGGTCAACTGGCCATGACGACCTGGCTCACAGAATTCATGCAAAACCACCCAGGCATCAGCCTGGAGGTGATCTTCGACAACACGGTGGAAGACCTGCTGGCCGGCCGGATCGACTGCGCGGTGCGGGTCATGTCAGAACCGCCCCCGCATCTGGTGGCGCGCCCCCTGGGCCCGGTGCACTACCTGGCCTGCGCCACCCCCGCCGTGGCCGCAGCAGCCGGCCGCCCCCACACCCTGGAAGCCCTGCTGCAACAGCCCCTGATCAGCTCGGCCCTCACGGCCCAGAAGCTGCGCATGGCCGGCCTGTTGCCCGAACACGGCCCCGACGGCGCCAGCCAGGGCCCGCGCCTGGTGTCACCCAACTTCTATTTTTTGCGCGAAGCGCTGCTGCGAGGCCTGGGCGTGGGCCTGATGCCCGACTACATGGTGCGCGAAGCCATTGCCCAGGGCGCCCTGCAAGCCCTGCCCCTGAGCCCGGGCAGCCTGGGCTTTCTGAGCACCGCCATGTTCATGCTGCACCTGCCCACACCCTACCCACCCCGGGCCATGGCCCTGCTGCTGGATTTTCTGGTCGAGAAGGTGGCTGCCTCGGGCAGTCTGGGAGGCGCGGATTGAGCGCGGAGGCAGGGCAATGGCGCCGGCAACATTGGGGGGACTTTTGGACATAGAGAGAGACGCCCGCATGAGCAGGACAAAACCCTCATTGGGCCAGCGCTGCTGCAAAAAATCACAGGGCTTTTGTTCGTCAACATCGAAGCGTTCGTGTTGCACGAACATCATCACTTATCGAACAAACGACAAAGAGCCCAAAGGATTGGAAGCCCGTCGCCACCGGTGCCTTGACACTCCCGGTCGAGGAAGAGCTGCTCGATCTCAAACGCGCGCCCGTCCAAGCGCTGGCCGATGCCGCTGCGCATCACACCGGCCGAGGATCACTTGGCGTTGAAGTTGGCACAGTCGGTAAATAACTCGCAGCCTCAAGAGCGCGCCCCCCCCGGCGGCTTCGCCTCCCCCTCCTCCCCCGCAGGTCGCTTGGCGACAAAGCCCACCTCCAGCCCGAAGATGCTGGCGATCTTGTTCAGCGTTTCCACCGTGGGGTTGGCGCTGCCTGCGATGATCTCCTTGAGCACGCGGATGCTCACGCCACGGTGGGCAGCAAACTCGGCTTGCGTGAGGCGGCTGACCTTCTGCATGAGCTTGACGGCGTCGCCCAGCGAGAGCTGATTCCTCATCACCCCCTCAAACAGCTCTCGGCGCAGTGCGGCGTCGCGCTCGGGGTTCTTGTGTTTGATGCGCTTGTCCATGGTCTTTCAGCCGGGCTGGATGCGCGAGAGGCTCTTCGCCACCCGGTCGATGGCGCCACGGCATTCCTCGATGACGACCTCCTCGGCCCCGACATCGCGCAGGGTCTCGGGCAGGCCTGCGACCGTGCCAGCAAAATCATGCATTGCACGCGCAACGTTTTCATACTCCCCGGCCCCCCAGTTGATGGAATGAAGAATCGTGGGCCAATCCTCCAGGCGGCGGCCTTGCGGATCCAGCCAGTGCACGGCGCGCGGGATCATCTCCGGATCCTTGTACATGGGCGCAAAGTCAAAGAGGGGGGTGAGCTGCACGCAGCCGTCGACGAGACGCTGCACGGCGGTGTTGCGCGCATGGTTGTCGGTGTTGCGCAACGCCTGGTTGAGCACCTCACGCCGGAGATACTCGATGGTTTCCTTGAGCGGCTGGTGGGCGTGGCGGCGCAGAGCGCTCAGCAGTTCATGGTGCGAGGTGGCCGGTGCAAAGCCCTGCAAACGTGCCAGCGATGCCAGGCTTTCCTGGTGCAGCCGGTGCAATCGGCCTTGCTCGTCCACCTGCCGATCGAAGCGCCGCACAAACAGCATTTCGTTGTGCAACTCGGGCTCGGCATGAACGCGCAGGCCGCAGGCTTTTGCCGCGCGCAGGTAGGCCGCCTCGTTGCGCAGCACCAGGCGATCTTCATCCTGGCGCCCGCGCGGTAGCTTGACCAGCCAGTGCTCCACAGCCTGGGCATCGTCGAGCGCCATGTCGGGGTACCACAGGCCTCCGATGTCCCGGCTCAACAGAAATTTGGGCGCAGCGCCCTGGGCCCCGGTGGTGCCGCTGGCCAGCAGCGCATGCAACGAGAGTTGCTCCAGAAATGCCTCGGAGTGACTCACGATCTCGTCCAGTTCGACACCGGCGCCCCAGTCGCGCCCATCGGTGTGGCGATTGACGTAGCGTTCGTAGAAGTTCAGGGCCGAAGTCAGGCGCAGGCAACCAATCGGGTTGAAGGCGCCAGCCATCAACAGCGGCAACGCCATCCCATCGACGTCGGGCAAGTTCAGTTCGCGGGAGAGCAGGCGCCGGCCGCGCCCTTGCGGCACCAGGTCGTAGAGAAAAGGGGGCAAGTCAAATTGCGGTGCATCCAGCGCGCCACCCGTGGGCTGCGTGAAGCTCATGTCAGTGAACTGCACCGGCAGGTTCAGCGACAGCGGCCAGGGGGCGCTCGAAAAAATGTAATCCTGCTCGTACTCCAGCCGGCAGCGCCCAGGGCCCAGTTGCACCAGCTTGGCGGCGTCAATCCATTCGCCATGGCGATGGATCTGGATCATGGTTTCGGTGGCCATTCTTTATTTTTACCATCAAAGTGGTCTTTTTAAATAAAGAATGATATCAATTAGGCCACTATATGTAGCTTTATAGGCATGCACTGGCGCAAGAGCCCCCAGACAAACCCTGAGCCCGCATCGCACCACCCAGGCTTTGCGGTAGATTGAAATGCATGCACCTCACCACCACCGCCCGCGCCCCTGTGTTCACTTCGGCCCTGCGCTGCTGGGCTGGGGTCTCTCGTTTCGCCCACCTGCTTGCCGCCATGGTCCTCTCCGCTGCCACCCTTTCATCCCCGGCCCAGGCGGCCGATCTGCCCGCGCCCCGTGAGGGCGACTGGCGCGTGCCGGATTTCCGCTTCCATGACGGCAGCACGCTGCCGGAGCTGACCCTGCACTACACCACCCTGGGCTCGCCCGACAAACCGGCCGTGCTGGTGCTGCATGGCACGCTGGGCTCGGGCAAGGGCCTGCTCACGCCGGGCTTTGGCGGCGAGTTGTTCGGGCCGGGGCAGCCGCTGGATGCCAACCGCTACTTCATCATCCTGCCCGACGGCATCGGCACGGGCGAGTCGTCGCGGCCTTCGCAGGGGCTGCGGGCGCGCTTTCCGCATTACAACTACGAAGACATGGTGCGGGCCCAGCACAGGCTGGTGACCGAGCACCTGGGCATCCGCCACCTGCGCATGGTGCTGGGGTATTCGATGGGGGGCATGCACACCTGGCTGTGGGCGCAGCTGTACCCCGGCTTCATGGACATCGCGGTGCCCATGGCCGCGCTGCCGGTGCCCATGGCGGGGCGCAACTGGATGCTGCGCCGCCTGGTGATCGATTCGATCCGCAACGACCCGGCCTGGAAGAACGGTGACTACACCGAGCAGCCCCCCAGCCTGCGCTTTGCCTCGGTCTACTTCAACCTGGCCACCAATGGCGGCAGCCAGGCGCTGTACCGCCAGGCCCCCACCCGCGAGAAGGCCGACCAGTTGCTGGACCAGCGCCTGCAGGCCCCGTTCAAGGGCGATGCCAACGACCACCTCTACCAGTGGGAGGCCTCCGGCGACTACGATCCCTCGGCCGACCTGGAACGCATCCGGGCGCGGGTGCTGGCCATCAACTCGGCCGACGATGAACGCAACCCGCCCGAGCTGGGCGTGCTGGAGCGCGAACTGAAGCGCCTGCCCCACGGGGCGCTGTACATCGTGCCCGGCTCGCCCACCACGGCCGGCCACGGCACGCTGGCACAGGCCGCGCTGTGGAAGGCGCCGGTGGCGCAGTTGCTGCAGAACGCACCGCGGCTGGATTGAGACGCCCTGCTGGCCAATTGAATGCGAAGCACCGGCTGCAGATCTTGTGTCGGATTGGCCTTCATGCCCCATCTCGTGGGACTCACCCTGGCGCTTCAACGAACCGCGGTCAAGCGCTCAAGACCGAAAGGGGCCCAATCACAGCGATTTGGCCGCTGCAAAATCATTCGCAACTGGCCGGGTCGTCACCTGGCATGCCAGGAGGGAAAACAGCGTGAAAGAACCCCTCGTCATCTGGTTTCGCTCCCACTTCAAACCCGCAGCGCCTGAAGCAAGCCAAGCTGGCCAGATTGTTGGGCTCAATGCACCCGCACAGCCTCGGGTAGTCGCGGCCAGGGCCCGCCAGAAATGCCGCCAGGACCTGGCTTCCGAGGCCTTGCCCGCGTCGATCAGGCCGCACCGCCAGGCTGATCCAGCCACAGCCATCGGCATCTCGATCCACCTGCACCTGAGCCAACGCCTGACCCCGCGACCAAGCAAACCAACTGCAGGCGCCAGGATCGCTGGACACGTGGCACCACCACGATCCGTCCGGAAAGGCGACTCGGCGAGATAGTTCCTCGTCGGCAAACCAGCGACGCCATTCAGACAGATCATCGGGCGTCAAGACGTGAAAATCGACTGACATGGCACTCCAAACTCCGACTGCGATAGGCGGACTCAAGAAACAGAAATGACTGGTGTCGCCCGGCAGTGCTGAGGCACCCCTGCACCAAGCACTCAATCCCCCTCGCTCACCCCACCCTCGCGCCCCTCGTTGAGGCGGCTGGTCAGCGCATCCAGCATGTCGTACAGCAGGTGCGTGAAATCGGCCCCGATCACGGCCTCGATGTCCTGGTAACAGCCCTCGATCAGCGGGGCCAGGGCGGCCACCGTCTGCTGGCCCTTGGGGGTCACGGCCACCAGCACACGGCGCTGGTCCTGCTCCATGCGCTGGCGTGAGATCAAGCCCATGTCGTCCATGCGCGCCAGGATGCCGGCCATGCTGGGGCTGGAGATGCAGCACATGCTGCCGATCTGACGCGGCTCCATGGGGCCGACCTGGTCCAGGGCCCGAATCACCCGCCATTGCTGCTCGGTCACGCCCTGCTGGTTCAGCAGCGGCCTGAAGCGGGCCAGCACGGCCTCGCGGGATTGCAGCAGCAGCAGGGGCAGGTTGCGGTGGTGAATGACCGGGGTGGCGTTGGTGTCCATGCCCTGATCATCCCCGAAAACTGACCCGCCTCAAGGCATGGGTGCTTGCCCTGTTTACTTTACTAAGATGTTAGCAATATACTCGCTCACATATTAGTGAATGACATGCACACCACACCTCCACTCCCCTCCCTGGATGTTGCGCCGTACCGCCTCACCGGCACGGTGTATGGCGTCCTGATGAACCATCGGCCCGCGCTGTATGTGCTGGCCGATGCCCTGGACAAACCGCCCTACAAGGCCGCGCCCAAGGCGCCGGTGCTGTTTGTGAAGCCGCGCAACACCCTGGCCCGCAGTGGCCAGCCGGTGGCTGTGCCGGCCGAACCCGGCCAGGTCGAGGTCAGCGCCCAACTGGGCATCGTGATCGGGCGCCGGTGCACCGGCGTCACGCCCGAGGCCGCGCTGGCCCACGTGGCCGGCTACCTGGTGGTGAACGACATCAGCCTGCCCCACAACCAGTTCTACCGCCCCTCGGTGCGCCTCAAGGCCCGCGACGGCTTCTGCCCCCTGGGCGACCGCATCGTGCCGGCCGACCAGGTGCCCGATCCCGACGCGCTCGAAGTGCGGGTGCTGATCGACGGGCAACTGGTGCAGGTCAGCAGCACCGGCGACCGCTTTCGGGGCGTGGCGCAGCTGATCGCCGATGTCAGCGCCTTCATGACGCTGATGCAGGGCGACATCCTCACGCTGGGGGGCTCGCAAGGCGCGCCCCTGGCCCGCGCCGGGCAAGCGGTGCGCATCGAGATCGAGGGCATCGGTCACCTCAACACCCCCCTGGTCCGCGAACAGGAAAGCGCCGCATGAGCCAAGCCACCCTCCTCCCCACCCTCCCCACCCAGACGGCCCGCGTGGCCTATGCCGGCGCCATCCACACCGCCACGCCCCACGGCGAGCAGCACATCCGCCTGGCCGATGGCCGCATCCTGGCGGAAGACCAGGTCGTGTGGCTGCCCCCCTTCGAGGTGGGCACGATCATCGCCCTGGGCCTGAACTACGCCGACCACCTGCGCGAGCTGTCGGGCGAGCTCACCGTCACCACCAAGGACGAGCCCCTGGTGTTCCTGAAAGGCCCCAATGCCGTGATCGGCCACCGGGGCCAGACCCACCGGCCCGACGCGGTGCAGTTCATGCACTACGAATGCGAGCTGGCGGTGGTGATCGGCAAGACCGCCCACCGCGTGTCGCGCGACAAGGCCCTGGAGCACGTGGCCGGCTACACCGTGTGCAACGACTACGCCATCCGCGACTACCTGGAGAACTGGTACCGCCCCAACCTGCGCGTGAAGAACCGCGACGGCGCCACCGTGCTGGGCCCCTGGCTGGTCGATGCCGCCGCCGTGCCCGACCCGCACCAGCTGGCGCTGCGCACCACCGTCAACGGCCAGCTCACGCAGCAGGGCCACACCCGCGACCTGATCCACAACGTGCCCGAGCTGATCGAGTACCTGAGCAGCTTCATGACCCTGCAGGCCGGCGACGTGATCCTGACCGGCACCCCCGAGGGCGTGGTCAACGTGAAGGCCGGCGACGAGGTGGTGACCGAGATCGACGGCATCGGCCGCCTGGTCAACACCCTGGTCGGTGATGCCGCCTTCAACACGCCAGCGGGCTCCACCCCCTGAACACCCTGCACACCCTGAACCCCATCCCAGGAGAGACACCCATGCCACAGATCCAGCACCTCATCAACGGCCAGTCCGTCGCCAGCAACGACTACTTCGAGACCCTCAACCCCGCCACCCAGGAGGTGCTGGCCGAGGTGGCATCGGGCGGCGAGGCCGAGGTCCACGCCGCCGTGGCCGCCGCCAAAGAAGCCTTCCCGAAATGGGCCGGCCTGCCCGCCACCGAGCGCGCCAAGCTGATGCGCAAGCTCGGCGAGCTCATCGCCCGCCACGTGCCCGAGATCGCCCAGACCGAGACCGACGACTGCGGCCAGGTCATCTCCCAGACCGGCAAGCAGCTCGTGCCCCGCGCGGCCGACAACTTCAGCTACTTCGCCGAGATGTGCACCCGCGTGGACGGCCACACCTACCCCACCCCCACCCACCTCAACTACACCTTGT
>NZ_JADZ01000040.1 GCF_000518645.1 Curvibacter gracilis ATCC BAA-807 | reverse complement strand
AGCTCGTGCGAGCCCTTGAGGTAGGTGGTGAAGGGCTGGCCCTTCTTGTAGTTGAGGTCGCCCTGGTCGCCCAGGCCCGACACGGCGCTCAGGCCACCACCGGGTGATCCGGTGTTGCCCGCTGCGATCAGGCTCGGGCTGGGATCTTTGACGCGGATGCCGGTGCCCACCGACACGGTCGAGTCCAGGCTGCCGCGCAGGCCGTCTTCGGTCTCGAAGGTGAAGGCCTGGGCCGCGCCATGGGCCAGCAGCACGGCCGAGAAAATGAGGGAAAAGCGATGTCCGGACATGGTGTCACCTTGTCTTCAGAAAGGGGGTCGGGTGAGGGCCCGGGGCCGGCGCAGCGCAACCGGCCCGGGCTGCCTGGCAGGGATCAGCGTTCGCTGATGGCGCGCAGGTTGTCGGAGGTGTAGAAGCCGGCCTTGAGCTTGGCGTTGTTGCCGGCCTCGGTCAGCCAGTGCACGTCGGTGCCGGTGCCCACGGCGTGTTCGTCAAACACATAGCGCCCTTCGAGCACGTTGTGCTGCACAAAGGCCGACACATCGCACGAGCCGGTCTCGTACACCGGGATCACAAAGCCTTCGCGAACCTTCCAGAGCTTGCCCTGGGCGTCGTAGTCGTCGGCCACCAGCGGGGCCCAGCTGTCTTCGTCGAGGTAGAAAGTGCGCTTGGGCGCCAGGTGACGGGTGCCGGGCTTGACCGTGGCCTCAACCACCCACACGCGGTGCATCTCGTAGCGGCGGTGGCCGGGCTCGATGAAGTCGCGCTGGGCCACGTCCTCGAACTTGGCCTTGAAGTCATAGGCACCGAACACGTTGTAGGGCACCAGCATCTCCTTCTTGCCCACCAGCCTCCAGTCGAAGCGGTCCATCAGGCCGTTGAAGACGTAGGGCTCGTCGAGGGTGTACTGGTTCTCGAAGCCGATCTGCGGGGCGTCGTAGGCATAGGTGGGCATGCGGCGCACGCGGCGCTGGCCGGGGAAGTAGTAGAAGGTTTCGGTGGCGGCCTCGCTGTAGTTGGTGATGGCCAGGGCCTGGCCCGCCAGCGCTGCCGGGCTGTTGTAGCCAAAGTAGGTGTAGTACTCGACCTGAGGCAGCTTGCTGAAGGCGACCGAACCCTTGGCCCCCCAGGGCACGAACACCACCTGCTCGGAGCCGGCCTTGATCCACTCCTCGCTGCCCTTGCGCGGCGAAGCGGCGGTGATCACCTTCTTGTAGTCCAGCGCCAGGCCGCGGTAGCGCATCTTGGCGTTCCACATGGCCTCGGCACCATTGCGCGGCATGGGGAAGGGGTAGCCCGGCAGCAGGGCCTCCTGCAGCGTCCAGCCGTTGTCCTTGAGCTTGCCGGCCTCGACGTTCTTGCGCGTGTTGTCGGCCACGAAATCGGGCACGCCACAGCTGCGGTGCGAGGGGTACACATCCATGCGGTAGCCCTTGGTCTGCTTGATCAGCTCGACCTGGCCTGGCGAGAGCTTGTCGGCGTATTTGTCGACGTTGCTGGCGTCGATGGAGTACAGCGGCTTTTCGCCCTTGTGCTTCCAGAATTCGCCGCGCAGCTTGCCCCAGGCCCAGCCAGCCTCGGGCGGCTCGGCGCCGGTGTAGGCCGGAATGCTGCCGTCCTTGCTGGCGGCTTGCTCACCGCCGGCGGGCGTCAGGTCTTTGCCCAGGCGGGCGGCATCGCGTGATTGCGCCAGGCTGCTGCCCACGGCGGCCATGGCCGCCAAGGCCAGCAGCAGATGGCGCCCGGTGTGTCTTGCATTCCCCATTTTTACGACTCCTGATTTGCGATCTGATAAGCACCACGAGGGTGGATGGGCTGGAGTTTGTGACGGGGTGCAACAACACCGTTATCGGTTTTGCGCAAGTCTCATCTAGGGTAACTACCAAGCAAAAATTTGGTGCAAGGTCACCAGGCTGGTGCGCTCTGGTTTCTACCGATGGCCGGCACGGCTGATGCTTAGCACACTCGGTCCCCACCCCACACGGGCGCAAAGACGCCCCGCACCGAGCCATGAGCCTTCAATCCGGCCACACGATGCCCCAATCCAGTGCCATGCCGCCACCCTCATGGCACGCCTGCGTGCGTTCCAGCGATGTGGACGTGCATGCCAGTGCCCAACCGCAGTGGAGCCTGAACTACGACCAGCTCTCGCCCGGCCGCTTCGATGGTCAGATCGAACTGGTGCAGCTGCCCGGCCTGCGCATGATTCGCGAAGGCGCCAACTGCAAGGTGCGCCAACGTGGCCAGATCGGCCGCGGCCACTACGGCCTGGCCATGGTGCTGGAGCAAGACAGCGAAGCCATCTTCAACGGCCAGCGGCTGAGCACCGAGTCGATCATGATCGGCCGCGGCGAAGAGCTGGACCTGCTGACCCCCGCCCACAGCGAGCTGATCGGCGTGGTGGTAGAGCACGAACTGCTGGCCGCGCTGTGGCAGAGCATGTACCAGAAGCCCTTGTCGGCCTGGATCGAAGAGCAGATCGTGGTGCAGGCCAGCACGGCCTCGGCGCGTCACCTCGACAAGATGCACCGCCGCATCCTCGGCCTGTTGAGCAGCTCGCCCGAGCTGCTCAACGACCCGGTGGCCCTGATCCAGCTGCGCGACGCCATCCTGATCGAATGGATCGAGGCCATCCCCTCGCAGGTGGACACCAGCGAGCTGCGCCGTGTGGAGGCGCGCAAGAAGGTGGTGGACCGCGCCTGCGAATGCATGCTGGCCCATTCCGACCAGCCCCTGTCCACCCTGGACGTGTGCCGCCGCATCGGCACCAGCCCGCGCAAGCTGGATTACTGCTTCAACGACGTGCTGGGCATCAGCCCCAAGCGCTACCTGCGCCTGGTGCGCCTGAACGGCGTGCGCCGCGACCTGAAAAGCCGAGCCCATGAAGCCCGTGTGAAGGTGCAGGACGTGGCGGCGCGCTGGGGCTTCTGGCACCTGAGCGAGTTCTCGCGCGACTACTCGGCCCAGTTCGGCGAGCTGCCTTCGCAGACGCTGCGCAACGCGCAGGGGTGAGGCCTGCGGGCCCGCAGCGCTGGAGCACGACCCGCCACCCGACTCAATTGGCCAGCCCCACGGCGGCCTGCCTCAGCACCTCGGCAAAGGCCTGTGCCGCAGGCTTTTGCTGGGTGCCACGGCGGAAGGCCAGGTACAGGTCGAGGTGAACCACGGGCTCGCGCAGCATGGTCACGCGCAGGCCTTGGCGCAGGCACTCCTGCAAGGCAAAGGCGGGCACGATGGCGCTGCCCCGGCCCGCCCGCACCATGCCGATCAAGGTGCCGATGAGGTTCACGCGGGGGCACTCCTGATGGGCCAGGCCCAGGCGCGCGAGCTGCTTTTCGATCACCACCTGGATGGGGTTGTCGATGGGCAGGCTGACCAGGGGCAGGCTCTTGAGCCGGCTCCAGGGCTGGCTTTCTGAGAGCTGGCCGCTGTCGGCCCCCTCGGGCGGGCTGATGCGCATGAGGCGGAACTTGCACAAGGGCTGACGCGACAGCCCCACGGCGGGCTTCACAAAAAAGCCAAAGCCGATGTCGGCATCACCGTCCAACACCTGCTGGCGCACCGTGCCGACTTCCACATCGCTGAGCTGCACCTGCACCTGGGGGTAGGCCAGGCCAAAACCGCGAATCACCTCGGGCATCAGGCTGGCCGAGATCATGGGCGTGGCCGCCACACGCAAACGCGAGCGCACAGCGGCCTCGCTGCCATCGAGCGCCGAGCCCAGCGCACGCAGCTCCACCACCAGGCGCTCGGCCACGGGTTGCAGGCGGCGGCCGGCGTCGGTCAGCGTGAGCGAACGGGTGGTGCGATCGAACAAGCGTGAGCCCACCTGCTCTTCCAGCTCCTTGACCAGCATGCTCATGCCCGAGGGCGACAGGTGCACCTGCTCGGCCGCCTTGGCAAAGCTCTGCAGGCGTGTGACCTCCAGAAAAGCGTGCAACTGCCGGGTGCTGACATTCATCAGCTTCGATGAAGAATTCATCAGAATTTTCCGTTTGATCGAAGTCAAGACTCTCGCTTTAATTGTCCCCCAACCCACACCTATAACGCCAGAGACAAGCCCCATGACCCCATCGCACGCGCTCGCACCGCCCCCTTGCCCCCACCGTCGAAGCCTGCTGCTGGGTACTTTGTCTGCCGCCGCCGCGCCCCTGGCCTGGGCGCAAAGTGCTGCTGATGCCCCGGTTCGGCTGGTGGTGCCCTTCACACCGGGCACGGGCATCGACCTGATTGCACGCCAGATTGCCCAGCCCCTGTCCGAGCGCCTGAAGCGGCCCTTTTTCGTCGACAACAAGGCCGGGGCGTCCGGGATCATCGGCACGCAGGAAGTGGTGCGCGCCACGCCCGACGGCACCACCTTGCTGGTGAGCGTCAACACGCTGGTGATGAACATGGCGCTTTACCCGAAGCAGGGCTTCAACCCGCTGACCGATCTGGCGCCCGTCGCCCAGACGAGCTGGGGCCAGCTACTGCTGGTGACCTCGGTGCCCTCGCGCATCGACACGCTCAAGGGCCTGATCGAGCGCGCCAAGGCCCGGCCCGGGGCGCTCAACTATGGCTCGCCCGGTGCCGGCACGCCGCACCACCTGGCCATGGAGCTGCTGAAGAACCGGGCCCGGATCTCACTCACCCACATCAGCTACCGCGGTACAGCCCCCGCCGTGACCGACCTGTTGGCCGGGCAGATCGACGCCATGTTCCTGCCCATCCACGTGGCCTTGCAGCATGTGAAGGCCGGCAAGCTGAAGGCCCTGGCCATCAGCTCGGACACCGCCCACCCGCTGCTGCCCGAGGTGCCGTCGCTCGGCAGCCTTCACCTGGGCAACCTGAATGTGGACATGTGGTACGGCGTGTTCGCCCCGGCTGGCACGCCCAGCGCATTCATTGAGCGGCTGAACACCGAGCTGCGTGAGGTGCTGGCTTCGCCGGCCGTGGCCCGGTCGTTTGAAACCCAGGGCATGACCCCGGCCCACAGCTCAGCCGACGCCTTCCAGAAACTGGTGGCCACAGACGCCAGGCGCTGGGCCGAGCTGATCAAGGCCCAAGGCATCACCGCGGAGTAAACATGACAACCAACACCCTGAAGCAGACGCAAGACAAGGCACCCGCACAAGACGCCGAAGTGCTCATCGTGGGCGGCGGCCCCGTGGGCATGGGGCTCGCCATCGAGCTGGGCCAGCGCGGCGTGAGCGTGATCGTGGTGGAGCGCTACCTGCAGCCCCAGCCCATCCCCAAGGGCCAGAACCTGACGCAACGGACGATGGAGCATTTCCACTTCTGGGGCGCCGAAAAACAGCTGCGCGCCGCACGCACCATTCCGGTGGAATACGGCATCGGCGGCCTGACGGCCCATGGCACCCTGCTGGGGCCCTACACCTATGACTGGTTGCAGCGCGATCTGGTCAAGCCCTACTACTTCACGGCCAACGAGCGCCTGCCCCAGTACGCCACCGAGGCCGTGCTGCGCCAGCGCGTGGCCGAGCTGCCTTCGGTGCAGACCCTGTATGGCTGGGACACCCAGTCCCTCGCCCAGGACGCGCAGGGCGTGTCGATCACGATCGCCCAGCGGGGCAGCACCGACACGCGCACGCTGCGTGGCGCCTATGCGGTGGGGGCCGACGGGGCCCGCTCGGTGGTGCGCGAGCAGGCGGGCATCACGCACACCCGCACGGACCACGACCGCATGATGGTGCTGCTGGTCTTCAAATCACACGGGCTGCACCAGTTGTTGGAGCGTTACCCCGGCAAGTCGTATTACAACGTGCTGCAGCCCGAGCTCAAGGGCTACTGGAAGTTTCTGGGTCGGGTCGACCTGGGCAGCACCTGGTTCTTTCATGCCCCGGTGCCGGCCGGCACGACCCAGGACAACTTCGATTTTGCGGCCTATCTGCATGAAGCCGTGGGGGCCGAGTTTGATGTGGCGTTTGAGCACATCGGCTTTTGGGACTTGCGCTTCATGCTGGCAGACCGCTACCGGCAGGGCCGGGTGTTCATCGCAGGCGATGCCGCCCACAGCCACCCACCCTATGGCGGCTATGGCGTGAACTCGGGGCTGGAAGATGCCCGCAACCTGGGCTGGAAGCTGGCGGCCACCTTGCAGGGCTGGGGCGGTGAAGGGCTGCTGGACTCGTATGACGCCGAGCGCCGCCCGGTGTTTGCCTCCACGATCAACGACTTCATCGCGCGCTCGATCGAGACCGACCGGGCCTTTCTGGAACAGCACGACCCGGCCCGCGACCAGGCCGCCTTTGAGGCCGCCTGGCAGGCACGGGCCCAGGGCGCCGTGGGCGAGGTGCATGCGTTCGAGCCACACTACGAAGGCTCGGGCATCGTCTGGGGCAGCGATGGCCGCAGCAGCGGGGCCAAGGGCTCGCACCGCTTCGAGGCCCGCCCCGGCCACCACCTGGCCCCCGCAGCGCTGCCCAGCGGCCGCAATGTGTTCGAGACCCTGGGCACGGGGTTCTCGCTGCTGGTGGTGCACAAGGCAGGTGAGGCAGGTGAGGCAGGCGCGGTGCAGGCTTTCCGTGACGAGGCCGCGAGCCTGGGGCTGCCGCTGACGGTGGTGGACTGCGGCCCGGGCGGCCAAGGCAGCGAACCCGAACGCTATGGCGCGGCGCTGATCCTGGTGCGGCCCGACCAGTTTGTGGCCTGGGTGGGCGCCGACGCCTCGGCATCGGGTGCCCGCCAAGCCCTTCAGCGCTCGGTGGGTGCACTCGCGGTCTCCCCCGCCCTGGCAGCAGGCTGAGGCCGGGCCCTGGCCTGAGCCCCGCCTGGGCCCGATGAAGAACCCTGTGCAACTTCACGCTGCGGTGCCTCCGACAGCCCTTCTCGGTGGGGTGGTCACCGAGCGGCTTGTGGTGAGGGGGAAGAGCGGTACGAAGACAACAATCCGCCACCTGCAAAGCCTCGCCCCACACCATTGACTCAGGCCGCCGGGGGATCGGCCGAAAGCCAGGCCAGCAGGGTTTCGTAGAGCAAGGGGGGATCCACGGGCTTGGCGATGAAGTCGTTCATGCCAGCGTCCAGGCAGCGGGCCTTGTCTTCGGCGAAGGCATTGGCGGTCATGGCAACGATGGGGATGTGCTGGTAGCCGGGAAGTTGCCGAATCTGGCGTGTGGCCTGCAGGCCGTCCAACACGGGCATCTGCATGTCCATCAGGATCAGGTCATAGACCTTGGCCTGGGCCATGCGCACGGCGACATCGCCGTTTTCGGCCTGGTCCGCCTGCAGCCCGACATCGCTGAGCAACATCTCGGCAATCTCGCGATTGATGGGCTCATCTTCGGCCAGCAGGACGCGCTTGCGGCCATGGTCGCGAAGGAGCGCGGCCTCCACCTCGTTGCTGGGCAAGGACAGGGATGGGGCCATCGCTTGCGCATCCTTGCGCAGGCGCGCCGTGAACCAGAAGGTGCTGCCCTGGCCGGGCACGCTGCTGACGCCGGCCGAGCCCCCCATCAGTTCAGCGATCTTCTTGCTGATGGCCAGCCCCAAGCCCGTGCCACCGTACTTGCGCGACATGGAGCTGTCGGCTTGCTCGAAGGCGCCGAACAGCTTGGGAATGACCTCAGGCGCGACGCCGATGCCCGAGTCCTCCACCTCGAAGCGCAGCAGCACGGTGGACGCATCCTCTTCCAATGAACGGACACGAAAGGTCACCTGGCCGTGCTCGGTGAATTTGATGGCGTTAGATGCGTAGTTGAGCAGGGCCTGCTGCAGCCGGGTGGCGTCACCGCGCAGCCGTTGCGACAGCCAGGTGTTGTCGATGCGCAGGTCCAGGCCCTTTTCCTTCGCTTTTTGCCCCAGCATCGAGGCCACATTGCTCAGCAGGCTCTGCACATGAACCGGGGCGTCTTCCAGGGTGAGCTTGCCGGCTTCGATCTTGGACAGGTCCAGCACATCGTTGATGACGTCCAGCAGGTGTTTGCTTGAGGCGTCAATGACCGCCAGTTTGGCATCCTGCTCGGCGCTCACGCCCATGCGACGCAACAGGTAGACCATGCCGCAAATGGCATTCATCGGGGTGCGGATCTCATGACTCATGTTGGCCAGGAAGGCACTCTTGGCCACGTTGGCCGTCTCAGCCGCGTCCTTGGCCAGCACCAGATCGGCGGTCTGCTGATCGACCAGCTTTTGCAGATGGCTGCGGTGCAGCTCCAGCTCGTTCTCGACCCGACGGCGGGCCGTGATGTCATGCCCAATGCCCAATACACCGATCAATCGACCACTGCCGTCGCGCATGGGGACCTTGGTGGTTTCCAACAGCTCTCGGTGGCCGTCCGAGGCAAACGTGACCTCCTCTTCATTGACTGAGGCGCTGTTCTTCTCCATCGCGTTCCTGTCGTGGGCGCGGAAGAATTCAGCCAACTCGGCAGACACGAAATCAAAGTCGGTCTTGCCCAGGATCGCCTCTTCGGTGGCCCCGAAAAAAGCCTCGAAACGGCGATTGCAGCGCAGGTAGACGCCAGCGACGTCCTTCAGCCAGATCATGTCGGGCAGGGTGTCGATCAAGGTGCGGTACATGGCCCGTTCACGCCCCAAGGCCGCCTCGATGCGCTTGCGTTGAGTGATGTCGCGGGCAATCTTGGAAATGCCGATCACCTGCCCTTCGCTGCCATGAATCGGTGAGATGGTGACCGACACATCGATCAGCGCCCCGCTCTTGTGAAGGCGCACCGTTTCAAAGTGATTGAAGGAGTGGCCCTGCGCCAGCCGGGCCAGGATGTCACGCTCTTCGTCGGATCGGTCGGCCGGAAAGATACGCCGCAGGGATTGGCCCATCATCTCGTCGGCGCTGTAGCCAAAGATGGCCTCTGCCCCCGGGTTCCAGCTGGTGACCAGGCCATCCAGCGTCTTGCTGATGATGGCGTCGTCGGATGACTGGATGATCTGGCCAAAATGCTGCAGCGCCAACTCCGACTTCTTGATCGCGGTGATGTCGACGAAGGTTTCCAGGAACAACGTCGAGGTGCTGGAGGGCAGGTGTGAGCCGGCCAACAACACGGTCAGCCTCTCGCCCGTTCGGGTCTGGACCTGGGCTTCTACGGGTTCAGATCGCCCCACTCCGGTTTGCAAAGCGGCCAGATGCGCCTGCCAGCGGGCCTGCATCAGCTGGCGGTATTCGGGGTCTGGAAAGGCCTTTTCCAACCACTGCTCGACCGTGGGGATGTCCGCGCGGTCATAGCCAAAGGTCTGGACAAAAGACCGATTCAGGTAGGTGACATGACGCTCGGCATCGATCAAGGCCATGGGAATGGGGGCTGCATCGATCACGCCCTGGAACTGGGCGGCCGACTCACGCAACTCATTTTGCAGTCGCACGTGTTCGGTGATGTCCTGAACGGTGCCGTGCAAGGCCACGGTGCGGCCCTGCCCGTCTGCATCGGCCTCCCCGCGCACCGTCACCCACAAGGGCTTGCCCTGTCCGTGCAGGATCTGGGCATCGCAGGCAAAGGCCTGGCCCTCGCGGCGGCAGGCTTCGATGGCCCGGGACAGTGAGGCCCAGTCGGCCGCTGCAAACAGGTTTTGGATCTCGGGATACGGGACGGGATCTGCGCCGGGTGGCAGGCCATAAAAGCGGTACACATCAGCCGACCACTCATGCGTGTCGTGCACCAGATCCCAGCGCCAGTGCCCCAGCTTGGCCAAGTGGCTGGCCGCCCGCAGCGCGGCCTCGCTGCTGCGCAAGCGGGCCTGGGCCGCTTGACGCTCGCTGATGTCGCGGCAGGCCATGTACAGCAGCTCCATCCCTTCGGACATCATGGGCCTGATGCTGACCTCGGCGCTGAACTCGCTGCCATCCTTGCGCCGGTAGCGCGCCTCGAACTGATCGGGCTGACGCGATGCCAAAGCCGCCTGCACCGCGCGCCGGATCGGACCGGACGCGGCCTCGGCCTCCCATTGGTCCAGGCCCCTGCCAAGCAGATCCTGGCGGGCGTAACCCAGCAGGGCAAAGAAGGCATCACTTGCTTCGATCAGCGTGCCATGGCAGTCCAGGATGTGCACCCCGTCACTGGCGTTCTTGAGCAGGGCCAGCGCGTGGTCGCCTTCGCGGCGCAGGCCAGCCAGCATTTTCAGAAGCACCCAGGTCAGGGCCAGCGTGGTGATCAGAAACACCCCATTGCCGATCACGGTCTGCTGCACCCGGCTTCGCCAGGGTTGCAGATAATCGTCGTGGGCCAAACCAACGATCAGGTGGAAAGGCATGGATTTCAAGCGCTGGTAGGTGATCAGGCGCGGATAGCCATCGGGCGTGGTCTGGGCATGGTACGAAAAGCTTGGCTCGCGGGCCTCGATACCGGCGATCAGCGTTTTGTTGTAGATGGGGGCGCCCAACTGGCCTTCAGCTTGTTGGAGCGCAGGGTGGCGGGTGATCAGCTTCAGTTCGGCGTCTCGCAAAATGACATTGCCATGGGCGCCATATTCGAGCTTGGCCAATTGCTCGTGCAGGTACGACACCGGCAGAGCAATCGAGACCACCCCGGCAAAGCGCCCCTCGGCATCGCGATAGCGTCGTGACACGGGGATGACAGGCACCTTGGAGATCTGCCCCAGCACGGGGTTGCTGATCACGGTGGCCGCATCGGTCTGGGCCTTCAGGACGGGAAAGAAACTGCGCTCGGCCCAGGACACCGTTCCCGGCACCACGCCATGGCCCAGCACCAACAGGCCCTGTGCGTCGGAGACCCGGATCCGCGCACCGGGCGTGATGCGACCCTCCTCACGCTCAAGAAACGAGGCCAGGCCGGCCATGTCCACCGTCCGGTGGCGTGCGGCCTCCTCTTCGAGTCGGTCCACCACGACAGCCAGCGTGATCTCCACCTTGCCCATGCTGACCGCCAGATTCTCGTCAAGGGCGCGCGCCAGGTTGCGGCCCTGCATCTCGGCTCGTTGGTGGTAGAGCTCTCGCTGATCATGCAGGGTGTAGGCATTGACCAGGATCGCAAGCGCATTGATCAACACGACCAGAGCCAGCAAGGTGCGGCGAAACACCTTGACCTGACCGACTGACAGCGGTTTGAAGGTTGCGCTCATGCCGTGAGTCCCGAGGTTGGCAGTGCATGAAATCATGCAATTCTTTGGACTGTATCGCAGAGCCCAGTCCTCGGGTAAGGCGTGACAATGGCCTGCAGCGTCCACTCATGGACGGCCTTGGCAGAAGAGCCCATGTGATGAGGCTGCCGTCAGGGAACAGCTTGTTTTCGGTGGCCCGAGAGCCGGCGCCCTCTTGCCTTTTGCCACCCGACTTCCGTCACTGGTTTACCCATTTTTATTGAATTGAGATAATTATCCGAATTCAATAAAAAAGGATAAGAATGACCTTCCATCGACCGACGCTCGCCGCGGACATGGCGGATCAGCTGCTGCGCCCCAAGGGCCTGATGAAGAAAGTGCGCTCCGGCCTCTTCCTGGGGGGCTTGCGCCGCATCGGCAAGACCACCTTTCTGCGCGGCGACCTGATCCCTACGCTGGAGGCGCAGGGGGCCATCGTGGTCTATGTGGATCTGTGGAGCAACACGGCCGCCAAGCCCAGCGACCTGCTGCTGGGCGCGGTGCGCAAGACGCTGACCGACCTGCAGCGGGCCGACTCGAAGGCGGTCGGGGTGCTGAAGCGCCTGAAGGGGCTGGACCTGGGGGCGGCCGGGTTCAAGTTCGGCTTCAGCCTGAGTGAGCTGGGCAAGACCGAGGGCAACACCCTGGCCGGGGCCTTCTCTGAGCTGGTGCAGCTGGCCCAAACCGATGTCGTGGTGATCATCGACGAAGTGCAGCACGCGATGGGCTCCGACGACGGCAACGACATGCTGCTGGCCCTGAAAGCGGCCCGCGATGAGATCAACCTGAGCCCCAGCACGCCTGGGTACTTTCTGTTTGTCGGCACCGGCTCGCACCGGGCACGGGTGCGCGAGCTCACGATCAAAGGCAAGCAGGCCTTCAACGGCGCGATGTCGGAAGACTTTCCGGTGCTGGAGATCGACTTTGTCGAGTGGCTGCTGAATGAGGCCGATCTGGGCGAACGATCCCCCAGTGCGGCCGTGGCCTTCGAGTGCTTTGTGCGCCTGGGGCGCCGGCCGGAAGAGCTCATGAAGGCGCTCGCAGCCCTTCAGCAGGCGCCCAATTTTGTGGCGGCAGATCAAGACCTGCGCGCCATCACCGAAGGCGTGCGGCAGTCCGCAGCCGCGGTGGACCTGGCGCGGCTCGATGAGCTGGGCCCCCTGGCGCTGGCGATCTTCGGCTACGTGTGCCGCCAAGGTGGGCAGAGCGTGAAGAAGGTCTTTTCAGGGGCCACGCTTGACGACTACAGCGCCGAGATCGGCCGCCCAGTGGGCGCAGAAGAAGTGCAGAAGATGGCCAACCAGCTGGTGGACTCGAACATCCTGGCCCGCGACGGCCACGGCATCTATGGCGTGAGCGACCCCTTTCTGGCCGAGGCCTACACCAGCCGCGCCAATGTGTTGCGGACACTGGACGGGCCGCGCGGGGCGGGCTGATGGGGGCGCGCTGAAGCCAGGGCCTCAGCCCATTCGACCCATCGGCACCCGCCCCCTGTTCATGAGCTCACCCGGCGGGTGAACCAGCCACGCAGGCCGATCATCAAGTCGTCCACATAGGTGAACACGGTCGGGATCACCAACAGGCTGAGGGCCGTCGACGCGATACCGCCACCAATCACCACGATGGCCATCGGCTGTCGGAAGCTGGGGTCAGCGCCCAGCCCCAAGGCGATCGGCAGCATGCCCGCCGTCAGCGCGATGGTGGTCATGACGATCGGCCGGGCCCGCTTGTGGCAGGCGTCCACCAGGGCGTCGTGGCGCGTCATACCGTGGTCGCGGCGGGCCATGATGGCGTACTCGACCAGCAAGATCGAGTTCTTGGTCACGATGCCCATCAACAGCACAAAGCCGATCACGGTGGGCATGGAGAAGCTGCTGCCCGTGATCAGCAAGGCCGCGACGGCGCCACTCAGCGACAGAGGCAAGGCGGCCAGGATGGTGGCGGGCTGCAGAAAGTCGTGGAACAGCAGCACCAGCACCCCATAGATGCAGAACACGCCGATGGCCATGGCCATGCCGAAGCTGCCGAACATCTCGGACATGCGCTGCAGGTCGCCCTGGGCCACGGTGTGCACGCCCGGGGGCAGCTTGCGCACCGAAGGCAGGTTCATCACGGCCCGGTTCACGTCGCCCAGGGTCTGGCCATTGAGCTCGATGGTCAGGGTCACGTTCCGTTCGCGGTCGATGCGGTTGATCTGCGCCGGGCTGGAACCCATCTGCACCTCGGCCACCGAGGCCAGGGCCACGCTGCCGTTGGTGGCCGGCAGGCGCATCTGGGCGAGGGTCGCCAGATCGCTGCGCACCGCCGGATCGAGCCGCACCCGCACCGCCACCTGGCGCTGGGGCAGGTTGAGCTTGGCCAGGCTGGTGCTGAAGTCGCCATTGGTGGCCACGCGGATCAGGTCGGCCAGGTCGGAGGTGGCCACCCCCAGGGCGGCGGCACGGGCAAAGTCGGGCAGCACCTGCACCTCGGGCTGCTGCAGCGCCGCGCTGGAGGTGACGTTGCCCAGCCCCTGCAGGCCCCGCAGGTCTTTTTCAACGGCATTGGCGGCCCGGCTCAGGGCACCGGGGTCGTCGCTGGCCAGTGTCAGGGTCAGGGTGGTGCCGCTCATGCCATTGCCCACGCTGACACGGGTGCCCGACAGGACACGCAGGCGTTGGCGCAGATCGCTTTCCACCTCGGATTGTTTGCGGTGGCGTTCGCCGTGGGGGGTGAGGTTGAGCGTCAGTACGGCGCTGGTCACGTCGGCGGTGCTGGAGGCCCCCATGCCGTCGCCTGAGCTGGCCGTGCCGGCCGAGATGAAGACATCGCTCACCTCGGGCAACTGACGGGCGATGTCGGCAGCCTGCAGGGCCACGGCCGAGGTGTTGTCCAGGGTGCTGCCGGGGGGCAGGGTCAGGGTGAGCTGCACCTGGCCGTCGTCTCCCGCCGGGAAGAACTCGGTGTGGATCAGCGGCATCAGGGCCAGCGACAGCGCAAAGATGGCGGCGGCCACGGCCACCGTGGTCTTGCGGTGGCTCAGGCACAGGTTCACCCACCCCAGGTAGCGGCGCATGATGGGGCCGTCGGGCGCCTCCTCGTGCGTCGGGGCCTTGAGAAAGTAGGCGGCCATCATGGGCGTGAGCAGGCGCGCCACCAGCAGCGACATCAGCACCGCTGTGGCCGCCGTGATGCCGAACTGGCGGAAGATCAGCCCCGGGATACCGCCCATGAAGGCCGTGGGCAGGAACACCGCGGCCAGTGTCAGGGTGGTGGCGATCACGGCCAGCCCGATCTCGCCAGCGGCCTCTTCGGCCGCCTGCTTGGGCGATTTGCCGGCCTTCAGGTGGCGCACGATGTTCTCGACCTCGACGATGGCATCGTCCACCAGAATGCCCACCACCAGGGCCAGGGCCAGCAGCGACACGGTGTTCAACGAGAAGCCGGCCCATTGCATGACCGCGAACGTCGGCACCATCGAGATGGGCAAGGCAGCGGCCGAGATCAGGGTGGCACGCTTGTCACGCAGAAACCACCACACCACCACCACAGCCAGTGCCGCGCCCTCGTACAGCAGCTGCATCGAGCCTTTGTAGTTCTCTTCCACCGGGGTGACGGTGTTGTAGGCCTCCTGGATCGTGACGTGGGGGTTGGCGGCGGCAAACTCGGCCACGGCGGCGCGCACGGAGCGGGCCACGCCCTCGTCCGAGAAGCCCTTGGAGCGCGTGATCTGAAAGCCGATCACCGGCTTGCCGTTGTAATAGGCACGGGTGCTGCGTTCGGCATGGGTGTCGCTGATCCGGGCCACCTGGTCCAGGCGCACCCGGCGGCCATCGGCCAGGGGCAAGGTCAGGGCCGCGATGTCCTGTGCCGAAGCCGCCGCGCCCAGGATGCGCATGGACTGGCGTGCGCCACCCACCTCGCCCCGGCCACCGGAGTAGTCCTTCTCGATCGATTTCAGCAGGCTCGACACATTGGCCGCATTCACCTGCAGGCCGGCCATGGCGGCCGGGTCCAGGTCGACCTGGATTTCGCGGTCCACCCCACCCACGCGCTGCACCTGGGCAACGCCCTTGACGGCGAGCATGGCCTTGGCGATGTTGTTGTCGACAAACCAGGAGGCTTCAAATTCATTGAGCCGGTCGCTCTGTACTGTGTAGGTCAGCAGGGCCGAGCCCGCCGTGCTCACCTTGGCCACGGTGGGCGCCGCCATGGCGGTGGGCAGCTCGGCCTTGACGCTGTCGACCGCATTGCGCACCTCATTGAGGGCCTCTTCGGCGTTCTTGGCGATGTCAAAGCTGACCGAGATGGCCACAGCGCCGTCCGAGATGGTGGTGGTGACGTGGTCCAGCCGGCTGATCGACGCCAGCTTGTTCTCGATCTTGCGCGCCACCTCGGTCTCGAGCTGCGCGGGGGCCGCCCCTTCGAGGGTGGCACTGATCTTGATGGTGGGCAGGTCCATGTCCGGGAACTTCTGGATGCCCAGCTGGTGCAGGCCCAGAAAGCCCAGCACCGTCAGCAGGATGAACAGCAGCAGGGTGGGCGTGGGCTTGTGGATGGCCCAGGCGGAGAAGTTCATCGCGGGGTCTCCTCACGGCGGCTGGCCGCCGCCGGGGTCTGGGGCTGGGCCTGGGCTTGGGTGGCCGTGGCCACCTTGTCGCCATCGGCCAGGAAAGCGCCCCCCGAGCTGACGATGCGGGCCTGGGCCCCCAGGCCGTCGAGAATTTCAACCCGGTCACCCACGCGCCGCCCCACGCGCACACCGCGCCGCGTGACGCGCTCATCGCTGCCGAGCTCAAACACATAGTTGTAGCCGTCGCCCAGCACCACGGCCGATTGCGGCACGGTGAGGGCCGGCGCGCTGCCCAGTTCGATGCTGCCACTGGCAAACATGCCGGCCTTGGCCTGCGAAGCCGGCAGGCTCACGTAGACGATGCCCCGGCCGGTAGAGGTGGACAGATGGGGGGCCACCGCCCGCACCTTGCCGTTGACGACCCCACCGGTGGGCAACTTGATGCTGGCACTGTGACCCGGCTGGATGCGCCCGAGCTGAGCGGCATCCAGCTCGGCCTGCCATTCGAGCCGGCCCTGGCGGATCATTCGGAACATCTCGTCGCCACTGGCCACCACCTTGCCCAGCACCGCCGTGCGCGAGGTGATCACCCCGTCGTCCACCGCCACGATGCGGGTGTGGTCCAGCACGATGCGCTGGGCATCCACCTGGGCCTGGCTGCTGTCGACGCTGGCCTGGGCGGCCAATTCGTTGTTCAGGTACTCGTTGTAGGCCTGGTCGGAAAGGGCCGCGCCCTGCCGGGCCACGCGAGCCCGGTCGGCATTGCCCTTGGCCTGGGCCAGGCTGGCCCGGGCCGAAGCCAGGTTGGCCTCCAGGCGGCGCAGCTCCACGCTGGCCGCATCGCTCACCAGTTCGGCCAGCACCTGGCCGGCACGCACCTGGTCGCCCACCTCGGCGCGCAACCTGGCCACCCTCAGGCCACCGGTCTGGGCGCCCACCACGGCCTCTTGCCAGGGCGTCACCGTGCCATTGGCGGTGGCCGTCAGCGGCCAGTTCTGGGTGCTGGGCCGGGTGGTCTGCACGGTCAGGGCCGTTCGCGCCGTGTCGGGCGTGGCGGCGCTGGCCGCTGCAGCGCTTTGCTGCGAATGCACCTGCAGGGCGGTGCCAACACAGACGAGCAGCAGGGTTGCCGAGGCCAGGGCCGTCCAGCGACGTCGGGGGGTCGTCATCCACTTCATGATTTTTCTCCGGGCGCCTGGGCGCTTTGCCAGCCGCCACCGATGGCTTTGTAAAGCGTGATCCACTGGGTCACGCGGGATTGCTGCAGCTCGATGCGGGTCAGCTCTGCCGACAGGTAAGAGCGCCGTGCGGTCTCCAGATCCTGCAGGCTGCCCAGGCCGGCGCGCCAACTGGTTTCCGAGGCCGCCACATAGTGGCGGTACTGCTCGGCACTGGTCTGCGCATCGCGCTCACGGTCGGCCGCGCTGTCCAGGTTGACCAATGCCTGTTCCACCTCAAGCACTGCGTTGCGCACGGTGCTTTTGTAGCTGGCCACTGCACTGTCGTAGTCGGCTCGGGCACTGTTCACCTTGGCCGTCAGGGCGCCTCCCTGAAAGATCGGTAGCGAGATCGCGGGCACCAAGGACCACGGCGTACTGGCCACCCCCGCCGTGCTGGCCGCGGCGATCGAGCCCGTGATGGTGAACGTGGGCCACCGATTGGCCTCGGCAACACCGATCTTGGCCAGCGTCGAGGCCACCTGCCGCTCTGCCGAGATCACATCCGGGCGTTGAGCGATCACGCTGGCAGGCAGGGCGTCCAAAGAAAAATCTGCGGGGCTGGGCAATGCGCCGGCCCCCTCGCCCAACAAGCTGCGCACCTGCGGCTCGGCAAGCCCGGTGGCGGCCACCAGGGTCTTGATCAACAGGTCGCAACTGGCCTGCTGCGCCCTGGCATTGGCTGAGGCGGATGCCGCGCCAGCCTGAGCCAGCATCAGATCCGAGGGCGCGCCCAAACCGGACTGAACCGAGACATGGGTCAACTTCAGTGTCTGCCGATAAGACAGGGCCTGGTCCTGGTACGCCGCCTGCTTGAGACGACACGCCCGGTAGTCCACGTAGTCGCCGGCCACTTCAGCCGCCAGGCTGATGCGGGCATCGTGCCAGTCGGCCTGCTTGGCCTGCAGCGAGGCCTGGCCCGATTCGACGTTGCGCCGAACGCTGCCAAACAGATCGATTTCCCAACTGGCGTCCAGGCCGGCGCTGTTCACCGTGCTGATGCCCGAAACGCCGGTTTGATCGGCCGACCGGGTTGACGAAGCATTGGCACTGACCGAAGGCAAGCCTGCAGACCGGTTCACGGTCACCGTGGCCCTGGCCGACTGGATGGCTGCGGCGGCCTTGGCCAGACTTGGGCTGTCTGCCTGAGCGGCCCGCTGCAACTCAGCGAGCACCGGATCCTTGAACTGGGCCCACCAGTCGGCCATCTGGGACAACTGCCCGCCATGGGGGCGCGGCGCCTGCCAGGCCTCGGGCAGGGCCACGGCCGGCTTCACGTAGTCCGGCCCGACGGCGGCGCAGCCGACCAACAGGGAAGCCCCCCAGGCCACGACCATCGACAGGCGCAGCGGCTTGAAAATTTGCATTGTGAACAGACCCAACCATAACTAAACTTATGGGTCTATTTTTAAGTACGCCTGAACCAGGCAAACAACCGCTGCGTAGACAAAAGTAAAGTTGGGTGAACCATGCGCGTCAAAACCGAGTCCCGTCGCCAGGCCATCGTCCAGGCCGCAGCCCATGTTTTTCTGGAGAAAGGCTATGCCGGCACCAAGATGTCCGACATTGCCCAGACCGTGGGCTACTCCAAAGCGACCCTGTACGGCTACTTTGAGTCGAAGGAAGACCTGTTCCTGGTGACGGTGCAAACCCTGGCCGACGCGCAGTTCGACACCCCCTTCGGCCAACTGGATCCGGCCGGGCCGGTTCGCGACACCTTGCAGGCCTTTGCCGAAGCCATGTTGAGCGTCACAACCTCAGACGACGCCTTGGCCTTGTTTCGACTGGTGGTGGCGGGCTCGGTCGACCAGCAGCTTGCCCAGCGCATGTTCGAGCAAGGCCCCAGGCTGGCGGACCATGCCGTGGTCGAGTTCTTGAACCTGGCCATCGACCGGGGCGAGCTCAAGCGCTGCGACACCACGATGGCGGCGGATCACCTTCGTGGATTGTTGGAGTCGCAGTTTTTTCACAAGCGCCTGTTCGGTGTGATCCAGGTGCCATCCCCGCAGGAGATCTCGGAGGCGGCCAAGCACGCACTCGGTGTTTTCTGGGCCGCCTATGGGGCACCTGCTCACGAAGGTTGAAAGAGGGCTGAAAGAGGGCATGACTCGCCCCGGGCACCCTGCCCCCGGCAGGCCTTCGACACACCGGCGCGACGCTGCTGGCGATTCGATGGGGCGCCACAGGGTGCTGTGCCCTGGCTGCGGGCACAGACCGCATCAACGCAATGCGCCCGTCGACTCAAGCCACTTGCCAGGGGTCGGCGTCGGGGTCGCCAAATTCGGATCTGAGGAAGGCCAGAAACGCCTGCACCTTGCGCGGCACATGCTTGCGACCCGTGAAGGCCAGCCACACCTGCCAGGATTCGCCCACCCAGTCGGGCAGCACACGCACCAGGGCCCCGCTTTGCAGATAGGGCTGGGCGTGGGCCGAGAGCATGCCGATGATCCCCATGCCCTGCAAAGCGGCCATGTACAGCGCCTCGGGGCTGTGAGAGTGAAACCTGGCCGGCCCGGGGCGCACATCCACACTGGGCTGAGCCCCAGCCGCCGTCGAGCGAAACCGCAGCACCTCGGCAAGGCCTTTGCCCTTGGGGAACAGGCATTCGTGCTGCTCCAGCTCTGAGGGGTGCACCGGGGCCGGGTGGGCCTCCAGATAGCGGGGCGATGCGCAGAGCAAGGCATGGGTGGTGCCCAGCTTGAAGGCCGTGTAGTCGCCATCGGCCAGCCCCTGCCGGCTGAAGAGCACTGTCACGTCCGACTTGAGATCGGGCGCCTCCAGCAGCTTGTCGCTGGTATTGACCTCGATCTCCAGCTGGGGGTAGACGCGCTGCAGACGCGGAACCCGGGGAATCAATTGGGCCGCCGCAAAATCGAGCGACGATTGCACCTTCAACAGGCCGCCCGGCATGCGCCCACTGCTGCTGGCCTCATCGTTGGCGGCATCCAGCCCTTCGATCAAGGGGCGGATGCGCGCCACATAGACCTCGCCCGCCTCCGTCAGCGACAGCGTGCGCGTGGTGCGTTGCAGCAGGCGGATGTTGAGCGCAGCCTCCAGCTCCTGGATCAGCCGGGTGATCTTGGCCCTTGAGGTGTTGAGTGCTTGCGCCGCAGGCGCAAATCCGCCCTGGTCGACAACACTCAGCAGGGCACGCATTGAATCGAGTTGGTTCATAAAAGAGGCGGTCGCATGGCCAAAGCGTGGCGCCACTTTCCGACAATGAGAAGATGGCAAAGCCGCGCGTCACGCAATGCCTTCCCAGAAAGCGCAAGCTCCTGCCGAACTTGCCCGTGGCATTCCAGATTGCATCATGGACTATATTCGCGCGGCACAGGTTCGTGCTGAACAGGGCTGTCAAAAATGGCCGTGCCGAAGAGGCGCGTATCACCGACCTTTGAAGGCAGGTCGTCTTCATGCCGGCAAGGATGGAATCAAGTAGCTTTGCAACCCGTGAAGCAGTGCGTCAAATGCGCTCTTGCAGCGTGCACTGGCGCGCAGGTCTTCGTGCATGGTGAGCCACGTCTCCAGCTTGAGCGATACCTGCCCAGGTAGCACGCGGACCAGTTCGGGATTGCGTCTGGCCAGCGCGGCCTGGCAGATGCCGATGCCCGCCCCGGCCCGAATCAGGGCCAGTTGGGCCAGGTCGCTGTCGCTGCGCAGGGCCAATGCCTCGCGGTGCCAGGAGGAAAAACTTTTTCGAGCCTTGCGCACGAACGCCGTCTCTTCGTCGAAGCCGATCAGGACATGCTCACCGAGTTGAGCAACGGTGGTTGGCGTGCCACGTTTTTCCAGGTAATCCGTGTGGGCATGCAAGCCGAGTTCCACATGGCCAAGGTGCCGAGCGATCAACTGGTCTTGGGTGGGCGCCGTCATGCGCACGGCGATGTCGGCCTCCCTGAGCAGCAAATCCTGCACTTTGTTGCTCAGCACCAATTCCACCTTCAGCAAGGGATGCCGGGCTTGCAATCGGGCCAGGATGGGCGGCAGCACTTCCACGCCGATGACCTCACTGGCACTGATTCGCACCGTGCCTCTGACGCCAGCGCCCTGGCTTTCGGCAGCGCGCTTGAGCGCCGCGGCGGCACTGCTCATGGCCTGGGCATGGGCCTTTAACTCCAGCGCGGCTTCGGTGGGCATCAGGCCAAGCTGGGAGCGCGTGAACAGCACAACGCCCAACGCCTTCTCGAGGGCGACCACATGACGCCCCACGGTCGGTTGGGCCACACCCAGTGCCCGCGCGGCACCTGACAGCGAGCCCTCCTGCAGCACGCTGAGAAAGGAGCGATAGAGCTCCCAGCCAATGTCTGTATCCATGCATAAATGTATAGCCGATAGCTCATCTTCGGCAATTCCATGCAAAAGCATCGCCGGTCAGACTTCTGCCATCGCAACTGGTTTTGGAGAATTCTGATGGTTGGCAACATAAACAAGGCCCTGGTCCTGGGGGCCACCGGCGGCATCGGCGGCGAGGTGGCGCGGCAGCTGCGAGACGCCGGCTGGCAGGTGCGCGCACTCAAACGTGGTGGCACCACAGCCCAGGAAGAGCACGATGGCATGACCTGGCTGCGCGGCGACGCCATGAACCGCAACGACGTGATGGCCGCAGCGGCAGGATGCACGGTGATCGTGCACGCTGTGAACCCACCCGGCTATCGACGCTGGAACGAGTTGGTATTGCCGATGCTGGACAACACCGTCGCCGCCGCGCTCGACCACGGCGCCACCATCGTACTGCCCGGTACGGTGTACAACTACGGCCCTGACGCATTCGCACAACTGCAAGAGGACTCGCCACAGCAGCCCGTGACCCGCAAAGGCGCGATTCGCGTCGAATTGGAGCGGCGCCTGCAGGTGGCAAGCACCCAGGGGTGCCGGGTCATCATTGTGCGGGCGGGTGATTTCTTTGGCCCGAAATCCGGCAACAACTGGTTCGGACAAGGCCTGATCAAGCCGGGTCAGCCAGTGACCCGCGTCAGCCTCCCCGGCAGGGCTGGCGTCGGACACCAATGGTCCTACCTGCCCGACGTGGCACGAGCCATGGTCGGGTTGCTGGCGCGTCGGGACACCCTGGAGCCTTTCGCACGATTTCACCTGGCTGGACATTGGGACGCCGATGGCCAACAGATGGCCAAGGCAATCCAGCGTGCGGTGGAGCGCCGCACGGGCATGACCCCGAAATTGCAGGCCTTTCCCTGGTGGCTGATCACGCTGGCTGCACCATTCAACCCCACTTTGCGGGAGCTGCGCGAAATGAGGTACTTGTGGAACGAAGCCGTGCGCATGGGCAACCTACGCTTGACTGAGGTGCTGGGACACGAGCCGCACACGCCTTTGGACCAGGCTGTGGAAGCCACGCTGGAAGGCATGGGCTGCCTCACGACGCGCTGAGCAGATTGCCAGATGGCCGGATCAACCGCGGCCACCCCGGCAAGAGCCTCCGCCACACGGAGGCACACCTGGCGCCGGCGGGCAGTTCGATGCAGGGACGGCAGAGGTGAGGCACAAGCCAGGGACATGGCACCTGGGTGATCAGGCAGGCCTCGCCGGAGCCACAGCCTCTGCCGTGGCGTTGGCCAGGGCGTGATGGCCTCGCGCCTCAAGGCAGCTCAAGACCGCAAATGGCGCCTTCGCGGTCTTGTGGTGTTGAGTGCCTACGCCGTAGGCACAGATTCGCATGTCTAGGCAAACTTCGACGCATTTTGTTGAGGCGATTGATTCCTACATCCGCTGGCACCACGAGATGCGGATCAAAATTTACTGCGGCTCTCTTTGCCCCATCGAATACCGGCTGAGCCTCGGACTTGCGGCATAGAGCCAGTACAAATGCCAACTGATTCTCCATCAGGTCAGTTTTGGGACGTTTGCGGCATGCAGGCGATCGGAAGGTGGACCGTGAACTTGGTCCCGGTTCCCGGACTGGATTCCACCTCAATCCGTCCGCAATGCTTTTGAACGATGGAATACGAGAGGGACAGACCCAGTCCAGTGCCTTGCCCGACCGGCTTGGTTGTGTAGAAGGGTTCAAAGATTCTCTTGCGGACCTCGTCGTTCATGCCGCATCCGGTGTCGGACACGGAAATGGCAATCCAATCGCCACGGACCTCCGTTTCCAGGGTGATCACACCTTTGTCCTTGATGGCTTGCGCAGCATTCACGATCAGGTTCATGAGGACCTGATTGATCTGGGCTGCCAGGCACTTCACTCGTGGAAGCTGGCCGTAGCGCTTGACCACCTCGGCCTTGTATTTGACTTCATTCCTCACCACATTCAGGGTGGAGTCCAAGCCTTGGTTGATGTCGGCCTCTGCCCATTCTTCATGGTCCACCCTGGAAAAGTCTTTGAGGTCCTGCACGATGCGTTTCACGCGCGAGAGTCCGTCCTCGGTTTCCGCCAGTAGATCGGGCAGGTCTTCAGCCAGAAATTCGAAATCGAATCCGGAAAAACATTGGGCCAGCCGGCCCCAAGGACTGTCGTCTTCGGAAGCCAATGCCTTGTCCTTGAGTTCACGATCCACGGCATGACCGAGTGCGAGCAAATTCGCTGAATAGCGACTCAAAGCACCAATGTTCGAGCTCACGAAGCCTAGCGGGTTGTTGATCTCGTGCGCCACACCGGCAGCCAACTGGCCGATGGAGGCCATCTTCTCGGATTGCAGCAACTGGTTCTGGGCCTCTTCGAGCTTGGCATTGATATCCGTGATGCGGTCGAAGTTCTTCTGCAGGTTCTCGTGTGCCGCCTTGATGTCGGTCCGGTCCAGTAACAGCCACCACGAACTTTCATCACCGGCGCCGGGGTTGGCAGGGTAGCCGATCAGCTGGATCCAGCGCTCGTTCCCAAGGTTGGTTCTCATCCGTGCCTCGTAGTTGAAAGCGGTACCGGCCTTCAACATGGGACCGGCCATCTTGCGTATGAATTCGTAGTCGTCACGGCTGGCGAAGATGTGATTGACCCTCAAGGTCTGGATTGGCGTTTCCTGGAGCTCGAACATCTCGACAAAGGTGTTGTTGACCCTCGAAATCAGGCCATCCTGAATCTGCACGATGCCAATGGGAGCGTTTTCCAGCAATGCCTCGATCTGACGATGCTGTGCGCGCACTTCGGCAGTCCTCTCAGCCACAGTCCATTCCAAGGCCAATTGCTGGCGGCGCAGCGCGTCTTCAGCATCCCTGCGGCTGGTGACGTCCTGCAAGGTTTCAATCGCCCCGACCAGTCTGCCCTTAGAGTCGTAAAGCGGAGCTGCCGAGAAGTAAAGCCAGGCACCGCTGTCGCCGATGTCGGGGAAGAAGTCCTCGGCTTCGACAGCGTTGGAGATCAGGGCCGACCGCCGGCCCCGCCCCTTATAGAGCGATGGCATCGCGGATTCGACGCTGCCTTCGATGATGAGGTCGGCCAGAATCGGCCGTGGGCTCGGATAAAACGGCCGCCAGGCTTCCCTGTTTCCGATCATCGCGCCTTTGGCTACCCCAGTCAGTTGTTCAGCGGCCGAGTTCCAGTGGGTGACGACATGCTCAGCGTTCATCACCAGGGTGGCCACCGGATCGTTCTCGATGATCTGATTCAAGCGCTGGCCCATCTCCATCAGGCTGTCCTGGACAATCTTGATATCGCTCAGGTCCTGGCAGGTACAGATCACCATGGATCGGTCAGCCACTCTGCGCTTGACGCCCGCGATCTCCATGTTCCGCTTCAGGCCGCTGGCTGACAGGATGTTGAGTTCGATGGAAGGCGAGAGTCCCTCCCCATCCAGGCATTCGCCCAGATACTGGGTGATCATCGCCCGATGTTCATCGGAGAAGATGGACAAGGGATCAAGGGCTTGCAAGTCGCTCAGGCTAAGACCGATCAAGCGCAGCATCTTCTGGTTGGCATGGACGATGGCTTGTCCGTCATAGGCAAACAGGGGTTGGCTAACAGCCTCCAGGATGTCGAGTTCTGCATATTCCATGGGCACCCCAGCGTGGGAGGTTTGGATGAAGGTTGCGCTCAGCTCTGGGGCTTCGCCGAAGTGGGCCGGAACTGCATCAGGCCGATGCTGGCCAACTCCCTCTGGTAGCGGTCATTGGCTGATTTCTCGAGTGCTGCGGCGACGTCTCGGCACAGTTCATCGGCAACCCAGGGCTTACTGAGGTACTTGAAGACATTGAGCTCGTTCACCGCGGTACGCATCACCTCAAATTCCGTTGAGGCGCTGAGCATCATGGCAACCACCTCGGGTTGCAAGGTCCTGGCGATCTGAATGAACTCGAGTCCGCTCATGTCGGGCATCAGATAGTCGGAGACCACGACATCGAATTCGATTTCACGGATCCAGGTCAAGGCGACGGCCAAGTCGCTGGTGAAGTAGAAATCGACCTGTTCGGAGAACACGGGTACCAGGACCCGTTTGAGCGCCGAGATGATGTTTGGCTCGTCATCGATGAGTAGAGTACGCTGCTTCATGGCTTGCCTTCAATCGTGCGTGACATACAAGTTGTAGAGGCTGTTATCCCTCGTCTCCCGCAGTTTCAGACGCCGGATCAAGTCAGCCTGGATCACATGGCCGGTAGACAGCAACACCAGACCCTCTGGAGAAACCAGGTCCCTGGCCAGTCTCATACCTGCTCTCAGTTCCTCTGTCCGCACCAGGCGTGGGGGCTTTTCTGGCACAGGTCGGGCTGCCAGCCGCATCTGCAGGAATACGTCGACGACCTCGGGATCGAACTGGCTTCCCCGCCCTCGAGCGATCACAGAACAGGTATCGGCTTCGCTGAGCTTGGCACTGGTGATGCGTCCATGACAGAGGTCGTCATATGTGTCAGTCACAGCAAGAATGCGCGCGCCCAACGGGATCATCGCTCCCACCAACCGATCGGGAAAGCCGGCGCCGTCATGACGTTCATGGTGCGAGCGGATGATGGCGGCCACCATTTGTTGGTCATCCTGTGACAGCAGGATCTGTTCGCCGAAGGCCGGGTGCTTCTCGTAGCGCTGGAGGTCCTCCCCCTGCAAAAGGGATACGGGCTTCTCGATCACCTTGTCGGGCAAGGAGATCAGGCCGATGTCGTGGATCAGGCCGGCAATGAAGACGTCCTGAATCTCTTGCTCAGAACAAGCCATGGCCTGTGCGAGCTTGCGTGCCATGTCAGCCACCCGGCGTGAATGCCCCGCCAACAAACCCTCTCTCCACTCCAGCAATGTGGAGAACGTCTTGATCGTGTTGACGTGACTTTTTCGGATCTGTCGGGCCATGCGCTCAACTTCCTCGGTGCGGGCGGCCACACGCTCCTCTAGAGATCCATTTAACTCATTTAACTCTGCGTTCTTGACTACCAGGGCTGCCTGCAGCCGGTGGTTTTCATGTTCGATGCGGCGCCGCTCGAGGGCCTGGTCCAGCACGCCCAGCACTTCGAGATCATTCCAGGGCTTGGAAACGTAGCGGTAGATTTCCCCCTTGTTGATGGCCTCGATGGTGGAGCTCACGTCGGAGTAGCCAGTCAGCATGACACGGATGACAGAGGGCCATCTTTCCCGCGCGATGCCGAGGAACTCTGCGCCCTGCATGCCCGGCATGCGCATATCAGAAATGATCAGATCGACTTTCTCGGTGCCCAGTAGCGCGATGCCCTCCTCGGCGCTGTTCGCACCGAGGAACCGGTAGCCATGGGGCTTCAGCAGCCGACGCAGAGAACTGAGGATATGAGGCTCGTCGTCAACGCACAGAATCGTCCAGGCTTCGCCGGGCACGTGGTTCGGAACAGTCATCGCTGCGCATCCTTTGCCTGGGTAGGTTGGCGGCTCTTCTCTCGGCCATCGTAGCGCGAATGGCATGGGTGGCAGAGCTCAATCTGAGGCCAGTCTAAATTTGCAGCGCCTTGTCGATATCGAGGGGTTCCCCTTGCTGCGTTGTCGCCCATTCTGTGATGACATTGGAGTACCGCCTCTTGGGGAGTTGGATTGGCTTTTGAGCTGGTATCAGGTCGCATCCAGCGCTGCTGTCGAGGCATGGCCATGGAGCGTCAATACGTTCCACGCCGATTTCATGCCGTCGAGGAGGGCCTTCATGGCTAAGAAGCACAGGCATTCGCAGCAACTCGCCGATTCAGCGAGAGCCTTTTCTGTCAAGCTCATGCAGTTCCTGGTGGTCCCGACGTTCGTTCTGGACCCTCATGGTCGAGTGCTGATCTGGAACCGCGCCTGTGAGTCCTTGACCGGCCTGGACGCCAAAGAGGTGGTTGGGACAAAAAACCATTGGCGAGGCTTCTACGAAACCCCAAGGGCCTGTCTGGCGGACCTGATCGTCGAAGGGCGTATCCACGAGCTGGACGCTTTGTACGTGACCCACGGCGACCCAGAAATCATGAGCACGTTCGGCGTTCACGCCGAAAACTGGTGCCACATGCCGAGGCGGGGCATCGACCTCTATCTCGCGATCGATGCGGGACCCATCTACGATGACAATGGGGCGCTGCTGGCAGTGGTCGAAACCCTGCGGGACATCTCGGTCCAGAAGCACAGCCAGACTGCCCTGGAGCGCCTGGCCTCAGTTGATGGGTTGACGGGTGTGCTGAACCGCCGTGGCTTCGACGATCAACTGACACTGGAGTGGAACCGAGCCCTGCGCGCCGGCCTGCCAATCACGTTGCTGATGATCGACGTTGATAACTTCAAGAGCTTCAACGATCACTACGGCCACCAATTGGGCGACGAATGCCTTCGCACGGTCGGTCGGGTTCTAGGGGAGTCTGTACTGCGCCCGAACGACATTGTGGCCCGCTATGGTGGCGAAGAGTTCGCCTTCATCTTGCCTGGCGCAGACAGCGCCGGCGCAGCGGTTGTCGCCTCGCGAATTCGGGATCACATGGCGGCCGCTGCCATCGCTCACCAGCCTGATGGTATAGACGGCCATGTCACGGTCAGCGTGGGCGGCGCAACACTGATACCGCTGGCCGATGCCCTGCCAGCGGACTTGATTCGTCATGCCGACGCTGCCCTGTATGCAGCGAAATCCAACGGTCGCAATCGCTTCGTTTCTTGGCAGAACGGTGATCACTCGCCGTCGCACGCCTTGAGCTGATTCTGGTTTCAGGTGAAACCGAATCTCAAATGGCGGGGTCGGTAAAAACGCCCATGAAGCATCGACCGCATCCACGCGACACCGCAAAAAAAAAGCAACGACTCTAGCTGGCGAAGTGCCGAATAATGCTTTACGGGAAATTGGCAGACAGCTTCTGCGATCGGCCCGTGCCTGATTCGCCGTCTCCTCGCCGAGACTATTTTCGGCCGAAACACGGGCTTGTTGAGGCTGAGGCGATGGCCCGAATTGCAAGACATTCGAGTGTCGCGAAAACGCCATGTCGTTCAAACATATCCAGCATGCCCTTGCTGGACAGGGTTGACCAATGAACGGTATCCTGAATTCCACAACACATCAGCACCTTACCCAGAGCAATGGTTTTGCTGAGTGTCTATCACTGAATTTCGCCGCCCCTTCAGGGCTGGCCAGAAAAACAATAAATGAGCGCGGCGTGTTGTCGATCGACATGCCATGACGTCAACTGATCAACCCTTGAGGGAGGGTGTATGCCAGGTCTCGCGGGGCTCAGTCCGTCATGCCCACATCTGTTGAATGCCACGCTGAATGTCGTGCCACATGGCATGGCCATTCTGGATTCGGATTTCCGTTATCTGGCCATCAATACATGCCTGGCGCAATCGAATGGCCTGTCGGTCTCGGCCCACCTGGGCCGGACGGTACGCGAGGTACTTCCTGGCGCAGCTGATCGAATCGAGGAGCTGTTGCAGCACGTGCTCAGCACGGGATTGCCGGTGATCGATGAAGTCGTCATGGACCCCGCCATCGATACCGCCCCGGGCACCCAGCCTGAGCCGGCCCGCTGCTGGCGGGCCAGCTACCACCCCTACCGCGACGAAGCAGGCAGGTTGCGGGGGATTCTTGCATTGGTGCAAGACGTGACCCTGCAGCGCCAGGCCGAATTGCAAAGTGAAACCCATGAGAGGCGCCTGCAGCGGCTGCTCAATACCTTGTTTGCCTTTGTAGGGGTACTGCTGCCTGATGGCACGCTGATAGAAACCAACCAAGCGCCGCTGGACGCAGCGGGCATCGGCATGGACGCCGTGCTCGGGCGCAAGTTCTGGGACTGCCACTGGTGGAGCTACGACCCCAATGTTCAACAGCAACTGAGAGAATCGGTCGGCCGGGCCGCCAAGGGCGAGGTGGTGCGCTTTGATGTGGTGATGCGCTCCCGTGAAGATGGGCGAATCACCACCGACCTCATGCTCGCGCCTTTGCGAGACAGCGCGGGGCTCATCACCCACCTGATCGCCTCATCAATCGACATCAGCAGTCGTCAGCTGAGCGAACAGGAACTGCGTCAAAGCGAGGAACGGTTCAGACAGGCCGTCGAATCATCACCGGACGGAATGGCGATGGTCGATGTCCATGGGCGCCTGCAAATGGTCAACGGAAAGATGGTCGCCTTGTTCGGCTATTCACGCGAAGAGTTTCTCGGCATGACGATCGAGATGCTGATGCCAGAGCGTTACCGGGAGCGCCATCCCAACCTGCGGCAGACCTTCTTTGCCCAGCCTTCCGCCCGCGAAATGGCCCAGAGGCGTGAACTGTATGCGCGCCGGCGCGACGGCAGCGAATTCCCGGTGGAGATCGGCCTCAACCCGATCACCACCAGCCACTCCCAGCGGGTGCTGGCCACCATCGTCGATGTGACGGCTCGCAAGGCGGCCCAACTGCAGATCGAACGGGCCTTGGGTGAGAAGACTGCCTTGCTGGGCGAAGTTCATCACCGCGTGAAAAACAATTTGCAGGTGGTCTCCAGCCTGCTGAGCCTGCAGGCGCGCCATGCACCGCCGCAAGCCCAGGCCTTGCTGGAAGAGAGCCAGCGCCGAGTCAAGGCCATGGCGCTGATTCACCAGTTGCTGTATGAGCGTCACGACTTCAACGAAATCGACCTGGGGACCTATCTGGAGCGACTGGCCAGCCTGCTGCGCGAATCGATGCTCCGCGGCAGGCCCCATGTGCAATTGCAGGTACATCACCAACACAAGGTGGCGCTCGACTTGCAACGTGCTGTGCCTTGCGGCCTGTTGGTGACAGAACTGGTGACCAATGCGCTCAAGCACGCTTTCCCTGACCAGCGAAGTGGCGAGGTTCAAATCATTCTTGACCGAGATGCACAAGGCCGGGGCCGCATTGTGGTCAGTGACAACGGGGTTGGCATGCCGGCAGGACCTGCGCTGGGCCAGGCCCGATCCCTGGGCTTTCAGTTGATCCCGCTGCTGGTGGACCAGTTGCAGGGGCAGTTGCAGATGAGCAGCCAACAGGGAACCCGCTTCGATGTGGTACTGCACCCGTCAGACGAATCCACCCAGGAATACCGGGACATGCCATGAAGAACATCCGTATCCAGATCGTCGAAGACGAGCGCATCGTCGCACTCGACCTGAAGCAAGCCCTGGAGGCTCTGGGGTGCGAGATCACCGGCATCGTGGCCACCGGCCCGGCGGCCATCGAGTTGGCCCGGCAAAGCCCCCCAGATCTGATTCTGATGGACATCCACCTGGAAGGGCCGATGGATGGCACCGAGGCAGCACGCATGATCCGGGCGGCGGCTTCGGTGCCCATCGTCTTCCTGACGGCCTACGCCGAAGACGACAACCTGCGCCGCGCGGCTGCGAGTGCCCCCTACGGGTATCTGGTCAAGCCCTATGAGATGCGTGAATTGCGCGCCACGTTGCAGATGGCCCTGAGTCGACGCACTGCCGAGCTGGACATCGAGAGCGCCGAAGAGCGACTCAGGCTGGCGGTCGACGCCGCAGAGTTGGGTGTCTGGGAGTGGGATACCGACAGCGGCCACCTGAAGGTCGGCGGCCATTTCTCTCGCATCGTCGGCGGCGCCCCCACCACCTTTCTGGAGGGGGAGAGCGCCTTGCTCAATCAGGTGCATGGGGACGATCGCGCCTTGCTGGTCGAGGCCTTGCAACAACCCGGCATGGCCTGCGCCACAGTGCGTCTGCAGCGCGATGCCGGCATGCATCTCTGGGCCGAGATCCATGCGAAACGCCACGGTGAACACCGAGTGGTCGGTGTGCTGCGGGACGTGACCGAACGCAAGGAGATGGAGGAAAAACTGCGTCAGGCGAGCGTCGTCTTTCGCACCACGGCCGAGGGCATCGCCATCATGGACAGCCAGCAACGCATCGTGTCGATCAACCCGGCCTTCACCTTGTTGACAGCGATGGAGGCTGAAGAGGTGATCGGACGCACACCGGACGAAGTCTTGCACGCCCGCCGACACAGCCCCGTCTTTTACGAAAGATTGGAGGCCTCGGAGCACGGCTACTGGAACGGAGAAACCGTGTGCCTGAGGCAGTCGGGCGAACGCTTCACCGCCTGGGAACATGTCTGCGCCGTGCGCGACGATCATGGGCAGGTTGTTCAGTATGTGCTGGCCTTCTCTGATCTGAGCGCCATCCGGGACGCTGAATTGCAGCTCAATCACCTGGCCTTTCACGATGCGCTCACAGGGCTCGGAAACCGCAACCTGCTGGCCGAATGCATGGAAAGCGAAATCGAACGCTCACGGCGTTCCGGTATACCGATCGCGTTGATCTTCATCGACCTCGATGGCTTCAAGACGATCAATG
Organism: Curvibacter gracilis ATCC BAA-807; assembly: GCF_000518645.1. Lineage (GTDB taxonomy): Bacteria > Pseudomonadota > Gammaproteobacteria > Burkholderiales > Burkholderiaceae_C > Curvibacter > Curvibacter gracilis. The sequence goes on along the minus strand of NZ_JADZ01000040.1, from coordinate 12,922 downwards.
ACACCTTGGGCCACGCAGTGGGTGACGACCTGCTCAAGCAGGTTGCGCAACGCCTGCGCAGCACGATCCGACGCGCAGACATCGCGTTTCGCCTTGGCGGGGACGAGTTCGTGGTGCTGGCCCCCGACATGCTTCGCGTCGAGGACGGTGCAGGCCTGGCAGACAAGTTGCTGCGGGCGATCCGAGAACCACTCGACCTGAGCAGTCATAAGCGCCTCGTGGTCTCGGCCAGCCTGGGCATCGCGGTCTTTCCCGCCAACGGTGAAGACGTGGATCACCTGATCCGAGCCGCCGACAGCGCCATGTATGACGCCAAGCGACGGGGCCGAAACCGCTACTGTTTCTATGCCCCAGAGATGGCAGAGCGTGTGCATGAACGCATGCGAATCGAGCAAGGCCTGCGCCATGCAATCGAGCACCATGAGCTGATCCTGCACTACCAACCGGTCGTGGCACTGCCTTCACGCAACATCATCGGCGTCGAGGCCCTTGTGCGCTGGCAACACCCGGAGAACGGACTCATATCACCGGCACGGTTCATCTCTGTCGCAGAGGAGTCCGGACTCATCGAGGCGGTCGGACGCTGGGTTCTGCAGGCTGCCTGCGAGCAAGGTGCATCCTGGCATCAGCAAGGGCACACGGAGCTCACTGTGGCCGTCAACGTCTCGGTACGTCAGATGGCTGCAGAGAACTTCATACAAGACGTGTCGGAGGCACTCTCATCCTCCGGATTCGCACCCCAATTTCTCGAACTGGAGATCACAGAAAGCCTTCTTCAGGAACTGGAGCTGAGCAGGCGAGTGTTGTGGCAATTGCGGTCCATGGGGATACGCATCGCGGTGGACGACTTTGGAACCGGATTTTCCTCGCTGTCGTATCTGAAACATCTGCCATTGGATCGCATCAAGATCGACCAATCCTTTGTACGGGATCTACCCGGCAACGCCAACGACATGGCTATCGTGCGCGCCATCATCGGGCTGAGCGAGACATTGGATTTGGAGGTGACTGCCGAAGGCATCGAGACCGAGGCACAACTCACGTTTCTCACCGTTCAGGGGTGCCCCATGGGACAAGGCTATCTGTTCGCTCGTCCAATGCCAGCAGCGGAGCTGAATACACTGCTGGTCGCACCCAGGCCATGAAGCACGGTTCGCAAGGGCTGGCCCTCTCCCCTTTTTTCGTACCGTTTGGTAACAGAGCTGCCGGCACAAGGACGGAACACTGCAGATGAACACCAACAGTTGATGAAAGCGATCATGGGCAAGGATGCAGACCTGGCCTGCAAGATCCTTGAAAGCCATTTTTGGCAAACCGCCCACATCACTCTCGAGGCTGGTTTTTTGGCCAAAGGCACTTTTCCTGCGCCACCGGCGCTCGAAAAGCGACTGGATGATGTCTTCAAGCGTCTGAGCAAGCCCAGCCTTGCAACGGACGCCAAGTCCAACATGGAAGTTCTTGGGAGTCTATTCAGGCCTGACGAATCCAGAATCCGTCGAAAGCGTCGCTTGCATGTCCCATCGCCAAGCGAGCCTCTGGATGCGGCTGAATCTGAAATGAATCGGGGCAAAGTCTGGGGGCGAGCAGGGCTCCCTCACATCGCCTTGCACGGTCTTCGCCGATTTTTCGAGTCCTTAACTGAGTCGCTCGACATCCCGTCAGGGGTGGTCGCACAGACTATGGCTGTCGCGCCTACCTCGTAGCCGTCGTCAACTCGCAGTTCATCAGCAATGTGCTGACCACGATCTAGCTGGACCGCTATGTGCAAGACCTGCCCGCGTTGGCGGCGGGGGTTAGCGTGGGAGGCTTCGACTGCGTGCGGGGCTCACTGACCAACCTCATCGCACTGCGGCTGGCCAAGGTGCCACATGGGCTGCAGGAGTTCCACCGCATCAGCATTCCTTTCCTGATCGTGTGCGCGACTTCGGCGTTGTTGCTGCGGCTTGGTTGATGAGTTTTCTGGATCACAGACTCGCAGAAACAGGCCATCTGACACAACATACCGACGTCCTCATCGAGACGCTGGCTCGCAGCCGGTCCGACGGCTCCTTAACCTAGCAGGCTGTTTAAAACCTCGGCAAGCAGGTCATTGACAGTGAGCGCTTCGGTTGCTCCCGGCAGTTGGATACCCCCATGGATGACGAAAACCGGCTTTCCCCATTTCAGTCCCATGGCCATTTCGGACAGGGTGCCCAGATTGCTGCCGATGGCGACGAGGCAAACGGCGCTGCGCGCGATGATGGCGTTGCGCATCTCGCCCATGCCCGTGGGCACGGCAACACTGAGCCATTCGTTGGCATTGACGTCGTCGTCCTCGGGCAAGATGCCTACGACCATACCTCCAGCCTCCGTGGCGCCGCGCGACGCAGCGGCCATCACACCGCCGCGTCCGCCGCAGATCACCACCATGCCCGCGCCGGCAAGCGCATGGGCCACGGCATAGGCGGCCATGCATTCGGTCTCGCCCGCATCGCCGGGTCCGATCACCGCGACCGGTTGGCGGTGGCGGGTCGGGCTCTTCTGCTTCATGGCCAGGTGTTGCAGCGCCAGCGCGACCGGCGCAGACAGCGACTCAATGACCGGCGCCGGCCGCGCCACGTTCGCGTTTTCGCGTAAAGACATCACCCACTCCCATCACCACCACACATACGACCATCAGCACCAGCGACAAGGCCGCTGCCACCGCAAAATCCGACCCGCCATCGCTCACCTGTGCGAGCAGCATCAGCGGCAGGATGTTGAGCTGCGTACCCACCAGCGCCAACGCCGTGCCGTAGGTCCCCATGGCAATCGCGGCCACCATGCAGGCGTTCGACAGCACCGAGGGCAGCACCTCGGGCAGCACCGTGTCCCAAAATGCCCTGGCGCGCGACGCACCCAATGTGCGTGCCGCCTGCAACGGCCTCAGGTCCAGGTTGGCAAACACCGGGTACAGCGACAGCGCGACACGCGGGATCAGGTAGTAGGCATAGGCGACGCCCAGGCCCGAGACGCTGTAGATCCAACTGCCGATCACAGCCGGATCACCCCCCAGGCCCGCCAGCAAATGCGTGACGAAGCCCGCCCGCCCGAAGGCCAAGATGAAGCCATAGGCGATCACCAGGCCTGAGAAAGCCAGCGGCAGGCCCAGCAGGGTCATCATCCACTGGCGCCTTGATGGGCTCTGGCGTGCAAGCTCGATGGCAATGCAGGTCCCTATCAGGGCCGACACTGCGCCCGCGGCGAGCCCCAGGGCCAGCGTGTTGCGCAGCGCGCCAAGGAACAAGGGATTGCCGAACAGCCGTCCGAAGGCGCTGCCGCCGTCGCCAAAAGCCTCAGGCAGCAGGGCTGCCAGTGGGATTGCAAAAAAGAGCGCCATGAAGGCCCATGCGGGCCAGGCGCCGAAGCGTCGCATGGTGTCAGGCCTGCTCACTTGTTGCCGAGGGCCGCCAGGGCCCAGAGGCGGTCCACCTCGGTCTTGCGTTCCGAGGCCTTGACCACATCGAGCGGACGGATTTGCGGTGCAGCAGGCATCTTCGCGGCCACGTCGGCGGACAACGGCGTGCCCGGCACGGCAGGGCGCACAAAGCCTTGCGCGAAGAGCGACTGACCGGCCTCGCTCATGACGAAGTTGAGCCAAAGCTTGCCGGCATTCGGGTTGGGCCCGTTCTTCACCAGACTGATCGCATAGGGCGCGGCCACGCTGGCCTCCCTGGGAATCACCACCTCGACGGCATCGCCCATGCCGTCAACATGCTTGGCCTTGAGGCCGTCGTTCTCATAGCTGATCCAGACGGGAATCTCGCCCTTGAGGAACTTGGCATAGGGCGTGGTGCCTTCCACGCGCATCACGTTCCCGGCGGCATGCAGCTTGCCCAGGTAATCGGTGCCGGGCTGCACGTTGTCCACGCTTCCGCCGTTGGCGTAGGCCGCAGCAAAGGTCAGCACCTGGCCGATGCCGGTGGAGCGCGGGTCCAGGTAGACCACAGTGTTCCTGAACTCGGGCTTGAGCAGGTCGGCCCAGCCGGTGGGCACGTTCTTCACCAGCTTCCTATTGACCAGGAATGCGATGTTGAGCGTATGGATGGTGAACCAGCGGCCGTCGGCCTCGCGGAACACGGGGGGCAGCTTGTCGAAGTTGACGGGCTTGAAGGGCGCGACCACGTCCTTCTTTGTGGCATCCACGGCCGATGCCGCAAAGTAGTAGGCGGTGTCGGCTTGCGGGCGGCGCTTGGTCTTTTCAAGCGCGACCACGGTGGCGGCCGAACCGATGTCGTTGTAGGTCAGCTCGATCTCGGGATAGCGCTTCTTGAAATCGCGGAACAGCGACTTCCAGTTGGCCCACTCGGGGCCTGTGTCGAATGAGACACAAAGCCCTTCCTTCTGCGCCTCGGCATACAGGGTCTTCTCGCCCGCATAGAGCTCGGGGCCCTCGAAGGCGAAGGCGGTGCGGCCAGCCAGCGTTGCCAGGGGCAATGCGCCGGCGGCCTGGATCAGTTGTCTGCGTTGCATGGTGGCTCCTCGTGTTCAGTTGGAAGGGGAATAAGAAAAATCAGTGGTCGAGCAATCGGATGTGATCGGGCGCGATCGCAATCGCACGGGCTGCCGGAACGGCGGACTCGGCCAGGAATGGCTTGGGCGCCCCAGGAACCTCGAAGTCGTAGCGGGTGAGCGCACCCAGGTAGCGCTGGGCGCCGGGGTGGCCTTGCAGCCGGTTGACGCACGCGGGTGGCGGGTCGGCCTGAACATGCTCTGGCCGCACCATGGCATGCAGCCCGCTACCCACGGCACGAGCGCCCGTGTCGGCGAAGAGCTCGGCAAATCCCAGGTCGATCTTCCCGGGGGCTGACACCCGGGCTGGCAGGATGGTGGACAGGCCGACGAATTCGGCCACCGCAACACTGCTTGGCTGCTGGTAGATCTCACGCGGGGTGGCGATCTGCAACAGCCGGCCGTCTTTCAGCATGGCGACGCGGTCTGCCATGACCAGGGCTTCCTCCTGATCGTGCGTGACCAGCAGCGTGGTCGCGTTGAAGCGCTGCTGGATGGCCCGGATCTCGTCACGCAGGTGCCCGCGCACGCTGGCGTCGAGTGCCGACAGCGGCTCGTCGAGCAGCAGCGCGAGCGGGTCGATGGCCAGTGCCCGCGCCAATGCCACGCGCTGCTGCTGGCCGCCCGAGAGCTGGCCAATGTCCCGCTTCGCGTAACTCGCCAGGCCCACGATGCCAAGGAGTTCCTGCGCACGTCGGTGGCGCTCGGCCACGGGCACCTTGCGCAGCTTGAGGCCGTAGGCCACGTTGTCGATCACGCTGAGGTGCGGGAACAGCGCATAGCTCTGGAACACCATGCCCATGCGGCGCTGGTGCACGGGCGTGCTGGACATGTCCTGCCCGCCGAAGACGATGCGCCCTGTGTGACCTGTCTCCAGCCCGGACACCAGCTTGAGCAGCGTGGATTTGCCCGAGCCACTGGGCCCGATCACCGCCACCAACTCGCCAGCGCACACATTCAGGGACAGTTCGTGCAGCCCCTGCTTGCTGCCCGGGTAGTGGTAGCTGACGTTGTCGAGGGCAAGGTTCATGGGCGGGCTTTGATGAGGGAAGAAGACAACAGGGCTGATGCACCTGCCAGGATCAGCAGGATCACCGTGGCGGCGCAGGCAAAGCCCGTGGCCCCGTAGAAGGCCTGCAGCAGCAACACCGGGTAGGTGCGGTTCTGGAAGCTGGTGAGCAGATTTGACACACCGAACTCGCCCACGGAGATGGCTGCCACCATGACCAGGCCACTGAGCAGGCTTTGGTTCAGGCTGGGCAGTACGATGCCGGCAAACTGCTGCCAGCCCGAGGCGCCCAGCGTTGCCGCGGCCTGTTCGAGACGCCCCAGGTCCAGGTGGCGCAGGTCGGCCAGCAGCGTGTTGGTGAGGTAGGGCAGCGTGAGAGTGACGTGCGCTGCAATGAGCAGCGGCATGGTGCCGAGCCAGGGTGCGAGATCCGTGTTGAACACCACCATGTAGCCGAAGGCAAGGGTGATGGCCGGCACGGCCACGGGCATGGCGCTGACGATGCGCGCGGCCAGGGCGCCGCCGCGGCGTGCACCGTGGTAAAGCGAATAGGCCAGTGGCAACGCCAGCACGGTGTTGATGGCGCAGGCCGCCAGGGCCACCACCAGGCTGTTCCAGAATGCCTTGCGGAACGAGGTGTCCTGCCAGACGTCCAGGTACCACTGGCCAGTGACCCCGGTGGGCAGCAGCGTGTTGGTCCAGTTGCCGCCCAGACTGCCGATCATCAGCAGCACGATGGGCAGCAACAGATACACGCCATAGATGAGGGAGATACCGCGGATCACGTTGTGGTTTCCAATGTCCAAATTGCCGGCATACTTTCCGGATACGCTACTGTTGGCCACATGGCGTCTTGTTGCGAGATCCAAATTCTAGGTAGGGAACCCTTTCTTATGGGTGAAACCTGGATGACAACATTTGAGTGTTTGGAAAGTGTTTTTCACAAAGCCTTCATGAAATCCGGATATGAAACGTGACTGTCCCACCATCCAGGAGCTTCTGGCCTTTGACGCCGTCGCGCGCCACGAAAGCATCACCCTGGCCTCGGGTGCGCTGTGCATCACCGCCAGCGCGGTCAGCAAGCAGGTGGCTGGGCTGGAGGCGTTTCTGGGTCGCCAGTTGCTACAAAAAAGCGGTCGCGGGGTAGAGCTCACCCCGCAGGGTCGTGTGTATTGGCAGAAGATCTCTGGCGGGCTGCGTGCGATCGAGGCGGCCACGTTCGAGGCCCGCTCTGGCGATGCCGGCACGGGCCTACTGACGCTGGCCAGCGTGCCCACCTTCCTCACCAAATGGCTGATCCCGCGCCTGCCGGCATTCAGCCAGAAGAGCCGTCACGTCATGCTCAGCTTCAGCCGTCACCTGGAGCCCAGCGACGGCATACCGGCGGGCGTAGATGCTGCGATCCGATACGGTCCGGATGGGTGGCCAGGTGTCGTTTCGGAATACATCGCCGGTCGCGAGTTCGTGCTGATCGTCGCACGCAGCGTGGTAGAGGGACGCCACCGCATTACCCGACCGACAGATATCCTGGGGCACACCTTGCTGCATCACGAGGGCGCCTCCACCGCCTGGCGCCAGTGGGCCGCACAGCACGGCGTGCCTGAGGTGCAGACCCTTGCCGGCCCGCGCTTTGCCCAGTACTCAGCCCTCATCCAGGCGGCGCTCAACGGCCTGGGCATCGGCCTGGTGCCATCCCTTCTGGTACAGAAGGAGATTGCCGAGGGCTCCCTCCTCAGCCCATGTGGCAGCGCGGTCTATGTGAACCAAGGGCACTATCTGTGCTACAGAACAGATCGACTGGACCTGCCGGCCTTCTTGACGTTTCGCGAATGGTTGCTACAGGAAGGTGCCCTGTCACGGGGGGATGAAACGTAGTTGGGCCTCTGTACGGGTCATACGAATGCCCCTCATAGTTCTGGACGGCGAACTACGAACCGACTTTCGTGATGGCGGTGATCTGCAAGTACCTGGACGAGACCACGCCTGCGCGTCTGCACCCGGCCGACGCACTGAAACGGGCGCGGCACCGAGCCTGGATCGAGTTTGGGTCGGCACTGCTCAACCTGATCGGCGCCTTCTACACGGCGGCCGACGAGCAGGCCCTGGGCGCGCGGGCGGCAGAAATCCGCAGCCGCTTCGCGCAGATCGAGGCCGCCCTGGGCGATGGCCCTTTTTTCGCAGGTGATCGCTTCAGCATCGTCGACGCCGTGTTCGGGCCGGTGTTCCGGTACTTTGATGTCTTCGATGGGATCGGAGACTTCGGCCTCTGGGGCGACCTGACGAAAGTTCAGCGCTGGCGCCACCACCTGGCCGCCAGGCCATCAGTGGCCGGTGCGGTGAGCCCGGACTACCCGCAGCGCTTGCGCCGGTTCTTGCTGGCCCGGCAATCGGCGCTCTCACGGCGCATGGCATCGGTTGGCGCGGCGGCCTGAAGCATCAGCGCCATCCGCCGCAAGCGATGTGCGCAGACAATGCACCCCACGGAATCCGCGCAGGCTGCACTTGACCGGGTGGCGGTGCAGCGCCAGCTCAGAACCAGGCCCAGATGCGTCGCAGCAACGCAGGAACCGGTCGGGCGGGGCGGGCAGGTCGGAACACGTAACGGCAGGTTTGGTTCATGACTTTGGAGGTGTGAGTTTTCACAGTACTGTACAAAATATCAGTATCATGGACAAGGGCCCCCAGCCCTGCCCCTCAACAAGTTCTCCCAGTTCACCCACACCGTCAGAATTGGCACGCGCCAGCGCCCTCCGCTCTACCTGATGTCCTCAGCCCTCGCCCCCACCGAACTCCCGGGCTTCATCCTCACCCGCCACTGGCGCGATCTCGCCGAGGGCACCGAGATCGAGTACTGGGTCGCCACCGACGAGGGGCCGATCAAGGTCTTTCTGGCCCAGCAGACCTCGGTCGCCTTTGTGCCGGCCCGCCATCGGGCTGCGGTGCAGGCCCAGCTGGCGAATCTGCAGGGCTTGCAGGGCCTGGAGCTGAAAGAGCTTGGTTTGAAGACCTTCGAGCAAGAGCCCGTGCTCGGCGTCTATGCCCGCAGGTTCCGCGATCTCGGCAAGCTGGCGAGCGCCCTCCAGCCGCTGCAGATTCCGCTGTACGAGGCGGATGTGCGCCCGCACGACCGATACCTGATGGAGCGCTTCATCACCGCTGGTGTGCTGGTCGAAGGGGGGCTTCGCGAGGGGGCGACCCTCCTCAACGGCAGGTTGAAGCCTGCGCCCGATTGGCGCCCGGCGTTGAAGGTGGTGTCGCTGGACATCGAGACCAGCGCCACCGAAGAGCTGTACTCGATCGCACTCGACAGTGCGGGTCACAGTGCAGGTGTTAATGCGGGCGACAGGGTGGTGTTCATGCTGGGCGAGGCGCCAGCCCCGGCAACGCCAACGAAGGGTTTCAGGCTGGTCTACTGCCCCACTCGCCAGGACATGATCGAGCAGCTCAATGCCTGGTTTGCGGCCCACGACCCCGACGTCATCATCGGCTGGAACGTGATCCAGTTCGATCTGCGCGTGCTGCAGAAGGCCGCAGATGCCAACGCCGTGCCGCTGCTGCTGGGGCGCGAGCGCCGGCCCATCGCGTGGCGCACCCACCCGGGGCGCCAGGGCTACCTGTTTGCGCCCATGCCTGGGCGCGTGGTGGTCGATGGCATTGAAGCGCTGCGGGCGGGCATGTGGAGCTTTCCGTCGTTCAGCCTCGAAGCGGTCTCGCAGCAACTGCTGGGCGAGGGCAAGGAGATCGGCGACGCCTACGACAAGATGGCCGAGATCGAGCGACGCTACCAGCACGACAAGCCAGCGCTGGCCAGCTACAACATCCGCGACTGCGCGCTGGTGCTGCGCATCTTCGACAAACTGGAGCTGCTGCCCTTTGTGCTGGAGCGGGCGCAGACGACGGGTTTGCAGATCGACCATTTTGGGGGCTCCATCGCCGCCTTCAGCCACCACTACCTGCCGCGCATGCACCGCCTGGGCTACGTGGCCCCGAACGTGGGCGACATCGCGGCCAAGGCCTTCCCTGGCGGCTATGTGATGGACTCGACGCCGGGCTTCTACGACTCGGTCGTGGTGCTGGACTACAAGAGCTTGTACCCCTCCATCATCCGGACCTTTCTGGTGGACCCTGTGGGCCTGGCCGAGGGCACCAACGCGGAGACCGATACCGGGCTGGTGCAAGGGCCGCAAGGCACGCTGTTCTCGCGCGAGAAGCACTGCCTGCCCGGCATCGTGACCACCCTGTCGAACGCCCGGGACGAGGCCAAACGGGCCCGCAACCAGCCGCTGTCGCAGGCCCTGAAGCTGCTCATGAACTCGTTTGCCGGCGTGCTGGGCGCGTCAGAGTGCCGCTTTTTCAACCCCAAGCTGGTGTCGGCCGTGACCCTGCGCGGCCACGAGATGATGAAGCTCACCCGGGCATTTGTGGAGCAGCGCGGCTACCAGGTCATCTACGGCGACACCGACTCGATCTTCATCTGGCTCAAACGCCCCTACCCCAACGCCGAGGCGCACGCCCTGGCAGCCAGCCTGGTGCAGCAGATCAACGCCTGGTGGACCGACAAGCTGCGCGACGAGCAGCAACTGGAGAACTTTCTCGAAATCGAGTTCGACACCCACTACGCCAAGTTCTTCATGCCCACCATCCGAGGATCAGACGTCGGCAGCAAAAAGCGCTACGCCGGCTTGAGCGTCGATGAAGCCGGGCGCGAAGAGATGGTCTACCGCGGCCTGGAGATGGCCCGCAGCGACTGGACCCCGCTGGCACGCCAGTTCCAAGAGGGCCTGCTGACGCGCATCTTCCATGACCAGCCCTACCGGGCCTTCGTGGCCGACTATGCGCGCTCGATGCTGGAGGGCCAGATGGACGCCCTGCTCGTCTACCGCAAACGCCTGCGCCACCGGCTGGACGCCTACCAGGTCAACGTCCCTCCGCAGGTGCGCGCCGCACGCCTCGCCGACGCCCACAACGCCCGGCTGAACCGCCCCCAGCAGTACCAGCGCGGTGGCTGGATCCAGTACGTGATGACCCAAAACGGCCCCGAGCCCCTGGAGGCCCTGCATTCGCGCATTGACTATGAGCACTACCTGGTCAAGCAGCTGCAGCCTATTGCCGATGCGATTCTGCAGCCTTTGGGGGAGAGCTTTGTGGGGTTGACGAGTGCGCAGAAGGTGCTGTTTTAGGGGCTGCGGGGGGTAGCGGTCTAGCGCAATAGACAATTGAGCTGGATGAGCTGCGATGGTCCCCCCCAAAGCTGGCCATTGATACCGATAGCGTTTACCGCTTGATTTAAAGTGCTTCTCGAGCGCATCTATTCAGACCGAACACCGTTCCCATAAACGCGGGGAACAGGTATCAGGCAGCTCGTTGTTTCAACTGCAGAACCCGCTCAAGCCTGGAACGACTTGCCTCTCTAAGCCGTTGCATCCCAAGCTCTCTAGCCATGGCAACAAGTGCATCTTGCTCAGGCAGATTTCGCAGCAATATCTGGCGAGCAAGTGATAAAAGCTCAGCCTCACAGATCTCGTCTACGTCGCGATTGGTTTCGTCGTCAGATGGTCGCCTGAAAGGTATCTCATCACATGGATCGACCTCACGAGGCCAATAGAAGACTCCACCGCTTTCTTCTGTCGATTTGAAGATTTGCCGGGCAATATTATCAATGCGTGCCTGAATCCGGCTACCTGTCCTTTGAAATTCATGGGCTCGTGCGATACGCCTAGCCAGCACAGCACCCTGGACAGGACCCTCATGGGAGACAACCCAGTCGACCATCGCATGCAGGATCGAGTCGTAGGTATGTTCATAGAAATTGTCGACAGAAATTGCGTCAGCCGACACAGCTTCAATAGGATTGCTAGCCTTCCAGCGATTATCGAGTAGTGGCATCACCTTAACGTGCAACTCGTTCGACAATGGTGATTCTTCACGAGCGTAAACGCCCTCGCCTGACGAGGAAACTGCCAAAATTTCGGCACTTTCATCAGCTTGATTGACTGTATCCACAAGACTAGAAGCGGGGTCAACGCCAGAAAAATCCTTACTGGCAGTATCTGAATCCTCTTCACCAGGAACTGCTTTTTCAGAAGCGGCTTGAGCCCTTTCTTCCTCTGCCCGACGTACACGGTCCTTTTCTAGTAGCTCGTTAAGTGCGTGATTGACTCGGTCAAGAGTGCCCCCCGGATTTACCCACCAATCGGTCGACCAGATGCGCACGATCTCCCAACCAAGCCCCCTGAGGACCTGCTCGCGCAACTTGTCTCTATCCCGAGCCGTGGCCGAGCGATGGTAGGTCGCCCCGTCACATTCAACACCGGCCAAATAACGACCGGGAAAGTCTGGATGAACAACCCCTAAATCAATACGGAATGACGATGCGCCAATCTGAGTGTGGACCTGCCAACCTTTTCGCCCCAGAGCAGTCGCAACACTAGATTCAAATGGGCTATCAAAATCGCCCAGACTCCCACGGTGAGCCTCAGCCAATGCACGGGTACCGTACTCGGCAAACTCTAGGAAATGCTTCAGGTCACGCACACCGATTGCTTTGGTGCGGGACAAGTCCATTTGTTCCCCCCGCAAGCTCGAAAAAACCCTCAGCTCATGCCGCGCTCTCGTCACCGCCACGTTAAGACGCCGCTCACCTCCATCTCGGTTCAACGGTCCGAAATTCATAGAGACAGCCCCGCCCGGATCTGGCCCGTAGGTGATCGAGAAATACATGATGTCACGCTCATCACCCTGGACACTCTCGAGGTTCTTCACGAACAGTGGCTCAAGTTCCATTTCTGAGAAATGAGGCTCAAGGCTTGGATCCTTGCGGCGCTCGGCGTCAAGCAGATCCTCAATCAAGCCTTGCTGCTCTGAATTGAAGGTCACCACACCAATCGTCAAACCCGACTCCCTGAAACCGGGCTGTTTGAGTCGGCCAACCAAATCAGCTACCAGAGCCTGGGCTTCCGGTTGGTTGATACGGGCGCCTCCCTTCTCGTAGCGCCCCTTCACAAGATGAAAGCTCACAGCGCGATCATCGGTGACCGGAGAGGGAAATGTGAATCGCCCCGGATTTTGAGGAGGCTCAACACTCTGAGAGGATTGAGCCATGAGCAAGTCGAACAAGTTCTCACCCGAGGTGCGTGAGCGCGCGGTGAGGATGGTGCAGGAGCACCGTGGGGAGTACCCGTCGCTGTGGGCGGCTATCGAGTCCATCGCGCCGAAGATTGGATGTGTGCCGCAGACCTTGAACGAGTGGGGTCAAGCGTGCCGAGGTCGATGCTGGCGTGCGTGAAGGCGTCACGACCGGCGAGGCCCAGCGGATGAAGGAACTGGAGCGCGAGGTCAAGGAACTGCGCCGGGCCAACGAGATATTGAAGCTGGCCAGCGCGT
>NZ_JADZ01000039.1 GCF_000518645.1 Curvibacter gracilis ATCC BAA-807 | reverse complement strand
GTTTTGTCTTTGCGGAATCGAAAATGCAATACGCTCATCCGCCAACCTGCCCACGCTGCCCAATTTGAGCTGCCCCTGCTGACTTCGCAACCCGCACGCCGTGCTGAGTACGCAGGGTCGGCTGATCTCCTAGGCCGTCAAGTTGTCCGCTATCAACCTCAATACCCTGCCAAGAAGGCCCTTCAAGCCACGGCCAAGCCATCCACAAAGACCTTCAACTCACCCTGCCGGAACTCGACCCAGGATTCGTCTCTGGTTAAGGGCTCGGTGACGATGACTGCAGCACGGTCGCCCGGTGATGTACAGGTCGTCCAGTCGATGCTGATGTCCTCGTCAGCCAGTGTCGATTGCCCGAACGGCGCCGACCGTTCTAGGTAGTGCAAGCGCGTGGAGGCATGAGCCCAAAGGGCTTCGCCGTTGGACAGCAAGAAATTGAAGGTACCGTGTTTGGCAATGCGGGGAGCTAGCTCGCGCAAGGTGATCGTGAGCTCTTCTACAGAGGGCACGTTCGCATGCGATTTCGCCAGTTCCTGCATGATCCAGCAGAAGGCCAATTCACTGTCTGTGCTGCCAACTGGGCGGAAATGCCCGTGCAGCCTGGGCGAGAAATCCTTCAGATCACCGTTGTGGGCGAAGACCCAATACCGACCCCACAGCTCGCGCACGAAGGGATGGCAGTTCTGCAGATTCACGGCACCTTGCGTGGCTTTGCGGATGTGCGCTATGACATTGCGGCTTTTGATCGGGTAGCGTCGGATCAGCTGTGCGACCGCTGACTCGGCTGCTGGCTCATGATCCACAAAGTGGCGCAGCCCACGTCCCTCAAAGAAGGCGATCCCCCATCCGTCTGAGTGATGATCGGTACGCCCGCCGCGCTGGGAAAAGCCTGAAAAGGAAAATGTCACGTCGGTCGGGACGTTGCAGTTCATACCCAGCAATTGGCACATGGATCAGTGGTCCTTTGGATTCTTGTTGTTCGTGGCGTCGGGCGCTTCGCGCAACTGCCAGGCCGCAGCCATGGCGAGCAGACACAAGGCTGCAAGCAGCATAAAGACTTCGTCGAAGGCCGCCACCCGGGCTGCGCTGGTGACGGGGTTGCTCAAGGAGTCGCCGTGGGCTGCCAGCCGCCATTCGAGCACGATGCCACACAGGCTGACGCCAGCAGCACCGCCGAGCATGCGCAAGAAATTGATGCTGCTTGCGCCTTGGGGAATCAAAGCCTTGGACAAAGGGCGCATGGCCCCCAGGTTCAATGAGGGAAGGATGAAGCCCAATCCCACTCGTCCGAGGACGGCCAGCAGGGCGAGTTGCCAAAGAGCAGATTCCAAGGTCAGCACCACCATCAACGCGAAGGACGCGGCCAGCAAAGCCAAGCCAATGCTGACCAGCCAGTAGGTGGGTTGTTTGTCCGCCATGCGCCCCACCACCGCAATGGTTCCCGCGAGAACAAAGCCGGCGGGTAGCAAGATGGTGCCGACGTGAGAGGCCGAAATGTGCAGCGCCAATTGCATGTAGACAGGCAGCAGGTAGGTGGATCCGAACAAGGCCGTACCGTAAATCACGGCCACAATGCTGCCCATGGCAAATTGCCTGTAGCTGAACAGATGAAGATTCATCAGCGCCTCGCCGCCGCGTTGGGCGATACGGCGTTCCCACCAGATGAACAGGAACAAGGAAGCCAGGGCGGCCAGTAGCAGCATGACGGCTTGCAGACCTGACCCTCCTCGCAGATCGACCAGCCCGTTGAGCAGACACAGCGTGCCCACACTGCCCAGAAGCAGGCCACGCCAATCCAATCCCGCACCACTGCGGTTGGCGGCAACCCCACCGGGTGCCGTGGTCGGCACGAAGCGATGGGCCATCCACAAAGAGGCCAGGCAAAACGGCACGACCATGAAGAAAATGGAGCGCCACCCAAAAAGGTCGACCAGAATCCCGCCAATGCTGGGCCCAATGGCCGGTGCCAGCACCACCCCCATGCCAAAGATGCCGCTGGCCCGTCCTTGCTCATGCGGCGCAAAGGCGCGCAAGATGATGATGGCCGGGATCGGTTGAACAATGCCCGCGGCCAGACCTTCTGCCACCCGCGCGCCCAACACCAATGGGTAGACCTGGGCAAAGCCGCCTACAACGCCGCCGACCAGCAGCAGAGCCACAGCACCCGAATAGGTCCTTCGGTAGCCATACCTTGCCAGCAACCAGGGCGTGGTCAGCATGGACACGGTCATGGCCACCATGAATCCTGAACTCACCCATTGAGCCCGTTCCTGGCCCAGTGAGAAATGGTGGCTCATGGCCGGAATCGCCACATTGACGATGGTGGACGACATGATCGATGCCATCGTGCCGATCATCACAGACAGCAGCAACAACCACCGATACCGTTCCCCATAGCGTTCGCGCAAGGCCTGGGTGTGCAGCTCGTCTGCACTCGCGAGAGGGGCCGACATCCTTACTTCCTGCCGATCAGTCGCGCGCTTCGGGTCTTGGTGATGATCCCATCCACAGCCTCGGCTTCTCCGCCCAAGACCTCTCCCCTCACCCGGGTGACTTTAGCCACCAGCTTCGTATTGGGATTGATGGTGCGGCCTTCCATCATTTCCACGTGATCAGTGGGCATCGTGTGAATTGCTTGGGTTTCGAAAGGCTCAAATCATAGAAGGAATGAAACACGCGGGTGATCCGCCTTTGCGATCCCTTAGCCCGGCGCCTCAGACGGGTCGATCGGTGCATCCACTTGCGGCTGCATATGTGCGCATCGCGCGCAAATGCAGCGCAAGCCTCTTTCTTCTGCAGGCAAGCGCGCAAGAACATCTGCACCGATCGGGGTGCTCATGCACCAACACGCAGAGGCATTGCCCTGGCAGGCGCCGCATTCGTTGGGCTGACCGCACAGAGGGCACAGGTCAGCGCGCAGGGGTTCGGGTGGCAGGCTCGCAGTCATCACCGCATTGTGCCCTTCTGATCGCCCGGCCTGCTGGGCTGCCAGGCCAAAAAAAAGGGGCACCGAAGGTGCCCCTATTGGCAGTTCACGCCCCCATGGGGCGAAAGGTTCAGGCTTGTGCCTTCACCTTGAGACGCCAGGCGTGCAGCAGCGGCTCAGTGTAGCCACTGGGTTGCACCAAGCCCTTGAACACCAGATCCAGAGCGGCCTGGAAGGCCGCGCCTTGCGGGTTGGCGGCCAGGCTGATGTAAAGCGGGTCGCCAGCGTTCTGGGCATCCACCACGGCTGCCATGCGTGTGAATGTCTCGCGCACCTGGGCTTCCGTGACCACGCCATGCAGCAGCCAGTTGGCGATGTGCTGGCTGCTGATGCGCAGCGTCGCACGGTCTTCCATCAGGCCCACGTTGTGGATGTCGGGCACCTTGGAGCAGCCGACGCCCTGGTCCACCCAGCGCACCACGTAGCCCAGGATGCCTTGAACGTTGTTGTCGAGCTCTTGCTGCTTGTCGGCTTCGCTCCAGTTGGCCTGGGCGGCCACCGGAATGGTCAGCAGGTCATTCATCAGCGATTCGGGGTCTTGGCCCGATTGCTCGATGTCGGACTGCACCTGCGCCACATTGATCTGTTGGTAGTGCAGGGCGTGCAAGGTGGCTGCGGTGGGCGAAGGCACCCAGGCTGTGTTGGCACCCGCCTTGGGGTGGCCGATCTTCTGCTCGAGCATCGCGGCCATCAGATCCGGCATGGCCCACATGCCCTTGCCGATCTGGGCGCGGCCACGCAGGCCACACTGCAAACCGATCAGCACGTTGCGGCGCTCGTAGGCGGCGATCCAGGCGCTGCCCTTGATGTCTCCCTTGCGCAGCATCGGGCCGGCCTGCATGGCGGTGTGCATCTCGTCACCCGTGCGATCCAGGAAGCCGGTGTTGATGAAGGCCACGCGGCTGGCCGCTGCGGCAATGCAGGCCTTCAGGTTGACGCTGGTGCGGCGCTCTTCGTCCATGATGCCCAGCTTGACGGTGCTGTCGGGCAGGCCCAGCAGCTTTTCGACGCGGCTGAACAGCTCGCTGGCGAAAGCCACTTCTGCCGGGCCGTGCATCTTCGGCTTCACGATGTAGACGCTGCCGGTGCGGCTGTTGCGGATGCCGTTGGCGCCATGGCCTTGCAGGTCGTGTAGCGCGATGGCCGTGGTCACCACCGCGTCCATGATGCCTTCCGGGATCTCCTGGTTGTTGCCATACAGGATGGCGGGGTTTGTCATCAGGTGGCCCACATTGCGCAGGAACATCAGCGAACGACCATGCAGGCGCACCTCACCGCCCTTGGCGCCGGTGTACACGCGGTCGGGGTTCAGGCCACGTGTGAAGGTCTTGCCGCCCTTGCTCACTTCTTCGGTCAGCGTGCCTTTCAGGATGCCCAGCCAGTTGCTGTAAGCCAGCACCTTGTCGTCGGCGTCCACGGCGGCCACCGAGTCTTCCAGGTCGAGGATGGTGGAGAGTGCGGCTTCCAGCACCACATCGCTCACGCCGGCCGCATCGCTCTTGCCGATGGCCGTGTTGCGATTGATCTGGATGCCCAGATGATTGCCATTGCGCTTGAGCAGGATGGCGCTGGGGCTGGCGGCATCGCCCTGGTAGCCCACGAATTGCGCGGTGTCCTGCAGGGGGGTGTCGCTGCCATTGCTCAGCTTGACCAGCAGTTGGCCATTCACCACCTGGTAGGCCACGGCATCCTTGTGCGAGCCATTGGCCAGGGGGGCCGAGGTGTCCAGCACCTGGCGGGCAAAGGCGATCACCTTGGCGCCGCGCACGGGGTTGTAGCCCGAGCCCTTTTCGGCGCCATCGGTTTCAGGAATGGCGTCCGTACCGTACAGAGCGTCATACAGGCTGCCCCAGCGTGCGTTGGCGGCGTTGAGCGCATAGCGTGCATTGAGGATGGGCACCACCAGTTGGGGGCCGGCCTGCAGCGCCAGTTCGGCGTCCACGTTGGTGGTTGTGGCCTTGGCCTGCACGGGCTGTGCAGCCAGGTAGCCGATCTTTTCCAGGAAGCCACGGTAGGCCGGCATGTCGGTGATGGGGCCCGGGTGGGCCTTGTGCCAGGCGTCCAGCTCGGTCTGCAGGCGGTCGCGTTCGGCCAGCAGCGCCACATTCTTCGGGGCGAGGTCGGTAACGATGGCGTCAAAGCCTTGCCAGAAGGTGTCGCTGCTGACGCCGGTGCCCGGCAGAACTTGGTCGTTGACAAAGTTGTACAGCGAGGTGGCGACTTGCAGGCCGTGAACGAGGGTGCGTGCGGTCATGGTGAGGTCCTTGGGTTGAAAGTGAACGAGAAACAAAAATCGGGTGCGTGGTATGCCAGGCCATCCGGCGTGTAGCGGGGCGTCAGCCTGACGGAAAAAACGACAGCACGGCTTGCAGGCTGGTGCCGGTCCGGGTGGGTGGGGGGCCAATCTGTTCCGCTGGCCGATCGTGGCGGTTCACCCACAGCGTGTTGTAGCCGAACCAGGTGGCCCCCAGGGCATCCCAGCTGTTGCCGCTGACGAACAGCGTGTCGCGTGCCGCCACCCCCGTGGCTTTCGGGCCCAGGGCATAGGCATCGGGGTGGGGCTTGTACCGGCGCACCGCATCCACACTGATGATGTGGTCCAGCCAACTTGCCAGCCCGGCACTGCGCACGGCCACCGCCAGCATCTCGGGGTCGCCATTGGACAGGATGCCTGTGACGACCCCCTGCGTCTTGAGCGCCTGCAGCACCTCCCGGTTTTCGGGAAAGGCGCTCAAGGCGCGGTACTGGTTCATCAGCCGCAACTCCTGTGCCTCACTCAGCGTCAGGCCCAGATGGGCTGCGGCATAGCGCAGCGCGGCCTGGGTCAAGGCCCAGAACGGTTGGTAGTGGGCTCCGCCGTCGCAGGTCAGCAGTTGCGTGTACTCAATCTGTTTGTCGCGCCACAGCCGGCTCAGGGCATCCCCTTTGCCGGCATACAGCTGCTCGGCCAGCAGACTCACGCTGTAGACATCGAACAAGGTGCCGAACGCGTCAAACAGCACCGCCTTGGGCGGGCCGAAGGCGGGTGCAGGTGAGGCGCGACGTTTGTCCATGCTCAGACTTTATTCCACACTTAGACAATCATTAATAACTTGAAAATAGATTTATTTGTGACAAATTAAGATGTAATCTGCGCGATGCCAGCCCCTTACCCACTCGGCAGGGCGGCGGATGCCACCGTCGCAGCGCTTGGCGTGGCTTGTTGCGTCAAATTCGAATCGAATTTGACGGTAATAAGGGTTTTATCGGCTGAGGCTTTGACTTTTTGTAACGTAATCTGAGGCCCATGGACAAACTCAAGCAGATGGAGTCATTCGTGTCGGTGGCCACCCGGGGCAGCCTGACCGCCGCCGCCAATGCCGAAGGGGTGGCGCCCGCCATCATGGGGCGTCGGCTGGATGCGCTCGAAGAGCGCCTGGGCGTGAAGCTGCTCATGCGCACCACCCGCCGCATCACCCTCACCCATGAGGGCAGCGCCTTTCTCGAGGACTGCCAGCGCGTGCTGGCCGATGTGGCCAATGCCGAGGCCAGCGTCAGTGCCGGCGGCGTCAAGGCCAGCGGGCATTTGCGCATCACCGCCCCGGCCGGCTTCGGGCGTCGGCATGTCGCACCCCTGGTGCCGCGCTTTCGCGCCCAGCATGCCGAGGTCACGATCTCCCTCAACCTCAGCGATCGGGTGGTCGACCTGGCCGGCGAGGGTTATGACTGTGCGGTCCGGGTGGGCGATCTGCCCGACTCCTCCCTGGTCAGCGTGCGCATGGCCGACAACCGGCGCCTGTGCGTGGCCACGCCGGACTACCTGCAGCGCCACGGAACACCCCAACACCCCTCTGAACTATCCCGTTTCGATTGCCTGACCTTGTCGAGCGATGCCTCGCAGACCCGCGGCTGGGCCTTTCGCCTGCCCAAGGACGGCGGCTTCGAGTTGGTGCACCTCAAGCCAGGGGGGCCCCTGGACTGTTCGGATGGGCAGGTTCTGCACGACTGGTGCCTGGCCGGCTACGGCGTGGCGTGGCGCAGCACCTGGGAGGTTGAAACCGAAATCGCCCAGGGTCGCCTGGTGACCTTGCTGGACGAGTTTGCAGCGCCGCCCAACGGCATTTACGCCGTCTTTCCACAACGTAAACACCTGCCGCTGCGCGTACGTCTTTGGATCGATTTCCTCAAGCACAATTACGGCCAGCCCGATTACTGGAAGGTGTCCTGATCTTCCCGCTGCCTGGCGCCCCCTGAGGCGCAGGCCGGCCCTGGGCTGGAGAAAGACCTTTCCATGACCCTCGAAGCCCTGCTGGCCAGCTTTCATCTGCTGGCCATCCTGACCCTGGTGGTGTTCCTGTCTAGCGAGGCCGCCCTGTGCCGCCCCGAATGGCTGAATGCCGCCGTGGTCGAACGCCTGCCCCGGGTGGATCTGTTTTACGGGCTCGCCGTCGCGCTGGTACTGATCACCGGGCTGGCCAGGGTCTTCCTGGGCATCAAGGGCGCCGCCTGGTATGGCCCGCAACCCTTGTTGCATCTGAAACTGGGCCTGTTTGCCGCCATGGGCCTGCTGTCCATTTCACCCAGCCTGGCATTTCGCCGCTGGCGTCGTGAGTGCCGAGCCACCGGGGTGTTGCCCGATGCGGCCGAAGTGCGCCGGGTGCGGCGCCTGGTGATGTGGCAGGCCCATCTGTTTCCCATCATCCCGGTGCTCGCGGTGTTCTGGGCGCGGGGTTGGTGAGTCCAGCATGAAGTCCGTCATTCTCTGTGCCGACGATTACGCCCTCAACGAGAGCGTGTCGCTCGGCATCGTCGCCCTGGCCGAAGCCGGGCGCCTCAGTGCCACCAGCGTCATGACGCTGTCGCCGCGCTGGGCCATGGACGCGGCCGTGCTGGCCCCCTGGCGTGGCCGCATCGATGTGGGGCTGCACCTGGACTGGACCAGCGAATTCGCCCTGGCCGCTGGACACGGGGCGCCGCTGGGCGCTCTGATGCGCCGCAGTTGCTGGCCCGGGCTGGCGCCCGCCCAGGTGCGTGCTGAGGTGCAGCGCCAGTTGGACTGCTTTGAACAACACTGGGGTGCGCCGCCCGATCACGTGGACGGCCACCAGCACGTGCAGCAATTCCCAGGCATTCGCCAGGCCGTGGTCGACATCCTGGCTCAGCGTTATCCCATCGGCCCGCGTCCCTATCTGCGTATTTCGCGTCCGGTTGCCCGGCAGGGCGGGCTCAAGGGGCGGGTGATTGCGGCCATGGGCGCCAGTGCCTTGCAGCGGCTGGCCCAGTCCCACGGGCTGGCTGCTGCCCCTTTTCTGTCGGGCATCGACGATTTCAAGTCTGATGTGGCTGGCTACGCCCAAAGCATGTCGCGCTGGCTGGCCGAGGCACCTGAGGCCTGTCTCATCATGTGCCACCCGGCCCAGGCCGCCGAGCCGGGCGACGAGATCGGCCCGGCCCGGCTGCGTGAGTGGAGCTACCTGTCCAGCCCGGTCTTTGCGGCGGCACTGCGGCAGGCCCAGGTGCAGCTCGCCCGAGGCCAGACTCTTTTTGCGCCCACGCCTTGAGCGCGGGCCCCATCCTCCCGGAACCTAACGTGACCGAACGACAAAAATCCTGGGCCGGGCTGGCCCTTTTTTGGGGCCTGCTGCTGCTGTTGGCCGCCCTGCGTCCATTGGCCGTGCCTGATGAGGGCCGCTATGGCGAAATCGGGCGCTGGATGCTGCAAAGCGGGGACTGGATCATTCCACGCCTCGATGGCATTCCCTTTTTCCACAAGCCGCCGTTGCTGCATTGGCTCAATGCCAGCCTGATGGCCGTGCTGGGGGTGCATGCCTGGGTGGCCCGACTGGGGCCGGCCCTGCATGCCGGCCTGATGTTGCTGGTGCTGTACCTGGTGCTGCGCCGAACCCCGCCCTTGCCCGGGCTCAGCAGTGAGCGATTGGCCCAGCGTGCCACCTGGGTGCTGGGCAGCAGCCTCGCCTTTCTGATTGGCGGTCAGTACGTCAACCATGACATGCTGGTGGCCTGCTGGATCGGGGTTGCCATCTGGGCATTTGCGTTGGCCTTTCTGCAATCCAGCGACCGTGTGCCCGACCCATGGCTGGCCCGCGCCGGCTTTGTCGCCTGCGGCCTGGGTGTGTTGAGCAAGGGGCTGATCGGTGTGGTGCTGCCGGGCCTGGTGCTGTTCCTCTGGCTGTTCCAGACCCGGCAATGGCACAAGGTGCTGCGCCTGCCCTGGCTCAGCGGTCTGGCCTTGTTCGGCTTGATCGCCGTGCCCTGGTTTGTGCTGGCCGAACGCCGGGCGCCGGGCCTGCTGGCCTATCTGTTCGGAGACCAGCAGTTCAACCGCTACACCGCCACCACCTTCAACAACGGGCGACCCTGGTGGTTCTACCTGGCCGGCCTGTTCCTGCTGATGTTCCCCTGGACCTTTCTGGTGCTGCCTCAGGTGCTGGCCTGGTTGCGCCGCCGGGCCTTGCCTTTGCCCGCCGGCTTGGGGCCCTGGGTCTCGCTGGCCTGGATCTGGCTGGTGGCCATCATCGGCTTCTTCTCGGTGCCACATTCCAAATTGATCGGTTACGCCTTGCCGGTGATGCCCCCCCTGGCCTTCCTGGCCGCCCTGGGGTTTGAGCAGACGCTGGCCCGCCGATCCCACGCCGGGCGCTATTTCGGGGGCCTGCTGGCCTTGGCGTTGCTGGTGGCGTGCGGGGTGGAAGTGGCTGCCGCCCGCTACACCGAACGCCGTGGCAGCGCCGATGTGGCCGCGGCGCTGGCCTGTCAGATGGCGCCTTCCGACACCGTGCTGGCTGCCGGCGATTTCCCCTATGACCTGCCTTTCGTGGCCCGGCTGCCGCAGGCCATGGTCGTGATCCAGGACTGGGAGTTGCAGCGCCGCGAGGCCGGGGACAACTGGCGCCGTGAGCTGTTCGAGGGGGCCGATTTCGACCGCCAGGCAGGCCAGGTTCTGCAGGGCCCGGACACCTTGGTCCAAGCCGCCCAGAAGCCGGGCCAGTGGCTGGTGGCCCCCCGTGGATTCGAGGTGACGGGCTTTGCGACTGTCTTTGAAGGGCGGGCCTGGGTTCTGTACCGCAGCCCGAGCACGGTGGCCGGTGCGGGTTTGCCGTCGTGTCGGAGATAGCCGGACCGCGAGCCCTGACTTCGTTCAGGCCTGAGGGGGCGGCAGCCCCTGGCCGTGTCGGGCCTTCATCAGGTAGGTGGGGCGGCGCTTCACTTCTTCGTAGATGCGCCCGATGTACTCGGCCAGCACACCAATCGACAAGATCTGAATGCCGCTGAGCAGCATCATGCCGGCGGCCAGCGTGGCGTAGCCCGGCACATCGATGCCGTACACAAAGTACGACACCACCACCCACAGGCCATAGCTGAGCGAGGCCAGCGAAATCAGCAGCCCCACCACCGCCAGGGCCCGCAAGGGCAATGACGAAAACGCCACCAAGCCTGTCAGGGCCAGAGAGGCCGCGCTGCGCAGGCCAAAGCTGCTTTGGCCATCGGTGCGTGGCAGGGGCTCGTATTCGAGGGCCGTGCTGTTGAAGCCCACCCAGGCATACAGGCCTTTCATGAAGCGGTTGCGCTCGGGCAAGGTCTTGATGGCTTCCACCACGGCCCGGTCCATGAGCCGGAAGTCTCCGGCATTGGGCGGAATCTTCACCCGGTTGTTGTGGTTCACCAGGGTGTAGAACAGGCCGGCCAGGTTGGCATGCAGCCGGGTCTGGTCGTCGCGGGTCTTGCGCACGGCGTACACCACGTCCATGCCTTCGCGCCAGCGCTGCAGCATCTGGGCCATCAGCGACACCGGGTGCTGGCCATCCGAATCCATGAGGATCACCACCTCGCCGCGGGCGGCCTCCATGCCGGCGGTCAGGGCGGCCTCTTTGCCAAAATTGCGTGACAGATCGATCAGTACCACTTCAGGGTGCTGGCGGGTCAATTCGATGGCCGCCGCTGCGGTCTGATCACGGCTGCCGTCGTTCACGATCACCACCTCCACCTGGGGTGACAGGGCGCGCAAGGCCTCCAGAACCTGGGGCACGAAGCGGCCCAGGTTGCCGGCCTCGTTGTAGGCCGGCATCACGCAGGAAATGGACGGGGTGGTGGTGGCTCGATCAAGCATGGCCGCGATTATCGATCAGCGGCGTGGCGGCCGGCAGCCCCCGCAGAGCGCAACCCCGGGGTCAGGACGCCTTTTTCGGCTTGCGCAGGCACTCGCTCATGAAGGCCTTGCGTTCGCTGCCCGGGCGACCCGTGGCCTTGAAGTCGGCGCTGCAGCGCGACATCCGGTTTTGCGGCTTGGCCTGTGCCCCATCGCCTGCCTCGGCTGCCTTGCCCTGGGCCAGTGCGGGCGTGGCGACCAGGCTCAGCGCCAGGCCTGCGCCCAGGGCGCAGGCGCGGAGGAGTGAAGGCCAGGCATGGCGGGCAGGTGACGGGGCCGGTGCGCCTGGAGCGGAGAACATCTTGGACATGGTGCAAACTCCCTTGGAATGGTGGGACGCCGGCGGCGCCCTGCCCAAGATTCGACGCTGAAACCACCTTGTTCTGGCCTCCATGCACCCAGGTGTCCGCGCCGTTCAGGCACCGCCCCGTAAAATCACCCCCATGCTTTCTGTCAAACACGATTTGCTCGCTGCGCTGGCGGCCGAGCTCGAGAAACTCTCCCCCGGTGCCGGTGCCAAGGCGGTCTTCGAGTCCCCCAAGGTGGCGGCGCACGGCGATTTCGCCTGCACCGCGGCCATGCAACTGGCCAAGCCCCTCAAGCTCAACCCGCGCCAGGTGGCCGAATCCCTCAAGTCGGCCCTGATGGCCACCCCGGCCTGGGCGCAGTGGGTCGACGCCATCGAGATCGCTGGCCCGGGCTTCCTGAACGTCCGCCTCAAGCCGGCGGCCAAGCAGGAGGTGGTGCGCGAGGTGCTCCAGGCTGGCGAGCAGTTCGGCTGGCAGTCGGCACGCAACGAGCGCGTGCTGGTCGAGTTTGTCTCGGCCAACCCGACCGGCCCGCTGCACGTGGGGCATGGGCGCCAGGCCGCCCTCGGCGACGCCATCTGCAACCTGTTCCAGACCCAGGGCTGGGATGTCTGGCGCGAGTTCTATTACAACGACGCCGGCGTGCAGATCCAGACCCTGGCCAACAGCACCCAGTGCCGTGCCAAGGGCCTCAAGCCCGGGGACGCCGGCTGGCCCGAGTCGGCCTACAACGGCGACTACATCGGTGACATCGCCACCGATTTCCTGGCCGGCAAGACCGTCAAGTCGGACGACCGTGAGTTCACCGGCAGCGGCGATGCCGACGATCTGGACGGCATCCGGCAGTTCGCCGTGGCCTACCTGCGCCATGAGCAAGACCTGGATCTCAAGGCCTTCCAGGTCAAGTTCGACAACTACTACCTCGAGTCCAGCCTGTACACCAGCGGCCGGGTGGAGGCGGCGGTCAACAAACTGATCGCAGCCGGCAAGACCTACGAGCAAGACGGTGCCCTGTGGCTCAAGTCCACCGATTACGGCGACGACAAGGACCGCGTCATGCGCAAGTCCGACGGCACCTACACCTACTTCGTGCCTGATGTGGCCTACCACATCACCAAGTTCGAGCGCGGCTTCGGCAAGGTGGTCAACATCCAGGGCACAGACCACCATGGCACCATCGCCCGGGTGCGCGCCGGCCTGCAGGCGGCCAATGTGGGCATTCCCCAGGGCTACCCCGACTACGTGCTGCACACCATGGTGCGCGTCATGCGCGGTGGCGAAGAGGTCAAGATCTCCAAGCGCGCCGGCAGCTATGTCACGCTGCGCGACCTGATCGAATGGACCAGCAAGGATGCGGTCCGCTTCTTCCTGTTGTCGCGCAAACCCGACACCGAATACATCTTCGACATCGATCTGGCCCTGGCGCAGAACAACGACAACCCGGTCTATTACGTGCAGTACGCCCACGCCCGCATCTGCTCGGTGCTGGCGGCCTGGGGCGGGGATGTGGCCTCGCTGGCCAGTGTCGATCTGTCGCCACTCGAAGGCCCTCAGGCCCAGGCGCTGATGCTGCAACTGGCCAAGTACCCCGACATGCTCACGGCGGCCGCGCAGGATTTTGCGCCCCATGATGTGACTTTTTACCTGCGCGACCTCGCGGCCAGCTACCACAGCTACTACGATGCCGAGCGCATCCTGGTCGATGATGAGCCGGTCAAGCTGGCGCGTCTGGCGCTGGTCGCGGCCACGGCCCGGGTGCTGCACAATGGTCTGGCTGTGCTGGGCGTATCGGCACCTTCGAAAATGTGAGCGACAACATGAAAAGACAAGGCGGCGGGACCTTTCTGGGTCTGGTGCTCGGGATCGTTCTGGGCTTGGGGGTGGCGTTGGCCGTGGCGGTCTATGTGACCAAGGTGCCGGTGCCTTTCCTGAACAAGGGCCAGACCCGCTCGGCCGACCAGGACGCCGCCGAGGCACGCAAGAACAAGGACTGGGATCCCAACTCCCCCTTGTACGGCAAGAACCCCGCGCGCCAGTCTTCGGGCGGCGCCGTGGGCGCCGATGCCTCTTCCGATGCGGCCAAGGCCGACGACAAGTCTTCCAAGCCGGACAGCCGGGCGGATGCCAAGCCTGACAGCAAGGCCGACGCGAAAGCCGATGCCAAGCCTGACAAGCCCGATGTGCGCGCCGACAAGGCCGATCGCCCGGATGTCAAACCCGTCACCAAGGGCAGCGACACCAAGGCCGCCACCTCGTCGGATCCGCTGGGTGATCTGGCCAAGGCCAAGGCGGCGGCCTCCAGCTCGGGTGTCGATCCTTTCGACTACTACGTGCAGGCCGGTGCCTACCGCACCAATGAGGATGCCGAAACCCAGAAGGCCAAGCTGGCCATGATGGGCTGGGAAGCCCGTGTCACCGAACGCGAGCAGGCTGGCCGCACCGTGTTCCGGGTGCGGGTGGGCCCCTTCTCCAAGCGGGATGACGCTGAACGCATCAAGGAAAAGCTCGACAACGCCGGCCTCGACACCACCATGGTGCGGGTGCAGCGCTGAGTTCGGGGCTGAAGGCGTCAACTTCCAAGCCGTGAACTTTTTGGTGTCCGCTCCTTCTGAGTGACGTGACCCCCCCCTTTTGAAAGAGGCTTTCTGATGAAACGTCGTGATTTTTCGCTGGCCCTGGCGGCCACTTCCACCGCCGCCGCGGGCCTGCTGGGCACCTCGTCGGCCCAGGCTCAGGCAGCCTTCAAGGCCGGCAAGGACTTTGTGGCCTTGAGCACGGCCGCCCCCGTCGATGCGCCGGCTGATCGCATCGAGGTGGTGGAGTTCTTCTCTTACAACTGCCCGCACTGCGCCCACTTCGAGCCCGAGCTGGAAGCCTGGCTCAAGAAGCTGCCCAAGGACGTGGTCTTCCGGCGCCTGCCGGTGCCCTTCCTGGCGGACTTCGAGCCCAAGCAGCGCATGTATTACGCGCTGGAGGCCATGGGCAAGGTCGACGAGCTGCAGCTCAAGGTGTTCAACGCCATCCATACCGAACACCTCAAGGTGGTGGGCGACGCTGCCATCATCGATTGGGTGGCCAAGCAAGGGGTGGACAAGGCCAAGTTCACCGAGTTCTTCAAGTCCTTCTCGGTCACGGGCAAGGCCACACGCGCCAAGCAACTCGTCGACGCCTACAAGCTCGACGGCGTGCCCGCCATGGGCGTGGCTGGCCGCTTCGTCACCGACGGCACCATGGCCGGTGGCATGACCCGCGCCTTGCAGGTCACCGATTTCCTGATCGCCGAAGCGCGCAAGTCGCGCTGAGCTGTCCACGGTCGCTGAAGCAGCCCGCCTCGTGCGGGCTTTTTCTTGCCCCTGTCGGCGAACCGGGCGCATGCATCGGTACAATCAATTGCAAGAACCATGCCTTTATGAAACCTGCTTTTGTATCCTCATTGCTGATCGCGTTGGCCTTTGGGCTGGCCCCGCAGGCCTGGGCCGAGCGCGCTGACCGCAGCAAGCCCATGAACATCGAGTCGGACATCCTGCGCCACGATGATCTCAAGCAGGTGAGCGTGTTCACGGGCCGGGTCGTCATGACCAAGGGCACCATCATCATCCGTGGCGCCCGCCTGGATGTGCGCCAGGACGCCGAAGGCTACCAGTACGGGGTGGTGACAGCCGAGCCCGGCATGCGTGCCTTCTTCCGCCAGAAGCGCGATGGCGGCGAGGAATACATTGAAGGCGAGGGCGAGACCATCGAATACGACGGCCGCGCCGACAACGTCAAGTTCATCAAACGCGCCGAACTGCGGCGCTACCAGGGCACCACCCTCAATGACCAGGTCACGGGCGATGTGATCGTCTATGACAACGTCACCGATGTCTTCAACGTGGACGGTGCCCGTCAGGCGCGCAATGTGAGTCCCGCCAACCCTTCGGGCAACCGAGTGCGGGCCATGCTGTCGCCGCGCAATGCGGCCGCCCAGGACGGTGCCCGGCCCGAAGCAGCCAGCCCGGCCAATGTGGCCCCAGCCCTGCGGCCCTCCGGCGCACTCTCGGGGGACAAGCCTTGAGCGCTGCGGACCTGACAGAAGGCATCACCAGCCGCCTGGAGGCACGCCACCTGCGCAAGGCCTACGGCAGCCGCAAGGTGGTCAAGGACGTGTCGCTCTCGGTTGACAAAGGTGAGGTCGTGGGCCTGCTGGGCCCCAATGGCGCCGGCAAGACCACCTCGTTCTACATGATCGTCGGGCTGGTGCGCTCCGATGCGGGCGAGATCCTCATGGATGGCCAGCAAGTGGGTCACATGCCCATCCACCGCCGTTCGCGCCTGGGCCTGAGCTACCTGCCGCAAGAGGCTTCGATCTTCCGCAAGCTGTCGGTGGCCGAGAACGTGCAGGCCGTGCTGGAGCTGCAACAGGACGAGGAAGGGCGCCCGCTGGGCAAGGCGGTGATCGCCGAGCGGCTTGACGCCCTGCTGCAAGACCTGCGGGTGGAGCACCTGCGCGATTCCCCCGCACTGGCTTTGTCGGGGGGCGAGCGGCGGCGTGTCGAGATCGCCCGGGCCCTGGCCACCCAGCCACGCTTCATCTTGCTGGACGAGCCTTTCGCCGGTATCGATCCGATCGCGGTGATCGAGATCCAGCGCATTGTCGGGTTTCTCAAGTCGCGCGGCATCGGTGTGTTGATCACCGACCACAACGTGCGTGAAACCCTGGGCATCTGCGACCACGCTTTCATCATCAGTGATGGCCATGTGCTGGCCAAGGGCACCCCGTCCGAGATCGTGGAGAACGCCGATGTCCGGCGTGTCTACCTCGGCGAGCACTTTCGAATGTGAGCATGAAACAGGGTTTATCGCTTCGCGTTTCGCAGCATCTGGCGCTCACGCCGCAATTGCAGCAGTCGATCCGGCTGCTTCAGCTTTCCACGCTGGAGCTGAGCCAGGAAGTCGACCAGATGCTCGACGAGAACCCCTTCCTGGAGCTCTCCACCGAAGAAGCCGCACGCGAGGAGTTCGGCCTGGCGCAGGCCGATGTACCGGCGCGTGACGACGAGGTGTCGTCCTTCGACGAGCTGCCGGCCTCGGCGCCCAAGGAGCAGGCGGCGGCCACCGAAACCAGCACCGCAGAGCTCGACCCGGCGCCCAGTGCCCTCGAAGACGAGCCCACCTGGGACGGTGACGGCCAGGTCGAGATGGCCCCCGACGACAGCGAATGGGGTGGTGATGCCCCCCCCAGCCGCAACAACCTGGGTGAAGACGGCGAAGTCGATGCCACCGAGCTGGCGCGCAGCCAGGAGTCATTGCAGCAGTTTCTGCACCGCCAGGCCCTGGCGCTGCGCCTGTCGCCCGAGGATTCGGCCGCGCTGCGCTTCCTGATCGAGTCGCTCAACGACGACGGCTACCTCGAAGACCCGCTGGAAGATCTGGCCCGTGGGCTGGCCGGTGACGATCTGGAGCAGGTGGAAGAGCTGGTGCACCACTTCACCGTGGCGTTGCGCCTGTTGCAAAGCCTGGAGCCTGTCGGGGTCGGGGCCCGCGATCTGCGCGAATGCCTGAGCCTGCAACTGCGCCAGCTCCAGTCCGATGAAGGCGGCGTGGACGACATCCTGCCCGACACCCTGGAGGTGGCCATCAAGCTGTGCGGGCAGTCCCTGGAGCTGCTGGCGCGGCGCGACATCAAGCGCCTGCAGCAGCTGTGCGGCGAAAGCGATGAGCGCATCCGTGCTGCGCTCAGCCTGCTGACCCGGCTGGAACCCAAGCCGGGCCGCCGCTTTGTCGATGTCGAGCGCAACATCATC
This sequence comes from Curvibacter gracilis ATCC BAA-807, assembly GCF_000518645.1. Taxonomy (GTDB): domain Bacteria; phylum Pseudomonadota; class Gammaproteobacteria; order Burkholderiales; family Burkholderiaceae_C; genus Curvibacter; species Curvibacter gracilis. The sequence continues at coordinate 31,570 of NZ_JADZ01000039.1, read as the reverse complement.
GTGCCCGATGTCATCGTCACCAAGATCGGGCGCGGGGCCCAGGTGCGCTTCCGGGTGCAGCTCAATGCCGATGTCATGCCCCGTCTCAAAGTGCATGACATCTATGCCAGCGCCTTGCGCTCGCACAAGGGCGAAGGCCATGCGGCGCTGCAGCAGCGGCTGCAGGAGGCGCGTTGGTTCATCAAGAACATCCAGCAGCGCTTCGACACCATCTTGCGCGTGTCCAACGCCATCGTGGAGCGGCAGAAGAACTTCTTCGTGCATGGCGAGCTGGCCATGCGCCCGCTGGTCCTGCGTGAAATCGCCGACGAACTGGGCCTGCACGAGTCCACCATCAGCCGCGTCACCACGGCCAAGTACATGGGCACGCCCTTTGGCACCTTCGAGCTAAAGTACTTCTTCGGCTCGGCCCTGGGCACCGAGACGGGGGGCAACGCCTCCAGCACCGCGGTGCGGGCGCTGATCAAGCAATTCGTGGCCTCCGAGAGCGCGAAAAAGCCTTTGTCCGATAACCAGATTTCTGAAATGCTCAAGGAGCAGGGCATTGAATGCGCGCGCCGCACCGTGGCCAAATACCGCGAAGCGCTGCGCATCGCCCCTGCCAACCTGAGAAAAGCCCTCTGACCCTGTCTTGCGCACGGCGCGGCGCCTGGGTCAGCGTTCGTCGGTCGTGCCGGAGTGAAACACCGTGAACCAATTGCAACTTTTCATGCCCTGCGCCGCCGGCGTCGAGGGCTTTCTGGCCGATGAGGTCCACCGCATCACGGGGCTCACCGGGGAGGATCTGCTGACCGGTCGGGGCGGCGTGCTGGCGCGGGCCTCCTGGCGCGACGCCATGAAGCTCAACCTGCACAGCCGGCTCACCCAGCGTGTGCTGGTGCAACTGTCCCACACCGGCTACCGCAGCGAGCGCGACCTGTACGAGGCCGCCAGCAACGTGGCCTGGGAAATCTGGTTCACCACCCGGCAAACCTTCAAGATCGAGATCACGGCCCAGCACAGCCCGCTGACCAGCCTCAATTTTGCGGCGCTCAAGGTCAAGGACGCGATCGCCGACCGCTTCCGCCACAAGACCGGGGTGCGCCCTGACGTGAACACGCAGTGGCCCGATGTGCGCATCTATGTGCACCTGACCACCGACACCGCCACCCTGTACATCGACACCTCGGGCGAGCCCCTGTTCAAGCGCGGCTGGCGCGAGGACAAGGGCGATGCGCCGCTGAAGGAAACACTGGCGGCCGCCATGATCGCCGCCAGCGGCTGGGACCCGCTGGGTGACGCCCCGCTGCCCCTGTACGACCCCTGCTGCGGCAGCGGCACCATCGCCATCGAGGCGGCCCAGATGGCCTGCAACATGGCGGCGGGCGCCCAGCGCCGCTTTGGTTTCGAGAAACTGCTGCCCTTCCAGTCGCATGTCTGGAATGCCCTGCTGGGCGAAGCCCGGGCCGCCGAACGGGCGCCCACTGTGCCCGTGTTCGGCAGCGATGTGGCCTTCCGCATGGTCGACTTTGCCCAGCGCAACGCCGAGCGTGCCGGCGTGGCCCATGCCGTGCAGTTGCGCGGTGGCGATGCCTTGCAGCGCATGCCGCCTTGCGAGCAGCCCGGTGTGATGCTGCTCAACCCGCCGTATGGTGAGCGCATCGAGGCGGCCGGTGTGGCGGGGCAGCGCGCCAGCCAGCGCGCGCCGCGTGGCGGCCGCGAAACCGCCCAGACCGAAGATGGTGGCGAGTTCTTCGTGCAGTTGGCCAGCCATTGGAAGAAGAACTACGCCGGCTGGCAGGCCTGGATGCTGACCCCCGACCTCAAGCTGCCCGGCCGCATGCGGCTCAAGGAGTCGCGCCGGGTGCCCATGTGGAATGGCCCCATCGAATGCCGCCTGTTCCGCTTCGACCTGGTCCGCGGCAGCGTGCGCGACAAGCCCGCCCGCCCCGAGGCCTCCGGCCCTGCGGGTGACGCGCCACAGGGGGCCTGAAGTGGGTGAGCCCTGTGCACCGGCAGCCGGCCAGGTGGTGCTGGACACCAACATCGTGCTGGACCTGTTTGTGTTTGCCGACCCGGCCACCGCCCCGCTGCGCGCGGGCCTGGAGGCCGGCACCCTGCATTGGCACGCCACAGGCGCCATGCGCGACGAACTGGCCCGGGTGCTGGGCTACCCGCAGATCGTGCGCCGACTGAACTTCTACACCCGCACGGCCGAGCAGGTGCTGGCCGCATTCGATCGCCATGCGCAGTCGATCGAAGTGCCTGCCAAGGCCCCCTGGACCTGCAAGGATGCCGATGACCAGAAGTTCATCGACCTGGCCGTGGCCCTGGGCCATTGCACCCTGCTCAGCAAAGACCAGGCCGTGCTCTGCATGCGGCGCCGTCTGGCGGGCGCCGATGTGATCGTCAGCCCCGCCTGGGCTGACGCCTGCGCCGTCTGAGTCAGCACGGCCTCCGGCGCGCGGGCTTTGCAGCACGCCATCACAGTTCTTACGTGTTCACTGTGCAAGGTTGAACATTCATTCAAGTTCGCTGCCCGGGCCTTTCTCATGATCAGGTTTCTGGTGTGTTGCGGGCCTCCCCTGCTCGGTAGCGGGCCGTCCGCCGACGCACCGTCTCCGCCCCGATGCGCAGTGCATCGCGCGGTCACCGAGTTGCTGAAGGCTGCGAATGAATCACAACACCTCACCCTGCCTGGTCGCAGGCCAAGCTCCGCCCCTCCGGGCCCTGATGTCTGAACTGCCGATGCGTGGGCTTTCGTCGCAGAGGTCCCATGTTTGACGCCACCCAACGCATGCGTGACTTCACGCTCCAGGTCTATTCGAGCATGGGGGTGAGCGCCTCTGCCGCATTTGAAGCGGGCAAGCAAAGCCGCGTCATTTCCCGCAAGGCGGGCGACCTGATCTGGCGCACAGGCGCCCCCATCACCCATTGGCACCACATCATTGAAGGCATGGTGGCCGAGCAGGTCACCATGGACCAGGGCCTGAGCTACCCGCTGACCTTGCACAGCCGCAACAGCTGTTTCGCCAAGCACGATCTGCTCGGCGACGGCAAGGCCCAGGTCGACTACCTGGCCGTCACCGACGTGGAGCTGCTGACCCTGCCGGCCTCGGCCTACCTGGCCCTGGTGCGCAGCGATGCCGGCTTTGCGCAGCACCTGCTGGGCGAGCTGTCCTCCCAGATCCGGCAGCAGAACAACCAGTTGATCGTCAACAAATGCAGCAATTCGGCCCTGCGGGTGATCGGTGGCCTTGCCTTGTGCGCCGAGGGCCTGTGCCTGGCGGCTGAAGCCTCCGCGTCACCCCCCCCGCCCGAGGACGACAGCCTCATGCTGCCCTTGTCGCAACAGATGATTGCGCGCCTGTGTGGGGTCTCGCGCACCCTGTTCTCGGAGTACATCGGGCAGTTGGAGGAAGGCAACTGGGTGCGCCTGCAGTACCGCGGCGTCGAGTTGCAGAACCTGAGCGCCTGGCGCGGTGTCTTTGTGCGCCTGCACAGCCATCAGGTGTGGCGCCGCAACCCGCCGGTCGAGGCCTTGCTGAGCCTGCTGGCCGAATGCGCCGCCGACCGGCAGCCGCGCTACGCGTGACGGCCTAGGGCGGCGAAAAGCTGTTTGCCTGGGCCAGGGGCCAATATTCGCGGAACAGGTTCGGCAGGCCCTCGATCGGGCCCAGCAAGGCACCGGTGGGCACCTGCATCACCAACTGGCTCAGCAGGCGCACCTCGGTGTCCGACACCCGGCGAACAATGTGGTGGGCGGTGATGTCGTTCGGGTGGTGCAGGCCGGCGGCCTGGATCAACTCCTTCAGGGCGTGCAAGGTGCTGTGGTGCAGGTTCTTCACCCGGGTGGCCTTGTCGGGCACCACCAAGGCCTGTTGGCGCAGCGGGTCCTGGGTGGTCACGCCGGTGGGGCATTGGCCCGAATGGCAGGTCTGGGCCTGGATGCAGCCCAGCGCCATCATGAAGCCCCGGGCCGAGTTGCACCAGTCGGCGCCCAGCGCCATCATGCGCGCCACATCGAAGGCCGTGACCACCTTGCCCGCACAACCCAGGCGGATGCGATCGCGCAGATTCACGCCCTTGAGCGTGTTGTGCACCAGCAGCAGCCCCTCTTGCAAGGGCGTGCCCACGTGGTCGCTGAATTCCACCGGTGCGGCGCCCGTGCCGCCTTCGGCCCCATCGACCACGATGAAGTCGGGGGTGATGCCGGTCTCCAGCATGGCCTTGACCATGGCAAACCACTCCCAGGGGTGGCCGATGCACAGCTTGAAGCCCGTGGGCTTGCCGCCACTGAGCTCACGCAGGCGGGCGATGAAGTGCATCATCTCGACGGGCGTCGAGAACGCCGTGTGGGCCGATGGCGAGATGCAGGCCTCGCCCTGCGGTACGCCCCGGGCCTCGGCGATCTCGGCCGTGACCTTGGGGCCGGGCAGGACGCCGCCGTGGCCGGGCTTGGCGCCCTGGCTCATCTTCAGTTCGATCATGCGCACCTGGGGGCTGCGTGCGTTCTCGGCGAAACGCTCGGCATTGAAGCTGCCGTCGGGGTGGCGGCAGCCGAAATAGCCCGAGCCGATCTCCCAGATCAGGTCGCCGCCGTGCACCCGGTGGTGTTGCGAGATCGAGCCTTCGCCGGTGTCGTGGGCAAAGCCCCCCTGCTTGGCCCCCAGGTTGAGCGCCAGGATGGCGTTGGCCGACAGGGCGCCAAAACTCATGGCCGAGATGTTGAACACGCTGGCGCTGTAGGGTTGGGCGGTGTTGGGCCCGATGGTGATGCGGAAGTCGTGGCTGGGCAGTTCGGTGGGGGCCACCGAGTGGTTGATCCATTCGTAGCCGCGCTGGCCCACGTCGAGCAGGGTGCCGAACGGCCGGTTGTCGGGGTCGCCCTTGGCGCGCTGGTACACCAGGGTGCGCTGGGCGCGGGAGAAGGGGCTGGCCTCGTTGTCGCTTTCGATGAAGTACTGGCGGATCTCGGGCCGGATGTACTCCAGCACAAAGCGCAGATGGCCGATCACAGGGTAGTTGCGCAGCACCGAATGCCGTTGCTGCAGCAGGTCGTACACCCCCAGGGCAAACAGGGCCCCCGACAGCACGGCCCACTCGGGACCCAGGGCCTGCTGTTGCCAGGCGAACAGGCTCAGGGCCAGGGCCCCTGCGCACAGAGCGAAGGCGGTGTAGCGCACGGGGTAGATGGCGTTGAGCTGCTTCAGCATGGAGGCTCCTGAACGGGTTTGGCGCGTGCCCGGAGGGCAGGGCCGGTAAACTGCTGCACCAACGCGGTGTTTTGTCCCGGCCCCTTGGCCGACCGATCATACGGTCTGTCGCCGAGGATTCGGGCGCCGCCCGCTCTGTTCATCCTGATGCGTCTTGACGCCCCCCGACATGTCTTCTGACCCCCAAACCGATACCCCCACCGAAGCCGCTGCCGTGCCCGTCTACCCCGTGCCCGGCGAGCGCCTGCCGCCCGAGGCCTTTGATGAGCTGGACGCCATCCTGGACGACCTGCGCAGCCGCGAGGACGAGATTCCCCAATGGGAGTTCTGCGAAGGCTTCATGGCCGCGGTGATCTGCAACCGCCGCCCCCTGCCGCCGGCCGAGTACCTGCCCATGCTGCTGGGCGATGGCATCACCGCAGAAGACACCGATGCCGAGGGCATTCCGGCCCTGTCGGCCTTTGCCGATGCGGCTCAGCAAGCCCGTTTCATCAGCCTGTGGCAGGCGCGCTGGAACGAGGTTCAGACGGCCCTGGACACCAAGGTCGACAGCCTGGGCGACGAGCGTTGCTACGAACCCGAGGTGATGGACATGCGCGGCGCCATGGCCACGCTGTCGGAAGAAGAGTTGGCCGAACTGGGCGACCAGGAAGTGCCTTCCTTCGGCCAGATCTGGGCCCTGGGCTTCATGTTCGCGGTGGAGAACTGGCCCGAGGAATGGGCGGCTCCGCGGGACAAGGAAGCCGCCGAGTGGCTGGACGACGCGCTCAACCGTATCGTGGCCCTGACCGAAGACGACACCGGCAAGCCCGAGCTGTCGATGTTTGCCGAAGACGGCCCGCCCAGCCTGAGCCAGGCCCGGCTCGATGCCTTTGGCGACGCCATCTGGGCGGTGTACGACCTGCGCCAGCTCTGGAAGAGCTTCGGCCCCCGCGTGGAAACCATCCGCAAGGAAGCGGGCCCGGGGCGCAACGACCCCTGCCCCTGCGGCAGCGGCAAGAAGTTCAAGAAGTGCCACGGCGCCTGAGCACCGTCGCATGACGGAGCCGGTCAGGTCGGCCCGTCTCGGGCTCAGCCCAGAAACTTCTTGAGGTTGGCTGCTGCCGTGCTGCGCACCTTGCGCTTGAGTGAGGGCGACCAGCCCAGCAGCAGGCCCGGCAGCCCCAGGGCCTGGCGCGCCCAGCGCCAGAACCCGAAGCGGTCGCGGTGGCTGGCGATCAAGCCCTCCGGGGTGAAGGTGAAGCGCGCGTCGATGATGTTGTGCACCGGGCGGCCGGTGGCGCTGAACACGTAGTGCGCCTCCCAATGGGCCTGGCCGCCCTGGTCATCGGCCTGGACGTCGCTGAATTCGATCCGCCAGGCCCCGGGCTTGCTCTTTTGGGCGGCACTGCACAGCATGCGCCACATGCCCGCGATCTGGGCCTGGCCCTGCAAGGAAAACGCTTCGTCGTCAAAGCGGGCATCCGGCGCATAGCACTGCGCCATGGTGGCGTGGTCCAACTGGCTGAAGGCCGTGTAGAAGCGCTGCAGCGTCTCGGCGTTGCGGTGGGTCATGGTGCGGTTTCCTGTGGGTAGGCCGAAGGCTGGCGCGGCATCAGAACTGCCCGGGCATCTCGGCGGCAAGGAAATCGTACACCGTCCGGATGCGACGGCTGGTGCGGATCTCTTGGTGAACGGCCAGCCACATGGGCAGCGCAGGAATCGGCAATTGCGGCAGCACCCGCTGCACCCGCGCGTCCTGGCGCAGCAGGTACTGCGCCGTGAAGCCGATGCCCAGGCCCGCGCGCACAGCCTCCCAAGTGGCGATCAGGTCATCGGTGCGGAACGCGAAATGCGCCGGTGTCACCGGGTAGCCCATGGCCGCAAAGCCCTTGAGCAGCAGATCCTGCCGGTCGCTCCCGATCAACTCGTGGCCGAGCAGATCGGCGGGCTCCAAGGGCGTGCCACGCCGCTGCAGGTAGCCTTGGCTGGCGCAGGCACACAAGGGCACCTCGCCAATCAACTGGGCCACCAGGCTGCCCTGGTCGGGGCGCACCATGCGCAGCGCGATGTCGGCCTCGCGCCGCAACAGGTTGGACACCTCGTTGCTGGACACCAGTTCCACCTGGATCCCGGGGTGTTGCTGCCTCAGGCGCGCCAGCACGGGTGGCAACAGGTAGCAGGCCACCGGCTGGCTGGCCGTGATGCGCACCGTTCCCGAGATCATCTCGTCGGTGCGTGAGGCTGCCCGTGCCAACTGGTGGGCTCCGGCTTCCATCAGCCGGGCGGACTCCGCCAGTTGCCGTGCCGCCTCGGTGGGGCGCAGGCCGCGCCCGGTGCGCTCAAACAGCAGCACCCCCAGCTGCGACTCCAACTCGGCAATGTGCCGCCCCAGGGTCGGCTGGCTGGCCTGAAGCGCCCGAGCCGCACCCAGCAGGCTGCCGTGCTCCAGGGCCGCGAGGAAGGAGCGCACCAGGCCCCAGTCGAAGGAGGTATTCAAAATTGAATTCCTGTTATGAATCGATAGGCAATTGTGTGATCTCCTGGGGTTTTCAACAATCGCTCCATTCCCTCATCGTTTCTGGAGCGTTCACATGACCCGTCCTTCCACTGTTCTCATCCTGGGCGCCCGTGGGCGCCTGGGCCTGGCCGCAGCCCGCGCCTTTGCCCAGGCCGGTTGGCGCGTCTTGGGGCAGATCCGACCCGGCGCCACCGCGCCTGTCGTGCCCGGGGTGCAATGGTTGGCCCACGATCTGCAGGACACGGCAGGCCTGACCGCAGCGGCCCGCGGCGCCCGGGTGGTGGTGCATGCCCTGAACCCGGCCTACACCGTGGCTGCCTGGCGTGAGCAGGCGCCGCGCCTGATGGCCGCGGCGTTGGCGCTGGCGACCGAGTTGCGCGCCACGCTCATGCTGCCGGGCAATGTCTACAACTACGGTGAAGACATGCCGGCCGTGTTGCAGGAAAGCACCCCGCAGCGCCCCCGGCATGAGCTGGGGCGCATCCGTGTCGCCCTGGAGCAGCAGATGGCCCAGGCGGTCAAAGACTCGGGCGGCGCGATGCGGGCCGTGGTGCTGCGGGCCGGCAACTTCTTCGGTGCCAGCGAGGGCACTTTCCTGGACAAGATGGTGGCCCCGCAACTGCCGCGGGGAAAGGCCTCGTGGATGGGCGACCTGGACGTGAGCACCCCCTGGGCCTACCTGCCCGATCTGGCCCGGACCCTGGTGATGCTGGCCGAGCGCAACGATCTGGCGCCTTTCGAAACCTTCCATTTTGCCGGGCACCAGGTCAGCGCCCGCCAGTGGCTGGCGGTGCTCAGCCAGGTGGCGCAGGAGCAGGGCTGGTTGCAGCCTGGGCAGGCCCTGACGGTGCGTCGCGTGCCGGTGTGGTTCTTTCGCCTGTTCGGCCTGGCCTCGGCCACCCTGGCCACGATCGCCCAGACCAGCTACCTGTTCAGCACCCCGCACCGCCTGGACAACAGCCGGCTGGTGCAGCGGCTGGGGGCGGAACCCCGCACGCCCTTCGAGCTGGCCGTGCGCCAGTCGTTGGTGACGATGCGCTTGCCCCTGGCGGAGGCGCCTGAGGCCCTGGCGGCCTGAGCCCTGAAGGCGCGCAGCGGCTCAGCCGCTGTGGGCGCCCAGCAATTCCAGCAGGCGCTGCAAGGCATGGGCCACCGTGGCCTGCCGCACCGCCGCCCGGTCGCCATCAAAGCGCTGAACCTCGCTGTGGGTCTGGCCGTGCACTGAAAAGCCGAACCACACCGTGCCCACCGGTTTGGCCGCGCTGCCGCCGCTGGGGCCGGCCACACCGGTCACGGCCACCGATACCTGGGCCCTGCCATGGCGCAGAGCCCCTTCGGCCATGGCCCGGGCCACGGGCTCGCTGACGGCCCCGTGCTGGGTGATCAGCGCCTCGGGCACGTCCAGCAGTTCGGTCTTGGCCTCGTTCGAGTAGCTCACCATCCCGCGCTCGAACCAGTCGCTGGAGCCGGCCAGCTCGGTGCAGGCCGCCGCGATCAGGCCGCCGGTGCAGCTTTCGGCAGTGGCCAGCTTCAGGCCCTGCTGGCGCAGGATTTGGGCCAGCGCCGCGGTGGCGGCCTCGTGGTTGAAAGTGATCGGCGGTGTCATGCAAAAAACCTCCAGAGGGCGATGACCAACAGGGTGCAGAACGCCGCCACCAGATCATCGAACAGGATGCCGAAGCCCCCTTTGGGCCCGAAGCCATGCCACAGATTGTCGGCCCAGCCCACCGGGCCGGGCTTGGCGGCATCAAAGAAGCGGAACAGGGCGAAGGCCACCAATTGCCCGACCAGGCCGGTGGGCATGACCAACCACAGCACCAGCCAGAAGGCCACCACCTCGTCCCACACGATGTTGCCGGGGTCCAGGGTGTTGAGATGGCGCGCCGTGACGGTGCAGGCCCACCAGCCCACCACGGTGGACACGGCGATCAGCACCCCGATCTGCCCCGGCGTGAGCCACAGCTGCAGCAGCAGGTAGGCCGCCCAGGCCCACAGCGTGCCCACCGTGCCCGGGGCCACCGGGCTCAGGCCTGAGCCCAGACCGAGCGCAATGATGTGGGCCGGGTGCGACCCCATGAAGCGGGCCGTGGGGCGCACGGCGGCGCCGGGGTCAGGCGCTTGCCAGGCCTGTTGATTGGGATGGGATGTATTCATGGCGCAGTGGAGCGAGTCGGTGCGGGTCTCGAAGAGGTCGGGGCGTTTCAGGGCTGGGGTGGCAACAGGGTCTGAAACCACTGGCTCCAGTAGTTCAGGCAGGCCTGGATCTTGGGCAGGTGGTGGCGCTGCGGCATCAGCAGGGCATAGATGGGGAAATTCTGCACATCCACCCATTTTTCCAGCACGGGCAGCAGCTTGCCCTGGGCCACCAGGGGGGCGGCGATCAAGGTGTTGCAGCGGCAGATGCCCAGGTCATTGAGCACCATGGTCATCATGATGCCGGTGGAGTTGGCGCGGTAGTGGCCCTGCACCGGCCGCTCGATCGGGGCGCCGTCGAGGATGAAGGGCCAGCGGTTCAGGTGCTGGGCCGCGCTGTTGGTGATCAGGCGGTGGCTCAGCAGCTCATCGGGGTGGGTGGGGGTGCCAAAGCGGGCCAGGTAGGCCGGGCTGGCGTACAGCGCACGGCCGTGGTGACCGATCTGGCGCGCCATCATCGACTCGGTGTGCGGGGCGCCGCTGCGCAGCGTCAGGTCCACGCCCTCGAGCGCCATGTCGATCAGGCGGTCGTCGGAGTGCAGCTCGATCTGCAGGCGCGGGTGGCGCTCGTACAAGCCGGCCAGGCTGGGCACGATGATGAAATGGCCCAGTGCCGGGCTCACCGCCACTTGCACCGTGCCGCTGACCTCGCGCGTCTGGTGGGCGAATTCGGCCTCGAGCTCTTCCAGGGTGCCGGTGATGCGCTGGCAGTAGCCCAGGAAGGTCTGCCCTTCGGTGGTCAGCGACAGCCCCTGTGTGGAGCGTTGCACCAGGCGCACGCCGCACTGTTTTTCGATGCGGCTGAGCGAGCGGGACACCTGGCTGACCGGCACGTTGCGTTCGCGCGCCACGGCCGACAGCGTGCCACGTGTTGCCACGCGCACGAACAGGGCCATGTCATCAAAGTCCAGATCTTTCACGGCTCCGATGTTAGCCGGGGCTTTGTCATGCCCGCGCCGTGCTGGCAGACGCCGTGCGTGTTGCAGGGTTTGCAACACCGGTTTGCCCGGGCTGCTGTTTCGCTGGCGCCCCGGGCTCCCTAAAGTCGGTCTTCAAATTCATCCGCATCAGCGCTTGCGCGCCGAAAGAGACAAGCCATGACTTCCATGCACCTTCAGGTGGCACCCTTGCAAAACCCCGAGCGTTACCCCCTGCTGGCCCAGGCCCTGACCGATCTGGCCGAGCGCTGGCTGGGCGCAGCCCGGGAGACGGTCGTGGTTCTGATTGACGACCTGCCCGCAGCGCGCTGGTATGTGGCCGCACAGCCCGTGGACCGGCCTGCCGCCCAGTTGCACATCAGCCTGCCTGCCGGCCAGGCGGGCGACGGGCAGAAGACCGAGTTCATCACCCAGGCCCTGAAGGCCCTGCAGCGCCAACTCGGCCGGGGCGAGCCGCTGGCGGTGGGCAGCGGCGTGATCGTGCGCGAGGTGCCGCCTCAGCACTGGGGGCACTGCGAGGGCACGGCGGTGCAGGCCCAAGGCGTGGCCTGAGGCCCCGTGCGCTGGCCGCTTCACTTGAAGTGGTCGAAGCTTTCGTCGCGGCGGTCCATCAACTGACCACGGGCGTCGAGCAGGCGCAGGCCGGGCTGTTTTTCGATGCGTCCGATGCGGGTCACCGGGGTCAGGCTGTTGCGGCTGGCGGCCTGCACCGCTTCGCGGGCCGCGGCAGGGGCGGTGAACACCAGTTCGTAGTCATCGCCGCCCGCCAGCACCAGGCCCAGCGCGGTGTCATCGTCCAGACCGAGGTTCTCGGGGCCTGAACGGGCCGCCAGCAGGCTCAGGGCTCGCTCGGCGTCGATGCTGGCGCCGACGCCGGAGCGGCGCAGGATGTGGCCCAGGTCGCCGACCAGCCCGTCACTGATGTCGGCAGCGGCCGAGGCGATGCCGCGCAGGGCCTGGCCCAGGGCGACCCGGGGGGTGGGGCACTCCATGCGGGCCCGCGCGGCCTCAAAAGCCGGGCCGGGCAGGTTTTGCGTGCCGCGGAACACTTCCAGTGCCAGCCGGGCATCGCCCAGCGTGCCGCTCACATACAGGTCGTCGCCGGGGCGGGCACCGCTGCGCAGCAGGGCCTGGCTGCGCCCGTCGACCACGGGCACCTCGCCCATCACGGTGATGCAGAGGTTCAGCGGGCCCTGGGTGGTGTCGCCACCGATCAGCTCGCAGCCGTGCGCATCGGCCAGGGCCAGCAGGCCCTGGGCAAAGGGTTCCAGCCAGCGGGCGTCAGCACGCGGCAGGGCCAGGGCCAGGGTGAAGGCGACCGGGGTGGCGCCACAGGCGGCCAGGTCGCTCAGGTTGACGGCCAGGGCCTTGTGGCCCAGGCGCGCGGGGTCGACCGTGGACAGGAAGTGCCGCCCCTCGACCAGCATGTCGCTGGAGATGGCCAGCTGCGTGCCCGGCGAGGCCTGCAGCAGCGCACAGTCATCACCCACGCCCAGTCGAACCGGGCCACCCGCGCGGGGCGTGCGGGTGAAAAAACGGGCAATCAGATCAAATTCACCCATGCGGATTCCTCAAGAAGCCGCAAGCATAAGGGCTGGCCAGACGCCCCGAGCGCTGGTCGCCTTTTCTTCATACCCTATTTGCGGGATGGTCAACCGAGTGGATTTTTTTTAGCATTCCGTCCATGGTTGAACAATCGTTCGGCCGTCTGTCAGCTGTCACACCACAAGGTTGCTGTCAGGGAGGAAAGAAGAGTTTCAGGGTCAGGAAGACGCGCCTCTCGCGGGGAGTGAGATGAGCAAGGGATGGGAGTCGCGAGAGGCGCGTCGTTCTTGACCACGGAAACCACAGGCTCGGCCCCGGGGGCTGGCGCAAGTCAACACCCGGCGGCCCGTGTCCTGGCTCTGGCGGGCGCACTGCGCGCCCGTTTTCAATTCATCGGATCGACATCACCCGCCGCACCAGATCAACCTGGCGGTGCAGGGCCTGCTTGTTCAGTGCGCTCTTGACCTGGCTGCGCACCGTGTGGATGGACAGATGCGTCATCTGAGCAATGCGCTTGAGGGGGTGCCCTTCGGTGAGCAGCACGGCCACCCGGGCTTCGGCGGGGGTGAGCTTGAGCGTCGAGCAGATCTTGGACATCTGGTCGCTGCGATCGAGCAGGCTGGCGATCGAGGCCTGGGGGGCTTCGGGCCACAGCTGCTCGGCCGCCATCACCCGCTCGGTCACGTTTTCCACCTGCGACATCACCGATTCCACGCGGCCGCTCGGGTCGAGCAGGGCCGAGTTGAACCACACCGTGTGCAGCGTGGTTCCATCGACACGCTGCACGGTCAATTCGGAGCGGTTCTGCAGTTCCTGGCCACTCTGCAGCCGGCCCAGTGCCTCGCCCAAGGGGGTGTTGTCCCAGCGGGCGGGCAGCAACTCGGGCAGGCGGCGTCCGCGCACCTCGTCCAGGGCCCAGGCAAACCACTGGCTGGCGCGGCTGGAGCAATGCAGCAGGCGCAGGTTGGCGTCCATCTCCAGCACCGCCAGGGGGCTGTTTTCCATGTGCGAGGCCAGGCGTTGATTGGCCGCGCGCAGGGCATCGGCGGTGATCTTGAGCTCGTGCACACGCAGGGCGATGCTGACAAAACCGAGCACCTGGCCCTCATCGTCCAGCCAGGGGCTCAGGCTGACGTTGTGCCATTCAGCCTCGCCGGCCTGGGTGCGAATCTGCCGCTGGTAATGCGCGGTTTCGCCGCTCAGGGCCCGGTCGATGTGGCCCTGGATCTGGTCCAAGGCCTCCGCCCCCTAAAGATCGACCAGCGTGAGGCCGGTGACCTCGGCCGGTGTGCGCTGGAACCAGCGCGCAAAACTGGCGTTGACGTAGACGACACGCAGCGCGCTGTCCACCACCGACATCGGTGCATTCAGGGCGTGGGTGACCAGCGTCTCGACCTGGTCAGCACGAAGTCGCGGGGTGGTGGAGCGGGTAGGCGTTTGGGGTTGAGCAGACATGAGACTGGGCACAGCGTGACAGGATCTGTGCCTGCTCTATTGTGCCTTTGACATTTGGTTACATGGGCCAGAAGAAGCTGCCCGGGGCACTGCGCAAACGGGCCCGGATGGCCTGGTTGATGCGCTGGCGTTCCACCCGGCCCACGTTGTGCGCACGCAGCGCCAGCCGGAAGGCCAGGTAGAAGCTGACGGCCAGGTTCAGCGGGCCGATGGCGAACAGACCGGCGATGGCCCACCAGAACTCGGCGTGGCGCAGCACGTCCAGCCCCAGGGTGGCTGCGGCGGCACTCACCTGGCCGGTGGACAGGGTCACGTGACGCACCTCCAGGCCCAGCCCGAAAAAGGCCGCGAAGGCCGGGATCAGCCCCAGCATCATGCCCAGCGAGATGTTGGCCGCCAGGCCTGAGATGTTGCGGCGCAACCACAGGCCCCAGCGGCGCGCACGCAACGGTCCCAGCCAGCGGGTGAAGCGGGGGTTGTAGGTCAGGGCGGAGTCCAGCCGGTGCAGCACGAACCAGTTCTCCACCCAGCCGGCGATGATGCTGGAGGCAAACAGCAGCACCCCGGTGAAGGCGGCGAACAAGGCGGTCGGCCCGAGCAGGCTCAGGTCGTGCAAGGTGTGGTGCGCATGCTCGGCATCGACCATGGGGCCCAGGCCGGCGGCGTGCAGGCCGGCGCAGATCAACAGCACCCCCGGAATCACCAGGCCCAGGTTGCCCACAATGGCGGCGAACTGCGAGCGCAGCAGGTGGGCCACTTCGTCGACGAAGCGCTCGATGGCGTCGGGCGCACTCATGTCCTTGAGCTTGGCGGCCATGGCGGGGGCGGTGACGGCTGGCTGCTTGGTGGCCACCGTCCAATGCAGCAGCATCACCAGCACGAACGAGGCGGCGTAGTTCAGGCCCGCGGCAAATCCGCTCCAGAAGGCCGACAGGCCCAGGCCGTAGATGGCAAATTTGGCCCAGGTGGTCAAAGCGATGACCGAGCCGCCACCGGCTGACGCGCGCAGCATCTCGCGGTATTCGGTGGCATTGCGGGTGATGTAGTGCTCGCCACTTTCGGCGCTGCGTTCGGCCACCTTGGCCGCCGTGAGGTGCGAGCTGGCGGCGATCAGGGCGCGGATGCTGCGCCCTTCTTCGCTCACCAGCACCAGCCGGGCCAGCAGTTGGGCCAGATCGGCCGAGGGGGTTTCGCTCTGCAGGCAGCTCAGCAGATCGCGGATGCGCACCACACGCTCGCGCAGCTGGCGCAGGCGGAACACGATGCCCACCGAGATCCCGTGCTCTTCGAGGTGGGTGTAGACCGTCTGGGCGGCACGCCGGCAGGCCTCCAGTTGCTGGCGCAGCACATCCGCCGCCTGCAGTGCGGCCTCGCTGCGCGGCCCTTGCTGCAGCACGGCCTGGCGCAGGCGCTCGAAATGCGCCGGCAGTTCGTGAAAGGGGCGCTCGTTCTGCGCCTGATCCGACATGCGCTGGCGGATCTCGGAGGCAAAGCCCGTGGCGCTGACCTGGCCCACGCTGTAGGTCAGGGCATCGAGCAGCAAGGACTGGCCGCTGCCCAAGGGTGGGGCGAGGCTGTCTTCGCTGGGGGCGGGGGCTGTGAACAGCAGGCGCTGCACGCGCAGCAGGGTGTCGGGGTCGATGGCGCGCAGCCACTCGGCATCGAAGGGGGTGGGGGCGAGCAACTCGAACAGCTCGCCCAGGTCGGTGGTCTCGGGGGTCTGCGGCAGCAGCTTCTTGCGCAGCCGGTTGCCCAGCTCGCTCATGAAGGCCGGCCTCGGGGCAAAGCCGTGATCGGCCAGCAGTGAGGTGGCATCCACCGCGCCCAGGAAGTTGGCCCACCACAGCTGCCAGTCGGCCTGCCAGGTGGGGCGTAGCTGGATGGCGTCGAGCATCAGCCGCAGGCGGGCCACGGCGGCCGGCGCATCGTCTGCCCGACCCCGTATCCACTGCAGCAGGCTCATCAGCCACAGGTGCCGCTGCACCAGTGAGGCATGTGGGTTGAGGGCGTCGAGGATCTGGGGCAGGTCAGGCGTGGTTGGATTCATGTGTACGTGGTGAAGCCGGCCGGTGGCACCGAGTCAGCTCAGTGCAGCACGCGGGTCGGCGCATGGGCGCTGGAGGTGGCCTCCAGCAGAAACAGCGGGATCGGCACGTCAAAGCGCTCGCCGTCCTCCGCCACGAAAAAATAGCTGCCATTCATGGTCCCGCTGGGGGTGCGCAGGCGGCAGCCACTGGTGTATTGAAAGGCCTCGCCCGGTTTGAGCAGCGGTTGCTTGCCCACCACCCCCAGGCCTTTGACCTCTTCGCGGTGGCCGGTGGCATCGTGGATCTGCCAGTGGCGCGAGATCAATTGGGCCGGCACGTCGCCGGTGTTGGTGACCGTCACGGTGTAGGCAAAGGCATGCACGGACTGCTCCGCATTGGACTGGTCCGGCAGGTGTTGAGGCTCTACGTGAACGTGAATTCGATAACTGGGCATGGTGGATGGACAAACAGTAAGAAGGCCGAGGGGCTTTGAAGTTCCCGCATTCTGTCATTCGTGACGCGCTTGTGCAGGGTTTGGCATTTCTGACGGGTATTGGCCCCGTTGGCTCCAGGGACGGCGCTGCTGCGACAATTGGCACCATGAAGACCTCCGCTCCCACCCCCTACCGCATTGCCCCCTCGATCCTTTCGGCCGACTTCGCACGGCTGGGGGATGAGGTCCGTCAGGTGATCGCCGACGGCGCCGACTGGATCCACTTTGACGTGATGGACAACCATTACGTGCCCAACCTGACCTTCGGCCCCATGATCTGCCAGGCCCTCAAGCCCCATGCCCGCACGCCCGATGGCGAGGCCGTGCCCATCGATGTGCACCTGATGGTGCAACCGGTGGATGCCCTGGCCGCTGCCTTTGCCGAGGCCGGTGCCGACTACATCAGCTTCCACCCCGACGCTTCGGGCCATGTGCACCGCAGCATCCAGGCCATCAAGGCGCAAGGCGTGAAGGCCGGCCTGGTGTTCAACCCGGCGCAAACGCTGGATGTGCTGGACTGGGTGATTGAAGACCTGGACCTGATCCTCATCATGAGCGTCAACCCCGGCTTTGGCGGCCAGAGCTTCATTGACTCGGCACTGCGCAAGATCGAGGCCGTGCGCCGCCGCATCGACGCCAGCGGCAAGGACATCCGCCTGGAAGTGGATGGCGGCATCAAGGTCGACAACATCGCCCGTGTCGCCGCCGCCGGGGCCGATACCTTTGTGGCGGGCAGTGCCATCTTCGGCAAGCCTGACTACCGCGCCGTCATCGACGCGATGCGCGTTCAGCTGGCCGGCTGAGCGATCGGGGCCGTCCGGGCGCGGCCTTTGTCATCCTGGCGCGCGGCGCCGCTCACGGTGCTTCGGGTCGGTGCTTCAGCGCATGCTGGGCTTCGCGCCAACGCTCTGCCTCTGAGTCGGCCTGGCGGTGCAGGCCCAGTTCCGCATGGGTCTGGGCCAGCAGCAGTTGCAGGTTGGCTTCCGGGTGGTCCTGCTCAGCGGCGCGCTCGAACCAGGCCCGGGCTTCCATAGGATCGGCTTTCACGCCCTGGCCATGGAGCAGCATCTGTCCCAGCAGGAACTGGGAGTCGGCCCAGCCTGCCTCGGCGGCCCGCCGCATCCAGCGGGCTGCCGCCTCGGGGTGAGCCGGGGTCTGGGGGCTGCCGTTCTTCAGGATCAGCGCGATGTAGTGGGCCGCCGCCTCCTGGCCCTGATCGGCCGCCTGCTTCAGCCAGGGCAGGGCCCGGTCGGCATCGGCCGGCAGGCCGGGCGCCCCCTTGAACCACAGCTTGCCCAGTTGCAAGGCGGCCGTGGTGTCGCCAGTCTGGGCGGCGCGCTGCAGCCAGTCGCGGCCTTCGGCGACCGAGCGGGCATCCCCGCGTTGCACCAGCACCCGCCCCAGCAGCGGCATGGCCGGTGTCAGCCCATTGCGCGCCAGATTGCGCAGCACGGTGGTGGCGTGTTCGTCGCGGGCCTGTGCCTGGGCACCCCAATGGATCAACTCGGCCTCTGACGGGGCCGTGTCGACCTGGCCGAGCAGGCCCCAGACCCCCCAGGCCGCCAGTAGCAGGGGCAGTCCGGCCACGGCCCAGACCCGCAGCGGGGTTGACTGGGCCGATGAGGGCGCTGGGGAGGGCGCTGATGAGGCCGCAGACAGCGTCAATGCGGCGTTCATTTGCTCAGGTCGATCGCGTAGTCGGCCAGGTTCTTGCCGCTGCCGTCATCGCTGTTGATCGCGCTGATGCCGGTCAGACCGGCGGCTGTGGCCAGGGCCAGTTTGCCGGGGGCCGATTTGAAGGTGACCCGACCGGCCGTGCTGACCGGTGTGAAGCGCCAGCTGCGGTCGCTGCCATTGCTGGCCCGGGTGATGGTCTTGGTGGTCTTGATGTAGTTGATCAGCACATCGCGGTTGGCGTCCGGCGAGGCGTAGATCGTCTTGCTGCCGTCCAGGCCCGGGAAATTGCCGCCACCGCTGGCGCGGTAGTTGTTGGTGGCCACGATGAAGTAGGCCGCCGGGTCGATGGCCTTGCCTTTGTAGCTCAGGTTCTTGATGCGGCTGCCCTGGGCCTGGGTCACGTCGATCTCGTAGCGGATGTCGGGCGAGGTGAACATGTCGAAGTTGTAGCCGGGGTAGCTGCTCACCAGGGCCTGATCGGTGCTCAGGGTGGGATTGATGCGGTTGAAGCGGGTGGCGGCGGTTTCGAGCCAGGCTTTGATGTCGCTGCCCTGCACCCGCACGGCGTACACAGTGTTGGGGTACAGGTACAGGTCGGCCGCGTTGTTGATGGCCACGTTGCCGCTGGCCACGTCGGTGAAGTCGCTGCCGCCGGCAAAGCCGCTCTTGAAGGGGGCGCTGACCGAGAGCACCGGCAGCGAGGCGTACTGCGGCAGGTTGGCCGCCACATAGGCCGCCACATACGAGGCCTGGGCCTGGTTCACCACCTCGATGGCGCCGGGGTCGCCCACGTCGGCGAAATAGGACGCCATGTTGAAGTCGGTGCTGCCGATGGGCGTCTTGACGTACTGGATGGTGGCGGCATGCTCGCTGGCGATGGCGCTGGCCACGGCAGGGTCGACGGCCACGTAGCTCTTGTCGGCGTTCTGGGTGCTGCGGGCTTCGACGGTGGTGCCGGTGGTGTCCACGGTCCACTTGCTGCCGTTGTGCACCAGTTGCAGTTTGATCACCCCCAGGTGCTTGCCCCAGAAGTTGGCCATCACGGTGGGCACGCCGTTGACCGTGCCCTTGACCTTGTCCACGCCGGGCAGGTTGAACTGGGCCACGGTGCTGGTGGCACTCGGGAAGATCTGGTGCGAGTGGCCGATCAGCATGGCGTCGATGCCGGGCACCTTGGAAAGGTGCCAGTTGCCGTTTTCCATCGTGGGGTCATAACTGCTGTTGTCCAGCCCGCCGTGCGAGATGGCCACCACCAGATCGGCCCCCTTGCTGCGCATTTCGGGCACGTATTTCTGGGCGGTTTCGACCAGACCTTCGGTGTAGACCTTGCCGTCCAGCCAGCGCTTGTCCCAGGACAGGATGGTGGGCGGGGTGAACCCGATGATGCCGATGTTGACCGGGACCTGCACCGTGCTGCCGTCGGGGGCGGTGGCCGTCAGGGTCTTGGTGATGATCTGGTAGGGGTTGAACAGCGGGGCCTTGGTCTTGGCGCTGTACACATTGGCCAGCACCTGCGGGAAGTTCGGGCCGGCACAGCGTGTGCTGCCATTGCTCACGCCGTCGACCTGGAAGGCGCTGCCGGTGACCTGGTTCAGGTAGGGCAGGCCGTAGTTGAACTCGTGGTTGCCGATGCCGCCGCCGTCGTACTTGCTCTGGTTCATGACCTTGTAGATGGCCAGCGACTGGTTGCAGGCCACCGGGTTGATCAAGGCCTGGTAGTCGGACAAGGCGGTGCCCTGGATGGTGTCGCCGTTGTCCAGCAGCACCGTGTTGGCGAATTCGGCGCGGGCCTTGTTGATCAGGGTGGCCACGCGCTCATAGCCGAGCGAGGTGTCCTCGGCCAGCTTGAAGTAGTCGTAGCTCATCACGTTGGTGTGCAGGTCGGTGGTCTCCAGCAGGGCCAGGCTGGCCTTGGTGTTGGCTGCCACCACGGGGCCGCCGCTGGAGCCGCCGCAGGCGAGCAGGGCCAGGGTGCTTGCGCCCAGCAGGCCTGCGGTGCAGGCGTGGCGCATCGAATGAGCAACAGGTTTGTACATCTCGCATCCCTCCGGGTTTTGTATCCAGTGCGTAAAGAACTGGACTGTGGTGGGTCTGCGTGACATGGCTTTGACGGGCCGATGACACGGGCCGAATCAGATGACCGTTTCGGCCGGCCGTGTCGGGCCTGTCGCACAATGGCTGCTTTGCTTGCGCCTGAGTGGGCGCCTCGATGCCGTGTCTTCTTCTCTTCTTTCATCCACGCCGTTTGAAGCCGCCATCCTCGACCTGGATGGCACCTTGGTGAACACCCTGGGCGACTTTGCCGAGGCCCTCAACCGCATGCTGGCCGAGTTGCAGCTGCCCGCCATCGAGGCGCAGCGCATTGAGCACATGGTGGGCAAGGGCTCGGAGCACCTGCTGCGCACCGTGCTGGCCCATGTGCTTGGTGAGGGGCCGGCCGGCGCTGGCCAGGTCGAGTCGCTGTACCCGGCCGCCTGGAGCAGCTACCAACGGCATTACCTGGCCATCAACGGCTCGTATTCGAGCGTCTACCCGGGTGTGCTGGCGGGCCTGGACGAGTTGCGGGCGCGGGGCTGGCGCCTGGCCTGCCTGACCAACAAGCCCTTGTCCTTTGCCCGCCCCTTGTTGCAGGCCAAGGGGCTGGACGGTTATTTCAGCGAGGTGTTTGGCGGCGACTCCTTCGAGCGCAAGAAGCCGCACCCGCTGCCGCTGCAGAAGACCTGCGCCGCCCTGCGCAGCGAGCCGGGCCGCACCCTGATGGTGGGCGACTCGAGCAACGATGCCCAGGCGGCCCGTGCTGCAGCATGCCCTGTGGTACTGGTGACCTACGGCTACAACCACGGCGAGCCCATCCGGGCTGTTGACGCGGATGGGTTTGTGGATGCTCTGGACCAGTTGAGCGCCTTGTTGGGCTGAGGCCTTGCTCGCGCAGGCCGCCCTGGCTCAGAAGCTGGTCCAGTCCTCGTCGCCACCGGAGGCGGTCTTGGTGGCCGCTGCAGGTTCGCTGGCCGCAGCCTTGCTGCCGGTGGGGGTGTCGCTGTTGCGCGCGGTGGATGCTGACGGGCCGGCGGCGCCGGTGCGGCGATCCGAGTCGGGCTGTTTGCGGCGCTCCTGACCCAGGTAGGGGGTGCTGGGGGGCACCGCCGAGCGGGTTGCCCGGGGCGTGCTGACCTCGATGGCCCGTCCCTGGTGGGTGCTGAGCTTGAACACGGCCACGGCGTCCACCAGCAGGCTGGCCTGGTTGCGCAGGCTGGCGGCGGCGGCGGCCGATTGTTCGACCAGGGCCGCATTTTGCTGGGTGGCCTGGTCCATCTGTGTCACCGCCTCACCCACCTGGGCCACGCCCGAGCTTTGTTCGGAGCTGGCGGCGCTGATCTCGCCCACGATGTCGGTCACGCGGCGGATGGCCGAGACCACCTCGGTCATGGTGGCGCCCGCCCGGTCCACCAGGTGGCTTCCTTGCTCCACCCGCTCCACGCTGGCGCCGATCAGGCTCTTGATCTCCTTGGCGGCGTCGGCGCTGCGCTGGGCCAGGCTGCGCACCTCACTGGCCACCACGGCAAAACCGCGGCCTTGCTCGCCAGCACGCGCGGCCTCCACCGCTGCATTCAATGCCAGGATGTTGGTCTGGAAGGCAATGCCGTCGATCACGCCGATGATGTCGGAGATCTTGCGTGAGCTTTCGTTGATGCCTTTCATGGTGTCGACCACCTCGGCCACCACCTCACCGCCCTGGGTGGCCACGGTGGAGGCGTTCACTGCCAACTGGTTGGCGGCCCGGGCGTTGTCGGCGTTCTGGCGCACGGTGGAGCCCAACTCTTCCATCGAGGCTGCAGTCTGTTCCAGGGCCGAAGCCTGGTGTTCGGTGCGGGCCGACAGGTCATGGTTGCCTTGCGCGATCTCTGCGCTGGCCGTGGCCACCCCTTCGGCATTGCGGCGCACGTCGGCCACCAG
Organism: Curvibacter gracilis ATCC BAA-807; assembly: GCF_000518645.1. GTDB lineage: Bacteria > Pseudomonadota > Gammaproteobacteria > Burkholderiales > Burkholderiaceae_C > Curvibacter > Curvibacter gracilis. The sequence goes on along the minus strand of NZ_JADZ01000039.1, from coordinate 9,593 downwards.
GGCGGCCAGTCGGCCTTGCATGTCGGTCAGGGCCCGCAGCAGCTGGCCGGTTTCGTCCTGTGCCCCGGTCGGAATCTGATGCGCCAGATCACCGTGGGCAATGGCGGTCGCCGCATCCACCGCTTGCTGCACGGGGCGGGTGATGGAGCGGGTGGCGGTCCAGGCCATGAAGGCACCCAGCACCACGGCCAGTGCGGCGGCGGCCATCAGCAGGATGCGGCTGGTCTGGGCCAGTGCGGCATTGCGTTCCTGCCCTTGGGTCAGTTGGCTGGCCATGCGCTTGCGCAGACCATCCAGTTTGGCCAGGTAGCCGTCGGCCATCGGGTGCAGCTGCGAATCGATCATGCTGTTGATGTCTTCACCCATGGACTGCAGCTTGGCCAGTTCGACCCGCTTGTTGCGGTAGGCCTCCCGAACCTGGCGGATGTCAGCCAGCTGGGCCTTGCCCTCGTCGTCCTGCAGCAGTTCTTCCAGCCGCTTGATCTTGCCGGCCGTGCCGCTGGAGGTGGCTTCGATCTCCTTTTTGAGGCGCTCGATGTAGGTGCTGTCCACGGCACGCAGTTGGGCTTCGGTGCGGGCCCAGTTGATGCGGATGTCCGAGGCCCAGTCGTCCACCAGGGTCTGCTGCTCCATCTCGACCGTGGCGACGTGCTCGCCCGCTTGCTGCAAGGCCGTGATGCGTTGCACGCCAAAGCCCGCCACCAGCAAGGTGATCAGCAAGATGGTGGCAAAGGCGATGGCCAGGCGGGCGCCGATTTTGAGGTTGTTGTAGTTCATGGTCTGACAGCGGTAACGGGCAAAGAGACGAGCGAAGTGATGGGTTCAGACGGCGGGGATCAGGAAGGCTTGCCCAGGAGCGCATCCTTGAGTTTCCAGTCGGCCGGGTTGGGCCCCAGCCAGATGCGCAGCAAGGCATTGAAGAAGGCGGCCTCTTTGAACGGCGCCCCTTGGACCTTGCCGCGCACCGTGAGGGTGGCGCCGCTGTCGGGCAGCCAGTCGACCGTGAAGGTGTCGCCCGCGGCGAGCTTCTTCTGCTCGCCAAAGATCTCGCCCATGCGGATCAAGCCGGGGATCAGGTGCGACATCTCGCCCTTGGGGGCGTTGTCTTCCACGCCGCGGGTGAACAGCTTGCCCAGTTCGTTGGCATCGATCTCACGCAGCATGGTGATGCTGATGCGCTTGGCACCAGGGGCGGCCAGCACCTCTTCGGGGCTGCTGGCTTTGCGTTCCAGGTACAAGCCCATGGCATAGACCTTGAAGACGGCCTTGTAGCGGGCCCCAGCGCCATTCAGGCTCAGTTTGTGCCCTTGCAGTTCAATGGGGTCGTCGAAACTGACGCCCTGCACCGTGGTGGGGGCGGCCTGCAAAAGCAGCGGCCAGGCCAGGCAGGCGCTCAGGGCGATGGTGTGGAAGCGGAGGCTCATGGGTGTTGATGACGGAAGATCAGCCCGGATCGGTGGGCCTGATCGCTGAGTTTGCAGTCTCCCAGCGCCGGTCGGTTTGACGCAACAGGGTTTTCGATGGGAACGGGCGTCGCCTGAGCGACTGGCGCGCCGGAGTGGCTGGCAGGTTTGCTACACTCTGCCGACATGTTCATTCACCGCACGTTCATCACAGGTTGCAGCGACCGGGGAGCCTGGCCCTGGCGCAAGCCATTTCACGTGCACCACTGACCAAGCATGTCCGGGCAGCGCCGGCATGCGCCCGGGGGCTCCTTTTGGCGGAGCCTGTTGAGATGAATGAACGCGGCACCTTTCCTTTGAACTGCGGTGCCGCCAGAGCTGGAGGCTCATTGCCGTGATCACCGAACTTGAATTCAAAAGCCTTGCCTTGCAGGGCTTCAACCGCATCCCTTTGATTGCCGAGGCGTTTGCGGATCTGGAAACCCCCCTGTCCCTGTACCTGAAGCTGGCCCATGCCCGTGACGGAGGCCGCTACAGCTTTTTGCTGGAGTCGGTGGTGGGGGGCGAGCGTTTCGGCCGCTACAGCTTCATCGGCCTGCCTGCCCGCACCTTGCTGCGGGCCAGCGGCTTTGGCGATGAAGCCAAGACCGAGGTGGTGCGCGATGGCGTGGTCATCGAGACCGCCCAGGGCAACCCGCTGGATTTCATTGCCGAGTACCAGAAGCGCTTCAAGGTGGCGCTGCGCCCTGGCTTGCCGCGTTTCTGCGGTGGCCTGGCGGGGTATTTCGGCTACGACGCGGTGCGCTACGTCGAGAAGAAGCTCGAGAAGACCTGCCCGCCTGACACCCTGGGCACGCCCGACATCCTGCTGCTGCAATGCGAAGAGCTGGCCGTGATCGACAACCTGTCGGGCAAGCTGTACCTGATTGTCTATGCCGACCCGGCCACCCCCGAGGCCTTTGCCAATGCCAAGAAGCGCCTGCGGGATCTGAAGGATCAGCTCAAGTACTCCGTCAGTGCCCCGGTGGTGAAGGCCACCCAGGGTTACCCGGCTGAGCGCGACTTTGCCAAGGCCGACTACCTGGTGGCCGTGGAGAAGGCCAAGGAACTGATTGCCGCCGGCGATTTCATGCAGGTGCAGGTGGGGCAGCGCATCAAGAAGCGCTACACCGAAAGCCCGCTGTCGCTGTACCGTGCGCTGCGTTCGCTCAACCCCTCGCCCTACATGTACTACTACCACTTCGGAGATTTCCATGTGGTGGGCGCATCGCCTGAGATCCTGGTGCGCCAGGAGCGCGTCGAGATCGATGGCCGCGAAGAGCAGAAGATCACCATCCGCCCTTTGGCCGGCACACGCCCACGGGGCGCCACGCCCGAGAAAGACAAGGCGGCCGAGGTCGAACTCATCAACGACCCCAAGGAGCGCGCCGAGCACGTGATGCTGATCGACCTGGCACGCAACGACATCGGGCGCATCGCCAAGATCGGCTCGGTCAAGGTGACCGAGGCCTTCGTGGTGGAGCGCTACAGCCATGTGATGCACATCGTGAGCAATGTCGAAGGCACGCTGAACGATGGCATGGGTGCCATTGACGTGCTGAAGGCCACCTTCCCGGCGGGCACCCTCACGGGGGCGCCCAAGGTGCACGCCATGGAGTTGATCGACCAACTCGAGCCCACCAAGCGCGGGCTGTACGGCGGTGCCTGTGGCTACATCAGCTATGCCGGCGACATGGATGTGGCCATCGCCATCCGCACCGGCCTGATCAAGGACCAGACGCTGTATGTGCAGGCTGCGGCCGGCGTGGTGGCAGATTCGGTGCCCGAGATGGAATGGAGAGAAACAGAACACAAGGCCCGTGCACTGTTGCGCGCGGCTGAACTCGTTGAAGAAGGCCTGGAGTGAACGCCATGACGAACAAGATCAAGCTCCTCATGGTGGACAACTACGATTCGTTCACCTTCAACATCGTGCAGTATTTCGGCGAATTGGGTGCCGAGGTCGAGGTGTTCCGCAACGACGAGATCACGCTCGAGGGCATTGCGGCCCGGGCGCCGGACCGGCTGGTGATTTCGCCAGGCCCGTGTTCGCCTGCCGAGGCGGGTATCTCGGTGGCTGCGATCCAGCATTTCGCCGGCAAGCTGCCGATTCTTGGCGTGTGCCTGGGTCACCAGGCCATCGGGGCGGCCTTTGGCGGCCGGATCATCCGGGCTCAGGAGCTCATGCATGGCAAGACCAGTGTGATCACCACCACGCAAGAAGGCGTGTTTGCCGGGCTGCCCGAGAAGTTCACGGTGAACCGTTACCACTCGCTGGCCATCGAGCGCAGCAGCTGCCCGGCCGACCTCAAGGTCACCGCCTGGACGGATGACGGCGAGATCATGGGGGTGCGCCACCAGTCGCTGGACATCGAGGGCGTGCAGTTCCACCCCGAGTCCATCCTGACCGAGCATGGGCACGCCATGCTCAAGAACTTCCTGGTGCGGTCATGAGCGCCTTGGTGCGGTTGCGGCGCCGCAGCCGCTGCGCTCTGGCTGCCATGCCGGGGCGCGACCGCGTTCAACGCTGAAACGGGAGCAGTGCCATGCCGGATTCCCATCACCTGCTGCTGTTTGTGCTGGCCGGCTGGCTGCTGAACCTCACGCCGGGGCCCGATGTGCTGTACATCGTCTCCCATGCCCTGCGCTCCGGGGTGCGTGCCGGGGTGGTGGCCGGCCTGGGCATCACCGGGGGCTGCTTTGTGCACATTGCCGCGGCCTCGGTGGGGGTGGGGGCCTTGCTGGCCACCTCGGCCACGGCCTTCACCTTGCTCAAGTGGCTGGGGGCGGGCTATCTGCTGTGGATGGGCTTGCGCATGCTACTGGCCCGGGCGGTGGATTCGAGCCTGGTGCAGAAGGCCGATGCCGCTTCACCCGAGCGCGCCACCCAGAGCCTGAGACAGGTCTTCATGGGCGGTTTCTGGACCAATGTGCTCAACCCCAAGGTGGCGATTTTCTTTCTCGCCTTCGTGCCGCAGTTCATTGCGCCAGGCACCGACAACAAGGCGCTGGCGTTTGTGCTGCTGGGGGTGTTGTTCAACCTCAACGCCATTCCGGTCAACCTGGCCTGGGCGCTGGCCGCGGCCTGGATGGCCCGCCGCCTGGGCGCTGTGCAGCGTGGCTTGCAGTGGCTGGATCGCGTGGCCGGAGCGATGTTCATCGGCTTCGGCCTCAAGCTGGCTTTTTCGGATCGTCCCGCGCCTTGAGCGCGATACGCCATGACCTCTCAGGAGATTTCCATGCCCATCACCCCTCAGGAAGCGCTGCAGCGCACCATCGAGCACCGCGAGATTTTTCACGATGAGATGCTCGATCTCATGCGCGCCATCATGCGTGGCGAGTTGTCGCCGGTGATGACGGCGGCCCTCATCACCGGGTTGCGTGTGAAGAAAGAAACCATCGGCGAGATCACCGCGGCCGCGCAGGTCATGCGTGAGTTCTCGACCAAGGTGCATGTGGCCGACAAGACCCACCTCGTGGACATCGTCGGCACGGGGGGGGATGGTTCGCACACCTTCAACATCAGCACCTGCTCGATGTTTGTGGCCGCCGCCGCGGGGGCCAAGGTCAGCAAGCATGGTGGGCGCAGTGTGTCGAGCAAGTCGGGCAGTGCCGACGTGCTGGAGGCGCTGGGCGTCAACATCAACCTCACGCCAGAGGCGATTGCCCGCTGCGTTCAGCAAACCGGCATCGGCTTCATGTTTGCCCCCAATCACCACCCGGCCATGAAGAACGTGGCGGCGGTGCGCAAGGAGCTGGGCGTGCGCACCATCTTCAACATCCTCGGGCCACTGACCAACCCGGCCGAGGCGCCGAACATCCTCATGGGGGTGTTCCACCCTGATCTGGTGGGCATCCAGGTGCGTGCCTTGCAGCGCCTCGGTGCCGAGCATGCCGTGGTGGTCTACGGGCGCGATGGCATGGACGAGGTCAGCCTGGGCGCGGCCACCCTGGTGGGCGAACTCAAGGACGGCGAGGTGCGTGAGTACGAGATCCATCCCGAAGACTTCGGTCTGCCCATGGCCAGCAACCGGGCCCTGAAGGTGGACACGCCAGAACAATCCCGTGAGTTGCTGCTCGCGGTGCTGGACAACAACCCGGACCCGGCCGTGCGTGCGGCGCGCGATATCGTGTTGCTGAATGCGGGCGTGGCGCTCTATGCCGCCAACGTGGTGCCTTCGATGACCGAGGGCCTGCAACGCGCCCGTGCCGCGCTGGAGTCGGGCGCCGCGCGCACCAAGCTCAACGAGTTGGTGGCCACGGCCAAGGCCCTCACGCCTGCCCTCTGAGGCCCGAGCGATGCGCCTGTGGCAAGACCCCGGCACCTGGATCGCTCTGGGTGTTTCAGCGCTTTTTGTGGGCGTCGGCTGGGCTTTGCACCGCGTGTTCCTGAAAATTTTGAAAAACGGCTCTCAGAGCCCGCAAGAACATGAGTGATATTTTGAACAAGATCGTGGCCGTCAAACGTGAGGAGGTGGCGGCCGGCCTGAAGAAGGTGTCCTTGGCCGCCATGCGTGCCGATGCCGAGAGCCGGGTGTTGACGCGCGATTTCGTCGGCGCGATGCGAGCCAAGGTGGCTGCCGGTCAGGCTGCGGTGATTGCCGAGATCAAGAAGGCCAGCCCGTCCAAGGGCGTGCTGCGGGCGGATTTCATTCCGGCCGACATTGCGCAAAGCTACGCCGAGCATGGCGCAGCCTGCCTGTCGGTGCTGACAGACAAGCAGTTCTTCCAGGGCAGCGTGGATTACCTCAAGCAGGCCCGGGCTTCCTGCGCCTTGCCGGTGCTGCGCAAGGATTTCATGATCGACGCCTACCAGGTCTACGAGGCCCGGGCGATGGGGGCCGACTGCATCTTGTTGATTGCCGCCTGCCTGGACGATGCCCAGATGGCTGACCTGGAGGCCATCGCCCGCAGTCTGGACATGGCCGTGCTGGTCGAAGTGCACGACCGCCCCGAGCTGGAGCGTGCCTTGCGCCTCAAGACCCCGCTGGTGGGTATCAACAACCGCAATCTGCGCACCTTCGAGGTCAGCCTGGACACCACCTTGGGCATGCTGGCCGATGTGCCGGCAGATCGATTGCTGGTGACGGAGTCGGGCATCTTGGGGCCTGCGGACGTGCAGCGCATGCGTGAGGCCCAGGTCCATGCGTTCCTGGTGGGCGAGGCTTTCATGCGGGCCAAGGACCCCGGCGAGGCGCTGGCGCATCTGTTTGCCTGATGGGCACTGGGAGAACGGTATGTCGGAGTTGATCGACGCCGCCGAGCGGCCTGCACCCGACCAACTGGGGTCGGCCAACCCGGCCGATTGGCCTGTGGCAGACGGGTGGCAAGCGCTGGTGAATGAGTTCTTTGCTGCGCCTGCTGGCGTGCAATTGCTGAGCTTTCTGCAGCAACGTCTGCAAGAGGGTGCCACGGTGTTCCCGCCCCAGCCATTGAGGGCGCTGCTGCTCACACCGCCAGAGGCGGTGCGTGTCGTCATCCTGGGGCAGGATCCTTATCACGGGCGCGGCCAGGCGGAGGGCTTGGCCTTTTCGGTGGCCCCAGGCGTGCCCTTGCCGCCATCGCTGCGCAACATCTTCAAGGAACTGCAACGCGATCTGGGAACCCCGTTTCCGGCGTTTCCGACGCCGGGTGGCAGCCTGGTCCGTTGGGCGCAGCAAGGCGTGCTGTTGCTCAACACCTGCCTGACGGTGGAGGAGGGTCAGCCCGCCAGCCATGCCGGTCGAGGCTGGGAGCTGCTGACCGATGCCGTGATCCGGCATGTGGCGCAGGGGCCCCGCCCGGTGGTCTTCATGCTGTGGGGTGCCCACGCGCAGAGCAAGCGGCCCATGATCGATGCTTCACGCCACCTGGTGCTGTTGTCCAATCACCCGTCGCCGCTGTCGGCGTTGCGGCCGCCGGCACCTTTCATCGGTTGCGGGCATTTTTCTCAGGCCAGGGCCTGGCGCGACCAGCACGCCAGTGGCAGCTGACAGCCGTCTGCCCGCCACTCAAGGTTTGGGCAGGCGCAGCGTGGCACGCAGCCCCACATCGTCAAAGTGGCGTTTCAACCAATGTTTCGCGGCGTCCTGCCCCATCTGGAAGAGGCGTTCGATCATGTCGCCATCGGCGGCCACCTTGCTGGAGGCCGGAAGGTTTTCCAGGGCCTGGCCGCCATCGATGCGGTGCAGTCGGATGCGCCGGTAGTCTTCCCCTTCCTGCATGCGGCCTCGTTCGATCAATTGGTTGATGAATTCCACGTTCCGCATCTGGTCGAGCAGGCTGGCATTGAAGGTCAACTCATTCACCCGATCCAGGATGTCCTGCTGTGAGTGCGGCGTTTCGTGGCGTTGCAGGGGGTTGATCTGCACGACCAGGATGTCTTGCGCGTCACATTGCTTGATCAGCGGAACCAGCGGGGGGTTGCTCGAATAGCCGCCATCCCAGAATGGCTCGCCGTCGATTTCGACGGTCCGGAACACCATGGGCAGGCAGGTCGATGCCATGACGGCCTGCAAGTCGAGCTGTCGGCCAGAGAAGACCTTGGCCAGCCCTGTGCGCACATGGGTTGCAGATACAAATACACGGGGTGAGTGCAGCCGTGCCAGACCTTCGAAGTCGATGTGGGTCGCCAGCAACTTGCGCAGCGGGTTGATGTCCATCGGGTTCATCTGCGATGGCGACATCCACGGGGCCATCGCGCTTTGCAGCATGTGCCCACCCATGCTGGTGTTGAGCATCATGTGCATCACACTCTGGGTCAGGGCGCCGACGCTGCCCAGTGCCACCACGCCCTCCCAGACCCGCCGCAGCGTCTGCCGGGCCGAGGCGCGGATGGCTTGGCGCTCACCGTCGCCTGGCGGGTGGCCCAGATAGCCTTGGGCGAGCGCAATGGCATTGATGGCGCCGGCACTCGCCCCGCTGATGCCGTCGAAATCGAAGCGGCCATCTTCGAGCAGCGCATCCAACGCGCCCCAGGTGAAGGCGCCATGAGCCCCTCCGCCTTGAAGTGCAAGACTCAGGCGCTTGGGCGGCTCCGCAGGAGTGGGGAAGGTATACATGCGGTCATGCTGACACGATTTGTGCACTGCAGCATAAAAAGTTGGGCTCAATTGAAGAAATTTGTTCGGAATGCCCAAAAGGGCCCGAAAAAAAGGCCATAATCATGGTCTCGCAAGTTCATCAGGACATGCGGCTCGAACAGAAAGTAAGGCGGCCTAAAAAACTGTGTTATAGTTCGAGATTCGCTGGAGGGGTGCCCGAGTGGCTAAAGGGGGCAGACTGTAAATCTGTTGGCTTACGCCTACGCTGGTTCGAATCCAGCCTCCTCCACCAGCGAGTGAATTGATGTGAGTGGCGATCAAAAGCGCCGGTAGTGTCGGGAGAAATCCTGTCATTGTTTGGCGGGAGTAGTTCAATGGTAGAACCCTAGCCTTCCAAGCTAATGACGCGGGTTCGATTCCCGTCTCCCGCTCCAACATCAGTTTGCGAGAGTAGTTTTTTTGAAGTGCCTGGTGGCCTTCAGATGCCCATGTGGCTCAGTGGTAGAGCACTCCCTTGGTAAGGGAGAGGTCGCGGGTCCGATTCCCGCCATGGGCACCACGTTCTTCAGCGCCCCCTGTCAGGGGGCGCTTTGACCCTTGTTGTGTTGATTTAGGTATTTTTTTTCGGAGTCGAAAAAATGGCAAAAGGCAAGTTTGAACGTACCAAGCCGCACGTGAACGTCGGCACCATCGGTCACGTTGACCACGGCAAGACCACCCTGACGGCTGCGATCGCTACCGTTCTGGCAGCCAAGTTCGGCGGCGAAGCCAAGGCTTACGACCAGATCGACGCAGCGCCCGAAGAAAAGGCCCGCGGCATCACCATCAACACCGCTCACGTTGAGTACGAAACCGCCAACCGTCACTATGCTCACGTGGACTGCCCCGGTCACGCTGACTATGTGAAGAACATGATCACCGGCGCTGCCCAGATGGACGGCGCTATCTTGGTGTGCTCGGCTGCTGACGGCCCGATGCCCCAAACCCGTGAACACATCCTGCTGTCCCGTCAGGTGGGCGTGCCTTACATCATCGTCTTCCTGAACAAGGCTGACCTGGTGGACGACGCCGAGCTGCTGGAACTGGTTGAAATGGAAGTGCGCGAGCTGCTGTCCAAGTACGAATTCCC
>NZ_JADZ01000038.1 GCF_000518645.1 Curvibacter gracilis ATCC BAA-807 | reverse complement strand
GAAAACGTCAAGACCAACGCCGGCCGCGTCTCCGGCGTCTCCCCTTCCGGCAACAGCGCCAGCCGCCTCGGCTTTCGCGGCGTCGAAGACCTGGGCGGCGGCCTGAGCGCCGGCTTCTGGCTTGAGGGCGCCATCAACCCCGCCAGCGGCATCGGCAGCAGCGGCACCACCACCAACAACCAGCGCTCCGACATCGCCGCCGGCGGCCTCACCTTCAACCGCCGCGCCACCGTCAGCCTGGCTGGCGCCTTCGGCGAGCTGCGCATCGGCCGCGACACCACCCCCAGCTGGCAGAACTACCTCAATGCCGACCCCTTCGCCGCCGCCGGCGTGGGCACATTGATCCTTGATTACACCGGCTCGGCCGCCACCAACACCTTTGTGCGCGCCTCCAACTCGGTGGGCTACTTCCTGCCCGGCAACCTGGGGGGCCTCTACGGCCAGGCCATGGTCGCCTTCGGCAACCAGCCCAGCAACGCCACCATCAACAGCATCGACACCTCCAGCAACGGCCGCTATACCGGGGCCCGCCTGGGCTACCGCCAAGGCCCGCTCGATGTGGCGGCCGCCTACACCCGCACCACCTTCGCCGGCCTGACCCAGAGCCTGGGCAACAACGGCCTGGCCGGCCCCGGCACCTCGGGCGCCGCCGCCCCGCTGGCGGGCGACATGGCCGACACCAGCGTCTACGGCTCTTATGACTTCGGCCCCGCCAAGGTGATGGGCATCGTGGCCCAGCAAAAGCTCTCCAACGTGGCCACCACCGGCAACGACCTCAGCACCAAGGGCTGGAGCCTGGGCGTGAACGCCCCCGTGGGCGCCTTCAACGTGCTGGCCTCGATCGGCCAGGTCAAGCTGGGCTCGGCCAAGGCTCAGAAGCTGGCCCTGGGCGGCATCTACAACCTCTCCAAGCGCACCGCCGCCTACGCCACCGTGGCCCGCGTCAGCAACTCCGGCGGCGCCTCCATGGCCGCCTCTTCCTACGGCTCGGGCGCGCTGGGCCCAGTCACCGGCACCAGCAACGTCAACGGCAACTCCACCGGCTTTGACATCGGCCTGCGCGTGAGCTTCTGACGCCAGGCTGCGACCACGCCATCAGCCTCTGAGCGAACCGGGACAGGGCGGGCACAGCCCCTGCCAGGGCTGCGCCCTTCCCCAGTTCGCCGGGCCTGGCGCCCCCCGTGAAAACGGGAATTTGCTTTCTCCAAGGCTTTGAGGGCACCGGGTTTCCGGTGCCTTTTTTTATTCGCGGGCGCAAGGTTGTGACGGCAGGCCTGGGGCTCAACGCTTTGAGGGCGGGCTTGACTTGGTGCGGCTGAGCGCTTGGCGCGCGCGAGCTCGCTCCCGCGCAAGCGCAGCATGCGGGGGCACATCTTCGGTGAAGGCCTTGGCCAGGAGATTGAAGACGAGGGCCGCCAGACAGTACAGCGCTGCACCACCCGTGCAAAAAGCGATCATGAGCACCAGGTTCCCACCCCAGCCGTCAGATGACTTGAGCCCGGAAAGGAGGTAGACGGTGACGCCAGTCAGGCCAACCAAGGCGACGGCCAGCCATGCGGTGACTGCCCCTCTCGGCCGAGGTCTGCCATCGCGCTTGCGGCGCAGAACCAGCGCCGCGAGAACCACGAACGCCAGACAAGGAAACAGAATGTTTTCGATGAAGAAGCCCATAGCAGCAACCTGATGTTGTGAGGCCTAGCGCGGCGGTAAAACAACCGAACCCAAACGGCCCAGCACAGGACCTTGCAGAGTGGGTCGACACAAGCTGTATGCAGGGGCATTCATGCCTGGAGTTTGCCGCAGTTTCCATCCTGGCAAGCCATGTCAGCGACGCCACCCGGGCCTATGGCGAGGATTCCTCACAATCTCCAGGGTCATCGCATGGCCGCTCAAGCCTTCACGGGGCCAGCGCAATAAGCATATGAATAACGGATGGTTGGCCCTCGTTGATTCAAGCTTCAGAATCGGGCCCCCACCCGCCCCGCGACTGCACCATGCCGATCAAACCCGCTCTTCTCGCCGCCATGCGGCTGTCCCTGCTGATGCTGGCGGGCGCCGGCTTGAGTGGTGGCGCCGCCGCCCAGGCCTACCCGAACCGGCCGGTGCACCTGACCGTGCACAACACCCCGGGCAGCGCGCCCGATGTGCTGGCGCGCTACGTGGGCAGCCGCCTGAGCGAGAGCTGGGGTCAGAGTGTGGTGGTGGACAACCGCACCGGCGCCGCCGGCGTGCTGGCGGCCGACGCCCTGGCCAAGGCCGCGCCCGATGGGTACAACCTGCTGGTGGGGGGCGACGGGCCGATCACCATCCTGCCGAATCTGCAAAAAAACCTGCCCTACGACGCCCGGCGCGACCTGCTGCCCGTGGTGCCCTTGGGCCAGATCGACTTTGTGCTGGTGGCCCACCCCAAGACTGGCCTGCGCAGCGTGGCCGATTTTGTGCGCGCCGCCAAGGCCCAGCCCGGGCGGCTCAACTACGCTTCGGCCGGCAATGGCAGTGCCTTGCAGTTTGCGATGGAACTGCTCAAGCAGCGCGCCGGCATTTTTGCCACCCACATCCCCTACCGCGGGGGGCCGCTGGGCCTGCAAGATGTGATGGCCGGCCAGGTGGATCTGATGTTCATCGCCATCGGGCCAGCCCTGCCCCACATCCGCAGCGGCCGCGTGGTGGCTCTGGCCACCTCGGGCGAGCAGCGCAACGCCCTGCTGCCCGAGGTGCCCACCGTGGCCGAGACCTACGCGGGCTATCGGGCCGGCACCTGGTTCGGCCTGTTTGCACCGGCTGGCACACCGCAGGCCGTGCTGGACCCGCTGGCCAGCGAGGTCAACCGCATCCTGAGCAGTCCTGCAGCTCGCAAGGAGCTGGCGGCCCAAGGCATTGAAACGTCCAGGCTGTCTCCACAGGCCTTTGCGCAGCAGGTGGGCCAGGAATACACGCGCTATGCGCAGATCGTGAAAAGCGCTGGCATCAAGGCCGATTGAGGCGGGGAAGACCGCCACCGCGTGCGCGCCGGTGGCTAAACTCTGGCCTTTCGTCTTCAGCCTGCCAGCGCCTGCATGATCATCTTCCACAACCCCCAGCACCACCTGCACGATGGCCGCCAGGAAATGTTCCGGGGCCGCCTGGTGCCCTGCCACGAAAACCCCAGCCGCCTCGACTATGTGCTCAACGAGTTGCAGCGCCGCCCGGTGGGCCCGCTGCGCCAGCCTGGCGAGCCCGATCTGGCCCCGCTGCACCGCGTGCACAGCGCGCCCTACCTGGATTTTCTGGCCCGGGCCTGGGACGACTGGGTGGCCCTGAACCCGGCCAATGCCGAGCTCGACATCCTGCCCTCGATCTGGCCGGTGCGGGGCTTCAGGCACGAGGCGCCCAGCACCAATTTCACGGCCCGCCTGGGGCGTTTCTCGTTTGATTCGGGCAGCCCCATCACCGCGGGCACCTGGACGGCGGCGCTGGCCGGCGCGCGCTGCGCCATCGACGCCGCGCTGGCCGTGAGCGGGCCGGCGCCCGAGTCGCGTGCCGCCATGGCCCTCACCCGCCCACCCGGCCACCATGCCGGGCCCGACTTCTTTGGCGGCTACTGCTTCATCAACAACGCCGCCGTGGCCGCACAGACCCTGCGCGATGCCGGCGCCCGCCGCGTGGCGGTGCTGGACATCGACTACCACCACGGCAATGGCACGCAGACCATCTTCTATGAACGCGGTGATGTGCTGACGGTGTCGGTGCATGGCGACCCGCGCACCGAGTACCCCTTCTACCTGGGCTATGCCGACGAGACCGGTGAGGGCGAGGGGCGGGGCTGCAACCTGAACCTGCCCCTGCCCACCGGCAGCGACTTCGCCACCTGGCGGGCCGCCCTGCAGCAGGGGCTGGACGCCATCGCCCGCTTCGGGGCCGAGGCGCTGGTGGTGTCGCTGGGGGTGGACACCTTCGAGGGCGACCCGATCTCGCAGTTCAAGCTGGCCAGTGCCGACTACCTGCAGGTGGGGGCCACCCTCGCGGGGGCAGGGCTGCCCACGGTGTTTGTGATGGAAGGCGGCTACGCCGTGGCCGAGGTGGGCATCAACGTGGTCAATGTGCTGCAGGGCTTTGCGGGCTGAGGGCAGGTGTATCCAATGGTTCGTGGCAGCGCTCGCCGCCCCCAGGCGGTGGCTGGGCCAGGCTGACGTTCTTTCACAGTCTGCGCCGGCGGCGCCCCGGCGGCCTGCTACGATGCGCCCCTGGCCCCAGCGCCCGCGGGCAGCTGCCCCGCTGGCCGGCACGCCACGCCAAGAAACACACCCCCATGGACAAGCACGAGGCCTACCGCGAACTGGGCCTGCCCCCCACTGCCAGCGATGAACAGCTGAAGGCCGCCTGGCGCCGCCTGGTGTCACGCTGGCACCCCGACCGCAACCCCAGCCGCGATGCGGCCAGCCGCACCCAGCGCATCAACAAGGCCTACCACCACCTGCGCGGCCTGCGTGACGAAGAGCCCGAGGCGCCACCCGCGGCCAAGCCAGCCCCCAAGCCCGCGGCCAAACCGGCGGCGAAACCAGCCGCCGACAAAGCGGCCCCGCCCCCATCGCCGCCGCCCCATTCACCGCGCGAGGTGACGGTGCGCCAGGTGAGCCTGTCCATCGAAGAAGCCACCCTGGGCTGCGTGCGCACCCTGCGCGGGCGCTTCACCCACACCTGCCCGGCCTGCCAAGGGCAGGGCCACCGGGTGCTGGCCAGCGCCTGCCCGGGCTGCCAGGGCAAAGGCACGCGCGCCAAGGCAGCCCTTTTTGGCTGGGTCTGGACCCAGGAAACCTGCCCCGACTGCGAAGGCGACGGCCGCCAGCGCGAGCGCTGCGCGCCCTGTGAGGGCACGGGCCAGCGCTCGATCAGCTACCGCCGCCATGTGCGCATCCCCCCGGGCGTGCGCGCGGGCGACGAACTCAGCGTGCCCGGCACGCTGCACGACGGCATCGAACTGGGGCTGGAGCTGCACCTCGAGATCGAGCCCCATCCCTTCTTTGTGCTGGAAGACGGCCAGCTGCGCTGCGAGATCCCGGTGTGCGGCTACGCCTGGGCCGCCAACCAATGGGTGGAGGTGCCGGCCCCCGAGGGCCTGCAGCACATGCGCCTGAACCGCGACGCCCTGGTGTACCGCCTGCGCGGGCAGGGCTTTCCGGAGCGGCCCAACGGCCCGCGTGGCGACTACATCGTCAAGGTGGTGCCGAGTTTTCCGGAATCGCCCAATTCCGAGCAGCAGGCGCTGCTGGATCAGTTGGCCGCCGCCTCGGCGCGCGCGGCCGATGCCCAGCCCGACAGCGCCCTGGGCCGCTGGCGCCGGCAACTGGCCGGCTGGCAGCCCAAGGCGGCGCCCGGCGCCAAGGACTGAGCCACCCCGGCCCTCGCCCTTCAGTCCCTGCCCTGCCCGGCCAGCGCCTGCCGGACCACCCAGGTCAAGGGCAGCGTGAGCAACACAAAGCCTGCCACCGCCTGCATGGCCGGGGCCACGCCCCACTGGTCGCCCAGCCAGCCGAACAGGCTGGGCGCGATGGCGCCGGCCCCGATGGTGGCGGTGTAGTAGAGGGCAAAGGCGCGGTCACGCCGCTCGGGCGGCACCAGATCGGGCACACAGCCGTACAACACCGACGAGGTGCCATTGAGCATCAAGCCCAGCAGGGGCATCAGGGTCAGCGCCCCCCACCAAGGCAGCAGCAGCGTGCCCACGATGCACAGGGCCGTGGCGCCTTCGGTGAGCCACACCGTGCGCAGCAGGCCCAGGTGGCGCTCCAGCACCGCGCACAGCAGCTTGCCCAGGGCCCCGCCCACAAACAGCAGGCCCAGCGCCAGGCCGGTGCCGGCTGCCCCGGCCCCCTTGGCCGACAACACAAAGGGCAGAAAGGTCAGAAAGCCCATGCGCGTGCCGCTGTCCACCACCCCGGTGGCGGCCAGTGCTGTAAAGCCCCAAGTGGGCGGTTGCACCGGGGCCTGCGGCGGTGCCGGCTGGGCCGGCCCGCCATCGGCCGCCGCGCCCTGCAGCGGCGGGGCGCGCAGCAGCCAGGCCAGGCCGGCGGCCGCCCCCAACCCCAGCAGGCCCACGGCGATCAGGCTGTGCTGCCAGCTCAGCCACATCAGCAAGGCCCCCACCCCGGCCGGCACGGCCGTCTTGCCCAGGTCGCCAGCAAAGTTGTAGCTGGCCAGAGCGCGCCGGGCCTGCACCCGGTGGCCGGCATAGGCATCGGCCACCAGGGCCGAGGCCAGGGGGTGTTGGGTGCTGGCGCCCAGCCCGCCCAGCAAGAGCGCGCCACACACCACCGGCAAGGCGCCACTGAGACCGGCGACCAGGTAGGCCAGGGCCACCAGCACGGTGCCCCCCACCAGCAGGGCGGGCCGGCCCCAGCGCCGCGCCAGGCGCGTGGCCGGCACCTGAAAGCCTGCCATGCAGGCCGCATACAAGCCACGCAAGGCCCCGGTGAAGGCCAGCGACAGGCCAAACTGACTCTGCCAGAGCGGCAACAGCACGTAGATCAGATCGGTCATGCCGTCGTGCACGGCGTGGGCCACGCTGGCGGCCAGCAGACTGCGCCGGGCTTCGGCCGGCATGGGCGTGTGGGCCTGGTGCAGGGGCTTGTCAGAGGCGGTGTTTGGAGAGGCGATGGAAACCATGCCGGGCATGATGCCGCGGCGGCTGGCCGCAGGGGGGACCAGAATGAGGAAAATGGAGAGCATCCATGAGTGAATCAGATACCCCCCACCGGCCCGATCCCGATCCCACCGCCACCCTGCCCCGCCCGGGGCGCCCCGAGCAGGTGCCGCTGAACGCCCTGCGGGTGTTTGTCGAGGCGGCCCGCTGGGGCAGCTTCAAGCGCACCGGCCAGCACCTGGGCCTGACGCAAAGCGGTGTCAGCCGGCATGTGGCCACGCTGGAGGCCTGGCTGGGCCAGCCCCTGTTTAGACGCAGCGGCGCCGGCCTGAGCCTGACGGATGCGGGGCGCCTGTACTTCGACACGGTGCAGGACGCCATGGCCACGATCGAGCTGACCAGCCAGCAACTGCGCAGCCGCACGACCGGGCCTTCGGTGCTGCAGGTGCGCACCTCATTGCCCTCGCTGGCCATGGCGGTGCTGATCCCGGCGCTGTCGCGCTTTCAGCAGGCGCACCAGGTGAGCGTCGAGCTGACCACCTCGCTGGCCATGCCACAGGCAGACGACACCTTCGATGTGCTGGTGACGCGCGATCTGAACCTGGGGCATGCCGAGCAGTGGCACCTGGCGCACGAAGAGCTGGTGGCCGTGGCCACGCCAGAGCAACAGCGCCGCTGGCAGCACAGGCCGATGCAGGCTTGGCCACTGTTGGTGGCCCGTTCACGCCCCGATGTGCTGGCCCAGTGGGCGCGCCAGCAAGGCACAGGGGCGGGGGCACTGCAGATCCAGGCCGGCTTCGACCATTATTTTCTGGCCATCGCGGCGGCCTTGAGCGGCGCCGGGGTGCTGGTGGCGCCTTCGTTTCTGGTGGCCAGCCACCTGCACCAGGGCCTGCTGGCCGAGTTGCCGCTGGAGCGTGTACGCGGCGAGGGCAGCTACCTGGCCTTCATCCACCCGCGCAGCACCCAGCCCGACCCGGCGCGGGCCTTCTGCCGCTGGATCAAGGCCGAGCTGGCGGCCAGCCCGGCGGCCTGAGCAGGCCCAGCGCTGCGCCGTGTCAGAGCCGGCGGGCCAGGTAGGCCTCGGTCTGGTAGGGAAAGGCCACCGTGCTCTGGCCGCGCAGGGCCGGGTGCTGAGCGACCAGATCTTGCAATTGCTGGCGCACCTCGGACTGTGCAGCGGGCGGCAGCGCGGCAATGAAGCTGACCGACATGAAGCGGTCCACGATCACCTGGGCAGGCGGGCCCACATGCTGGTAACTGAACCGGCTCAGCTCCAGCGGCCCAAACCAGCGGCCGGTGAAAGGCCGGCGCCAATCGCCCTTGTAAAAGCGTGGCGCATCGCCCTCGTGCGGGGTGATCAGGGCGGTCAGCCGGGCCACCCAGTCGACCGATTCATCGCGCACATTCCAGACCAGGCCCAGGCTGCCGCCGGGGCGCAGCACGCGGTGGATCTCCTGCAGCGCGGCCTCGTTGGCAAACCAGTGGAAGGCCTGCGCGCACACCACGGCGTCGACCGAGGCGTCGGGCAGGGGCAAGGCCTCGGCGGTGCCGCCCAACGCGGGCACCCCCGGCAGGGCAGCCGCCAACTGGGCCCGCATCTCAGCCACCGGCTCGACCGCCGTCACCTGCGCGCCGGTACGGGCCAGCAGCCGGGTGAACTTGCCGGTGCCCGCGCCCAGGTCCAGCACCTGGCGCCCCGGGGCCAGGCCCAGGGCCTGCTGCAGCCAGGGCAGCAATTCGGCCGGGTAGTCGGGGCGGCCCTGGGCGTAGGCCTGGGCCGCGTGCGAAAACCCCTGTTGAGCGGCCTCATGGACCGGTGCAGGCGTGGGGTCTGGAAGGGGCTGGGTCATGCGCAGGGCTCCTTGAATGCAACGCTCGGGTGCCGAACTGAGGCGCCCACAGCTTGATCAGGCCGGTCGGGCCATCGGGTTGGGCGTCGGCTCGGCCACCTTGAACAGATGGTTGCGATCGGTGTGGTGGAAGGGCTCGGTCTGGCCCCGGATCATCAGCACCGTGTCTTCGCTGTAGCCCCAGCTGCCGTCGGGGTGGATGGTGACCTCGATGCGGTACTCGACCGTCTTGAAGGCGTGGTCCAGAAACGGGTTGGAGCTGATGTTGGCGTGCGTGTCGCCCAGGGTGGAGACCAGCTCGAAGCGCTTGGCATCGGGGGCGGCCTGGCCTACCGCCATGGCGATCTGGCCGCGCGGGATGGCCAGGGTCTGGATCACCGTGCCGGTGGCGGGCTCCCACAGCCAGTAGCCGACCTGGTCGTGGTAGGTCTTGGTCTGGCCGGGCTTGACCACGTGCACGTGGTAGCGCAGGCCGTACAGCAGTTGCGGGCCGTTGGTCTGGGGGTCGATGGGTTGCAGCTCGATGCGTTCGACATAGGCCTGCTTGCGCGGGCCATCGGCCTTGGGCTTGACGTCCAGCCCGCGGCTGCCCTCCCACACCCCGGCCATGGGGGCCAGCGGGCCCAGATTGGCCAGCGTGTTGAAGTCAAGGTTGGCGGGCTCGATGTAGATGTCCTGGGCGAAGGTTTGCGACATGGCGATGCAGATTCGTGGGTTGGTGCCGATGCCAGCCCACCCTTGGCGCCCGACTCCAGCGAGCCCGGGACGGCAGCGGTGAGCCGACGCCCTGGATCATAGAACGGGTGCGCGCCCTGGCCTGGCTTGCGCGTAACAAGATGCCCGCGCTCCTGATTTATCCGTTTTTATCTTGATTCAGATAATTTATCCAAGCCAAGATAATTTCCGATAATTGAGCCCAACAGCCCCCCCGACAAGCCTGGCGCCAGCACTTGCCCAACAATTGAGCAGCGCAACACAAGCCCTTGTGAATCAAGCACTTGCCCTGGCTTTCAGCCCCCTGGGCACGGCTTATCCACAGTGTTGTTCAGGGTTTGCAGGGAAAACTGCGCACCCTGCCCCGGGGTTTCAGCGGCCAGCGGATTGCAGGGCCAGCTCGGCCAGGCGCACCGCACCGGCCTGGCTGCGGGCGCCGGCAATGAACAGGTTCATGTGGCAGAACACGCTGTCGGCCACGCCGGTGACGGCCGCCATCTCCTGCTCGCGCAGGCCAGCCCAGGCCTCGGGCAGGTCCATCTTGGCGGTGAACGAACCGGCCTCGACCGGCACGGTCTTGATCTGGTATTGGTCACCGTCCGAGTCGGGGTAGATCACCAGCAGCACTTCGGGCATTTCTTCGAGCACCACGTGCGTCCAGGGCATGCCGCCCTCGCGCAGGTGCAGCACGCGCCCGTCGAGCAGGCGCGGGGCGCGGCGCACGGTCTCCTTGGCGCGCAGCTGCGAGATCTTGCGCACGATGGCGTGGTCCAGAAAGCGGCGGGTGATGGCGATCGCCTCGCGGAAGCGGGTCTCCTGCAGGGCGGCCTTGGTGTCCTGCGTCAGGCCCTGCTCGTCCATCCAGTGGGTGTTGAGCTGCGAGATCAGCGCCGACAGGCCGAAGATGCCGGGCGCCACGTCGCCCTGGCCGGTGTCCACGATGTCGAGGTACTGCACCAGCGAGGCGTCGATCGAACGCACCACCTCGGCCACGCCGGCATCGTCCAAGGCATGGCCCTGGGCCTGTGCCAGGGCACGCACGTAGTCGGCGCCATGCGCCGCCCACACCAGGCCGGCGCTGGCATAGCCCACACCGGGCTGGCTTGCGCCGTCCACCACGCGGGCCGGGCGGGCCCCGTCAAAGCCGCGCTGGTGGTGATCGAAACGGCCACGGGCAGCATCCCACTGGCCGCCGACGTCGACCGCGAAATCGGCGGCCTCGATCTGTTCGTTCTTGCGGGTGCGGATCAGGGTGTGCGAGGGATGCACCCCCATGAGCACGCCCACGCCAAAAACGTCGTCGGCGTGGAAGCTGCCACTGTGGGTGGCGATGGTCTTGTGGTCGGTCATGGAGGGATTTTAGTGAAGCAGTCCTTCAGGCTACTGCGCGGCCCTCATCGCACAGCCTGCTGCACCACGTCTTCCACCCATTTATTCAGGCTCTGGCCGCTGGCCGCAGCCGCCAAGGAGGCGGATTCGTGCAATGCCGGGTCAACGCGAAGCAACAGGCGCCCCGAATAGCGCTTTCGGGGTTCTATGCCTCTTTCCGAGCAGGCATCCAGAAACACCCGCAGGGAAATGGCGCCTTCCCGGCGCAGGCCGGCCACATCGGGCGCGTAGAAATCAGCGCCTCCGTTGAGGTGGAGAAACTCGCCCCGGAACAGCTCAAGTTCGGGGTCGTAGGCAATGACGGCGGTGTGTCCGTCGATGTTCATGGTGTTGGCGGTCATGGCCTGGCTCCATTGTCTTCAAACCATTGCCGCAGCGAGGCGACTGCGGCCTTGTCCATGTCCGGACTCGGGTGAGGCCGGTGCATCACCTTGATTTGCCCGAACAACTCGATAGCGACTCGCGATCCCTCACGCTGACTGACTGACGCACCCATGGCGATCAGCAAGGCCAGCACATCGGGCCATTTGACGCCGGCGGGCGTCGGTCGCGAAAAGACCAGATTCAGGGTCTTCAAGTGCTTCGATTTCATTCTATTTGATATCAAATAAAGATATCAAATGATGGCTTGGCAACCACAGATCCCAGCACCCCTTTGTCCAACCCAGCCTACCGTCGCCCCACTGATCCCCCAAAGAGCCTCCACAGTCCTCAATGCCCAGCCTCACCCCGCCCCCGCAGCCCCTCCGGCAGGCGCAGCCACTGCAGATGGGCCAGCGAGGCGTACAGCGGCAGGCTGATCAGGCGCGACACCGCACTGGCCACCAGGGCGCTGGCCATCAGGCTCAGCACCAGGCCGTGGCCGTCCACCATTTCCATCACGATGATGAAGGCGGTGAGCGGCGCCTGCGTGGCCGCGGCCAGAAAGCCCGCCATGCCCAGGGCGATCAGGGTGCTGGCCTGGGCCGGGTGGAGCCACTGGGCCAGGTCGTTGCCGATGCCGGCGCCGATGGCCAGCGAGGGCGCAAAAATGCCGCCCGGCACGCCCGACCAGCTGGTCACCCAGGTGGCCATGAACTTCAGCAGCACGTACAGGGGGTTGGCATCCTGCGGCCCTTCGAGCAGGCCGCGGGTGTGCTGGTAGCCGCTGCCGAAGGTGGCCCCGTCGCTGGCCAGGCCCATCACGGCCACGGCCAGGCCGCAGCCGGCGGCAAAGCGCACCGGGTAGGCGCGGCGCCAGCGCGTGAACACATCGCCCGAGGCCATGCTGAGCGAGGCCACCATCAGGCGCGAAAACAGCCCCCCGGCCAGCCCCGCCACCCCGGCCACGGCCAGCGCGGGCCCCAACAAGGCCAGGTCGACCGCGCCCGGCCGGATCACCCCGAAATACGTGGCATTGCCGTACACCGACACCGCCATCAGCCCCGACAGCACGATGGCGGCCATGATCAGGCCGTTGCTGCGTTGCTCGGGCTTGCGCGACAGCTCTTCGATGGCGAACATGATGCCGCCCAGGGGCGTGTTGAAGGCCGCGGCAATGCCGGCTGCGCCACCCGCGATCAGCAGGCCCTGCTCGGACACCGGGCCGCCGGGTTTCAGGAATCGCCGCGCCGAGTGCATCACGCCGGCGGCGATCTGCACCGAAGGGCCCTCGCGCCCCAAGGACAGGCCGCACAGCAGGCCGCTGGCGGTGAGCAGCATCTTGGCCAGGGTCAGCCGCAGCGATACAAACCAGGCGCTGGCAGGCGCCGGCAGCCCCGGCGTCAAGGCAGCCATGACCTGCGGAATGCCCGAGCCCGCCGCGCCGGCGGCAAAGCGTCGCGTCAGCCACACCACCACAGCCGTGCCCAGTGGCGTCCACAGCAGGGGCGACCACCAGGCCAGGTGCTGCAGGCCATGAAAAGCCTCCAGGGCCTGTTCGGTCAGCCAGGTGAACAGCACCACCGTGAGGCCCGCCAGCACGGCAAAGCCCATCACCACCGCGCGCACCGACCACAGACGCCAATCGGAAAGCTCTCGGCGGATGGCCTGCATGACCTGGGGATGCTGTTTCATGGTGGGGTCGTGGGGTTGAGTGGCCCGGAGCCTGGGCTGCATAGGAATGATTAATTGTATTTGTACAAATTCAAATGCGTGCTGCACCTGCGTTGACAGGCCCTACACTCCCCCCTTCGCCGTGCCGGCCCCCCTGCCCCCCAGCCCGCGCGCCGAACCGCCAGCGCCATGACATCCGAGACCCCAGAGCCCACATCCCCCCTGCCCCGCCGAGTCCTCACCCGCCTGGGGGCTGAGCTGCGGCGCAGCCCGGCACTGGCCAGGGCCCTCGGGACGGCCGTGGCAGCCCGCATCACCCGGCGGCGCGCCGCCCTGGCCGTGGCCGCGGTGCCGGCCGCCCTGGTGCTCTACACGGTGCTGCTGATCCCGTTCACGCCCAGCATCCAGGACATCCGCAAGGCCAACCTGGAGCAGCCGGCGCAGATCCTGTCGGCCGACGGCAAGCTGATCACCGAATTCAAGCGCGCCAACCGCGAGTGGGTGCCGCTCAAGCGCATTTCGCCCCATGTGGTGGACGCCCTGATCGCCACCGAAGACCACCGCTTCTACCAGCACCACGGGCTGGACTGGCGCCGACTGGGCTCGGCGGCGCTCAGCACCTTTGGCGGCAGCCGCCAGGGCGGCTCGACCCTGACCCAGCAACTGGCACGCAACCTGTACCCCGACGAGGTGGGCCGCGCACCGACGCTGACGCGCAAGCTCAAGGAGGCCATCACGGCGGTCAAGCTCGAGATCGTCTACAGCAAGCCCGAAATCCTCGAGACCTACCTCAACACGGTGCCGTTTCTGTACAACGCCTTCGGCATCGAGATGGCGGCACGCACCTACTTCGACAGCTCGGCCGGCGCGCTGGATGTGCTGCAAAGCGCCACCCTGGTGGGCATGCTCAAGGGCAACAGCTATTACAACCCCGTGCTCAACCCCGAGCGGGCGCAGCAGCGGCGCAACACCGTGCTGGCCCAGATGGTCAAGCGCGACAAGCTCTCGCCCGCCGCCTTCGAAGCCCTCAAGGGCCGGCCCCTGCGCATCGACTTCGAGCGCCAGACCGAGCCCCCGGGCCCGGCCGCCCACTTTGCCCAACAGGTGCGCAAATGGCTGGTGGCCTGGGCCGACCGCAACGACTACAACATCTACACCGATGGCCTGGTGGTGCGCACCACGCTGGATTCACGCCTGCAGGCCCTGGCCAACCAGGCAGTGCAGCGCCAGACCAGCCAGCTGCAGCGGGTGGCCAATGCCGCCTGGGCCGGCCCCGGCACCTGGAACGCCAAGAACCCGCTGGTGCAGGGCTTCATGCGCGACACCCCGGCCTACCGCAGCGCCCTGGCCGCCGGCCTGAACGATGCCCAGGCCCTGAAGAAACTGCAGGCCGACACCCCCTTCATGCGCGGCCTGCTGCAGCAGAAGACCGTGCTGCAGGCCGGCTTTCTGGCGATCGACCCGCGCACTTCCCAGGTGCGGGCCTGGGTGGGCAGCCGCGATTTCGAGCAGGACGCCTACGACCACGTGCAGCAGGCGCGCCGCCAGCCCGGCTCCACCTTCAAGCCCTTTGTGTATGGCGAAGCGTTCCGCCAGGGCATGAGCCCCGACGACACCCTGGTGGACCAAAGCATCGAGATCGCCGTGGGGGGCAACGAGGTCTGGCGCCCCAGCGATGAAAGCCCGCCCAGCGGGCGCCCCATGAGCCTGCGTGACGGCCTGGCCTATTCCAAGAACACCATCACCGCCCAGTTGGTGCAGAAGGTGGGCCCGGCCAAGGTGGCGCGGCTGGCGCGGGCCCTGGGCGTGCGCCAGAGCAAGCTGGAAGAGGTGCCCTCGATCGCCCTGGGCACCAGCCTGGTCAGCCTGAAGGAAATGGTCAACGCCTATGCCAGCATCGCCCACCAGGGCCGCTACCTGGAGCCGGTGCTGGTCACCCGCGTCGAAGACCGCCAGGGCCATGTGATCGAAGACATCGCCCCGGCCCGGCCCGAGGCCGCCTTGCCCGAGCGCGTGGCCTACACCCTGATCGACACCTTGCGTGGCGTGGTGGACCGCGGCACCGGCACCGACATCCGCAACCGCTGGGGCATCCGGGCCGATGTGGCCGGCAAGACCGGCACCACGCAGGACAACACCGACGGCTGGTTCATCCTGATGCAGCCGCAGCTGGTGGCCGGCGCCTGGGTAGGCTTCAACGACAGCCGCATCACCTTGCGCAGCGACTACTGGGGCCAGGGCGCGCACAGCGCCCTGCCCATCGTGGGCGATGTGGTGTCCAAGGCCTTGCGCGGCCGCCTGATCGACAGCAAGGCCCGCTTCGAGCCACCGGACGACAGCAACTGGCTGCAGCGCCTGCTGCAACGCGCCCACGACAGCCTCAGCCAGCGCCTGCAGGAGCAGTGGCAGCACCTGGTGCAACAACTGCTGCAGCACCTGCCCCCCAGCCTGTGGCCGCAGACCGCCAAGGGCCCGGCCAAGCCCGTGGCCCCGCAGCGGCCCCCCACACCGACGGCCCCACCGCCACCGGCCGAGGAGCCCGACCCCTTGCAGAAGAAGATCGACGACATCATCACCGAGCCGCGCGAGGAAAGCCCGGCCCCCCAGGTGGTGCCCCAGGCCAGCCCGCCCCAGCCCTCATCGCCCCAGCCGCTGCCCTACGAGCAGCGCTGAGGCGCGCGGACCCACCTGCAACACCACTCAACGCACGGCAGCCGCCGCCTGCCGCCCTGCCCGCTTGGCGGCATACATGGCCTCGTCGGCCTGGCCCAGCAGTTGATCGGTGGTCACCCCATCTTCGGGGTAATGGGCCACGCCGATGCTGGGCGTGATCTGCAAGGTGTGCGGGCCGATGTTGAGCTGTTGCTGCAAGGCCACCCGGATCTTGTCAGCGACTTGCAGCGCATGCGCCGGGTCCTGGATGGATTCAAGCAGCACCACAAATTCGTCGCCACCGATGCGGGCCACGGTGTCGGTGTCGCGCACGCAATCGCGCAAACGCCGCGCCACCTCCTGCAACAGGCGATCGCCCGCCGTGTGGCCCAAGGTGTCATTGACCAGTTTGAAGCGGTCCAGGTCCAGAAACAGCAAGGACAGCCGCCCTGCAGAGCGCTCTGCCCGCGCCAATGCGCCCACCATGCGGTCGTGCAGCAGGTAGCGGTTGGGCAGCCCGGTCAGGGCATCGAACTGGGCCATGTGCTGCAGGCGCGCCAGCAACTGCTTGCGCTCGATGGCCGTGGCGATCTGGGTGGCGGCGTACTGCAACAGGGCCTGCTCCTTGTCGGACCAGGGGCTGTCGCCCTGGTTGCGCTTGAGGACCAAGGCGCCGATGGTGCCGCCCGGGGTACTCAAAGGCAGGCCCAGCCAGGCAGCCCAGCCGGGGCTGTAGGCCGTGCGCCAGGCCTCCGGCCTGTCGTGCAGATCGGCCGGGGTGAGCCGCAAAAGGCCGCCCCCGGCCAACATGGCCTGGCAGAAGAGGTGATCGGCCTGGGCTTCGTGCTCGGCATCGGCCGCTTCAGGCCCTGCGGGCTGGGCAGGGTAGACCACCCGGCACCGCTCCTCCTGCTGACCGCGCACCAGGACCTTGAAGCGAGACAGCGGCATCAAGCCTGCCACGATGGCGTGGATCCTGGCCATCAGATCACCGACATCGCCACTGGCGTGCGCAGCCTCGGCAATGGCCATCAGGGCCGCTTGCGTGGCCTCGGCCTGCTTGAGGGCGCTGACATCGCGCGCCACGGCATAGCGCCGCTGATCCGCCTCGGACCAGCGGGCCGACCACATCAGGTGCACCAGCGAGCCGTCTTTGCGCACATAGCAGTTCTCAAAGTGAAGGTGGGGCTGCCCCGCCATCACCTGCCGCGCCGCCAGCAGCGTGCGCTCCTGATCGAAGGGGGCGATGAACTCGGTCATGCGCCGGCCCAGCATTTCGCTGGGGGCGTAGCCAAAAATGCCCTCGCCGGCGGGGCTGATGTATTCGAAGACACCCTGGGCGTTCACCACACAGATGGCGTCCAGCAGCAGGTCGGCAATTCGGTCCATGGAACCCTGTGGTGTGGCCATCGTCAAAACGGGCCTCAAATTGCAAAAATGTTACCGGCTAGGTTAGCTGATTTCCAGAAGTTCGCCCAGCAAACTCACATTGCCCGGGCCCGCTCAGGCCCATTGCCAGGGCCTTGCATTCAGCGCGCCCACGGCCTCGGAGCCAGCCGCCTTGGCTCGACCGGCAATCCGACCACCAATCCGAACTCAATCCGAACTCAATCGGCCCCCATCTGGGCCTGCCGGGCCACCTTGCCCAGGCGTTCGTACTCGCGCAAGGTCAAGGCCTGGAGTTCGGCGGCACCCGCGCTGCGCGGGGTGAAACCCGCGGCCACCAGCTTGTCTTTCACGGCAGGGTCGCCCAGGGCCTGCGCCAAGGCCTGCTCCAGACGCTGCACCACCGGCGCCGGCAGGCCGGCCGGCCCGTAGACGCCGAACCAGGGCTCGACCGCATAGTCGTTCAGGCCTGCCTCGGCCAGGGTGGGCACATCGGGCAAGGCTGGTGAGCGTTGCGCCCCTGCCACGGCCAGCGCCCTCAGCTTGCCCGACTGGATGTGGGGCAGTGAGGCGGGCAGGTTGTCGAAGGCCACAGGCACCTGGCCCCCGATCAGGTCGGTCACCAGCGGTGCGCTGCCCTTGTAGGGCACATGCACCCAATCGGTCTTGCTGAGCTGGGCAAACAACACCCCCGCCAGGTGCATCGAGGTGCCGGTGCCGGCCGTGGCATAGGCCAGCCCCGGGTTCTTTCGCGCATGGGCCAGCAACTCGGCCACGTTCTTCACCGGCAAGGCCGAGCCCACCTCGAGCACGATGGTGGAGTTGCCCAACAGGCCGATGGCCGTGAAATCCTTGCGCGGGTCGAACGCCATCTTCTTGTAGATGTGGGGGTTCAGCGCGTTGGTCGAGATGGCGCCCATGCCCACGGTGTAGCCGTCGGGGGCGGCCTTGGCCACCGCATCCATGCCGATGTTGCCGCCCGCGCCGGCCCGGTTGTCAATGATCACCGGCTGCCCCAGGGTCTGCGCCATGCGCGCCCCCACCGTGCGGGCCACCAGATCGGTGGTGCCCCCTGCGGCATACGGCACGACAAAACGGATGAGGCGTGCCGGAAAGGCTTCCTGCGCCACCAGGGACGCACTGCCGAAAAGGCTCACCACGGCCACGGCGGCGGCACCCAGCAGGGCTCGGCGAGGACGAAATGGCTGGGCTTGGGTCGACAGGCCCGACATGGGCCAGGATTGAGGCATCACGAGATCTCCTTCGGATGCAAAGGCCACACATTGCGGCGCTTCACATCATCTTGTTGTGTTGGGGCCCTTGGAAGGCCAGGCAGGCAGACAGGTAGCGGGCGCAGTGCCCAAATGGCAGACAGCAGACAGCAGACGGCAGACAGCAGATTCAATCGATGGTCAGAAACGGGTTTGCCGGTTGAATGCACCATTTTGAACGTTCTGCGGCCCGGCCTGTAGCACCTCGTTGACACGCGCACAAAGCCGCTCGGCCTCCACCATACTCAGCATGCGGTCGCCCACCTCGATCTGCTCGCCTTGACGCGTGTGCACCACCACCCAGTAGTGCAGCACTTTCCTCGGGTGGCTGTCGGGGTCGGGGTCTTGCCATTCCTTGACGAAGGCACCGACCAGGTCCCGGAAGGCGATTTGCCGATGGCTGCTGCCCCACCGGCTCTGGTCATGCACATGAAAGGTCTGGCGGCGCGCATCGAGGCGCACGGTGCGACGGGGCTTCCACCACCAGACAAACAGGCCGATGAGTGCAAACATGCCGGCCAGCCCACCCAGCACCTTGCGACTGAAGGCAGGGTCGTCAGACCACCAGGCGATCAACGCGGTCAACATCGCCATGAAGAAAGCCGCCCAGATGGTTTGAGGCGGGTTGTTGCGGTGGCTGAGAATTTCCAAGACAGGCCCCTGGCTGAATGAACGACGCCATGGGGCCCATGTTAACGGGGCATCAACACCACAGGGCTGGGCCCGGGCAGGCGCGGTGCCAGGGATCACCCCTTGGGCGGCCCGGCCGTGGCCAAGCTGATCTGGAAACCCACCCGCGTCTGCCCCTGGCCTGAGCTGGCGAAGACCTGGCCCTCGTGCATCAAGGCCACGGCCTTGACGATGGCCAGGCCCAGGCCATGGCTTTCGCCACTGTTGGCCCTGGATTCTTCGATGCGGTAGAAGCGATCGAACAGACGCGGCAGGTGTTCGGCGGGGATGGCCGGCCCCGGGTTGAGGACGGCCACCGAGGCGTGCTGCGACCCGGTCAGGATCTGCACCACGATCTGGCTGCCTGAGGCCGAGTGCTGGATGGCGTTGTGCAGCAGGTTGATCAGCGCCCGCCGGAACAGGGCTGTCTGCACGAAGGCCTGGGCGTCCCCCTGCACCAGCACCTGCATGCCGGCCTCCTCCAGCAGCAGCTCCATGAACTCCAGGGTCTTGGCGACCTCGTCGGCCAATGAGACCTGGACCAGGTCCTGCGCCCGGGCGCCCTGCTCGGCCCGGGCCAGGAACAGCATGTCGGCGACGATGGAGCGCAGGCGCTCGAGCTCTTCCAGGTTGGATTGCAGCACTTCACGCAGATGCACGCCGTCGCGCTCGCGCGACAAGGCCACCTGGGTCTGACCGATCAGGTTCGCCAAAGGGGTGCGCAACTCGTGGGCCACGTTGTCATTGAACGCGGCAAGCTGGTGATAGGCCGAGTCCAGGCGCTCCAGCGCTGCATTCAAAGACCCACCCAGGTCGGACAGCTCGTGCGGCAGGGCACTCACATCCAGGCGTTGCGCCCGGTTGCCGGGCTCGATGCGGTGGGCCTCCTCGGACATGCGGCGCACCGGCAACAGCCCCAGTCGGGCCACCCAATAGCCCAAGGCCGCCAGCACCAGCGCGCCCACCAAGGTCACCACCATCAGGGCCCAACGGAAGCTGCGCAGCGTCTGGGCAAACGGCGCCACATCGATGCCCACGATCAGGCGCAGCTCAGGTCGGCCGCCCTGGGCGGGCAGGTCCACGGCTTGCAGCTTCATGTGGCGGCCCCGCACATACAGATCGACCACCCCCGTCTTGCCGCGGGTGGCATCGAGCGCCTGCTGCAGGTCATGCCCGTAGAGGTAGGCGGGGTCAGGGCTCCACATCCAGTACCGATTGCGCTCATCGGCCGGGCTCAGGGCCTCGATCTTGGCCATCGCCCGGGCGGCCAGGCCATCCGGGCGGCCATGGTTGAGCATGTAGCGCATGTCTTCGGTGCGCCCCTGGATCTGCTCGGCCTGATGCCGCGCCATCTCGTGGCGCAACACCCATTGCAAGGAGATGCCCACCAGGCTGAGGCTCACGAAGGCGACCAGGCCGAACAGCAGCGCCAGCCGGGCCGCGATCGATCGGGTGGCCGGCTCAGGCTTGCGGGCCACGGTCTTCCAGCACGTAGCCCATGCCACGGATCGTGTGCAGGAGGTTGCGCTCAAAGGGCGCATCGATCTTGGCTCGCAGGCGCTTGATGGCCACCTCCACCACATTGGTGTTGCTGTCGAAGTTCATGTCCCAGACCAGCTCGGCGATCGCCGTCTTGGACAGGATGTCGCCCTGGCGCCGGGCCAGCACCATCAGCAATGAGAACTCCTTGGCGGTGAGATCGATGCGCTGGCCTTGCCGCAGCACCCGGCGTGCGATCAGATCGACCTGCAGGTCGCCCACGCGCAGCAGCGAGGACTCCTGGATGCGGCCGCGCCGGTTCAGCGCCTGCACCCGCGCCAGCAGCTCCATGAACGAAAAGGGCTTGACCAGGTAGTCGTCGGCGCCGTCTTGCAGGCCGCGAACCCGGTCTTCCATGCTGTCGCGCGCGGTCAGCATCAGCACGGGTGTGCTTTTCACCGCCCGCAGCGCCTTGAGCAAGGCAAAACCGTCCAGTCCGGGCAGCATCACATCCAGAATCACCACGTCAAAATCATGGTGCAGGGCCAGGTGCTGACCGTCGATGCCGTCGGCCGCCACCGACACCCCATAGCCCTGCTCGCTGAGCCCCTGGCGCAGGTAGTCGGCCGTCTTGGGTTCGTCTTCGACGATCAGGATTCTCATACCGCCTTGCTGACCAGCCGGGCCTGGCGGCGCGCGGTGCGCGCGGCCTTCAGTCGCAGGTACCAGAAATGCGCCCGATCCAGGTACAGGTAGACGACCGGCGTGGTGAACAGGGTCAGCATCTGCGACAGGATCAAGCCGCCCACCATCGCATAACCCAGGGGCCGGCGCAGCTCAGAGCCCGCGCCGTGGCCCAGCATGAGCGGCAAGCCGCCCAGCAGCGCGCACATGGTGGTCATCATGATCGGGCGGAATCGCATCAGGCAGGCTTCGAAGATGGCATCACGGGACGACAGGCCCCGGTCACGTTCGGCGTGCAGGGCAAAGTCGATCATCATGATGCCATTTTTCTTGACGATGCCGATCAGCAAGATGATGCCGATCAGTGCGATCACGCTCAGGTCGTAACCCCCCACCATCAGGATCAGCAAGGCGCCCACCCCGGCCGAGGGCAGGGTCGACAGGATGGTCAGCGGGTGGATGTAGCTTTCATACAGCAAGCCCAACACGATGTAGACCGCCACCAGGGCCGCCAGAATCAGGTAGGGCTGGGTGCGCAGCGAGGCCCCGAAGGCCTGGGCCGTGCCCTGGAAATTGCCGCTGACCGTGTCGGGCAGACGCATCTCCGCCTGGGCCTGGTGGATGGCATCCACCGCTTCGCCCAGCGAGGCGCCCGGCGCCAGGTTGAACGAGATCGTCACCGCCGGGAACTGGCCCTGGTGGGCAATCGACAGGTAGCCTGTGTGCGAGGTGTCGATGGTGGCAAAGGTGGACAAGGGCACCTGCTGCCCGGTCAGGGGCGAAGTCAGGTAGAGCTGGTTGAACAGCTGCGGGTCTTGCTGCAGGCGCGGCGTGACCTCCAGCACCACGTGGTAGCTGTTGACCTGGGTGAAGTACTGGGCCACCTGCCGCTGGCCGATGGCGTCATAGATGGTCCCGTCGATCATGGCCGCCGAGATGCCATAGCTCATCGCCTTTTCCCGGTCCACCGTGACCGTGGCCACGGGGGCGTTGTTCTGCTGGTCGGTGGTCACGTCGCGCAACATCGGCACCTGGCGCAGGCGCTCCAGCACCTTGGGCGCCCAGACGTTGAGCTCGTCCAGGTTGGCGTCGGTCAGCGTGTACTGGTATTGCGTGCGGGCCAGGCGCCCGCCCACGTTGATGTCCTGCCCGGCCTGCATGAACAGCTGGATGCCCTTCACCTGGGCCAGCTTGGGGCGCAGACGGGCAATCACCTCATCGGCGGTGGCGGTGCGCCCTTCGTCCTTGGGCTTGAGCCCGATGAACATCGTGCCGCCGTTGAAGGTGCTGCCGCCCGTTGCGATGCCGAAGGACTGCACGTCGGGGTCTTCACGCACCACGTCGGACACCTGCATCAGGCGCTCGCGCATGATCTGGGTGGACGAATCCTGCGCCGCATCGGCCTGACCGTAGATGAAACCCGTGTCCTGCTGCGGGAAAAAGCCCTTGGGGATCACAATGAACAGCGCCACCGTGGCCGCAACAGTCGCGAGGAAGCTCAGCAAGGTCAGGAACTGATGCCGCAAGACGAACTCCAGGCCACGCCGGTAGGCACTGAGCAGGCCGTCAAAGCCGCGCTCCATCAGCATGTACAGGCGGCCATGCTGCTGCGCCTCGCCCGGCTTGTGCGCCTTCAGGAAGCGGGCGCACATCATGGGGGTCAGTGTCAGCGAGACAACCATCGACATGCCGATGGTGAGCGTCACCGTGACCGCGAACTCGCGGAACAAGCGCCCCACGATCCCGCCCATCAGCAGCAAGGGGATGAACACGGCCACCAGCGAGATCGAAATCGACACGATGGTGAAGGCGATTTCACCCGCGCCCTTGAGGGCGGCCTCCATGGGGGCCATGCCCTCCTCGATGTAGCGGTAGATGTTCTCCAGCATCACGATGGCGTCATCCACCACGAAGCCCACCGCGATGGTCAGCGCCATCAGCGACAGGTTGTCCAGGCTGAAGTTCAGCAGGTACATCACCGCGGCCGTGCCCAGCAGCGCCAGGGGTACGGTGATGCTCGGGATCACCGTCACCATCACGTTGCGCAGGAACACGAAGATCACCGCCACCACCAGGGCGATCGACAGCATCAGCGTGAACTCCACGTCCAGCACCGAGGCGCGTATCGTCTGGGTGCGATCAATCAAGGGGTTGACGCGGATGCTGGGGGGCATCGATGCCTGCAGCTTGGGCAGGGCGGCCTGGATGCGGTCCACCGTGTCGATCACGTTGGCGCCCGGCAGCTTGGTCACCGCCACCACGATCGAGCGCCCGCTGCGCAGCGTGTTGCCCTCGGGCAGCGCCGGGCCGGCCATGGCCCAGGCGGCCAGTTTGCTGTTCTCTGCCGCGTCCACCGCCACCCCGATGTCCCTGACCCGCACCGGGGCCCCGTTGCGCCAGGCCAGCACCATGCTGTTCCAGGCCTCGGCCTTGAGCAACTGGTCGTTGGTGTAGACGTTCATGGCCTGGCGTTCGCCATCGATGGTGCCGGTGGGTTGGTTCACCGTCATGGTGGCCACCACACCGCGGATGTCCTCCAGGCTCAGGCCCAGGGTGCGGATCTTCTCGGGGTCGACCTGGATGCGCACGCTGGGCTTTTGCTGGCCGTTGACCGTGACCAGGCCCACGCCGGAGATGCGCGAGATCTGTTGCGCCAGCACGTTGTCGGCAAAGTCGCTGACCACGGTCAGGGGCAGCACGTCGGACTGCACGCTGAGGATCAGCACCGGCGAGTCCGCCGGGTTGATCTTGCGGATCGAGGGCGGGCTGGGCAGGTTGGCGGGCAACTGCCCGGTGGCCGCGTTGATGGCGGTCTGCACGTCCAGGGCCGCGCCATCGATGTTGCGATCGAGGTCGAACTGCAAGGTGATCTGGGCACTGCCCAGCGAACTCGTCGAGCTCATCTGCGCCAGGCCCGGGATCTGCGAGAACTGACGCTCCAGCGGCTGGGCCACGGACGAGGCCATGGTCTCAGGTGCGGCCCCGGGCAGGTTGCCCGAGACCTGGATGGTCGGAAAGTCCACCTGAGGCAACGGGGCCACCGGCAGCAGGGGCCAGGCCACCAGGCCGATCAGCAACAGGCCGATGCCCAGCAGCGTGGTGCCGATGGGGCGCTTGATGAAGTGGGTGGAAACGCTCAAGGCTTGGCTCCCGAAGCATTGGCAGCCTGCGCCGGTGCAGCCGCCTTGGCCTCGACCACCCGGGCCCCAGGCGTCAGGCGGTACTGGCCATCGACCACCACGCGGTCCCCGGCCGACAGGCCGGTTTCGATCACGGTCTTCTGCCGATCCGACTGCCCGGCGACGACGGGCTGCAGATGCGCGATGTCATCGGCCCCCACCACATACACGAACAAGCCGTTCTGGCTGCGTTGGATGGCGGCGTTGGGCACGGTCAGCGAGGCACTGCTTTCGCCCAGCGTGATGCGGGCATTCAGCGACTGCCCCGGCCACAGCTTGTGGCTGCCGTTGGCAAAGCGGGCCTTGAGGGTGATGGTGCCGGAGCCGGGATCGATCTGGTTGTTCAGCAGCGCCAGCTCGCCCTCGGCCAGCACCTGCTGGCTGACCCGGTCCAGCGCCTGCACCTTGAGGGGCTTGCGGCTGTTGCGCATCGCCTGGTTCAAGGCCTGGAAAGCCGTTTCTGGCAAGGTGAACTGCAAGCCGATCGGATCGATCTGGTTGATCACCACCAGGCCTCCCACGTCGGCGGCATGGACGATGTTGCCCGGGTCGATCAGGCGGGCGCCGATGCGGCCACTGATGGGCGCCGTGATGCGGGTGTAGTCCAGCTGCACCCGGGCCAGGCTGATCTGGGCCTCGTCGGTGAGCAAGGCGGCCTGCAGCTGCTTGACCAGGGCGCCTTGGGTGTCCAGCGTCTGCTGGGTGGTGGCATCGTCCTTGATCAGCTCGGTGTAGCGGCGCAGGTCCATCTCGGCGTTGCCGAGGCTGGCCTGGTCCTTGGCCTTCTGGGCCAGGGCCTGGTTGAGCTGGGCCTCATAGACGCGGGAGTCGATCCTGGCCAGCGATTGGCCGGCCTTCACGTCCTGCCCTTCGGTGAATTGAACCGACTCCAGCTGGCCGTCGACCCGGGCCTTGACGGTGACCGTGGCCAAGGCCACGACGTTGCCCGTGCCGCTCTGGACGATGGGCACGGCCTCCTGCACCACCCGGGTGGTGCTGACCTGCACGGGAGGCCCGGCTGGCTTGGCCGGCTTGGAAGGCGTGGACGCAGGCCCTGGGCTGCCGGACTCGGCCTGCACGGCTTGGCCCGCGCCGAGCGCCGCAACCAGCATCAGCCCCGCCCAGGCCTTGGCCCGGGGGTTCAATCGAAATGTGGCGTGATGGGAGAAGTTCTTCATGGTGTCAATCGTGGTGAGCGGTCCAGCCACCGCCAAGTGCCTTGATCAGGGTGACGCTGGCCGTCAACTGACGGCCTTGCAGCTGCAGGGCGGCCCGCTCGCTGTTGAGTGCCAGCGCCTGCGCGGTGATGACCGACGCATAGGGCGCGGTGCCCGCCTCGTATTGGCGGGTCACGATGCGCTCGGCCGTGCGCGCCGCAGCCAGCGCCGCCTCTTGCTGCACGCGCTCCCGGGCCAGTTGGTCCAACGCGGCCAGGTTGTCTTCGACCTCCTGGAAGCCGGCCAGCACGGTTTGTCGGTAGGCGGCGGCCGCGGCGTCGAAAGCCGCGCGGGCCTGTTTGTCTTGTGCGCTGCGCAGGCCACCGTCGTACAAGGTGGCGGCCACTTGGGCCCCCACGGCCCAGATGCGGTAGGGGGCAGCCAGCCAGTTGCCCACGCCTGAGCCACTGCTGCCGGCCGAGCCGGTGAGGTTCAGGGCCGGGTACCAGGCGGCCGCCGCCACACCGATGTTGGCGTTGGCTGCGGCCACCCGTCGCTCGGCGCCCGCGATGTCGGGCCGGCGCTCCAGCAGTGCCGAGGGCAGCACAGCAGGGATGCCGGGCAGGCCGGGCAATGCGCACTGCGCCTCGGGCGAGGCCGGTATGGAGAACTCCGCCGGGGTTTTGCCCAGCAGCACTGCCAAGGCATGTTCCAGCTGCCTGCGTGACAGTTGCACATCCGTCGCCTGGGCGCGCGCCGCTTGCAGCGTGGACTCGGCCAAGGCCACATCGGCCTGGGTGGCCACACCTGAGCGGTGCTGGCTCTGCGTCAATTGAAGGGCCTTCTCATACGCCTGCAAGGTGGCCTGGTACGTGGCCAGGGCGGCATCGGCCAGGCGCAGCTGCAGATAATCGTTGACCACCAGGGCCTGCACCGACAGGCGGGCCGCGGCCAGGTCGGCGCCACTGGCCTCGGCGTTCGCCCGGGCCGCCTCGGTGGAGCGGCCGACCTTGCCCCACACATCAGGCTCCCAGGCCGATTGCAAGAGGGCGCTGTGGGTGTAACCCTCGTAGAGGGCCCCACCGGTGTTGCTGCGCACGCGGCTGGTGGTGCTGCTCACGCCCAGGGTGGGCTGGCCGGCCGCGGCGGCCGCACCGACCAACGCGGTCGCCTGTCGGTATTGGGCAGCAGCCTGGGCCAGTGTCTGGTTGGCCTCATTGGCCTGGGCCACCAAGCGGTTCAGGGTTTCGTCGCCGTAAGCCTGCCACCAGGCCTGGCTGGCATCGACCTGCGCCGGCGCAGCCACTTTCCAGCCCGCGCTTTCCTTGAACCCGGCGGCCTGCACCCCTGAGGGTGCCTGGGGACGCTCATAGTCCGGCCCGACCGCACAGGCGGTCAGCGCGAAGGCGGCCAAGGCGGCCAGGCCACCCGCCCGGGTGGGCAGCGGCAGCCGCTTGAGCGAACCCCATCGTCGCGGGGCAGGGCTGGGCAGCCAGGGGTGGAAGGCAGGGTTTTCTGGGCACATGTTGAGACATCCAAGAGGCGGATGGACTTTAGTCACCCACCCCAGACACCCCACTGACAGCCAAATGACAAATCTGTCAGTCAAGCCAACTTTACGCAGCGTCGACAATTCGGCGCCCCCGGGCTCGGGTTCAATGGCAAGACGGCTTGCCGTGCTGCCGGGCCTGCCCAGGCGGCACCCTGCCCGCTGTGACAGGCCCCCCCAACCTTGATTGGCCATGCACCCGCCCTCCGCGTCCAGACCCCAGCCCCTTGCCCGCCCCAAGCTTTTGCGCCGGGCGGGCTGGGTCTGCCTGGCCCTGGGCGGGGTCAGCTCGGGCCTGATGCGCTGGCTGTCAGCTGGCCACAAGACGGCCGAGGCGCTGCTCCCCCCCGACAACCCAAGAAGCTACGAGTTCGCCATGGAGCGCATCGGCGGCAAGAGCGTGGTCTTTGCCGCGCGCCTCAATGATTGGCTGGACAGCCTGTGGCAGGTCGACCGCCTGCCCTGCACCTTGCTGGCGCTGGGCCTGCTGGCGGCCTTGGTCTGCTTCGGACTTGCCCACCTGCTGTCGATTCCGCTGGACGACGAATTGCCGCCAACGTGAACGATCAACGACCCGCCGCGTGAAGGGCTGGACCGCAGCCCCCCACCCCGGTGCTCAAAGATACAGAAACACCAGCCCCAGCACCGCTGGCACGGTCTGGACGAACAACACCTTGCGCGCCACCGTCAAAGCCCCCCAGACACCGGCCACCGCGACACACAACAGCCCATAGCTGGCAAAGGCCTTGGCCACCGCGGGTTCGGGGTACAGCAGGCCCAGCAACAGGGCGGCCACCAGAAAGCCGTTGTAGCAACCCTGGTTGGACATGGCCGAAGCCTTGTCCGCCACGTCTTCCGGCTTGATCTTGAACACCTTGACGCCCCAGCTCCGGTAGAAAACCGTCTCGGCCAAAAAGATCAGCACGTGGATCAGACACACCAGACCGATCAGAACATTTGCCACCATTCACTTCTCCTTTTTGAAATCCGAATCACGGCACGGGCTGCCCACAGGCTGCACGGCTTCCCCTCCAGCGGCTGACGCCATCCACCTTCGGCACCCTGGCCTCAGGCGGCCTGAACTGGAACGGAGGCACGCCGATGCATCTCCGACGCCGACACCGCCCCATCCGCTGCGGCCGCCAGCCGCCTGCTTGCGAAAAGGATTGAAATAAGTTCTTTCATCGGTGATCATCCCGGCCCAAGTTGTATGACAACACTTCTCGAGCGGTGGCCAGGCGAGCCGGCAATTCGGGCTGGATTCTCATTTGTTGTCCGACAACAAAATGTCCACTTCAGACTATTCGTTGCCCATGAGATACAAAACGGACTCCATCCACCAACCGCCTCCCCATGTCCGCGCGCGGCTTTGCGCCGTCTCGCAGCGCAGGACCCTGGCCCGGGGCGAGGTGCTGCTCTCACCGGGCTCGGCCAGCGACATCCTGTTTGGCGTGATCTCCGGCGCCGTCAGCACCGCGCTGTACGCTGAATCGGGCAAGAAGTTCGGCACCACGGTCTGGACCGAAGGGCATTGGTTTGGCGAGGCCAACCTGCTGAGCAAAGGCTCGCAACCTTTTTACGCCGAGGCGGTCGAGACCAGCGACGTGGCCGTGGTCGACGAGGCGAGCTTCCGGCAACTCATCGCCTCCGACCCCGAGGTGCTGCTCCACATGGCCACGCTGGCCGCCAGCCGCTACATGCGCCTGCTGTCCTGGGTCGAGCACTCCGTCTTGCGCCCCCTGCCGGAACGCATCGCGCTGCTGCTGTGCGCCTCCTCCGAGCGCAGCCACAAGCAGCAGCGCCTGATCCGGGCCTCTCAGGACAGCATGGCCGACTGCCTGGGCGTGTCCCGGCAAAGCATCAACAAGTGCCTCAAGAGCTGGGAAAAGCGGGGCCTGATCGACATCTTCTATGGCTCGATTGTCATCAAGGATGAAACCGGCCTGCTGGCCGCAGCGCGCCAGCAAACGGACTGCAACGAGCCCATGCGCCAGTGGCCTGAGTTGGTGAACTGAAGCTGAAGGGCGGCCCAGGCCGGCCCCCACCTGCTCAGCGCAGACGTACTTGGCCCGCCGCCTCGGCCCCATGCAGGCTGAAGATGGACACGGCAGACACCAGATCGCGGGCCTGGATCTGCAGCGACTGGGCGGCTGCCGCGCTCTCTTCCACCAGGGCGGCATTCTGTTGCGTCGTCTGATCCAGCAAGGAGATGGCCTCGCTCACCTGGCTGACGCCAGCGCTCTGCTCGCTGCTGGAGGTGCTGATCTCGCCAACCACACCGGAGACCTTGCGGATGGACTCCACCACTTCGTCCATGGTGCCACCGGCCCGGTCGACCAGTTGCGTGCCTTGCTCGACACGCTCGGAACTGCTGGTGATCAGGCCCTTGATCTCCTTGGCGGCATCGGCACTGCGCTTGGCCAGCGCCCGCACCTCAGAGGCCACCACCGCGAAGCCCCGCCCTTGCTCGCCGGCCCGGGCGGCCTCAACAGCGGCGTTCAGCGCCAGGATGTTGGTCTGGAAGGCAATGCCGTCAATGACGCCGATGATGTCGGAGATCCGGGCGCTGCTTTCGCTGATGGCCTTCATCGTGACCACCACCTCGCCGACCACCTCGCCTCCGCGGCTGGCCACCGCAGAGGCTTGCTGCGCCAGTTGACTGGCCAGACGGGCGTTCTCTGCGTTGTGGTTCGAACTGGAGCCCAGCTCCTCCATCGAGGCCGCCGTCTCCTCCAGGGCTGAGGCCTGCTGCTCGGTGCGATTGGAGAGGTCGTGCGTACCGGCCGTGATCTCCTGCGAGGCCTGCGACACCGATTCGGCCGATTGCCTGACCTGGCGGATGATCTCGGCCAGCTTCATACGCATGCTCTCCAGGTTGAACATCAGGCTGCCGCGGTCATGCGCCTGAAGCCCGATCTGCGTCTTCAGGTCTCCGTTGGCGATGCGCTCGGCAATGGTCACCGCCTCCGCCGGGTCGCCACCAAGCTGCTGGATCACCGAACGGATCAGCGCATAGCCGATGGCCCCGCCGAGCAACATGCTCAGCACGATGAACCCCAGCACCTTGACCGAAGACCGCTCGACCGAAGCCGCCACGCGCTCCGTGTCTTCCTTGGCCAGTTTCTCCTGCATCTTGCCCGCGGCAATCAGCACATTGCGCATGTCGACGTGCAGGCGGTCCGTGTCTTTCTTGAGTTCCTCCATCGCCGCGTCGGCGTCGCCCGCATCGGCGGCCCGGTACAGGCGCTCGACCGACTCGCGATAGAGCCGCCACTTCTGCTGCGCATCCTGGCCGATCTGGCGCAACTCGGGGCTGTCACTGCCTTCGTTCAAGTATTGGATCGCCTGGAGCACTGCTTTCTCGGTGTCAGCGTTCAGCTCACGCGTCTCCTTGCGGGACTTCTCGTCGGTTTTCAGGATGTAGGGGTACATGCGCCGGAAATGCACCGCAGCCTGCCGCCCGCCATCGACCACCAGGCGCAAAGGCACCACCGTGTCGGTGTACATGGCCCGCTGCTCGGCGCTGACGGCCCTCATTTCGATGATGCTGAACACACCCACGCCCACGAAGGCCAGCAAAAAGAACGCCATGAGCACCAGCAGGCGCGATACCAGTTTCATCCGGGCGAAAAAAGCCATAGATCAGTCCTCTGAAAATCCTTGCGACAAACTTTGTCATCGCACCAACACCAGCAAATACCACTCGCAAATACCAGCACCCAGGAGTCCGTGCATTCCCCAGTTGCACCTGGCTTGAGCACCCGAGACGCACCCGCCTCGCCCACGGTCTGCCGTTGGCCTTCAGCCCTGGGCAGGCCGGGCCGGAGCGTCAGAAGGTCTCCCAATCGTCATCGTGTCCTGCCGCGTGCCGGGTGGACGCCTGGGAGGCCGTGGGCGCCGGCAAAGGTGCTGGCGCAGGTGCAGCGCCCTTCACCGAACCGGCCCCCGACGGCTTCGGTGCAGACTTGGCAGCGGCCGGCGCGCTCGTCAAGCCGGGCTTGGGCGGCAAGGCGGAAGGACGCGGGGGCGCCTTTGGCCGTGCGGATGCCGCGCCTGGCGCCGCAAAAGCACCTGCAGGCGCAGAACGCAGCGCAGCGCCGTCGCCGCTGCCCAGCCTGAACACGCTGACCGCCTGAACCAGGTCCTGGGCCTGGTTCTTCAAACCGGTGGCGGCGGCAGCCATCTGCTCGACCAAGGCCGCGTTCTGCTGCGTGGCCTGATCCATCTGCGTGACCGCCTCACCCACCTGGGCCACGCCCGCGCTTTGCTGGCCGGTGGCCGCGCTGATCTCGCCCACGATGTCGCTCACCCGGCCGATGGCAGCCACCACCTCGCCCATGGTCTGGCCGGCCTGATCCACCAGCTGGCTGCCCTGGTCCACGCGCTCCACGCTGGCCGAGATCAGGGTCTTGATCTCCTTGGCCGCCTCGGCACTGCGGCCGGCCAGGGCACGCACCTCGCCCGCCACCACGGCAAAGCCGCGCCCCTGCTCGCCAGCCCGGGCGGCTTCCACGGCGGCATTCAGCGCCAGGATGTTGGTCTGGAAGGCAATGCCATCAATGACGCCGATGATGTCGGCGATCTTCTGGCTGCTTTGGTGGATGTCCCTCATCGTGTGCACCACCTGGGCCACCACCTGCCCGCCGTTGTGCGCCACCTCGGACGCGCCCAGGGCCAGCTGATTGGCCTGGCGGGCGTTGTCGGCGTTGTGCTGCACCGCCGAGCCCAGCTCTTCCATCGAGGCTGCGGTCTCCTCCAGGGCACTGGCCTGGCCCTCGGTGCGGGCGCTCAGGTCTGAATTGCCGGTGGCGATCTCGGCGCTGGCCGTGGACACCCCCTCGGCCCCCTGCCGCACGGTGGCAACGACCTGGATCAGGCTTTGCTGCATGTTCGACAGGGCCGCGAGCAACTGGGCCACCTCGTCCTGGCCTCGCACCTCGATGCGCTGGCTCAGATCGCCCTGGGCCACGGCCTCGGTCACCGCAATCGCCTGCTTGAGCGAGCGGGCAATGTTGCGCACCAGCAGCATGCCGAATGTGACGCCCAGCAGAATGCCGCCGACGATGGAGGCGATGGACCAGGCGCTGATCACGCTGAAACGGGCAGCCTCGTCGTCGTACTCCTGCTTGGCCACATCCACCTGCAGTTGGTGCAGGGCATGCATGTTGTCGCGCACGGCATCCCACAGCGGGTGAAGCTTGTCCAGGGCCAGGCGTCGGGTTTCATCGAGGTCATTGGCGCGCATGGCGGCCACCGCCGGCTTGAGCCCTTCCTGCACAAAGCGGCTGCGTGCATCCTGAAAGGCCTTGGCCAACTTCGCCTCTTGCGGCGTCAGGGAGGTGCCCAAGTAACGGGCCCACACCTTGTCAACCTCTTGCATGTTGGCCTCGATCTCATTGGCATAGCGCTGTGTGTGTTCGGGCGTGTTGAACGCCACGGCGTTGGCCACGGCCAGGCGATTGCGCAGCATCAGTCGCTGCAGTTCTGACAACTGCGACAAGGGCACCACCCGGTCGGCGTAGACGCTTTGCAGCGACGCGTTAGAGCGCTGCATGCCCGACAGACCCAGCAGGCCGACGGCGGCAAGCAAAACAGACATCAGCACCAGCAGGCCGATGATCCGAGTGGATATTTTCAAACCGTTCATCATTTCTCCTCAGTTTCTCTGTCTTTTGGTCAGCATTCCATCGATGGGGCGGCCTGCGGGACGTTTCGTCCGCAGAGATACTCATGAAAAACGCCCCATGCCAGCGGCCTCGCAAAAAGATAGCCCTGGGCATAGGCAATGCCCAAGGCCCGGATTTTTTCAAGCTGGGCCTCGGTTTCCACCCCTTCGGCAATCAGCTCGCAATCAATGGCCTTGGCGATGCCCACGATTTCAGGCACCAGGCTGGCAGCCACGGTGGCATCGTTGACGCTTGAAATGAACGAT
Source organism: Curvibacter gracilis ATCC BAA-807 (assembly GCF_000518645.1). Lineage (GTDB taxonomy): Bacteria > Pseudomonadota > Gammaproteobacteria > Burkholderiales > Burkholderiaceae_C > Curvibacter > Curvibacter gracilis. The sequence continues at coordinate 18,373 of NZ_JADZ01000038.1, read as the reverse complement.
TTGTCGATCTTCAGGTAATTGGGCGAAATTTTCCCCAACATGCCCAGGTTTGAATAACCAGTGCCAAAATCGTCGATCGAAATCAAAAACCCGGCATGCCTCAATTTCAAAAGATCGGGCAGCATGGCCTCGGAGAATTGATATTCCGTCACCTCGATCACCAACTTGATGCTGTGGGCCAGGCCCTGGCTCAAATCGTCCAGCCACTGCGCATCAATGCTGTGCGAAAAGAAATTGATGGCCACATGAAAACCCGCCGGCAAACCGGGCACACGGGTGATTTCCTGCAGTGCCCGGCGACACACCATCTCGTCATACCATTTCTGCAGGCCGCATTTCATGAGCACCGGGATGAACTCATCCGGCATGACATGGCCCGCGCGGCGCGAGATGCGGGTCAAGACCTCGCAGCCCACCACGCGACCGTCCTGCACGCTGACGATGGGCTGATAAAAGCAATGCACATCCTCCATCGTGCAGAGATGGCGGATGTAGAACTCGGTCGAATCCAGTCGCTTCAGCAAGCAACGCACGGCGGCGAACAACAGCGCGGCCCACGCCCCCGAGAGCAGCAACACCAGCGCCAGGTAGCGCCCTTTGCCCGCCATCAAGAGCGACTGGGTGTCAACGGTGCTGGTCAGTTGGATTTCATCGGCGGACTGATGCAGCCTGGAATTGATTTCAACCGCCGGCATCGCCCAGCGAAGGCTGGATTTGAGTTGCAATTCGCCCTCCCCGCCTTTGCTCAACCAACCCAGGTGCACCCCTTCAATGCGGGTCGCGATCTGGAGAAAATCGCCCAGCATCTGAAAATCATCCATGCCGAAAAGTTGGCTGTAACGCGCTTCATCCATGAAGAGGTAGATGCCACCGCGCTGCAGCACCGGCAAACGGAGATTGGCGCCCGCGTGGCTCAACAGGGCATTGACAGGCAATGAAGAGATGAAGCCGCCGAGGGGCAAGGAATATTGATCAGCCGGGGTTTTCACGGCGTATTTCAAGGGGCCCGTCATGGTGGAACACTCCACACCCTGCCCTGAAAAACCGAGCCCGATGTGCAAGATGGCCCGTTGATTCAGCAACACCTCTTGCAAGCGCTCCAGGTTTTGCGGCGTGCAGCGGCCCGAAGTTGAAGATTGCACCTGGCCATAGATCAGATCGATCTCCCGCACAAAATCATCCAATGATTTCAGCTTGATTGCGTGCAGAGTGCGTATCTCACCATAAACCAGGCATGCTGCTGCAGACAGGACGGTCAGAAATGAAAATACCAGTGTCGAGGCCGCCAGCACGATCTGAAAGTAAACGCCCTGTACATTCAATCTGAGCAGCGCTGCTTTGGTGATTTTCTTGATCACGGCACCCAGCCTGCCGTGCTGTGGCGTTCCCAACCGGGATGAATTCATGCGCACCGTCATTCAAGCTTCCATCGACCACCCTCTTGCCCAAGCCCGGACGGCGATCCCGCCGGCCCTGGAGAAACAGTTTCAATTCTGCACGCCTGGCGCTTGCAAGCACAAAAATATTACGCCGCGCTTAGCATGGCGCTGAGGAAATCATATAATTTTCGTTATATTTGTTATATTTTTATAATTAATTGATAGTCTTGATTTCAACCCCCAAAACACAAATGAGAGCAACTCATTTTTATCATCTTATTATTGTCAATAATTGACAATCCGTTGTAGCCAAGTCACATCTCAGCCCATTCGCCGCCTGCTTGAGAAAGAATGTCAAAAATTAACAATTCACAGCCCAAGGCCTTTCCAGCCAAAATGGTCGGCACCCTGTCGTCCGAAAGTCGGGAAAAGCTGCTTTCAGTGTCGGAGTTGAGGCGCATCGAGGCGGGCGGCATCGTATGGGAGCGAAGTGCGCCTCAGCAAGTGATGGTCTACGTGGAGTCGGGGCTGATCAGAAGCTATATCTTCTCGAGCACCGAACCTCAATTTGGCTTCACCGATTGGGGGCCGGGCAGTTGGCTGGGTGAGGCCTTTTTGCTATTGCAAGGTGACAACGTTTTCACCGTCGAGGCGGTGGAAGATTCGTTCCTGCGAATCGTCCAGCGGGAAGAATTCGACCGCCTGATGGCCCGGGACGCGGCCTTGGCCTGCGACGTGGCCCGCCTGGTGGCATCACGCTACCACCGGGTGCTGTGCTGGGCAGAAGAAGCGCTGTCGCGGCCCATCCCGGAGCGCATGGCCAACAGGCTGGTGCGGCACAGCCGACCTCGCACCAGCGGCGGCTTGGTCTATTGGGGCTCACAGGACAATCTGGCGGCCAACCTGGCCGTGTCACGCCCCACCGTGAGCAGGATCCTCAAGGGCTGGGAGCGCAGCGGGCTGATACGGATCAGCTACGGCTCGATCGAGATCACCTCGTGCGACCAACTGCTGGAGGCCGCCAAGGCCGCCCCTCAGCCCCAACAGACCACCAACTGATCAGACCCGCAGCCGCGAATGCCCCACGCCCCCGCCCTTCTCGACCCGGATCTGGGCCGAGATGCGGTCTTTGAGGCCCTCGACGTGGCTGATCACGCCAATCATCTTGCCGCTGGCGTTCAAAGTGTCGAGGGCGCACAGAGCGACCTCCAGCGTGTCGGCATCGAGCGTGCCAAAGCCCTCGTCCAGGAACAGCGAGTCGATCGAGGTCTTGTGGCTGACCAGGTCGGACAAGGCCAGGGCCAGCGCCAGGCTGACCAGAAAACTCTCGCCGCCTGACAGGGTGCGGGTGTCACGTGCCGTGTCGCCCTGCCAGGTGTCCACCACATCCAGCTCCAGCTCACCCGTGCCTTTGCGGCGCAACTGGTAGCGGCCGTGCAGGCGCTGCAGTTGGCGGTTGGCCAGGTGCAGCAGGTGGTCCAGCGTGAGGCCCTGGGCAAAGCGACGGAACTTGTCGCCCTTGGCCGAGCCGATCAGCCCATCCAGCCGCTGCCACAGCTCGGATTCGGCCGCCTGGGCATTCAGGTGCTGCAGCAGGGCCTGCTGGCTTTGGCGGCGCTGATCGTCGTCGCGCAGCAGGGCCTGCTGGGCCCCCCACTGCTGACGCAGCTCGTCCAGCTGTTGGGATTGTTCGGCCAGCAAGGCGTCGAGCTCGGCCAGGCTGGCTTCGCTCAAGGCCTGCGCGAGCAAGGCGGCGTGCTGCTGCAGCGCAGCCTCGTGCACGGCCTGAGCCTGGTGCAGGGCCTGGGCCAGGCTGGCCTGCAGGGCCTGCAGGCGTTCGCGCTCGGCCGCCGGCAGCAGGGCTTCGGCATAGGCCTGGACATTGGCAAAGGGGCTGGCCTGCAGCGCGGCCTGCCAGGCCGCCTCGGCTTGGGCCAGGCTGGCCTGCTGCCCGGCCAGCGCCTGCTGCAACTGGGCCAGCCGCCCTTGCAGGGCGGCGCGCTCGCGGCTCAGGCGATCGACCTCGGCCCCCAGGGCGGCCAGTGAGGGCGCAGGCTCGGGCAGGCTGATGGGCGGCGCATCGAACAAGCCACCTTGAGGCTCAGGCTGCAGGGCCTGCCAGCGCTCGGCCCAGCGGGCCTGCTCGGCCTGTGCCGCCTCGCACAGGGCCTGCTGGCGGCTGAGATCGGTGGCCAGGGCCTGGCGGCGCGTCTGGTTGTGCTGCCACTGCTGCCATTCGGCGCTGCGGGCCTGCAGCCAGGCCTCGGTCTGGGCGGGCTCGGGCAGCTCGAAGCCGTCGTCGGCCAGGGTGACGGCCAAGGCCTGACGGTGGCTGTCCAGGGCTTCGGCGTGCTGCTGCACGGCGGCGGCCAGGGCAGCCTGGCTTTGCGCCGCCGCCTGCAGCGCCTGGTTCAGCAGCGCGAGTTGGGCCTGCGCGGCCTGCAGCGCCTGGGCCTGGGTGTGGGCCCGCTGCTGGGCCGCCTGCAGCGCGGCCTCCGCCGCCTCGGCCTGTTGCAGGGTGTGCAGGGCGGCGGCCACGTCCTGGCCGGCGTGGTCCACCGCCTGGGCCAGCGCGTCGGCCGCGGCCCAGTCGGGGCGGGCCTGCGGCGCCAGGCCCAGGGCCTCGCAGGCCTGCTGCCAGTCGGCCAGGGCCTGCTCGGCCTCGGCCTGGGTGCCTTGCTGCTCTTGCGCCCAGGCGTTCAGGCTGGCCTGGGTGCTGGCCAAGGCCTCGCGAGCTGCTTCGCCCTCGGCACGCACCTGATCCAAGGCCTGCTCTGCCGCTTGCAGGGCGGCTTGGGTGGCCGACACGTCCAGCGCCTGGTAGGCCGCCACGGCGGGGTGGTCGGGCGAGCCGCACAGCGGGCAGGCCTCGCCCGGCTGCAGGTGCTGGCGGTGCGACTCCAGGCTTTGGATGCGCTGCTCTTGCGCCAGCAGTTGCTGCTTGTCGGCCACGGTGGCCTTCAAGGCCTTGTAGCGCGCCAGCAGCGCTTCGCGCACGCTGGCCTGCTGGGCCTGTTGCTGCAGGCCTTGCTGCTGGCGACTGGCCTGGCGGGCGGCGACCTCCGCCAAATCGCGCAGGCGCTGGGCCTGGGCCCGCAGACCTTGCCAGTGGGCGTGGCGGCCCTGGGCGGCCTGCCAGTGCTCGCGCCACTGGGCCAGGCTGCGCCCGGCCAGGCGCTGCTGCAGGCCGGCCTGGGCGGCCTGCACGGCGGCGTCGGCTTCGGCCTGGGCCTGTTGGGCCTGGGCCAGCGCCTGCTGCAGTGCCGGGGCCTGCTGTTGCAAGGCAGCCTGCTCGTCGGCCTGCTGACTGGCCTTTTGTTGCTGGGCGGTCAGTTCGGCCAGGTGGCGGGCCTGCTCGGCCAGGCCCTGGCGCCACACGCCCAAGGCATCGCCCCAGCGGGCATGGCGGGCATGGGTGGCACAGAACTGGTCGATGCCGTGCTGCTCGGCCTGCAGCGTCTGCCAATGCTGTTGGGCTTGCCGGGCCTGGCGCTCGGCCAGGGCCAGGGCCAGGGCATGGGCCTGCCGCTCTTGCGTGCCGGTGTGCTGGTGCTGGGCCTGCAGATCGGCCAGGGTCTGCAGGCTGGCCTGCACCTGGGCCTGGGCAAGCGCTGCCTGCAGCTGCAGGGGTTGCAGGGCCTGGGCGGGCTCGCTGTCGGCCAGGCGGCGCAGGGCGGACGCGGCATCGGCCTGGGCCTGTTGGGCCTGGGCCAGGCGCTGGCCCGCCTCGGTGGCGGCCTGTTCGGCCTGGCCCAGTTGCAGCCGCCACTGTCGCTGGGCCTGGCTTTGCTGCTGTTGGGCTTGCAGGGCCTGGGCCTGCTCTTGCAGAGTGGCGGCCTGGGCGGCCATGGCGGCGCGGGCCTCGGGGGCCAGCAGCTCCATGCCGTCGGCGCGGGCCTTGATCTGGGCCAGTTGCTCGCGCGCTTGGCGGGCCTGCTCGAACACTTTTTGCGAAATCAGGCCGTAGATGTCGGTGCCGGTCAGCTCTTCGAGCAGTTCGGCCCGCTCGTTGGCGCTGGCGTTGAGGAAGGCAGCAAAGCCCCCCTGGGCCAGCAGCATCGACTTGGTGAAGCGGGCAAAGTCGAGCCCGGTGATGGCTTCGATGCGCTGCAGCTTGTCCTTGCTCTGGCTGCTCAGGATGCTGCCGTCGCCCAGGGCCAGCTCCACCTTGGGGGCTTGCAGCGCACCGTCGACCTTGTCGCGCGCGCGGTGCTGGCTCCAGAAGGCGCGGTAGACCTGGCCTTGCACCTCGAACTCCACCTCGGCCAGGCAGTCGGCCGTGTGCCGGGTCATGATGTCGTTGGCGCCGGCGCTGATGGTCTTGAGGCGCGGGGTCTCGTGGTAGAGCGCCAGGCAGATGGCGTCGAGCAGGGTCGACTTGCCGGCCCCGGTGGGGCCGGTGATGGCAAACAGGCCGTTGTCGGCGAACGGGGGGCGGGTGAAATCGACCTGCCACTCGCCCTTGAGCGAGTTCAGGTTCTTCAGGCGCAGGCGCAGGATCCTCATGCGGCGGCTCCCTCGGCTTCGGCGCTGCCTTGCTGCAGGGCGTGCACCACGCCCCGGTAGCGCTCCATGAGGGCCTGGGCCAGCTCGGGCGGCAGTTCTTCTTGCTGCAGGCGGCGTTCGAACACCTCTTGCGGGCTCAGCTCGTCCAGCGTCTCGCGGGCCTGGGCGGCCAACTGGGCGGTGGCCGTGCCCCGGTCACGGCGCACGCGCAGCACCTCGAGCGGCAGGCCCTCGGTCATCTGCTGCACCCGGGCCGGCAGGTCGGGCAGGTAGTCGTCCTGGCTGACGGTGACCTCCAGCCACAGCGGGCAGGCCGCCGTGGCCTGGGCCGCCAGCGCCGGCATGGCCTGGGCCAGCTCATCGAGCGTGCCACGCACGGCCTGCAGGCCCTGAAAGCGCGGCACGGTCAGCGGCGTGACCTGCTGCAGGCCGGCTTCGCTCAGATCGACCAGCAGCACCTCTTTGTCGGTGCCGGCCTCGTCAAAACCCAGCGGCAGGGGTGAGCCGCAGTAGCGGATGTGCTCATGCCCGCCCACGCGCTGCGGGCGGTGGATGTGGCCCAGGGCCACGTAGTCCACCGGCGGAAACGCATCGCAGGGGTAGGCCTCCAGGCTGCCCACGTAAATCTCGCGCACCGACTCGCTGAGGCTGCTGCCCAGGGTGGTGAGGTGGCCGGTGGCGATCAAAGGCAGGCGCCGGCCCAGGCGGGCCTGCAGCTCGGCCTGACGCACCAGCGCGGCCTGGTACACCGCCGCATAGTGGGCCTGGATGGCCTGCTGCAGGGCTTGTTGCTTGTCTTGCGCGCTTTGCCCGGCCTGGCTTTGCAGCACATCGCGCGGTCGGATGAAGGGCACCGCACACACGATGCAGCCCGGCGTGCCATCGCGCTGCGCCAGCACCAGCACCTGATCGGCAGGCTGCGCCGCCGGCTGGGCCACCAGGTGCGTGCCCAGGCAGGCCAGCAGGGCCTGGTTCTCGCCCAGCATGGCCACCGAATCGTGGTTGCCCCCCAGCAGCAGCAGACACACCCCGGCCTCGCGCAGGCGCACCACCAACTGGCTGTACAACTCACGCGCATGGCTGGGCGGCGTGCCCGTGTCAAAGATGTCGCCCGCCAGCACCACCGCATCCACCGCCTGGGCCTGCACCTGCAGCAGCAGCCAGTCGATCAAGGCCTGGTGCTCGGCCTGGCGGCTCTTGCCCATGAAGTGCTGGCCCAGGTGCCAGTCGGAGGTGTGGAGGAGGCGCATGAAAAGTCAGCAAAAAGTGATGTGGTAACCAAACTTTGAAGCCGCCCAGGCCGGTGCCTGGTGCGGCATGAAGGGCTTGATTGTGGGGGCTTTCAGGCCGCTCGGCAGGGGCGCTGAGCCTGGGTGTGGATTTAATCAAACAGCCCTTCAAAAAGCCCAAGGCCAGGCACCGGGGCGTCTGAAATTGTCGCGCCTCACGTGGAACATCGAGCCTCCTCTCCACTGCTTCTGAAAGGACTGTCATGCCTCAAAAACAGCGCTACATCGTCCACATGCGCTACGGCCAGCATGGTGCTTTTACCACCCGGCACGTGTATGCGTACTCGGAATTCGACGCCATGCGTTGCGCCGAAGCCGAAACCCGAGGCCTGGTGGCGCTGAGCGCCTGCCCGCTGCGATGAGCAGGCCGGCCCAGAGCAGCGCTGTCCGTCGGCGCGAGCCCCCCTGGCCCCTGCAAAAGGCACTGGACCCCGACCAGGGCCTGACCCTGAGTTTGCCCGAAAGCCGGTCTTATACCCTTCGCCACCCGGGCCTGCGGGCCCTGGATCTGCGCGATTGCCCCAACCTAGAAGCGCTCGATCTGCGCGCCTCACAACAGCCCGAACTGCACCTCAGCGTGATTGACTGCCCGCTGCTGCGCTGCATCCAACTGCCCGAGCACGGCCACGCTCTGGTTCACCTGGACACAGGCCCACACGCCCCGCGCCTGACCCTGAGCGGTGGCCTGATCCAGATTGACGCCTGCTGGCAGGGGGGCCGCTTCATGGCCCAGAGCGGCTCACGGCCGCCCTGGCAGCAGGCCCTGATCGGCCTGCCCTGGCACAAGACCATTGAACGGGCCCAAGCTACGCCTCAGGCCGCGATCCTGACGGTGTTGTTGGGCGCCACCCAGGATGCGCCCCAGCTCACCCTGGGGCCTCTGCCAGGCCACCACGCCCTGGTGTTGAGCCAGGTACCGGCACTGCGCGAGTTGAGTCTGCATGGGCTGACGCTGACGTCGTTGAGCGTCCACGATGCCCCCCGGCTCCTGGCCCTGACACTGGGGGCAGATGTGCAGCCTGCGCAGGTTCAACTGAGCGCCTGCCCCCGCCTGCACAGCCTGGCAGGCGCTGCACCCGTGGGCACACTGCAGATGCACACGGGCTGCGGCGGGCCTTCGGGCCTGACGGTGGCGTGGCCGATGCAGCATCTGGTGCTGGCCGACAGCCGCGCCACGCAACTGCACCTGGCTCACCTTGCCGAGGTCCAACTGCTGCGCTGCGGCCAGTTGGACAGCGTCGAACTGCCCCCAGGCAGCCAGCTGCATTGCGAGGGCCATGTGCCCCCGCGCCTGTCGGGCAAGGTCTCGGTGCGGGTGGATGAAAGCACACTCAGCGCTTGCCTGCGGCAGCTTCAAAGCGGCGCCCCCCAAGCCTGGACGCAGCTGCAAATTTTGCTGCCCCTGGCCAGCAGCCCCCGCCTGGCGCCCGGGGCCTTGGGCACCCTGGCCCGCGCTGCCGCGCAACAGGTGCCCGCGGATGAGGTCTGGCACACCCGACTGGCTTTGTACGCCCGCAACCAGGTCACGGCCGGGCGTCAGGCCACCGCCACGCCCCCCAACCCGCCGGACATGGAGCAGGGGCGAAGCGCCTGGCGCTGGAAGCTGCTGCCCGACCTGGCTGCCGATGGCTGGCGGGCCGATGTCATGGTGGTGCTGCACTTGATCAATGCCGGGCTGCCCGACGCCTCTCAGTTGACGCCCCACATGGCGCGCGATCTGTGGGAGCAGCCCGAAGCCGCCGCGAGCCTGCTGCCCTGGCTGGGCAGACGGGCCCAGCTTATGCAGCCGGCCTGCCTCGACTTGTTGTTGGCGCACCTGGCGCACGCCCTGCACATGGCCCGGCAGTACCACGGCGCCACGGGCAACGCCCACCCCCAGGCCGCGCTCGCCGTGCTGGACACCTTGCGCACGCTCGAAGACCCCCTGGCCCGGCGCAGCGAACTGGCCAGCCTGGCGCGCAGCGTTCTGCTGACCTGGGGCGAGCTGCGGCCCTTGCTGGAAGATCTAGCCGCCAGCCTGCCCCATCACCCAGTAGAGACCCGGTTGGACCTGGTGCAGCTTCAAACCGAGCCCGAGCCACGAGGTCGAGCCCGCGAGATGCCTTATTTCCGACAGGCCCTCCAGATGCTGCTGCTGACAGGCCAGCTGATCCCTGAGCCCGAACAACCCCCTTTTCATCGCCGCCGCCGTCCATGACACAAGCCAACATCACCCAGGTTCAACTACTGCTGCAACACCAGCTTGAATGGTTGTGGGCCCAGCCCGAGCTGGCCTGCCAGATCCCTCCGCTGATGCTCTGGGGCGCCCCTGGCGTGGGCAAAAGCGCCGTCATCCGAGAGCTGTGCAGCGCGCTGGGCATCGGTTTCATCGATGTGCGCCTGGCCCAGCGCGAGCCGGTGGACCTGCGGGGCCTGCCCGTGCCTGACAACGATCAGGTGCGCTGGCTGCTGTCCTCCGAATGGCCGCGCGACCCTGGCAGCCGCGGCATCATCCTGTTTGACGAACTGACGGCCGCCGACCGCACCCTGCAGGTGGCCGCCTACGAGTTCATTCTGGACCGCCGCCTGGGCGATTTGTACCGGGTGCCGCCGGGCTGGCTGGTCTGCGCGGCCGGCAACCGCAACGAAGACCGTGCGGTGGCCATGACCCTGTCCAGCGCCCTGGCCAACCGCTTTTGCCACCTGGAGCTGGCCCCCGACCTGGCCCAATGGACCGCCTGGGCCAGCCAGCAGGGCCTGCACCCCGATGTGCGCGCCTTTTTGCGTTTTCGGCCCCAGCACTTTTTCGACATGCAGGGCAACCTGGAGCGTGGCTGGCCCAGCCCCCGCAGCTGGGAGCGCGTGGCCCTGACCCTGGAGTCGCCCAGTCCCCTGCCCCCCGAGTTGCTGGCGCTGCTGATCGAGGGCCTGGTAGGGCCCGGGCCTGCCATCGAGTTTCTGGCCTTTAGGCGCATGTCGCAATTGCTGCCCGATGTGCCGAAAATGCTGGACGGCAGCCTGCCCCTGAGCCTGCCCGAGGCCGCAGACGCCCGCTACGCCCTGGGCACGGCCCTGGCCCATCATGTGTTTCGGGCGCCGCCCGCCGAGCGCGGCACCTGGATAGCCAACTTCCTGCAACTGGGCCTGCTGATGAGCACCGACTTTGCGGTGATGACCATGACCGATGCCCTGCGCCAGCTGCAGCGCCCGGAACTGGCCGCCTGTGGCGCCCAGTTGTTTGGCAGCCCACTCTACGAGCCATGGATGGCCCGGCACGGTGCCGGCCTGAGCCTGGGTGAAGCCCCGCCCAGCAGCGACACCGACACGGCGCCGGTGCTGCAAGACAGCTTGCGCGGCGCCCTGCGGGCCCAACGCCAACGCGCCGCGCCATGAGCCCGCCCGCCCCCGGGCCCCTGCGGCCCCGGCAGCAGGGGCCTCGCGCCCCCACCGAAGCCGAGCAAACCCTGAAAAAACAATGGCTGCGCACCCTGGAGGCCGACCGTGCCCGCCTTTTTGTGACCCAGCCTTTCACCGCCGCCCTGGCCTTGCAAATGCCCATCGTGCCGGTGCTGGACAGCCGCCTGCCCACCGCTGCGACCGATGGGCGACGGTTGTTTTTTCAGCTGCGCTTCATCGAGCAACTGACGCCCGCCACACGCCTGTTCGTGCTCGCGCACGAGGTTTGGCATGCCGTGGCAGGGCACCTGCGCCGCCGCCAGGAGCGCGACCCAGAATTGTGGAACCTGGCGGTCGACCATGAGGTCAATGCCCTGCTTCGGCAAGACCAGTTCGAACTGCCCCGAGAAGCCGTGCTATTTCCGCGCCGCGTGGGCGACAGTGCCGAAGCCGTGTACGCCTGGCTGCAAGGCCAGGCAGACTTGAAGCGGGACCTCTGCCAGTTCGATCTGCACAGCCCCGGGTCTGGCGACCTTTCGCCGGATCAGGCCGATAAAGGCATCCGCGACCCCGACTACAGCCCCCAAGTCGCCGACGACGCCCTGATCCAGCAATGGCGGCAGACCGCCGTCGCGATCGCCAACACGCTGATGGGCCAAGGCCAACTGCCGCTTGGCCTGCAGCAATGGCTGGGGCGTCTGGTGCAGCCCGAAGTGCCCTGGCAGCAACTGCTGCGCCAGTTTCTGCAGCGCTGCTATGGCGGCCAGCGCCGCTGGCTGCCGCCCGCGCGGCGCCACATCAGCCGCGGCCTGTACCTGCCCAGCCTGCGCACCGAACGCCTGCGGGTCACCGTGGCCATTGACACCAGCGGCAGCACAGAGGCTTACCTGGCGGTGTTCATGAGCAATTTGTGCGCTCTGTTGCGTGACTTTGACGAGGTGGCGCTGTGCCTGATCGAATGCGACGCCAAGATCCACCGGGTTCGGCGCTTGACCCAGTTCGATGCACAGGCCCTGGCCCGCAGCGATCTGCACGGCGGCGGCGGCACCGACCTGCGCCCACCGTTTGAGCATGTGGCCAGCACCCCACCCGATTGCCTGGTTTACCTGAGCGATGGCCTGGGCCCCGCCCCCCCGCAAGCGCCCCCCTATCCGGTGCTGTGGGTGCTGGTGGGCCAAAATGCCAAGCCACCCGCCCCCTGGGGCCGCGTGGCCTACCTGCGCACCCCCTTGGAAACCAGATGAACAAAGACCCCCGATGAAAGAAAACGTGCTTTTCGACGACGACGGCCAGCCCATGAACAGCATCATCGACCACGGCGGCTGGGTTGAGCTGGACATGTACCTGACCTACCTGGAAGAGTGGCAGGCCATGGAACACGCCTTTGCCCTGCTTCGACTGGATGCGGATGGGCCTGTGCTCATGGGTCCAGACCTGCCGGCGCTGCGGCAGATTTCGGCCCTCAGCATGAACCGGGCTGGGGTGGTGGAGGCCCGCTTTCAGATCACATGGGCGCAGGCCACCGGTCCCCTCAGCGGCCCAAGCCTGGCCCAGGCCATCGCATCGCTGAGCCATTTTTTGGGCGCACAGGCGGTTTTCATCGCAGACGATGACGTGCAATTGCCACTGGCACAGGCGGTGTTTACCGCCGCCCGGGCTCCGGTCATCCCCGACTTCAAAGGGGTGCTCGCCCAGGCCCAGATGACCTCCTACAGTTCGATTCCGGGGTCGCCCACCGAGGCGCGTCTGGCCAACTGCCTGGCGCGAGCATCCCAGCACGCTACCGGCTTTGACGCCCTGCACGCCAGCCTGGACCTGCTGCTGGCCGCCCGCGAAGACGCCGAGCATTTTCACTACCAGCGCATCGCGCGCACAGCCGTCACCCCCGAGAACGGGCATGTTCTGGACGCAGACAATGGCGTGGTGCTGTGTCGTTTTTGCCAGCGCTACCACCCCTTGGTCAGCGTGTCTGATCAGGGCGACACCTGAACAGCGAAAGGCCATGCCACCAACGCAGGGGCTTGGGGCGTCCCGTTTTGTCGCCAGTGACGCCAACAATGAAGTGCCCGCCCCCAGTACACCGGGCGCTACCTTCACCCTTTACCAGACATCGATCCATGCACGACCTTCAACGCCTCGGCCTGCACCAGACCAGCACCGACAATCGCCATTTTATTGAGCACTACCTCGGCCCCCAGGTCATTGCGCAGCTCAATCAATCACCGCTGGCCTTCGCGCAGTGGAACGATGCCAGCGTGACCCTGTTTCGCCAGTTGTGCGAGACCATGGCCGCCGCCTTGCCCAGCGCCGACCATGTGATCCGCGCCGACACCGGGCAGCCCAACAAGGCACCCGAGGCCTTCGGCCCATTGCTGATGTACTTTGGCGTTCAGTTGCCGGCCCAGGGGGCCCGCAGCCAATTCATTGGTGTGGGGGCCCGCCAACAAAAGGGGCAGGTGTCGTTCACTCTGTTTGTGGCCGGTGCAGCGTCGGACGCCCAGCGCGTACAACGTGCCGCCCAGGAAGACCCGCAGGGGCTGATTGATGGCTTTGTGATTGCCAACCAGGCCGACCTGGAGCGTTTTCGCGCCCAGGCCCTGCCTGTTTTGCGTCGTCTGGATGCCAGCCTGGCTGCGTTGCGCCAACCCCACGAAGGCGGCTTTGTGCCGGCCATCTGCCAGCAAGCCTGGGGCCACCAGGGCCGCAACCGCGAGGCCGGCGCCCTGTTCTGGGCCCATTGGCAGGCATTGCTCGCCAGCCGGCCAGCCGCTGAGATCGACGAGATCAAAAAACGCTTGCAGCAAAACAACGGCTACCGCAAACAGAAAATCATCTCGCTGATCGAGCAGCACCTGACTGCGGCCCAGGCGTTTGAGCTGGGCCTGTCAGAGGCGGCCTGAATCAGCGCCTGCCCAGTGGCCCCCTGCCCATCGGGGTCGGGGCCGGCAACAGGGCGGGCTTACAGCGCCTGCAATCGAGCCAGCAAAGCGGCTTCTGCGGCCTCCGACATGACCAGCTCCAGCCGGTACTGCGCCCGTGTCATGCCCACCAACAGCTTGCGGGCCTCACGATCGCCCCAGTCGGCAAAGTCGATCTCGCACAGCACCACCACGGGCGCGCTCTGCCCCTTGAAACGGTACAGCGTATCGACCAGCAACTCGCCCTCGTCCCAGAGCGGGTCGCCCGCGGCACTGTACTGCCCCGTGAAGCGCCGGCAGCTGTGGCCCGCCAGGCGTGGGCTGGCCAGCACGGCCGACTGGCTGCGGCCGTAGGTCAGCACCACGATCTGGTCGAGGGCCAAACCCTCTTTCAGCAGGTCACGCACACAGGCCTCGACCACCGCCACCGCCCCGGGCGCGCCACCGCGGCCCGCTCCTGCTGGCGCATAGCGGTGCACCCCCGAGCTTTGCCCGGCGAACACCGAGCGGGCCTGCACGGGCTGCGCCGTCAAAGCCAGCCAGTTGATGAACTCGACCACCTTGCGCGGGCTGCGAAAGTTGTCGCGGCAGCGCACCGTCACCGCGTTGTCGATGTCAAAGGCCTCACGCTGGTACAGCTGCTGCTCGGGGTCGCCTAGCAGGTACACCCGACCGCCCTCTTTCACCCCTTGCAGCAAGGCCTGCACCCAGGCCGGGTCAAAATCCTGCATCTCGTCGATGATCAGCGTGTCCCACAGCGGCGCCCGCTCGCCCGCCTGCTCAGCGTAGGCAGCGGCCAGTTGGTCAAACACCCCGGGCTGGCCAAAGGCAGGCTCCTGGCCCTGGCGCCGGCTGTGCTGAACACACAGGTCATGGAAAGTGCCCACCTCTGCCCGCGCCGGCCGCAACTCGTTCATGTGGTCGGCCAGGGGCCTGTTGAAACAGCAATAGAACAGGCGCCGGCCCTGGGCTGCGGCCTCGCGCATCAGGCCCAGCGCCAGTTGCGTCTTGCCCGAGCCCGCCGTGGCATACACCACATACACACCCGAGGCATGCTCGATCTGCGGCACCCAGGTGGCCAGGCCCGAGGCCAGCGCCACCGTGGCGCCCTGGATCTGCTGCACCTGTGTGGCCACATCGGGCAGCAACTCAAAGCGGTTGCACAAAAAGTCGATCAGCCGCCGCCGGGTCTCGGCCTCCACGCTGCCCGCGGGGAACGCCCGCATGGCCCGGCTGCACACCTCAGGCCACTGCGCCGCGTCCACAATCCGCTCGCGCGGGTAAGCCACCACCTCGCCCGTCAGATGCTGGTCGGGCATCACCAGCAGCGTGCCGATATGAACCCCCTCCAAACCGGCCCCATGAATGCGGGTCAGCAAGCCGTTGTGCATGCGGCGCGATTGGTGGCCCACATCGCTCACACCTCTCTGATTGGCATAGGCTTTGGTCAGCCGATCGCCCTGCTGCACCACCTCCCCGGCCTTCACTTCCAGAAGCAACACCTGCCCCGCCGGCGACACCACGGCAATATCGATCTCGCCCACCTGCAGCCGCTGCTCGCGCTCCACCGCCCAGTGAACTGAGTGAAAAATATCAAAGCCCGCCGGCAAGCCCTGCTCCAGGGTGCGCAGCACCTCCAACTCACGGTACTGCGACAGATGCTCGGGGGTGCGGGGGCCTGGGGTGGGGTGGAGGGTGGCCATTGGAAGGATTATGAACGGAACGCGCAATCAGGACAGGTCAGATGCATACTTCGCACACATTTGCATCTATTGGGAGTCCCAAACGAATCAAACACGCCCCATCCTCGCTATTTTAATAGTCTACCATGCCATGATCAACATTATTAATATGTCTCATTCACATTAGATAGCGACGGATTTTTATGGTCAAACCCGAAAAATTTCAAGACAAAATCAAATTTTATCAATGGAATTATGATTCATCAATCATCTTAAACGAAAATTATTGATAACTTGCTTCAAGTCGATCAAAGTCTTTCATAATCGAACGGCACATATGGAGAGCCCCTCTCCCGCAATCCGCCTGGATTAATTTTAGCAACCAAATCTGCTATATGACGACGATTATTGAAGTCGTTTAGAAAATTAATAAATTCGTCAATTCCTGGACTCCATGAATCCCTCGATGCCCCGAAATTTGAAGAAATAGACACAATTGCGTTCAACCGTACATTAGCAGGATCCAGCGCAATACTCAAAACAAAAGAATGAGCCGCAGCCCTTGTACCATTTGGCTTCTTTGAAGCAAACACCAATCTTGGCCCAATCCATCCATCTGCCTGCCCTGTATATTCCCCAACCGTATACTGATCCATATGACGAAGATCGGTTTTGTAAATTGCATTCATAAGATTCGTAAAAATCTCTTTTTGCGCAGGATTACAGCGTGCAATAAATGTTTGCAGTCTAGTATCCACATACATCCGATGACCTAAAACCCCATGCTCAGCACGAGCAATAGTCGACTGATTTACCACAGAATTCTGTGATGGCATGACTTTTTGTTTATCGCTAAAAGTAATCATTTTTTCCTCAGCAGAAAATACATCACCAAAATATTCTTTTTCTGCATCCCGATTGCTTCTGGTTTGCATGAGTTTTTTAATAATTAACTGCCGACGTTCGGGCGCATATCGCTTTAACTGTCGCCCATCGAGGAAAAAATTATCCGATCCTATTATGAAAATCATTCTATCAATATCACGAGGATAAATGCCGCCAGACAACCACGAAAGTTCGGCACTCCCATTTAAAACCCTCGCATCATCTTTGGCAACTCTAATTACCTCGCGAATGCAATCCATCTCCGTTAAATTCTGATTGTCTGTAACTCCGCGAATTACAGCCAAAATATGAAGGTCAGGCTTTACTGAAGCACGAATTCCCAAGTCAGCCAAAAGATTAGACGCGAGAGCAACCCCCATATTTCTAATTTTATGAGCACCGGGATTTGCCATGCATCCAATTTGATTCAACAAAGCATTTTCATCAATATCTTCAGCCGGGATATTCTCATACCGAGCAACAAGCCACATCAACCAATCAATATAAGAATTTTGCAATCCAGGATTTCTTTTAGGCGTCAGCAGATCAACTAAACTACGATTAATATCAGGATTTTTTGGAAATGGAAAACATCTAAACAACTCAGCACAAAATTCATCAAAACTACTTAAACGACTATTTACATCATTCAAAATTCTCAACATATCAACCGCAGGCAACGGAGCCTGAGCTCTGTTAACAAGGTTGCGCATGAAGATTCGCAACACCTCTATGTCGGAAGTTGCCTTTTCCCCCGGCATTATTCGTGTCAAAACAGCATTTCTAATGATGCCATGAGCAGAATCAAGCGATTTGCCGGAATGGTACGAAAGACGACCTAACTCACTAGCCCGATCGGATGTCAACAATTCTAGCGCTAGGTCATACAGTTTCTGAAAAGCAGGCATTAAATCCCTCCACGATACCAAAAACTCATAAATAGCAAAAATTACCGCATTAGTTAATTAGATTGGAGCAATAAAAGAGAATTTTAGAATTTTTAAAAATCCGTATCATCCAAGTTATTTTCCAGATCACATACAACAAAACCCCAGCCATACCACCAATACCTACAACTGCGCCCCTCAATTTATTAAACAATAAATATTAAGGAGAAACACCCCTAACGTGGAGCATTGTGAACAATACCTCCTACGGATTGTGTTGATGGGAATGTTGTTGGTCATTTTTCATTTCCGAATGGTAGGACTCAAACCAAATTGACTTGCCCTTGCAGCATAGGTTGCAACCCCTCCTCGCTGCGCCGTTCGTGAGGCACCTCAACCCTTAGGCCATTCAAACTGACGAGCAGCATTCCATTCTTTGAGCCACACCTCATCCCGGGTGGCCGCCGTCGATGAAATGTTCTTCATATTTTTCAAAGCAGTGAAGAAGCCGGGCCCTGGCCGCCCCTGATTTTTACTAACCACTGCGGAGGTGCGAAAAGGACGATTAAAGTCAGCATCTTCCTGGTCAAGAAGATGAAACAAATTGGCAAATGGATGCCCTTGGTAGTTCTGATCAGGAATGGGCAAATCAAAGCGATGCGCCAAGTCTCCATAAGTGATGACACCGTCATGCTTAGGGTCAGAAAGAATTTGCTGCAGATACTGTCCGATTGTCATCAGTAAATATCCTTAAATTATACTTATCAGCAGTTAAACATCGAAAAATTTCAGCTACGTGAAACTTTAAGTCAGCCGAATAGATTAGAACCTAGGGCAAGTCCTTACCCTGGTCACCACCCAAACGTAGAAATTTCACAGAAATCCACACACCCCAATCCCCCCACCCTTATACCCACACTCCCCCTCTAACCCCTTGAGCAAGGCCAGCGCATCCCCCAGCGGCTTGAAGCAGTGCTGCCGCATCAGCAGGGCAAAGTCGCCCGGCGTCAGCCGATTCAGGCGGGCCAGCCGCGCCTGGTCAGGGGCGGGCAGGGCCGCCAGGCCCAGGCTTTGGCAGCAGCGATCAAACAGCGCCTGCACCTGCTCGGGGCGCAGGTAGTCCAGCTTCACCTTCAGGTCAAAGCGGCGCATGGCCGCCGGGTCGAGTGCGTCCATCAGGTTGGTGGAGGCCACAAACACGCCCTCGTAGCTTTCCATCTGGGTCAGCATCTCGTTGACCTGTGACACCTCCCAGCTCTGGCCCACGGTCTGGCGGTCGCGCAAAAAGCCGTCCACCTCGTCGATCATCAGCACCGCGCCATCGTTGGCCGCCTGCCGAAACGCCCGGGCGATGCGCTTTTCGCTCTCGCCCACGTATTTGGACATCAGATCCGAGCCGCGCTGCACCACCAGCGGGCGGTCCAGGGCCTGGGCCAGCCAGCGGCCGTAGGC
>NZ_JADZ01000037.1 GCF_000518645.1 Curvibacter gracilis ATCC BAA-807 | reverse complement strand
AACCAGACCGAAGCCGCTATGGCCACCTACGATGAGGTGCTGCGCCGCTTTGGTGAGGCTGCCGAGCCCGCGCTTCGCGAATCGGTTGCCAGGGCGTTAGTAAACAAGGGCATTACCCAAGGCCGACTGAACCGGAACGAAGCCGAAATAGCCACCTACGATGAGGTGCTGTGCCGCTTTGGTGAGGCTGCCGAGCCCGTGCTGTACGAGTCGGTTGCCAGGGCCTTGGTCAACAAGGGCGACACCCAGGTCCGACTGAACCTTAACGAAGCCGCTATGGCTACCTACGATGAGGTGCTGCGCCGCTTTGGTGAGGCTGCCGAACCCGCGCTACGTGAATCGGTTGCCAAGGCCTTGGTCCGCAAGGGCATCATCCAAGGCCAACTGAGCCAGACCGAAGCCGAAATAGCCACCTACGATGAAGTGCTGCGCCGCTTTGATGAGACTGCCGATCCCGCGTCGCGCGAGCAGGTCGCGGTGGCCTTGGTCAACAAGGCCGGCACCCAAAGCCAACTGAACCAGAACGAAGCCGCTATGGCTACCTACGATGAGGTGCTGCGCCGCTTTGGTGACGCTACCGAGCCCGCGCTGCGCGAGTCGGTCGCCAGGGCCTTGGTCGGCAAGGGCATTACCCAAGGCCAAATGAACCAGACCGATGCCGCTATAGCCACCTACGATGAGGTTGTGCGCCGTTTTGGAGAGGCTGCCGAGCCCGCGTTGCGCGAGCAGGTCGCAAGTGCTCTGAATAGTGCGGGCTTTGGCCGTTTGGTTGAAGCCAAAAGGCTACTGCAACTTGCCAAACCAGAATGGCAAGCGATATTGAAAGCCGCTTTGAGTAACCTGGACGATGCCGTGAAACGCTGTACGCAGTCCAACGGCATGATTCTTGGCAACCGGGCTTACGTGCTGTGCTTGCTTGGCGACTATGCCGCAGCAGAGGACGGTTTCACCGCAGCGTTACATGCATCCGTAAATGGAGGAAAGGAAATATATGAATGCACGCTTAGGGATCTAGATGTTCATCCTTTGGCCGAAGACGCTCGTATGCGTGCACTAGTGGAGCGGGCGTGGGCAACTTTTCAGCAGCGCACCTAGGGCCAATCATCAATCGTTAATACCAAGCCAGTCAATGAATTACATCTAAAGGGTATGCCAGTCCGCGACCGGCCACTCAGGTCCGCTGTGTGAGTACTATTGCAGATCAAACGGGCATTGGTCGCGCCGAATACCAAAGATCGCCACGTTGCATGCAGAACGACATTTTCCGCCTCCGAGATCAGCCCCTGGCATCAAGGTTGGCTTCATTTCGGGATAACTGCATTGGGCCTAACGGTGTAAGGACGAAGACTGGTGCCGACCATCCGAGATCGCTTCCGAGCGAATGCACAGATTCAGGAATAAGGTCTACAGCAACAGATGATTGCAGCCGTTGAGGCTCACCGATCGACAACCCGAAACCATACATTCGTTGCGCACGTAGGCCGCAGCGTGGATTCCATTGCTGTAGATATGCCGCAGACGACCAGAAATGCATTGCAACGAGAACGTTCCACGAAAAATCTTGCTCTACTTCACAGACGACGGATTCTGCCGCCCCAGAAAAGCCAGGTGCCGCCCCTTGATGAAGGGCGCATATCGTTGGGTAAAGCTAGGCGATGGCCATTTTTCCATACGAAAGATTGCAGCCAGAACCTTTCCACACCCTGTCTATCTCGGCTCCCCTTTCTCTGCCGATTGGGCAGCTTGGGCCTGCCCCATCCCCAGGGTCCGCCCCTTCTGCAACATCATCAGAAAGTCTAGCGTCCCATCCCGCTGCAGCCGCTCGAAGTCGGCCTTGTACTCCGTAAAGAACAGCTCTGGCTCCATGCCCCGCCGGCGCAGGCTTTCGCTGATGGTGCAGAGTCCGCCAGCGATGGCATCGAGCTCGGCCGCCACATCCTGCACCGGGTTCACGTAGTCCCACTTTGGGATCGCCCAGTCGCAAGAGTAATCCGGGTGCTTCAGGATATTGGCCAGCACCGCGGCATCAATGAAGGCCCGCCAGATGGGCTCGCATAGGCCCGGGATCAGCGTGAGCCACTGCAGCTGTTCGGCATTGCGCCGGTATTCCAGGATGGCCACGCGGGCGCTGCTGAAGTTCACCTCCCGCACGTCACCGGTGAGCATTTCGTAGGTGATGCCCATGCCGGCCGCGATCAGGTGGAGTTGCAGCTTCACGTAGTCCACATACCCCGGCACCGCATTGGGCTGGACGGTCGTGATGTTCAGGCCCGAGGGCACCTGGATGATGGAGCCGCTGCTCAAAGTGCCCAAGTCGCCTGATTCGGATCTTTGGTCCGGGGTGCGTTGGTCCTCGGCGCCCAGCGGCCCCATGGCGTTCACATCGCCGCTGGCGATCACCGACAGGCGCGATTCGAGGTTCTTGCGCTGGGCTTCTGCGTCTTCGTAGAGCTGCAGGTCGCGCACCCGACTGATGACGGGCGCCAGGCGCGTGAAGCCTCGGCCCTGCCCTGGCCGCTCGGGGTTGAACAGGTGAATGATGCGTTCGGCCGGCACCGGGCTGCTGCTGGTCCTGGCCATGCGGGGGCCCAGGACTTCACCCG
This sequence comes from Curvibacter gracilis ATCC BAA-807, assembly GCF_000518645.1. Classification (GTDB taxonomy): domain Bacteria; phylum Pseudomonadota; class Gammaproteobacteria; order Burkholderiales; family Burkholderiaceae_C; genus Curvibacter; species Curvibacter gracilis. Next base: position 51,094 of record NZ_JADZ01000037.1, on the reverse strand, counting down.
GGTGCTGGTCAAACAGCCAATACGCCACCCGCTTGCCGAGCGGGTCGTACTCGATGCCGTTGATGATGGTGTTGTCGCCATGGCTGCCCACCTTGGAACTGTCAAGCCAGTCGATCTCCAGCAACTGGAGCTGCAGAGGCACGGGCAGGCCATCGCTGGGCCTGCGAGCCCGCAGGCGCACCAGCACCTCACCGTCTTGCTCCATGGCCCGGTACGCGGCCGCCTGAAGGCCGCCCAAGTTGCGCACACCATCGGCATCGGCCACCTTGGACCATTCCTGCCAGAGGGCGGTGATGCGCTTGGCATCCTTTCCAAGGCTCCGGGGGTTGATGCCCGTGCCGATGACGTTGGCCACCATGGAGCCCAGGCCCCGTGCAACGTAAGGGGTGTTCTTGACCAGGGAGCGAGCCCGCACGCGCAGGGTGGCGGCGTCGGCCCGGTGGTCGGTGTCGGCACTGGCACCGGCCCGGCGGGGCCGCCAGCCGTCTCGGGTGCTGGCCCCTTCGTAGGCCCGCTGCAGCAGCTCACGGGCCTGGTGGCGGCGCAGACCGGCCTGGGGGTTGAAGGCGCCGATCAGGCGATCAAGGATGTTGGCCATGTTCCATCACTCCCGCGAAGTGGAGAAGCCGACACGCCAGGCGCCGGGGTTGCGGGGCGAGCTGGCCCGGGTCAGGAGGCTGGCGATGTGCTCGCGGGCAGACTTGAGCTCGCCAATGCTGCGGTAGCGCACCTTGCGCAGGCCGTTGGGGCCGTGGATCTCCACTTCCAGTTCGCCGGTAGCGATGGCGGTATCGATGTTGTCCAGGTCGGTTTGGGTGTAAGCCATGGGGGGTAGAGGTGGAGGTAGTGGTCGGGTTCAGGGAGCTGCCCGGCCAACTTATCCAGACTGCTGTTCCATTTCTATAAAAGCTGAAACTGTTTGCATCAGAAGTCGGGCTGTTTGACGATGCGGTAGACCGTGGAGCGGCTGATCTTGAGCACCTCGGCGACCTCTGCCACGTTGCGGCCATTGAAGAGGCGCTTCACTTCAAGCACCCGCCTCTCACGCTCAGATTTGGCGACCGTGGGGATGTAGTTCAGGGTCCCGGCAAACTCGTTTCGCAGCTCGTTCTCGAGCTGGTTCAACTTTCCGAGGGCTTGCACTTCCTGGGGCAACCTGGCCTCCAGGTACGACAAGATCCGATCGACCAGATCGGCTTCGGTGTGGACAGGCATTTCCGGCCGTTGTTGAAGAGGGGTCATGTTGCTGGTGGGCTTCGTTAACGCGCCGTGGCGAGTGCCTGCGCATACGCCTGGCGGTAGTTGTTCAACAGGTGCGCATCCGCAATGCGCTGCCCCACCGCCTCAAACGCCAGGCGCTTCCTGTAACTGGCAGCCGTCACGTAGATCAGCACCGGGGTGGCCTGGCGGCCCATGAACTCACGCTGGTACACACCCGGACGCAGGCCCTTGGCACCCGGCATCACCACAAAGAAGCGGCCACCGGCCCGGCGCTGGGCGGCGATCTTGCTGCGGGCGTCGGTGGACATGTTGCGCGTGAAGCCTGCGGTGAGCGTGACACGCAACTGGCTCAGGATCTGGATGATCTGGCCCGCGCTCATGTTGCCGAAGGCATCAAGCCGGGCCCCGGCGCCGGGCACCGCGTACCAGCCCTTGGGCATCTGGCCGGTGATCTGCAGGGCGCGTTCAAAGCGCTTGAGGGTGCGTTGCCCACCCACGATGTGGGGCAGCATGTAGCGGGTGGCAGGGGTGCCGGCGTTGGATGTGGCGCGTTCATCCTTGAGCCAGACCGTGGCCTCCAGGTTCTTGGAGGTGGCGGCCCGGATGAAGAGGCTGTTCAGGGTGTAGGGCGTGGGCCGGTCGATGGTGCGCTGGATCTCGGAGCGCAGGCCGTCGCGCACCTGGGTGGCGGTGGTGTTGAGGGCGGTCCTCAGGGCAAAGCGGGTTTGCTTGGCCAGCTCGCCCACCAGCCGGGCGGGGTCGGGGAAGTTGATTTGGGCGTGGATTTTCATAGGGTTACCAGGCACGGGTGAAGGTGGGGGCCGGGGAGCGGCGGCGGGCATAGCCGCGGTCTTGGGGCTCGTCGGTGCGGGCCGGGCCCGGTTCATTGGCCACCGAGATGGCCGGGGCCGGTGTCTTGGCTGGCAGCGGAGCACTGAACAGGTCAGCATTCACCGGTTGCACCGCGGCCTCGATCTGCTGCCACTTGCGATCGCTGTGGTGGTGCAGCCCGATGCTCATGGCCGAGTGCAGCGCGTAGTTGCGGCAGTCCAGCACCTCGTTGCGCGGGCGGCGCTTGACCCAGCGGTACGTGTCGCGCCCGTTGAGCTTGGCCAGGATGCGCTGCTCGGCTGTGAGCTGCTCGAACCATTCGCGCGGCAGGTCCTGGCTGAAGTGCACGTAGCCCGGGCCCGGGGTAGCGATGGCGAGCTGGCCCAGCAGCAGGTCTTTGGCTGTGTCGACCCCCACGTTCCACAGCTTCACGCCCTGGGGCCATTTCTGGCCATTCCAGTTGATGTCCTGGATGCTGGCCGGGCCCAGCACGGGCACGCCCTCTTCGCCTCTACCCTTCACCGCCCGCAAGCATGGGAGCTGGTGCTGGTTCTTGCGCACCCAGTTGTAAACGGCCTGGGTCTGGTCGCTGGAGTCAATCGAGATGCCCGACAGACCGAGGCTCCCTGCGTGGTAGGCCTGGGGGTAGCGTCGCTGCAGGTAGGTGGTGACCTGCTGCCAGTCCTCTTCGCTGGCCGGGTTGCCCTCGATGATGTGGTGATCCACGGGCCAGGACTCCAGGCCCCGGGCCCAGGCCCAGACAGCGATCTCCCAGCGGTTGCGCTGCACGTCCACCCCAGCGGTGAGCACCAGGCCGCCCACGGGCACCTGGCACAGGGGGAAGGCTTCGGCCCGGGCCTGCAGGGCGTGTTCGTCGCTGCGCTCGCCTTTGACCTCCCAGGTCTCGCCCAGGGTTTCGTTGACGAAGAGCTGCATGGGGCCGGGGTCGCCCTTCTCCAGGGCCGAGACGGCTTCTTCAAACTCTTTGACGATGCTGGCCCAGCTTCGCTGGGGGCTGTAGGCGGCCCAGACCTGCACGCCCAGGGTTTTGGGGGGCCGGGTGGGCAGGCCCTGGCTGTCGCGCCAGATGCGGTCGGGGCCGTAGCGTTTGGCGGTCTTGCTGCAGACCCAGGTGCCGGCCATGGGCTGGCCGCCGGGCAGGTAGTCGGCCTGGGCGATGGGCTCGCGGCAGTGCGGGCAGATGTGGCGCACGGTGTCGGGCTGGCCGCGCTGCCACTTGAAGCCATGCGGCCGGTCTTTGCCGCCCCACATCAGCGGGTGCTCGGCGTCGCAGTGCGGGCACGCAATGTGGAAGCGCACGTAGCCTTCGGAGTTGTCGCAGGCGCGTTCAACGTGGCACAAGCCCTTAACCCCCGGGGTGGAGCCGCCGACGAACTTGGGGTAGGCCGCACCTTCAAGCCGGCCCTTGGCCAGGCCGCCGGGGTCGCCGGACTTCTCGATCAACTGGTCGAAGGCGCTCCACTCGTCCAGGATGGCCACGGCCACCGTGATGCGGCGGTAGGCCCGCTTGGCTTTGCCGCCCAAGAGGTGCAGCACGCTGTCGCGGAAGGGCTTGAACTTGATGGTGTCTTCGTTGGCCTTGCCCTGTTTGCGGGCCTTGCGCACAGCCTCCACGGCATCGAGCACGGGGTCGATCTCGCTTTTGACGTAGGAGTCGCGGTCATCGTCGGTGGGCTGCCAGAGAGCCTGCTTGCGCCTGCGGTGGGCGATGTTGTAGGCGACGAAGGCTGTGATCATCTTGGTGTACCCGACCCGCTTGGACTTCATCACCGCCAGGTCTTCGATGCGGTCGTCGCTCATGAAGTCCAGGATGCCGGTCTGGAAGGACCAGCCAACCCAGCCGCCCTTTTGGTGGGAGCTTTCGCCAGCGAGCTTGAAGTGCTCGGAGGCCCATTCGCTCAGGCGCTGGGGCACTTCGGCGCGGAGGCTGTCCAGCCCCAGGCGGACCGAGCGCACGATGGCCTGGGCGGTTTCGGTGTGCAGGGTGACGGTGGCCGTGTTCAAAACGGGAGCCCTTCTGTGTCGTTATCGGTGGAGGTATCGGTGGAGGTATCGGTGTCGTCGTCGGCCTGGGCCATGGCATCCACCTGCTCGGTGACCAGGCGGGCGGTGGACCTGATCCACTCGTTGCGGGCCGAGGCCAGGACTTGCATCACGGCAGCCTTGGCTTCTTCGGGCAGATCGGGGCAGGCCTTCTGCAGGGTGCCTTCGAGCTGGTCGAAGCGATCGACCACGGCGCTGCTGGCCATGCCGAGCACATCGGCCAGCAGGCCCACGGGGGCGTACTCGCCACGGGCGACGGCGTTCTTCAAGGCCTGGGCGATGCGCTGCTCGCGAGCGAGAGCCGCGCGTTCTTGCACCAGGTCGAGGCCGCCGGTCTCGGAGGAGGCGCGGCCTGCGGCCATGTCGCGCAGGCGTTCGCAGTAGGCGATGAGCCAGGCGTGGGCCGTGTCGCCGCGCACCATCACGTTGTCGGCCATGAGCTGGCTCACGCGGGCTTCGCTCAGGCCCACCATCTCGGCGAACTCGGCTTGCGAGATGGGCTGATCCAGGAGGGGGATGAGCTTCACTTAACCCCCTTAGGGCACTCACGCAACAGAGCGAGCGGGCGGTGCGAATTACCCGCGTTGGCCCCCTGCCGGGAGGACCCGCAGGCCCGGGGGGTGGGGGCCCTGCCCTGCTCTGCTGGCTCCACCTGGTCGGGGCCCTGGCCATCGAGCCTGCCGGCCGTGGCCACGTAGCGCACGCCGCTGCGGTGGCGCAGTTCCTGGACGGCGTTGGTGTCCAGGGTGTTGCGCAGGGTCCAGCCAGCGGCGCTGGACGGCCAGCCGGTGATGGTCACGATCTCGCGCAGGGTCAGTGGGCCCAGGCGCAGGAGTTGGGTGAGGATGTAGGTTCGGGTCATGGTCGCGGTGGTGGTCATGGTCGTGGTCATGCCGTGCGCCTTTGCGACCAGGGGCCGGCACCGGCTGCAGCGAACACCCGCTCGCGGTATCGGCGGTTGTGCTCGAGCAGCTCGTCGTCGGTGTAGGCATTGCCGAGCTCGGCCATCGAGTACGGCAGGCCCAGGCGTTGGCCCATGGCCCGCACGCCGTCTTTGCTCTCCCACCAAAGGTCTTGCAGCCCCAGTTGGGCCTGGGGCGAGGGCTCGTCCCGCCAGCGCCGGCCGGCCAGCCACTTGGACGGCATGGGGATGAAGCGGCCTCCCTCGCGCATCCAGGCCGGGCCACCCTGCTGCGCCCGAATGGCGGCGAGCATGCAGGCCTGCAGCTCAGCGTCGGGGGCCAGACGGTTCCACTCGCGGCGGGCGGCGTCTTCGTTGGCCCGCTTGGGGTAGGCCTGCCAGAAGGCGTCGAAGCCGGGAGCGTTGTGGATTACGGACTGTGGACCGCGGGTTTGGCTTTGCGATGAATGCAACGACCCGCACGCGCCCCCCGCTGCTGCGGGGGTGCTGGGGGTTAGGGGGTTATTTGATTCATGACGGTTCTTGACGGTTAGTGTCCGCGTGGCGGACCGGTTGAGTCCGCCACGCGGACTGGTTGGGTCCGCCTGGCGTACCGGTTTGCGTGGCGGACCGGTCCGCGTGGCGTACTGGTTGGGCACCCGTTTGGGGGGTTGTGCGGCTGGCTGGGCGATCTCGGAATCAGCGCCCTCTTCCACGTACAAGTCGGGCTCGACCCAGTACACGGTCTTGCGGCCGTTGGAGCGGTCCGCCCGCAGGATGCAGCGCTCCTCGAGCCAGGAGATGGCCTCGATCACAGCGGTGCGGCCGAAACAGGTGCGCTCGCACAGGCGCTCAATCGACGGCCAGCAGTAGCCCTCATCGTTGGCCATGTCGGCCAGCGAGATGAGCACGGCCTTGGCCGGGGGGCGCATCCTGATGGGCCAGCAAAGCGCCATGATCACGGTACTCATGGTGCTCAGTCCCCCAGGCGTGGCGCCCGCATGCTCTCGGGCTTGCCTTGGTCGTAGGCGGCCCGCAGGTAAGTCACGATTTCCTGCCCGATGGCCACGTGGGCCAGCCAGCGCTTCTCGAGCTCCTGCAGGTCGTTGTAGTTGGGCCGGGCCTTGGAGGCGGCAGCCGCCTCGATCTCCAGCACCCGAGCGAAGCTGGCCCCGAGCTGGCTGAGCAGGTACATGGGGTCAGCGCCGCTCAACTGGTGGTTCATGGCGATGACCGTGCAGCCCAGCGCCTCGGCGAAGGCGTTCAGGATGGCCTTGCTGCCGGTGACCTGGGAGATCTTCACGGCATCGCGCAGGCCCAGCTTGGCCGCGCCCGCCTCCAGGATCTCGCTGGCCAGGCTGGATGGGTTCTTCTCCATGAGCAGGGCCACCACCTTGGTGCTGCCTGGATACCCGCGCACGGCCGCCTCCGCCGCAGCGACGACATCAGTCATTTTGAAAATCCCCTTTGAAATTTGAAATACGGCCAGCGCGGCTGGACCAGAAACTGGAGGGCATGAACACAGACCCAACCCCAAGCCAGAAAGGCACACCGATGGACATGAACCCGAGCGACCTGGAAGCCGCCATGCATGACGCGCTGGTCAAGGTGGCCGGGCCCATGCTTGAGGAGCAGACCGAGATGCGGGCGCAGTTGAGGGCGCAGCGGCTTTTGCTGACGCTGCTGTATACAGATCGGTTTCGTGATGACTTGCCAGCCTTCGACAGGCTGATGGCAAGACTTGTGCAATTGACTGAAGAGGCGACAGAGACTTTGCCTGGAGGCAAGTGCACATCGGAGGCCATAGCGGCCAAACATCGTGTGCTGCTCCTGCTGTCGCAATTCCACAATTTGGTTCGGAGCCATGCCGAGTAGTGATGGCCAGTACGACCTTTCCCGAACAACGCACACCAGCACTTGCGCACTGGCGCCAGGTGCCGCATTCGACTGCAACTGGCCTGGATGTCGACTCAATCTGCTTTGACAGTTCCTACCCACGACCAAATCCCAAGACGGGGACGCAAGAGCGCAGGGGAAATCAAACACTTCGCGACGCCAGAGGGGCCACCCGATTGATAGCCACGTGTGAGTTAGCTTGTAGGGCATGCGCGGCCCTTATTCCGGGGATTCAAGAATGACCGGCTGCGCATTGCGCAACACCGCCCATTCGACCTCGGGATTCAGTTCCTCACATCGAACTCCAGTCATTCGCTCAATGCGGGGGCAATGCTCAGCCGGCGTAAAGCGCCCCGGCAACTTCCAATGATTGATGGCACCTCGGGTCACCCCCAGGCGACGACCCAACTCAGCCAACGAACCAACAACCTTTCCAGCCCGATCAATGGGGTGCTCCATGTCACTTCCTTCAAGCAGCAATTCCCAGAAGTCTACTTTAAATAGACCAAACCATCAATCATTCGTAGACCAAATTCGTCTACCTGAGCTATACGATCAGCAAATGGAACTGAAAGACTGGGTTAAAGCCGCACGCGGGCAGCTAACGCTGGAGCAGTTGGGCGAGAAGCTCGGCCGCAGCAAAGGTGCCATCGGTCACTGGGAAACTGGCAAGAACAAGCCCAGCTATGACCAAGTGATGGCGATTCACGAATTGACCGGGTACCCGCTGCCCGGTGACTTGATTGAGCAACAGGAAGGATTCGAGCCAGCGGGCACACCGAAGACCACGCGCAGAACTCCTGTTGTCGGGACGGCAAAGATGGGCTCGGACGGCTACTACGAAGAACTTCAATACCCTGGCGGGCATGGTGATGGTTACGTTGACGGCTACAGCTCAGATCCCAAAGCCTACGCACTGCGCGTAAAGGGTGACAGCATGCATCCAGCCATCCGACATGGATCTTTCGTGATCGTGGAGCCAAATGGGCGCCCAGTCCCAGGCGAATACGTAGCGATCGCGCTGAAAGATGGATCAAAAATGGTGAAAGAGCTGATCATTGATCGGCTGCATGAGGTCGTCATTGAGTCCGTCAACGGCAATCACAGAAAGACGCTCGAGCGGGATGAGATTGAATGGATATACCCAGTCGCCGCCGTGGTGGCAGCCTCAAAGTGGCAGCCGGAATAGAAGTTTCCTGTGAATTCGCTTAGCTCAGCACCTGGCTACTCCAGCCTGCTTTAACAAAGGACGGCTGAGCGAGTGCTTCCCGCGGGGAGTCTGCCAAGCGTGCTTATTGGGCCACCAATTCATCGCAAGAACTGTAAATCTATCTTTGATAGACTTTTTTTCTACCATTCGTTGACATTGATTGTCTATTAGAAATAGACTTCACTCCACGCCGCAACCAACGCGGAAAGGAGTGAACGATGTACACGAACGAGATCCGGCAGCTGCGCAGCTACCGGGCAACCCTGATCCCCAAGGACCTGGACCGCTCCGAGGTTCATGGTCACGCCGCCGAAGGCAAGCTGCCGACCATCCAGCTCAAAGCCGCCAGTGCTGACCGCGCCCAGGCTGCCGCCCACCACACCACGGGCCTGGCGGTGCTGTGCGTGGATCGGATCGGGGGTGGCGAATGAGTGCCGCCGCCCTGCGCTCTTGCAAGCCGGTGGCGGGGGCCATCGTCTTGCGCCCTGGTTCGCCCTTCAGGTGGGCCACTTACAACGCTGGATCTGACTTCGGCCACACCGCCCAGGGCTACTGGTACCGGATGCGAGAGCAACACACTGCTGGCTGGCCGCTGGCGGCCCTGTGCCATTTCCTGAAGCTGTCGATGTGGGATGAGCACGGCCGGCTTTGGCAAAGCGTGACACCCGCCGTGATCGATGACTTCGGCAACCTGGTGGAGGTAACACCATGAGCCGCACCACGTTGATCAATGCCCTGAGCGTGCTGGTGATGGCCCTGGTGTTGGGCACCGCCCATCTGTGGGGCCCCAGCGAGTTGGAGGCCATGGAGGCCGTGGCTGATGAGCGCCGAGCTGCCCCCGTGGAGGTGGCCGAGCTCAAGCGGGCCGAGGCGCTATCCCCTGCGATCCTGGGACACATGCCTCCCGGTCTACCTCCCCATTTGTCTCACTGACCGAGCGAGGCCCGCCATGCCCACCCTCGTCACTTCGACCATGTTTGTTGCCAAGCAGCGGCCTGTGATCGCTCCCGCTGCGGACGGCACATTTCAGCTCACGCTGCGGCTGTTGGATCGCCTGGGTTCCGAGTCGCGCCAGGTGGAGAGCTGGCTGGTGCGCTGGTCTGGCCGTGAGGCGGCTACCTGGTGGCACCGCCATGCCGCCCAAGTGGTGGCTGGCCAACCGGTGGACGTGGTGCTGTCGCGGCCCCGGGTCTTCTACACCGGCCGGGGCGACTTCCGCACGGCCGAGCTGCACGCCACCGCCAAGCGGCTGGCCCTGGCGCCACGCCGAAAGGCACCGCCCTCATCGGCAACCCCTGCCGTAACGCCTTCCGCATCCCTTTCCCAACCACCTGCAGCACTGATCGCTGCTTGAACCCTTCGGAGGTTTTCCCATGTCTGTTTCAACACAGAAGAGACTCGCTCGCCCTTTGAAAGCCGTTTTGCCTGTTTCGCAGGCAGTTTTGGCTCAAAAACCGGTTCCGCCGGCCTCGGCTGACAGCTTTTTGCGCACCGCTGCCGCCACGATCCTGGACCGTGGTGTGCACCGCGACACCAGCGCCGAAGGTGCCCAGCAGGAGCGCAGCATGGCGGCCACCGTGGCGGCCTTCAACGCCCTGGAGGGCACGTCGCTCACCGAGCGCCAGGGCTGGGCCTTCATGCAGGTGCTCAAGCTGGCCCGTTCCGCCGCTTCGGCCCGCAATGGGCAGTTCAACCCGGACGACTTCGTGGATGGCGCGGCCTATGCCGCCCTGGCCGGTGAGTCGGCTGTGCCGAAGGATTGAGCCATGGCAGCCGATACCTGGATGATCACGGCCCGCGGGGCCGAGCACCACCTGGCCGGTGTGGGCATGGCGGTGAACCGGTTTGAGATTCAGACCATTGCGCATGCTCTGGCGCAGATCAATCGCTTCACGGGCCATGCGGTGCGCCCCTACAGCGTGGCCGAGCACAGCCTGCTGTGTTGCGCCCTCGCCGCCCGTGAGGGCCTGAGCCCCAGCGTGCAACTGGCTTGCCTGATGCACGACGCCCATGAGGCTTTCACGGGGGATGTGGCCAGCCCCGTGAAGTGGAGCCTGCAGGGGGCCTGGGACGGCTTTGAGCATGTCCACTCGGTGCAGGTGCGCCGCTGGTACGGGCTGCAGTCGACCTTCGCCGCGCACCGCTCAACGATCCGGCATTTCGATCTGGTGGCCCTGGCTACAGAGCGGCGGGATCTGACGCTGTGGAATGCAGACCAGCACGAACCCTGGGCGATCTTGGACACCCCGGGTGCAGAGGTGCGGCCGGCCGCCGACAACCTGCTCGAGGGTTGGCGTGATTGCCCCTGGTCCACCTGGCGGGACCGGTTTGTTCAAACCTTTTATGCGCTTCGCGCGGAGGCCTGAGCATGATGGGCCCCACCTACCAACCCAGCACCATCGCCATCCTGAAGCACCTGCAAGAGCATGGACCGCTGACGGTCGATGAGTTCGGCAAGCTGAAGCACATCGGCACCACGGCGCCCGGCGTGCGCGTGGCCAGCATGGTCAAGCGTGGCACGGTGGCCCGCGTGGACATGAGCCGGCCCGCCCGGTACGTGATCACCAAGAGGGGCCTTGAGGCGGTCACAGCCGTGGCCAATGGCCAGGGCAACCTGGTGCCGCGCACGCTCATCCCCGTGGCACGGACGCCGGCCATTCCTCAAACGGCGCATCTGCTGCCGGCACCGGCCTGCCGGGCGTCGGTCGACACCTACAAGGCACTGGAGCTGCGGCCCTTTGATGGGCGGCCTGGAGCGATGGATGCGTTTGCGCTGCCCAGTCGGATGGGGAGGGTGCTGGTTTATCGGGACGGGCGGACGGAGATGGCGCCTTGCCCCTTGAGCACGCACCGCAGAAGTAGCAGTTGAGTTCCGCTCGAAAAAACTGCGGCCTCGCTATCAGAGAACGGGTGACCGACACCGCCCAGTTCAATTTCATCAACGCAACCATTTTCAAAAGGCATTTATGAGCCGGAAAACCGAGCCACAAGAAACAACAGAAGTACCAGCTTACCGATGGGTGCTGCTTGCAGAGCATTGCCGTCGGACTGGCGAAACACCCCAAACGGTTCACACAAGGCGCAAGCGAGGAATCTGGCTGGATGGGGTCCACACGCTGCTCGGCACAAAGAAGCGGCTTTATGTCAACGTAGAGGAGTTCAACAAATGGGTGGAAAGACAAGCGTAATCGAGCTTCCGACAGGGGTAATGATTCGCGACCAGGTAAACGGTCCACGTATTCAAATTGCCTTTTCCTGGATGGGCAAGCAGTGCAGAGAGCTGCTTCCCCCGGCACCGATCAATAAGGGCTCAATCCAATACGCCAGCAATCTGCGGTCTGAGATTCGCCGCAAGATCACCGACGGGACATTCAAGTACGGCGACTATTTCCCTGAAAGCCCTCGTGCCGCAATGGTCCGCCCCAACCAGCAACGTGTCGGCGTTTTGCTGGAGCGCCAACGGGACACCTACGAGCGCCAGGTGAAAAATGGGAAGCTATCGCCCTCAACTTTCGCCGGCTACGCCAAAGCGATCTCCAGTGAGAGGATGAAACGCTGGCGTAACGTGCGCGTCAACGAGGTGACTCCCAGCGATTTGCGCGACTGGATCAGCGGCATGGAATGCACCAGTAAATTCATCCGCAATTTGATGATTCCTTTGCGCAGCGTGCTGGAAGACGCCCTCAATGATGGCCTGATTGAATTTAACCCCTTCGAACGAATAGCACTGGGTAAGCTGATTCGCCAGACGGCAAAGGCCAGCGACTACGTCATCGATCCATATTCCGCAGAGGAGCGAATGAAACTACTGAGCGCCTGCCGGGCAGATGAACGGCCAATGGTGCAATTCTGGTTTGCCACTGGGCTTCGCCCCGGGGAATTGCAAGCGCTGAGTTGGCCCGACATTGATTTGAAAGCGAAGGTCGCCAAGATCACACAAAACCAGGTCGCTGGAGTCATCAAGGCACCCAAAACAGCGGCAGGCCGACGCGAGGTGGACCTGAACAAGGCCGCCGCCGAAGCATTGCATGCACAGCGAGCCCTTTCGCCAGATGGCGGCGGCAGGATCTGGCTGAATCCTTCCACGCGAGAACCATGGACGACAGATGCCCAACTGCGCAAGACGCTGTGGCAACCCTTGTGCAAGCGTGCAGGAATCAAGTACCGAAACCCCTACCAGGTCCGGCACACCTATGCGTCAGTTTTGCTGACTGCCGGCCACAACCCCTGGTATGTTGCAGCTCAGCTTGGACATGAGGATGTGGAGATGGTGTTTCGGACCTACGGCAAGTTCATCCGCGAGGACTACCAGAAGCCGAAGACGCCCTCAAAAGCAGCGTCCGGATCGGTGTGAATCCTGTGTGAATCCGGTGTGAATTGGTGGCCCAAACTAGCCAATCCTGGGGGCAAAGAAAAACCCCCGCCAGAGGGAGACTCATTGGCGGGGGTTAGCGATTGTGGTGGAGCTGGGGGGATTTGAACCCCCGTCCGCAAGCCTTCTTCGAACAGTTCTACATGTTTAGCGATCTGTTTTGAGTCTCACACCCTGTACCGCGCAGTCGCACGCTGTACAAGACGCCAGCACCCTACTTTCTCGCCCCATGCCAAGGTACCCGACACAGAGCCAGCCAATGAAAATTACCCCACAGCCTGGACGCCTTGCGGCACCCTTGCCCAGCCCATTGGCCGACTGTTGTGAGGCTCACCGGTGTTTAAGCGGCGAGTGCGAAACGTTCGTCGTTTGCAGTTAGTTTTTTTCAGCTGTTTAACGAGGTGACTGAACCTCGACATGCCCTGCTGCGCGTCCGAACCCACGTCGAAACCAGTGCAGCCCCAGAGCTCGCTATTTTAGGCCGCGGGCAGCCATTGCAAGAGCTCGAGCGGAGATTTAATTTCGGCGTGAGCGCCCCACTGGGCGGTGTCGGTGCGCTGGCCCAGGTAGCCGTAGCAGGCGGCCACGGTGCCCATGCCGGCGGCCAGGCCAGCGATGATGTCGCGCTCGTCGTCGCCCACGTACAGGCATTTTTCAGGGGGTACGCCCAGGCGGCGGGCGGCCTCGAACAGGGGCTCGGGGTGGGGTTTGGCGTGGGGGGTGGTGTCGCCGCTGACGATGGCCGAGGCGGTGCTGAACAGCGGCATGGCACGGGTGAGCGGCTCGGTGAAGCGGGCCGATTTGTTGGTGACCACACCCCAAAGCAGTTGGCGCCCCACCAGTTGGGCCAGCAGCTCGGGCACACCGTCAAAGATGGTGGTGGCCTGGGTCAGGCGGCTCTCGTAGTTTTGAAAGAACTCTTCGCGCAGGGCGGCAAAGTCGGGGTGGTCGGGGGTCACGCCAAAGGCCTCGCCCAGCATGCCGCGGGCCCCGGCGCCGGCCATGGGGCGGTAGCGCTCGTAGGGCAGCGAGGGCAGGCCACGGGCCAGGCGCATCTGGTCGGCGGCGGCGCCCAGGTCGGGGGCGCTGTCGATCAGGGTGCCGTCCAGATCAAACAGAACGGCTTGGAGGGTGGGGTCGAACATGCAGGGGGCCTTCTTCTTCAGGCGGCGGTGGAGCGGCGGGTCGAGACCATGTAGTTCACGCTGGTGTCGTCGTGCAGCCAGTAGCGGCGGGTGAGCGGGTTGTAGCCCAGGCCGCGGGTTTGCTGCCAATCGAGGCCGGCGGCGCGCGAGTAGGCGGCCAGTTCGCTGGGGCGCACCAATTTGGCGTATTCGTGGGTGCCGCGGGGCAGCAGGTTCAGCACGTATTCGGCGCCCACGATGGCCAGCAAAAAGGCCTTGGCATTGCGATTGATGCTCGAAAAGAACACATGGCCACCGGGCTTGACCAGGGTGGCGCAGGCTTGCACGACCGAGGCCGGATCGGGCACGTGCTCGAGCATTTCCATGCAGGTGACGACGTCGAACTGGCCGGGTTGCTCCAGGGCCAGGGCTTCGGCGCTGATTTCTCGGTATTGCACGCCGGTGGTGCCGGCCTCCAGGGCATGCAGTTGGGCCACGCGCAGCGCCTTCGAGGCCAGGTCGATGCCCAGCACGTCGGCCCCTTTGCGGGCCATCGAATCCGACAGAATGCCGCCGCCGCAGCCGATGTCGAGCACCTTGCGCCCGGCCAGCGGGGCCTGGGCGTTGATCCAGTCCAGGCGCAGCGGGTTGAGCTGGTGCAGGGGGCGGAACTCGCTTTCGGGGTCCCACCAGCGGTGGGCCAGATCTGAAAACTTGGCCAGTTCGGCCGGGTCGGCGTTGAGGGTGGGCGCGGAGGTCTGTGCTTCAGTCATGGGGCAATTGTGATTCAAGCAGACATAAAAAAAGCCCCGTTGCCGGGGCTTTTTGTTGTAACCCGAGAGGGATTACTTGGCGGCGCGGGTGCCAACCACTTCGATTTCCACGCGACGGTTCTTCGCACGGCCTTCGGCGGTCTTGTTGTCAGCCACAGGCTGGCTCTTGCCCTTGCCTTCGGTGTACACGCGGTTCTTTTCGATGCCCTTGGACACCAGGTAAGCCTTCACGGCTTCAGCGCGGCGAACCGACAGCTTCTGGTTGTAGGCCACCGAGCCCACCGAGTCGGTGTGACCGACGGCGATGATGACTTCCAGGTTGATGTCCTTGACCTTGCCGACCAGATCGTCCAGCTTGGCCTTGCCTTCGGGCTTCAGAACCGACTTGTCGAAGTCGAAGAAGGCGTCAGCAGCGTAGGTCACCTTGGTTGCAGCCACAGCAGCCGGAGCGGCAGCGGGAGCAGCAGCAGCCGGAGCAGCCGGAGCAGCAGCCGGGGCAGCGGCAGGAGCCGGAGCCGGAGCAGCCTTCGGAGCGATAGCGCCATCGCAACCGGCCACGGCGGTAGCCGGGGTCCAGTTGGCATCACGCCAGCACAGTTCGTTGGTGCCGTTCTTCCAGACGAGTTCGCCGGTGCCGTTCTTCCAGTTGTCGACGGTTTGAGCGCCAGCAGCGGTTGCAAGGGCAGCGGAGGCAAACAACATCGCCACTTTGTTCAGTTTCTTCATGGTTCTCCTCTTGGGGAAAAAGCCGCAGCCGCGCGGCAAATACGTACGCTTCCAGTGACCACCACCAAAAACGTTGCTTAAATTGTGCCACACCCGTTCGCCGCGCCTTGGGGTCCGGCTCAAGCTCCATGCAGGACAAGCGCGCAATATGCACGGTTTGTTGCTAGTTCGCGACAGGGCGTTGCCCGTAAAATGAGCCTTTCCTGCCGCAAACACCACCTCTCATGACCCAGTTCGCCAAAGAAACTCTGCCCATCAGTCTCGAAGAGGAAATGCGGCGCAGCTACCTCGATTACGCGATGAGCGTGATCGTGGGGCGTGCGCTGCCCGATGCCCGAGACGGCTTGAAGCCAGTTCACCGGCGCGTGCTGTACGCCATGCACGAGTTGAACAACGACTGGAACCGCCCCTATAAGAAGTCGGCGCGTATCGTGGGTGACGTGATCGGTAAATACCACCCGCACGGTGACAGCGCGGTGTACGACACCATTGTGCGCATGGCCCAGGATTTTTCCTTGCGCCATATGTTGGTGGATGGTCAAGGTAATTTTGGATCGGTGGACGGCGATAACGCGGCAGCCATGCGGTACACCGAAATCCGCCTGGCCAAGATCGCCCACGAAATGCTGGCCGATATCGACAAGGAAACGGTTGATTTCGGGCCCAATTACGACGGCAGCGAAAAAGAACCCCTGGTGTTGCCCAGCCGTTTGCCCAATCTGCTGGTGAACGGTTCGGCCGGTATTGCGGTGGGCATGGCCACCAACATCCCGCCGCACAACCTCAATGAGGTGGTGGATGCCTGCCTGCACATGCTGCGCCACCCCGACGCCACGGTGGATGACCTGATGGAGATCATCCCGGCGCCTGACTTCCCCACTGCCGGCATCATTTACGGCATCAATGGCGTCAAGGACGGCTACCGCACCGGGCGCGGCAAGGTGGTGATGCGCGCGCGCTGCCACTTTGAGGACATCGACCGTGGCCAGCGTCAGGCCATCATCGTGGACGAGCTGCCCTACCAGGTGAACAAGAAGACCCTGCAAGAGCGCATGGCCGAGCTGGTTCACGAGAAGAAGATCGAAGGCATCAGCCACATCCAGGACGAGTCTGACAAGTCGGGCATGCGCCTGGTGATCGAGCTCAAGCGCGGCGAAGTGCCCGAGGTGGTGCTGAACAACCTGTACAAGCAGACCCAGCTGCAAGACACCTTCGGCATGAACATGGTGGCCCTGATCGACGGCCAGCCCAAGCTCTGCAACCTGAAGGACCTGATCGAGGTCTTCCTGCAGCACCGCCGCGAGGTGGTGACACGGCGCACCATCTTCAACCTGCGCAAGGCCCGCGAGCGCGGCCACGTGCTCGAAGGCCTGGCCGTGGCGCTGGCCAACATCGACGATTTCATTGCCATCATCCGCAACGCCCCCACCCCACCGGTGGCCAAGGCTGAGCTGATGCTCAAGAGCTGGGACAGCAAGCTGGTGCGCGAGATGCTCACCCGCACCCGCGCCGATGGCGGCGTGGTCAATGCCGACGACTACCGCCCCGACGGGCTGGAGCTGGAGTTCGGCATGCAGGCCGACGGCCTGTACCGCCTCTCTGAAACCCAGGCCCAAGAGATTCTGCAGATGCGTCTGCAACGCCTGACCGGCCTGGAGCAGGACAAGATCGTGGCCGAGTACAAAGAGGTGATGGCCGAGATCGACGACTTCCTCGACATCCTGTCCAAGCCCGAGCGTGTGTCGACCATCATCGGCGACGAACTGAGCGTGGTGAAGACCGAGTTCGGCCAGACCAAGCTGGGCGCCCGCCGCAGCGAGATCGAGCACAGCGCGCAAGACCTGAGTACCGAAGACCTGATCACGCCCACCGACATGGTGGTCACGCTGAGCCACAGCGGCTACATCAAGAGCCAGCCCCTGTCTGAATACCGCTCGCAAAAGCGGGGCGGGCGCGGCAAGCAGGCCACCGCCACCAAGGAAGACGACTGGATCGACCAGCTCTTCATTGCCAACACGCACGACTACATCCTGTGCTTCTCCAACCGCGGCCGCATGTACTGGCTCAAGGTGTGGGAGGTTCCGGCCGGCTCGCGTGGCTCGCGTGGCCGCCCCATCGTCAACATGTTCCCGCTGGCCGAAGGCGAGAAGATCAACGTGGTGCTGCCGCTGACGGGTGAAAACCGCAGCTTCCCGGCCGATCACTTCATCTTCATGGCCACCAGCATGGGCACGGTGAAGAAGACCCCGCTGGTTGACTTCAGCAACCCGCGCAAGGGCGGCATCATTGCCATCAACCTGGACGATGGCGACTTTTTGATTGGCGCAGCCCTCACCGACGGCAAGCATGACGTGATGCTGTTCAGCGACGGCGGCAAGGCGGTGCGCTTTGACGAGAACGATGTGCGCGACACCGGCCGCCAGACCCGTGGCGTGCGCGGCATGATGCTCGAAGAGCACCAGCGCGTGATCGCCATGCTGGTGGCCGAAGACGAGCAGCAAAGCGTGCTCACCGCCACCGAAAACGGCTACGGCAAGCGCACCTCGATCACCGAGTACACCCGCCACGGCCGCGGCACCAAGGGCATGATTGCCATCCAGCAAAGCGAACGCAACGGCAAGGTGGTGGCCGCCACGCTGGTGCATGCCGACGACGAGATCATGCTGATCACCGACAAGGGCGTGCTGGTGCGCACCCGCGTGGGTGAGATCCGCGAGCTGGGCCGTGCCACCCAAGGCGTGACCCTGATCGCGCTGGACGAAGGCTCACGCCTGTCCGGCCTGCAGCGCATTGTTGAAAACGATGCCAACGTGGCGGCAGCCGATGGCGCAGACAGTGCCGACAGTGCTGACAGCGCTGAGGGCAACCCCGGCACCGAGCCCACCGGCGAGGCCTGACACCCGGCTGCCTCTTGATGCCCACCCGCCGGGGCCCGCTGGGCCCCGGGTCTTTTTGTTACAGGTTCTGTTCATGACGCGTCCCTACAACTTCTCGGCCGGCCCGGCCGCGATCCCCGAAGAAGTGCTGCAGCAAGCTGCCGCCGAAATGCTCGACTGGCACGGCAGCGGCATGAGCGTCATGGAGATGAGCCACCGCGGCAAAGAGTTCATCAGCATCTACGAGCAGGCCGAAGCCGATCTGCGCGAGCTGCTGGCCGTGCCGGCGAACTTCAAGATCCTGTTCATGCAGGGCGGTGGCCTGGCCGAGAACGCCATCGTGCCGCTGAACCTGTCGCGCGGCGAATCGGCCGATTTTGTGGTGACGGGCTCCTGGAGTGACAAAAGCCAGAAGGAAGCGGGCAAGTACTGCGAGGTGCACATTGCCGCCAGCAACAAGGCCGACGGCCACACCAGCCTGCCGGCCCCGGCCACCTGGCAGCTCAGCAAGGCGCCCCGCTATGTGCACCTGTGCAGCAACGAGACCATCCACGGCGTGGAGTTTCAAGAGCTGCCCGACCTGAAGGCCCTGGGCTGCGACGCCCCGCTGGTGATCGATTTCTCGTCGCACGTGGCCTCGCGCCCGGTCGACTGGAGCCGCGTGGGCATGGCCTTTGGCGGCGCACAGAAGAACATCGGCCCCGCCGGCCTGACCCTGGTGGTGGTGCGCGAAGACCTGCTGGGCCATGCACTCAAGGCCTGCCCCAGCGCGTTTGACTACAAGCTGGTGGCCGACAACCACTCGATGTACAACACGCCGCCCACCTACGGCATCTACATCGCCGGCCTGACCTTCCAGTGGCTCAAGCGCCAGACCGAAGCCGGCCTGAGCGGCGTGGCCGCCATGGAGGCGCGCAACAAGGCCAAGGCCGATCTGCTGTACGGCTTCATCGACCAGTCGCAGCTGTACACCAACCCGGTGGCCCGCGAAGGCCGCTCGCGCATGAACGTGCCTTTCCGGCTGCGCGACGAGTCGCTGAACGACGCCTTCCTGGCCGGCGCCAAGGCACGCGGGCTGCTGCAGCTCAAGGGCCACAAGTCGGTGGGCGGCATGCGGGCCAGTATTTACAACGCCATGCCGCTGGCGGGCGTGCAGGCGCTGGTGGACTACCTGCGCGAATTCGAAAAAACCAAGGCCTGAGCGCAACCCGATCAGAGCCATCGCCCAGAGACATCGCCCCAAGGCGCAGAACCCAGAGACGCAGACATGACCCAGCCCTCCAACGCCCCCTTGCCCACCCTGGGCGATCTGCGCGTCCAGATCGACTCGCTCGACCAGCAACTGCTCAGCCTGCTCAACCAGCGCGCCCATGTGGCCGAGCAGGTGGGCGAGGTCAAGAAGCGCGAAGGCACGCCCTTCTTCCGCCCCGACCGTGTGGCCCAGGTGATCGAAAAGATCAAGACCGCCAACCCCGGCCCGCTCAAGGACGAACATGTGGCCGCCATCTGGCGCGAAATCATGTCGGCCTGCCTGGCCCTGGAGTCGCCGCAGCGCGTGGCCGTGCTGGGGCCCGCCGGCACCTTCTGCGAGCAGGCGGCCATCGAGTTCTTTGGCGGTGCCGCCGACCTGATGTACTGCGCCAACTTTGACGAGGTGTTCCACGCCACCGCCGCGGGCAGCGCCCAGTACGGCGTGGTGGGGGTCGAGAACTCGGTCGAAGGTGTGGTCACCCGCTCGCTCGACCTGTTCCTGCACACGCCCACCCATGTGATCGGTGAAGTGAGCCTGCTGGTGCGGCACAACCTGCTGCGCCAGAGCGCCTCGCTGGACGGCATCGAGGCGGTGCTGGCCCACCCGCAGGCGCTGGCGCAGTGCCAGGCCTGGCTGTCCAAGCACCTGCCCCATGCCGAGCGCCGCCCGGTGTCCAGCAACGCCGAAGGCGCTCGCCTGGCGGCCACCAACCCGGCCTGGGCCGGCCTGGCCAGCGAGCGTGCCGCCACCCTGTTCGGCCTGCACATCGTGGCCCATGCCATCCAGGACGAGGCCTACAACCGCACCCGCTTTGCCGTGATCGCCCTGCCGCAGACGCAGGCCACGCCGCCGGCCTCGGGCCACGACTGCACCAGCCTGGTGGTGTCAGTGCCCAACCGGCCCGGCGCGGTGCACGACCTGCTGGTACCGCTGAAGACCCATGGCGTGTCGATGACGCGCTTCGAGTCGCGCCCGGCGCGCACCGGTCACTGGGAGTACTACTTCTACATCGACCTCGACGGCCACCCCTCGCAGCCCAATGTGGCCAAGGCCCTCGAAGAGCTGAGCAGCCTGTGCGCCTTCTACAAGGTGC
The DNA here is from genome assembly GCF_000518645.1 of Curvibacter gracilis ATCC BAA-807. Taxonomy (GTDB): domain Bacteria; phylum Pseudomonadota; class Gammaproteobacteria; order Burkholderiales; family Burkholderiaceae_C; genus Curvibacter; species Curvibacter gracilis. The sequence goes on along the minus strand of NZ_JADZ01000037.1, from coordinate 30,755 downwards.
TGGGCTCCTACCCGGTCGGGGCCGCCTGATGCGGCTGCACACGATGCACACACCCCTCACCGGAGCCCGCCATGTTTGAGCAACTAGGCCTGATCGGCTGCGGCCTGATGGGCGGCTCGTTTGCGCTGGCGCTCAAGCGGGCAGGCCTGGTCAAGCGGGTGGTGGGCTACAGCAAGTCGCCCTCCACCACCGAAAAAGCGCGCCAGATGGGCGTGATCGACCTGGCGGCCCCCTCGGCACTGCTGGCCGTGGCCGGGGCCGACATCGTGATCGTGGCGGTGCCGGTGTCGGCCACCGAGGCCACGCTCAAGGCGATCAAGCACCTGGTCACGCCCGACATGCTGATCATGGACGTGGGCTCGACCAAGACCGATGTGGTGCAAGCCGCCCGCACCGCGCTGCGCGACCAGATCGGCTCGTTTGTGCCGGCCCACCCGATCGCGGGCAAAGAGGTGTCGGGCATCGAACACGCCGATGCCGACCTGTACAAGGGCCGCCAGGTCATCCTGACGCCGCTCGAAAAGACGCTGACCGCGCACCTGCAAAAGGCCGCCACGGTGTGGACGGCCATTGGGTCGCAGGTGATCCACATGTCGCCCGAGCAGCACGACGCCGCCTTTGCGGCTGTCAGCCACCTGCCCCACCTGCTGGCGTTTGCCTTCATCAACGGCATTGCCAGCCAGCCGGCAGGCGACGACTACATGGCCCTGGGTGGCCCCGGGTTCCGCGATTTCACCCGCATCGCGGCCAGCGACCCCAAGGTGTGGCGCGACATCCTGCGCTCCAACCGGCAAGAGCTGCTGACCCAGACGCGCCACTTCAAGGCTGCGCTGGCCGAGTTTGAAGCCCAACTCGAAGCCGACCAGGGCCCCGCCCTGGAATCCCTCATCGACCGGGCCAGCCAGGTTCGCGCCCAATGGCGCCTGGCAGCCCCCCGCACCGCCAAATAATGTTCAGCACCGAATTCCTCGACCTGCCCCCGCTCGCCAGTGCCGGTGGCGCCGTCACCCTGCCCGGCTCAAAAAGCATCTCCAACCGCGTGCTGCTGCTGGCGGCCCTGAGCGCGGGCACCACCCGCATCCACGACCTGCTGGATTCGGACGACACCCGCGTGATGCTGGACGCCCTGCGCACCCTGGGCTGCGGCCTGCGCCAGCAAGGCAGCGTGCTCGAGATCGATGGCCTGGGCGGCCAACTGGGGCAGCGCCAGGCCAAGCTCTTCATGGGCAATGCCGGCACCGCCATGCGCCCGCTCACCGCCGCCCTGGCCCTGCTGGGGGGTGATTTCGAGCTCAGCGGCGTGAAGCGCATGCACGAGCGCCCCATCGGCGACCTGGTGGACGCCCTGCGCCAACTCGGCTGCCAGATCGATTACACCGGCAACGAGGGCTACCCGCCGCTGCACATCCACCCGCCCAAGCTCCAGCTCGACCAGCCCATCCCGGTGCGGGGCGATGTGTCCAGCCAGTTCCTCACGGCCTTGCTGATGGCCTTGCCGCTGGCGGCCACGCAAGACATCGTGATCGAGGTGGTGGGCGAGCTGATCAGCAAGCCCTACATCGAGATCACGCTCAACCTGCTGCAGCGCTTCGGCATCCAGGTGCGGCGCGAGGGCTGGGCCCGCTTCACCATTCCGGCAGGCAGCCGCTACCAGTCGCCCGGCGACATCCACGTCGAGGCCGATGCCTCGTCGGCCAGCTACTTCGTGGCGCTGGGCGCCCTGGCCCAACCCCACCAACCGGGTGGCAAGGTGCGCATCCAGGGCGTGGGCCTGGACTCGATCCAGGGCGACATCCGCTTTGTCGAAGCCGCACGCCTGATGGGCGCGCAGGTGGAGGGCGGGGCCAACTGGCTGGAGATTTCGCGCCAACACTGGCCGCTCAAGGGCATCGACCTCGACTGCAACCACATCCCGGACGCCGCCATGACGCTGGCCGTGATGGCCTTGTACGCCGACGGCCCCACCACCTTGCGCAACATCGCCAGCTGGCGCGTCAAGGAAACCGACCGCATCGCCGCCATGGCCGCCGAACTGGGCAAGCTGGGTGCCACGGTCGAAGAAGGCCCCGACTGGCTGCGCGTGCACCCGCTGCCTGCTGGCCAATGGCGCAGCGCCAGCATCCACACCTACGACGATCACCGCGTGGCCATGTGCTTCTCGCTGGCGGCCTTCAACCCCGATGGCGTGAGCGTGCGCATCGAAGACCCCAAGTGCGTGGCCAAGACCTTCCCGGACTACTTCGAGGCCTTGTTCGGCCTGGTCAGCACCCCGACCCAACGCATCCCGGTGATCTGCATCGACGGCCCCACGGCCTCGGGCAAGGGCACCGTGGCCGCGGCCGTGGCCGCCCGCCTGGGCTACCATTTTCTGGATTCGGGGGCCATGTACCGCATCACCGCGCTGGCCGCGCTGCGCGCCGGGCTGGCCATCAGCACCGAACACGAAACCGCGATCGCCGACCTGGCCCGCACCCTGCCGGTGCGTTTTGAAGACGGCAAGGTGTGGCTGGGTAGCGACGATGTGACCGAAGCCATCCGCACCGAAGAGGCCGGCATGAACGCCTCCAAGGTGTCGGCCCTGCCCGCGGTGCGCCTGGCCCTGGTGGATCTGCAACACAGCTTTCGCGCCCTGCCCGGCCTGGTGGCCGACGGGCGCGACATGGGCACGGTGATCTTTCCCGACGCCCCTTACAAGCTCTACATGACGGCCAGCGCGGCCTGCCGCGCCGAGCGCCGCTACAAGCAATTGATTTCAAAAGGGATCTCTGCTAACCTCAGCGAGTTGCGCGCGGACCTCGAAGCCCGTGACGCCCGGGATCAAAACCGGGCCGTTGCGCCCTTGAAGCCCGCGCCTGATGCGCAGTTGCTCGACAACTCCGAGTTGACCATCGAAGAATCGGTGTCTCAGGTGTTGAAAGGCTGGCTGCAACGCCAGGCCATCGGCCCCACAGCCGCCACCTGAGCAAAACCGAGCCGTGCGATTGTCATTTTCATTGTCATAGCACGGCCGGTGAAGGCCCCCACAGCCCCCTTCGCGCGTCAGCGCACAGGCGGTGGGGTTCATCAACGTAACCCGCGGGTCAGCCCGCAAAAAAACCGCCGCAATCAGCCCCGAGCGATGGCAATGGTGCCTTCGCATTTCCTGCTTGCGGACTAGGAAACTTCATGTCTGAATCTTTTGCCGCCCTTTTTGAAGAATCTCTGCAACGCTCTGAAATGCGTGCAGGCGAAGTCATCACCGCCGAAGTCGTGCGCATCGAGCACAGCTTCGTGGTCGTGAACGCTGGCCTCAAGTCGGAAGCCTATGTGCCTCTGGAAGAGTTCAAGAACGACAAGGGCGAAGTCGAAGTCCAAGTGGGTGACTTCGTGTCGGTGGCCATCGACGCCATCGAAAACGGCTACGGCGACACCATCCTGTCGCGCGACAAGGCCAAGCGTCTGGCCTCGTGGCTGGCCCTGGAAAAGGCCCTGGAATCCGGCGAATTCGTCACCGGCACCACCAGCGGCAAGGTCAAGGGCGGTCTGACCGTCCTGGTCAACGGCATCCGCGCCTTCCTGCCGGGTTCGCTGATCGACACCCGTCCGATCAAGGACCTGTCGCCCTTCGAAAACAAGACCCTGGAATTCAAGGTCATCAAGCTGGATCGCAAGCGCAACAACGTCGTGCTGTCGCGCCGTGCCGTGGTCGAAGCCTCGATGGGCGAAGAGCGCGCCAAGCTGATGGAAACCCTGAAGGAAGGCTCCATCGTCAACGGCGTGGTCAAGAACATCACCGAATACGGTGCGTTCGTTGACCTCGGCGGCATCGACGGCCTGCTGCACATCACCGACATGGCATGGCGCCGTGTCCGCCACCCGAGCGAAGTGGTGCAAGCTGGTCAGGAAATCACCGCCAAGATCCTCAAGTTCGACACCGAAAAGAACCGCGTGTCCCTGGGCCTCAAGCAAATGGGCGACGATCCTTGGATGGGCGTCAACCGTCGCTACCCGCAAGGCACTCGCCTGTTCGGCAAGATCACCAACATCGCCGACTACGGCGCGTTTGTTGAACTCGAACCCGGCATCGAAGGCCTGGTGCACGTCTCCGAAATGGACTGGACCAACAAGAACATCGCCCCCAGCAAGCTGGTCACGCTGGGCGACGAAGTCGAAGTCATGGTTCTGGAAATCGACGAAGACAAGCGCCGCATCAGCCTGGGCATGAAGCAGTGCAAGGCCAACCCGTGGCAAGAGTTCGCGCAAAACACCAAGCGCGGCGACCGCGTCAAGGGCCCGATCAAGTCGATCACCGACTTCGGCGTGTTCGTGGGTCTGGCTGCCGGCATCGACGGTCTGGTTCACCTGTCCGACCTGTCGTGGAACGAAGCTGGCGAAGCCGCTGTCCGCAACTACAAGAAGGGCCAAGAAGTCGAAGCCATCGTGTTGGCCGTGGACGTGGACCGCGAACGCATCTCGCTGGGCATCAAGCAGCTCGACTCCGACCCGTTCACCACTTTCGTGACCGTGAACGACAAGGGCCAGACCGTGACCGGCAAGGTCAAGACGGTGGACGCTCGTGGCGCTGAAATCGATCTGGGCGAAGACATCATCGGCTACCTGCGCGTCAGCGAAATCTCGCGTGACCGCGTGGAAGACGCTCGCAACGTGCTGAAGGAAGGCGACGAAGTGACTGCCGTGGTGGTGAACGTGGATCGCAAGACCCGCAACATCCAGCTGTCGATCAAGGCCAAGGACGCTGCTGACCAGCAAGAAGCCATGGCATCGCTCAGCCAGCAATCGGCCCGCGAAAGCGCCGGCACCACCAGCCTGGGCGCTCTGCTGCGCGCCAAGCTGGACGGCGGCAACAACTGATCCTGACGGATCAGCCGGCCCCGGGGCCGGTTTTGCACATGCTGCAAAACCGGCCCTTTTTCTTTTCCAGACTGAACCCATGACCCGATCCGACCTTGTTGAAGAGCTGGCCAACCGGTTCAGCCAATTGACACACCGGGATGCCGAACACGCCGTCAAGACCATTCTTGACGCCTTGGGCGATGCACTGGTGCGTGGCCACCGGATCGAGATCCGTGGCTTCGGCAGCTTCTCGATCAACCACCGCCCGCCCCGCATGGGTCGTAACCCGCGCAGCGGCGAGAGTGTGGCGATTCCGAGCAAGCGCGTACCCCATTTCAAGCCGGGCAAGGCCCTGCGCGAGGCGGTGGACAAGCGCACCGAGGAACTGGGCCAAGAGCCCAAGTGACACCAAGTGCTGCCCTGGCGATGCGGCCAAGGCCGGCATGCCGGTCATCCCTCGTTAGAATCTCCCCGTCACTGAGGAGATGAATGAAATACCTCATGTGGCTGCTCAAGGCAGCCATTTTTTTTACCCTGTTTGCCTTTGCGCTGAACAACCAGCAAGACGCAACCGTCCACTTCTTCTTCGGCACCCAATGGCGGGCGCCGCTGGTGTTGGTGGTGCTGGCCGCTTTCACGCTGGGCGTGGTGGCGGGCGTTCTGGGCATGGTGCCGCGCTGGTGGAAGCACCGCAGCGCCGCACGCAAGCACCAGGACCAGGCGGCCCAACAGCCGGCAGCCCAGGCCGCCCCTCCTCAAGCCCCGGTGGCCCCGCCACCCTCCGTAGACGAGCACGAACCCCCTCATGGAATTTGATCTCAGCTGGCTCTTGCTGGGCCTGCCGCTGGCCTTTGTGCTGGGATGGGGCGCCTCACGCTTCGACATCCGCCAATTGCGCCTGGAAAACCGCCAGGCACCCAAGGCCTATTTCAAGGGCCTGAACTTTCTGCTCAACGAGCAGCAAGACCAGGCCATCGACGCCTTCATCGAAGCCGTCCAGAACGACCCGGACACCTCGGAGCTGCACTTTGCCCTGGGCAACCTGTTTCGGCGGCGTGGCGAGTACGAACGCGCCGTGCGCGTGCACGAGCACCTGCTGAGCCGCGCCGACCTCAGCCGCACAGACCGCGAGCGCGCCCAGCACGCGCTGGCCCTCGACTTCCTGAAGGCCGGCCTGCTGGACCGGGCAGAAGCCGCGCTGCACAAGCTCGAAGGCAGCCCCTTCGAAAGCCAGGCCCGACTGGCCCTGCTGGCCATCTACGAACGCTCGCGCGACTGGCCGCAGGCCGCCGCCATTGCCGAGCGCATGGACCAGGCCGGCCAGGGCCGCTTCAATGCCCGCCAGGCCCACTACCTGAGCGAGCAGGCGCTCAGCCTGGTGGCGCAACAGAACGTGCCGGGCGCGCTGGACCGCCTGGCAGAAGCCCGCACCATCGCCCCCGAGGCCCCGCGCGCCTACATCGAAACCGCCCGCCTGCTGGCCCTGCAGGGGCAGCACAGCCTCGCCTGCGACACCTTGCAGCACATGGCCCGGGTGGCCCCCAGCCACCTCTCGCTGGCCGCACCGCTGTGGGCCGACTGCGCCCAGGCGGCCCAACGCGGCCCGGAAACCCTGGCCCAGCTCGACGCCAGCTACCAGGAACACCCCTCGCTGGACCTGCTCGAAGCCCTGGTCACCCTGAGCCAGGCCCAGGGCGTGCCCACCGAGGTGGCCCGCGAGCGCTATGTGCGCCACCTCGACAAAGAGCCCTCGCTGGTGGCCGCTGCGCGCTGGCTGGCCGGTGAGCAGCTCAGCCATGAGCAGTTCCACCCGCAGGTGCAACGCGCTCTGGACCACGCCGCCAAGCCGCTGATCCGCTACCGCTGCGCGGCCTGCGGCTTCGAAGCCAAACAGTACTTCTGGCAATGCCCGGGCTGCCAGTCCTGGGACAGCTACCCGGCCCAGCGCGTCGAAGAGCTTTGAGGCACCCCCGGGGTCAGGCCTGAAAGACTCTTGAACGGGTTTTTCAATTGATCACCATTGAGGTGGCGACGGGGGTGCCTTCCAGGCGACCAGCCAGCCTTTAATCAAAGGCTCTGCCAACCCTGGAGCGCCCCATGCCCCCTCTGTCGTCGGCCACCTTCCGGCCTGCCATCCGCAACTTGCTCAGCACCTGCGCCCTGAGCTTGTCTCTGGGCACATTGGCCCATGCCGAGTTGGAGATCAACCAGGCCACCGAGGCCCAGCTCGACAGCCTGCTGCATGTGGGGCCGGCCCTGTCGCAAAAGATCCTGAGCCAGCGCCAGCAAAGCCCCTTCGCCGATTGGCCGGACCTGATCCGCCGCGTGCCCGGCATCGGCCCGCGCCGCGCTCGGCAGCTCTCACACCAGGGCCTGACGGTGCAGGGGCAAGCCTACCCCGGCACACCCCAGCCAGAAAGCGACAAGCCCTGATTCTGCTCAGCGCCCGAGGCTGCAAAGCCCCAGGCTGCGCCACATGAACACTGGGTCGATCAGTCGAGGGGGCCACCGACCAGGGCGGCATCGTGCTGCCGGGCCAGCGCGGCCTCCAGCGCCGCCCGCACAGCCCTGGTTTGCAGGCCGATGGGCACACCCCGCGCCCCGGCCTCATCGGCGAACGGCGGCACATGCATGAAGCCCCCGCGCAGGCCGGGGTGCTGCTCCAGGTAGTCACTCAACAGAAACAGCAACTGGTTGCACACAAAGGTGCCCGCGGTGTAAGACACGGCCGCCGGCGCGCCCACGGCCTGCATGGCCTGGACCATGGCCTTCACCGGCAGGCGACTGCGCCAGGCCAGCGGGGACTCGGGCAGGATGGGCTGATCCAGCGGCTGCTCACCCGCGTTGTCGGGGATGCGCGCATCCACCCAGTTCAGGGCCACCCGCTCCACACACAGCTCGGTGCGCGAGGCCGCCAGGCCCAGCGCCATGACCAGCGCGGGCGCGGGGCCGGCCTCGATGGCCTGGCGCAGCATCGGCCAGGCCGTGCTGAACACACAAGGCAGTTGCAGTGCCTGCACGCGCTGCCCGCCGGCCAGCACGCAGCCGTCCAGCTGGCGTGCCACCTCCCAGGAGGGGTTGATCGGGTCCCCACCAAAGGGCTCGAATCCCGTGAGCAAGACCGTGCCGGGCATGGTGGCGGGCCTCTTCAGCGGGCTGCGTCGGCCGGGCCGTAGCCGCCACCGCCGGGGGTCTGGATCTCGAACACATCGCCCGCCTTCATCTCGGCCTGGCCAATGTGCTCCAGCGTCTCGACACGGCCGTCGCTGCGCAGCACACGGTTCACGCCCACGGCGCCGGCCTCGCCACCGGCCATGCCGAAAGCACCGCGCATGCGGCCGTTGGACAGGATGCTGGCCGTCATGTCTTCCAGGAAGCGCAGGCGGCGTACGCCACCATTGCCACCCTGCCAGCGCCCGGCACCGCCCGAGCCCTGACGGATCTCGTAGCTCTCCAGGCGCACGGGGTAGCGGAACTCCAGTACCTCGGGGTCGGTCATGCGCGAGTTGGTCATGTGGGTCTGGACCACGCTGGTGCCATCGAAGCCGCCCGTGACCTGACCTTGCGCATCAAACACCGCGCCAGCGCCGCTGCCGCCGCTGATGGTTTCGTAGTACTGGTAGCGCGCATTGCCGAAGGTGAAGTTGTTCACCGTGCACTGGCTGGCCCCCATCAGGCTCAGGGCGCCGATCAGGGCGTTGGTGATGCAGGTGGAGGTTTCCACATTGCCGGCCACCACCGAGGCGGGTGGGCGCGGGCTGAGCATCGAGCCCTCGGGGATGATCACCTTCAAGGGCTTCAGGCAGCCGGCGTTGAGCGGGATGTCGTCATCCACCAGGGTGCGGAACACGTACAGCACCGCCGCCATGCAGACCGCCGTGGGGGCGTTGAAGTTGTTGATCTGCTGAGGGCTGGTGCCGGTGAAGTCGATCTCGGCGCTGCGCTCGGCCCCATTCACGCGGATGCTGACCGCGATCTGGGCGCCGTTGTCCAGCGGCAGGGTGAAGCGGCCGTCCTTGAGGCGGGTGATGGCACGGCGCACCGACTCTTCGGCGTTGTCCTGCACATGGCCCATATAGGCCTGCACCACGTCCAGGCCGAACTGGGCCACCATCTTGCGCAGCTCCTGCACGCCCTTCTCGTTGGCGGCAATCTGCGCTTTCAAATCGGCCAGGTTCTGGGCGGGGTTGCGGCTCGGGTATTCGCCGCTCTGCAGCAGGGCCACCATCTCGGCCTCGCGCAGGGTGCCGCGATCGACCAGCTTGAAGTTGTTGATCTGCACGCCCTCTTCTTCGATGCGGGTCGAGAACGGGGGCATCGAGCCGGGCGTGATGCCCCCGATGTCGGCGTGGTGCCCGCGCGAGCCCACGTAGAACAGCGGCTGCTCGTCGGCCGCCTGGCCCAGGTAGACCGGGGTGATCACGGTCACGTCGGGCAGGTGGGTGCCGCCATGGTAGGGGTCGTTCAGGGCGTACACATCACCGGGCTGCATGCGGCCGGCGTTCTCGCGGATGACGGTCTTGATGCTTTCGCCCATCGAGCCCAGGTGCACCGGCATGTGCGGGGCATTGGCGATCAGGTTGCCCGCGGCGTCGAACAAGGCGCAGCTGAAATCCAGCCGCTCCTTGATGTTCACCGAGTAGGCGGTGTTCTGCAGTTGCAGGCCCATCTGCTCGGCGATGTTCATGAACAGGTTGTTGAACACCTCCAGCAGTACCGGGTCGGCCGTGGTGCCTGCCGCGTAGGTGATGGCGCGGGCTTCGCGGCGCTCCAGCACCAGGTGGTCCAGCGCCGTCAGCGTGGCCTCCCAGCCCGGCTCGACGATGGTGGTGGCGTTCTTCTCGGCAATGATGGCCGGGCCCGGGATCACGTCGCCGGGGCGCAGGTCTTCACGCACCACCAGCGCGGCGTCGTGCCAGCGGGCCCCCGAGTACATGCGCACCGTTTCGCGGCGCGGCACCTCGCGCACCGGATTCAGCGCGTGCTGCGGCTCGGCCGGCGCATCGCCCGCCACCACCGACTCGACCGACACGGCCTCGACCACCAGGCCCTTGCCGGCCATCAGGAAGGCAAAGCGTTGTCGGTAGGCCTGCTCGAAGCCCGCCTGGATGGCGGCCAGGGTCTGCTCGACCGATTCACCGGGCCGGTAGGCCACCACCAGCGCCGAGTCACTGCCCTCGTAGCGCACATGAACACGGCGGTGCGTGGTGATGCCACCGGCGCCGACCTGCTGGCGGCCCAGCTCGGCCTCGGCGCCCTGGGCCAGGGCGTCCAGCCGGGCCTGGATGTCAGGCAGGGCCTCGGCCTGCAGGCGCAACTCCACCGCCTGCTCGCGGATCAGGCTCTGGTCGGCCAGGCCCATGCCGTAGGCCGACAGCACGCCGGCCAGAGGGTGCACGAACACCCGCGTCATGCCCAAGGCATCGGCCACCAGGCAGGCGTGTTGCCCACCGGCGCCGCCGAAGCACTGCAGGGTGTAGCGGGTCACGTCATAGCCCCGGGCCACCGAGATCTTCTTGATCGCGTTGGCCATCTGCTGCACGGCGATCTGGATGAAGCCCTCGGCCACTTCTTCGGCCGTGCGGCCGGCGCGTTGGGCCAGCTCGGCAAAGCGCTGCTGCACCACTTCGGCGTCCAGCCGCTCATTGGCCTGCGGGCCGAACACCGACGGGAAGTAGCGCGGCTGCACCTTGCCCACCATCACGTTCGCATCGGTCACGGCCAGCGGGCCGCCGCGGCGGTAGCTGGCCGGGCCCGGGTTGGCCCCGGCGCTTTCAGGGCCCACGCGGAAGCGGGCCCCATCAAACTGCAGGATCGAGCCACCGCCGGCGGCCACGGTGTGGATGCTCATCATGGGTGCGCGCATGCGCACCCCGGCCACCTGGGTTTCGAACTCGCGCTCGAACTCGCCTTGCAGGCCGCCCCGGAAGTGGCTCACATCGGTCGAGGTGCCGCCCATGTCAAAGCCGATCACGTCGTCGTGCCCTGCCAGGCCGGCGGTGCGGGCCATGCCCACGATGCCCCCGGCCGGGCCGGACAGAATCGCGTCCTTGCCCTGGAACACATGGGCATCGGTCAGGCCGCCCGACGATTGCATGAAGAACAGGCGCACGCCCGGCATCTCCGAGGCCACCTGGTCCACATAGCGGCGCAGGATGGGCGACAGGTAGGCATCGACCACCGTGGTGTCGCCCCGGCTCACGAACTTCATCAGCGGGCTGGTTTCGTGCGAGCTGCTGATCTGCGTGAAGCCGATGGCGCTGGCCAGCGCCTGGGCGGCCTTTTCGTGGGCGGTGTAGCGGTAGCCGTGCATGAAGACAATCGCCACGCTGCGCAGGCCCCGGTCGTAGGCAGCCTGCAGATCGGACCGCAGCCGGGCCTCGTCCAGCGGCTGCACCAGTTCGCCCTGGGCGCCCACACGCTCGTCGGCTTCGATGACCTCGGTGTACAGCAGCTCGGGCAGCACGATGTGGCGATCGAACAGGCGCGGTCGGTTCTGGTAGGCGATGCGCAGGGCATCACGAAAGCCACGCGTGGTCACCAGCAGCGTGGCTTCGCCCTTGCGCTCCAGCAGGGCATTGGTGGCCACGGTGGTGCCCATCTTCACGCACTCGACCTGCTCGGGCGTGATCGGCTCGCCGGCCTTCAGGCCCAGCAGGTGGCGGATGCCGGCCACCGCCGCGTCGCGGTACTGCTCAGGGTTCTCGGACAGCAGCTTGTGCGTGACCAGGGTGAAGCCTCCGTCGGCCAGCGGCTTGCGCGCCACGATGTCGGTGAAGGTGCCTCCACGGTCGATCCAGAATTGCCAGCGATTGGGGGTGGGCGAAACAGTGGCTTGCATGGTCAGAAGTCGGCTTCAAAGGGGTTGATGAAGGGGGCTTGCGCCAGCGCCCGTTCGCCCAGCAGGCGGCGGGATTGCAGCAAGGTGCTCAATTGCCAGCCCGTGGCATCGGCCACGGCCTGGGCATAGGGGGGCAGGTTGGTGCATTCAAGCACCACCTGGCGCAGATCGGGGGCGCGGGCCTGCAGCGCCTGGGCGGCCTGCACCACTTCGAGGCGGGCACGGGCTTCGTCGAGCGCCACACCATTGCCCAGGATCGAGGTCACAAAATGCCCGTCCTCAGGCAGATCCTGCAGCAACACATCGCGCAGGCGGGGTTCGGGCACGCCGGCCGCCAGCAGGTGCTCGGGCCCCAGGCGATCGGCCCGGATGGTCAGCACGCCCACACGGGGCTGACGGCGCAACAGCGCCGGCAGGGCCAGCAGGCTGGAGCTCAGCACCGGCACGGGAACCGAGGCCTGAAGCTGCGCCTGCAGCAGCACCAGAAAGCCGCAACTGGTGGTGATGGCATCGGCGCCTTCGGCCACCAGGCTGCGCGCTGCAGCCACAAAACGGTCGGCCAGCCCGCTGGCCTGCAGGGCCTGCGCCGAGCACACGACCTGGGCCGGCACGGCACCTGGCACCACCTGGGTGATCACCGGCCAGGGGTAGCTGTCGGGCCGCCCCAGATCGCCCGGCAGGCGCGGGAAGCGCGTGTCCAGCAGGATCAGGCCAAGTCGCCGCTGGGCTGCCATGGGGTTCATAGCGAGGCCGCCGCCCGGGCCGCCTGGTCATACATGCCCGACAGCACGCGCAGCAGCCGGGCCAGGTCGCCGATGTCCCGATTCAGTGCATCGTCGGCCTGCAAGGCACCAATCAGGCACGACTCGCGGATCTCGCGGTAGCGGGCCACCCGGGCCAGCCCCTCCTCGGTGCAGGCATAAGTCACTTCCTTGCCGTTCTTGCTGGCCATCACCACACCCAGGTTCTGCAGCTTCTTGAGCGAGTAATTGATGAGGTGGGTGTCTTCGACATTCATGATGAAACAGATGTCGGCCAGGCGCTTGTTGCGGGCCCGATGAGTAACGTGGTGTAACACCAAGACATCGAGCGGCGTCAGGTCCTGCAGGCCGGCTGCGCTCATGCAGTGCACGATCCAGCGGTGGAACGCATTGCCGGCCACCACCAGCCCGAATTCGAATTCGCTCATCTCGGCGCTCTGTTCTGAAACCAGGTGCGCAGAGGACACAATGAGGGCGCGCTCGGTGGCGCCCGTGGGGGGTGCGGTGGGCTTGGCTGTCATGGTCATCCTCCCAGCTGGCATTGATGTTGCATGCTCAGATTGTAGGCAGCACAATGACAATTTACCAACGTTTTATTGACGTTAAGTAATAACCCCCATGAAGGCGACCTGCCGGCCGATTACATTCACGTCAAACTTTTTTCCGGAGCACACATGAAGCGTCGCTATTTCTCTTTCACGGCTCTCAGTTTGGTGCTGGCGTCTGGCGCCACCATGGCGCAGACCAAGTGGGACCTGCCCACGGCCTACCCCGCCAACAACTTCCACGTCGAAAACCTGAGCCACTTCGCACAGGACGTGGACAAGGCCACCGGCGGCAAGCTCAAGCTCACCGTGCACGCGAATGCCTCGCTGTTCAAGGCCAACGAAATCAAGCGCGCCGTGCAAGGCGGCCAGGCCCAGATCGGCGAGATCCTGCTGGCCAACTTCGAGAACGAAAACCCCATCTACGGCACCGACGGCGTGCCCTTCCTGGCCTCGTCGTACGCCGATTCCAAGCGCCTGTATGACGCGCAAAAGCCTGTTCTGGAGAAGCTGCTCAATGCCCAGGGCATGAAGCTGCTCTACACCGTGCCATGGCCCCCACAAGGCATCTACACCAAGAAGGAAATCGCTTCGGTGGCCGATCTGCGCGGCATCAAGTGGCGTGCCTACAGCCCGGCCACGGCCAAGGTGGCTGAGCTGATCGGCGCCCAGCCCGTGACCATCCAGGCCGCCGAGCTGTCGCAGGCCCTGGCCACCGGCGTGATCGAAAGCTACATGAGCTCGGGCTCCACGGGCTACGACTCCAAGACCTACGAAAGCCTGAAGTACTGGTACGACACCCAGGCCTGGCTGCCCAAGGACGCGATCATCGTCAACAAGAAGTCCTTCGATGCGCTGGACCCGGCCACCCAGGCCGCCGTCACCAAGGCCGCTGCCGAAGCCGAAACCCGTGGCTGGGCCCTGAGCCAGGAAAAGAACGACTGGTACAAAAAGGCCCTGGCCGAGAAAGGCATGAAGATCATGCCCCCGCCGGCCAAGCTGACCGCCGACCTGAAGCAGGTGGGTGACATCATGCTGAGCGACTGGATCAAGAAGGCTGGCCCGGACGGTGAAGCCATCATTGCCGCCTACCGCAAGTCCGCTCCTGCGGCCAAGAAGTGATGCGACGCCTTCTCGATCGCCTCTACATTGCCTCCGGCGCCCTGGGCGCCGCGTTCATCGCGCTGATCTGCGTGCTGATGATCGCGCAGAGCGTGCTGCGTGAATTCGGCGTGCGCACCGGCGCCATGAACGACGTGGTGGCCTGGTTCTGCGCCGCTGCGGCCTTCTTTGCGATGCCCCATGCCTTCAAGCATGGTGACTTTGTGCGTGTGACGCTGCTGCTGGAGAAAGTGCCCAGCCGCCAGCGCCGCATGCTGGAGATCCTCTCGCTGGTGATCGGCTCGGTGGCCACGGCCTACTTGGCCTGGTCGGCCTGCCAGTTCACCTACGAGAGCTGGGAGTTCAACGACATCGCCCAGGGCCTGCTGCCCATTCCGATGTGGATCCCGCAGATGAGCTTTGCCATCGGCTCGGTGCTGTTGCTGGTGGCTGTGGTGGACGAACTGGTGATCGTGCTGCGCGGCGGCGTGCCCACCTTTGTGCGCGAGGTCGAAGAGCGCCATGCGCGTGGCGATTTCTCGTCCGAAGTCTGACCCCCTCCCCTCCAACAAGAAAGTACAACATGGATATATTGATGGTGGGTGGCATCTTGCTGCTGCTCATGATGGTGCTGCTCTCGGGCGGCGTCTGGATCGCCATGACGCTGGCCATCTGCGGCTGGGTCGGTCAGGCCTTCTTCACCAGCACGGCGCCGGGCAAGAACCTGTTCTCGGCCTTCTGGGAGAGCAACGCCAGCTGGGAGCTGGCCGCCCTACCCCTGTTCATCTGGATGGGTGAGATCCTGTTCCGGACCAAGCTCAGCGAAGAGATGTTCGAGGGCCTGCGCCCCTGGCTCAACCGCGTGCCCGGCCGCCTGATGCACACCACCATCCTGGGGTGCGGCATCTTCGGCTCGGTGTCGGGCTCGTCGGCCGCCACCTGCGCCACGATCTCGAAAGTGGCCCTGCCCGAACTCATGAAGCGCGGCTACGACGAGAAGCTGGCCCTGGGCTCGCTGGCCACCGCCGGCACGCTGGGCATTCTGATCCCGCCCTCGATCACCATGGTGGTGTATGCGGTGGCGGCCGATGCCTCGATCATCCGCATCTTCCTGGCGGGCTTTCTGCCGGGCTTTCTGCTGATGGGCCTGTTCTCGGGCTACATCGGCTGGTGGAGCCTGCGTCACCCCGACAAGGTGCCTGCCGCCGACCCGCCCAGCAGCTTCATGCAGAAGCTGCGCCAGTCGGGCAACCTGATCCCTTGCGCGGCCCTGATCGTGTTCATCTGCTGGGTGCTGATTGCCGGCTATGCCACTGCCACCGAATGTGCCGCCTATGGCGTGGTGGGTTCGCTCGGCCTGGCCCTGTGGAGCCGCTCGCTGACCTGGCAGAACTTCAAGGAAGGGCTGATGGGCACCACGCGCACCAGCTGCATGATCATGTTCATCCTGGCCGGCGCCGCCTTTCTGACCAAGACCATGGCCTTCACCGGCATCCCGCGTGAACTGGCCGAGTGGGTCGAGTCGATGCACCTGTCGCCTTTTGCGCTGATCAGCGTGCTGGTGGTGGTGTACCTGGTGTTGGGCACGGCCCTGGACGGCATCAGCATGATCGTGCTCACCAGCGCGGTGGTGCTGCCCATGATCCAGAAGGCCGGCTTCGATCTGGTCTGGTTCGGCATCTTCATCGTGCTGCTGGTCGAGATCGCCGAGGTCACGCCGCCGGTGGGCTTCAACCTGTTCGTGCTGCAGAACATGACGGGCAAGGACAGCAACGTGATCGCCAAGGCCGCGATCCCGTTCTTTGCCTGCCTGGTGGTGTGCATCGTGTTGATCACGGTGTTCCCCGACATCGTCACCATCCTGCCCGACCTCGTGATGGGCAAAGAGAAGTAGGCCCGCCGCCCCCGGGCCTGGTCAGCAGCCCCGCGTCGCCACCCAGGCGGCCTGGGGCTGTTTGCTTTGAGGCCCACACCGCGCCGAGGCTGTCATGGCCCTGGCATGGTTCTGGCAGATTCTTTTCCGTTGATTCCAACTTCCCGACTTCGCATGACCCAACTCATCGCCTCGCCCACCAGCCCCAGTCTGAGCCCCAAGCCCAGCCCGAGCCCACTGAGCCGCAGCCAGGGGCCCGCGGGTCAGCCCCCCACCCCAACACGGCATGGCTTCAGCATCGGCCAGAAGCTGGGCCTGAGCTTTGGCCTGCTGGGCCTGGCCGTGGCCTTGCTGGGCGCCACCACCTGGTTGACCGGCGAGGCCACCACCGCCCAGGCCCAGCGCTTGGCGCAACAGCGCTGGCCCCTGGAGCGCGCCGTGCGCGACTGGAAAACCCAGTCGATCAAGCTCGGTGAACTGGCTCTGCGGGCCACGGGTTCGAACGATGTGTTTCCGGTGGCCAATGAGATGCGCGGCGAGGCTCAGCGCGACGACGCGCTGGTCCAATCGATCCAGCAGCAGGCGGGCAGCGCCGACAGCGCCACCCAGCAGGCCGTCGACAACGCCCTGAAGCAGCGGACCGCCTATGTGCAGCTGCGCCAGCAACTGGTGCAGAACGCGCTGGAGTCCAAGGTGATCAGCCAGAAGGAGATCAGTGACCACGCCGCAGCACTGAAGAGCTACCTGGCCAGCCTGGACACCCTGCTCGGCCTGTCGGAAGCCAGTGCCCGCGCCGATGCCGACAGCATGATCGGCAACGCCCAGCGCGCCCAGTGGATCAGTGCCATCGCCGTCACCGCCGTGCTGCTGCTGGCAGCGGCCTGTGCCTGGCTGCTGCGCCGCTCCATCGTGCAGCCACTGGCCGAGGCCTCGCGCGCCGCAGCCCGCGTGGCTGCAGGCGACCTGACGGTGCGCATGGACCACCAGCGCCAGGACGAGATCGGCAGCCTGCTGCAGGCCCTGAACCAGATGGTGGGCGCCCTCAACCAGGTGGTGGTGGAGGTGCGCGATGCGGGCGAGGCCATCCACACAGCCAGCGCCGAAGTGGCCCTGGGCAACCAGGACCTGAGCCAGCGCACCGAGCACACGGCCAGCCGGCTGCAAGAGACGGCCGCCAGCATGGACCAGCTCAGCCACATGGTGGGCACCCATGCCGACAACACCCACCAGGCCACGGCCCTGGTGCGCGCCGCCACCGAAGTGGCCGGGCGTGGGGGTGCCGTGGTGCAGCAGGTGGTGGACACCATGAACGAAATCCAGACGCGCAGCCAGAAGATTGGTGAGATCGTGGGCCTGATCGACGGCATTGCCTTCCAGACCAACATCCTGGCCTTGAACGCGGCCGTTGAAGCGGCACGTGCCGGCGAACAAGGCCGCGGCTTCGCCGTGGTGGCCGGTGAGGTGCGCAGTCTCGCCCAGCGCAGCGCGACCGCCGCCCACGAAATCAAGAACCTGATCGGCGCCAGCGTCGAGAAGGTGCGCGACGGCACCGCCCTGGTCGGCACCGCGGGCAGCACCATGAGCGAGCTGGTGGGCAGCGTGCAGCAAGTCAGCACCCTGATGGCCGAGATCAGCGCCGCCACCGCCGAGCAGACGCAGGAACTGCAGCGGGTGAGTTCCGCCATCGGCGAGCTCGATCAGATGACCCAGCAGAATGCGGCCCTGGTCGAACAAGGCGCCGCCGCCGCCCAGAGCCTGACCGAGCAGGCCACCCGCCTGAGTGGCTCAATGGCTCAGTTCACCCTGCAGACGGGCCGCTGAAGCCCCCTCAAAGGCACTCCGCGGCGCTCAAAGGGGGCGGGTCAGGTACACCGCTTCGCGCCCCACCACCGGGGCGCGGGTGGGCATCATCACCGTGCAGTCGTCGCACACGGCCCGGATCTCGTGCGGGCCATCGCGGGCGATCAGCTCGCCCTCGGCAAAGCTTTCAAAACCGATCAGGGGCCGGGTGAAGGCGAAATCGGAGGTCTGCACCAGGCAGGTCTGCAGCAACTCGTAGCGCCGGGGCTGGGGTCGCTGGGCGGGAGCGCTGGCCGCCTCGATCAGGCCGAAGTGGGCCAGAAAGCCCAGGGCCGCTGCGGTGGCGGTGTCGGCAGCCGATTGCAGAAAGTGTTGGCCGCACTCCACCACCAAGGCGGCGCCGGCATCGCTGTCGGCCTCGCCATGGCGCCCGTGCTGGATCAGCGGGGTGCCCGAGCCCAGGCCGCTGGGCATCACCATGTGCACCGGCGGCAGGCCCACGGCCAAGGCCACCTCGGCATTGCGCGCATAGGCGGGGTAGACCCAGAAGGGTTGCACGTCCTGGCTGGTGGAGTGGATGTCCAGAATGTGATCGGCCGCGGCCACCACCGGCCGCAGTTCGCGGGCGCGGCGCAGCTCGGGGCTGTCTTCGCTGCCCTCGAGCTCGGCGGCCGACCAGACACGGTTGAGGTTGTGCACCAGTTGGCGGCTCTCGAACGGACGCTCGATGTCGAAGCTCTCATAGGCGGCCACGTTGGCAAACGACACGGTCAGCGTGCCCCGCAGGGGGCGCACACCGCTGTCCAGCAAATGGGTAGCGGCCACCATGCCACACAGCTCGTTGCCGTGGGTCAGGGCGTTGATCAGCACATGCGGGCCGGGCTGGCCCGACTCGAAGCGGTGCACGTAGTCGATGCCCACATTGCCTTGCCGGTAGGCGCTGAGATCGCGCGGCAGCACCTCGAACACCGGCCCTGCGGCCTGCTTGGAATCGCTCATCTTGAAAAACCCCTGTTGACGGAGAAAACGCTTCTGCCTGGACCTCAGCGACGCGCCTGCATGTGGTCGCGCTGCGCCAGTTGCGGAAAGCCCTTGAACCACAAGGCGGCCACCAGCACGGTGCCCACCCCGCCCAAGACCACCGAGCCCACCGGGCCCAGCAAGGCGGCCGTGGCCCCCGATTCGAACTCACCCAGCTGATTGCTGGCCCCGATGAACACCGAGTTGACCGCGCTCACGCGGCCGCGCATGGCGTCCGGGGTTTCGAGTTGCACCAGGGTCTGGCGCACCACCACGCTGACCATGTCGGCAGCACCCGAGACGGCCAGTGCCGCCAGCGACAGCCACAGGCTGGTGGACACACCGAACACCAGCGTGGCCAGGCCAAACACGGCCACAGCCAGCAGCAGCTTGCGCCCCACATGGCGGTCCATGGGCCAGCGCGTGAGCAGCACCGACATCAGCAAGGCACCGGCTGCGGGCGCCGCACGCAACAGGCCCAGGCCCCAGGGGCCGACATGCAGCACGTCTTTGGCATAGATCGGCAACAAGGCCACGGCACCACCCAGCAAGACCGCAAACAGGTCGAGCGACACCGCCCCCAGCACCACCTTGCGCTCCCAGATGAATCGCACCCCGGCCATCAGCGTGCCCAGCGACACCGGCTCTTGCGGCGGTGGATCGTGTTCATAGTGCACGCGCAGGATCTGCACGATGCCCAGCGCAAAAAGGGCCGCACAGCACAGGTACACCGCGGTGGCGCCGGCCACAAAGATCACCCCGCCCAGCGCCGGGCCGCCAATGATGGCGGCCTGCATACCGGCCGACGAGAAGGCCATGGCCCGCGGCAGCATGGCGGGCGGCACCAGCACGGGGGTGAGGGCCTGCTGGGCCGGCATCTGGAAGGCGCGCGCCGTGCCCAGCACCACCGACAGCCACAGCAGCCAGTCGCGGCTGACCCAGCCGCCCAGCGTGGCCACCACCAGCACCGCAGCGACCAGGCCCTGGGCCAGCACGCAGGCGGCCACGATGCGGGCCCGGTGCACGCGGTCGGCCACATGGCCGGCCACCAGGGTCAACAGGAGTGCGGGGAGAAACTGGTACAGACCCACCAGGCCCAGGTCCCAGGCCTGGCCGGTCAGCTCGTACATCTGCCAACCCACGGCCACCATGAGCATCTGATTGCCCGTGGTGGCACTGAGCCGCGTGAACCAGAACCGGATGAAGGCGCGCTGTTGCAACAGCTCGGAAAAACGGGGCGCGCCTGCAGCGCCGGCCCCTGCAGCCGCATTTGTCATGGGTGGCAGCATAGCAGCCATTCCCCCTGTGGCGGCTACGCAAAAACCGTTGTGCACAGCACATAAAACGCATAAAGCAGCGGCACAATGAATCTCCATGGAAGCCAATACCCAACTCAATGACCGTCGCCTGGCTGATGCCTGGGCCGAACTGCAAAACCACGCCAACAACGGCTATTCGCTCGACGAAGACGCCTACCGTCTGGCCTTCGCAGACCCGGAGTTCCTGCTGCGCCGCGAAACGCGCGGCATCCGCTTCCAGCTGGAGATGCTCAAGCCTGATCTGGCCCATGCGGCCCAGGGCATCAACAACACGGTGGTGGTGTTCGGCAGCGCCCGCTACCTGGCGCCCGACGAGGCCCAGGCCGCGCTCGACAAGGCCCAGGCCGCTGGCGAGCCGCGGGCCATCGCCCGCGCCGTGCAGGCGGTGCGCAACGCGCGCTACTACGACCTGGCCCGCCAGTTCGCCCGCCTGGTGGCCGCGGAGAGCGACAAGCGCCCCAAGGAAGACCGGCTCTACATCTGCACCGGCGGCGGCCCCGGCATCATGGAAGCCGCCAACCGTGGTGCGCACGACATGGGTGCCCTGAACGTGGGGCTGAACATCGCCCTGCCCCACGAGCAAAAAGGCAACCCCTACATCTCGCCCAGCCTGTGCTTCAAGTTCCACTACTTCGCGCTGCGCAAGATGCATTTCATGATGCGCGCCAAGGCCCTGGTGGCCTTCCCTGGCGGCTTCGGCACACTGGACGAGCTGTTCGAGGTGCTGACCCTGGTGCAGACACGCAAGGCCAAGCCGGTGCCCATCGTGCTGTTCGGCACAGACTACTGGAAGCGCCTGATCAACTTTGACGTGATGGTCGAGGAAGGCACCATCTCGGAGGAAGACCTGGCCTTGTTCCACTTCGCCGACGAGCCGCTGCAGGCCTGGCAGCAGATCCAGGCCTTCTACGGGCTCTGAGCTACTGGCAAGGGGTCAGGGCACGCGGCCAGCCCCTTGCAGCGCTGGGGCCATCAAGCCTGTGGGTCCTGGCCTCGCATGCCCCAGGCCAGCTTGGAGCCCGCGCCGACCAGCAGGCCTGAGGCCCAGAACACCGAGCCCACACCGACCAGCGCACCGGCCGAGCCGAACAGCATGGGCATCAGCACGCTGGAGGCATTGATGGTCATGAGGCGCAGGCCCAGGGCCTCGCCGTGCCGGTCGTGCGGCGTGATCTGGTGCAGGGTGCTCATGATCATGGGCTGCACCGAACCCAGCGCAAAGCCTGCCAGCACCGAGCACAGGCCCATGGCCCAGGGCCCTTGCAGCAAGGGGTAGACGCCGAACAGCAGGGCGGTGGTCAGCATGGCCGCCATGATCACAGCCCATTCGTGCACCCGCTCGGCAAACAGGGGCAGCAACATCCGCACACCCGAGGCCGACACGGCAAACGCGCCCAGGATGGTGCCGATCACCGAGGCGCTGAGCCCGCGTTCGTGGCCGAGCAAGGGCACCACGAAGGTGTGCACGTCCCAGCAGGAGGACAGGCACCAGTTGATCAACAGCAAGCGCCTGAAGCCCACCTCGCGCAGCAGCGCCCAGGCCGGCCGGCGCCGGTGCTCGGGCACCTGTTCGACCGCAGGCAGGGCCCGCACCGAGCGCGACCACCACCAGGACATCAGCGGCAGAAAGGCCATGAGGCCGAAAGCGGCACGAAAGCCGAAGTGGTCGATCATCAGGCCGGCAAAGAAG
This sequence comes from Curvibacter gracilis ATCC BAA-807, assembly GCF_000518645.1. Classification (GTDB taxonomy): domain Bacteria; phylum Pseudomonadota; class Gammaproteobacteria; order Burkholderiales; family Burkholderiaceae_C; genus Curvibacter; species Curvibacter gracilis. The sequence continues at coordinate 8,972 of NZ_JADZ01000037.1, read as the reverse complement.
GGCCCGACGAAGTTGGACACGGCCGGCCCCAGTGACAGCCAGCTGAAGACCTTCTTGAGCTCGGTCGGGCCCTCGGCCAGACGCCCCACATGGCGCTGCAAGGCAATGACGGCGGCCCCCGCCGCGCCACCCGTGCACAAGGCGGCCAGACACAGCGAGGCGAAATGCGGCCAGGCCACGGCCACGGCCGAGCCCGCAAACGACACGCCCACGCACAGGGCCAGGGGACGGTGCAGGCCATGGCGGTCGGCAAAGCGGCCTGCGGGCAGGGCCAGAAACACCTGGGTCAGGGCAAACAAGGCGAGCAGCACCCCGACCGAGGCCGCGCTGTAGCCCTGCTGCAAAGCCAGCAAAGGCGTGGCCATGCGCATGCCGGCCATGGCGGCATGGATGCAGACCTGGGCGGTGATGAGCCGGGCCAGCTCCTGATTGAGACGCCGCTTCAAGACGGGGCTCCCCCCGCATCCGGGGCCTCTGGCGCCTGCAGCGCCTCGGACTGGGTCAGCTCAGGCAGCCAACGCGCGGCCTCGGGCTCGGGCAAGGCCTCGACCTTCTTGAGGGCCCGGTTCATGACGTTGCTACGGGTCTGGGCCCGGTCCAGGGTGTTGAGCACAGTCTGAGTCTGCTCCTTGACCTTGCTGAGCACCTCGCCGAATTTGTTGAATTCGGTCTTGACAGCCCCCAGCACCTGCCAGACCTCGCTGGAGCGCTTTTCGAGTGCCAGCGTGCGAAACCCCATCTGCAATGAGTTGAGCATGGCCATCAGCGTGGTCGGGCCGGCCAGGGTGATGCGGTGCTCACGCTGCAGCACCTCGATCAGGCCGGGGCGGCGCAACACCTCGGCATACAGGCCTTCGGAGGGGAGGAACAGGATGGCGAAGTCGGTGGTGTGCGGCGGCTCGATGTACTTCTCGGCAATCGAGCGCGCCTCGGTGCGGATGCGCAGCTCCAGGGCACGGGCGGCCAGCTCGGCCGCGGGCGCATCGGCGCGCTGCTGGGCGTCGAGCAGGCGCTCGTAATCCTCGTTGGGGAACTTGGCGTCGATCGGCAGCCACAGCGGCGCCCCGTCCTCGGCCCGACCGGGCAGGCGGATGGCAAAGTCGACCGGGTTGCGGCTGCCTGGACGGGTCACCACCTGCTCGGCGTACTGGTCGGGGGCCAGCACCTGCTCCAGCAGGGCGGCCAGCTGCGCCTCACCGAACATGCCCCGGGTCTTGACGTTGGTGAGCAGGTGTTTGAGATCGCCCACGCCTTGGGCCAGGGTGTGCATCTCGCCCAAGCCCTTGTGCACCTGATCGAGGCGGTCGGCCACCTGCTTGAAGCTCTGGCCCAGGCGGGTTTCGAGGGTGCTTTGCAGTTTTTCGTCGACGGTCTGCCGCATCTCGTCGAGTTTGGCGGCATTGCTCTGCTGCAGCTGGGCCAGCGCGGCCTCCAGGGTGGCCCGCAGCTCGCCCAGGCGGCGGGCATTGGACTCGCTCAGGCCCTGCACCTGCTGGGCCAGGGTGTCGGTGAGCAATTTCTGCAGCAGGGTGAGTTGCTGCGCAAAGGCATCGAGCTGGGCGTTCTGGCTGCGGGTGGCCTCGGCGCCCTGGCGCAGCAGGGTCTGCTGGAAGGTGGCCAGCGACTGGCTCAGCTCCTGGCGGGTGCCGCGGGCGCTGTCGGCCAGCTCACGCCGCAGCTCGCGCTCAGTGCGCTCGGCGCTGCTGCTGATGGCCGCCAGCACGGCCTCGGACGAGGCGGCCGGGCGGCGCAGCACCACCACCAGCAGCGTCAGCAGCAGGGCCAGCAACAGGCCATACAGCCCCCCGAAGATCCACAGGTCCAAGTCGTCGCTCGCTCTCTGCTCAAGCGGCCAGCACGGCCGGGTTCAGCGGGGTCAGGGGCTTGCCATGCACCAGGTAGCCGATCAGGTTGTCGGCCGCCAGGTTGGCCATGGCCAGCCGGGTCTTGAGGGTGGCGCTGGCGATGTGCGGCGTGAGCACCACGTTGGGCACGGTGAGCAGATCGGGGTGCACCTTGGGCTCGCCCTCGAACACGTCAAGGCCGGCGGCGGCGATGCGGCGCTCGCGCAAGGCCACGGCCAGCGCGGCGTCGTCGACGATGCCGCCACGTGCGATGTTGATCAGCGTGGCCGTGGGCTTCATCAAGCCCAGTTCAGGCGCGCCGATGGTGTGGTGCGAGGCGGCGCTGTAGGGCACCACCAGCACCACATGGTCGGCGCTGCGCAGCAGTTCCTCTTTGCCCACGTAGCGGGCCTTGCAATCGGCTTCAAGCTCGGGCGACAGGCGCGAACGGTTGTGGTAGATCACGTCCATGCCAAAGCCGAAGGCGCCCCGGCGGGCGATGCCCTGGCCGATGCGGCCCATGCCGATGATGCCGAGGGTGCTGCCATGCACCTCGGTGCCGGCAAACATGTCGTAGCTCCAGCGGGTCCACTCGCCGCGGCGCAGATAGTGCTCGCTTTCGCTCACGCGGCGGGCGGTGGCCATGAGCAGGGCAAAGCCGAAATCCGCCGTGGTCTCGGTCAACACATCGGGGGCGTTGGTGCCCAGCACGCCACGGGCGGTCATGGCCTCGACATCGAAGTTGTTGAAGCCCACGGCCATGTTGGCGCAGATCTTGAGGGCCGGGCAGGCGGCCAGCAGGGCCGCATCGATGCGCTCGCTGCCGGTGGTGAACACGCCTTGCTTGTCGGCCAGGCGGGCCTTGAGTTCATCGGGGGTGAACAGCGTGTCGGCCTGGTTGGCCTCGACCTCGAAGTGCGCGCTGAGACGCTCCAGGGTTTCGGGGAAGATGGCGCGGGCCACAAGAATCTTGGGTTTGGACATGGCGATGGGCTTGCTGACGACGGACAGGCGGTTGGGCAAAAAACGGTGCTGGCCCGGCATCAGGCCCGGTCAGCACCCCGAGAACGGCTGGATTCAGGGAGGCGCGATCTCGAACACCTGGCGCAGGTAGGCCAGGTATTTCTCGTCATCGCACATGTTCTTGTTGGGGCTGTCGGACAGCTTGGCCACCGGCTGGCCGTTGCAGCGGGTCATCTTGATGACGATCTGCAGGGGCTCGCAGCCCAGGTCGTTGGTCAGGTTGGTGCCAATGCCGAAGGCCAGCAGACAGCGACCGCGGAACTGCTGGTACAGCTCGATGGTGCGCGGGATGGTCAGGCCGTCGCTGAAGATCAGGGTCTTGGTGCAGGGGTCGACGCGGTTGTTGCGGTAGTGCTCGATCAGGCGTTCACCCCAGGCAAAGGGGTCTCCGCTGTCGTGACGCGCGCCGTCGAACAGCTTGCAGAAATACATGTCGAAGTCGCGCAGGAAGGCATTGATGCCATAGACATCGCTGAGCGCAATGCCCAGGTCGCCACGGTACTCCTTGGCCCAGGACTCGAAGCCGAACACCTGGCTGTCGCGCAGGCGCGGCCCCAGGGCCTGGCAGGCCTGCAGGTATTCGTGGGCCATGGTGCCCAGCGGCGTGATGCCCAGTCGCATGGCGGCCAGCACATTGCTGGTACCGGCAAACTGGTGGCCCAGGCGGCTGTTGAGCACGCGCAGCACCTCTTCATGCCAGGCCCGCGAAAAGCGGCGCCGGGTGCCGTAGTCGGCGATCTTGAGGTTGGACAGGCCTTCGCCCTGGAGCTGGGCGATCTTCACATCGAGCCGACGCCGGCCTTCCGGGAAGTCGGGCACGGGCTGGGTGTTGCGGAAGTACACCTCGTTGACAATGGCCAGCACCGGGATCTCGAACAGGATGGTGTGCAGCCAGGGCCCGCGGATGGTGATGTCGATCTCGTCGCTGGGCAGCGGCGTGATGGTGATGTACTTCTCGTTGAGCCGGAACAGCCCCAGAAAATCGACAAAGTCGCTCTTGATGAAACGCATCGAGCGCAAATAAGCCAGCTCGGCGTCCTGGAACTGCAGGCTGCACAGCGAGCGGATCTCGTCGCGGATCTCGTTGGCATAGCGGGCCAGGTTGACGCCCGGATTGCGGCACTTGAACCGGTACTCGACCTGCGCCCCGGGAAACTGGTGCAGCACCACCTGCATCATGGTGAACTTGTACAGGTCGGTGTCGAGAAGGCTGGTGATGATCATGGTGTGTCGCGGCTGGCCTGCCGCTGCGGTTCGAGGTGCATCAGGCCGGGGGCCATGGTGCACGGCGGGGAATCAGTCTCTGTTGTCGTGAGGAGCTCAAGGCCCTTGCCAACCCTCATTGTGGCACCTGCAGACAGGCCTGCGCCGAGCGGGCCTGCGCGATGGGCAAAGGCGGCCTTGCCGGGCTGCGAACGCCTGCGGCACGGCCCCGGCCCCTCAACGCTGCAGACCGCTCAGAACGGTTCGCAAGGACTCGGGCACGGGCACGGGACGGCGGGTCTCCCGATCCACATAGACGTGCACGAAATGCCCCTTGGCAGCGCACAGGTCTTCGCCCTCGGCAAACAGGCCCACCTCATAGCGCACGCTGGAACCACCCAGGCGGGCCACACGGATGCCGGCCTCGATGTTCTGCGGGAAGGCCAGGGGGGCAAAGTAATTGCACTGGGTCTCGATCACCAGTCCGATGGTGCTGCCGGCATGGATGTCGAGCACGCCCTGCTCGATCAGGTAGGCGTTGACGGCGGTGTCGAACCAGCTGTAGTAGACGACGTTGTTGACGTGGCCGTAGACGTCGTTGTCCATCCAGCGGGTGGTGATGGTGCGGAAGGCGGCGTAGGCGCTGCGGGGCTCGGGGCTGGGCCGAGCCGCTGCGCTGGGGGTGGCGGCAGTGTTCATCGACGGCGATTTTGCCAGCGCGCATGAAAATGCGCAGCCACACGGTAGGTGTTGAACTGGGCCTGCACCGTGGTCTGCAGATCGTGGCCATAGCCGCCGCCCATGGCAAAGGCCAGGGGCAGGCCTCGCTCGAAAGCCCAGTTGAACACCCGACGGTCACGGGCTTCCAGACCGTCATGGCTCAGTTTGAGGCGGCCCAGGCGATCGCCCTCGTGCGGGTCGGCACCGGCCAGGTACAGCACAAAACCCGGATCAAAGCGGTGTTCCACTTCCTGCAAGGCGAGCTCCAGCGCTTGCAGGTAAGCGTCGTCGGTGCAGCCATCCGGCAGGTCCACGTCCAGATCGCCGGGCACCTTGCGGAAAGGAAAGTTCTTTTCGCCGTGCAGTGACAAGGTGAAGACCGTGGGGTCGTCGCGAAAGATGGCCGCCGTGCCATTGCCCTGGTGCACATCGAGGTCGATCACCAACACCTGCAGCGCTCGCCGGGTGCGCCGAAACCATTCCGCCTGCATCAGACGGGCAGCCACGGCCAGGTCGTTGAAGACACAAAAGCCACCGCCCTGCGCCACCCCGGCATGGTGTGTGCCGCCCGCGAGATTGGCTGCGATGCCCTCTGAAAAGGCCAGGCGGCTGGCCGCCACCGTGGCCCCCACCGAGCGACGAGAGCGCTCGGCCATGGCCTCGCTCCAGGGAAAACCGATTTCTCGCTGGGCGGCTGGCGAGAGCCTGCCCGTCTGCACGGCCTCGACATAGGCCGGGTCGTGGGCCAAGGCCAGTTCGCCATCGGTCGCCCGAGGTGCCTCGCACAGCACCACATCGGGCAGCTCCGCCACCAGGCGGTCCCTGAGCAGGCGGTATTTCTGCATCGGGAAACGGTGCCCCTCAGGCAGGGGCAGGACAAAGTGATCCGCGTAGAAGGCTTGCATGAAACGATCGTGTCCGATGTCAGTAATTAGAAAATGAGATCTAAATTGTTGCAACGCAGCAAAAAACACTTGCCAAGGCGAAATGACACCCGCATACTTCAACCCATGCTGCACTGCAACATGACCAAGTCGGTTCAGGGCAGAGGAAATTCCAATTCACTTTTTTAATAGGAGTCCCTATGTCTCTGACCACTGAACAAATCCTGGCTGCTCACAAGGCCAACGTCGAAACCCTGTTCGGCCTGACCACCAAGGCTTTCGAAGGCATCGAAAAGCTGGTCGAACTGAACGTGACCGCTTCGCGCGCCGCTCTGCAAGAAGCCGCCAGCCACACCCAAGCCGTGCTGAACGTCAAGGACGCCCAAGAGCTGCTGGCTCTGCAAGCCAGCCTGTTCCAGCCCCTGGCTGAAAAGACCGCTGCTTACAGCCGTCACCTGTACGACATCGCTTCGGGCACCGGCGCTGAATTCGGCAAGGCTGTCGAATCCAAGACCACTGAAGTGCAGAAGTCCTTCGTGGGCCTGGTCGACAACGCCGCCAAGAACGCCCCCGCTGGCTCTGAAACCGCCGTGGCCGTGATCAAGAGCGCTGTGGCTGCCGCCAACAACGCTTTCGAATCGGTGCAAAAGGCTGTCAAGCAAGCTTCCGACGTGGCCGAAGCCAACTTCAACGCCGTGGCTGCCACCGCCGTGAACGCCGCCAAGACCGGCACCACCGCTGCCAAGAAGCGTTAATGGCCCACCGCTGGCCTTGGCCAGCGGACCCATCGAATCTGGAGCCTGTTTTCTCAGTTGTCTCCTCGGATCTCTTCGATGCCTCTGGCTCAGGGATCCCTTCAAAGCCCAGTCACCGACTGGGCTTTTTTTATGCCCGGCGCAGTTCAACGGTGACATTCAGGGCTGGCGCGCCAGCGCCAATGCAGCTTTCAGGCCTGGCAGGGCTTGTTGCATGGCCAGGCGTCCGGCTTCGATGGAACGGCGACGCGCCCCGAAATCGGCACTTTTCACACCCGGCAATGCGGGCCGCACCACCAGGTCCGCCTCTTTGAGCTCCCAGTTGTTGATGCTCTTGGACATGATGGCAAAGGTTTGCAGCAGGATCTGCAGCGAATCATTGGGCTGATTGCCCTCCGGCGGGCTGGAAATATCCACCGCGACCACGTAGGTCGCCCCCATCTGGCGCGCAAAGCGCACCGGCACCGGCGAGACCAGACCGCCATCCACATAATCATGGCCACCGATGCTCACCGGCTGGAAGACCGAGGGAACGGCACTCGATGCCCGCACCGCCGTGCCGGTGTTGCCACGCCGGAACAACACGCCCTGGCCGGTCTGCAGATCGGTCGCCACCACACCCAGGGGCAACTTCATGTCCTCGATCAGGCGGTTGCCGAGCAGATTGTTCACATACCGTGCGAGGGCTTCGCCCTTGAGCATGCCTCGGCTGAACAAGGGCAGCGTCCAGTCGGTGATGGCCGCCTCCTCCATGGTCTCGGCCACCTGCTGCATCTGAGGGCCGGTCTTGCCACTGGCATAGAGCGCCGCCACCACGCTGCCTGCCGACGTACCCACCACCAGATCGGGCTTGATGCCCGCCTCCTCCAGCACCTGGATCACCCCGATGTGGGCAAATCCGCGGGCTGCACCGCCGCCCAAGGCCAGACCCACCTTCAAGGGGGGACGCGGTGGAGGCTCTGGCACAGCAGGAGGAACCGGAACAGCGGTGGTGTCATTGCGCGTGGCGCCGGGTTTGACTTCGGGCGCTGTCGAACAGGCCGCCAGCAAGAGCGCTGCGCACAGGCCAAGCACCCAGGAGCGAGCACGGGCAGGTTCTGCCCGCAGCGGGGCATTCAAGACAGATTTCATGGAAGGATTCAATACGAACAAATGCAAGCCGGCCCTGTCAGGCGCTCGGCTGGCGTCATCAGGGCAAGTCCGGCATTGTGCCGCCAAGATGTTGCCCTCATGATTGGCAATGCCATAATTGACGTTTACGTAAACGTCACTCATCACATCCCTCTCAAGGAGACAACATGCAAATCAAGGATCGGGTTTTCATCGTCACGGGCGGCGCCTCGGGTTTGGGCGAAGGCACGGCACGCATGCTGGCGGCCAACGGCGCCACGGTGGTCATTGCCGACATGCAAGCCGACAAGGGCGAGGCGGTGGCGCGCGAAATCGGTGGCGCCTTTGTCAAATGCGACGTCAGCCAGGAAGCCGACGGCCAGGCCGTGGTGGCCAAGGCCACCTCCCTGGGCAAACTGGTGGGCTTGGTGAACTGCGCGGGCATCGCCCCGGCTGAAAAAACGGTTGGCAAAAACGGCCCGCACGCCCTGGCCGTCTACAGCAAAACCATCATGGTCAACCTGGTGGGCACCTTCAACATGATTCGCCTGGCGGCCGACGCCATGTGCAAGAACGAACCCGAAGCCACTGGCGAGCGCGGTGTGCTGATCTCGACCGCCTCGGTTGCGGCCTACGACGGTCAGATCGGCCAAGCGGCCTACAGCGCCTCCAAGGGCGGCGTGGTGGGCATGACCCTGCCGATCGCCCGCGATCTGGCGCGCAACGGCATCCGCAACATGACCATTGCCCCCGGCATTTTCGGCACCCCGATGCTGTTCGGCATGCCGCAAGAAGTGCAAGACGCGCTGGCCGCCAGCGTGCCCTTCCCGTCTCGCCTGGGCACGCCCAACGATTACGCCCGTCTGGCCCAGCACATCATTGAAAACGACATGCTCAACGGCGAAGTGATTCGCCTCGATGGCGCGATTCGTCTGGCACCGCGCTGAGTTATCTGCCGAGTCCGGTGCGCAAGCCACCGGACCTGGCAGATCAAGGCTGAGTGAGCGCTGCCGCCGGCCACGTCTCTTACGCCAGCGTGTCCGGGAATGAGAACCCCAGCGTGAGTGGGCGTTCGGAAATAAAAAAAGGGTCACAGAGTTCTCTGTGACCCTTTTCAGGTTTGGCGGAGTGGACGGGACTCGAACCCGCGACCCCCGGCGTGACAGGCCGGTATTCTAACCAACTGAACTACCACTCCTGGCAGACAGCTTTTGCGCTCTGTTGACAGAGCCAAGTACTGCAAACTTGGCGACCCTACGGGGATTCGAACCCCGGTACTCACCGTGAAAGGGTGATGTCCTAGGCCTCTAGACGATAGGGTCAAACCTTGGACTAACCGAAATTGGTGGAGGTAAACGGGATCGAACCGATGACCTCTTGCATGCCATGCAAGCGCTCTCCCAGCTGAGCTATACCCCCAATTTTCTGGCTTT
>NZ_JADZ01000036.1 GCF_000518645.1 Curvibacter gracilis ATCC BAA-807 | reverse complement strand
TTCCTTGACCTCGCGCTCCAGTTCCTTCATCCGCTGGGCCTCGCCGGTCGTGACGCCTTCACGCACGCCAGCATCGACCTCGGCACGCTTGACCCACTCGTTCAAGGTCTGCGGCACACATCCAATCTTCGGCGCGATGGACTCGATAGCCGCCCACAGCGACGGGTACTCCCCACGGTGCTCCTGCACCATCCTCACCGCGCGCTCACGCACCTCGGGTGAGAACTTGTTCGACTTGCTCATGGCTCAATCCTCTCAGAGTGTTGAGCCTCCTCAAAATCCGGGGCGATTCACCGCAAAGCCTTTTGCGTTCCTTGATCGCGTCTGATCGCCAGGGCAGTTAGATTTGAAATAGCCTGAAGGCAGGTCTCTTGGGGAGTTCCATGCTCATCGCTCAGTTGTCAGACCCGCACATCCGCCCCAAAGGCGAGCTGTACCAAGGCGTTGCGGATTCCAACCGCATGTTCGAGGAAGCGATCGCCCATGTGCACGCCCTCGATCGACGCCCTGACCTGATGCTGATCACCGGCGATTTGGTTGACGAGGGGCAGCCTGCGGAGTACGCGATGGCGCGCGAGCTGCTGTCGGCTTCGCGCATTCCTGTGTTCGTCATCCCGGGCAACCACGATCACCGTGAGAACTTCCGCCTCGCGTTTCAGGATCACCCCTATTTGCCCAAGACGGGTCCCTTGCACTGGTGCAACGACGACCATCCGGTTCGCCTGATCGGGCTCGACTCGTGTCCGGCAGGGCAGCACCATGGGCAGATCGACACACAGGGCCTTGCCTGGCTGGCTGGCGTGTTGGCCCAGGACCGGGTCAAGCCCACACTTCTGATGCTCCACCACCCGCCGCTCATGAGTGGCATTGCTTACATGGACAAGTACCGCTACATGGAGGCTCAGCCCTTGGAGGCGGTGGTGCGGGCGGCGCCCAATATCGAGCTTGTGCTGTGTGGGCATGTGCACCGCACCATGCTGCGGCGTTGGGCTGGCACCGTGTTGTGCTCTTGCCCGAGCACCACGACGGAAATCGACCTGCAGTTCGCCCCGGATGCCAGGCCGCAATCTCACATCGGCCCGCGCGGTTGCATGCTGCATTGGTGGGACGAGGCCCACGGCATGGTGAGCCATGTGAGCCACATCGGTGACTTTGCGGGGCCATACGGATTCGCTTGAGCGCGGGCGCTGCTGTTTGGTCATGCCCTGGCTTTCATGGTCCTTGCAGGCGCTGCGCTGGCCTGCTTCACCCTGTCAATATCCACCACCCAATCCCCCGCTTCCCGCCCAGCGGCCTAGGGCTCACCCTTAACGATTGTTCGCGATGCGCGAGCGGGCTTGACTTCGGACAATTCGCGGCAGAACAACTCGGAGACTGCCCATGTCAAGCCCACACCGCCATCGCCTGCTTTCGCTCACCCTCCTGACCGGAGGACTCTTGACCACCGCTTTACCCGCCATGGCTTTGCGCCCGCCGGCGGATGTGGATGGGCAGCGCATCCAGCGGGCGGATCAAGAGCCCGGCAACTGGATGAGCCATGGCCGCACCTACGATGAGCAGCGGTTCAGCCCGCTCAAGCGGGTCAACGATGCCAACGTCAGCAAGCTGGGTGTGGCCTGGACTTACAAGCTCGACATCGACCGCGGTGTGGAGGCCACGCCCATCGTGGTGGATGGCGTGATGTACACCACCGGCGCCAAAAGCATCGTCTATGCGCTCGATGCCCGCACCGGCAAGCCCTTGTGGAAGTTCGACCCGCAGGTGCAGGTGGAAAGCCTGTCCACCGGGTGCTGCGACATCGTCAACCGCGGTGTGGCTGTCTGGAAGGGGCGCGTCTATGTGGGCGCCTTCGATGGCCGCCTGATCGCACTCGACGCCCGCAACGGGCGCAAGGTCTGGGAGGTGGATACGGTCATCGACCACAAGAAGAGCTACACCATCACGGGCGCCCCGCGCATCGTGAAGGGCAAGGTGCTGATCGGCAATGGCGGCGCCGAGTTCGGGGTGCGGGGCTATGTGACGGCCTACGACGCCGACACCGGCCGGCAGGCCTGGCGCTTCTACACCGTGCCTGGCGACCCGAAGAACCCGCCCGAGAACGCCGCCATGGAGATGGCCCTCAAGACCTGGTCGGGCAACGGCTGAGTGAAGTGGGGCGGTGGCGGCACGGTGTGGGATTCGATGGCCTACGACCCCGAGCTGGACCTGCTCTATGTGGGCGTGGGCAATGGCTCACCCTGGAACTACGATTTCCGCAGCGAAGGCAAGGGCGACAACCTGTTTCTGTCGTCTATCGTGGCCGTGCGCCCCGACACTGGCGAGTACGTGTGGCACTACCAGACCACACCCGGCGATCGCTGGGATTTCACCGCCACGCAGCACATGGTGCTGGCCGACATCGTGATCGAGGGCAAGCCGCGCAAGGTCATCATGCAGGCGCCCAAGAACGGCTTCTTCTACGTGCTGGACCGGCAGACGGGCAAGCTGCTGTCGGCCGACAAGTTTGTGCCGGCCAACTGGGCCTCGCATGTGGACCTGAGCACGGGCCGCCCGGTGATGACGGGCGAGGCCGACTACAACAAGGGCCCGAAGATGGTGGTGCCCTCGTTCCTGGGCGGCCACAGCTGGCAGCCCATGTCGTTCAACCCCCAGACGGGCTACATCTACCTGCCGGCGCAAGAGACGGTGGCCGGCCTGGAGGCGGCCAAGGCGCCCGAGTTTCTGCCCACCAAATCGGTGGTCAACCTGGGCCTGAATGCCCCCGACCTGCCTGAAGACCCCCAGATCACCCAACAGGTGCGCGACGCCTGGAAGGGCCGCCTGATCGCCTGGGACCCGGTGAAGAAGGCACCGGCCTGGACGGTGGACTACAAGGCCCCGGGCAATGGCGGCACCCTCAGCACGGCCGGCAATCTGGTGTTCCAGGGCACGGCCGATGGCCGGGCTGTCGCCTATGCCGCAGACACCGGCCGCAAGCTGTGGGAGCAGCGCGTCAACTCCGGCGCCATGGCGGGCCCGGTCACCTACGAGGTGAAGGGCGAGCAATACGTGACCTTCATGGTGGGTTGGGGCGGGGCCTTGCCCCTGATCGGGGGGCCCTTGTCGCTGGGCGCCCAGGTGCAGCCCGAAGCGCGCGTGGTCACCTTCAAGCTCGACGGCAAGGCCAAGCTGCCCGCACCGGCCCAACAGGCCCGCGATCTGCCCCCGCTGCAAACGCTGGCGGCCAGCGCCGAGCAGGTGCAGCAGGCGCGCACCCTGTTCAATGGCCTGTGTGCCTCGTGCCACGGCATCAACGCCATCAGCGGCGGCGTGGTGCCCGACCTGCGCTACCTGAGCCCCGCCAAACACCAGCAGTTTGCCGGCATCCTGTACGGCGCCCGCATCCCCAAGGGCATGCCCAGTTTCAATGGCGTGCTGACGATGGATCAGGTGGAGCTGATTCGCCAGTACCTGGTCAAGCGCAGCCATGACCTGGCTGCTGAGCTGGCGACCGCCAAGGGCAGCAAGGCGGCGCAAGCTGAGCCAGCGGCGCAACGCTGATCTTGAAACCCGCCCCCTGCAGGCGCCGGTGGGGGGCGGCGATCTCGGTGCTTGCGCCGCTACTGTTGCTCCGGCTGTTGCTGCCTCAGGGCTTGGGTGGTTGCAGGCCCCCGGCGGCGATGCAGGCGGTGGCGGTCACTCCCGGCAGTCAGGCGACCCAGCCCGTGGCCAAGCTCAGATCCGGGGAGAACAGCCGGCGGATGCACGGATGCAGAGCATCACCGCAAGGGGCCGTGGCGGTTCACTGCCCGTTTTTTTCGGCCTTCGCGGCGGCGGCACCTTCGGCTTTTCTCTTGGCGCGGGCTGCCTTTTTCTCTTCGGCGCTCACCTTGCCCGATGCTGCCGACTTGCTGTCACCCAGGGCCACTTCGCCCCCTTGAGGAACCGGGGTTGCCTTGGCGGCAGCGGCGCCGTTGGCCTTGCGCTCTGCACGTGCTGCTTTCTTTTCTTCGGGTGTGACGATCTTGGTGGCGGCAGCCTTGCTGTCTGCCGCCTCGACCTCGCCGGCCGCGAAGGCGGTGCCGATGAAGGCTTGCGAGACCAGAAGACCGGCGATCAAAATTTGCTTGTTCATGTGGAATCCTGTTTGAAATGGAACTTGGAAACGGTTGTTGAAAATGAGGGGGCAGAGACTCTGCCCCCCGCCGCTGGGGCTCGGCTGTGCATGCCCGCGCCCCATTTCGCCTGCCCCATCTGCCGGGGTGCTTGCAGACGGGGCCGAAACAATTTTGCGCGCACTGCCACCTGCATGCCAAGGCGGGGTGTCATGGCTCGCTGGTGCGCAGGCCCACGATGGCGATGCCGGTCACGGCCGCCACCGGCAGCAGCAAGGCCACAAAGCCGACCGCCGAGTAGCTGAGGGCGCCCGCGATCGACCCCAGGGCAAAGGTCAGCACCGGGTAGAAGAGCCGGCTGATGCGCTGGTGCAGGCCCGCATCCCTGCGCCCGGCGATCCAATCGCTGGCCTCCATGACGAGTTGGGTCACATTGCCCGTCATGACCGTGTTGGGCGTCAGCTTGGCCAGCAGCATCCTGCTGCTGGCGTTCTGCATGCCCATGGCGCCCGCGCCAAACAGGCCCGCGGCGTAGGCCAGGGGCTGACCATGAGCCGGTACCAGCTCTGAGGCCACCCCCGCCGCCATGAAGGCCAGCAAGAGCATGGCTTGCAGGCCCATCAAGGGGCGCAAGGCCGGCCGGCCTTGCCGTTCGAGAGCCAAAGCCCGCCAGCGGCAAAGCGCAACCGCCAGCACAAAGACCGGAAACGCCAGCAGCTTGAGCGCCACACCGTGCCCAGGCTGCACCAGTTCCGCACCGATCAACACAAAGTTGCCTGTGACGTGGGCGGTGAACAGGCCGAACAGGGCGACAAACCCAAGCGTGTCGACAAAGCCGGCCACCCCCGCCAAAAGCGTGGCGCCGTGGTGGGCAGAGAGGGGTTTCATGGTGGGGCGGTCTCCGGTGAGGGGGTCAGTGGGCGCGGAACTGGCTGCGCCACTGGCCTGGCGATAGGCCCTCCGCGGCGCGGAAGCTGCGCGTCAGGTGGGCCTGGTCGGCAAAGCCGCATTCGATCGCAATGTCTGCAATCGAGAGCGGGCCTTTGAGCAGCAGCTTGGCCAAGTCGATCTTGCGGGCAAGGCGCCACTGCGCCGGGCTGTAACCCGTCCAGGCCTTGAAGGCCATGCTGAAGTGGCCCCGCGACAAACCGCATTGGCGTGCCACGGCGGCCACGGTGCAATGGGCCTGCCCGCAGAGTTCGAACATGGACAAGGCCTGAATGCGATTGGAGCGGGACAATCCCCCGGCCGATGCTTGCAGGACGGCGGCATTCACGGGGCAGCCTCCTGCCCAGGCAAGTCTAGCAAGTGGGCCTCGACCAGCCACAGCAGCTTGTCTGATTCGCGCGAAAGCTGGGTGAACAGGTCGGCCGTGCCTGCGTCACCGAGATGGCTGGCCACCTCAATGTCTTGCCGCACCCCAGCACCGAAGCCGCTCAGGGCCCCGCTGACGGCGTCGAGGTGGGCCGCGCCGCCCCTCAGCGTCAGCGGGTATTCCGCCAGCGAGCTGCCGTTGACCGCCGTCTTCAGGCGCCCATCGGCCGTGCCGCCCAGGGCGGTGATGCGCTCGGCGATGAGGTCGACCGCCTCTTCGATCGCGTCGTGCACCGAATCCAGCAGCTGGTGCAGCTGGAAGAATTGAGGGCCCTTGACGTTCCAGTGCGCGTGCTTGAGCTGCGCGTCCAGGTCGATGGCATCGTTCAGGCGCTGCTGCAGCAGGCGTGCAACCTGCCCACGCACCAGCGGTGGCAGATCCATCTTGGTGACATATCCCATGGTGCTCTCCCTGTGATGTGGCTCAGGCCTGCAAGAAGGCCAGAAGCAACTCATTGATGCGGTCCTTGTGCGTGGTGCACAGGCCATGGGGCGCGCCCGCCACGATCTCCAGCTTGGAGCGAGGTGCCAGTTTGGCGGCTTCTCTGCCCGTGGTTTCCAGCGGCACGATCTGGTCATCATCCCCGTGGATGATCAGGGTGGGCACCGTCATGCGTTTGAGGTCTTCGCGCAGGTCGGTCTCCGAGAAGGCCTTGATGCATTCGTACTGGGCCAGGATGCTGCCCGTCATGCCTTGCAGCCAGAAGGTGTCGCGCACCGCCTCCGACACCTTGGCGCCTGGGCGGTTGTAGCCATAGAAAGGCAGGGTCAGGTCTTTGTAGAACTGGGCCCGATTGGCCTGCACGCCGGCACGGATGCCGTCAAACACCGACAGGGGCACACCGGCCGGGTTCCAGTCTGTTTTCGCCATGATGGGGGTGACCGCACCGATCAGCACCGCCTTGGCCACGCGTTTGGTGCCGTGCCGGCCGATGTAGCGCGCCACTTCGCCGCCGCCCGTGGAGTGGCCGACGTGCACCGCGTCCTTGAGGTTCAGCGCCTCGGTCAAGGCGGCCAGGTCATCGGCATAGTGATCCATGTCGTTGCCGAAGCCGGGTTGAGACGAGCGGCCATGACCACGCCGGTCATGGGCGATGACCCGGTAACCGCGCGAGGCGAGGAACAGCATCTGATCCTCGAAGGCATCGCCGTTCAGGGGCCAGCCGTGGCTGAAGACGACGGGCTGACCTTGCCCCCAGTCGTTGTAGAAGATGCGGGTCTTGTCCCGGGTGACGATGACATTGCCTTGGTTCATGGTGTGGGCTCCTGGGTGTGACAGAGTGGATGGGTGGTTGGCGGGCTTGTCCTTGGCCATGGCCAGGGCGGGCAGAACAGCGGCGGCCCCCAGCAGGGCTTGGCGGCGATCGACGGGAACATTGAGTGGCATGGCATCTCCGGTGGCGGGTTGTCTACGGTGGCGATGGGGTCAGCGTAGTGATCCAGCGGCAACCCGTCTTGGACGTTATTGATGTGTTGGCCATCCATCCGCCATCCATCCGCCATCCGACAGCCATCAACCTGAAATCGCCCGGCAATCAGTCGGCAATCGCTCGGGCATGGCTAGGCAGTCACCTGCCGGACCTCCGCCTGGGGCCCACAGGCCCCTCAGCTGCGCGTTCTGGGGACGATGCTGCCCGGGCTCACGCCAAGGCGTTGTTTGAAGCGCCTGTTCAGATGGCTTTGATCCGCAAAGCCGCACAGGTGGGCCACCTCGGAGCAGGGCAATCCGGCTTGCAGGTATTGCTTGGCGCGGAAGATGCGGTAGGCCAGCAGGTAGTCGTGCGGGGCGATGCCGAAGGCCTTCTTGAACTGCCGCAGCAGGGTGTAGGGGTTGGTCTGGCACACCTGGGCCAAATCACTGAGACTGATCTTGTCCTGGAAGTGCGCTCTGAGGTACTCGATCGCCTGCATGGGCCGATGGCTACACGAGGCGGTTGACGCCTTCAGGCCCTGCCCGCTGCTGCGCTGGGCGATGGCCGACAACAGCCAGCTGAGGTAGGTCGTGGCCAGCAAGGTGCATTCGTTGCGATGTTCGAACAGCCAGTGTGTGTCCCAGAACAGCTGCACCAGCTCCGGGCTCATGATCACGGGCGACGAAAAATCCACGGCCGGCAGAACACCGTGTGACTCTTCATAGATCTGCGCCAGCCGCTTGCCCGACAGGTGCATCTCCCGGCATTCCGGTGCGGTTTCAGCGCTGGCTCGGGCCTCGATGAGGCGGGCCGAAAACACCTGGCCGGCATTGCGAATGACCAGGTGATCGGGCGTTTCATCGTGCTGGCGCCGGTCTTGCTCGCTGCGCCAATAGGAATGCCGGAAGGCCAGGATGGTGATGTCATCGTGGAACACCCGGTTGAAGGCCAGCGGCTGATCGGTGGAGATCGCCACGCGCTGAAAGCCGATGTCATCGGTGCGCCAGGCAATCACCTGGTGTTGCGGTCTGGACGGGGTTTTCCCGTCGCGGGAGGTCGCGCTCGTCATCGTTGCCGGGCCCGCCAGTCTTGTAGGGCCACCAGCACGAAGCCGCCCACCAGGCCCAGGTGTTCATAGAAGGCATTGGCCACGCCGGCGCGCAGCGGTGGCTCCAGGGTCCAGTAGCGGTTGGCCAGAAAGGTCGCGGCAAGGGTGAAGCACGCCAGCAGGGCGGCTGCGAGCCCACGCCACCAACCCGTCAGGATCATGAGGGACGCCCCCAGTTCCAGCACGATGGTGCCGCCCGCCAGGAGCGGGGCAGGGGCCAGGCCGAAGTGCTGCATCTCCTGCACCGCCGCCGGAAAATCCAGCAGCTTGTTGACGCCCCCCTGCAGGTAGGCCGCGCAAAGCCCGAGCAGGGCCAGCCCATGAAGGGCCGACGCCAGGCGATGCGCTGGCCCTTGGGGCGACTGATCCGTCGATGATCTGAGCATGCTCGCCTCGCTCGGGGTCAGATGGCCCAGCAGGCACAGCCGAGTGCCCCCCAGAAGCTCTTGAGGTCGGCAATGGGCAGCTGGCGGCTCCAGGCCGTGGCATGCTCGTGGCCATGCACCCCGCAACTCACGTTGCAGGCACAGGCTGCGGCGGCCTGGCGCTTCAAGCTGGCTTGCAAGGGGGCTCCACCTTCGTCAGCCCAGCCCGCATAGCCGCCGAAGGTGCGCACCGGTGACCAGTCTGGCATGGCTGGGGGAGGCGCGGCCTCGTCGTGATCCTGGAAGATGCCCGATGCATACACCACCTTGCCACCCACCAGGGTCAGCAAGGAGGTGGTGTCGGCAATATCGGACTCGGGGCAGGCAAAGAAATCGCGATCGGGCACCATCAGGTCGGCCAGTTGGCCGGCTTCGATGCGGCCTTTCTTGCCCTCCTCGTTGGAGAACCAGGTCACGTTGTCTGTCCACATGCGCAACGCGGCTTCGCGGTCCAGGCAATTGCGCTGCGGGTAGAGCTGCAGGCCCCCCACCGTCTTGCCGGTGACCAGCCAGGACAAGGACACCCAGGGGTTGTACGAGGCGACGCGGGTGGCATCGGTGCCCGCCGACACCTTCACGCCTTTCTCGAGCATGCGGGCCACGGGTGGCGTGGCCTCGGCGGCCCCCCTGCCGTAGCGCTCGACAAAATACTCGCCCTGATAGGCCATCCGGTGCTGCACCGCGATGCCGCCACCCAGCGCCGCGATGCGGTCGATGGACTGTTCGGAGATCGTCTCGCAGTGGTCAAAGAACCAGTTCAGCCCTTGCAGGGGCACGCTCTGGTTCACGCGCTCAAACACGTCCAGGGCGCGGCTGATGGTCTCGTCGTAGGTGGCGTGCAGGCGCCAAGGCCAGCGGTTTTGCGCCAGCAGACTCACCACGGCCTCGAGTTCGCCCTCCATCTCGGGCCCCATGTCAGGGCGGGGCTGGCGGAAGTCTTCAAAATCGGCGGCCGAAAACACCAGCATCTCGCCCGCGCCGTTGTGGCGAAAGTAGTCGTCGCCCTGCTTGTACTTCGAGCTGGCGGTCCATTGCAGAAAGTCTTCCTTCTCCTGCTTGGGCTTTTGCGTGAACAGGTTGTAGGCCAGTCGAAGGGTCAGCTGCCCCGCGTCGGCCAGCGTCTGGATCACTTCATAGTCTTGCGGGTAGTTCTGGAAGCCGCCACCCGCATCAATGGCCCCGGTCACGCCCAGGCGATTCAGCTCGCGCATGAAGTGGCGCGTCGAGTTGATCTGGTAGTCGATGGGCAATTTGGGGCCTTTGGCCAGGGTGGCGTACAGGATGCCCGCATTGGGCTTGGCCAGCAACAGCCCGGTGGGGTTGCCGCCCGCGTCGCGCAGGATCTCGCCACCCGGTGGGGCCTGGGTGTCCTTGGTGTAGCCCACGGCCCGCAAGGCCGCGCCATTGAGCAAGGCCCGGTCATACAGATGCAGGATGAACACCGGTGTGTCGGGTGCGACGGCGTTGAGTTCCTCCAGCGTGGGCAGGCGCTTCTCCTGGAACTGGTGCTCGGTGAAGCCGCCCACCACGCGAACCCACTGTGGCGCCGGGGTCAGGTCGACCTGGCGTTTGAGCATGGCCATCGCGTCGGCCAGACTGCGCACGCCATCCCAGCGCAGCTCCATGTTGTAGTTCAGGCCACCACGGATGATGTGGATGTGGTTGTCGATCAGGCCGGGCAGCACGCGCTTGCCGCGCAGGTCGATGACCCGGGTGTTCGGCCCTGCCAGTGGCAGGATCTCGTGATCGCGACCCACCTGCTGAAACCGCCCGTCCCGTATGGCCACGGCGCTGGCGTTGGGCTGGCTGCGGTCCAGCGTGGTGAACAGGCCACGGTGAAGGATCAGGTCGGGATGGCTGTTGGGGTTCATCATGTGTCCTGCCTTTCGGCGTTGGTTTCACGGGCCCTCGGCGGGGCTTTGGGCAGGTGCCCGAACATGTGCGGTTTGACCTGCTCGTTCAGCCAGGACACGCGGTGCGCGCGCTCTTGCAGAACCTGCCTGAGCAGAGACGGGATTTGCTCGCCTGCCAGGATGCCCAGCAGGCCGACCAGCGCAATCACCGGGGGCGCCGGTGACCGCACATTGAGCGCCCCGTAGATGACACCCACCAACACACCGACGGCCAGTGCCAAAAGATAGGGCTTCATGGCCTGTCAGCCTTCGTGGGCGCCGAACATGGTCTTGGCGTAGGTGATGCCCAGACCATAGGCGCCGCCGTACTGCTTGGCAATGCCCGTGGTGAGCTCATAGGTGTCGGTGCGCGCCCAGTCACGTTGCAGTTCCAGCAGGTATTGCAGCGCGGTCATGGGGCGGGCGCCGGCTTGAACCATGCGGTCCACGGCACGGTTGTGGGCTTCCACCGACACATCACCGCAGGCGTCGGCAATGACATACACCTCATAGCCCTGAGCCAGTGCGGACAAGGCCGGGCCGACGATGCAGACCGAGGTCCAGAGCCCGCCCAGCACCACGCGGTCACGCCCGATGGCATTGACCTGCTGGATCACGTTGGCGTCTTCCCAGGTGTTCATGGAGGTGCGGTCGATCAGGGCCTGGCCTGGGAAGGCGGAGGTGATTTCTTCGTACATGGGGCCGGAGAAGCTCTTTTCCGCCACGGTGGTGAGGATGGTGGGCACGCCAAAGCCCTTGGCGGCGCGCGAGATCAGGGCCGCGTTGTTGCGCAACTGGATGGCATCGATCGACTGCGTGGCAAACGACATCTGCGACTGGTAGTCGATCAGGATCAGGGCGTGGTCCGATGGCGTGAGCAGTTTGGCGCCGGGTGTCGGGGTGGCGGTGAGTGTCATGGTGAGATCCTTGAAAGTGTGGGAGAACAAAAATGAACAGAAGCGCGCCGATCGTGCCAAGTGCGTTTGGCGCCGTCTTGAAGATTTGTCAGGTGGTCGTGGCAGTGTCTGGCCGCATGTCACCGCGAGGGCAGCTCGCGCGGCGGCAGGTTGAAGACCAGCACCTCGGCCTGCTGGCCACCGCTCAAATGCAACACCTCTTCATGGCGCACACGGGCGCCATCGCCTTCGGCCAGCCTTTGCCCGTTCACCTCCAGGCTGCCGCGCGCCACATGCACATAGGCGTAGCGGTTCGGCCCCAGCGCCAAGGTGCTGGCCTCGTCACCGTCAAACAGGCCGGCATACACGCGGGCGTCCTGGTGAATGCGCAGTGAGCCCTCGGCACCATCCGGCGAGATGATGAGGGCCAGTCGGCCACGCTTGTCCGCTTCGCTGAAGTGCTTTTGCTGGTAACCCGGCTTGGCCGCCCGGATGTTGGGCACGATCCAGATCTGCAGAAAGTGCAGCGGGTCGGTCGTGGAGTGGTTGAACTCGCTGTGCCGCACCCCGGCGCCGGCGCTCATCAACTGCACGTCGCCAGGGTGGATGACCGAGCCGGTGCCCATCAAGTCCTTGTGTTCCAGCGCCCCTTCGAGCACATAGGAAAAGATCTCCATGTTGTTGTGCGGGTGGGTGCCGAAGCCCTGCTCGGCTTGCACCCTGTCGTCATTGATCACCAGCAGTTCAGAAAAGCCTTGCTGCTGGGGGTCGCGGTAGTGACCGAATGAGAAGGTGTGGCGCGACTCAAGCCAACCCAGGTTGGCGAGGCCCCGATCGTTGGCTTTGCGAAGTTCAAGCATGCTGCTCTCCGGACTGGGTGATCTTTCGATCTGGTTGATGATCAATTTCATCGAATCAACCAATCAGTGAAGTGTTTCCGATGAATAGACGTTAGTTTCCGTTTCGGAATACCCCCTTGGATTGAAGAATTTCATGCTTCATAATCGAAAAATTCGAACATAGATGGGGCGCTGCAAGCATGTTGAAGATCACCCTCGAAGCCATTGAGTTGGTGGACGCGATTGACAGGCATGGCTCATTCGCCGCGGCGGCCGAGCGGCTTCACAAGGTGCCATCGACGGTGTCCTATGCCATCACCAAGCTCGAATCACAGTTGGGCATGGCTTTGTTTGTGCGCAACGGGCCGCGCATCACCCTCACGCCCCCAGGGCGGGAGATGCTCAAGGAAGGGCGGTGGCTGCTCAATGCCGCAGCCGATCTGGAGTCGCGGATGTGCCAGATCGCGACCGGCTATGAGTCCGAGTTGCGCCTGGTCCATGACTCCTTGGTCCCGCCCAGTGCGCTGGCGCCAGATGTCTGCGCTTTTGAAGACCTGCGTTGTGGCACCCGTTTGCGCATCGCCTGCGAAGCCCTGACCGGCAGCTGGGAGGCCTTGCGGGACGACCGAGCCGATCTGGTCATTGCGGCCGGCGATGGCCCGGCCGGCGGCGGCTACCGGGCGGTCAACGTGGGTTCGCTCGCTTTTGGCTTTTGTGTGGCGCCAACCCACCCCTTGGCCAGGGCGCAGCTGCCCTTGAGTCGGGACGAGCTGTTGCAGCACACCGCCATCGTGGTGGGTGACAGCGCACGCCACCTGTCAGAGCGGACGGTGGGGGTGCAACTGGGCCAGAAGCGGATCACCGTGCCCTCGATGGAGGCCAAGATCGCCTACCAGGTGGCGGGGCTTGGCCATGGCTTTCTGCCCCTGGCCTGCATCCAGTCCGAATTGGCCCGCGGCACCCTGGTCGAATTGCCTTGCCAGGAACCCAGGCCTGACGAGCAATTCTGGCTGGGCTGGAAGATCGGCCACGAGGGCGAGGCGCTGAAGTGGTGGGTGAATCGACTTTCCCGGCCCCTGCTGCCGCACATCCTGGCCAAGTGAGGGCGTGCAGGGGGGGGCGTGCATCGCTGTGGGTTGGATGCGGGCCCACAGGGGGCATCGTGTGGCCAGCATGGGGCTAAGCAGGTAAGCGCCCATCCCCCGTCCCGTCACGCCGGTGCCCCTGCTCTGCAGGGTGGCTGGCCTTGGACGTTCAGGCAGCCTTGGCGACCACCACCCGCTTCACCACCCCCAGCGCCAGCGCCGTCACCACCGTGCCCGCCGCAATCGCTGCGGCATACAGCAGCACCTGGTTGACGGCATTCGGGATGGCCAGCACAAAGATGCCGCCGTGGGGGGCCTGCAGGCCGATGTGCCAGAACATGCTCAGGCCACCGGCCACGGCCGAGCCGAGCACGCAGGCCGGGATCACGCGCAGGGGGTCGCGCGCCACGTAGGGGATGGCGCCTTCGGAGATGAAGGCCAGGCCCAGCACGGCGGTGGCTTTGGCGGCGTCGCGCTCTTCGGCCAGAAAGCGGCTGCGAAACAGCCAGCAGGCCAGGGCGATGCCCAGCGGCGGGGTCATGCCGCCGGCCATGGCCGCGGCCATGGGTTCGGTCACGCCCGAGCCGATCAAGGTGGTGGAGAACACATAGGCCGCCTTGTTGACGGGCCCGCCCATGTCCACGGCCATCATGCCGCCCAGCACCAGGCCCAGCATCACGGCGCTGCCGGTCTGCAGGCCCTTGAGCCAGTTGGTCAGGGTGCCCATCACGGCGGCCATGGGCTCGCCGATCACCATCAGCATCAGCACGCCGGTGATGGCCGCGCCCAGCAGGGGCAGCAGCAGCACGGGCTTGAGCCCCTCCAGCCCGCGCGGCAGGCGCAGGTAGCGGTTGAGTGCCTGCACGCTGTAGCCGGCGATGAAGCCGGCCGCAATGGCGCCCAGAAACCCGGCCCCCACCGTGCCGGCCAGCAGGCCGCCGATCATGCCCGGTGCAATGCCGGGGCGGTCGGCGATCGAGTAGGCGATGTAGCCGGCCAGGGCCGGCAGCATCAGCGCAAAGCCGGCCTTGGCCCCCACCTGGAACAGCACCCAGCCCAGCGTGCCTTTGTGGGCATCGTCATACACATAGATGCCGCCCAGCGCAAAGGCCAGCGCAATCAGCAGGCCGCCGGCCACCACAAAGGGCAGCATGAACGACACACCGGTCATCAGGTGCTTGTAGGCGCCGGTGCGGGCCTGGGGGCTGGCAGGCGATGCCGTGGCCGATGTTGCCGCGCTGGCCGCCGTCGCCGTGTTCCAGACCGTGGCCTGGCGGGCCGCCTCGGTGAACACCGCGCCCGCGTCATGGATGGCGGCCTTGGTGCCGGTCACGTGCAGGCGCTTGCCCACAAAGCGCTCGCGGTTCACCTGGGTGTCGGCCGCAATGATCACCAGGTCGGCCTCGGCAATGGCCTGGGCGCTGAGGGTGTTCTGGGCCCCCACCGAGCCCTGGGTCTCGACCTGGATGGCGTGGCCCAGGGCCTTGGCACCTTGCTCCAGCGCCTCGGCCGCCATGAAGGTGTGGGCCACGCCGGTGGGGCAGGAGGTGACGGCCACGATGCGCAGGGGCGCAGCAGGAACAGGGGGTGCGCTTGCGGCTGCAGGCGCCGCGGCCGGTGTCAGCGGTGTGGGCGTTGTGGTGTTCAAGCCTGGCTGTGCGGCGCCAGCGGCCGGCAGCAGGGCGCGGCGCAGCACGCCTTCGGCATCGGCCAGCACCTCGGCCGGCGTCACGCGCAGGGTGGGCACCTGGGGTTGCAGGTGAGGGGGCAGGGGGGTGTCCAGGTCCGAGGCCACGATGCAGGCCAGGGCGCCTGCGCGTTCGGTTTCGCTCCATACGCCTTGGTCGCCCAGCGGGCTTTTCACCCACAGGGCCAGGTGGTGGCCCTGGCGTTCGGCGGCGGCCCGCAGGGCCTCGCCGGTGATGAAGCTGTGGGCGGGGCCAGCCTGGCTGGCCGCGAGGGCAATGAGTTGCGCCATGCGTGTCTCCGTGTGCTCAGTGTGGGGTTCAGATCGAGGCGGTCAGATCGGTGCGCTCAGATCGGCGTGGTGTGGATGCGGCTGGCCAGCTCGCGCACCTCTTGCAGCGGGGGCAGGCCGGGGGCGATGCGCTGGATGCGGGCGGCTGCACAGGCCATGCCGAACACGCCTGCGGCCGGCATGGCCTGGCCGTCCATCAGCGCGGCCAGGGTGCCGGCCACCAGGGCGTCGCCCGCGCCCACGGTGGTGGCCACGGGCACGGCGGGCGCGGCAGCCTGCCAGCGGCCGTGGGCGTTGACCATCACGGCGCCTTCGGCACCCAGTGACACCACCATCTGTTGCACCCCGTACCGTTGCGCCAGGGCCTGGGCCGCATCGGCCACGGCCCGGGCATCGGGCAGGGGCTGGCCCACCAGCTCTTCCAGCTCGGCCCGGTTGGGCTTGATGAAGGCGGGCGCCACCACCGGGCCCAGGGCCGGGTCGGACAGGCGGGCCAGCAGCTGCCCCAGCACCGCGCCGCCGGTGTCGATCACCAGCTGCGCGCCGCGGCTGGCCAGCCAGCGCGCCAGGCGCTCCCACAGGGCCACATCGGTGCCCGGGGGCAGGCTGCCGGCCAGCTCGCACCAGTCGCCGGGCGCCAGGGTGGCGGCCAGGGTTTGCTGCAGCTGCTGTTCGGCGACCCGCAAGGACTCGGGGGGCAGGCTCAGGCCGGGCAGGTTGATGTCGGTGCTGTCGCCGCGCTCGGCCACGGCCAGCTTGATGTTGGTGCGGGTGGCGCCGGGCAGGCGCACCATGGCGTCGGCGATGCCGTGGCTGGCAAAGGCGGTGCGGAACACCCCATCGTTGTCGGCGCCCAGCCAGCCGCTGGCGGTCACCGGCCGGCCCAGGGCGGCCAGCACGGCGGCCACGCCAATGCCCTTGCCGCCGGCCTCGGTCTGCTCGCCCAGGGCGCGGTGCACCGCGCCGGGCTCCAGCCGGCTCAGCCGCACCGTCTGGTCGATGGCGGGGTTGAGGGTGATGGTGATCAGCCGGGCGCTCATGCCTGGGCCTCCGTGCTGTCTGCGCTGCGCAGGGCCGCGCCCAGGGCGCGCACCTCGTCGGCGCTGTCCAGGTCCAGGGCCCGCTGGGCCAGGGCCTGCAGCTCGCTCAGGCGGTGGCGCCGCAGCAAGGCCTTGATGGGCCCCAGGTCGCCCACACTCATCGAGAGCTCGTCCACGCCCAGGCCCACCAGCAGGGCTGCGCCCAGCGGCTCGCCAGCCAGGCCCCCGCAAACACCCACCCAGCGGCCGTGGCGGCGCGCGCCGGCCACGGTGCGCTCGACCAGGCGCAGCACGGCGGGGTGCAGGCTGTCGGCCATGGCGGCCAATTCGGGGTGCTGGCGGTCCACCGCCAGCGTGTACTGGGTCAGGTCGTTGGTGCCGATCGAGAAGAAGTCGACATGCGCGGCCAGGCGGTCGGCCAGCAGGGCGGCCGAGGGCACCTCGATCATGATGCCGATGGGCACCTCGGGGGCGTCCAGCTCTTCGCGCACCTGGGCCATGCGCCGGCGCAGCTCCAGCACTTCTTCCACCGTGCTGATCATCGGGAACATGATCTGCAGCGGGCCATGCCGGGCCGCCCGGTACAGGGCGCGCAGCTGAGGCAGCAGCAGGTCGTCGCGGCGCAGGGCCAGACGGGCGCCGCGCACGCCCAGAAAGGGGTTGTCCTCCACCGGCAGCTGCAGGTGGGGCACCTGCTTGTCGCCCCCGATGTCCAGCGTGCGCACCACCAGCGGGCGCCCACCCAGGGCCTCGACCATGGCGCGCAGGGCCAGGTACTGGGCCTCTTCGTCGGGCACGGTGTCGCGCTCCAGAAACAGGAACTCGGTGCGCATCAGGCCCACGCCCTCGGCGCCGGCCTCCAGGGCGCGGGCCACCTGGTCGGCGCGGTTCACATTGGCCGCAATCTCCACCGTGTGGCCGTCGGGGGTGGTGGCGGGCAGCAGGCGGTTGCGGGCCTCTTCGGCCTGGCGGCGGGCCAGGCCTTCGATTCTTTCTTGCGCCTCGATCAGGGCGGTGGCGCTGGGGGCCACATACAGTCGGCCCCGGTAGCCGTCGAGGATGGCGGGGGTGCCGCTGTCGGCTTTCAGCAGATCGGGGCCGCCGGCCACCACGGCCGGCAGGCCCAGGGCTCGGGCCAGGATGGCGGTGTGGGCGGTGGGGCCGCCACTGGCGGTGCAGAAGCCGCGCACCCGCGCCGGGTCGATCTGGGCGGTGAAGGAGGGCGACAGGTCGTCGGCCAGCAAGATGGCATCGGCCGGCCAGGCGCCGCCCACGGCCTCGGAGGGCAGGCCCAGCAGGTGGTGCAGCACGCGGTCGCCGGCATCCTGCAGGTCGGCGGCGCGCGCGGCCAGGGTGGCGTCGGGCAGGGCCCGTTGGGCTGCCACCCGTTCGCCCAAGGCCTGGCGCCAGGCCCAGGCCGCGCCGTGGCCCTGCACGATGCCGCGGCTCACCGCCTGCAGCAGGCGCGGGTCGCGCAGCAGGCCGGCGTGGGCGCTGAAGATGCCCGCCTGCTCGCTCTGGCCCTGGCCGCGCGCCTGGGTGGACCAGGCCTCCAGCTCGGCCATGGCTGCCTGCAGGGCCTGCTCCAGGGCCTCGGCCTCCAGCGGGGCGCTGCGGAAATGGTCTTCGACCTGCAACACCGCCCCGGCCGCCTGCACCAGGGTGCCGATCACCAGGCCGGGGCTGGCCGCGATGCCGGTGAAGGTCTGGCGCGCCGCCGGCTGCCAGTCGCCCAGCACCTGGCCCAGGCCTTGGGCCTGGCTCTGGCGGAAGCTGGCCAGTTGGGCCTGGCGGGCCTCTTCTTCGCCCAGGCGCACCACGATGGCCCGCAGGGCGCGCAGGGCTTCTTCGGCGTCCGGCCCCTGGGCCGACAGGCGCAGGGTGGCGCCGCGGCCGGCGCCCAGGCTCAGCAGGGCGGCCACGTTCTTGGCGTCCACCACCACCTGGTCGTAGCGCACGTGCACCTGGGCGACAAAGCGCTGGGCGGTCTGGGCCCATTGGCCGGCTGGGCGGGCGTGCAGGCCGTTGGGGTAGCTCAGCGCCACCTCGCGGCCCAGCGCAAAGTCTTGCAGGGTCGAGGGCGCCGGTGCGTCGGCCTCGCCGTCGGTGGTCAGGGCGCGCACGATGTCTTCTGGGTCGTGGGTGCTGATCAGGCGCTGCATCAGGGCCTCGTCGCGCATCAGGCGCGTCAGGCGGCGCAGCACGGCAATGTGCTCGTCGGAGGCCGCCGCAATGGCCACCACCAGGTGGGCCTGCTTGGCATCGTCGCCCCAGCGCACACCGGCCGGCACCTGCAGCACGGCCAGCCCGGTGCTCTGCACCAGGTGGCGGTCTTCGATCATCCCGTGCGGGATGGCCACGCCCTGGCCCAAAAAGGTGTTGGCCAGCTTCTCGCGCTGCAACAGGCTGTCCACATAGGCCGGCAGCGCATGGCCGGCCTGGGCCAGCAGGGCTCCGGCGGCGCGCACGGCGTCTTCGCGGTTGTGGGGGGCGGCCCCCAGACGGACTTCGACCGGAATCGGCATCGCTGTCTCCAAATTGGTATCGATTTCAGGAGCGCATTATCGATGTCGTTTCTCAGGAATGGCAATGATTCGGGGTGTTTTGCGTCTAATAATCAGGGTAATCCCTGTGTTTCAAGTCTGAAAATCAAGATTTGACGGAGGGTGAAAGGCCATTGAACAGCTCATTTTGATGTTGTATTTGGAATCGATACCAAGCATGGCAGCCGGCGTTACCATGGAGGCCGGCAAGAGAAAGGTTTTCAGGTGAGCAGTATCAAGGACGTCGCAGCCAAGGCCGGTGTGTCCACCACCACCGTGTCGCGGGTGCTCAGTCAACCCCAGGCGGTGCGCCCGGCGCTGCGCGCCCAGGTTGAAGAAGCGATTGCTGCCCTGGGCTATCGCCCCAATCTGGCGGCGCGTCGGCTGCGGCAACAGCGCGCCTCGCTGCTGGGCCTGATCGTGTCGGACATCCGCAGCCCCTTTTTCACCGATGTGGGCCGGGCCGTCGAAGACATGGCCTACCGCCATGGCCTGCGCCTGATCCTGTGCAACACCGACGAGAACCCCGAAAAGGAGCACTCCTACCTGCAGCTGATGGCCGATGAGCAGGCCAGTGGGGTGATCTATTCACCCACACTGGACGGCCTGCGGCGCTTTCGCGCCTCAGACTGGCCCTTTCCGGTGGTGATGGTCGATCGGGCCCTGCCCGACACCCCGGTGGACCGGGTGCTGCTCGACAACGCGGCGGCGGCGCGCCAGCTCACCGAGCACCTGCTGGCGGCGGGCTACCGGCGCATTGCGCTGCTGGTGGGCCACCAAAGCACCACCGGCCAGGAGCGCCAGGCCGGCTACGAAGCCGCCCTGCAGGCCCGCGGCCTCAGCCCCGAGGTGCACCGCGTGGCCCCCACCCGCGAGGCCGGCACCCAGGTGGCCGCCGCCTTGCTGGCCCAGGCCGATGGGCCAGATGCCCTGCTGGCCTCCAACGGCCTGCTGTTGATGGGGGCGGTGCAGGCCTTGCAGGCGGCGGGCAAGCGCTCACCGGGGCAGATCGGCCTGGCCGGCTTCGACAACAACGACTGGACGGCACTGCCCTCGGTGGACGTGACCGTGATCGCCCAGCCCACCTACGACATCGGCCGCACCGCAGCCGAGTTGATGCTGCAGCGCATGGACGACCCGGATCGGCCGGCGCGCAAGGTGGTGCTGGAGGGGCAGTTGGTGATCCGCGGGTCCAGCCGGGGGCCGGACGGCGTCAGGGGCTGACGCCGATCGGGGGCGGGCGCCCCCCATCCCCGCCCCGTCAGTGGATGGCCGCGTACATGATGGCCTCCTGGCTGGCCTGCTCGGCCGAGAACTCGACCACCACCTTGCCCTGCTTGGCCACCAGGATGCGGTCGGACAGGGCCATCACCTCGGGCAGGTAGGACGAGATCACCACCACCGCCTTGCCGGCATCGGCCAGCCGGTTGATCTCGGCATGGATCTCGGTGATGGCGCCCACGTCCACCCCGCGTGTGGGCTCGTCAAAGATGATCACATCGGGGTCTTGCACCAGCGACTTGGCAATCACCACCTTCTGCTGGTTGCCACCCGACAGCTCGATCACCTTCACATCGCGGCTGATGGCGCGCACATTGAGCAGCTGGCTCCAGTGCTCGCCCATGCGGGCGGCGCGGCCCGGGTCGAGCAGACCGAACATCGAGCCCAGCTTGCCCAGCCAGCCCATGTAGATGTTCTGGGTGATGGACATGGTCTCGAAAAAGCCCTCCACCTTGCGGTCTTCGGTGATGTAGGCAATGCCATCGGCCACGGCCTGGCGCGCCACGCGGTAGCGCACCGGGCGCCCGCGCAGCAACACCTCGCCGCCGTGGAAGAAGTCGCGCTTGATCAGGCCGGCCACCACCTTGAAGGTCTCGGTGCGGCCAGCCCCCACCAACCCGAACACGCCGGTCACCTGGCCCGCGAACACCGACAGCGAGTTGTTTTTCACCATCGAGGCCATGCGCAGGTTGCGCACCGACAGCACGCAGTCGCCCTGGGCCCGGACATGGGTCTTCCTCTGCCCGTACAGGGTTTGCGACAGGTCGCGCCCCACCATGGCCTGGATGATGCGGGCGCGGTCGAAGTTCTGTTTCAGGTCGGTCACCACGTGCTGGCCGTCGCGCAGCACCGTGATGCGGTCGGCCAGCAGCAGGGCCTCTTCCAGGGCGTGCGAGATGAAGATCACCGACACCCCGCGCGCCTTGAGGTTGAGCATCAGGTCGAAGAAGTATTTCTTCTCTTCGGGGGTCAGGCTGGCGGTGGGCTCGTCAAAGATGATGATGCGGGCCTGGTGCAGCACGGCGCGGGCAATCTCCACCATCTGCTTCTTGGCCGCGCCCAGCAGGCTGACCGTGGCCGTGGGGTCGACATCGAAGTTGAGCGACTGCAGAAATTGCTGCGCCGAGATGTACACCCCGCGCAGGCGGTTGAAGAACTGCTCTTGCCCCAGAAACAGGTTCTGCGCCACCGTCATGGTGGGCACCAGGCTGGTCTCCTGGAACACCATGGCAATGCCCGCGTCACGCGCCTCCAGGGGGGTCTTGAGCTGCACCTCGCGCCCCTCGACCAGCATCTGCCCGTCGCTCAGGGCCACCACCCCGGCCATGATCTTGGTCAGGGTGGACTTGCCGGCGCCGTTCTCGCCCAGCAGGGCATGGATCTCGCCGCGCCGCAGGTCAAAATTCACCCCGTCGACGGCCGGTACCCCGCCGTATTTCTTGGTGGCCTGGCGCAGCTCCAGCACCACCTCGTCGGCCAGCGGGGCAGGGGCTGTGGCGTGGGGGGAAGCGTGGAGGGAATCCAGCTGAGAAACCGTCATGTCGTACTCCCTGCCGGCTGGGTGTCCAGCCGCAACAAGCGCCCCGCACCGCGCGAGGCCACATACAAGGCGTGGCCCACCTGGGCCACCGCCGTGATGCCGTGGTGCTGCCCGTCCACCTGGCTGTGCAGCGACGACAGCACCCGGCCATCGGCCGCCACCCTGAGCACCAGACCATAGGAGCGCGGGGGCGCCCAGGGCTTGAGCACGCCCATCTGCTTGACGCCCGCACCCTGCAGCGGCTCCAGAAAGCTCTGGCCCGAGGACAAGGCCGGCGCGATCCAGTGGCGGGGGTCGATCTCCGCCACCATGCGCTGGCGGTAGGCGGGCTCGCGCAGCACGAACTCGACCAACTGCGAGCGACACACAAAACAGCTCAGCCAGAAGCCACCGCTGTCATCCAGCGCCATGCGCGACGGGTAGCCCACCAGTTCGGCGCTCAGCGGGTGGCCCTGGCGCGGGCCGGTGCCGCTGAGGTCGAGCACGCGGTGATGCCAGCTTTCGCTGACCAGCACCCGCGAGCCCAGCGCCAGCACGCCAAACGCGTGGCGCAGCGCCTGGGCCAGCAGCTCGGCCTGTGGCGCGCCCGACGTCCAGCAGCCCACGCGCCCCGTGCGGCCCAGCGTCATCAGGTCATGGCACCAGGCCTCGGTGCCGTGGCGCGAAGAGCCTTCGCTGAACAGCAATCGCCCCTGGGCGTCAAAGCCCAGCGCATTGACGCTGAGCAGCGGCGTGCCCGCCAGCGTCTGCAGGCTGGCCTCGGTGATCCAGTCGGTGCCCCGGCGGTGCAGGATGCGCAACTCGCTGCCGGCCAGCGCCACGGCCAGGCGCTCGGGCCCCTGCAGGGCCAGCGCGGTGACGGGGCGGTCAAAGCGCAGCTGTTCCACGGGCGTGGTGCCCTGGTCCAGGCGGTAGAGGGCGTTGCCCGCGCTCATCCACAGCTGGCGCCCATCGCAGGCCAGGTCGTTCAGGCCCGGCAGCCGGGCCACCACCTGGGCCTCGTCCAGGGCCCGGTTCGGCTTGAGGGCGCCATCCATCACGGGCACGGTGATGGCCGCCTCGCCCCGGCCCAGAAAGCGGTCGCTCAGTTGTCTGAAGGTGGCCAGCATCAGTGTTGCTCCCAGCGTTGTTCGTAGTGGGCGAAATCCGCCTTCGCGTCGGGCAGCTTGTAGCGGCCGATGCGGTTGTTGGAAATGCCGCCCAGGTACAGGTAGCCCCGGTGCTCGCGCATCGAGGTGATCATGGGGTGGTTCTCGCCACCCAGGTCCCACAGGGTTTCAAGCACTTCGCCGCGCTCGCTGAACTTGAGCACGCAGCCGGTGTTGATGTTGGGGAACAGCCATTCGTCCACCGGCACCCGCTTGGCCATGCGGCGCCTGAAGCCCGGCATGCGCATGGCCAGGTCGTAGGCCGGCGCCCGCATGCCCACCAGGGCCATCCAGTAGTGGCCGTCCGAAGCCAGGTTGATGTTGTCGGGGTAGCCCGGCAGGTTGTCCAGCACCACCTCGACCTGGCCCTGGCGCGGCCCGTCAAACCAGTAGCGCTTGACGCAGCAGCCCCAGGTTTCGGCAAACAGGATGGACTGGCCGTCGCTGGCCACGCTGATGCCGTTGGGGAACTTCAGCCCGCGCAACAAGGTGCGGGTGCTGCCGTCACGCGGGTCGTGGCACACGATGCGGCCATTGCCGCGGGCCTCCAGCCCGTCCACCGGCCACTCGTGCATTTCATAGCGGGTGGTGGCCTCGCTGAAGAAGATGCGGCCATCGGGGGCGATGTCCAGGTCGTCGGCCAGGCGCAGGCGGCTATCGTCGTTGATCGAGGCCCAGCTGCGGTTGGTCTCATCGGTCACGCAGTGCACCTCGCGCTGTGGCGTCACCTTGTACAGGCCCATGCCGCCCACACAGACCAGCAGGTTCCAGTCGCGGTCAAACGCCATGCCCAGGGGCTGGCCGCCAATGTGGGCAAAGACCTCCATCTCCTGGTAGTCGGGCGCCTTGAACCGGATGATGTCGCCATGGCGCGAACCCGCATACAGGTGGTTGTCGCGGTCCAGGATCACGTCCTCGGGCGCCTCGATGCGGCCCAGGCCGATCAGCTCCACATCGCGCAGCTTGTTGTTCACGGCCCAGGCGCTGTGTGCCTGGGCACTGCAGTCGGGCGCGGCGGGCAGGCGCAGGTAGGTGGGGCTCACGTACACCTTGCTGATGATGCGGTGGCGGTTCTTGAGCCAGCGCACATCGATGGCGGCGGCTGCGATCAGGATGCCGGCCAGCACCATGCGCGTCATGCCGCCAGGGGCCGACAGCGAGGTCAGGCCGTTGGTGATCAGCAGCACCACCAGGGTGCCCACCAGCGCCTTGGTCACCGAGCCGCGGCCGCCCCCCAGGCTGATGCCGCCCAGCACGGCCGCGGTCAGCACCAGCACCTCCATGCCCACGCCGATGTCGGCGCCCGCCGTGGCCAGGCGCGACGCGAAGAAGCAGCCCCCCACGGCCGTCAGCACGCCGCTGCCCACATAGCTCAAGGCCACGGTGCGGCGCACGGCGATGCCGCAGTTGTAGGCCGAGCGGCGCGAGCCGCCGATGGCCATCACATGCCAGCCCCAGCGCAGCCGGGTCAGCATCAGGTGGCCTGCGATGGCCACCACGGCATAGACCCAGGCCACGGAGGGGATCTCCAGAAACGTGCCCCCGCCCAGAAAATCCCACCAGGGCGAGTCGGGCAGGTTGCCCGCGATCTCGGTGGAATAGCGCAGGCTCAGGATCTCGTACAGCGAGCGGAAGATGATCAGCGTGATCAAGGTGGTGAGGAAGGCGCGCAGCCGCAGATAGCCGATCAGCACCCCGTTGATGCCCCCGAGCAGCGCACCGGTGACCAGGGTGCCCAGCACCGCGGCTGGCACCGGCCACTTGAGCACGTGCATCATCATCAGCGCACTGAAATTGGTCAGCGCAAAGATCGACCCCACCGACAGGTCGATGCCCCCCACGATCATCACCAGGGCCAGGCCCAGCACCACGAAGCCCACCTCGCCGGCCTGCCGCAAGGTGTCGGCCAGCACGGCCATGCTGTAGAAGTTGGGCAGCAGCTGGCCCGAGGCGATCAGCACCGCCAGCAGCAGGATCACCGGGATGGCGGTCTCGGTCCAGCGCTTGGACAGGATCTCGCCCACCCAGTGGTCGGGCCAATAGCGGTAGCGCTGGCGGGTCAGTGTCTCGGACCACGTCGGCGCGTCCGGGCCCTGGCGCGGCGGCGCGCCCGCCTGCAGCAAAGGGGGCAAGGTGGTGCTTGAAGGGTCACTCATGGCAGGTTTCCATCCATCGGTGAAGCGCCCCTGGCACAGGGGCAGGCCGGACGCCGGCGTTGGGGGGCCGGCCCAGCGGCCCCTGGGGGTGCTGAGGCACGGTTGATGCGCGCGCAGCCGCACAGCCGCGCAGGCGGCTTGTGGCTTGGCTTACTTGGCGGCCAGCTTCCAGCAGGTACCGTCGGTGCCGGCGTTCTCTTTGGTGATCGGGATCAGCGTGGTGTAGATGTTCTGCCGCGCCTGGCCCGCCTTGAGGCCGTTTTGCACCAGCCACTTGATCATGGCCGCCATGTTGCTGGCCTGTGTGGGCACGTCGTAGCTGATGTCGTAGTCAAAGCCACCGCTCTTGACCATGTCGCACGCACCCTTTTGCTCGCCGCCGCCCGAGGTGGCGAGGTACACCTTGCCCGTCAGGCCGGCCTCCTTGATGGCGGCCGCGGTGCCGATGTCCATGCCGTCCCAGAAGCCCACGATGCCGCACAGATCGGGGTGCTGCTTGAGCACGGTCTGGGTCAGGGCCTTGGCCTTGGCGGCGTCCCAGTCGGCGGCCTGGTTGGAGACCACTTTCACGGCCGGGTTCTTGGCCAGCACGTTTTCCACGCCCTTGAGGGTGTAGGCGCTGGCGGCCGCCGTGGGGGCGCCCTGCACGATGGCGATCTTGTTCGACTTGCCCTTGCAGGCCTCGACCACCGCGCTGGTGGTGCGCTCGCCGATGTCCACCCAGTCGGCCCCGACGAACACGGTCGACGGCTGCGCCGAACGCATGTTGATCTGCACCACGTAGATGCCCTCGTCCTCGGCCTTCTTGATCAGCTTGGCGTAGGTCTGCACATCGGGGTTGTGGATCACGATGGCGGCCGGCTTCTCGGCGATCAGCGACGTGAAGGCCTGGGCGCCGGCATTGGTGTTCCAGTTCGGGTCGCGCGCCACCACCTTCATGCCCGAGGGCTCGAGCTCTTTCTTCAGGCCCTGGTACCAGCCCTGGGCCAGGTCAAAGCCCATGGCCACCGGGATGTAGCCCACGGTCTTGCCCGCCAGCGCCTTCTTGTAGCCGTCTCGGAACGGCTCGTCCAGCCCTTTGCTCTGGGCCAGCGCGCTGCCGGCCAGGCCCAGGGCCAGCGCCAGACCGGTGAGGGTTGTCATCCACTTTCCTGTGTTTTGCATGCTTGTCTCCTTGCTTGTTTGAGGATCAAAAGCGCCTGAGGCCGGGCGTGCGGCGTACCGAAAACGGAAGGGGTGGGGGCTCTAGATGTCGCCCTGCTGGGCGGTCTCTTCGTTGCGCGGGTTGAGCACCGAGTCGATCAGGATGGCGGCCAGCAGCACCAGGCCCTTGATGATGTTCTGCACCGAGTACGAGATGTCCATGATGGTCATGCCATTGAGCATGGTGCCGATCAGCAGCGTGCCGATCACCACATTGGCCACCCCGCCGCGCCCGCCCGACAGGCCGATGCCGCCCAGCACCACCACCAGCACCACGTCATAGACCATGGTCGAGTTGTAGATGCGGGTGGGCATGCTGTTGACGGAGGCCGCCATCACCAGGCCTGCAAACAGCCCGATCAAGGCTGCCAGCACGTACTCGAAGACGATCACCGGTCGCGTGGGCAGACCGGTGGCGCGTGCACTGAAGGGGTTGTCGCCAATCGCATAGATGAACGCGCCGGCGCGCACCTTGCGCAGCAGCAAGGCCATCAGGGCCGAGGCCAGCGCAAACATGATCACGGGCATGGGAATGCCGCCGAGCGAGCCGCGCCCGATGCCGGCCACGGCATCCAGCTCAGCGGGCCACTGCACCACCTCGAGCTGGAAGATGGCCGCCTGGCCCAGACCGGCCAGAAACAGGCCCGAGGCCAGTGTGGTGAACAGCGAGGGCACCTCGGCATAGGCAATCAGCCAGCCATTGACCAGGCCAAAGGCCAGCGACAGGCCCAGCGCCATCAGCCCGGCCGAGGCAATCGACTGCCCGTTGGTCACCAGCTGCAGCATCAGGCCCGCGGGCACGGCCAGCGCGGCAATCATCGAGATGTCGATGCCGCGGCCGATGACCACCACCGCCATGCCCAGCCCCAGGATGCCGAGGATGGCCACGTTCTGCAGCAGTGTGAGCAGGTTGTCGAGGTTGGAGAAGCCGGGCAGCAGCACCGTGAAGCCCAGGAACATCACGATGAACAGGGCAAACACGATGGTCTGCTGGGTGGCACGCAGCTTGGGCAGGGTCATGGTGGGCTCCTAGGGGTCAGGTCAGGGCTGCATTGAGCGAGCGGCGCAGTTCCCGCTTGACGAGCTTGCCGTTGAGGTTGCGTGGCAAGGGCTCGGTGTCGATGGTCCAGGTCTCGGGCACGGCGTAGTCGGCCATGCGTTCGGCGCAGAAGGCCTGCAGCACCGGGGCCTGGGTGTCGTCACCCAGCGCCCGCACGGTGACGAAGGCGTGCACGCGTTCGCCCAGCACGGCGCAGGGCACGCCGACCAGCGCCACCTCGATGACCTGCGGATGCTCGGCCAGCACGTTCTCCACCGCGGCGCAGTACACCTTGTAGCCCCCGCGGTTGATGATGTCCTTCTTTCGGTCGAGGATGCGCAGATAGCCTTCTGCGTCCAGGCTGCCGATGTCGCCCGAGCGCCAGAAGCCCCCCCGGAACTCGTTGGCGGTGGCCGCCTCGTTGCGCCAGTAGCCCGGCACCACCATCGGCCCGGCGATCCAGATCTCGCCCACGCTGCCGCGCGGCAGCTCGCGGCCATCGTCGTCGACGATGCACACCTCGCCACAGGGCACGGCCTGGCCCACGCTGTCGCGGTGGTGGTCGGTCTGGCCGGGCGGCATGATCGTGGCGGGTGAGCAGGTCTCGGTGGCGCCGTAGGCGTTCATCAGCGTCAGGCCCGGCAAGCGCTGGGCCAGCGCATCGATGGTGGCGGTCGACATCGAGGCACCGCCAAAGGCCCCGATGCGCCAGTGCCGCAGGTCGTGCGTGTGCAGATCGGGCAGCAGCAGGCACAGGTTGTACATGGCCGGCACCATGATGGTGTGGGTGATGCGCTCGGCCTCTGCCAGGCGCAAGAACTCGCCGGCCTTGAAAGGGGGCATCAGCACCAGGCAGCCGGCGCAGTGCAGCATGGTGTAGAGCTGGGCCACCAGGCCCGTGACGTGGCTCAGAGGCACTGCCACCAGCGTGCGCTCCTGGGGCCCCAAGGCCATCACCTGCGCAAAGTGCATCACCGAATGGATGATGTTGAGCTGGCAGATCATCGCCCCCTTGGGCTTGCCGGTGGTGCCTGAGGTGTAGAGCAGCACGGCCAGTTCGTCTTCGGCCATGGCATGGGGCTGGGCCATGGCCTCGCCTTGCAGCAGGCCCGACAGGGCGCTGAAACCGGCCACGGCCTGGCTGCCGCACACCAGCCGCCAGCGCAAGCCCGGGGGTGGCGCGTCGTGGGGAAACCATTCCACCAATTCGGGCGCGCACACCACGGCCACGGCTTCGGAATCGACCAGGGCATGGGCCAGTTCAAGCCCCCGGGCGCGGTCGCTGATGGGCACCAGCACGGCCCCCATCCAGGCGCAGGCCAGGGCCAACAGCACGAACTCGGGCCGGTTCGCCATGTGCAGGGCGACCCGGTCGCCCGGCAGCACACCCAGCCGGGCCAGGCCGGCGGCATAACGGGCCGCCGTGTGTTGCAGCTCACGCCAGCTCAGCCGCAGATCGCCTGACACCAGGGCCGGTGCGTCGGCGTGCGCCTGGGCGGCTTTCAGCATCATGTGGGCCAGGCTGGCCGGACGATCGCTGTAGCAGCGCAGCACCCGGTTCTGGAAATGGGTTTCGCGGCGCGTCAGGGGCATGCTGTCTCCAGTCTGTGCGGGGTGGGCCTGGCTTGCCGTGGGCGCGCTCAGGACGCCACGCAACAACATCTCCAGGCAGTGGTCCACGGCGTGGCGCAAGGCCTCGGCGCTGTGCTGGCTGGGCCGGTACCAGCGGCCGATGCCGCTCAGGGCGCCGACCACGGTGAAGGAGGCCACGGCGGCGTCGCCGGTGACGATCCAGCCGGCCAGCATGCCCTCGTCGATCAGGGCCCGGAAATCGGCGTCAACCTGGCGCTTGAGGCGGCGCAGCTCGCGGCGCCGCTCTTCGGGCAGGGTGTCTTCGCCCAGGCGGATCACGCATTGGCCGAAATCACCTGTCACCACGCTGGCGTACAAGGCCATGGCGGCACGCAGGCGCTCGCGCCCGCTCAGGCCCTGGCCCTGCAGCTGAGCCAGGCCGGTGTGAAACTCGGCCAGGCCCCGTTCGACGCAGTCGAAAAGAATCTGTTCCTTGTTGTCGACGTAGTAGTACAGCGTGGGCTTGGACACCCCCAGGCTGCGCGCAATGTCGTCCAGCGAGGTGTGCTGGAACCCGTTTTTGGTGAACAGCCGGGCGGCGGCCAGCAGCACGGCTTCCTTCTTGGCCTGACGCGCGGGTTCGCGTTCATGGCGGGTGGCCCAGGGCGAGCCCGTGGGCTCAGGCGCCTTGCCGCTCGGGGCACTTGCAGCAACAGTTTTAGGCACGGGTACCGACCTTTCCTGGCTTCATCGAGATCAGGTTACCGGCGGGTAAGCCTGTCGACTGGCGGAAAGATAGACCCCCTGAAAGGCTTTGCAGCTAAGGAAAACCCTTTGATGCAAAGCACCATCTGTCGGATGCGGGACACCCCGGCCCGAAGCGGGGCGCAGCGGTGCGGGCGCCGGTGCAGTCGGGTTCCAAGCCGCGCGAAAAGCGGAATGGGTGGCCCCGGCTTGGTGCCGCCCTGGGCGGTGTTCAGCCCTCTGCCGGCAGCATCTTCCCCGGGTTGAGCAGCGCTTTGGGGTCGAGGGCCCGCTTCACTTGCCACATCAGGGCCAGTTCGACCTCTGACTTGTACAGGCGCAGGTCGTCGCGCTTGGCCACGCCGATGCCGTGTTCGGCCGAGATCGAGCCGTTCAGGCGGTGCACCAGTTGGTCCACGGCGTGCGAGACGGTGCTGTAGTGCTGATCCAGGTACTCGCGCGCCGGGGTGTCGGCCGGGCGCAGGGGGTTGAAGTGCACGTTGCCGTCGCCCATGTGGCCGTAGATCACCATGCGGCTGCCGGGGGCCAGGGTCTGCACTTGCTGGCTGGCCTGTTCGATGAAGGCGGGGATGTCGGACAGCGGCACCGACACATCGCATTTGATGCTGCCGCCGGTGCGGGTCTGGGCGTCCGAGATTTCCTCGCGCAGGCGCCAGAAGGCCTGCACATCCGACAGGCTGGCAGCCAGGGCGGCGTCTTGCACCCAGCCCTGTTCCATGCCGGCTTCCAGCACCTGGGTCAGTTGGGCGTCCAGGGCGGCTTGCTCGCCCGTGGCGCTGAATTCCATCAGCACCATCCAGGCGGGCTGGCCGGCCAGCGGCGGGCGCGCGTCGCCCAGGTAGTCGCACACCAGGGCCATGGCATCGGCCGACACCAGCTCGAAGGCCGTGACCTGCGGGCCGGCCAACTGCTTGGCCAGGCCCAGCAGTTGCACGGCGGCACCCGGGTCGCTGACGGCCACAAAGGCGGCCGCCACGGCGCGTGGTTGCGGGTAGAGCTTGAGCACCGCGGCCGTGATGATGCCCAGCGTGCCTTCGGAGCCGATGAACAGCTGCTTCAGGTCGTAGCCCGTGTTGTCTTTGCGCAGGCCGCGCAGGCTGGAGTAGATGCGGCCATCGGGCAGCACGGCCTCGATGCCCAGCACCAGGTCGCGCATATTGCCGTAGCGCAGCACGGCGGTGCCGCCCGCGTTGGTGGCCAGGTTGCCGCCGATCTGGCACGAGCCCTCCGAGCCGATGCGCAGCGGGAACAGG
The DNA here is from genome assembly GCF_000518645.1 of Curvibacter gracilis ATCC BAA-807. Classification (GTDB taxonomy): domain Bacteria; phylum Pseudomonadota; class Gammaproteobacteria; order Burkholderiales; family Burkholderiaceae_C; genus Curvibacter; species Curvibacter gracilis. The sequence continues at coordinate 24,437 of NZ_JADZ01000036.1, read as the reverse complement.
CGTTTGGCCTCGTCGGCCGCAGCACGCGCGCCGCTGAGCGTCACGCCGGCCTGCAGGGTCAGGGTGTCGTTCACCGTGTCCACGGCCAGCACCCGGTTCATGCGGCGCAGGTTGAGCACGATGGCGCCCGAGTCCTGCTCGGGCACCGCCCCACCCATCAGTGAGGTGTTGCCGCCTTGCGGCACCACGCGCACGCCGTGGGCGTGGCAGAGGGCCATGACCTGGCTGACCTCTTCGGTGCTGGCGGGCAGCACCACGGCCAGGGCATCGCCGCGGTAGAGCTTGCGGTAGTCGGTGGTGTAGCCGACGGTGTCGGCCACCTCGGTCAGGCAGGCCTGGGGGCCGACGATGCGCGTGAGCGCGGCGATGAATTCAACTCGGGTGGACATGGGTGTTCAGGGGTAGGGGGAAGGGGGCGGCCGTCGTCAGGCCATCAGTAGGCGGCGCCCGGGGCCGGTGCGGCCACGGCGGGTGCGCTGGCCAGAAAGCTCGCGGCCAGCTTGCGCGCGGCCTGGGCATACAGCAGCACATCGACGCCCGTGGCGACAAAGGTGCAGCCCAGATCGAGGTAGCGCCGGGCCAGCACGGGGTCGGAGGTCAGGGTGCCCGCAGCCTTGCCACTGGCGATGATGGTGCGCATGGCGCCCTCGATGGCGGCCTGCACCTCGGGGTGGCCTGGGTTGCCGCGGTGGCCCATCGAGGCGGCCAGATCGGCCGGGCCGATGAACACGCCGTCCACACCGTCAACCGCGCAAATGGCGTCGAGCTGGCCCAGTGCCGTGACCGATTCGGCCTGCACCAGCAGGCAGATCTCGCTGTCGGCCACCTGCAGGTAGTCGCCGCGGGCGCTCCAGCGCGAGGCCCGGCCCACGGCACTGCCCACGCCCCGGATGCCCTGGGGCGGGTAGCGGGTGGCGCTCACCACCTGGGCGGCCTGCTCGGCGGTGTCGACCATGGGCACCAGCAGGTTCTGCACGCCGATGTCCAGCAACTGCTTGATCCGGGCGGTGTCGGCCTGCACCGCGCGCACCACGGGCTGGGCCCGGTAGGGCGCCACCGCCTGCAGGGCGGCCAGGGTGCTGCGCAGGTCGTTGGGGGCGTGTTCGCCGTCGATCAGCAGCCAGTCGAAGCCGGCCGTGGCGCTGACCTCGGCCAGGTAGGGGGCGGCCATCGACAGCCACAGGCCCACCTGGGCCTGGCGTTGTTGCAATGCGTGTTTGAAGGGGTTGCCGGTGGGCAGGCCGGTGGGGTGTGTCATGGTGTGGGTCCCGGGTTCAAATGAGGGTGTTGCTGGCGTGGGCACCGGGTCGGGTTCAGCCCAGCCCGCCCTGGCACAGGTACTTGATGTGCTGGTAGTCGTCCAGCCCGTGCACCGAGCCCTCGCGGCCATAGCCCGAGGCCTTGACGCCGCCGAAGGGCGCGGCCTCGGCGGCCAGGGCGCCTTCGTTGATGCCCACGATGCCGCAGTCCAGCGCCTCGCCCACGCGCCAGATGCGCGCCGGGTTCTGGCTGTAGAAGTAGGCGGCCAGGCCGTAGGGTGTGCCGTTGGCCTGGGCCAGCACTTCGGCCTCGGTCTCGAAGCGCGACACCGGCACCACCGGGCCGAAGGTCTCTTCGCAGGCGCACTCCATGTCGGGCTGGGCCTCGGTGAGTACGGTGGGGGCGTAGTAGGCGGCGCCGGGGGCATCGTCGCGTCGCAGGCGCAACCCGCCCGTGCGCACCACCGCGCCCTTGGCCACGGCATCCTGCACGTGGCGTTCGATCTTGGCCACGGCGCGCTCGTTGATCATGGGGCCGATCTGCGAGGCCGGGTCGCTGGCCGGGCCCACCTGCAGCGCGGCCACGCGGGCCACCAGCTTGTCGACAAAGGCCTCGTGCACGGCGCTTTGCACATACACGCGGTTGGGGCACACGCAGGTCTGGCCGCCATTGCGGAACTTGGCCACCATCAGCCCTTCGACGGCGGCGTCCAGGTCGGCGTCCTCGAACACGATGAAGGGGGCGTTGCCGCCCAGCTCCAGCGACAGCTTCTTGAGCGTGGCGGCCGATTCGCGCGCCAGGTGCCGGCCCACCGGGGTGCTGCCGGTGAAGCTGATCTTGCGCACGCGCTCGTCGGCCAGCCACACATCGACCACCTCGGGCGTGCGCTCGCGCGAGGCCGTGACCAGGTTCAGCACCCCGGCGGGCACGCCGGCCTCTTGCGCCAGCTTGGCCAGGGCCAGGGCGGTGAGCGGGGTGTCTTCGGCCGGCTTGGCCACCACGGTGCAGCCGGCGGCCAGGGCCGGGGCGATCTTGCGCGCGATCATGGCGGCCGGGAAGTTCCAGGGCGTGATCACGGCCACCACACCCACCGGCTCGCGCACGGCCAGCAGGCGCTTGTGGGGCGCCGGGGTGGGGATCACCTCGCCATTGGCGCGGGTGGCCTGCTCGGCGAACCACTCCACATAGCTGGCCGCGTACAACACCTCGCCGCGGCCCTCGGCCAGGGGCTTGCCCTGTTCGCGGCTGATCAGGCGGCCCAGGTCGTCCTGGTGGGCCACGATCAGGTCGTTCCAGCGCTTGAGGATGGCGGCGCGATCGCGCGCGGGCAGGGCTTTCCAGGCCGGCCAGGCGGCCTGGGCGGCTTCCAGGGCGGCGCGGGCGTCGGCGGCCCCGCCATCGGGCACGCTGGCGATCAGGCTCAGGTCGGCGGGGTCGTGCACGGCCAGCGGGGCGCGGTCGGCCTGCAGGCCGGCACACCAGTGGCCGCCGATCAGGTGGCGGGTTTCGATCAGGTCGGCTCGGTTCAGGGCGAGCGGGTGGGGCACGGTCATGGGGTCTTGTCTGGAAAAAAGGGAGCAGGGCGGGGCAGGGGGCGGTCAGCTCACGATGCCCAGGTGCCAGGGCACGAACTCGTGGTCGCCCAGGCCCAGCAGTTCGCTCTTGGTGCGCTCGCCCGAGGCGTGGCGCAGGATGGCTTCGAAGATGCGCTGGCCCATGCCCGGCAGATCCACCTCGCCGTCGAGGATGGCGCCGCAGTTGATGTCCATGTCTTCGCTCAGGCGCTGGTACATGGGCGTGTTGCTGGCCAGCTTGAGGGTGGGGGCCGGCTTGCTGCCGAACATCGAGCCGCGCCCGGTGGTGAAGCAGATCAGGTTGGCGCCGCTGGCGATCTGGCCGGTGGCCGAGACCGGGTCGTAGCCTGGCGAATCCATGAAGACAAAGCCCTTGCGGTCGATGGCCTCGGCATAGGCGTACACGCCCTGCAGTGGCGTGGTGCCGCACTTCATGGCCGAGCCCAGCGATTTCTCAAAGATGTTGGCCAGGCCGCCGGCCTGGTTGCCCGGGCCCACCACGCCGTTGAACTGGCCGTTGTGGCCCCGGGTGTATTCGGCCCACCAGGCCAGCTGGTCGAGCAGCTTCTGGCCCACCTCGGGCGAGACGGCGCGGCGCGTCAGCATGTATTCCACGCCGTGGATCTCGGGCGTCTCCGACAGGATGGCGGTGCCGCCGTGGCGCACCAGGATGTCCATGGCCTCGCCCAGGGCCGGGTTGGCGGTGATGCCCGAGAAGCCGTCGGAGCCGCCGCACTGCAGGCCGATGCTGATGTGGCTGGCCGGCACGGTCTGGCGCTGGTAGGCATTGGCCAGGGGCAGCATCTCTTCGATGGCACGGATGCCGGCCTCGATGGTGACCCGGGTGCCCCCCATGTCCTGCATCACCATGCTGCGCATCAGGCGGCCGCTTTGCAGGCCTTGCGAGTCCATCAGGTCGGCCACCTGGTTGCGTTCGCAGCCCAGGCCCACCACCAGCACGCCGGCCAGGTTGGGGTGGCGCGCGTAGCCGGCCAGGGTGCGGCGCAGCAGGTCGAAGTGCGGGCTGGGCGAAGACATGCCGCAGCCCGTGGTCTGGGTGAAGGCGACCACGCCGTCCACATTGGGGAAGTCTTTCAGGCGCTCGGGCGTGAAGTGCGCCGCAATGCGGCTGATGGCCGTGGCCGAGCAGTTCACCGAGGCCAGGATGCCCACGAAATTGCGCGTGCCCACCCGGCCGTCTTCACGCACATAGCCCTGGAAGGTGGCCTGTTCGGCCGCGCTCACGTAGTTGACGGGGCGCACATCCAGGCCAAAGCCCGGGTCGCGGTCGAACTCGCTCAGGCTGAGGTTGTGTGTGTGCACGTAGTCACCGGGCTCGATGTCGCGCCCGGCCACGCCGATCACCGCGTTGTACTTGCGCACCGGCTCGCCCTGGGCAATGCGGCTGGCGGCGATCTTGTGGCCGGCCGGCACCTGGGCGCGGGCCCGGGCGGCCAGCCCGGGCAGGGCCTGGCCCAGCGCAATGGGCTCTTTGGCGATCAGAACGTTGTCTGCCGCGTGCAGACGGATCAGGTGGGGGGTGGTGCTCATGGCCAATCAGCCTTTTTCCAGGAGTTCTTTGAGCTTGAGGCGCTCGATCAGGGCGGTGTCGCGCTTGTAGACCTCGGCCACATAGCGTTTGTAGTCGGGGCCGTCCAGGTACATCAGGGGGGCGTCGATGCGGGCGGCCACGGCCTTGAATTCGTCGCTGGCCACGGCCTGGCGGAAGGCGTCGCGCAGCTTTTTCTCGATGGCGGGTGGCAGGCCGGCCGGCGCGCCGATGCCGTTGGGGGCATCCACCACCACCTTGAAGCCCAGCTCTTGCAGGGTGGGCGTGCTGTTGAAGCGCGGCGTGCGCTGCTCACCCCAGGTGGCCAGCAGGCGCAGCTTGCCGCCCTCGACGTGGGGCGCCCAGGAGCTGGAGTCGGCCAGCATGTCGACCTGGCCGCCCAGGGTGTCGTTGAGGGCGGCGGCCCCGCCCTTGTAGGCGATGCCGCTGAGCTGGATGCCGGCGGCCATGGCGAACTCTTCCATGCCCACATGGGTGGCGCCGCCGATGCCGGCGTGCGCGTAGGTCAGCTGGCCCGGGTGGGCCTTGGCGTGCTCGACCATGTCCTTCAGGGTCTTGAAGCGCGAGTCGGCCGGCACGGCGATGCCGAAGGTCTGGCCCGAGGTGCGGGCCAGGTAGCTGAAGTCTTTCAGCGGGTTGGTCTGCAGCAGGCCCAGTTGCGAAAAGCGTGTGACCGAGATCGGGATCTGGCCGAGGGTGTAGCCGTCGGGCTTGGCGCCGGCCAGGGCCTTCACGCCGATCATGCCGGCCGCGCCGGCCTTGTTGTCCACGGCAATCGGTTGCTTGAGGATGCGGCCCGCCACCTGGCAGATGGCGCGCATGGACACATCGGCCGTGCCGCCGGCCGGCCAGGGGCAGATGAAGTTGATGGGGCGGCTGGGGTAGTCGTCGGCCGCGGCGGCCAGGGCCGGGAGGGCTGCGGCGGTGCCGCCGAGCAGGGGGCCGAGGGTGGCGCTGGCCAGCCACTCGCGCCGATTGAGGCGAGGCAGTTTCATGGGGGCAATGTCTCCGTCTGGTACTTGTTGGGCCGCATGGTGCGCTTTTGATTCATAACCGTCCAATCGATTATTGGAAACTTCTCATGAGGATTTACTCATGTAACATCCGCGCATGTCCCACATCGATCGGGCCTTGCGCTCCAACATCAAGCTGCGCCACCTGCAATTGCTGCTGGCGCTGAACGAGTTCCGGCACCTGGGCCGCACGGCCGAGTTTTTGTCGGTCACCCAGCCGGCGGTGTCCAAGATGCTGGGGGAAATCGAGGAGATGCTGGGCCTGCAACTGTTCGACCGCTCCCGACGCGGCACCGAGCCCACGGCAGCCGGCCTGGCCATGCTGCGTTTTGCCCGTTCGGTGCTGGCCGACTACGAACGCACCCGCGACGAGATCAGCACCATCGAACGCGGGGTGGCCGGCCGCGCCCGGGTGGGGGCCATGGTGGTGGGCCTGCCCACGCTGCTGGCGCCGGCCATCGAGCGCCTGAAGGCCGAATCCGCAGGCGCCACCGTGCTGATCGAAGAGGGCGACCTGACGCACCTGCTGCCCAAGCTGCGCCTGGGCGAGCTGGACCTGTTCGTGGGCCGGCTGGAGCCCGGCTACGCCGCCCCCGACCTGTTGACCGAGGCGCTGTACGACGAACGCATGCGCGTGGTGCTGCACCCTGCTCACCCCTTGCTGGCTGGCCCCGACCTGCCGGGCTGGCCCGAGCTGGCCGGCTGCCGCTGGGTGGCCCCGCCGCCCTGGGCCTCGATGCGCGTGAAGCTGGAGCAGCAGTTCTTCCGCCTGGGCCTGACCCCGCCGCTGGATGTGGTCGAGACCGCCTCTTTTCTGGGCCAGTTGACCCTGCTGCGCGACCAGGGCGCCGCCGCCCTGATGGCCGATTCGGTGGCCCGGCACTTTGCGGCGCTGGGCCTGCTCACTCCGCTGCCCCTGGCCGTGGAGGCCGAGGTGCCCCCCGTGGGCATGATCACCCTGCGCGGGCGGCCACTGACGCCAATCACCCAGCGCTTGCAGAGTTGGGTGCGGGCGGTGGCCGCAGAACGGGCCGGATGACAGCCTGGTCCTGAACCGGGCGGGGTGCCCCTGTCAGGACTTCGCCCCCACGGGCCGGCCCCGCGTGGCCAGCCAGCACAACACCGCCCCGCCACACACCATGCCGGTGCCCAGCCAGAAGGCGGGCGTCAAGGGCACCTGCAGCAGGGCTGCAGCCAGTGCGGCCGAGAACACCGGCGTGAAATACGAAGCGCCGGCCAGCACCGTGACGTTGCCGTGCAGGATGCCCACGTTCCAGGCGCCATAGCCCAGGCCCATGGCCGCAGCGGCAAACGCCAGGTGAATGCCGGTGGACAGGCTCCAGTGCATGGGCTCGCCGCCCACGATGAGGTACTTGGCCCACAGGGTGAGGGCGGTGAGGGTGACGAACAGGGTGATGGCGTTGTGGCCACGGGCCATGCGGGCGGTGACCGTGCAGTAGGCCGCCCACAGCAGGGCGCCGAGAAAGGCCAGCCCGTAGCTCAAGGGGTTGCTCTGGATGTTGGTCAGCATGCCGGCCCAGTCCAGCCCTTGTTCACCCGCCAGCACCCGGCAGATGCCTGCCAGGGCGATCAGCACGCCCGGCACGATCAGGCCGTTGGCGCGCTGGCCATTGAAGGCGATGGCGGCCAGCAGGGTGAAGGTGGGCCACAGGTAATTGACCATGCCGACCTCGATGGCCTGCTGGGCCGTGTGGGCGTAGCCGATCGACAGCGACAGGCACCACTCGTAAGCCACGAACAGCAGGCTGCCCCAGCCCAGGTAGGCCCGGGGGATGGTGCGCAGCGGAGTGAAGCCCGCCGTCAGGGCCAGCAGCAGGGCCCCCAGGGTGTAGATCATGGCGGCGCCCCCCGTGGCCCCCAGGCCCGTGCTGACGCTGCGGATCAGCCCCACGACCGAAGACCAGAGAACAATGGCGATGAGGCCCACCAGGGTGGCGTGGCGGAGACTGAGTTGGGGACGAGGCATCGCCCGGATTATCTGAGCCCGATCCGGCCCTGGCGGGTTGGAATGCGTTGTGATGCTCGCGGTTGTGGTGCTTGAAAAAAACTGATGCAAGCCCGTCCAGACCGCCGATACCGCCGGCGGTAGCTAACATCTCGCCCACTTTGCAGACCCGCCGGCACCCACCGACGGGGTGACAAGACGGGGTGGCTGCCTCACCAGGGCGGCACACCAACGCGATACCCGAGACAAGAAAGCATTCAACATGGCGATCCACGCCTTTCAGCCGGCCCACGCTTTGGCCGTGCTGGCCCCTCTGCACCGGGCGCCGCCTGCGGCCCGGGCGCTACATCTTCTCCCGACCCCCCAAGCTGTGATGGCGCGTCGCTGCTGAGCGCTGCGCTGGCATCCCCATGGCTTGGCGCTTTCGCGCACCCGATGGGTTGCCAACGCCTGGCTGGCGGGTTGGCGGGCGGCCCCTATTTCTCATTCCCCATTGTTTCTACCTTTTTCAACCACGACTCACGAGGACGTTTCCATGAAAAAAATCCTGTTCAGCATGACAGCCGTCACCTTGGCCTTGACGGCGCTGACCGCCCAGGCGCAGGAGCGCATCCGCATCGGCTTCATGAGCCCGATCACCGGACCGCAGGCCGCCAATGGCATCGACAACCGCGATGGCGCCCAACTGGCCATCAAGGAGCTCAATGCCAAGGGCCTGAAGGTGGGCGGCAAGCCCGTGGTGTTCGAACTGGACATCCATGACGACGTGGCCGACCCCAAGCAGGGCGTGCAGGTGGCCCAGACCCTGGCCGACAAGAAGGTGAAGTTTGTTCTGGGGCCCTACAACTCGGGTGTGACCGTGCCGGCAGCGCGGGTGCTCAATGAGTCGGACGTGGTGGTGCTGACCGTGGCCTCCAACCCCAAGGTGACCGAACTGGGCTACAACAACCTGTTCCGCATCGGGGCCAGCGACAACCAGTTGGGTGCCAAGATGGCCACCTATGCCGCGCAAGACCTCAAGGTCAAGACCGTGGCCGTGATCGATGACCGCACCGCCTACGGCCAGGGCGTGGCCAAGGAGTTCACCGAGCAGGCCAAGCGCCTGGGCCTGAAGGTGGTGGCCAATGAATTCACCACCGACAAGGCCACCGATTTCAGCGCCATCTTGACCAATGTGCGGGCCTCCAAGGCCGATGCCGTGTTCTTTGGCGGCTACTCGCCCCAGGGCGGCCCGATGCTGCGCCAGATGCGCTCGCTGGGCCTGACGGTGCCGCTGCTGGGCGGCGACGGTATCTGCTCGTCGGAGACTGCCACCCTGGCCCAGGTGGCGGGTGATCTGAACACCTTCTGCACCCAAGGTGGTTCGATGCTGGACAAGAGCGACAAGGGCCAGAAGTTTGTCGAGCGCTACCGCGCCGAGTACAAGCGCGACCCGCTGACCTACGCTGCCGCCTTCTACGACGGCATGTACCTGCTGGCCGGCGCCATCGAAGCCACCCAATCGCTGGACGCCAAGAAGATCGTGCCCGCCATCGCCGCAGGCAAGTACGCGGGCGTGACCGGCGAGTTTGCCTACGATCCCAAGCACGACCTGAAGTCGTCGGCCGTGACGGTCTACACCTTCAAGGGCAAGGACGTGGTGCCGCTCAAGAGCCTGTGAACGTTTGCGGGGGGCCGGACGGCCCTCCTTCATGTTCCTGGTGCCGCCTACAAGACCGCTTCCAGGCCTTTGCGCTCCAGCAGGTGGAGCAGCTTGAGCGAAGGGCCGCTGGGCTGCTTTTCACCGGATTCCCATTTGCGCACAGAAGATGGACTGGCGTTCAACACCGATGCCAGCACCGTCTGGCTCAGTTGCAGGCGCTCGCGCAGGGCCCGGATGCGCTGTCGGTCGTAAGGGGGGATAGGTTGCAGGCACAAAACATCGATCTGTTGCTGCTTGCGCTTGTCGATGAAGCCCAGGCGCCCCAGGTCAGTTGAGGTTTCATGGACTGCTTCAAGAATCCGGCTTTTGGGCGGGGAGGCTTGATGGGGGGGCTTCATGGCCAATCTCCTGCAAGGTGCCGTCAGCAACGGCGGTTTCCAGTTCGGTATCACTGAGGCTCAACAGCGAGGCTGCCAGCATTTGCAAGGCCTGCAGTTCGGTGGGCGTGACGTTGGCACGCTCGTTTTTCTCAAAGCCGAAGAGATAGAACCAGTGACTGCCTTGACGGGCGGCCACCAGAGTTCGGGTACTGCCTTGTTTGCCTCGTCCTGGCAATGCAACCCGCTTCTTCAAGATATGACCACCCAATTCTGCGTCGATCAATCCAGCCACCATTTCCTCGACGGCGGCACAGAGTGCCACATGGGTCAAGGCCGTTTTGCGCATCCAGCGGGCGAAGTGCCGTGTTACAAAAACCCGATGTTGGGGCGTAGTATGCCACTTAGTGGCACCGTATTTCCGGCCGTAGCTCATGGGAAATGAGAGAGTTGTCCCTCATTCTTTTGGCACGGAAAGGCAGCGCGGCCGTCGAAGGCCAGCGTCATGATGGAAGGCCATTCCGACGGCGTTCCCGGGTAGGTGGCACCCAATGGGGCGGCATCGCCTGGACCGGCTCATGCAGAGCAGTCGCTGCCACCTGGGATCCCTGCAAGCTCGCAGCTTCGCAGTTGGGCGGCGCTGTCAGGGTTGGGCCGCGGGTCGATCAGGGCGCCGGAGCAGGCGCCGGCGTGGCCAGTGGCTGGCCTTTTTCCACCACATAGACGCCGACCAGCTTGATCGGCGCCTGGCCGTGGTTGATGGCGTTGTGCACCACCCCGGCCGGGATCACAAAGGCCTCACCGGCCGCCACCTTGCGTGCGGGCTGGCCCGCCATCAGCAGGGTGGCTTCGCCTTCCTGCACATAGCTGATCTCGTCGCCCGGGTGGGTGTGCCAGCCGGCGGCACTGCCCGGGCTCACCTCCACCCGGGCCACCACCGCCTCGCGGTTGGCGACCGACACATCGGCCTTGGTGACCAGGGTGCGGGTCAGCCCTGAAGCCTGTGCCAGGCACAGCGGTGCGGCGAGCAGACAGGCCAGGCCGATGAGGGGACGTTGAAGCAGTGGGGACATGAATGAAACCTCCTGTGTGATGCAGCCGGCAGTATGAAAGCAAGTCGCAGCGAAGCACTTCGGGTTTGTGCCAAGCCATCGCCACTTCCGTGGATGCCTGCTGCGGCATACTGGGTTCCCGCGGTCCCTGCCAAGGGGTTGTTGATCTTGTCCACAGGAGCTGAGCCCACCATGTCGACCCAGACCATCCAGTTGCACCGAGTCCTGCGTGCCACCCCTGAACGCGTCTACCGCGCCTTCCTCGATCCGGCGGCCTGGGCCAAGTGGTTGCCACCCCATGGTTTCACGGGCCAGGTCCATCAGCTGGAGCCCCAGGTCGGGGGCCACTACCGGATGTCGTTCACCAACTTCAGCACCGGCCACAGCCATGCCTTCGGTGGCGAATACCTCGAACTGGTGCCCCACGAGCGGCTGCGCTACACCGCCACCTTCGACGACCCCCATCTGCCGGGCACGATGCAGACCACGGTGACGCTCAAGGCCGTGTCCTGCGGGGTGGAGCTTCATGTGATGCAAGAGGGCATCCCTGCCGTCATCCCGCCGGAGGCCTGCTACCTGGGCTGGCAGGAGTCATTGCAGTTGCTGGCCTGGCTGGTGGAGCCTGAGGTCCGGGGTTAAGCCTCTGAGCCCACGGGGCCCTCACAAGTTGTCCGTCGCGTCGATCCAGGCGGGGATGTCTCGCTGACTGTGTAGCACACGCCAGACGTCGATGTGGTCGGAGCGTTCGGTGTAGAACACCAAATAGGGATAGCGTGTCAGAGGCCAGGCGCGCAGGCTGGGCAGTTGGAGTTGGTGGGCGTAGCGCGGTGATCCGGTCGCAGGGTGGCGAGCGAGGTGGGTGTAGGCTCTCTCCAAGGCGTCGATGAAGCCCAGTGCCACCTTTTCGCCAGCGCTCTTCAGGTAGTACATCACCGCGTCCTGTACGTCCTGATGGGCCTGCTCACGCGGGATGACGGTGTGATGCCTCACGCTTTGGCTCGGGGGCTGGCGCTCTGGCGAACCTGATCTCGCAGGGCATCGAAGTAAAGGGCGTCGGCCGGGGCGCCGGGTGTGGATTCTGCCCCCGCCAACAGCAGACCGCGCAATCGCTGGCGATCCTGATCATTGCGGATCAGTTCGCGCACGTACTCGCTGCTGGTGCCATAGCCACGCTGGCTGACTTGCTCATCGACAAAATTCTTCAGGGTGTCAGGCAGAGAAATGTTCATGGTACTCATGCCCATAGCCTAGGATTTTTGACAAGATTTGGCAAGAAATGAGGTGTGACGCCACGCAACTGCGGCGATGCTCAAGCCCGCACCACCCGGCTGGCCAGGGCCAGAAACGCGCTTTGCTCAGCCTCATCCAGTGGTTGCAGGATCTCGTTCTGCAGCTCTTGCACGATGGGCAGCAGGGTGGCGTGGATGCGCTCGCCCTCGGGGCTGAGCGACAGCTCGCGCGCTCGGCGGTCGCGCTCGCTGACGATGCGTTTGACCCAGCCCTTTTGCTCCATCCGGTCGATCACGCCGCCGATGGTGGCGCGGTCGTAGGCAATCAGCTCGGCCACTGTGGCCTGGTCGGTGGCAGGGTGGGCCTGGATGGCGTCGAGCGCGGCAAATTGAACCGGTGTCAGGTCGAAGCCGGCGGCCTGGGTGCGTTGGGTGAACACCTGGGTCGATTGCTGGTGCAGGCGCCGTATCAGGTGGCCCGCCATGTCGAGTGAGTTCATGCCTGCGCTCCGGGTGGTGTTTTTGATAAGTGTACTTATTTTATTGACAGCAATTAGTAAGCATAGTTATTATTTGCATACATACCGCCAAACCCTGGACGGTATCCCCCCATCCCAAGGAGACAAGCCATGCAGTTCTACAAAAACGGGTTCCGAGGCGGCAGCCCCGACATCAAGCAAGCCGCGCCAAACCGTCGCAACCGGGGCATCAACGAGCCCCTGCCTGAAAAAGTGGATGTGCTGATCGCCGGCACCGGGCCGGCCGGCCTGTGCCTGGCGGCCCAGCTGGCGCAGTTCCCCGAGATCGAGACGATGATCATCGAGCGCATGCCCACCAACATCATCAAGGGCAAGGCCGACGGCATCAACACGCGCACCATGGAGATGTTCCAGGCCTTCGGCTTTGCCGACAAGGTCAAGCGTGAAACCTACTGGGTGAACCAGACCGCGTTCTGGATGCCCGACCCGGCCAACCCCGAGCACATCAAGCGCGTGGGCCGGGTGCAGGACGTGGCCGATGACAGCTCGGAGATGCCCCACATCCTGATCAACCAGGCGCGCCTGCACGAGCTGTTTCTGGAGGTGATGAAGAACTCGCCCTCGCGCCTGGAGCCCGACTACAGCTGGGAGATCGTGGGCCTCACGGTCGACCCCGACACCGACGACCACCCGGTCACCGTCACCCTCAAGGATGCCAGCGGCGTGAACTGGGGCGCCACCCGCACCGTGCGCGCCAACTACGTGGTGGGCTGCGACGGCGCCCACTCGGCCGTGCGCAAGGCCATCGGCGGCGTGCTGCATGGTGACGCCGCGCACCAGGCCTGGGGCGTGATGGACATCCTGGCCAACACCGATTTCCCCGATGTGCGCCAGAAGTGCCTGATCTCGTCGGCCAACGAAGGCAATGTGCTGATCCTGCCGCGCGAGGGCGGCTATGTGTTCCGCATGTACGTGGAGCTCGACAAGCTGCGCCCCGACGAGAAGGCCGCCAGCCGCAAGTTCACCCAGGACGACATGATTGCCGCGGCCAATCGCATCATCCGGCCCTATTCGATCGATGTGAAGGAGGTGGTCTGGTGGTCGATCTATGACATCGGCCACAGCATCACCGACAAGTTCGACGACGTGCCCGAGGGCAGCGAGCGCAACCCCCGCGTGTTCACCGCGGGTGATGCCTGCCACACCCACTCGCCCAAGGCGGGCCAGGGCATGAACGTGTCGATGCAGGACACCTTCAACCTCGGCTGGAAGCTGGTGCACGTGCTGCAGGGCCGGGCCGACGCCAGCCTGCTGCGCAGCTACTCCAAAGAGCGCCTGACCGAGGCCCGCCGCCTGGTCGAGACCGACCACGAGTGGGCTCGCATCATGTCTGCCCCCACCACCCAGGCTGAGCGCGACGGCACTGAAGAGCCGCGCATCATCCGCCAGTTCAAGCAGAACCTCGAGTTCACGGGCGGCACGGCCGTCAAATACGACGCCTCGACCTTGATCGCATCCCCCAAGTACCAGGCCCTGGCGCGTGGCGAGGAAATCGGCCGCCGCTTCCATTCCGCACCCGTGGTGCGCCTGGCCGATGCCAAGCAGATGCAGTTGGGCCATGTGGCCGAGGCCGACGCGCGCTGGCGCCTGTATGCCTTTGCCGGCCAGGCCGACAGCTCCGCATCCGGCTCGGCGATCCACCGGCTGGCCGACTGGCTGGAATCCGACCCGGCCTCGCCGGTGCGCCGGCACACCCGCCCGGGCGAAGACATCGATGCGGTGATCGACTTCCGGGCCGTCTTCCAGCAGACCTTCGAGCAATTGGCGTACGAGCACATGCCCTCGCTGCTCAAGCCCAAGACGGGCCGACTGGGCTTGCAGGACCACGAGAAGGTCTTCTGCGTGGACCACAAGGGCGCAGGCGATATTTTTGACATGCGACGCATCGACCGGGCCCGCGGCTGCATCGTGGTGGTCCGCCCTGACCAGTACATCGCCCACGTCCTGCCCCTGGATGCCTTTGACGAGCTGGCGGCCTTCTTCGCCGGCATCCTGCGCTGAGTGGCGGCCCTCGGGCCGCCATTTTTTGCATAAGAAGCGTTGTAAATATTCGTTTTTCAATCCAGCCTGGGCACGAACAATGGCGCCACCATGACCCGTGTCAAGACAGGCTGAGCTGGCCTTGCTGAAGCCAGCCCAGGCAGGCTGTTGCGCGCACCGGTCAGATCGATCCCACGATTCTTTCCAGGAGTGCCAAACATGAGCCAGACCTTGCGGCTGCCCGATGGGGCGCTGGCCCAGGCTGCCCCAGCCCCGGGGGCCACCGCTGGGGGCGCCTTGCCCGGCGGCCTGCTGCGCCGGGCGGGGCGGGCGTTGCGCCCCTGGTTGCTGCCCTGGGCCGTGCCGCTGCTGCTGCTCTTGCTGTGGTGGGTGGCCGCCCGCCAGGGCTGGATTGCCCCGCAGGTGCTGCCTTCGCCTGAAGACGTTGGCACCACCCTGGTCGAGCTGGTGCGCAGCGGCGAGATGGCCGACAACCTGTGGATCAGCGCGCAGCGGGTGCTGTTCGGCTTTGGCGTGGGCGCCATGGCGGGGCTGCTGCTGGGCGTGGGCATGGGCCTGTCGCCGCGCTTCAAAGATTACGTTTACCCCTTGTTCAAGGCCTTCAGCCAGGTGCCGGTGCTGGGCTGGCTGCCGCTGCTGATGCTGCTGGTGGGCATTGACGAGGCGCTCAAGATCATCCTGATTTCCAAGGCCGCGCTGGTGCCGGTGGCCCTCAACACCGCCAAGGGCATCGAAAACGTGCCCAACCGCTACGTCGAAGTGGCACGGGTGTTTGGCTTCACGCGCTGGCAATTGCTGTCGCGGGTGGTGTTTCCGGCCGCCGCCGCGCCGATCTGGAACGGCATCCGCTACGGGCTGACCCACGCCTGGCTGGCGCTGGTGGTGGTGGAGCTGCTGGCCTCGTCCGAGGGGCTGGGTTTCATGATCGTTTACGGCCGCCAGTTGTTTCAGCTGGATGTGGTGATGGCGGCGGTGATCGTGGTGGGCGTGGTGGGCTTTGCGCTTGACAAGCTGCTGGCCCTGGTCGAGCTGCGCCTGCTGCGCTGGCGTCGGGTTGGTTTTTGAGGCAAAGGTGTCGCATGTCTGAACCCGTTTCCGCTTCTGTTTCCACTTCGGTCCCTTCGGCTCCCGCGCCAACGCGCAGGCCGTCCTTCGCCTTGCCCGCAGCCCTGCGCGGCTGGGTGTTGCCCCTGCTGTTGCTGCTGCTGTGGTGGCTGGCGGTGTCGCTGGGCTGGTCCAAGTCGCCCTTGCTGGTGCCGGTCAGCCAGGTCTGGCACACCGCGGTCGAGCAGACCGTGAGCGGCGAGCTCTGGCGTGCCTTGCGCTCCAGCCTGTGGCGCGATCTGCTGGGTTTTGCCATCGGCGCCAGCGCGGGCCTGATCTTCGGCACCGTGCTGGGCCTGTCGCGCCTGTTCGAGAGCCTGCTGGGCCCGAGCTTTCACACGCTCAAGCAGATCTCGTTGTTTGCCTGGATCCCGCTGCTGTCGGTGTGGTTCGGCCTGGGCGATGCGGCCAAGGTGGCGTTTTTGTCGCTGGCCGCGTTTTTCCCGGTGGTGCTCAACACCTTCGAGGGCATCCGCAGTGTGGCGCCCGAGCTGATCGAGGTGGGCCGGGTGTTCGAGTTCTCGCGCTGGCAGATGCTGCGCCGCGTGGTGCTGCCCTCGGCCCTGCCTTCGGTATTTGCCGGCATCCACCTGGGCCTGATCTACGCCTGGTTGGCCACCCTGGGCGCCGAGTACCTGCTGGTCTCGGGCCAGGGCATCGGCAACACCCTGATCGATGGGCGCGAGCACTTCAAGATGGACCTGGTGCTGTTTGGCGTCATCGTGGTCGGTCTGGTGGGCTTTGCCCTGAACTGGCTGGCCAGCCAACTCGAGCACCGTCTGCTGGCCTGGCGCGGGCGCTCGGTCGCCCAGTACGAATAAGCCGCTGACCACGCGCAGCACAACCCCTGTCGTTCTCTCTTTCCCGGACCGATTCACCATGGCACATGCAGGAACCCTGACGCTGCAAAACGTCAGCAAGCAATACGAGGTCAAGGGCGCTGCCCTGCCGGTGTTGCAAGACATCTCGCTTTCGATCACCCCGGGTGAGTTCGTCAGCATCGTGGGCGCCAGCGGCTGCGGCAAGTCCACGCTGCTGCGCCTGATCATCGGGTTGGAGGAGGGCTACCAGGGCCAGATCCTGCTCGACGGCCAGCGCATCAAAGGCACCAGCCTGAACCGAGGCATCGTGTTTCAGGAGCACCGCCTGTTCCCCTGGCTCAATGTGCGCGACAACATCGGTCTGGGCCTGCTCAACTCTGACCAGACCGAGGGCCAGAAGCGCATGGCCGTGAACGAGCACATCGAGCTGGTGGGCCTCAACGGCTTCGAGACCGCCTACCCGCACCAGCTTTCGGGTGGCATGTCGCAGCGCGTGGCGATCGCGCGCGCCCTGGTCAACCGGCCCGACATCCTGCTGCTCGACGAACCCTTTGGCGCTCTCGACGCCCTCACGCGGGCCCACCTGCAGCAAGAGCTGCACCGCATCTGGCAGCAGGAAGGCATCACCATGATCCTGGTGACGCACGATGTGGAAGAAGCCGTCTACCTGGGCGACAAGGTGGTGGTGATGGAGCCCCGCCCGGGCCGCATCCGCCAGGTGCTGCCGGTGCCCCTGCCGCACCCGCGCGACCGTGCCAGTTTTGCCTTCACCCAGGTGAAAGAGTCGGTGCTGCGCGAGTTCTCGGGCCACCCGGCTGCCGCCTTGATCGAAGCCCCGCTGCGCCCTGAAGCCCCGGTGGCAGCCCATTGGCAGTTTGCCGTCTGAACTCTTGTGCCAAGCCCCATGAGCCAAGTCCCATCAGCCCCTCGGGCCCCGCGCCGGGCCTTCTTCCGCCGAGCCACCGCCGCCCTGGGCGCCGTGGCCGCCACCCCGATCCTGGCCCAGGTTCAGAGCCCCTCGACCCCCGAGGCCGCGCCGCTGACCGTGCCCGACTGGAGCCGCCAGCCCGGCGAGCCCGTGCTGTGGCACCCCTATGGCCAGCCCTCCGAGCACGAGCGCCACGTGGTGCGCCGCAGCCGCGGCAACGCGCCTTTCCCGGGGGCGGCTTCGTCGATGACGCCGCTGGCCGATCTGTTCGGCATCATCACCCCCACCGGGCTGGTGTTCGAGCGCCACCACGCCGGCATCCCGCAGATCGACCCGGACCAGCACCGCCTGGTGATCCATGGTCTGGCCAAACGGCCCCGGGTGTTCACGATGGACGACCTGCTGCGCTTCCCCTCGGTGTCGCGCATCCACTTTCTGGAGTGCTCGGGCAACACCGGCACCGAGTGGCGCACCCCGACCTCGGCCAATGTGCAGTTGTCGCATGGCCTGCTGTCGTGCTGCGAGTGGACAGGCGTGCCCTTGTCGGTGCTGCTCGACGAGGTGGGCATCGCCCCCGAGGCGCGTTGGATCCTGGCCGAAGGCGCCGATGGCGCGGCCATGTCGCGCAGCATCCCGGTGCACAAGGCCTTTGAAGACGCCCTGGTGGTCTATGCCCAGAACGGTGAGCGCCTGCGACCCGAAAGCGGCTACCCGCTGCGCCTGTTCCTGCCCGGCTTCGAGGGCAACATGAGCATCAAGTGGCTGCGCCGCCTGAAGATCGGCACCGAGCCCTTCCAGACCCGGGAGGAAACCTCCAAGTACACCGATTCGTTGCCCGACGGCACGGCGCGACAGTTCACCTTTCTGATGGAGGCCAAATCCGTCATCACCCGGCCTTCACCGGGGCAGGTGCTGCGCCAGCGCGGCTTTCATGAAATCAGCGGCCTGGCCTGGAGCGGCCTGGGCCGGGTCAAGCGGGTGGAGGTGTCGGTCGATGGCGGCCGCCAGTGGCGCGAAGCCCAGCTGCAAGAGCCGGTGCTGAACCGCGCCCTGACCCGCTTCAGCCTGGGCTGGCATTGGGACGGCTCACCCGCCGTGCTGCAAAGCCGGGTGATCGATGAGACCGGCTATGTTCAGCCCACCCGCGAGCAACTGATTGCGGCACGCGGCTTGAACTCGCTCTACCACTACAACGCCATCCAGAGTTGGCAGCTGTCAGCGGATGGGAGCCTGAAGAATGTCCATGCCTGATACGCCAAGCCCCCGCCAGAACATGTTGTCCGCGTACCGCTCCCTGATGTCGCTTGCCTTGCCGCTGTGCTTGGCAGTAGGCGCCTTGCCCCTCACGGTCCAGGCCCAATCCAGCCAGGACGCAGCTCCCTATGGCTTTGGCCGAGTGGCCACCCCGGCGGCCATCGCCGCCTGGGACATCGACATCGATGCCCAGGGCCACGGCCTGCCGCGTGGCCAGGGCAGTGTGGCCGAGGGCGCCCGCCTGTACGCCGAGAAATGCGCCGCCTGCCATGGCGAGCGCGGCCAGGGCAAACCGGCCGACGCCCTGGTGGGTGGCAATGTGCCGCTGGGGGAGCAAAAAAGCACGCCGCTCAAGACCGTGGGCAACTTCTGGCCGTATGCCACCACCTTGTTTGATTTCATCCGCCGTGCCATGCCCTACAACGCGCCGCAAAGCCTGCAGCCCGATGAGGTGTATGCGCTGACGGCCTGGGTCTTGCATGCCAATGGCGTGCTGCCCGCCGATGCGGTGCTGGACGCACCGCGCCTGAGCGCTCTCAAGATGCCCAACCAGGCCGGCTTTGTCAGCGACGCCCGGCCCGATGTCAGCAATTGGGCCTGCCGCACCTGTCGCTGAATGCCGGCTTAGCCCCCTTTCCTCGCGCCTCCATCAACGCCCCGGCGACCCTGGTCCCGGGGCTTCTGACTTTGTGTGCCCTTGTCTGGCCTCCTGGTGGCTGGCCCACACTTGGTCATATCCAAATCTGAAAACCTGCGTTCACGGGCCGCAGGTGGCGTCATACCTTTGAAGGCAGAACACCCACATTCGCCAAAAAAGGATCTCTCCCATGACGCCAGAACAAACGCCCCGGCCCTCACCGGCCCGAACACCCCAGCGATGGCTGAACGCGCTGCTGGCGCTGTCTGTTTCGCTGTTTGCAGCCATCAGCCCCGTCCAGGCGGCGGCCCCCGCTTCCATCCGCATCGGCGTGGCCACGGGTGGGGTGGGCAGCCCGCCGCGCACGGGGGGCTCCACCGTCGGCATCGTCAACGCCCAGGGCCTGATCGAGAAAGAGTTCGAGAAAGACGGCATCAAGGTCGAGTGGATCTTTTTCAAGGGCGCCGGCCCGGCGGTCAACGAAGCCCTGGTCAACCAGCAGCTGGACCTGGCCTGGCAGGGCGACCTGCCCTCCATCGTGCACCGCGCCAATGGCGTGAAGACCCGCATCGTGCTGGGCACCGGCGTGCGTACCGGCCTGTACCTGGGCGTGCCGCCGGACTCGACCATCACCCGCATCGAAGACCTCAAAGGCAAGCGTGTGGCCGTGTTCAAGGGCACCAACCTGCACCTGGCCGCCGTGCGCGCCCTGGCGGCGCATGGCCTGAAAGAGAGCGATGTGAAGCTCATCAACCTCGACCCGGCCGGTACCCAGGCGGCCCTCAGCACCCGTGACATCGACGCGGCCTTCAGCTATGTCGACCTGTTCCGCCTGCGCGAAAGCGGCGTGGCCAAGGTGGTGTGGTCGGCGGCGGCAGATTCGTACCGCTTCACGCGGCAGACCGTGCTGCTGGCCACCGAGGTCTTTGCCACCGAACACCCCGAGCTGGTGCAGCGCGTGGTGAATGTGGTGGTGCGCACCGCGCGTGAGTATTCCGAAGAGTCGCGCCGTGGTGACTTGTTTGCCCAGTGGGGCAAGGCCGAGCTGCCCGAAAAATACTGGCGCGAAGACTTTGTGGGCCAGCCGCTGCGGGTGCGTCTGTCGCCCCTGCTCGACCCTTTCTTGGTGGCCCGCTACAAGGACGCCACCGACGAGTCCTTCAAGCTCAAGCTGATCCGCAAGCAGCCCGAGATCGACAGCTGGTTTGACCGCCGCTTTCTGAACGCCGCCCTCAAAGAGCAAAAGCTCGAAGGCTATTGGCCCGAGTACGCCGCCGACGGCAACCTGGTGGGCAGCCAGGGCGCCAAGCGCTGAACCTGAAACCTCAAGCACGGAGTCCACATGAGTCAGAGAAAACTGCGCCTAGGCGCCTTTGTCATGGCCACCGGCCACCACGTGGCCGCCTGGCGCCACCCCGGCTCGCAAATCGACTCGGGCGTCAACATCGATCACTACATCGAGGTGGCCAAGACAGCCGAGCGCGGCCTTTTCGACCAGGTCTTTGTGGCCGACAGCCCGGGCCTGTGGCATCGGGGCGGCGATGAATCGCTGAGCCGCCAGGGCCGCGTCTCGTACTTCGAGCCAGTCACGCTGTGGGCGGCGCTGTCGGCGGTCACTAAGCACATCGGCTTTGTGGCCACGGCCTCCACCACCTACGAAGACCCCTACCTGCTGGCGCGCAAGTTCGCCTCGCTGGACCACATCAGCAAGGGCCGCGCCGCCTGGAACGTGGTCACCACCAGCGCCGACAACGTGCACGGCAATTTCGGCATTGATGCGCACCCCGACCCTGCCGTGCGCTACGAGCGGGCGCATGAGTTCGTGCACGTGGTCAAGGGCCTGTGGGACAGCTTTGACGACGATGCCCTGGTGCGTGACCGGGCCAGCGGCGTCTACGTCGATCCGCGCAAAATCCATGAGCTCAACCACGTGGGCAAGTACTTCAAGGTCAAGGGCCCACTGAACATCGAGCGCCCACCCCAGGGCTACCCGGTGATCGTGCAGGCCGGCTCGTCGGAGGACGGCAAAGAGCTGGCCGCCGCCAGTGCCGAGGCCATCTTCACCGCCTGGACCAGCCTGGCCGAGGCCCAGGCTTTCTACCGCGATGTGAAGGGCCGCCTGGCGCGTTACGGCCGCCGCCCCGAACAACTGCTGGTGCTGCCCGGCATCTCGCCGGTCGTCGGGCGCACCGAAGAAGAGGCCCAGGCCAAATGGGCCGAGCTGCAGGGCCTGATCCACCCCTCGGTGGGCCTGGCCACGCTCGAGCCTTTCTGGCCCGGTGAAGACCTGCAGCGCTGGGATCTGGACGCCGTGCCCCCCTACTACCCCGAGCCGCCCAAGGGCATCAACAGCCGCGCCCATGTGGTGATCGAGCTGGCCCGGCGCGAACGCTTCACCGTGCGCCAGCTCTACGAGTACCTGGCGGGTGCCCGCGGCCATTGGGTGGTGGTAGGCACCCCCACCACCATTGCCGACCGCATCCAGGAGTGGTTCGAGAACGGCGCGGCCGATGGCTTCAACGTGATGCCGCCGGTGCTGCCGCAGTCGCTCAACGAGTTTGTCGACCTGGTGGTGCCCGAGCTGCAACGCCGCGGGCTGTTTCGCACCGCCTACGAGGGCCGCACCCTGCGCGAGAACCTGGGCCTGGAGCGCCCGGCCAGCCGCTACGCGCAACAGGCCAAGGCGGCCTGAGCACCGCCTTTCATGTTGTCCCGCCTTCATCTCACGTCCATTGATCAGGAGAACCCACGATGAGCAGCACCGTTCTGGAACCCACCCACGCCGCCTCCATCTCGGCACCCTTTGAACTGCAGCCCCTGGCCGGCAAGCTCGGGGCTGAAGTGCGCGGCCTGCGCCTGTCGGGCGAACTGGATCCCGCCACCTTCGCCGCCCTCAAGCAGGCCCTGCTGCGCCACAAGGTGCTGTTTTTCAAGGGCCAGCAGCACCTGGACGATGCTTCGCACCAGGCCTTTGCCCGCCTGTTCGGGCCGCTGGTCGAGCACCCCACCGTGCCCTCGCGCGATGGCACCCAGATCCTGGAGCTGGACTCGGCCCATGGCGGCCGCGCCGATTCCTGGCACACCGACGTGACCTTCGAGGTCGACTACCCCCAGGTGGCGGTGCTGCGCTCGGTGGTCATCCCGCCCACCGTTCACTGAACAACATCCCATTGAAAATCAATAGGTTAGCGCTGATGAAATCCTTCCCAGGGAATTTCCAGGGATGAATCGGGCGCCGTAGTGGAGTTCAGCCCGAGATTGCAGCCTCAAGCCGGCCCATCTCCAGCGCGTTGCGATCACCATCCAGCCAGCGCGAATAGGTGCCCAGGAAGATCTCGACGCTGTGACCCAACTGGCCCGCGCAGAACGCCGGGTTCATCCCGGCCATCAGCATCTGAGTCGCGTAGGTGTGCCGGCAGTTGTAGGGGCGACGATACCTGATGCCCAACCACTTGAGTACCGGAATCCAGTAGGACTTCAGGAATACGGTTTCGTTGGCCCAACCCTTCGAGGTTCTGGGGTCCAGGAATACTGTTGGTCCTTTCGCACGGGGCAGTAGGCTCTGACGCTCGAGTGCCGCGCGCGACCTGCTGTTCATGATCACTCTGCGAGCCACATTGGTCTTTGTCGATCCTTTGTACTGGCCTCGTACCAGGGACTCTCTGACGTGCACGATGCCGTGCTCGAGATCGACGTTTGCCCACGTCAACCCCAGCAGTTCACCAGTTCTCAGCCCACTCCAAAACCAGAACTCAGCCATGTTGAATACATGCCCAGGGAAGAGCTGCCCGATCTTTTGAAGGATGGCCTCGCTCTCCTCTCGTGTGAACGGATCCGGCGGCAACTTCTGATGCTTTGCTTTGGGCACCTTGGCCGCAGGATTGACCTCCAGCACACGATCTGTGACCGCGGCCTCCAGTGCGTCCTGCAGCACGCCCAAGTAGTTGTTTCGGGTCTTGCCGCTCAGATCCGGGCGGCTGGCCAGCGCTGTGAGCACATGGCTTGTGAGCATGGTCCGAAGTGGAAGATCGCCGAGCTTCTTCCCGAACTTGTCGCAAGTCGAAGACTGCCAGAAGCGAACCGCGCTCGAGTACCCAGCCCGGGTTGAATGCTCAACTCTGAGAGTTGACAGCCAGGTGTCCAACTGTTGCCCAACGGTTAAGACACCGGTGCCGGTGTCGTCCTCGTGGAAGTACTCCCGCATCGAGAACGTTCCGAACTTGATTCGAGTCCGAATCTCAGCGGCCAGGCGCTCGGCGAACCCGACATTCGCCAGGGTAGGGCTGATCGGCTGCCCATTGGCCTTGAGAGTCCGCCTGTACTGGCGGCCCTCAAAGGTGAATGACAGCCTGATGCTGGTCTCTCGAACCTCTACGCCGAGCCCGATGCGACCCACTTTTCGAACCCTTTGATCGAGATGTAGACCCGGCCGGCGCGGCGTTGGTAGTGGCGCCCTTCGAGCCATTTTCCTTCGAAAATCATGCAGCGCACGGCCGGCTGAGTGAGTCCAGAAATCTTGGCGAACAACTCAACAGTGACCCACTCCGTCGTGCGGATCTGGATCACCATCGGCTCGTCATTGGCTGGCTCCTGGGCGGCTCTGCGGGCCCCGACGTTGTGGCCGCGATCGAGGTGCAGGCCGGCGATGTCAAATGACTCATCGCCCTGGGTGGTACGCTGGCGCTTCATTGGTTTGCCTCCTGCCCGTTCAGGTACGTGAGCATGTCTTTGGCGTCGCACAGGTCGGCCAGTTCTTGATTCACTTGTTGGAAGTGCTCGTTGTGCTCGGCAGCCAATCCGCAAACCACATGAGCGAGTTCGTGGATCAGGTAATGGCGCTCCAGATCAACGGTCGGATGCTTCGCCACCATCACTTCAATGGGGTCATGTTTGAAATCGGCATACCCACCGATGCCCGTTGGAAGCTCCGCATTGAGTTCGACGGTGTACCTATGTCCAGGATAGTGGGCCTCGAAGACCTCCAGCACTCGCTCAAGTTGATCTTCCGTCATGCTGCCACCTTTCTGGTTTTCACCTGGTCATCCATGGCCTTGAGGGCGCTTTCGATGCAACCGCTGGCGGCATCGAAGTAAGCGCAGTACCAGTCATCGCTCCAGCGCCATTCGTGCTGATCTGCCACCTGCAGGGTCTCGATCAGTTGCAACATCGACAGCGCTTGTTCGACGTTGAGGCGCAGCTGATCCGGCAATGCATTGTGATTCTGGAGCACGATGTTCACGCGGGACATCAGCCCTGCTGCCGCTTGAAGAGTGCCGAAGAGGCCGGTCACTTTGGCAGGCTCTTTGAGGTTGGCATCTCCACCAAAGACATGAATCAGGCAGCGCACAACTGCATCTGCGCGGTAGAGGCTGGTGTGAATCGCCCCGGATTTTGAGGAGGCTCAACACTCTGAGAGGATTGAGCCATGAGCAAGTCGAACAAGTTCTCACCCGAGGTGCGTGAGCGCGCG
>NZ_JADZ01000035.1 GCF_000518645.1 Curvibacter gracilis ATCC BAA-807 | reverse complement strand
TGCCTTACATCATCGTCTTCCTGAACAAGGCTGACCTGGTGGACGACGCCGAGCTGCTGGAACTGGTTGAAATGGAAGTGCGCGAGCTGCTGTCCAAGTACGAATTCCCTGGCGACGACACCCCGATCATCAAGGGTTCGGCACGTCTGGCGCTGGACGGCGACAAGGGCGAGCTGGGCGAGCAAGCCATCATGAAGCTGGCCGAAGCTCTGGACACTTACATCCCGACGCCTGAGCGCGCTGTGGACGGTGCCTTCCTGATGCCTGTGGAAGACGTGTTCTCGATCTCGGGTCGTGGCACTGTGGTGACCGGTCGTGTTGAGCGCGGCATCATCAAGGTCGGCGAAGAAATCGAAATCGTGGGTATCAAGCCCACCGTGAAGACCACCTGCACTGGCGTGGAAATGTTCCGCAAGCTGCTGGATCAAGGTCAAGCTGGCGACAACGTCGGCATCTTGCTGCGCGGTACCAAGCGTGAAGACGTCGAGCGTGGCCAAGTGCTGTGCAAGCCGGGCAGCGTCAAGCCGCACACCCACTTCACCGCAGAAATCTACGTTCTGTCGAAGGATGAAGGCGGCCGTCACACCCCGTTCTTCAACAACTACCGTCCTCAGTTCTACTTCCGCACGACCGACGTGACCGGCGCCATCGAGCTGCCGAAGGACAAGGAAATGGTCATGCCTGGCGACAACGTGTCGATCACTGTGAAGCTGATCAACCCCATCGCCATGGAAGAAGGTCTGCGTTTCGCCATCCGTGAAGGTGGCAAGACCGTGGGCGCCGGTGTGGTTGCCACCATCATCGAGTAATTTTCTCGGAGGGGTATAGCTCAATTGGCAGAGCGTCGGTCTCCAAAACCGAAGGTTGTAGGTTCGATTCCTACTGCCCCTGCCACCTGAAGGTGGCACCAAAAGCCCGTCAAGCCCTGACGGGCTTCTGTGTCTCAGGACACGCAACAAATTTGAAGCGGAATCCAGCCCATCATGGCAACTTCACAGGTTGAAACTGTCAACACAGGGGCCGACAAGGCCAAACTCGTGGCTGCAGGCGCATTGGTGCTTGCAGCCTTGGTGGCGTTCTATCTGCTGACTCAACAGGGCGCTTTGGCGCAATGGGCTGCGCTGATTGTTGGTCTGGTCGCTGCGGGTGCTGTGTTCCTGACTTCGGAGTCGGGTCGGCAGTTGGTGGCATTCGGCCGTGAGGCTGTGCGGGAAGTGCGCAAGGTTGTCTGGCCTACCCGCAAAGAAGCCATTCAGATCACCGCCTATGTCTTTGGCTTTGTCGTGATCATGGCTTTGTTCCTGTGGTTCACCGACAAGACCCTTGAGTGGTTGTTCTACGACTTGATTCTGGGGTGGAAACGATAATGACTGACGCTGTTGACAATTCGGTGGCCCCAGCGGCTGCCACCCCCGCCAATCCCGATCTGCGTTGGTATGTGGTCCATGCCTATTCGGGCATGGAAAAGGCCGTTGAACGCAACATCACCGAGCGCATCAATCGTGCTGGTATGCAGCACAAGTTCGGGCGCATTCTGGTTCCCACCGAAGAAGTGGTGGAAATGAAGAATGGCCAGCGCAAGACCACTGAACGCCGCTTTTTCCCTGGCTACGTGCTGGTGGAGATGGTGATGGATGACGAATCCTGGCACTTGGTGAAGCACACCAACAAGGTCACCGGTTTTGTGGGGGGCGCCAAGAACCGTCCTGCGCCGATCTCTGAAGAAGAAGTCCAAAAGATCGTCAGTCAGATGCAGGAAGGTACCGACAAGCCGCGTCACAAGGTCGAGTTTGTGGTCGGCGAGTTGGTTCGCGTCAAGGAAGGTCCTTTCACAGACTTCAATGGGTCTGTGGAAGAAGTGAACTACGAAAAGAGCAAGGTCCGTGTGTCTGTGACGATCTTCGGTCGCGCCACACCCGTCGAACTCGAATTCACGCAGGTCGAAAAGACCTGATTTTTTCCGGCTTGCCGGTTGCTGCGCCACCCGACTCGGCGCAGCGTCAAATCAAGAGTCGTTAACCCCGGGAAGCCATGTGCTGGTTGCTTGACCTGCATGGCGTTTGACCCGCAAGGAGTAAAGCATGGCGAAAAAAATCGTCGGTTTTGTGAAGCTGCAAGTGCCAGCTGGCAAGGCCAACCCGTCCCCCCCGATCGGCCCGGCACTGGGTCAGCGCGGCCTGAACATCATGGAATTCTGCAAGGCGTTCAACGCCCAGACCCAAGGTGTTGAACCTGGTCTGCCGCTGCCCGTGGTCATCACCGCGTTCGCTGACAAGAGCTTCACCTTCATCATCAAGACGCCGCCCGCGACGACTCTGATCAAGAAGGCCATCAAGCTGGACAAGGGCTCTGCTCGTCCGCACAGCGACAAGGTTGGCAAGATCACTCGCGCTCAGCTCGAAGAAATCGCCAAGACCAAGATGAAGGACATGAACGCTGCCAGCGTTGATGCCGCTATTCGTACCATCGCTGGTTCCGCACGCTCCATGGGCGTGACGGTGGAGGGTCTGTGATGACTAAGCTCACCAAAAAAGCAAAAGCCCTGCAAGGCAAGGTCGACAGCAACAAGCTGTATGCCCTGAACGATGCCATCACCCTGGTGAAAGAGTTCGCCACCGCCAAGTTCGATGAATCCATCGACGTGGCTGTGCAGCTCGGCATTGACGCTAAGAAGTCGGATCAAGTCGTTCGTGGCGCCGTGGTGCTGCCCAACGGTACCGGCAAGACCAAGCGCGTGGCTGTGTTCGCCCAAGGCGCCAAGGCTGAAGAAGCCAAGGCTGCCGGCGCTGACGTGGTCGGCATGGACGACCTGGCCGCCCAGGTGAAGGCTGGTGACATGCCTTTCGACGTCGTGATCGCGGCTCCCGATGCCATGCGCATCGTGGGTACCCTGGGTCAGATCCTGGGCCCGCGCGGTTTGATGCCTAACCCCAAGGTGGGTACTGTGACCCCGGACGTCGCCACTGCAGTGCGCAATGCCAAGGCTGGTCAAGTGCAATTCCGCGTTGACAAGGCCGGTATCGTCCACTCCACCATCGGCCGTCGTTCGTTCGACACCGACAAGCTCCAGGGCAACCTGGCTGCTCTGGTGGATGCCCTGAACAAGGCCAAGCCGGCGACCAGCAAGGGTGTTTACCTGCGCAAGGTGGCTGTCTCGTCGACCATGGGCGTGGGCGTTCGCGTCGATACCCAAACCATCGCAGCTTAATCGCTTCGAGCAAGAAATCGTCAGAGGGCGCAAGTCCTCTGGTGTGGTGGGCCTGGGGTCTTGAAAGAGATCACAGGGCCATCCAAGACCGCTGGTGTGGGGGCCGCAAGGCTTGCACTTAATACCTGAGGGGCCAGCGCAGATGGCGATCCCGCTGCAGATGGAAATTTTCCAAAACAGTTGGTCGCTGCACTAAGGCGCGTCGAGGGAGTGATCCCGAGACGCATTTTGAAGGAGTAGACCTTGAGTCTGAATCGCAGTGAGAAAGAAGCGGTCATTTCCGAAGTGACCAGCCTCGCCGCTAAAGCTCAAACGCTCGTGATCGCGGAATACCGTGGCATCACGGTCGCTGACATGACCAAACTGCGCGTTGACGCTCGCAGCAAGGGTGTGAGCCTGAGTGTTCTGAAGAACACCCTGGCCCGCCGTGCTGTGGCTGGCAGCCAGTTTGACGTTGTCGCCGACCAGATGACCGGTCCGCTGATCTATGGCTTCTCCGAAGACGCTGTGGCCGCCGCTAAGGTGGTGGCCGATTTCGCGAAGACCAACGACAAGTTGGTGATTCGCGGCGGCGCTTTCGCAGGTAAAGCCCTGGATGTGAACGGCGTTAAGCAACTGGCCAACATTCCGTCGAAGGAAGTGTTGCTGGCCCAGTTGTGTGGCTTGCTGATGTCCCCGATCTCCCGCACCGCTGTGGTGTTGGGTGCTCTGGCGGCCAAAAAAGGCGAAGGCGCAACCGAAGAAGCTGCTGTGGCCGCTTGAGCCCACAGCAACCTTGAACCAATTGTTAGGAATTTAAAAATGGCATTCGATAAAGACGCATTTCTGACCGCTCTCGACAGCATGACGGTCCTCGAACTCAACGACCTGGTCAAGGCCATCGAAGAGAAGTTTGGCGTGAGCGCTGCCGCTATGGCCGCTCCTGCTGCTGGCGGCGGCGCTGCTGCTGCTGTTGCAGAAGAGAAGACCGAGTTCAACGTCGTGCTGACTGAAGCCGGCGCCAACAAGGTGTCCGTCATCAAGGCCGTGCGTGAAATCACCGGCCTGGGTCTGAAGGAAGCCAAGGACCTGGTCGACGGCGCTCCCAAGGCCGTCAAGGAAGGCATTGCCAAGGCTGACGCCGAAGCTGCCAAGAAGAAGCTGGAAGAAGCTGGCGCCAAGGTCGAACTCAAGTAATTGGGTCTCGCTCAGAGGCTGGAGTGCTCACAAAGGGCCTCCAGCCTTTGGTGCTTATAGGATGCGTCTCACAGAGCGCACCCAAAAGCTGCACAGTGGCAGTTTTTGAGTGTCTTCTGACCCCGACAGCAGAAGATGCCTTGGTCCGGGCGATGTGCAATGCATCGCCGTCAGCCATGGTTGGTAGTGGCCAACCGCCAAGCCCGCACGTGTGTGCCCAGCGTGCACCACCGTCTAGCGGGTCCAGTCGTCGAAGACCCAGGACTCATGTCTTTGCCCGGAGATTTCATGGCCTATTCATACACCGAACGCAAGCGAATCCGCAAAAGTTTCGGCAGCCGCGACAGCGTGCTCGAAGTGCCTTACCTGCTGCAGATGCAGAAGGATGCTTACACCGCATTCCTGCAGGCAGATGTTGCCCCCCAGAAACGCACCAACGAAGGTTTGCAGGCCGCTTTTCAGGCTGCCTTCCCCATCGTCTCGCACAACGGTTTCGTGGAGATGAAGTTTGTCGAGTACAACCTCGCCAAACCCGCGTTCGATGTTCGTGAATGCCAAACCCGTGGTTTGACCTTCGCCTCGGCAGTGCGCGCCAAAGTTCAGCTGATCATTTACGACCGCGAATCCTCCAGCGCCCAGTCCAAGGTGGTCAAGGAAGTGAAAGAGCAAGAGGTCTACATGGGCGAAGTGCCCCTGATGACCGACAAGGGGTCGTTCATCATCAACGGCACTGAGCGCGTGATCGTGTCCCAGTTGCACCGTTCGCCTGGCGTGTTCTTCGAACACGACAAGGGCAAGACCCACAGCTCGGGCAAGTTGCTGTTCTCGGCGCGTGTGATTCCTTACCGTGGCTCCTGGCTCGACTTCGAATTCGACCCCAAGGACCTGCTGTACTTCCGTGTGGACCGCCGCCGCAAGATGCCGGTCACGACCCTGCTCAAGGCCATTGGCCTGAACCCCGAGTCGATCCTGGCCAACTTCTTTGTCAACGACAATTTCCGCCTGATGGACAGCGGTGCACAGATGGAATTCGTGCCCGAGCGCCTGCGTGGTGAAGTGGCTCGTTTTGACATCACCGACAAGTCCGGCAAGGTGGTCGTGGCCAAGGACAAGCGCATCACCGCGCGCCACACCCGTGAACTCGAGCAATCGGGCACCACCCACGTCAGCGTCCCCGAAGACTTCCTGATCGGCCGCGTTGTCGCTCGCAACATCGTTGACGGCGACACGGGTGAGATCCTGGCCAAGGCCAACGACGAACTGACCGAAGTGCTGCTGAAGAAGCTGCGCAGCGCCGGCATCCTCGATCTGCAGTGCATCTACACGAATGAACTGGACCAAGGTCCGTACATCTCGCAGACTCTGCGCACCGACGAAACCACCGACGAGTTCGCTGCCCGCGTGGCCATCTACCGCATGATGCGCCCCGGCGAGCCGCCGACCGAAGACGCTGTGCAGGCCCTGTTCCAGCGCCTGTTCTACAACCCCGACACCTACGATCTGTCGCGCGTCGGCCGCATGAAGTTCAATGCCAAGATCGGTCGCGAAGAGTCGACCGGTCCGATGGTGCTGACCAACGAAGACATCCTGGCTGTGGTCAAGATCCTGGTGGATCTGCGCAACGGCAACGGCGAAGTCGACGACATCGACCACTTGGGCAACCGCCGTGTGCGTTGCGTGGGCGAACTGGCTGAAAACCAGTACCGCACCGGTCTGGCTCGCATCGAGAAGGCTGTGAAGGAGCGTCTGGGCCAGGCTGAGCAAGAGCCGCTGATGCCGCACGACCTGATCAACTCCAAGCCGATTTCTGCGGCCCTCAAGGAGTTCTTCGGCGCCTCGCAGCTGTCGCAGTTCATGGACCAGACCAACCCGCTGGCCGAAATCACCCACAAGCGCCGCGTGTCGGCCCTTGGCCCGGGCGGTTTGACCCGTGAACGTGCCGGCTTCGAAGTGCGTGACGTGCACGTGACCCACTACGGTCGCGTCTGCCCGATTGAAACGCCTGAAGGCCCGAACATCGGTCTGATCAACTCGCTGGCTCTGTACGCTCGACTGAACGAGTACGGCTTCATTGAAACACCGTACCGCCGAGTGGTGGACGGCAAGGTGACCGACCAGATCGATTACCTGTCGGCCATCGAAGAAGGCAAGTACGTGATCGCCCAGGCCAACGCCACGCTGGACGCCGAAGGCCGTCTGACGGGTGACCTGGTGTCGGCCCGTGAAAAGGGTGAATCGACCCTGCTGAGCGCCGAGCGCGTGCAGTACATGGACGTGTCGCCTGCCCAGATCGTGTCGGTGGCCGCCTCGCTGGTTCCGTTCCTCGAGCACGACGATGCGAACCGCGCCTTGATGGGTGCCAACATGTCGCGTCAGGCCGTGCCGGTGCTGCGTCCCGAGAAGCCCATGGTGGGCACCGGGATCGAGCGCGTGGCCGCGGTCGACTCGGGCACCGTGGTCACGGCGACCCGTGGCGGCGTGGTGGACTACGTCGATGCCACCCGCATCGTGGTGCGTGTGAACGACGCCGAAGCTGTGGCCGGTGAAGTGGGTGTGGACATCTACAACCTCATCAAGTACCAGCGTTCCAACCAGAACACCAACATCCACCAGCGTCCGATCGTCAAGCGTGGCGACAAGCTGGCCAAGGGTGACGTGATTGCTGACGGCGCCTCGACCGACCTGGGTGAAATCGCCATCGGCCAGAACATGCTGATCGCGTTCATGCCCTGGAACGGCTACAACTTCGAAGATTCGATCCTGATCTCCGAACGCGTGGTGGCTGACGACCGCTACACCTCGATCCACATCGAGGAACTGGTGGTCATGGCCCGCGACACCAAGCTGGGCGCGGAAGAAATCACCCGCGACATCCCCAACCTGTCCGAACAGCAGCTGAACCGCCTCGACGAGTCGGGCATCATCTACGTCGGCGCTGAAGTGCAACCCGGCGATGTGCTGGTGGGCAAGGTCACCCCCAAGGGCGAAACCACCCTCACGCCTGAAGAGAAGCTGCTGCGCGCCATCTTCGGCGAGAAGGCTTCCGACGTGAAGGACACCTCGCTGCGTGTGGATCAGGGCTCGCAAGGCACCGTGATCGACGTGCAGGTGTTCACCCGCGAAGGCATCACCCGCGACAAGCGCGCCCAACAGATCATCGACGATGAACTCAAGCGCTTCCGCCTCGACCTGAACGACCAGCTGCGCATCGTCGAGGCCGACGCCTTCGACCGTATCGAGAAGCTGCTCACCGGTCGCGTCGCCAACGGCGGACCGCAGAAGCTGGCCAAGGGCACCAAGCTCGACAAGGCTTACCTGAGCTCGGTCGAGAAGTTCCACTGGTTCGACATCCGTCCGGCTGAAGACGAAGTGGCCACCCAGCTTGAATCCATCAAGAATTCGCTGGAACAGACCCGCCACAGCTTCGACCTGGCTTTTGAAGAAAAGCGCAAGAAGCTGACCCAGGGCGACGAGCTGCCCGCTGGCGTGCTGAAGATGGTCAAGGTGTACCTGGCCGTCAAGCGTCGCCTGCAGCCTGGTGACAAGATGGCCGGCCGTCACGGTAACAAGGGTGTGGTGTCCAAGATCGTTCCGGTCGAAGACATGCCCTACATGGCCGACGGTACCCCTGCCGACATCGTTCTGAACCCGCTGGGCGTGCCTTCGCGGATGAACGTCGGTCAGGTGCTGGAAGTCCACCTGGGCTGGGCCGGCAAGGGCATTGGCCAGCGCATCGGCAACATGCTGCAGGCTGAAAGCCGTCTGGCTGAACTGCGCAAGTTCTTCGAAGAGCTGTACAACGCACACGGCCGCAAGGAAGACCTGTCCCAACTCAGCGACGAAGACGTCATCGAGATGGCCGAGAACCTCAAGTCTGGCGTGCCTTTCGCCAGCCCGGTGTTCGACGGTGCCGCCGAAGAAGACATCCGCGCCATGCTGAAGCTGGCCTACCCGGACGACATCGCTGCCGCCAAGGGTCTGACCGCTGCCCGCACACAGGCCAACCTGATCGACGGCCGCACGGGTGAACCGTTCGAGCGTCCGACCACCATTGGCTACATGCACTTCTTGAAGCTGCACCACTTGGTCGACGACAAGATGCACGCCCGTTCCACCGGTCCGTACTCCCTGGTCACGCAGCAACCGCTGGGCGGCAAGGCCCAGTTCGGTGGTCAGCGTTTCGGGGAAATGGAAGTGTGGGCGCTCGAAGCTTACGGCGCCGCCTACGTTCTGCAGGAAATGCTCACCGTCAAGTCCGACGACGTGCAAGGTCGTACCAAGGTGTACGAAAGCATCGTCAAGGGCGAACACGCCATCGAAGCCGGCATGCCGGAATCGTTCAATGTGCTGGTCAAGGAAATCCGTTCCCTGGGCCTGGACATCGAACTCGAACGTTCTTAATTTGAAAAGGAAAGAGTCACATGAAATCGCTACTCGACCTGTTCAAGCAATTCACGCCCGATGAGCATTTCGATGCCATCCGCATCGGCATGGCTTCGCCTGAGAAGATCCGTTCCTGGTCTTTCGGTGAAGTGAAGAAGCCCGAGACCATCAACTACCGGACCTTCAAGCCCGAGCGTGACGGCCTGTTCTGCGCCAAGATCTTCGGCCCCATCAAGGACTACGAGTGCCTGTGCGGCAAGTACAAGCGCCTCAAGCACCGCGGTGTGATCTGCGAGAAGTGCGGCGTTGAAGTCACCCAGACCAAGGTGCGTCGTGAACGCATGGGCCACATCGACCTGGCCGCGCCTTGCGCCCACATCTGGTTCCTGAAGTCGCTGCCTTCGCGTCTGGGCCTGGTGCTCGACATGACGCTGCGCGACATCGAGCGCGTGCTGTACTTTGAAGCCTATGTGGTGACCGACCCCGGCATGACCCCGCTGAAGAAGTTCAGCATCATGTCCGAGGACGACTACGACGCCAAGCGCAAGGAATACGGCGATGAATTCATCGCCAAGATGGGCGCTGAAGGCATCAAGGATCTGCTGGAGTCGATCGACATCGACACCGAGATCGAACGCCTGCGCGGCGACCTGACCGGCTCTGAAGTCAAGGTCAAGAAGAACGCCAAGCGCCTCAAGGTGCTCGAAGCCTTCAAGAAGTCGGGCATCAAGCCCGAGTGGATGGTGCTCGAAGTGCTGCCCGTGCTGCCGCCGGACCTGCGTCCGCTGGTGCCGTTGGATGGCGGCCGTTTCGCCACCTCCGACCTGAACGACCTGTACCGCCGCGTCATCAACCGCAACAGCCGTCTGCGTCGCCTGCTGGAGTTGAAGGCCCCTGAAATCATCGCCCGCAACGAAAAGCGGATGCTGCAGGAAGCCGTCGACTCGCTGCTCGACAACGGCCGCCGCGGCAAGGCCATGACCGGTGCCAACAAGCGTGCTCTCAAGTCGCTGGCCGACATGATCAAGGGCAAGAGCGGTCGTTTCCGTCAGAACTTGCTGGGCAAGCGCGTCGACTACTCGGGTCGTTCGGTCATTACCGTGGGCCCGACCCTGAAGCTGCACCAGTGCGGTCTGCCCAAGCTGATGGCGCTGGAACTGTTCAAGCCCTTCATCTTCTCGCGCCTCGAGGCGATGGGCATTGCCACCACCATCAAGGCGGCCAAGAAGGAAGTTGAATCCGGCACCCCGGTGGTGTGGGACATCCTTGAAGAAGTCATCAAGGAACACCCGATCATGCTCAACCGTGCGCCTACGCTGCACCGTCTGGGCATCCAGGCCTTCGAACCCATCCTGATCGAAGGCAAGGCCATCCAACTGCACCCGCTGGTTTGCGCGGCCTTCAACGCCGACTTCGACGGTGACCAGATGGCTGTTCACGTGCCGCTGTCGGTGGAAGCCCAGATGGAAGCCCGCACGCTGATGCTGGCCTCCAACAACGTGCTGTTCCCGGCCTCCGGCGAACCCTCGATCGTGCCCTCGCAAGACGTGGTGCTGGGTCTGTACTACACGACCCGTGACCGCATCAACGCCAAGGGCGAAGGTCTGGTGTTCTCCGACGTGCCCGAAGTGCAACGCGCTTTCGATGCCGGCCAGGTCGAGCTGACCGCCCGCGTCACCGTGCGTATCACCGAGTGGAACAAGGACAAGGCCACCGGCGAATTCGTGCCCGACACCAAGCTGGTGGAAACCACCGCCGGCCGCGCTCTGCTGTCCGAGATCCTGCCCAAGGGCCTGCCTTTTGCCAACATCAACAAGGCGCTCAAGAAGAAGGAAATCTCGAAGCTGATCAACGTCTCCTTCCGCAAGTGCGGTCTCAAGGAAACGGTGGTCTTCGCCGACAAGCTGCTGCAAAACGGTTTCCGTCTGGCCACCCGTGCCGGCATCTCGATCTGCATCGACGACATGCTGGTGCCGCCGGAGAAGCAAGGCATCATCGAGCGCTCCGAGCGCGAGGTGAAGGAAATCGAACAGCAGTACGTCTCCGGTCTCGTGACCGCTGGCGAACGCTACAACAAGGTGGTGGACATCTGGGGCAAGTCGGGTGACGAGGTCTCCAAGGTCATGATGGCCCAGTTGGCCAAGCAAAAGACCATCGACCGCCACGGCAATGAAGTCGATCAGGAATCGTTCAACTCGATTTACATGATGGCCGACTCCGGCGCCCGCGGCTCTGCCGCCCAGATCCGTCAGCTCGCAGGGATGCGGGGTCTGATGGCCAAGCCTGACGGCTCCATCATCGAGACCCCCATCACGGCGAACTTCCGTGAAGGTCTGAACGTGTTGCAGTACTTCATCTCCACCCACGGTGCCCGGAAGGGTCTGGCGGATACGGCGCTGAAGACGGCCAACTCGGGTTACCTGACCCGTCGTCTGGTCGATGTGACGCAGGATCTGGTGGTCACCGAAGACGATTGCGGCACCACCAATGGCTCGCTGATGCGCGCCATCGTCGAAGGCGGTGAAGTGATCGAATCGCTGCGCGACCGTATCCTGGGCCGCACCGCTGCCGAAGACGTGCTGCACCCGGAAACCCGCGCTGTGCTGGCTGTGGCCGGCAGCATGCTGGACGAAGACCTGATCGAAGACCTCGAAGCCGCTGGCGTCGACGAAGTGAAGGTCCGCACTGCACTGATCTGCGAAACCCGCTACGGTCTGTGCGCCAAGTGCTATGGCCGCGACTTGGGCCGCGGCGGTCTGATCAACCTCGGCGAAGCCGTGGGTGTGATCGCTGCCCAGTCCATCGGTGAGCCGGGTACCCAGCTGACCATGCGTACCTTCCACATCGGTGGTGCCGCCTCGCGCGCTGCCATCGCCTCCAGCGTGGAAGCCAAGTCCAACGGCATCATCGGCTTCAATGCCACGATGCGCTACGTGAGCAACACCAAGGGCGAACTGGTGGTGATTGCACGTTCGGGTGAAATCATCATCCAGGACGAGCATGGCCGCGAACGCGAACGCCACAAGGTGCCTTACGGCGCAACCCTGACGGTGAAGGCTGACCAGACCATCAAGGCTGGCACCATCCTCGCCAACTGGGATCCGCTGACCCGCCCGATCATCACCGAGTTCGCCGGTCAGGTGAAGTTCGAGAACGTCGAAGAAGGTCTGACCGTTGCCAAGCAGGTCGACGAAGTGACCGGTCTGTCCACCCTGGTGGTGATCGATCCCAAGCGTCGTGGTTCGGCCAAGGTGGTCCGTCCTCAGGTCAAGCTGATCGACGCCCAAGGCCAGGAAGTCAAGATCCCGGGCACCGATCACTCGGTGACCATCGGCTTCCAGGTCGGCGCTCTGATCCAGGTGCGCGACGGTCAGGACGTGGGCCCAGGCGAAGTGCTGGCCCGTATCCCAATCGAAGGTCAGAAGACCCGCGACATCACCGGCGGTCTGCCGCGTGTGGCCGAACTCTTCGAAGCCCGTACCCCGAAGGACAAGGGCACCCTGGCCGAAATGACCGGTACCGTGTCTTTCGGCAAGGAAACCAAGGGCAAGGTCCGCCTGCAGATCACCGATCCGGAAGGCAAGGTCTGGGAAGAACTCGTGCCCAAGGAAAAGAACATCCTGGTGCACGAAGGCCAGGTGGTCAACAAGGGCGAATCGATTGTGGACGGCCCGGCCGACCCGCAAGACATCCTGCGCCTGCTGGGCATGGAAGAACTGGCCCGCTACATCGTCGACGAAGTGCAGGACGTGTACCGCTTGCAAGGCGTGAAGATCAACGACAAGCACATTGAAGTGATCGTTCGCCAGATGCTGCGTCGTGTGGTGGTCGATAACACCGGCGAGTCGAACTACATCGCTGGCGAGCAAGTCGAGCGTTCGGAGATCCTCAACACCAATGAGGCCCTGCAGCGCGACAACAAGGTGCCTGCCACCTACAGCAACCTGTTGCTGGGTATCACCAAGGCCTCGCTGTCGACCGACTCCTTCATCTCGGCCGCGTCGTTCCAGGAAACGACCCGCGTGCTCACCGAGGCTGCCATCATGGGCAAGCGCGACGAGCTGCGTGGCCTGAAGGAAAACGTCATCGTGGGTCGCCTGATCCCGGCCGGTACCGGTCTGGCCTACCACCAGGCCCGCAAGGCCAAGGACGCCATGGACGAAGCCGAGCGCCGTGCCATCGCCGAAGCCGAAGCCGCCGACCTGGCTGCCAGCCAGGACGCCAGCGCCGAAGCCGAAGGTGCTGCCTCGGAGTAAGCACGCCCTTTGACGCGTGAGCGATCAGCGCCCCAGCCCCATTCAACGATGGGACTGGGGCGTTTTTCATCTGACACTAGCTTTTGGAATGCGTGGAGCCTGCCATGTCCTTGGAAGGTTTGCTTGACCTGCCGATCGGGGTCTGGATCACGGTGGCCGTGCTCCTGTTCTGGGCCGTCGGGGCCTACAACCGCCTGGTGCGTCTGCGTGTGGCCGCCGTCCAGGCATTCAGCTTGCTTGAGTCTCAGTGGCTCAAACACCTGGCCTGGATCGAGGTGCAATGGCTGCACAGCCCGCAAGAGGCGTCGACCCCTGCAGATGGCGTCGACAGTGCCGAGCACGGGCGGCCCGATTTGCACGTTCTTCAGCCTGCGGTGGCCCAGTTTCGCGCCTGTATGCAGGCCGCCAAACTCAGCCCCTTGAACTCGGAGCTGCTGGGATCACTGTCGTCGGCCTGGACCGTCTTTCGCATGGCGATCCGCCAGGTGCTGGCCGATGAGGACTCCGGCGTGCCCCGCCTGCCCCAGGTTCTGAGTGCCCACTGGGAACAGATGCTGCTTCAGGATCAGGCTGCGGTGGACGTTTTCAATGAGGCGGCGCAACGGTACAACCAAGCCATCCGCCAGTTTCCGGCGATATTGCTGGCCTGGGTTTTTGCCTACAGGACGGCACGGTCTTTATGACAAGCAACTACAAAAAAATTGATTTGAATGCCGGCCTGAAATCAGGCGACTACAGCGGCTCCATCCCTCTTTGGCAACAGCTGCAAGCCGTGGCTGTGGCCCTGGCAGAGGTCCGCTCAGGCGCCTCGGCCACCACCGCCATCGAGGCGGTGCCCGCAGAGTTGCGCCCCGGCGTGCAATCTCTGCTGTTCCATGTGCTGCGCTGGCTGGGCCAGGCCGAAGCCTTGCGACGCAAGCTCGCCCCGCGCAACCCGCCGGTGCTGGCCGATGCCCTGTTGTGCACGGCGCTGGCCCTGGGCTGGCGCGAGCAGGACGCGCCTTACGAAACATTCACCCTGGTCGATCAGGCGGTCGAGGCGGCCAAGCGCCTGCCGGCCATCCGGCCCCAGTCGTCCTTCATCAATGCCTGCCTGCGCCGCTTTCTGCGTGAGCGCGATGCCCTGGTCGAGGCCACGGCCCGCGAACCCATGGCGCAATGGAACCACCCTCGCTGGTGGATCGACCGTCTGCGCCAGGACCACCCGCGCCATTGGCAAGAGATCCTGCGCACCAACGCCACCCAGGCGCCCATGACCCTGCGCGTCAACCAGCGCCACACCACGGTGTCCGCCTACCTGCAGCGGCTGGCGGCAGCCGGCATCGCGGCCGAGGCCCTGGGTGGCCCAGCCGTCATGCTCGAGCAGGCCCGTCCCGTGTCCGAGGTACCCGGTTTCGACGTCGGCGACGTGTCGGTGCAGGACGCCGGGGCTCAAC
This sequence comes from Curvibacter gracilis ATCC BAA-807, assembly GCF_000518645.1. Taxonomy (GTDB): domain Bacteria; phylum Pseudomonadota; class Gammaproteobacteria; order Burkholderiales; family Burkholderiaceae_C; genus Curvibacter; species Curvibacter gracilis. The sequence goes on along the minus strand of NZ_JADZ01000035.1, from coordinate 43,531 downwards.
TGGCCGCCCCCTTGCTGCTGGACGGCCTGAGCCCGGCCCGCCCCGGCCAGCGCCTGCGCCTGCTGGACGCCTGCGCCGCCCCGGGCGGCAAGACGGCCCACCTCCTGGAGCTGGCCGACTGCGACGTCACGGCTCTGGACATCGACGCCCGCCGCTGCGAGCGCATTCACCAGAACCTGTCGCGCCTGGGCCTGCAAGCCCGCGTGGTGGCCGCCGACGCGCGTGACCCGGAACTCTGGTGGCCCGAAAACGGCCAGAAGCTGCCCTACGACGGCATCTTGCTCGATGCGCCTTGCACCGCTTCAGGCATCGTGCGGCGCCATCCTGATGTGCGTTGGTTGCGCCGCGAAAGCGATATCGGCCAGCTGGCCATCATCCAGGCGGCCTTGCTGTCCTTGCTGTGGCCCCTGGTGCGCCCAGGGGGGCGGCTGCTTTATTGCACCTGCTCCGTCTTCCGCGCCGAGGGTGAATTGCAGATTCAAACGTTTCTTGCGCACAACACCGACGCCGCTTTAAGCCCGTCGCCTGGGCATTTAATTCCCCGCACGGCGCGCAAGGGGGATCCCGTCCGGGACAATGGGCTCCGTGACCACGACGGATTTTTCTACGCCTTGCTCGAAAAACGCGCAGATTGACCGGATCGTCTTTCTCGCGGGATGGCTGCTGGCTGCCCTTTTCTGGTGCATTCGGCCTGCTTGGGCCGACACGCCCGAGATAGAGGTATCTCAAATGCGGCTGGAGCGCACCGAAGAGGGGCTTTTCCTGTCGGCCTCCGTGCGTTTTGACCTGCCCCAGCTGGTGGCCGATGCTGCGGCCAAAGGCATCCCCTTGTACTTTGTGGCCGAGGCCGAGGTGCTGCGCGACCGCTGGTACTGGTATGACCAGCGTGTGGTCAGTGTGGCCCGCTACATGCGCCTGGCCTACCAGCCCCTGACGCGCCGCTGGCGCCTGCAGGTGGCGCCCACCCCGATTGCCAACTCCGGCCTGGGCGTGAGCCTGGGCCAGAGCTTTGAAGACCTGGATGAGGCGCTTGGCGCCATCCAACGCATCTCACGCTGGCGCATCGCCGATGCGGCGGCCATCGACAACGAGGCCCGACACAGCGTCGATTTCCGCTTCCGCCTGGATGTCTCGCAACTGCCTCGCCCCTTCCAACTGGGCGTGACCGGCCGGACCGACTGGAACCTGGCCGCCAGCCGCAACCAGCGCCTGCAGCCGGAGCCTGCCAAATGAGCACGGCGCCCAGACCGGGCATCGACCGACACTCCCTGTTCAGCACCCGCACCGCCCGGTGGACCGTCGGCATCGGCATTGCCATGATGGTCATCATCGGCATCTTGCTGCTGTTCTTGCTCACCCAGGCCACCAACAACCGGGCCTTGTACGAGCGCAACTACCTGCGCCTGTTCGTCATCAACCTCATCGTGGCGGGCGCCTTGCTGTCGGCCATCCTGTGGATCGCCCTGCGCCTGTACCAGCGGCTGAGGCGCGGGCGCTTCGGCAGCCGCTTGCTGGTCAAGCTGGCGGCCATCTTTGCCCTGGTGGGCTTTGTGCCCGGCGTGCTGATCTATGTGGTGTCCTACCAGTTCGTGTCGCGCTCGATCGAAAGCTGGTTTGACGTCAAGGTCGAGGGCGCGCTGGACGCTGGCGTGAACCTGGGCCGGGCCACCCTCGACACCTTGTCCAACGACCTGGCCAACAAGACCCGGGCCGCGGGCTCGCAGCTCACCGATGTGCCCGATGCCACCGCCGGCCTGGTGCTGGAAAAGATCCGCGACCAGCTCGGGGCCAGCGACGTCGTGCTCTGGAGTGCTTCGGGCCAACTGGTGGCCAGCGTGGGCCAGTCGCGCTTCCAGCTCAACCCGGAGCGCCCCTCGGTACAGAACATCCGCAATGTGCGCAAGCAGCGCGCCGTGGCCCAGATCGAAGGCCTGGACGACCCCGCCAACGCGGCTGCCATCAACAACGCCCGCATCCGCGCCATGGCCCTGGTCAACTCGTCCAGCCTGGGCCTGTTGTCCGAATCGCGCTTTTTGCAGGTTTCAGTACCCTTGCCGCCGACGCTGGTCGCCAATGCCCTGGCCGTGCAAGAGGCCTACCGTGAATACCAGGAGCGTGCCCTGGCACGGTCCGGCCTGCGCCGCATGTACATCGGCACCCTCACACTGAGCCTGTTCCTGGCGGTGTTTGGCGCCGTGCTGCTTGCCGTGTTGCTGGGCAACCAGCTGGCCCGGCCCCTGCTGGTGCTGGCCGAGGGCGTGCGCGAAGTGGCCGCCGGCAACCTCAGCCCCAAAGCCGTGCTGCAAGGCCGCGACGAGCTGGGCGGCCTCACCCGCTCGTTTGCCGACATGACCCAGCAATTGGCCGACGCCCGCGCCACAGTCGAAAAGAGCATGCGCCAGGTCAGCACTGCCCGGGCCAATCTGCAGACCATTCTGGACAACCTCACCGCCGGGGTGATCGTGCTGGACGCGCAAGGGCAGATCCAGTCGTCCAACCCTGGGGCCACACGCATCCTCAAGGTGCCGCTGGCTGCCTACGAAGGGCGCCCACTGTCGGCGGTGCCCAGCCTGGAAGACTTCGCGCAGCGTGTGCAGAGTCAGTTCGACGCCTTTCTGGGCGAAAACGCCCAGCAGCACGGACTGGACCACTGGCAGCAATCCTTCGAATTGCCCGACGGACAAAACGGGGCGGCCGCCAGCATGATCACGCTGGTTGCCCGGGGCGCCGAAATGCCCGGTTCCGCTCGCTTGCTGGTGTTTGACGACATCTCCGAAATCGTCTCGGCCCAGCGCGCCCAGGCCTGGGGCGAGGTGGCGCGCCGCCTGGCCCATGAAATCAAGAACCCGCTCACGCCCATCCAGTTGTCGGCCGAACGCCTGGAGATGAAGCTCAGCGGCAAGCTGGCGGCCCCTGAGCAGGCCGTGCTCACCAAGTCAGTCAAGACCATCGTCGATCAGGTGGACGGTATGAAGCGCCTGGTCAACGAGTTCCGCGACTACGCTCGTCTGCCCGCCGCCGAACTCAAACCCCTGGACCTCAACGCCCTGGTGCAGGACATCCTGCATCTTTATGGGCCCGAGAACGCCACCGTGCCGGTGCGAGCCGAGCTGGACCCGCGCTGCCTGCCGGTGCTGGGCGACGCCCAGCAGTTGCGCCAGGTCATCCACAACCTGCTGCAGAACGCGCAGGATGCCACCGAGGGGGTGGCCGCAGCCGACCGCCAGCCGGTCGAGATCCGCACCCGCTGGAGCGAAAGTTCGCGCCGCGTGCGCCTGGTGGTGCGCGATCACGGCACCGGCTTTCCCGACTACATCCTCAAAAGGGCCTTCGAGCCCTATGTCACCACCAAATCCAAAGGCACTGGCCTGGGACTTGCAGTAGTCAAGAAAATCGCCGACGAGCATGGTGCACGGATCGATCTCTCCAATCACATGAGCGGAGACAACATCGCCGGGGCTCAAGTGTCGCTATCATTCGCCACTGCGCCGGCATCCCCTGCCTGACACAACATCTTCCCTGGAACCGCTTTCTTTCAATCATGGCAAACATACTGGTGGTCGACGACGAACTGGGCATCCGGGATCTGCTGTCCGAAATCCTCAACGATGAGGGCCACAACGTCGAACTTGCCGAAAACGCTTCGCAAGCGCGCAACGCCCGGCAGCGCGACGAGTTCGACCTGGTCCTGCTCGACATCTGGATGCCCGACACCGATGGCGTCAGCCTCCTCAAGGAGTGGGCGGCCGGCGGCCTGCTGTCCATGCCCGTGATCATGATGAGCGGTCACGCCACCATCGATACCGCCGTCGAAGCCACCCGCATCGGGGCCTTCTCCTTCCTCGAAAAGCCCATCACCCTGCAAAAGCTGCTGAAGGCCGTGGAGCAGGGCCTGGCCCGCAACCAACTGCGCAAGACCGCGGCCCCCGTGGTCAATGTGCCCGAACCCCGGATCGAAGCCCAGGCCACGCCCGTCACTCTGCTGGCCGAAGTGCAGACCCAGGCCCAGCAACTGTTCGACCTGGACAAGCCCCTGCGCGAAGCGCGCGACGGCTTCGAGAAAGCCTATTTCGAATTCCACTTGCTGCAGGAAAACGGCTCCATGACCCGCGTGGCTGAAAAGACCGGGCTGGAGCGCACCCACCTGTACCGCAAGCTGCGTCAGCTCGGCGTCGACCTGTCGCGCAGCAAAAAAAATGCAATTTGAGGTTTTTTCGTTTTTGCCTCAAAAAAGCTTGCTATAATTTATTTCTCGGCAGGCCCGGTAGCTCAGTTGGTAGAGCAGCGGATTGAAAATCCGCGTGTCGATGGTTCGATTCCGTCCCAGGCCACCAAAACATCAAAAAGCCCTAAGCAATCAACCGCTTAGGGCTTTTTTCGTTTCGGGCCTCTCCCATGCGGCCACCCGGCAGGGTGGCTTTCTGTTTGTCTGCGTCGGCACTGTGCCGGATTCAGCCTTGGCGGCTTTTGAGTCACATCGGTCGGGCCGGTGGGCCGGCAAGCTGCCTCACCTCCAAAGGACACCCCATGGTCGTCGATACCCTCTCCATCCAAGACCACGCCCAGGCGCTGCAAGGGCTGCTCAGCACCCGCACGCTGAATGATTTCGCTGCGGAAGCCCGGCTGGATGGCGAGAGCCTGAGCCAGGCGGTGGAGCGCTATGAGATCGACTACGCCTGGAGCGTGCTGGGTTCCGAGCGTTTGTTGGACGCAACCTTGGCCGCGCTGGCGCTGCAGTTGAAGGCGGCCCCCAGTGCGCCGCAGAGTGCCCGCGTGGCTGCGGTGTTGCAGGCTGCGGCGGCGGCGCAGCCGCCCGAGGCGCTGATGAGCTTTGACAACGATGTGCCTCAGCAATTGACCGGCCTGTTGTGGCCGGCCACAGAGCCGGCGCACAGCGTCTGAACCCCGGAGCCTGGGTTCTTCAGAAGCTCTCCCAGTCATCGTTGCCTTTGCTGTGGCTGAGCGCGGGCGATGGTGCCGATGCGGGCACGGCGGAAGAGGCCGGGGCTTTGGTCTGAATCAGCTTGGCCACGGCCGGGCCCCGGCTGACCGGTCGCGGGCTGGTGGGGGCGGCCTGAGGCTGGGGGGCCGTTTTGGCGCGTGTCTGGTCGCTGGTGATCTTGAACTGGGCCACCGCCTCCACCAGCTCGGCAGCCTGGGTGCGCAAGGCATTGGCGGCGGCCGACATCTCTTCCACCATGGCGGCGTTCTGCTGGGTGGCCTGGTCCATGTGGGTGATGGCCTCGCCCACCTGGGCCACGCCCGAGCTCTGCTCGGTGCTGGCGGCGCTGATCTCACCCACGATGTCGGTCACCCGGCGGATCGAGCTCACCACATCGGCCATGGTGGCGCCAGCCTTGTCGACCAGGGTGCTGCCGTGCCCCACGCGCTCCACGCTGTCTGAGATCAAGGCCTTGATCTCCTTGGCGGCTTCGGCCGAGCGGCCGGCCAGGCTGCGCACCTCGCTGGCCACCACGGCAAAGCCACGCCCTTGCTCACCGGCCCGGGCTGCCTCCACCGCGGCGTTCAGGGCCAGGATGTTGGTCTGGAAGGCGATGCCGTCGATCACGCTGATGATGTCGGAGATGCGGCGGGAGCTGTCGTTGATGCCGCGCATGGTGTCGACCACCTCCGACACCACCTGCCCGCCCTGGGTGGCCACGTGGGAGGCGCTCTGAGCCAGTTGATTGGCGCCGCGTGCGTTGTCGGCGTTGTGCTTCACGGTGGCGTTCAGTTCTTCCATCGAGGCCGCCGTCTGTTCCAAAGCGCTGGCCTGCTGCTCGGTGCGGTTGGACAGGTCCTGGTTGCCCATGGCGATTTCGGCGCTGGCGCTGGACACCCCTTCGGCATTGCTGCGCACCCGTTGCACGATCAGGCTGAACTGGTCCCGCATGTGCGCCATGGCTTTGAGCAGCAGGCCGGTTTCGTCCTTGCCTGACACATCGACCGCCACCGTCAGGTCGCCGGCGGCCAGGTGCTCGGCCACGCTCACCGCCTGGGCCAGGGGGCGCACGATGGCCCGGGTCAGCAACAGCCCCAGCACCACCGCCAGCACCAGCGACAGGGCCACGGCCGCCGCCACCCAGACCAGGGTCTGCGCATAGCGCTCCTGCGAGCGGCGGAACGAGTCATCAGCACCTTTCAGGTTGAGCTCGGCCAACTTCTGAACGTCGGCAAACGTGGCCTGCATGGTGCTGCGGGCCTCGCCATTGAAATAAGCCCGGGTATCGGGCAATTTCTCCTCGCCCTGGGCGGACAGGGCGGCCAGTTTTTCCGAGCTGGCCAGATAGGCCTGCCGGTGCTGCTGGTAATCGGCGTAGATCGGTTTCTCAGGGGGCGTCAGCATCGCCTCGTAACGCTTTTCCTGCTCGCCCAGCAACTGCACCAGTTTGCGCGTTCGTTCTTCCTGGGCCTTCTTGTCTTCGGCCGCGGTGGCGATCACGTGCTGGCCTTCTGCCCGGCGGATCTGGCCCAGCGTGTCCTGGATCTCGCCCAGCACCCGGATCGAGGGCAGCCAGTTGCTGGCCAGGTCGACCACGTTGTTGTTGATGGCGCCCAACTGGCTCCAGGCAAAAATACCCAGGGCCATCGTCATCACGACGATGGTGGCGAATGCGGCGCCCAGCTTGGCGCCAATCCTCAGGTCGGACAACTTCATTGACAACTCCGATCGCGAAATGAACACGGACACGGACAGAACCCGGGTGCTCTTTCAGGGCCGAAGCACCCGTCACGGAAAGCGAGGCGAATGCCGCGCTTTCGTATCAAAAAGTTTCAATGCTTGCTGTGTTTGTGACATGGTTTCCGACCGTTGGCAAGCGCCAGATGCCGGTCGGTCAGGACGGAGGCCGCAGGACAAGGCTTGCAGGGCGCCGATCAAGCCATGGCCGACAGGAACTGGCGCAGCTCGGGTGTGGCCGGCTGGCTGAACAAGGCCTCGGGTGGGCCCTCCTCATGCACCTTGCCCTGGTGCATGAAGATGATGCGATCACTGACCTTGCGGGCAAAGTTCATCTCGTGCGTGACCATCACCAGGGTCATGCCCTGTTCGGCCAGGCTTTCCACCACCTGCAGCACCTCGCCCACCAGCTCGGGGTCCAGGGCGGAGGTCACCTCGTCGCACAGCAGCACCTCAGGGTCCATGGCCAGCGCGCGCGCAATGGCCACGCGCTGCTGCTGACCGCCGGACAACTGCTCGGGCAGGCTGTCGAACTTGCTGCCCAGGCCCACGCGCTCCAGCAACTGCTCGGCCCGGCGGCGGGCCTCGGCCTGCGGCAGGCTTTTGACCAGGGTGGGGGCCAACATCACGTTGCGCCCGGCGCTCAGGTGGGGGAACAGGTTGAAGCTCTGGAAGATCATGCCCACGTTCTGGCGCAGCTCGCGCATGGCCTGGGCGTTGTCGGGCTGCAGGGGTTGGCCGTGCACGGTCAGCGCGCCTTCCTGAAACACCTCCAGGCCGTTGATGCAGCGCAGCAGCGTGCTTTTGCCCGAGCCGCTTTTGCCGATGATGCACACCACCTCGCGGCGGTGGATCTGCAGGTCGATGCCTTTGAGCACCTCGTTGTCGCCGTAGCGTTTGCGCAGGCCGCGGATGTCGATCAGGGGCAGGGTGCTGGGGGTGGCGGGCTCAGGCTGGGTCATGGCGGGGTTCCGGTCGGGGGCGGCTGGGTGCGGTAGAAGGGGGCAGAACTCAGCGTTGGGGGCGCAGGGCGCGCTCGATGCGCCGGCTCCACCACGACAGCGGAAAGCACAGCACGAAGTACATCAGGCCCACGCAGCTGTAGACCAGAAACGGTTGGTAGGTGGCATTGGCGATCATCTGGCCGGCCTTGGTCACTTCCACAAAGCCGATCACCGAGGCCAGGGCCGTGCCCTTGATCACCTGCACCAGAAAGCCCACGGTGGGGGCAATCGCCAGGCGAGCGGCCTGCGGCAGGATCACATGGCGCAACTGCTCGCCAAAGTTCATGGCCAGGCTGGCCGAGGCCTCCCATTGCCCGCGCGGGATCGACTCCACGTAGCCGCGCCAGATCTCGGTCAGGTAGGCACTGGCGTACAGCGTCAGGCACAGCGAGGCGGCGGTCAGCGGGGTGGTCTCCACGCCCAGCATGGCCAGGCCGAAGTAGGTCAGAAACAGCTGCATCAGCAGCGGGGTGCCCTGAAACAGCTGCACATACAGGGCCACGCCGCGCTGGGCCCCAGGCCAGCGCGCGGTGCGTGCCACCAGCAGGGCCAGCCCGACCGCACCGCCGCCGACGAAGGCGATCAGTGACAGGCCGGCCGTCCAGCGCAGGGCCAGCAGCAGGTGCCGGGCGATGTCCCACAGAGAAAATTCAACCATCGCAGCGACTCCTCAGCGGCCAAAGATGAAACGCGGCCCGAACCAGTTCAGCAGGCGGCGCAGGGCCACCGCCAGGGCCAGGTAGGCCCCGGTGACCAGGATGTAGGCCTCGAAGTTGCGGAAAGTGCGGCTGGCGATCAGGTTGGCGGCAAACGAGAACTCCTCGGTCGAGATCTGTCCGCACACCGAGGAGCCCAGCATCACGATGATCATCTGGCTCACCAGCGCCGGCCAGACACGGGCCAGTGCCGGCGGCAGCACCACCCGGGTGAAGATCTGCCAGCGGCTCATGGCCAGGCTCAGTGCGGCCTCGATCTGCCCCTGGGGCGTGGCCTCGATGCCAGCGCGCGCGATCTCGCTGGCATAGGCGCCCAGGTTCAGCACCATGGCCAGCGCGCTGGCCACTTCGGGCGACAGGCGCAGGCCCAGCGAAGGCAGCCCGAAAAAGACAAAGAACAGCTGGATGATGAAGGGCGTGTTGCGCACCAACTCCACATAGGCGGCCACCACAGCACGCAGCCAGGCCGGACCCTGCACGCGCAGCCAGGCGCACAGCACGCCCAGGGCCACTCCCAGAGGGGCGGTGAGCAGGGTCAACAGGCAGGTCAGCGCCAGGCCTTTGAGCAACAGGGGCCATTGCGCCAGGACGATGGAGAAGTCCAGGATCATGATGGCACCCTCGCATGCCGGCCTGTTGGCCGGCCCGAAGGGGCTTCAGTGCAGCCAGCCTGGAGGCTCGGCCGTGCCTTGTACGGAAGGGAAGGGGTGGGCATGCCACAGCCTAAGCAAGATGCATGCTAGGCCTGGTTCCCTGCTGGGGTGGTGGGCTGGCACCGGATGGTCGCCCTCGGGTTCGTCAACCGGGGGCATCCACCCCGGGCCGTCAATTCAATGCGTGGGGCGGCGGCCTGCCGAGGAGGCACCGTAGGCCGATTGTTGCTGGCTGAAGGGGCCTTGCCGGGGCGGCGTGGCCTTGGGGAACTTGCCGTGGGGCAGGGCATGCAGGCGGTGGAACAGCCGACGGCAATAGCCGCTGATGCCCAGGCACTTGTTGATCTCTTCCACCGGCAGCGGGCCCGACACCACCACGATGTCGTTGGCGATGTCGATCGCCCCCGCGGCCCGCAGGCGTCGCCGGGCACCGGTGGCCCACGACTGGATGCGCGTCGGGTTGCCATGCTGGTGCAGCTCGCCGGTGCTGCGGTCAAAGGCGATGGCCACGGTGTCCGTCTTCAGGCGGAAGCGCCGTTCACCCGTGTACGGGCTGGGCGGCTCCTTCATGTCGTACAGATAGTAGCTGCCGGCTTTGAGTTGGTATTGCAGATCCATCGGTTTGTCCTCTTGATCTGATTGTGGTGTGTGCGCTTCGGTTTGATGGTTGGAAAAGGCCGGTAAAACACCCCCGTAACAACACCCCGTATCCAGGGGGGGCACCGGCTGGCGCGCAAGCGTACACCAGTCAGCCCTTCGCGGGGCTGACGGTCACCATGCCTTGATCTGCCTCAGAAGTCCACCAGGCTCAGGCCCACGCTGAACACCACGCGGCGCCGGTTGTAATCGACCAGGCTGTCGCCGTAGCCGCTGAATAGCTGGGTGTGCAGGCGCAGCCCGCTGTGCCCACCGGTGGCCGGGCCGTTGCCCAGGGCCTTGAGCCATTCCAGGCGCACCGAGCCCCGGGCCTGCGAGCCCAGCGAGTGCCGTGCCGTGGCGATCAGGGTGTTGTCCAGGTCCTTGTTCCAGGCCAGCGACAACTCACCGCGCCCGATGTAGTTGCTGATGCCGGGGTTGTCGTCATTGGCCGCGCTCTCCGAGATGCGTCGCCACAGCCGCCCCTGCAGCCGCCAGCGCGAGTCCAGCTCGGCGCCCGCCATCCAGTAATAGCGGTTCCAGCTGCGCGACAGTGGCAGGCTTTGGCCGTTGGACTGGTGCACCAGGCCCAGCCCGTTGTAGCGCAGCCGCCAGCCGCCGGGCAGGGCCAGGGTGGTCGGGTACACGTACACCAGCTCGGGCTCGTGGTCGGTGGTGCGGAACGGGCGCGAGATCTCGGGGCTGAACAGCTGCCAGTACGACTGCTGGGTGTAGCCGAACCACAGCGAGTCTTTCAGTGTGGGGTGGCCCTGGGTCAGCAGGCCTTGGGCGATCTTGGTGCGCACCGACAGCTGCAGCCGGGTCTCGGTGCGGCGGTAGTCGATGGCCGTGGTCTGGGTGTGGCCTTCGCTGGGCGAACTGGGCTGGGTGTTGACGCTGTCCGAGGCAATCACCGACAGGCTGATCGGGCGGTAGCCCCGGATGCCGAAGGTGCCGCAGTCGCTGCCCGCCTCCAGCTCCCAGAAGCGCGACAGCTCCGAGTATTGCGGGTCGTGGCAGCCGGCTTCGCTGCCCACGGTGATGATGCGCGTGGCCGGCAGGGTGGTGTCCACGGGGCGGGTGCTCGGCTGCTGGCTGGCCAGCGCCCCGGGCGACACCGTGAGCTCGCGCAGCGGCGCGGCCGGGCTGCTGCCCCCGTCGGTTGGCTGAGTCGGCTTGGCCGCCACGGTGGGGCTGGGGGCCGTGCGTTGCTCGGCCCAGTCGTCAAAGCAGGCCAGTCGTGCTGCCGGGTCGTGGGCCAGGGCCTTGCAGGCCTGCCAACCGGTGACGGCGCTGGCGGCTGCAGGGGCCGGCGCCACCTGTGCCAGCAGCGGGCCAGCCAGCGTCATGAAGGCCAGAGCCGACACCTGGGCCACGGCCCGGCGGATGGAATAGACGGATGGTTTCATCGGGCCACCTTGCGCAGCACAAAGCGCAGCGGTTTCTGGGGCTGTGTTTCGGAGGTCCATGTGCCTTTGATTTCACGTCCGCAGCTCTCGGGGCTGACTTCGCCCAGCCAGGTGGCCGAGATGTTGCGCCCGTTGGCGGACTCTTCGAGCGTGAAGTCGCCATTGTCCACGTCGCCGCTGACCCAGGCCCGCACGCCCTCGCGCTGCAGCACGCCCCGCACGCTGCCGGCCAGATCGGGGTGGCGCTCCAGCAGCACGGTGGCCGGGGTGGCCTGGGGTTCGAACTCGGCCCGCCACAGGCCGTACAGATCCGCCGCCTGCAGCTCATCGGGCTGAGGGCAGGGCGCGGCCTGGGGGGCCGTGAGTGCCTGGGGTGTCGCGGTGGCGGCTTGGGCCGGTGCCGGGGCATCGGCGGCCAGGGCCTGCAGGCCCCCGCTCAGGGCGGCCAGCAGGAGCAGCTTTTTCAGGGGGCTGGAGGGTCGGAGCATGGCAGTGTCAGTGCGTCGGGCCCGGTAGACCGGGGGGCGCGGTTCAGGTGGGTGCGGCGCCGGCCGCCGCCCGCTTGGCGAATTCGGCGCGCAAGGCCTTGAGCTTCTCGCGCGGGTCTTCCTTCACGGTCTTCTGGTCCAGGGCCATTTCGGCGATGAATCGGCTGGGCAGGGCGGCGACCATTTCGCGGCCCTTCTTGCGCCGGCGCGTCCAGCTCACCGCCAGCGTGCGCTGGGCGCGGGTGATGCCCACATACATCAGGCGGCGTTCTTCCTGCAGGCGCAGCGCCAGGCTTTCACCGCTCTCGGCGCTGCCGGGCTCCTGGTCCATCTTGAAGGGCAGGATGTTCTCGTTCACGCCCACCAGCATCACATGCGGCCACTCCAGGCCCTTGGAGGCGTGCAGGGTGGACAGCGTCACCACGTCCTGCTCCTGTTCGCGGTCGCTGATGGTCGACAGCAGGGCAATCGTCTGCGCCACCTCCAGCAGGTTCTTTTTCTCGGTGCTGGTGGTCACGCCCGCGGTGTCGTCGATCTGGCCACCGCAGCGCCCGGCCATCCAGTCGCAGAACTCCATCACGTTGGTCCAGCGGGTGGCTGCGGCCTTCTCGCTGTCCTCGTTGTCGTACAGATGCTGCTCGTAACCGATCTCTTTGAGGAACTCGTTGAGGAAGGCGCGTGCATCTTCGGCGCCCAGCGTCTGCTTGGCCCGGTATTCCAGGTCGTTCACGTAGCGGCCGAACTCCTGCAGCCCCGCCGACGCCCGCGCCGGCAGCACGTTCTGCAGCGATGAGCTGAACAGCGACTCGAACAGGCTCAGCTTGTACTGGTCGGCATACACCCCCAACTGGGCCAGCGTGGTGTGGCCGATGCCGCGCTTGGGCGTGGTGATGGAGCGCAGGAAGGCGGGGTTGTCGTCGTTGTTGATCCACAGCCGGAACCAGGCGCACAGGTCCTTGATTTCGGCCCGGTCAAAAAAGCTTTGGCCGCCCGACACCTTGTACGGGATCTGCGCACGGCGCAGCGCCTGCTCGAACATGCGCGCCTGGTGGTTGGCGCGGTACAGGATGGCGAAATCCTTCAGGTTCTTCCATTGCGAGGTGGCGCGCAGGCTCTGGATGCGGGCCACGGCGCGCTCGGCCTCGTGCTCTTCGTTGTCGGCGTCGACCACGCGCACCGGCTCGCCCTCGCCCAGCTCCGAGAACAGGGTCTTGGGAAACAGCTTGGGGTTGGGCTGGATCACGTTGTTGGCCGCGCGCAGGATGGCCGAGGTGGAGCGGTAGTTCTGCTCCAGCTTGATCACCTTGAGCTGCGGAAAATCGATCGGCAGCTTGCGCAGGTTGTCCAGCGTGGCACCGCGCCAGCCGTAGATCGACTGGTCGTCGTCGCCCACCGCGGTGAAGCGCGCGCGTTCGCCCACCAGGGCCTTGAGCACCTCGTACTGGGTGGCATTGGTGTCCTGGTATTCGTCCACCAGCACATGGCCCAGGGTGTTCTGCCATTTCTCGCGTACCTCGGGGAAGTCGCGCAACAGCTTCAAGGGCATGCCGATCAGGTCGTCGAAGTCGACGCTCTGGTAGGCCGTCAGGCGTTCTTCATAGCGCGCCATGATCTCGGCGATCACCCGCTCGTGGTCGTTCTCGGCCTGGGCCATGGCATCGGCCGAGTTCATGCCCTGGTTCTTCCAGGCACTGATGGTCCATTGCCACTGGCGCGCCGTGGCCATGTCGGGGCTGCCGCCGCAGTCTTTCAGGATGCCGGTCACGTCATCGGCGTCCAGGATGCTGAACTGCGGCTTCAGGCCCAGGGCCTGGCCGTCTTCGCGCATCAGGCGCACGCCCAGCGCGTGGAAGGTGCAGATCACCAGGTCTTTGGCATTGCGCCCGATCAGGCCCTTGGCCCGCTCGCGCATTTCGGCCGCGGCCTTGTTGGTGAAGGTGATGGCCGCGATGCGCTTCGGGGGCATGCCCGCCTCGATCAGGCGCGCGATCTTCATCGTGATCACCCGTGTCTTGCCCGAGCCGGCGCCTGCCAACACCAGGCAGGGGCCCTGGAGGTAGTTCACAGCTTCAAGTTGGGCGAAATTCAGACCGGCAGACATGGGGTGATGGAAGGCGCCTGTGACAGGCTGATGAGCGGCGGGGTGGCCAGCGGGGCCCGCAATGATACCGGCACCGGCCAGCGCACGCTGGTGGGGCCCCGGCTGGCGCCGGCGCGCTGGCCGGCCCGGGAGCCGGTACCTGCCTGCCGAGGCCGGCTCCGTTCACAACGCTTGCGATCCGGAGACAACACCCATGCCCTTGCCCACTCGTCACCTCCATCCCGCCCCCCGTGGGCTTGCCCCACGCTCCTGTCCGGTTGTGCTGGCCCTGGGGGCGGCACTCGCCTCGCCCCTGTTCCTGAGCGGCTGCGGTGGCAGCCACGCCGGCTCAGCCAATGATCCGTCCGAGCCGCCCACCACCCTGGCCGAGGTGGGTGAAACCCGCCCTGGCTCGGGCGTGATGCGCGGCTACCTGTCGGCTGCGCAATACCCTGACAGCCTGGCCCTGCTGCCGGCGCCGCCCGCACCGGGCTCGGCGGCGGCCCAGGCCGATCAGGCCGCGTTTGAAAACACCCGCGCCCTGGCCCAGGGGCCGCGCGGTGCGCTGGCGCGGCAGGATGCCAATCTGAAATTCCCGGCCTCGGCCAACGCCTTTGCCTGCACCACGGGCTTTGAGTTCGACCCCCAGCTCACCCCCCACCTGACCACGCTGATGCAGCGCAGTTTTGCCGACGCCGGGCTGAGCACCTACAAGGCCAAGGTGTTCTACCAGCGCCAGCGCCCCTTCGTGGTCAACAACACCGGCACTTGCACCCCGGACGACGAGACCGCGTTGCGCAGCGATGGCTCCTACCCCTCGGGCCACACGGCCATCGGCTGGGCCTGGGCCCTGGTGCTCACCAGCCTGATGCCGGAGCGCACCGACGCCTTGCTGGCCCGGGGTTATGCCTTTGGCCAAAGCCGCATGATCTGCGGCGCGCATTGGCAAAGCGATGTGGACAACGGCCGTGTCGTGGCGGCCGCGGTGGTGGCACGGCTGCAGGCCGATCCGGTCTACCAGGCCCAATGGAAGCGTGCGGCGGCCGAGGTGGCGGCCTTGCGCCAGGCCGCGCCGCCCCTGGCCCGTGACTGCGCCGCCGAATCCCAGGCCTTGGCGCTGAAGCCTTGAGCCTGTCCGCAAAGCCGGCAGAATAGGCCGCTTGCCGAGGTTGGGGGTCCGCCCGGCACCCCCTGCCGGGCTGCCGGCTGAAAGCGTTTTGCCGTGCTCTCGATTCTGCAAGTCACCTTTCCGTTCTTTGCCCTGGTCCTGTGTGGCTATGTGGCGGCGCGCCGGCGCATGCTGCCGCTGGAGGCCATTGGCGGGCTGAACGGCTTTGTGTTGTTCTTTGCCCTGCCTTGCATGCTGTACCGCTTCGGGGCCAGCACCCCGATTGCCCAGATGCTGGACGCCACGCTGTTCGGGGTCTACCTGCTGTGCTCGCTGGCGCTGGTGGGGCTGACCGTGCTCACCACCCGCCGCGGGCCGGCAGCCAACCGGCCGGGCTGGAACGACACCGCCTTCGGCGCCCTGGTGGCGGCGTTTCCCAACACCGGCTTCATGGGCGTGCCCTTGCTGGTGGCTCTGCTGGGGGCGCAGGTGGTGGGGCCCACCATCGTCACGCTGGTGGCCGACATGGTCTTCACCTCTTCGTTGTGCATTGCCTTGTCGCGCCTGGACGGGGCCGGCCAGCATGGCGTGGCGCAGGCCTTGCGCAATGCCTTGCGCGGGGTGGCCGCCAACCCCATGCCTTGGTCCATTTTGCTGGGTGGGCTGGCCTCGGTGCTGGGCTTCAGCCTGCCGGCGCCGCTGCAGAAAACCGTCTCGCTGCTGGCCGATGCGGCCTCGCCCGTGGCCCTGTTCACCATGGGCGCGGTGCTGGCGCGTTCGCAGATGCTGCCCTCGCGCCAGGCCGCGAGCCCCCGGGGCTGGGGCGATGTGCCGCGCATTGCGCTGTACAAGCTGGTGCTGCACCCTCTGCTGGTGTGGGGTGCCGGCCGCGCCGCCATGGCCGCCGGCTTGCCGCTGGACCCCTTCGCCTTGACCGTGGTGGTCTTGCTGGCGGCCTTGCCCAGCGCCAGCAATGTGTCCATGCTGACCGAGCGCTTTGGCGCCGACACGGGGCGCGTGGCGCGCATCATCCTGCTGTCGACGGTGGTGGCCTTTGTCAGCTTTCCGGCTGCCGTGGCCTGGCTGCGCTGAGCGCGAGAGCCGCCTCAACCCTTCAGCTGAGACTCCACCTGTTTGGCCCGCTCGCCCGGGGCCGGGTGGCTGGAGAACATGCTCTTCTCACCGCCGCCCAGGTCTTGCAGTTTGCGCAGTGCGCTGCTGGCGGCCTGGGTGTCGTATTGGTGCTTTTGCATGAAGCGGACCGAGTACGCATCGGCATCGCTTTCCTGGCTTTGTGAGAATTGCGCGTGAATCAGCTTTTCGGCCAGATCCCCCAGCGCCGACTGGCTGAGCACGGCGACCGCCGTATTGCTGGAGGCGGCGGCCGCATCGCGTGCCGCAGAGGCCGCATAGGCGGCCTGCAAGGCCTTTTTGCTGTGGCCCAGCTTCACGTGCGCGATTTCGTGGCCGACGACAAAGCGCAGTTCGTTGTCATTCATCTTGTCCATCAAGCCGCTGTACACCCGCACGGTGCCATCGGCCATGGCAAAGGCATTCACCTCGGGGTTGAGGTAGACCTTGAAGTTGAGCTTCAGGCCGTCTTCGCTTTTCAGGCCTGCGGCCAGCCGGTCCAGCCGGGCCGCATACGACGAGCCGGCGGCCGCCACCTTGTTGCGCTTGTCCTCTGATGCGCTGACCTGGCGCGCCACATCGGCCACTTCGGCGTCGCTCAGGGTGGCGGCCTTGAGGCCCTTGCCGGCGGCGCTGACGGCGCTCCCGAGGTCGAAGGCGTGGGCCAGGCTGACGGTGAGGCTCAGTGCGGCGGCCAGCGTGGCGCTGGGCCAGAAACGGTTTTTCATGGAATGTGCTCCCTGTTTGTACTTGCTCGCTCTGCATGAAGACCCAGGGCCCTTCCCCGGGCCTTGCAAAGCCTGCGCAGTGTCGAGCCAGGGGGCGGCCGCCGTCCTTTGATCTTTCGCTTTGAGAGCTTTGTAACCAGGCCGACGGCACCAGTGGCGCAGCTTCGGGCGCGAGAGGCTCAGATCATGAGCGGGTCGACATCGATGGCCCAGCGGATCAGGCCCTTGTGCTCGGGCTGGCTGCGGGTGGCGTGCAGCACGCCCTGCCAGGCGGCCAGAAAGCGCTGCAGCGCGGCGCGCGAATCCGACTCTATGAGCATCTGGGCCCGCTCGATGTTGGCCACACGCTGCACCGTCATGGGCACGGCCGGAAAGCGGAACACCTGCTCGGCCCCGGGCAGGGCCTCACCGGCAGCGCTGGCGGCATTCAGAAAGGCCTGGGCCACGTCCTGGCTGCGCGCCTCGGCGCGCACCAGGGCCTGGAAAGAGAAAGGCGGCATGCCGGCCTGCTCGCGCTCGCGCAGTTGTTGCGCGGCAAAGGCCGGGTAGTCGTGCCGCTTCAGGGCTTCGAACAGCGGGTGGTCGGGGTGGAAGGTCTGCACCCACATCTCACCTTCGCTGTTTTGTGCGCTCACGAAGGCGGCGTCGCGGCCGGCCCGTCCGCCCGCCTGCATCAGCAGGGCAAATAGGCGCTCGGGCGCCCGGAAGTCGCTGGAGAACAGGGCGCCGTCGGGGTTGATGGCCGCCACCAGGGTGACGCGGCGGAAGTCGTGCCCCTTGGCAATCATCTGTGTGCCCACCAGCACGTCGACCTCGCCGGTGTGCACCTGGGCCAGTTGCGACTCCAGGGCGCCCTTGGCCCGGGTGCTGTCGGCATCGATGCGGGCGATGCGCACCGGCTGGCCGTCGGGCCGCAGCGTGCCTTCGAACAATTCGGCCAACTGCTCTTCGAGCTGTTCGGTGCCCCGGCCCAGCGGCGAGATGTCCAGGTTGCCGCACTCGGGGCAGGCGCGGGGCACGGGCTGGGTGAAGCCGCAGTGGTGGCAGCGCAGGGTGCGGTCGATCTTGTGGAAGACGCGAAACGCGCTGCAGTGCGGGCATTCGCTCTTCCAGCCGCAGTCGCGGCAGTGCAGCACGGGCGAGTAGCCGCGCCGGTTCAAGAAGATCATCACCTGCTCGCCGCGGGCCACCCGCTCGCGCAGGGCGGCACTCAGTGGTGCCGAGAAGACACTGCCCCGGGGCTGGCGGTTCATGTCCACCCGGCACACCCGGGGCAGGCCGGCCGCGGCTGCGGCACCCACCCGTGTGGGCATCAGCAGGCGCTGGTAGCGCCCGCCTTCGGCGGCCGGGCGGCTGTGGTGCCAGCTCTCGAGCGAGGGCGTGGCCGAGCCCAGCAGCACCTTGGCGCCTTCCTGCTGGGCGCGGTACACCGCCAGGTCGCGCGCCGAGTAGCGGGCCCCCTCCTGCTGCTTGTAGCTGGGGTCGTGCTCCTCGTCCACGATGATCAGGCGCAGGCCCGGCAGCGAGGCGAAGATGGCCATGCGCGTGCCCAGCACGATGCGCGCCGCGCCGCCATGTGCGGCCAGCCAGCTCTTGAGGCGCTGCGGGTTGGTCATGCCGCTGTGCATCGAGACCACCGCCTGCGGGCCCCAGTGCGGCGCAAAGCGGGCCTGGAAGCGCTCTTCCAGCTGCGGCGTCAGGTTGATCTCGGGCACCATCACCAGGGCCTGGGCCGTGGGGTCGCGCTCCAGCAGGGCCTGCACGCTGCGCAGGTAGACCTCGGTCTTGCCGCTGCCGGTGGCGCCAAACAGCAGGAAGGGGCCGCTGCCCTCTTCAATGGCCCGGGTCACCTCCAACTGCTCGGCCGTCAATTCGGGCAAGGCCACCGCGCTGGCCTGGGTGTCAGCACTGTCGGCCGCCACCGGTTGGCGCTTGAGCCGGCGCGCCAACTGTTCGGGGCCCAGCTCCCGCAGTTGAGGGGGCAGGGCAGCCAACGCCACTTCGCCGAGCGAGCGCTGGTAGTACCGGGCCGAAAAGCTCACCAGCCGCATCCAGGCCTGGCCCAGGGGCGGCAGGCCGCCCAGCACGCCGGCGATCTGGCGTTCGGCCACCCCGGCGCTGTCCAGCTCGGCTTCAGGCACCGGCCAGACCACGCCCAGGGTCTCGCGCTTGCCCAGGGGCACGCGCACCAGGGTGCCCGGGGCCACGGGCTCCGGGCTCAGGTAGGTGAGGGGCCCCGAGAGGCCGCTGTGGGCCGGCGTCTGGACCACGACGGCAATCCGGTGGGTCATGGGGTTGGATTGTGCGTCAGTGCGCCGGGTGCCCGACCCAGCCCCCGGCTTGGAACGCCTGTGTCATCTGTGGATAAGTTTGTTGACAGATGCTCGCGCAGGGCCACCGGGCTTGGCCTGGGCCGCTCGCGCGGGCGGCGGCCTCTGCCGCCATGGCCGCTCGCAAATTGAATGCGGACAAGGACTTAGCCGTATTTTCAAGCGGCCCAGAAGCGGTGTTTTTCATGGCCGGGCAGGTGCCCCAGTTTTGTGCATAACTTCGACCAGCGAACGCACTTTCGTGCCAACAAGACTTGTCCCCAAGGCCGCGCCAACTGTCCACAGACTTGTCCGCATCAGCCGAGGCCTCACGACTCGTCCGCAAGTGCTTGATTTGCTTGTACTTTTCAGAAGAGCACCGGTTTTCTGTGGATAACTTTGGGGATAGCCTGTCGCCAGCCATGCCAAAGCCTTGTCCCACAAGGCTTTCAACAGCTTGCCTGTTAATTGGGCACTTTGAAAAGTTCAATGAAATCAATAGCTTGGAAATGCATGAAAACGTGGATTGTGAAAACCGACCCTCTTCAGGCCAAGCCTGGGGGTGGCTTGCTGCTGTGCACAAGTTTCGGAGCCTGCCCTGTGTCAAGGGCGGCCGATGGATTGGCCCTGTGGAAACAGGCGCGAGACTTTCCGACTGTCGGTCAATCCGCTCCGTTCAGTTCATCCTGGGCCGAGAAAACAGCGCTAAGTGCTTGATGCCAAAAGGGGTTTTTCAGGTGTTCACAGAAGCTGTGGATAACTTTGTTGATATCCGCCCCTCGAGCGCCGCAAACCCTTGTGGCACAAGGGTTTGCTTACGCTGCCCACAAAATCGGCAAAACGCAAAATCCTTATGAATCAACGACTTAGGGAATCCGTGTGGGGTGGTTCCAGGACGGGCAGCGTGTTGCGATGCATCAGATATTTTGTGCATAAGTGCTTGACGGCCAGGTCTTTTGCAGTTCTCCAGGCGGCTTGTCTTGGCGCTCGTCTTGGGAAGTGGAGGTCTGGCAGACCGAGGTTCGTTCGCCGACCATCGCCATTGCTGAGGTCAGGCTTGAAAACACGGCGCTAAGTGCTTGTCAGATGGTGGTTTTAACAAAAATTCACAGAACCTGTGGATAACTTTGTTGATATCCCGTTCGTGAACCGTCAAAACCCTTGTGCCACAAG
The DNA here is from genome assembly GCF_000518645.1 of Curvibacter gracilis ATCC BAA-807. Classification (GTDB taxonomy): domain Bacteria; phylum Pseudomonadota; class Gammaproteobacteria; order Burkholderiales; family Burkholderiaceae_C; genus Curvibacter; species Curvibacter gracilis. The sequence continues at coordinate 23,417 of NZ_JADZ01000035.1, read as the reverse complement.
GCTTTGCTTAGGTTGCCTGCAAAATTGGCAATCCATAAAATCCATATGAATCAACAACTTGCAGATGCCTGCGGTGCGAGCGACCGCGCTGCCCATGTGTTGCGGTGCATCAGATGATTTGTGCATAAGAGGCTTGACGAGGCTGTTCAGGCTTGTTCCAGCGGCTCATGCCAAGGCGAAAAAAAACGCCCGGACCGGGCGTTTCAGGGTGCGCGCGCAGGCTTCAGAGCCCGCGCTGGCGCCGTGAGTGGGTGTGCACGGCCTCGACCAGGGCGCTCACGTGTTCGGGCGGGGTGTACTGGCTGATGCCGTGGCCCAGGTTGAAGATGTGGGTGGGGCCGGTGGTCAGCGGGTCCAGGTGCGGGGTGCCGAAGCTGTCGAGCACGCGGGCCACCTCTTGTGCAATCTGCTGCGGCGGGGCGAACAGCACGTTGGGGTCGATGTTGCCCTGCAAGGCCTTGCCCGGGCCACCCACGGCACCGCCCACGCGGGCGCGCGCCTGGCCCAGGTTGACCGTCCAATCCAGGCCCAGCACCTCGCAGTCCAGGGCCGACATGGCCTCCAGCCACTGGCCGCCGCCCTTGGTGAACACGATGCGCGGAATGGCCACGCCCTCATGTTCGCGCTTGAGTTGCTGCAGCACGCGGGCCGTGTAGGCCAGGCTGAACTGCTGGAAGGCGCCATCGGCCAGCACGCCACCCCAGCTGTCAAAAATCATCACCGCCTGGGCGCCGGCCTCGATCTGGGCGTTCAGGTAGGTGGCCACGGCATCGGCGTTGACCTCGAGCATGCGGTGCATGAGGTCGGGGCGGCTGTACAGCATGGTCTTGACCAGGCGGTAGTCATCGCTGCCCTTGCCTTCGACCATGTAGCAGGCCAGCGTCCAGGGGCTGCCCGAGAAGCCGATCAGCGGCACCCGGCCCTTCAGGGCGTGGCGGATGCTGGTGACGGCGTCGAACACGTAGCGCAGCTTGTCCATGTCGGGCACCTGCAGGGCCGCCACGGCGGCCTCGTCACGCACCGGGGTGGCAAAGCGCGGGCCCTCGCCCTGGGCGAAGGACAGGCCCAGGCCCATGGCATCGGGCACGGTCAGGATGTCAGAGAACAGGATGGCCGCGTCCAGCGCATAGCGCTCCAATGGCTGCAGCGTGACCTCGGTGGCGAAATCGGTGTTGGTGGCCAGGCCCATGAAGCTGCCGGCCCGAGCCCGGGTGGCGCAGTACTCGGGCAAGTAACGGCCGGCCTGACGCATCAGCCACAGCGGGGTGTGGTCGGTGGCCTGGCGCCAGCAGGCGCGCAGAAAGGTGTCGTTTTGCAGCGGCGCGAAGCGGCTGGCGGCTGGGTGGGGGGCGGCGGAGGTGCTCATCCCTGGATTGTCGCAGCACCGTGCGTTCCGGCTGTAACGCTGGGGGCCAGGGTTTCTTGCCCTGGATCAATTTCGATGCGTTGATGCGACCGTGAAACGCAGGCATTCAAACCTGTGGGTGCATCTTCAGCCACTCTTTGAGGGCTTGATCGATGCGGGTTTGCCAGCCATCGCCTGCCGCCCGGAAAGCGGCCACCACCTCAGGTGACAGTCGAATGGTGGTGGAGACTTTGCGCGGTGCTTTCTGAGGGCCGCGGGGGGGGCGCCTGAGCTTGTCGCGCAGGCTGTCGGGCAGGTCGTCCATGCGCACAGCCTGCTTGAACATGGCCTCTGTCCAGGCCGGATTGTCGGCGTCGGTCATCTCAGGATGGGGCTTCTTGCTCATAGCGACTTTGCTCTCTGAAGTTGGCCTTGCGCAAACTGATCACCCGGATGCCCCGCTTCGTCTCGGAGTACACCACCACATGGGTTCGTGCACCGATCAGGCCCAGAGCGATGTAGCGCGTTTCAGGGTAGGGCTGGCGCGTGTCACGCCAGGTCAGCGAGGACTCGAAATCGAACTGGCTCACCAGCTCAAACGAGAGGCCGCGCAGCCGGATGTTGGCTTCGTTTTTGCGGGGGTCGTATTCAAGGTCCACCATTTTAGGATGGTGGATTTGCCGGCTTCAATCTTTATTTTGTTGTAACAAAAAGATGTCGTCGGTCACGGGGCATCGCCTTGTTCACCCTGGGCCTTCAGGTGGGTTACGGGGCTTAGTCAGTGGCCAGCCACTGCAGCACCGCGGCTGTCTCGGTCGGGCGCACCAGCCTGGCCTTTTCCTGGCCATCGATCAGCAGGATCAGCGTCGGCCACAGCTTGACGCCGTAGGCGCGGCCCAGCGGGCGGCCAGGGCCGTCTTCCACCAGCAGGTGGCGCAGCCCGGGGTGGGCGGCCAGGGCTTCGGTCACCGGCACCTGGGCGGCGCGGCAGTGGCCGCACCAGTCGGTGCCGAACTGCAGCAGGGTGCGCCCAGGCAGGGCTTCGACCTCGGCGCGCGAGGGGGCTTCGGGTTCATAGAGTGGAAAGGCGGGCATGGTCTTCCGTTCTGGGGCCGTTCTGTGGCAAGGGGCCGGGCCGCTCAGGGGCCCGGCAGGTTCAGGGCCTGGCGCACGTCGCGCACGCTCAGCAGCTCGGACAGCACCTGGGGCGGCTGGCCCGGCCGGTAGGCCACGTAAACAGGCACGCCGCTGCGGCCCAGGGCACGCAAGGCGGTGGTGATGGCCGGGTCCTGCCGTGTCCAGTCGGCGCGCAGCAAGGCGACTTTGTTCTGAGCCATGTCGGCCAGCAAGGCCGGATTGGACAGTGTGCTGCGCTTGTTGACCTGGCAGGTCACGCACCAGGCGGCGGTGAAGTCGATGAACACCGGCCGGCCTTGGGCCACCAGGGTCTGTACCTGGGCTTCGGACCAGGGCGTCCAGGTCGTATCGGCCTGGGCGCTGTTGCCGGTCGCTTCGGCCAGGTGGGTCACCTGGGGCCCCAGGCTCCAGCCCAGCCACAGCAGCAAGGCGGCAAAAGCGGCACCCAGCACCCGCCGGGCGCGGTGGCGCAGCGTCAGCGCCCAGACGGTGGCGCTCAGGGCCACCAGCAGGGCCAGCAGGGCGCCCGCGCCGTCGATGCCGCTTTGCTGGCCCAGCACCCAGACCAGCCAGGCCACGGTGCCGAACATGGGGAAGGCCATCAACTGGCGAAACACCACCATCCAGGGGCCGGGGCGGGGCAGGCGCCGCGCCAGGCCGTGGCTCAGACCGGGCACCAGGGCCACCGCCAGGTAGGGCAGGGCCATGCCCAGGCCCAGGGCGGCGAAGATGGCCAGCGCCTCGGCGGCGGGCAGCGCCACGGCAAAGCCCAGCGAGGCGCCCATGAAGGGCGCGGTGCAGGGCGAGGCGATGGCCACGGCCAGCACGCCCGACAGGCCGGCGTCAATGACCGGGTGGCGCGCCTGCACGCCGGCCAGCCCGCTGGGCAGCCAGGCGCCGAACTCGAACACGCCTGCCAGGTTCAGCCCGACCAGGGTGAACAGGGCCGCCAGTGCCGCCACCACGCCGGGCGACTGCAGCTGAAAGCCCCAACCCAGCTGGGCACCGCCCGCGCGCAAGGCCAGCATCAGCGCCCCCAGGGCCAGAAAAGACAGCACCACCCCGCCGGTGTAGGCCAGGCCCTGCAGGCGCAGGTGGCGGGCACCGTGCTCGCCGCTGTGGCGCGAAAAGCCCAGCAGTTTGATGGCCAGCACCGGGAACACGCAGGGCATCAGGTTCAGGATCAGCCCCCCCAGCAAGGCGCCCAGCAGGGCCGGCAGCCAGGCAGAGCCCGTGCCGCTTTCGGTGGCGGGCGCTGCCTGGGTCGCGGCCTGGTTGGCCGCCAGCGCGGCGCTCAGTGCGGGCGAGACCTCGACCTTGCCGGCCACCGGCGTGGCCGGCCAGTCGCCGCGCACCGGCAGTTCGACCCGCCAGGCCGGCAGGGCCGTGCCTTCGCGTTGCAGCACCACCGCGATCTGGCTGGCTTGGCCGCTGCGCTGGGCCGACAGGGGCACCCGGGTGACCCAGGTATCGCCGTCCCAGCGCGACTCGGCCGGGGCGGCGATGTCGAGCAGCTCCGGGGTTTCAGGGTACAGGTTCAGGGGCTGGCCGCGCCAGGCCGCCGGCAGGCCGGCAATGCGCAGGCTCAGGCCATCGGCCGACACCTGGGCGGCACTCTGGCTGGCCAGTGCACCGGCCAGGGCCTGGGGCTGGGCGGCCCGCGCGGCCTCGAATGCGGGCAGGCTGGCCGCGGTGGAGCTGCCCACCGGCAGGTCCAGCCCCAGTTCGGCCTCTTCAGGAATGCATTCCTGGCGGCACACCAGCCAGCTGGCCTTGAGGCGGATCGGCAGCGTGCCCGAGGCCGCGGTCCAGCCCGGCGCCACGGTCACGGGCACCGGCAGCAGCACCGTGCCTTCGTAGCCCAGGTTGGCCAGGGCGCCGATGCGGATCTTGTGCGGCACGGGCCAGGCGATCTCGCCGGCGCTCAGGCCGGCGGGCAACTGCCAGCTCAACTGGGTGGGCAGGCCGGAGTCGCCGGGGTTCTTCCAGTAGGTGTGCCATTCGGGCTGGTGGGTGATCTGCAGGCCCAGCCACAGCGGCTGGCCCGGACCCACGCCTTGCGGCGCCAGGGCCAGCAACTCGGCCCGCACGCGCGGGGTGCTGACGCTGCTGGGCGGCGCGGCCGGGCTGGACAAGGCCGGCCGGCCGGCCCCGGCGCCGGTGCGCAGTTCGATCTGGGCCGGGGCGGTGGCGGGCAGCAGCAGGCTGGCCGCGCCCAGCAGGGCCGTGGTCAGCCGCCAGGAGCGCAAGGCGCGGAGCGTGGGATGTAAAAAGGACATGGCCGCTCTGGGAGCGGGCGCCGTGGCCGAAGTTCCGCCGATCGGGGGCTGCTGCCTCACGCTGCAAACCCCAGCACCACCCGGCGTGAGTTGGCGCTTTTCTTCTCGATCTTGGTCACCACCAGGGCGCCGATCTCGGCGGTGTTGGCCACGTGGGTGCCGCCGCAGGGCTGCAGATCGACCAGCTCCGTGCTGCCGGGCAGGGCCGCAATAGCGATGGTGCGCACCTGGCCGCTGCCCCGCGGGGGCTGCACCGACATGCTTTTGACCAGCTCGGGGTTGGCGTCCAGCTCGGCATCGCTGATGGCGCCCACCGTCACCGGCAGCGCCGCCGCCACCAGGCGCGCCAGGCCGGCGCTCAGGGTGTCCTTGTCCAGGGGCTCGGTCATGTGGAAGTCGAGCCGGGCATAGTCGGGCGTGATCGAGCAGCCGTTCACCGGTTGCGCCACCAGGTGACACAGCAGGTGGGTGGCGGTGTGAAAGCGCATCAGGCGGTGGCGGCGCTCCCAGTCGATGCGCGCCGTGAGCTCGCTGCCCGGCTGCAGCCGGGCCAGCACGGCCTCCTGCCCGGGGGCTGGCACATGCACGATGTCGGCGGTGGGCTGGCCCTGTTCGTCCTTGGCCTTGCGGGTGTCGATGATGTGCAGCGCGCTGCCGTCGGCCAGCAGCAGCTGCCCGGCGTCACCGGCCTGGCCGCCGCCCAGGGGGTAGAACACGCTGCGGTCCAGCACCACGCCGGCGTCGGTCAGGGCGGTCACGTGGGCGCTGCATTCGCGCAGCCGGGCATCTTGGCGGAACAGGTCTTGGGTCATGGGCTCGATGGTAGCGAAGCGGGCCCACCCGTGTGCGCCAAGGGGCCGGGCAGGCCCATGCCCGAGGCCTCGAAGCGCCGGGCCAGGGTGTCGACCAGCGCCCGCACCCGGGCCGGCACAAAGCGGTTGCTGGGCAGCACCGCATGCAGCGGCATGGTGATGCCCTGCCAGTCGGGCAGCAGGCGCACCAGGGCGCCACTGGCCAGGTGGGCGTGCACATCGATCTCGCTCTTGCACAGGATGCCGTGGCCCGCCAGGGCCCAGCGGTGGGCGATCTCGGCGTCGTCTGCGCTGCGCCGGCCCTGCACGCGCACCGTCAGTGATTCCTGCCCGTCGTTGCGTTCAAACGGCCACTGCAGCACCCGCCGGCCGCGGATCATGAAGCTCAGGCATTCGTGCTGCGCCAGTTCGCTGGGGTGTTGCGGGGTGCCGTGGCGGGCCAGGTAGGCGGGGGCGGCGCACACCACCCGCCGGGTGGTCAGCAAGCGGCGGGCCACCAGGCGCGAGTCGTCCAGCTCGCCGTAGCGCAGGGCCAGGTCGACCTGGTCGCGCACCACGTCGGTCAAGGTGTCGCTGACGGCCAGTTGCAGCTCGACCGCCGGGTGGTCCTGCAGAAAGTCGTCCAGCCAGTCGAGCAACACGCGCCGCGTCAGGTCGCTGGAGGCCGCCAGGCGGATGGTGCCCACCAACTGGGCCCCATCGTCGTGCAACTGGGCCTGGCCCTCGTCGAGCAGGTCCAGGGCGCGGCGGGCGTACTGGCAGAACAGCTCACCCCCCGGCGTGATGCGCATGCTGCGTGTGCTGCGCTCGAACAGGCGCACGCCCAGGCGCGACTCCAGCTTCTTGAGGGCGGCACTGGCCGCCGCAGGTGTGATGTGCAGGCGCTGTGCGCTGCGCGTCAGGCTGCCCGTGTCGGCACAGGCCAGGGCCACGCGCAGCTCGTCGATATTTTCAAGTTTCATTTGAAACTGATGCTGTTTATGGGTGGTTTATCAAATGAATATGCAGGCCTAGATTCTCCCCTTCATTACTCTTTTTGTCAGAAGGACGCATGCCATGACCTCTTCCCCCCTCATGAAAGCCGTGGGCTACCACCAGGCCTTGCCCATCGACCACCCCGAGTCGCTGCTCGATCTGCAGTTGCCCGCCCCGCAGGCGCAGAGCCTGGCGCCGCACGATCTGCTGGTGGCCGTGTCGGCCGTGTCGGTCAACCCGGTGGACACCAAGGTGCGGCGCAGCCGCGCCCCGGCCCCCGGCCAGGCCGAGGTGCTGGGCTGGGATGCGGTGGGCACGGTGCTGGCCGTGGGCCCGGCGGTCACCTTGTTCCAGCCCGGTGAGCGGGTCTGGTATGCGGGCAGCATCACCCGCCCCGGCAGCAATGCCGAGCGGCAGCTGGTGGACGAGCGCATCGCCGCGCGGGCGCCCGCCAGCCTCAGCGACGCCCAGGCCGCCGCCTTGCCGCTGACGGCCATCACCGCCTGGGAGCTGCTGTTCGATCGCCTGGGGGTGCCGCTGCAGGCCGATGGGCAAGGCGGCGCCGGGCAGACCCTGCTGGTGCTGGGCGCCGGCGGCGGGGTGGGCTCCATCCTGCTGCAGCTGGCCCGTCGGCTCACGGCCCTGACCGTGGTGGCCACCGCGTCGCGCCCCGAGACGCGCCAGTGGTGCGAGGCCCTGGGGGCCCATGCCGTGATCGACCATGGCCAGCCCCTGCTCCCGCAGTTGCAGGCGCTGGGCCATACCGAGGTGCCGCTGGTGGCTTCGCTGACCCACACCGGCGACTATTTCCCGCAACTGGTCGAGCTGCTGGCGCCCCAGGGTCGGCTGGGCTTGATCGATGAGCTGGCGCCGGGCGAACTCGATGTGATGGCCCTCAAGCCCAAGTGCCTGAGCCTGCATTGGGAGATGATGTTTGCGCGCAGCCGCTTCGGCACGCCCGACCAGATCGAGCAGCACCGCCTGCTCAGCCGCGTGGCCGAGTTGGTCGATGCCGGCCAGTTGCGCAGCACCGAAGGCGAAAACATGGGGCCCATCAATGCGGCCAACCTGCGCCGGGCCCATGCCCACGTGGAATCAGGGCGCGCCCGCGGCAAGGTCGTGTTGCAGGGCTGGGCCTGATCCCGGGGCCCGCTGGGGCTCGGTGGCTGGCGTCTCGGTGGGCCAGCGTCGGCCCAGCCAGGAGCTCATGGCGGCGGCGGGCATGGGGCGGGCGAACAGAAAGCCCTGCAGGGTGTCGCAGCCCATGTCGGCCAGCAGGGCGGCCTGGGCCTGGGTTTCCACGCCCTCGGCCACCACGTGCAGCTTCAGGGTGGCGGCCATGGCCACGATGGCGGCCACCAGTTGCTGGTTGCCGGCGTCCTGCTGCAGTTCGGCCACAAAAGAGCGGTCGACCTTGAGTGTGTCGACCGGGAACTGCCGCAGGTAGCCCAGGCTGGAGTAGCCGGTGCCGAAGTCATCCAGCGCCGCTTTCACGCCCACCGCCTTCAGCCGTTGCAGGGCCTCGCGGGTCTGCTCGGGGTGGCTCATCAGGGACGCCTCGGTGATCTCAAGCTCCAGCAGGGCCGGGTTGATGTGGTGGCGGCCGGCCTGGGCCAGCACCTGCTCGACAAAGCCCGGCGCAGCAAACTGCAGCGGCGAGACATTGACGCACAGGCGCTGCACCGGCAGGCCCAGGTCCTGCCATTGGCGCAATTGGGCGCAGGCCTGCTCCAGCACCTGTTCGCCCAGTGCCACGATCAGGCCGCTTTCTTCGGCCACCGGGATGAATTGCCCCGGGCCCCAGCACGCCTCAGGCCCGCGCTGCCAGCGCACCAGGGCTTCGGCCCCGATCACCGCGCCATCGCGGGCCCGCACCAGGGGCTGGTAGTGCACGATGAATTCGCGCTCTGCAATGCCCCGGCGGATGTCCTGCTCCAGCTGCAGGCGCACGGTGGCGGCCTCGTCCAGTGCCCGCGAGAAGAAGTGGTAGCGGTTGCGCCCCTCCCGCTTGGCACGGTACATGGCGGTGTCGGCATGCTTCATGAGCAGTTCCACGTTCTCGCCATCGGCGGGGAACAGCGCCAGGCCCAGGCTGACCGACATGTTCATGTCGCGCCCCGCGATCAGACAGGGGCGGGCCACTTCGGTCAGCACCTTCTCGGCCACGGCGCTCAGGTCTTGCGGGCTCTGGATATCGCCGATCAGCATGACGAACTCGTCGCCACCCAGGCGGCAGATGGTGTCGCAGGTGCGCAGTGTGGTCTTGAGGCGACGCGCCATTTCGCGCAGCAGCTCGTCCCCTGCGGCGTGGCCCAGCGAGTCGTTGACGTGCTTGAAGTGGTCCAGGTCAAGGAACATCACGCCAAAGCCCCCGCCCTCGCGGCGGCTGCGCTCGCAGGCCTGCTGGATGCGGTCTTGCAGCAGCACGCGGTTGGGCAGGTCGGTCAGGGCGTCGTGGTGGGCCAGGTGGGCCATGCGCTGCTCCAGCGCACGGGCTTCGCGCACGTCCTGGAACACCATCACGGCGCCACGCAACTGGCCGTGCGGGTCGAAGATGGGCGACACCGCGTGCTGGATCGGGTGGTGTTGCCCCGACAGGCCACGCATCAGCGCTTCGCGGGGCAGGCCGGAGCCGCGGCCGGTGCGCAGGCAGCGCAGCACCGGGTTGTCGATGCGCAAGCGGGTTTCGGGGTCGAGCAGCACCAGGGTCTGGTCGAAGGCATGCCCCAGCGCGCTCTGGCGCTGCACGCCCAGCAAGGCTTCGGCCACGGGGTTGAGGTACTGGATGCGGCCTTCGGCATCGCAGGCCACCACCCCGTCGCCGATGGAGTGCAGGGTCACTTCGATGAACTCGCGCTGGGCCGCGAAATGGGCCAGACGCTGGTTCTCGGTCACATCCTCGATCACCGCCAGCGCGCGCGTGGCCTGGCCGCGCGCGTTGCGCTCCCACACGGCCGACAGGCGCGATTCGATCAGCTCGCCCCGGCCGGTGACCCAGCGGCAGGCCACGTCCCGGCACTGGCCACGCTGCAGCAGCTCGGGCAGCACATGGGCCTGGATGTGCTGGGCCGATTCGGCCGGCATGAAATCGGTGAAGGGCTGGCCCAGCACTTCGGGCCCTGAGCGCCCGAGCTTGTGGAGCCAGAGATCGCTCACACTCAGCAGGCGCCCGTCGGGCAGAAAGGACATCATCAGCGCCGGGGTGTGGCTGTACAGGGTGCGCAGCCGGCGTTCGCTGCTGCGCAGTTCGCGCAGGCTGCGACGGTAGCCCTCCATGGCACTGGCCAGCAAGGTGGGGGGCACCACCACGGCCAGGATGGGCAGGTAGAACAGCACATGCTCCCAGTGCAAGGTGGTGGGCGGTGGGATCAACAGGCCCAGGCCGATCTGAGCCCCTGTCAGCACCGACACCAGCAGGCAGGCACTGGCCGTCACCGCAAAGCCACCCCGCAGGGCGGCCAGGGCCAGGGGCAGGGTGATGTAGACAAAGGGAAAGGGCACGCTCACCGGCACCACCAGGGCCACGGCCGCGCTCAGCAGCAGCAGCGAGCCGTTTTCGAGGGTGCACACCTGGCGCCAAAGAGTGCGCAGGCCATGCATCAGCACGAACAGCATGAGCGGCAGCATGGAGATGGCGCCGATCAGGCTGCCCTCCAGCCAGCGCGGCCACAGGAAGCCGAACGTGGCCGACGTGCTGCCGGCCAGCATGGCCGCTCCCAGGGTGGCGCCCACCAGCGCCGGCACCAGGCCCGCGTTCAGCAGGATCAGCAGCAGGCGTGCCGGGCTGCTCAACAGATCGATGTCGCCCTTCACCCGGCGCAGCGCCTGCGCTGCCAGGCCCACTTCGATCAGGTTGGGCAGCACAAAGGCCACGGCGGCATGCCAGTCTTCCACCAGCAGCAGATTGGCGCCCAGGTTGCCCAGGATCAGCGCGGGCAGCAGCACCCAGGCTTCACGCGCCGGTCGGCGCGCCACCTGCAAGGCACCGGCCATGTTGGCAAACCACAAGGTGGCCACGCTGCCCGGCAGACGAGACAAGGCAATGCTCATGGCGGCCAGCAGGGCATACAGCAGGGCGCCTGAGAGGGCGGCACCCCACAGGCTGTAGCGCCCTGCCGGCGGGCCGGAGGGCTCGGGCTCCAGCTCGCTGAAGGCGGAGATGTCGGGCTCAGGTGGCGTCGGCATCCGGGCTCCTGCGCATCTGGGTCACCACCAGGCCGAGCACGGCCACCGCCGCCAGGCCCAGCCCCACTCGGCGCAGCCACACCGCGCGCGGGTCGTCGCTGCTTTGCTGACGCCCGTCGAGCCAGCGTTGACGCAGTGACTGGCGCCGGGTTTCCGGAAGGCGGCGCAGGCTCTCCTCCAGCACCCGCCCGATGTCCGGCCGGGACTTGGGAAAGGCGAAACTCAGCGGGTATTCGAAGCCGATGGCCGCGTTCACCTGAATCCCGCGCAGCCCCAGCCGGTCGGCCGCAAAATGCACGCTCGCCACATCGGCCACCACCGCCCCCACCTGGCCCGAACGCAGCAGGCGCAGGCCTTCGCTGTCGTCGTCCACCGGCGTCCATTGCACCTCGGGGTACTTTTCGCGCACAAAGGTTTCCACGGCATAGCCACGGCCCACGGCCACAGGCCGGCCACGGAAGTCGCTCAGCGACTGGGGGTCCCGGCTGGGCAGGGTGACCAGCACCGCGGGCACCGTGACATAGGGGCGGGTGAAGCCCAGAAACTCGGCCCGCTCCGGGGTGGGGCGCAGCGAGGAGATCAGGTCGACCTGCCCTTGCCGGGCCGCCTCCAGGATGGATGCCAGGGGTTGGGCTGGCAGGGTGTCGATCTGGAGTTCGCCATGGGCCGCCATGGCCGTCAGGAAGTCGGCCGACAGGCCTTCCACCTGTCCCTCGTCGGTCAGGTAGATGAACGGTCCGTAGTCCTTTTCAGGCGCGAAGCGCAGGCGAAAGGCTTCGCCGGCCCAGCCAGGCTGAGCCAGCATCAGCAGCGCCCAGCTCAGAAAGACATGGCACAGCCCAGCCAGCAAACGGCCGCCTGGATGATGATTTTTTTGAACTCCCCTGCCCTGCATGATTGGCGGCCTTCCTGGAACGGACCCGACGACACCGGTTCGGACAGCCCCATTCTGGGTGAATCAAAAAATTGTTACAAGATGGAAATAGGCGCTATGTCAAGGTCATATGTCTCGTTTTCCCTTATCAGCGACCGGCGGCGGGTAAGGGGAGGGCGGTTTTGTAGCGCACCTGCTTGAGGGCGAAGCTGGAGCGGATCTTCTCCACACCCGGAATCGGCGTGAGTTGTTCGAGGATGAAGCGCTCCAGGGCGGCGATGTCGGTCACGGCCACGCGGATCAGGTAGTCGCTGTCGCCGGTCATGAGGTAGCACTCCATGACCTCGTCGTGCTCGCAGATGCGCTGCTCGAAGTCGGCCAACGCGGCCTTGCTCTGGGTGCGCAGGCTGATCGAGATGAACACATTGAGCCCCAGCCCCAGCGCCGCCGCACTGGCCAGCGCCACGTAGCGCGAGATGACGCCCGATTGCTCCATCGCCTTGACGCGGGCCAGGCAGGGCGAGGGCGACAGATGCACGCGTCGGGCCAGTTCGACGTTCGACAGGGCGCCATCGGCCTGCAGTTCGGCCAGGATGCGAAGGTCCAGGGTGTCGAGCTTCATGTGCTTGGTATTTTTGGTTGTGCAGCATATTGTGCTGCGTTGATGTGTTTTTGTGGCTTGATTTGGCGGCTCATTCTGCGGCCATTTCTCTAAAGTACCGAGCTATGAACGCACCTGCCGACCCCCGTCTCCTGCAGCTCAGTGATGGCCTCCCCGATGCCGACCCGACCGAGACCGCCGAATGGCGTGAGGCCTTCGAGTCCCTGGTGCAGACCCAGGGGCCGGAGCGCGCCCGCTTCGTGCTGGACGAGCTGGCGCGCCTGGCCCGGGCGCACCAGACCGGCTGGCGCCCCGGGCTCAACACAGCCTATGTGAACACGGTGCCGGTGGGGCAGCAACCGCCCTTCCCGGGTGATCTGGCCGTCGAGGAGCGACTCGCCTCCCTGATGCGCTGGAACGCCCTGGCCATGGTGGTGCGCGCCAACCAGGTGGAAACCGGCGGCTCGGCCGAGCTGGGCGGTCACATTGCCAGCTACGCCAGCGCGGCCGACCTGTTCGAGGTGGGGTTCAACCACTTCTTCCATGCGCGCCAGGGCCTGGGCCCGGGCCAGCACCGCGGTGATCTGGTGTTCTTCCAGCCGCACAGTGCCCCCGGGGTGTATGCCCGCGCCTTCCTCGAAGGCCGCCTGCAGGAGGCCGACCTGATGCACTACCGCCAGGAGATCTCGGCCCCGGCGGCCGGCGCCCAGGGCCTGAGCAGCTACCCCCACCCGTGGCTGATGCCCGAGTTCTGGCAGTTCCCCACCGGCTCGATGGGCCTGGGGCCGATCAGCTCGATCTACCACGCGCGTTTCATGCGCTACCTGTCGCACCGGCAGTTGCTGGACTGCAGTGGGCGCAAGGTGTGGGGCGTGTTCGGTGATGGCGAGATGGACGAGCCCGAGAGCATGAGCGCCCTGACCCTGGCCGCCCGCGAGGGCCTGGACAACCTGGTCTGGGTGGTCAACTGCAATCTGCAGCGGCTCGATGGCCCGGTGCGCGGCAACGGCCGCATCATCGACGAACTGGAGCGCCTGTTTGCCGGCGCCGGCTGGAACGTGGTCAAGCTGGTCTGGGGCAGTGACTGGGACGGCTTGTTTGCGCGCGACATCACCGGCGCCCTGGCCCGCGCCCTGTCGGCCACGGTGGACGGTCAGATGCAGACCTTCGCCGCCAAGGACGGCCGTTTCAACCGCGACAACTTCTTCGGCCAGAACCCCGAACTGGCCGCGCTGGCCATGGGCCTGACCGACGAGCAGATCGACCGCCTCAAGCGCGGCGGGCACGATCTGGTCAAGATCCACGCCGCCTATGCCGCGGCCGCTGCGCACCGCGGCCAGCCCACCGTGATCCTGGCCCACACCAAGAAGGGCTATGGCATGGGCACGGCCGGTCAAGGCAAGATGACCACGCACAGCCAGAAGAAGCTCGACGAAGACGACCTGATCGAGTACCGCAACCGCTTCCAGCTGCCGCTCAGCGATGAGCAGGCCAGGTCGCTGACCTTTTACAAGCCTGCGCCCGACAGTGCCGAGATGCGCTACCTGCAGCAGCGCCGGGCCACCCTGGGGGGCTACCTGCCGCGCCGCGAAGCCGCCTGCGCGGTGGTGCCGGTGCCCGAGCTGTCCCGCTACGGGCAGTTTGCCCTGCAGCCCGAGGGCAAGGAGATGAGCACCACCATGGCCTTTGTGCGCATGCTGGGCAACCTGCTCAAAGACCCGCAGCTGGGCCCGCGCATCGTGCCCATCGTGGCCGACGAGGCGCGCACCTTCGGCATGGCCAATCTGTTCAAGCAGGTGGGCATCTACAGCAGCGTGGGCCAGCGTTATGCCCCCGAAGACATCGGCTCGGTGCTGAGCTACCGCGAGGCCCTGGACGGCCAGATCCTCGAAGAAGGCATCAGCGAGGCCGGCGCCATCGCCAGCTGGACGGCGGCGGCCACCAGCTACAGCGTGCACGGCCTGGCCATGCTGCCCTTCTACATCTATTACTCGATGTTCGGCTTTCAGCGCGTGGGCGACGCCATCTGGGCCGCGGCCGACCAGCGCGCCCGCGGCTTTCTGCTGGGTGCCACCTCGGGCCGCACCACGCTGGGCGGCGAAGGCCTGCAGCACCAGGACGGCAGCAGCCACCTGGTGGCGGCCACCATCCCCAACTGCAAGGCCTACGACCCGGCCTACGCGGGCGAGCTGGCCGTGATCATCGACCAGGGCATGCGCGAGATGTTGGTCGAGCAGCAAGACGTTTTTTATTACCTCACCCTGATGAACGAGAACTACGCCCAAGCCGACCTGCCCGAAGGCGCGTCGCAGGGCGTGTTGCGCGGCGCCTACCGGCTGCAGCGCATCCCCGGCACGGCCACCCACAAGGTGACCCTGCTCGGCTCGGGCGCCATCCTCACCGAGGTGGTCAAGGCCGCGCAACAACTGGCGGCCGAGGGTTTCAGTGTGGACGTGATCAGCGTCACCAGCTGGAGCGAACTGGCCCGTGACGGCCAGGCCTGCGAGGCCCGGGCCCTGGCCGGTGAATCCGAGCCCGGCACTCCGTGGCTGACGGCCCTGCTGGCCGACACCGAAGGCCCGGTCATTGCCGCCACCGACTACGTGCGCGCCGTGCCCGAGAGCGTGCGCGCCTGGGTGCCGGCCGGGCGCCGCTATGTCACCTTGGGCACCGACGGTTTCGGCCGCAGCGACACCCGAGCCGCCTTGCGTGCCTTCTTTGGCGTGGACGCCGCCCAGGTGGCGCGGGTGGCGCGGCAGGTGGTGGGCTGAGCACAGAGGACTTCATCAATCCTGTCGGCTCAGCAACTCCTGGAGCTTGCGTTGCAGCAGTTTCTTGTCGGGCAACTGGGTCTGGTACTGGGCGATCATGGCGGGTGACAAACTGCGGTTCAGCGCGTATTCGACCACCTCGTCGTCCTGGCTGGCGCACAGCAATACGCCAATGGCGGGGTTTTCGTGGGGCTTGCGATGGTCTCGGTCCAGGGCCTCCAGGTAGAAGTTGAGCTTGCCTAAATGTTCCGGTTCGAATCGACCCACTTTCAACTCAATCGCCACCAGGCTGTTCAAGCCCCGGTGAAAGAGCAGTAGGTCAATCGCGAAGTCTTGTCGACCCACCTGTAAGGGAAACTGTGTGCCGACGAAACAGAAGTCTCGTCCCAGTTCGATCAAGAAGTCGCGCAACTGGGCCAGCAGGCCCGCGTGCAGATCGGCTTCACTGTGCTGCGCTGGCAGGCCCAGAAACTCGACCAGGTAACTGTCTTTGAAGACGGATAAAGCCTGAGGGTGGTGGTGACTGAGTGCGGCAGTTGCCCTGACGGGACTGAGCATGCGGCGCTCGAACAAGGCACTTTTGAGTTGGCGCATGAGTTCCCGTTTGCTCCAGCATTCCTGGGCTGTCATCTGCAGGTAGAACAGCTTTTCTTCGGGGTGTTTGCTCTGGGCCAGTATGAGCAGATGGTGTGACCAGGGTATTTGTCTCACCAGTGGTGAGACTGTTGGTGCATCGCGATAGGCCTCATGAAATTGCCGCATTCTGAAAAGGTTGGGTCGGGTGAAGCCGCGCAGCCCCGGGTGTTCTTGGGCAATTCGATGGGCGAGTTTGTCGACCACACCCGTTCCCCATTCGGCTGAAGCGATCTTGCGGCTGATGATGCCGCCGATCTGCCAATACAGATCGATCAGCGCGGTGTTCACCGCTTGCACAGCCTGCTGCCTGGCCTGGGAGATCAATGCCAGGACAACTCGAAATTCGTCAGTTTCAAGCGTGCTGTGAATGGGTTGTGGGTGGTGTTTCACGGGCATGGGCCCCACTGTGCCCCTCCTCCCGGTCGAGGCCCAGAGGCTGGCGCCGAGGTGTTGGCTGCCAGTGCTGGACGGGTCAGGGGCTCAGCCCAGGCTGGCGTGGATGCTGTCGCGCACCCGGGGGTAGATCTGCTGGTTCCACTTGCGACCGCTGAACACGCCGTAGTGGCCCACGCCGGTCTGCACATGGTGGTTCTTCAGGTAGGGGCGCACGCTTTTGCACAGGTCTTGTGCGGCCACGGTCTGGCCGATGGCGCAGATGTCGTCGCGCTCCCCCTCGACCGTGAGCAGGGCCGTGCGCCGGACGGCGGCGGGGTTGACGCGGCGGCCTTGGTAGTGGAGCTGGCCCACGGCCAGGTCGTAGGTCTGGAACACCTTCTCCACCGTCTCCAGGTAGAACTCGGCGGGCAGGTCGTTCACCGCCAGGTACTCTTCGTAGAAGGTCTTGATGGTGTCGGCCTCGTCGAGCCGGCCTTCCAGGATGTGCTGGTAGAGGTGCTCGAACGATTGTTGATGGCGCTCCAGGTTCATGCTCATGAAGGCGCTGAGCTGCACGAAGCCCGGGTACACGCGGCGCATGAAGCCGCGGTGCGGCAGTGGCACATGGCTGATCAGGTTCTTTTCAAACCACTCGATCGGTTTGCTGGTGGCCAGGCGGTTCACTTCGGTGGGGTTGACGCGGCAGTCCACCGGGCCGGCCATCAGGGTCAGGCTGCGCGGCTGGGCGGGGTCGTCGTCTTCGGCCAGCAAGGCGGTGGCGGCCAAGGCCGCCACGCAGGGCTGGCACACGGCCACCAGGTGGGTGCCGGGGCCGATGTGCTGCAGGAACAGCATCATGTAGCGGATGTAGTCGTCCAGCCCGAAAGCGCCTTCGCGCAGGGCCACGTCGCGGGCGTTGTGCCAATCGGTGATGTAGACGTCGTGGTCCTGCAGCAGGGTGCGCACGGTTTCGCGCAGCAGGGTGGCAAAGTGGCCCGACAGCGGCGCGGCCAGCAGCACCGGCGGTTGGGTGGGCAGGCCGGCGGCCGGGTCTTTGGCAAAGTGCAGCAGGGTGCCGAAGGGCAGGGTGTGCGCCACCCGCTCGGTGATGGCCACGCGCTGTTCGCCGATCTGCACCGCCTCGATGCCATAGGCCGGCCGGCTGTGCGTGAGCCTCAGGCGCGAGAACACCTCGCCGGCGGCCGCCATCTGGCGCAGCACCGTGCGTTCGGTGCCGGGCACCATGAACGCCGAGCCCACGGCCTGGGCCATCAGGCGCAGCGGGGACATCAGGTCAGACTGGAGTTGGTAGGCCTGATACAGCATGGCAATCTTTCGGTGGGTGTTGCCGGGGCGAAGGCAAGTTGCGGGCCAAGGCCCAGGGCTGGCGGCATGGCACGGGGCTTGCACAGCCGCTGGACCAACAGGAGCAAGCCATGGCCAAAGCGGTTTTGACGATCAGCAGCAAGAACTACGGTGCCTGGGCCTTGCGCGGCTGGCTGATGGCGAAGCTGGCGGGGCTGGCCTTCACCGAAAAGGTGATTTCGCCCGACGACCCCGACATGAAGGCCGAGATGCTGCTGTTGTCGGCGTCGATGCGGGTGCCGGCCCTGGACCACGATGGCCTCTATGTGTGGGACACCCTGGCCATTGGCGAATACCTCAACGAAATCAAGCCCCATGCCGGCCTGTTGCCGGCCGATCGCGCGGCCCGAGCCCATTGCCGGGCCATCTGTGGCGAGATGCATTCGGGCTTCAGCGCGCTGCGCTCGTCCCTGCCCATGAACATCAAGGCGCATTTCCCGGGCTTCAAGCTGTGGTCGCGCGCGCAGACCGACATCGACCGCATCACCACCATCTGGACCGAGTGCCTGCAGCGCTATGGCGGCCCCTATCTGTTCGGTGCCCAGCCCTGCATCGCCGACGCCATGTTCGCGCCGGTGGTGACCCGTTTTCTGACCTACGACGTGGCGCTGGACCCGGTGTGTGCCGCCTATTGCCAGACGATCATGGCCCTGCCCGCCATGAAAGAGTGGGTGGCGGCCGCGGCCCTGGAGCCCGATGAGATCGACGAATTGGACGCCGAGTTCTGACCCTTGGGTGCCCGGCTCCGGTGCACCCGCCCCAGGCGGGTGCATGCCGGGCTTCACGCCCAGGGGGTGGGCGCCGGGATGGGGCAGACGGCAGGCACGTCCACCGTCTTGAAATCGGCCGGCGACACGATCTCGAGGTACTCCATGTCGGGTGAGTAGTCGAACAGGTAATGCCGGATGCCCGGGCGCTGGTGCACGCAGTCACCGGCCTGCACCAGGGTTTCCTGGTCTTCGTACATGAAGCGTGCCCAGCCCTTGAGCATGATGACGATCTGGAAATCGGCCTCATGCCGGTGCCAACCCGTGCCGGCTTCGGGCGCCATGTTGGCCTTCACCAGGTGGGCGATCACCTTGCCGTGCGTGGCCGCGGCCACGCCCAGGTCCCGGTACAGGAAGAAGTCGCGCAATCCGCCGCTGACGTAGTCGTTGTCGCCAGGCTTGACGTGGGAGAACAGGGTTGAGGTTCGGTCCAGCATGAAAGGCTCCTATCGAGGGTTGGAAAAGAGGCCAGAAGACCCCGCGTGATGTCACTCGATCGCACACCACGGGGGTATTGCTGCGATGCAGCATCAAGCACGAAGCATTCCTGGGTTGTGGGGCATTTTTCGGGGTGTTTTGCGCCAGATCGGTGCCTGATGGGCACACGGAGGGCCCGGCGCGAGGCGCGTGACAGCAGGATGGGCGGGAATTGGCTAGAGTGGTCGGCGGTGCATTTCCCGTTTTCCGCATCCTGTTTCCAAAGCCCCAACCAGTGAGACAAATCCGTGAACACACCCACTTCCTTTGCCCGATTCGGCAGCGGCCAGGCCGTGCTGCGCCTCGAAGACGAAGGTCTGCTCAAGGGGGCAGGCCGTTATGCCGACGACTTCAGCCTGCCCGGCCAGACCCATTTGGCGTTTCAGCGCTCGCCTTACCCCCATGCGCGCATCGTGAGCATCGACATCTCCGGGGCGCTGGGTCTGCCCGGGGTGCTGGGCGTCTACACCGGGGCTGATCTGGTGCAGGCCGGCGTCAAGCCGCTGCCGGGCAACGCCGGTTTCAAGCGGGCCGATGGTGTGGCGGCCTCGCCACCGCGCCACCCGCTGGCCCACGAGCGGGTGCGCTATGTCGGCGAGGCCGTGGTGGCGGTGGTGGCCGAAACGCCCCAGCAGGCCCGAGATGCGGCCGAGGCGGTGTTCGTTGAATACGACGAGTTGCCCATGGTGGTGAACCTCGACGACGCCATCAGCGCGGGCGCCCCAAGTCTGTGCCCCGAGGCCCCCGACAACATCGCGGCCGAGATGCAGCATGGCAACCCGGCCGCCTGTGCCGCGGCCTTTGCCCAGGCCGCCCATGTGGTGGCGCTGGAGGTGGTCAACCAGCGCCTGGCGGCCCTCACGCTGGAGCCGCGCACCGTGCTGGCCTACCCCGATCCTGCCGATGGGCGCCTGACCCTGCGCATGAGCACCCAGATGCCCTCGGGCGTGCGTGACACCCTGATCGCCGTGCTGGGCCTGCCGCGCGAGCGCCTGCGGGTGGTGGTGGGCGATGTGGGCGGCGGCTTCGGCATGAAGACGGGGGCCTACCCCGAAGACATGGTGGTGGCCTGGAGTGCCCAGCGCCTGCAGCGCCCCGTGAAATGGGTGGCCGAGCGCAGCGAGGAGTTCCTGTCGTCCAGCCATGGCCGTGATCTGCAGACCCGGGCCGAGCTGGCCCTGGCCGCCGACGGCAAGATCCTGGGCCTGCGGCTGCGCTCGCTGGCCAATGTGGGGGCCTATGCCACCGGCACCGGGGTGGCCATCCAGTTGTTGATCGGCCCCTGGGTGCAGACCAGCGTGTACGACATCCAGACCATCGACTTCCATTTCAAGGCGGTGCTGACCAACACCGCGCCCACCGGGGCCTACCGCGGTGCAGGCCGGCCCGAGGCCATCTTCACGATGGAGCGCCTGATGGACGAGGCGGCCCGGCAGACCGGCATCGACCGGGTCGCCCTGCGTCGTCGCAACTTCATCCAGCCCGAGCAGATGCCCTACAAAAACCCCATGGGGCAGACCTACGACACCGGCTGCTTCGAGAAGGTCATGGACCAGGCCCTGGCCCAGGCCGATTGGGCCGGCTTCGAGGCGCGGGCGGCGGCTTCGCGTCAGAAGGGCCTGCTGCGCGGCCAGGGCATCGCCACCTTCCTGGAGTGGACGGGGGGCAATGTGTTCGAGGAACGCGTCACCGTGACGGTGCTGCCGGACGACACCATCGAGGTCTTCTCGGCGGTGAACGCCATGGGCCAGGGCATTGCCACCACGCTGGCGCAGTTGGTGGTGGATGTGTTCGGTGTGCCGATCACCCAGGTGCGCGTGGTGCTGGGCGACACCGACCGAGGCGACGGCTTTGGCAGTGCGGGCTCACGCTCGCTGTTCACTGGCGGCTCGGCCGTGCGGGTGGGGGCCGAGCGCACCATCGAGCATGCCAAGACCCTGGCGGCGGCCGAGCTGGAGGTGGCGGCCGAAGACATTTCTTATGAAGGCGGTCGTTTCAGTGTGAAAGGCACCGATCTGGGGATCGACCTGTTTGCACTGGCACGGGCCCAGAGCGAGCAGCGCATCCACATCGACTCGACCAGCACGGTGTCGGGCCCCACCTGGCCGAATGGCTGCCATGTCTGCGAAGTGGAGCTGGATCCGCAGACGGGTGACTTGCAGGTGGTGGCCTACTCCTCGGTCAACGATGTGGGGCGGGTGGTGAACCCGCTCATCGTGCGTGGACAGCTCGACGGCGGGGCGGTGCAAGGCCTGGGGCAGGCCATGAGCGAGCACCTGTTGTACGACCGCGAAACCGGTCAACTGGTCACCGGCAGCCTGATGGATTACGCAGCACCCCGGGCCGATCTGGCGCCCGATTTCCGCACCACGATGGACGAATCCACCCCATGCAAGAACAACCCTCTGGGTGTCAAGGGCGTGGGTGAACTGGGCACCATCGGCGCCACCCCCACCTTGGTGAATGCCGTGGCCGATGCCCTGGCGCGGGCTGGCCATGCCGATGCGGCACCAAGACTGCAGATGCCGCTGTCGTCGAGTCGGCTGTGGGCCCTCTTGCAAACCGAGGCGGCCTGACCATGAAAAAAGCCCCTCGCGGCTGCGAGGGGCTTGAACTTGGAGAAACCAGGACCCGGGTGCCGGGCAGCGGCGATCGCGGGTCCGATCGGGCGGGCCGATCAGAAGGCGTGACGCACGCCCACCATCAGGTTGGAGCGGGTGGTCAGCGTGGTCGGGGCGCCGAACAGGTCCGAACCGGCCGAGATGGCGGTCGCCGAATAACCGCTGTTTTGCTTGGAGCGATCCACATAGGTGTAGACCATGGTGCGCTTGCTCAGCGAGTAGGTCAGGCCCAGGGCCAGGGTGTTGCGGCTGCCGTTCACGTTGGTGGTCGACTTGGTCTTGTCGTTGTAGTACGTACCCACCAGGCCCACCAGCGGGGCCACTTCGTAGTTCACGCCCAGGGTGGCGACGTCGCTCTTGGCGCCGGTGCTCAGCTTGGTGTCCATGTAGTTGAAGAACACGCGGGCCGGGCCGAAGCCGTAGTTGGCACCGATCATGGCGTTGGAGGTGCTGCCCAGGTTGGTGCTGGCCGAGGCGTTCACGTCAAACTTCTGGTAAGCCGCGCCCACCAGCAGGGGGCCGGCGGTGTAGTTGGCTTGCAGGCCGTTCAGCTGCCCGGCCGAGGTGGAACCCGACACGTTGCCAAAGCCGTGCATGGCGGCGAAGTTCACGCCGGCGATGTTCTTGGCATAGCGAACGGCGTTGTTCTGACGGAAGGTGCCGTAGGCCAGGTAGAAGCCCGACTCGTTCACGTTGGAGATGCCCCACAGCGGGTCGAAGTTGCCATAGTGCTCGAACAGCGGGGTGTACTGACGGCCCACGGTCAGCTGGCCGAAGTCACCGCCCAGGCCCACGAAGGCTTGACGACCGAAAGCCAGGCCACCTTGACCGCGGCTGCCATCATTGGGGTTGAAGCCAGCTTCCAGGGTGAACAGCGAGTACAGACCGCCGCCCAGGTCTTCCTTGCCCTTGAAACCGTAACGGCTGCCGCTGATCGAGCCCGAAGTGACTGCGTTCAGGTTGCCGCCCGCGGCGGTGGCATTGGTCTGGTGCTGGTAGGCGGTGTCGATCACGCCGTACAGGGTGACGCTCGATTGAGCAAAGGCCGAGCCCATGCTCAGGGCGAGGGCGGTCATCAGAAATGTCTTTTTCATTGCAAATCCTGTGTTCAGGTGGGGCAGGGGTGAGTCAGAGGGGCCGCATCGCGCCGCGTCTGGGTGCATCCGACCAGGAAGGCACCAAGATGAGGCGAAATGGTTTTTCGCCCACAAATAAATGTCTTTGACGACAGGTGGCGGATTTTAGAGACAGGTTTGCATTTCGTAACTTCGGTCTGTGGGGTTTTTGTTACAGCTTGATGCCAATTAGCGCACTTCAAGTGACATCATTTTTTCTGATGCTTGGCGGGCGGCTGTGCCGGCGTGGCGGCAGACGTGGATTCGAAACTTCCAACGGAACGGGCGGCAGATCGGTGTCGGATCTATTAACGCAGCTGCTGGTCCATGAATCGAAGTGATGCAAGAGGGCTTTAAGGGCATCTCCCGACAAAGCTGGCCCGGAAATTGAAATACCTTCCACCGCCGCCTTCTATCGGCGTTTATTACTGATTCGGAGTTCATCCATGCAATTGAAGTTGACACTTACCGCTGTTGCCGCACTGGCAGTTCTGGCAGGCGCTGCCTCGGCACAAGACGTTCAGGTCGTGAAGATCGGCCACGTCGCCCCGATGTCGGGTGCCCAGGCCCACTACGGCAAGGACAACGAGAACGGCGCCCGCATGGCCGTTGAAGACCTGAACACGCAAAACATCGTGATCGGTGGCAAGAAGATCAAGTGGGAACTGGCCGCTGAAGACGACGCAGCCGATCCGAAGCAAGGCACCGCAGCGGCACAGAAGCTGTGCGACGCCAAGGTCGCCGGCGTGGTTGGTCACCTGAACTCGGGCACCACCATCCCGGCCGCCAAGGTGTACAACGACTGCGGCATCCCGCACATCACCGGTGCCGCCACCAACCCCAACCTGACCAAGCCCGGCTACAAGACCACCTACCGCATCATCTCGAATGACAATGCGCTGGGCGCCGGCCTGGCCTTCTACGCTGCGGACACCCTGAAGCTCAAGCGCGTGGCCGTGATCGACGACCGCACCGCCTACGGCCAGGGCGTGGCCGATGTGTTCAAGAAGATCGCCGCCAGCAAGGGCATCACCGTGGTGGACGAGCAGTTCACCACCGACAAGGCCACCGACTTCATGGCC
>NZ_JADZ01000034.1 GCF_000518645.1 Curvibacter gracilis ATCC BAA-807 | reverse complement strand
TGGGCGTGTGCGCCCTCATCAGCCCCTGGAACGTGCCCTTCATGACCGCCACCTGGAAGGTGGCCCCCTGCCTGGCCTTCGGCAACACCGCCGTGCTCAAGATGAGCGAGCTCTCGCCCCTGTCGGCGGCCCGCTTGGGCGAGCTGGCCCTGGAGGCCGGCATCCCCGCCGGCGTGCTCAACATCGTGCACGGCTACGGCAAGCAGGCCGGCGAACCCCTGTGCAGCCACCCCGATGTGCGCGCCATCAGCTTCACCGGCTCCACCGCCACCGGCAACCGCATCGTGCAAAGCGCGGGCCTCAAAAAGTTCAGCATGGAGCTGGGCGGCAAGAGCCCCTTCGTGATCTTTGCCGACGCCGACCTGGATCGCGCCCTCGACGCCGCCGTGTTCATGATCTTCAGCAACAACGGCGAGCGCTGCACCGCCGGCAGCCGCATCCTGGTGCAAAAGTCCATCTACGCCGACTTTGCCGCCAAGTTTGCCGAGCGCGCCCGCCGCATCACCGTGGGCGACCCGCTGGACGAGAAGACCATCGTGGGCCCCATGATCAGCCAGGCCCACCTGGCCAAGGTGCGCAGCTACATCGAGCTGGGCCCCAAGGAAGGCGCCACGCTGCTGTGCGGTGGCCTGGACCGCCCCGCCTACGCGGCCGCGCTGCCCGAGCGCGTGCAGCGCGGCAACTACGTGTGGCCCACCGTGTTCGCCGACGTGGACAACCGCATGAAGATCGCCCAGGACGAGATCTTCGGCCCCGTGGCCTGCCTGATCCCCTTCGAGGACGAGGCCGACGCCATCCGCATCGCCAACGACACGCAGTACGGCCTCTCCAGCTACGTGTGGACCGAGAACCTGGGCCGCGCCCACCGCATGGCCGCCGCCATCGAGGCCGGCATGTGCTTTGTCAACAGCCAGAACGTGCGCGACCTGCGCCAGCCCTTTGGCGGCACCAAGGCCAGCGGCACCGGGCGCGAGGGCGGCACCTGGAGCTACGAAGTCTTCTGCGAACCGAAGAACGTGGCGGTCTCGCTGGGCGCCCACCACATCCCGCACTGGGGAGTTTGATGTTCTCCCCCCTGAGTCGCCTGCGGCGCCTTCCCCCGGAGGGGGACGACACCCGTGGCCGGGCCAAGCCCGCTCCACGGTGTCTGCTGGCATGGCTTGCTCCGCAGCCTTCGGAACCAGGGGCGAGCAGACGCCGCCGATGAAGCTCGGCGTCATCACTTTTCCTTTCATCGCCCCCGACACAAGACACAACCAAAGGAGTCAACCATGGGCCAACTCGCGCTTGCCGCCAAGATCACCCACGTCCCCTCGATGTACCTCAGCGAGCTGGACGGCCCGCACAAGGGCTGCCGCCAGGCCGCCATCGATGGCCACCACGAAATCGGCCGCCGCTGCCGCGCGCTGGGCGTGGACACCATCGTGGTGTTCGACACCCACTGGTTGGTCAACTCGGGCTACCACATCAACAACGCGGCGCACTTCAAGGGCATCTACACCAGCAACGAGCTGCCGCACTTCATCAAGAACATGCCGTACGAGTACGACGGCAACCCGGCCCTGGGTGATCTGCTGGCCCGCGCCGCCACGGCGGCCGGCGTGCCCACCCGCGCCCACCCCGACACCACGCTGAACCTGGAGTACGGCACCCTGGTGCCGATGCGCTACATGAACCCCGACCGCCACTTCAAGGTGGTGTCGGTGTCGGCCCTGTGCACGGTGCACAACCTGGCCGACAGCGCCCGCCTGGGCCGCGCCCTGCGCGAAGCCGTGGAGCGCGACTACGACGGCAAGGTGGCCTTTTTTGCCAGCGGCTCGCTGAGCCACCGCTTTGCCCAGAACGGGGTGGCCGAAGAGTTCATGCACAAGATGTGGAGCCCCTACCTTGAAGAGTTCGACCACCACGTGGTCGAGATGTGGAAGAAGGGCGACTGGAAGACCTTCTGCGCCCTGCTGCCCGAGTACGCCGACAAGGGCCACGGCGAAGGTTTCATGCACGACACCGCCATGCTGCTGGGCGCCCTGGGCTGGGATGCCTACAGCGCCGGCGCCGAGGTGGTGACCCCGTTCTTCCCGAGTTCGGGCACGGGGCAGATCAACGCCATCTTCCCGGTGCAGCCCCTGACGGCCTCAACAGCGGCCTGAACCCCACAAGAAACCCACAAGGAAGCCACCCCATGCTGCCCCAATCCACCCTGGAAGCCCTGGCCCAGGAGCTCTACCACGCCCGCAAGGCGCGCACCCCGCTGCGCCACTTCTCGGCCCGCCACCCCGAGATGACGATCGCCGACGGCTACGCCATCCAGCGCGAGTGGGTCAAGCTCGAACAGGCCGATGGCCGCCGCATCAAGGGCCGCAAGATCGGCCTGACCTCGCGCGCCATGCAGCTGGCCAGCCAGATCACCGAGCCCGACTACGCGCCCTTGATGGACGACATGTTCTTTGACAACGGCACCGACATCCCGGCCGCGCGCTTCATTGCGCCACGGGTGGAGGTGGAGCTGGCCTTCATCCTCGGCAAACCCCTGAAAGGCCCTGAGGTGACGTTGTTCGAGGTGCTGTCGGCGACCGACTACGTGGTGCCCGCCATCGAGATCATCGATGCCCGCATCGAGCAGTTCGACCGCGAAAGCGGCGCCCCGCGCAAGGTGTTCGACACCATCTCCGACTTTGCCGCCAACGCGGGCGTGGTGCTGGGCGGCCGCCCCATCAAGCCGATGGATGTGGACCTGCGCTGGGTGGGCGCCCTGCTGCACAAGAACGGCGTGATCGAGGAGACCGGCCTGGCCGCCGCCGTGCTGAACCACCCCGCCACCGGTGTGGCCTGGCTGGCCAACAAGATCGCGCCGCATGGCGAGCAGCTCAATGCGGGCGATGTGGTGCTGGCGGGCTCGTTCACCCGGCCCACACCGGCCAAGGCCGGCGACGCGTTTCATGCCGACTACGGGCCGCTGGGCTCGGTGTCCTTCCGCTTTGTGTGAGGCCCCCGATGCAAGCCCTGAGCCCCAACCTGTTCAAGCGTGCCCTGCAACAGGGCCAGACCCAGATCGGCCTGTGGGTCGGCCTGGCCGACGACAACGTGGCCGAGGCCCTGGCCGGCTGCGGCTTTGACTGGCTGCTGCTGGATGCCGAGCACGGCCCCAACGATGTGCGCACCGTGCTGTCGCAGCTGCGCGCCGTGGCGCCCTACCCCGTGCACCCGGTGGTGCGCCCGGTGGAGGGCCGCACCGCCCTGGTCAAGCAGTACCTCGATGTGGGCGCCCAGACCCTGCTGGTGCCCATGATCGACAGCGCCGAGCAGGCGCGCCAGATGGTGCGCGCCATGCGCTATGCCCCGGCCGGGGTGCGCGGCATGGGCGCGGCCCTGGCGCGTGCCTCGCGCTGGAACCAGGTGCCCCAGTACGTGCACCAGGCCGACGACGAGATGTGCCTGCTGGTACAGGCCGAAACCACCGAAGCCTTGAGCCACCTGGCCGGGATCGCCCAGGTGGAAGGCGTGGACGGCGTGTTCTTCGGCCCGGCCGACCTGTCGGCCTCGATGGGCTACCGCGGCCAGGCCAACCACCCCGCCGTTCAACAGGCCATCACCGAGGGCATTGCCACCGTGCGCGCCGCCGGCAAGGCGGCCGGCATTTTGATGGCCGACCCGGTGCAGGCCCGCCACTACCTGGCCGCCGGTGCGCAATTTGTGGCCGTGGGCGTGGACACCACCTTGCTGGTGGGCGCCGCCACCGCCCTGGCCCGCAGCTTCAAACCCGCCACCGGAACCACCTCGGCTGCCGCGCCGGCCGGCAGCAGCCCCTACTGAACCACCCCACCATGCTGACCCTGCAAGACCCCAGCCTGCTGAAGCAGGCCAATCTCATCAACGGCCACTGGGTGGCCGCCCACAGCGGCGCCACCCTGCCCGTGCACAACCCGGCCACGGGCGAGCTGATCGCCCACATCCCCGATGTGGGCGCCGAGCAGACCCGCGAAGCCATCGCATCGGCCCAGGCCGCCTACCTGCTCTGGAAAGAGCGCACCGCCGAAGACCGCGCCCGCATCCTGCGCCGCTGGTTCGAGCTGATGCTGCAGCACCAGGACGACCTGGCCCTGCTGATGACCTGCGAGCAAGGCAAGCCCCTGGCCGAGGCGCGTGGCGAGATCGCCTACGCGGCCTCGTACATCGAGTGGTATGCCGAAGAGGCGCGGCGCGTTTATGGCGAGATCATCCCCTCGCCCTGGCCCGACAAGCGCCTGCTGGTCACGCGCGAGCCGGTGGGCGTGTGCGCCGCCATCACGCCCTGGAACTTCCCGGCCGCCATGATCACGCGCAAGGTGGCCCCGGCCCTGGCCGCGGGCTGCAGCATCATCGTCAAGCCCGCCACCCAGACCCCGCTGAGCGCCCTGGCCATGGCCGAACTGGCCCAGCGCGCCGGGGTGCCGGCCGGGGTGTTCAACGTGCTCACGGGCGGCGCCCGCCCCATCGGGGCCGAGCTGACCGCCAGCCCGCTGGTGCGCAAGCTGACCTTCACCGGCTCGACCGAGGTGGGCCGGCTGCTGGCCGCCCAGTGCGCGCCCACGCTCAAGAAGCTGTCATTGGAGCTGGGCGGCAACGCGCCCTTCATCGTGTTCGAAGACGCCGACCTGGACCAGGCGGTGATCGGGGCCCTGGCCTCCAAGTACCGCAACACCGGGCAGACCTGTGTCTGCGCCAACCGCTTTCTGGTGCACGACAGCGTGTACGACGCCTTTGCCGCCAAGCTGGCCGCGGCCGTGCGTGCGCTCAAGGTCGGCAACGGCCTGGAGGCCGACGTGGGCCAGGGCCCGCTGATCGACGAGCCCGCCCTGGCCAAGGTCGAAGAGCTGGTGGCCGATGCCTTGGCAGGGGGCGCCCAGGTGCTGACCGGGGGCCGGCGCCATGCGCTGGGCCGCACCTTCTACGAGCCCACCATCCTGACCGGGGTGAGCCCGGCCATGCGCCTGGCGCAAGAGGAGATCTTTGGCCCGGTGGCCCCGCTGTTCCGCTTCCACACCGAGGCCGAAGCCCTGCAGATGGCCAACGACACCGAGTTCGGCCTGGCCGCCTATTTCTACACCCGCGACTCAGCCCGCACCTGGCGTGTGGGCGCCGCCCTGCAGTACGGCATGGTGGGCATCAACTCGGGCCTGATCTCCACCGCCGTGGCGCCCTTTGGCGGCGTCAAACAGTCGGGCTATGGCCGCGAAGGCGCGCGCCAGGGCCTGGAGGAGTACCTGCACACCAAGTACCAGTGCCTGGCCTGAGGCCGGCGGCTAGCGCCGCTTTCTGATTTTTCTGCTTCCAACCCCCCTTCAATACAAGAGAGACACCATGACAACAAGCCGGAGACTTTTCATCACCCTCGCGCTGGCCGGCGCCAGCCTGCTGGCCCTGGGCGCAGCCCAGGCCCAGCCCAGCAGCTACCCCAGCAAGCCGATCCGCTGGGTGGTGGGCTACCCCGCCGGCGGGGGCACCGATTTTCTGGCCCGCACCGTGGGCGCGCAGTTGTCGCGCCAGCTGGGCCAGCCCATCCTGGTGGACAACCGCCCCGGGGCCGGCGCCTCCATCGCGGCCGACAACGTGGCCCACTCGCCAGCGGACGGCTACACCATGCTGTCGGCCGACAACGGCGTGCTGGTATACAACCCCGTGCTCTACAAGAAGCTGCCCTATGTGGCCGACAAAGACTTCGGCACCGTGGGCATGATGGGCCGCTCGCCCCTGTTGATCGTGGCCTCGCCACAGGCTGGCCTGGCCGACGCCAAGGCCTTGCTGGCCGCGCTGCAGCGCAGCCCGGGCGAACTCAGCATCGCCACCGCCGGCCAGGGCAGCCCGCACCACTTGGCGCTGGAGCTGTTCCAGCGCGAGTTCGGCGTGAAGATGCTGCACGTGCCCTACAAAGGCGGCGCCCCGGCCCTGCAGGATGTCATGGGCAACCAGGTGCCGCTGATGATGCTGGACCTGCCCAGTGGCATCAGCGCCGTCAAGGCCGGCAAGGTGGTGCCCCTGCTGGCCCTGTCGGGCGAGCGCATCCCCCAGCTGCCGCAGTTGGTCACCGCGCGTGAGCTGGGCCACCCCGCGGTCGAGGCCTACACCTGGCAAGGCCTGGTGCTGCCCTCGGCCACCCCCAAAGAGATCAACGCGCGCCTGGGCACCGAGCTGCAAAAAGCCATGGCCGATGCCGGCGTGCGCCAGAAGCTGTTCGACGCCGGCTGGGAAGCCCGCCCGGCCGACGCCGCCGACATGAACCGCCTGATCGACAGCGAGCGCAAGAAGTGGCAGCCGCTGATCAAGGCGCTGGGCATCACGCTGGATTGAGCACGGCAGGCCTCTGGCCAGTGGGGGACACGGGCACGCCTGGCACATGGGTTAGGATATTTCCATGCCCCCCCAGATCCAGTTCAGACTCCGCATCCGCCGCAACGACGAGATTGCGGTGGGCCCAGGCAAGATCAGCCTGCTGGAGGCCATTGATCGCACCGGCTCAATCTCGGCGGCCGGGCGGGAGCTGGAGATGTCTTACCGCCGGGCCTGGATGCTGCTCGACGAGATCAACCGGTCTCTCAAAGAACCCGCCGTGAGCACCGCAGCGGGCGGCCGCCAGGGCGGCGGCACCACGCTCACGCCAGTGGGCCGTGAGCTGATCCAGCGCTACCGGCAGATCGAGGCCACGGCCGAACAGGCCGCCGCGGCCGAGCTGAAAAAGCTCATCAAACTGCTGGCGCCCTGAAGCGCCGCGTCCACAGCGCTTCACCAGCCCCTTGGCTGCAACCGCCGCAGCGCGGCCGCGATGTCCTGCATGTCGTGCGCCTGCAAGACAAAGGTGACACAGGAGGCGTCGGCCAAGGTCAGGGACAGCGCCATCTCCTGCGGATTGCCCAGCACCGGCTCCAGGGCCCATTCGCCCACCTCCAGCGCCGAGCGGGGCTCCGTGCCCTGGGTGACCGCAGCACGCACCCAGACCTGGCGCCAGGGCGGCCCTGGCACGCCAGGCGGGCGCGGCCCAGCAGTCGGCAGCAACACCCCTGGCAGGTGCCGATCGGTATCCCGGTCAAGGAGCCCGTCGCAGGAAGGGGCAAGGCCATGCACGCTGTGACTCCTTGAGAGCTGATGAACCGGCTTGCAGCGCCCCAGCAGGCGCCATCGCTATGTTTTCAAGTATATAGCCAACCCTTCAATCCAGTCGGGATTGCTGACTTTTTGACGGGTGGGATACGGCCATCGCTATAGTCACAAAGACATAGCGAATCGCGTCTGATCCGCCACACCCCGGGGCCACGGCATGATGCTCAACAAACCTCTTTTCTCTGCATTGACCCAGGCCAAGCCGGCCCTGGCAGGCCTGGCCCGGCGTGATGCCTACCTGCCCTGGGTGAGCCCAGGCGAAGAGGGGGGCCCAAGCCCCACGGCCTCTCAAACCGATGGGGCGCCGGTCCGCACACGGCGCAGCCGGCTCAAGGACCTGGCATCCACCATGTACTGCTCAGTCATCGGCACCTGTCTGGGGGTCGGTGAGTTGCGCCCTCTGGTGGCCCGCTTTCAAAACGTGGCGGCAGCCGGGCTGAGCGAGCTGGACATCCACCATGGCGCCGTCGAGCTGGCCGCACAGGCGGGCGAGGGAGCCAAGGCCATCAACAAGGCCCTGGACCAGCGCCACGCCCTGGCCATCCAACGCTTCGCCCCGCTGGAGACGGCGCCCGCGCTGGCCCAGGCCTGGCGCGAGGCCGTGCAGCAGGGCGACATCGCCGGCCCCTACTGGGCCTTGTTGACCCACCCCGCCGTGACCGAGGCGCTGCGCAAGCAGGCCTTTGGCGAGGTGCACATGCTGTCGCACCTGCAAGGGGTGAGCAGCCGCGCCGACCTGGCCCGCCTGCAGGCCCTGACGCTGGAAAACAGCAGCCTGCGCGAGCAACTGGCTCAGCAACAGGAGCGCCAGCAGGTGCAGCAACAAGCCCATCAGCACACCCTGCTGCGGCTGCAGGAGCAGCTCCAGGCCCTGCAACGGCAGGCCCTGCGCCCGGCGGTGCCCGCCAGCGCCGAGCTGAGCTTGCGCACGGAGGCACTGGCCCGGCAACTCGCCCGCCTGAGCCACGAGCGGGATCGCAGCGCCCAGGCCACGAGCAGCTTGCAAAGCCAATGCCAAGGGCTGCAGACCGAGGTGATGGCCCTGCGCCAGCAGGTGCACGACGAACAGCACCTGAACCAGGCCCTGCGGGCCGAGGCCGCCGCCCTGGAGGCGGCGCTGGCCAGTGCCTCACAGCAAGCCCATGGCCAACCCGACCCTGGGCTGCTGGAGGGGGCCGGGCAGCGCGTTCTGTACGTGGGCGGGCGCCCCAGTTCGAACGGGGCCATCCGCCGCCTGTGCGACGCTGCCGGCATCGAACTGCTGCTGCACGACGGCGGCCTGGAAGACCGCAAAGGCCTGTTGCCGGCGCTGGTTCCCGGCAGCGATCTGGTGCTGCTGCCGGTGGATTGCGTTGACCACGATTCGATGAACCGGCTCAAGAAGCTGTGCGCACGCCATGGGGTGCCGTTCCAGCCGCTGCGCACCGCCGGGGTGGCCAGCTTTCTGGCGGCTCTGGCCGCGCGCTCACCCAACCGGGCCGGCACCCAGGCGCCCCGCCCCCGCCCGATCTGCCTGCGGCACGGTTGAAGCCCAGCGCGCCTGGCCCGCAGCGCAACCGGGCTGGTTACACTGGCGCCCCCACAAGACCCGGCAGCTCAGTGCGCCGCCCTGCCCCATCACCATGCACGCAGCCCCCTCCACAAAAGCCCCTGCGTTGCTGGGCGCCCTGATGACTGCGCTGATGCTCACGTTGGCCGCATTCGCCCCCCACGCCGCGCACAGCGATGAGGTCTCCAAGGGGGCTGACCCCGAGGCCTTCAGCGGCGACATCGGCCTGGGCGTGCTGCATGGCGCCAGCGGCATCCTGGGCGTGCAGGCCCGGACCAGCGTCGTGCCCTACCTGAACTTCGAAAAGGGCCGGCTGTTTGGCCGCATCGATACCTTTGGCGTCAAGACCCTGCCCCTGGGCGCAGGCCACCTGGAGCTGCTGGGCCAGGTGCGCAGCGATGGCTACAAGGGCGGCGGCTGGTCGCCGCGCAAGGACCCGGTGCCCCTGGGGCTGGGCACGCTGCAGGTCACGCCGATCGGCG
Organism: Curvibacter gracilis ATCC BAA-807; assembly: GCF_000518645.1. Taxonomy (GTDB): domain Bacteria; phylum Pseudomonadota; class Gammaproteobacteria; order Burkholderiales; family Burkholderiaceae_C; genus Curvibacter; species Curvibacter gracilis. The sequence goes on along the minus strand of NZ_JADZ01000034.1, from coordinate 51,094 downwards.
CCTTCGGCCTGAATGTGCTGCACGACTTCGGCGCCTCTGGCGGCACGCTGCTGCAGGCGCGCTACCTGGCCGAGCTGCCGCTGGGGCGCCTCACGCTGTACCCCGAGCTGGGCCTGGAGCGCCAATCTGCGGCCTACACCCGCTACTACCTGGGCACCACGGCAGCCGACGCCGCCGCAGCCGGCCGCGCCTACCAGCCCGGTGCGGCCCTGAACCCCTATGTGGGCGGTCTGATCGAGCTGCCCGTGAGCGGGCCCTGGGTGCTGAACCTGTACCTGCGCCGCGTGTTCGTGGACCGCACTCTGGCCAACAGCCCCCTTGCAGGGCACGGCCACCGGGACACGGCCCTGCTGGCGCTGACCTGGCGGTATTGAGGCCTGGGCCCGGGCGCGTGGGCCAGGGTGATCAGCTCAAGCCAGGTTGCCCTGGCACAGGTACTTCCAGTGCATGTACTCGCCCAGGCCGTGCACCGAGCCCTCGCGGCCGTAGCCGGAATCCTTGACACCGCCGAAGGGCGCGGCCTCGGCGGCCAGGGCGCCTTCATTGATGCCCACGATGCCCGACTCCAGCGCATCGGCCAGACGCCAGATGCGCTTCACATCGGCTGAGTAGAAATAGGCAGCCAGGCCGAAGGGTGTGGCATTGGCCTCGGCCAGCACCTCGGCCTCGGTCTCGAAGCGGGTGATGGGGGCCACGGGGCCAAAGGTCTCTTCACAGGCGCAGGCCATGTCGGGGCGCACGTCGACCAGCACGGTGGGGGCAAAGTAGTGCGGGCCGCTGCAGCGCTCGTTGCGCACCCGATGGCCCCCCACCACCGCGCGGGCCCCCCGGGCCAGCGCATCCTGCACGTGGCGTTCGATCTTGTCGACGGCACGGGCGTTGATCATGGGGCCGATCTGGGCCGCGGCGTCGGTGGCCGGGCCCAGCACCAGGGCGCCCACGCGCTCGGCCAACAGGGCCACAAAGCGGTCGTGCACGCCGGCCTGCACATACACCCGGTTGGGGCAGACACAGGTCTGGCCCCCGTTGCGGAACTTGGCCGCCATCAAGCCCTCCACCGCGGCGGGCAGGTCGGCATCGTCGAACACGATGAAGGGCGCGTTGCCGCCCAGTTCCAGCGACAGCTTCTTGAGCGTGTCGGCCGAGCGCCGGGCCAGGTGCTTGCCGACCGGGGTCGAGCCGGTGAAGGTGATCTTGCGCACGCGCGGGTCATCCAGCCACACATCGACCACCTCGGGGGTGCGCTCGCGCGAGGCGGTGACGATGTTCAGCACCCCGGGCGGCACCCCGGCCTGCTCGGCCAGGCGCACCAGGGCCAGCGAGGTCAGGGGCGTGTCTTCGGCCGGCTTGCACACCACGGTGCAGCCTGCCGCCAGGGCGGGGGCGATCTTGCGCGCAATCATGGCGGCCGGAAAGTTCCAGGGGGTGATGGCGGCGATCACGCCCACCGGCTCCTGCACGGCCAGCATGCGGCGGCCCGGCACTGGGGCCGGGATCACCTCGCCACCGGCACGGGTGGCCTCTTCGGCAAACCACTCGATGTAGCTGGCGGCGTACTGCACCTCGCCGCGGCCTTCGGCCAGCGGCTTGCCCTGCTCGCGGCTGATCAGGCGGCCCAGGTCGTCCTCGTGCGCCAGCACCAGGTCGTTCCAGCGCTTGAGGATCTGGGCACGGCGCTTGGCCGGCACCTGGCGCCAGCTGGCGAAGGCGGCGTGTGCGGCCTCCACCGCCTGGCGGGCATCTTCGGCACCGCCATCGGGTACTTCGGCAAACACCTGGTCGGTGGCAGGGTCGGTGACGGCCAGGCGGCGGCCATCGCGGGCCTCGCACCATTCGCCGCCCAGGTAATGGCGGGCGGGCAGCAGGTCGGTGCGTTGCAGTTCAAGGTTCAAGGTCATGGCTGTGAGATCGAAAAAAATCAGGACAGGCCGCCTCGTCAGGCCGAGGTGGCCACCAGGGCGGCGATGGCCTGCCCCAGTTCGGTGGTGCTGGCCGTGCCGCCCAGGTCGGGGGTGCGCGGACCCTCGCGCAGCACGGTCTCGATGGCGGTCAGGATGGCGTCGTGGGCGGCCCGGCCCATGCCTTCGCCCCGGGTCAGGAAGTCGAGCATCAGCGCGCCCGACCAGATCATGGCGATGGGGTTGGCGATGTTGCGCCCGTAGATGTCGGGGGCCGAGCCATGCACCGGCTCGAACAGCGAGGGAAAGCAGCGCTCGGGGTTGAGGTTGGCCGAGGGCGCCAGGCCGATGGTGCCGGTGGTGGCCGGTCCCAGATCAGACAGGATGTCGCCGAACAGGTTGGTGGCCGCCACCACGTCGAAGCGCCCGGGCTGCAACACGAAGCGGGCACTGAGGATGTCGATGTGCTGCTTGTCCAGCGTCACCTCAGGGTAGTCGGCGTGCACCGCATCGGCACGCCCATCCCACCAGGGCATGCTGATGGCGATGCCATTCGATTTGGTGGCCAGTGTCAGGTGCTGGCGCGGGCGCTGGCGGGCCAGCTCGAAGGCGTAGCGCAGCAGCCGGTCGGCCCCCTTGCGCGAGAACACCGACTCCTGCACCACCACCTCGCGTTCGGTGCCGGGGTACATGATGCCGCCCAGGGCGGTGTATTCGCCCTCGGTGTTCTCCCGCACCACCAGGTAATCGATGTCGCCGGGCCGGCGCCCGGCCAGGGGGCAGGGCACGCCTTCGAACAGGCGCACCGGGCGCAGGTTCACGTATTGGTCGAACTCACGCCGGAACTGCAGCAACGAACCCCACAGCGACACATGATCAGGCACCGTGGCCGGCCAACCGACGGCACCGAAGTAGATGGCGTCCATGCCCTTGAGCTGCGCCTTCCAGTCGTCGGGCATCATCTGGCCATGCTGCACGTAGTAATCGCAGCTGGCCCACTCGAAGGTGTGGCATTCGAGGGCAAAGCCAAAGCGTTCGGCCGCCGCCAGCACCACCCGCAGGCCCTCAGGCATCACCTCTTTGCCAATGCCGTCGCCGGCAATCAGGGCGATGCGGAACGTCGGTGTCATGCAAATCCTTTCAGGGGTTGGGGGGCCCGGGCCCCGGGGTCTTGTTCGTCGAGCCAACCCTGGCGCAGTTCAGGCACCGACCGGGCCAGCAATTCGTAATAGGGGTGGTGCGGCCCACGATCGAAATCGGCCCGGGCCACCTGGGCCAGTTGGCGCCCGTGCTGCATGACCAGGATCTCGTCGCACACCGCCCGCACGGTGTGCAGGTCGTGGCTGATGAACAGGTAGGACACCCCCAGGTCACGGCGCAGATCGGCCATCAGGTCGAGCACGGCAGCGCCCACCACGGTGTCCAGGGCCGAGGTCACCTCGTCGCACAGGATCAGGTCGGGGTCGGCCGCCAGCGCCCGGGCCAGGTTGACGCGCTGCTTCTGCCCGCCCGACAGGCCGCCGGGCAGGCGCCGGGCCACAGTGCGCGGCAGGCGCACCAGGTCCAGCAGTTCGCCGATGCGCTTTTGCAGGGCCGCACCACTGAGGCCCTTGTAGAACTGCAGCGGCCGCGCCAGGATGCGCTCGATGGTCTGCGCCGGGTTGAGCGCGGTGTCGGCCATCTGGAACACGATCTGGATGCGGCGCAGCTCCTCGCGCCCGCGCTGGGCCAGCGCGGGCTTGAGCTCGCTGTTGTCGAACAGCACCACCCCCGCGCAGGGCTCGATCAGGCCGGCCACGGCGCGTGCCAGCGTGGTCTTGCCCGAGCCCGATTCGCCGATCACGCCAATCGCCTGCCCGCGGTAGAGCTTGAAGTTGATGTCCTGCAGGATCAGCTTGGCGGGCTGGCCCTGGGCGTTCTTGGGGCCATAGCCTGCGCTCAGGCCACGCACGTCCAGCAGCAGCTCGCTCTGGCCGGCCTGGGGGCCGGCCTCGCGCGGGGCCGGGCGCGCCGCCGCCAGCAGGCTGCGGGTGTAGTCGCTGTCAGGCGTGGCCAGAATGCGGCCGGTGGGGTTGATCTCCTGCAGCTCGCCATGGCGCAACACCAGGATGTGGTCGGCCATCTGGGCCACCACGGCCAGGTCGTGGCTCACGTACACCGCGGTGGCGCGGCGTTCACGCACCACACGGCGGAAGGCGCGCAACACCTCGATCTGGGTGGTCACGTCCAGCGCGGTGGTGGGCTCGTCCAGGATCACCAGATCGGGGTCGGTGATCAGGGCCATGGCCGCCATCAGGCGCTGCAACTGGCCACCCGACACCTGGTGCGGGTAGCGCGAGCCGATGGTCTCGGGCTCGGGCAGGGCCAGCTCGCGGAACAGCTGTACCGCCTTGGCCTCGGCCTCAGCCCGGCCCAGGGTCTGGTGGATCAGGGCCGGCTCGACCACCTGGTCCATCAGGGTGCGCGAGGGGTTGAACGAGGCCGCGGCACTTTGCGCGATGTAGGCCACCCGGCGGCCGCGCAGCGCACGCTGCTCGGCCGGGCTCAGGCTGAGCACGTCCTGATCACCGATGCGCACACTGCCGCCACTGATCTGGCAGCCCGGCCGGGCATAGCCCATCAGGGCCAGCGCGGTGGTGGTCTTGCCCGAACCGGACTCGCCGATCAGGGCCAGCACCTCGCCGGGCTCGATGGCAAAGCTCAAAGGGTGGACCAGGGTCTGCTCACCGGCGGTGATGCACAGGCCCTGCACGGTCACTGAAGCGCCCATCAGCGTGCTCCCCGTTCACGGGCGGCACGCCCGGGCAAGTTGTCGATGACCAGGTTGACGGCAATCGTCAGGCTGGCAATGGCCAGGGCCGGGGCGATCACCGCGGCACCTGCGTTGTGCAGGGCACCGATGTTCTCGCGCACCAGCGAACCCCAGTCGGCGGCCGGGGGCTGGATGCCCAGGCCCAGAAAGCTGAGGCCCGCCAGCAGCAGCACCACGTAGACGAAGCGCAGGCCCAGATCGGCCAGCATCGGGCCGAGGATGTTGGGCAGGATCTCGTGCAGCATGATGTAGACCTTGCCCTCGCCACGGGTGCGGGCCACCGTCACGTAGTCCAGCTCGTTGATGTTCACCGCCAGAGAGCGGGCGATGCGGAAGGCCCCGGGCACGTAGATCACCGCGGCCGTGGCCACCAGCATGGCGGCCGATGAGCCGAAGCCGGCCACCATGATCAAGGCGAACATCTTGCTCGGGATGGCGGTGAGCGTGTCCAGCACGCGGCTGAGCAGCGCATCCACCGCACCGCCGCTGGCCGCGGCCAGCAGCGCCAGCAAGGTGCCGCAACTGCTGGCCAGCACGGTGGCCAGCAAGGCCAGGCCCACGGTGTAGCGGGCGCCATCGACCACCCGCACCAGCATGTCGCGGCCCAGGTAGTCGGTGCCCAGCCAATGGCTGGCGCTCATGGGGCCGAAGACCTCGGCCGAGCCCGAGCCCAGCAACTCGCGCGGCAGCAGGTGCGGCCCCAGCAGGGCGGCCAGCAGCCACCAGGCCAGCACGGCCAGGCCCAGCAGGCCCGAGAAGCGAAAACCCAGATGCCACTTGGGCCAGCGGCGCGATCGGGGGGCCGCATCAGACAGAGGCGATGCCGCCGGTGCGGCAGGGGGTACGGAGGCGGATTCAAAGGCCATGGAAGCACCCTTTCAACGGTGGCGCAGACGCGGGTTGGCGACGATGCCGCAGACATCGGCCAGGGTCACCAGCAGGAGGTAGCCTGAGCAGAAAATCATGGCGCAGGCCTGCACCAGGGGCATGTCACGCTGCGACACCCCATCGACCATCAGCTTGGCAATGCCGGGGTAGTTGAAGATGGTCTCGACGATGATCACCCCGCCCAACAGGTAAGACAGGCTGAGGGCCACCGCATTGGCGATCGGCCCCACGGCATTGGGCAGGGCATGCAGCAGCACCAGGCGGGCCGCCGAGGCCCCCTTGAGCCGGACCATCTCGATGTAAGGCGCATCCAGCTGGTCGATCACGGCGGCGCGGGTCATGCGCATCATCTGCGCGATGATCACGCAGCACAGGCTCAGCACCGGCATGGCAAAGGCACGCAGCATCTGGCCCAGGGATTCGATGTCACTCACATACGACAGCGCCGGCAGCCAGTGCAGCTTGACGGCAAACACCAGCACCGCCAGCGTGGCCACCAGGAACTCAGGCACCGACACCACCGCCACCGCACCGGTGGAGGCCACCCGGTCCAGCCAGGAGCCGCGCCACACCGCGCAGACGATGCCCAGAGTGAGTGCGATGGGCACCGAGAACAGCGCGGTCACCGCGGCCAGCAACAGCGAGTTGGGCAGGCGGCTGCCCACCAACTCGCCCACCGGTAGGCGGGTGGTGGACGAGGTGCCCAGATCGCCGCGCACCGCCCCCCACAGCCATTTGAAATAGCGCTCGGGGCCGGGCACGTCCAGACCCATCTGGGCCCGCAGCGCGGCCAGGGCCTCGGGGGTAGCCTCCTGGCCCAGTTGCTCCTGGGCTGCGTCGCCCGGCAGCACGGCGGTGATGGCAAACACCAGCACCGACACGGCCAGCAGCGACAGCAGCGACAGGGCCACGCGCCGGGCCAGAAGCTTGAGGATCAGGGCGTTCATGGCTGCGCCTCCAAAGACTGCGGACAGGCGCGACTCATGCGTCCAGCCAGACGTTCTCGGCAAAGGAGTAGCCCATCAGGCCGCCCAGGGGAATCGGCGACAAGCCCTTGAGCTTGCTGCTGTGGCCGTCGATGCTGGCCAGGAACAGCGGGATGCCAATGCCGGCCTCCTGATGGATCAGGGTCTGCATGTCGGCATACATCTGTTTGCGCTTGCCAAAGTCGGTCTCGGCGCGCGAAGCCAGCAGCAACTGGTCGAACTTGGGGTTCTTCCAGCGCGACTCGTTCCAGGCGGCATCCGATTGGAAGAACTGGGTCAGCAACACGTCGGCGCTGGGGCGCGGGTTGACATTGCCAAAACCCACCGGGCTGTTGAGCCAGTGGTTGGACCAGTAGTCATCGGCCGGCATGCGCTTGACCTCCAGCTCCAGCCCGATGCGCTGGCCGCTTTGCTGCAGCAGCAGCGCAGTCTCCACCGAGTACATGGCCGCCGGCGAAGCAACCACCGGCACCTTGCCCGTCACGCCCGACTTCTGCAGGTGGAACTTGGCCTTGTCCAGGTCGAAGGGGCGCTGTGGCAGGCCGGCAAAATGGAAGCGGTTGGTCGGATCGATGGGCTGGTCATTGGCCAGCACCGCATGGTCCAGCGCGATGGTCTTCTTCATCAGTTCGCGGTCGAACAGGTGCTTCATGGCCAGGGCAAAGTCGGGGTTGGTGCCCGGGCCCAGATCGCGGCGCATGATCAGGTCCGAATACTGGCCCGACTGGGTGGTGAAGATGCCATAGCCTGGCGTGCTCTTGACGCGGGCCACCGAGCGCGGATCCACCGAAGCGATCAGGTCCAGCCCGCCGGAGAGCAAGGCGTTGACACGGGCGCTTTCATCGCCGATGCCCACGAACTCGATCTCATCGAGGTAGGGCTTGCCGGGCTTCCAGTAGGCCTCGTTGCGCACCACCACCGAGCGCACGCCGGGCTTGAACTCCTTGAGCTTGAAGGGGCCGGTGCCGATGCCGGCATTGAAGTCGGTGGTGCCGTCCTTGACGATGTGGAAGTGGAAGGTGCCCAGGATGACGGGCAGGTCGGCGTTGGGGGCCGTCAGCACCACGGTCACCTCGTTGGGACCGGTGGCCTTCACGCTTTCGATCTGGTCGGCCAGGGCCTTGGCCTTGGAGGCGGTGGCCGGGTCCTTGTGGCGCATCACCGAGAACACCACGTCGGCCGGAGCCAGGGCCTTGCCGTCATGGAAGCTCACGCCCTTGCGCAGGGTGAAGACCCAGGTCTTGGCGTCTTTGGTGGCATACGACTCGGCCAGCGCGGGCTGGGGCGTCAGGCTGCCGTCGAGCACAAACAGGCCGTTGTACAGCATGTTGCCGCGCGAGTAGTCGGTCTGGTTGGACTGCTTGGCCGGGTCCAGGGTGTCAGAGGCGGCTGCCGTGGCGGCCGCCACGCGAATGCGCCCGCCGCGGCGTGGCGTCTGCGCATGGGCCGTCACGGCCATGCCGGCCAGGCTGCCCGCCAGGGTGGCTTGCATGCCGCCGGCCAGCAGCATGGACAGGACATCGCGCCGGCTGGCGCCGCGGCGCAACGAATCCATCACGCGAAGGCTTTCGCCGGGACCGACAAGTTGCTTGAACTGGTTGTGGCTGTCGCTCATGGTGCTGTGCTCCTGGAAGACGTGGGGGTTGAAGAACTCGATGTTGTGAATGGAAATCAGGGGCTCGGGGTCCTGGGCGGGCTCAGGCCAGCCTGTCCTTGAGCTGGTAATAGAGGCCCACTGCAGGCAAGAACCACGGTGGCCCGAAATGCCCGGGAATGGCGGGCCAGGAGCGCCCCAGCCAGGGGTTGGCCTGGGGCTCACCGCCCATCACGGCCGCCATGCGCTCGCCCATGTGCACGGCCATCTGGGTGCCGTGGCCGCTGTAGCCCATGGCGTAGAACAGGCCGTCACGCTCGCCGGCCTGGGGCAGGCGGTCTTGCGTCATGTCGACCAGACCACCCCAGCAATAATCGAGCCGCACCGAAGCCAGTTGCGGAAAGATCTGGGCCAGGCCGGCGCGCAGGATCTCGCCGCTTTGCCGGTCCTGCTGCGGGCTGGAGATGGCGAACTTGGCGCGCCCGCCAAAAACCAGCCGGTGGTCGGCTGTGAGCCGGAAGTAATGGTGGATGTTCGCAATCGTCACATAGGTGCGCCGCGCCGCCAGCAAGGCCTGGGCCCGCTCGGCCCCCAGGGGCTCGGTGACGACGATGAAGCTGCCCACGGGCACGATGCGCCGGCGCAGCCAGCCAAAGCTGCCGTAGCCGCCGTGGCGGCTGGCACCGGTGGCCAGCAACACCTGGTCGGCCTGCAGGCTGCCACGCGAGGTGTGCAGGCGGTGTTGCCGCCCCTTCAGGCGCTCCAGCCGCTGTACCTCGGTGCCGGTGTGGATCTGGGCCCCCTGGCGCTGGGCGGCCGCAGCCAGGCCCAGCGCAAACCGGCCCATGTGCATCTGGGCACTGCGCGGGTAGAGCAGGCCGCCTTGGAAGCGATCGCTCTGCACCTCGTCGCGGACCTCGGCCGCGCTCAGGATGCGCACCTCGGGGTCAACCCCGTCGGCCACCAGGCGCTGGGCACTGCGCTGCAGGGCCTCCATCTGGTTCGACCGGGTGGCCAGCTTGAGCTTGCCGTGGCGCAGAAAGTCGCAGTCGATGGCCTCGTCGCGCACCACCCGCGCCACCGTGTCCACCGCATCGTCGTAGGCGCGGTACCAGGCGCGGGCCTGTTCCACCCCCACCCGGGCCGCCACCTCGGCATAGTCGACGGCCAGGCCGTTGTTCACGTGGCCGCCATTGCGGCCCGAGGCTTCGGCGGCCACGCGTTCACCGGCCTCCAGCACGGCCACCCGGGCGCCGCGCCGCGCCAGGGCCAGTGCGGCCGACAGGCCGGTGAAGCCGCCGCCGACGATGGCCACATCGACCTGGGCCGGCAGCGCAGGCGCGGCCTCGCCCGAGGCGGGCGCCGAGTCGGTCCAATAGGATTCGAGCTTCATGGCTGGGTCCGTTCAGGCTGGGGTGCAGTTCACAGACCCACGACGCCCGGCAGGCCGCCGATGTCGGCAATCTCGACGTAGCGGTAGGCCGGGTTGCCCGGGCCATGGCCACGGTTGACGAACACCTTGTTGACGATGCCCAGGTCGTCGGCCGACATCAGGTCATAGCGCAGGCTGGACGACACGTGCAACACGTCTTCAGGGTTGCAGCCCAGCGAATCGAGCATGTACTCGAAGGCCGTCAGGCGCGGCTTGTAGGCCTGGGCCTGCTGGGCGGTGTACACGCGGTGGAACGGCGCACCCAGCATGGCCACGTTGTGCTGGATCTGCGCGTCGGCCGCGTTGGACAGGATCACCAACGGAATCTCATGGGCGATCTTCGACAGGCCGGCGGCCACATCGGCGTGGGGGCCCCAGGTGGGCACGGCGTCGTAGTACTGCTGCGCAATGCTGTCGAGGTACTGGATCTTCCACTTCTTGCACAGGCGCCGCACCGCGTTCTTGAGCACCACCTCATAAGGCTGCCAGGCGCCCAGCACCTCGTCGAAGCGGTAGGCCGTGAAGTCGGCCACGAAGGCCTCCATGCGGTCCGCCGGAATCTGCTCGGCGAACAGCTCACGGGTCATCTCGCCCATGCGGAAACGGGTGAGGGTGCCGTAGCAATCGAAGGTGATGTACTTGGGGCGCAGTGCCATGATTTCAGGTCCTTCAAGAAGCGGTCGGATGGCCTGCCCTGCAGGCGCTCCGGGATGTCTTTGCGACAGGTTGATGACGATTTGATTGAAGCATGCAGCGCCGCTGGCGGCGTATGGAAATGAGGCCCTGCAAACGCGCTTGCTGCGGTTTGAAGGGGGGGCTGCGGCATCCCATGCGGTGCGCACCGGTGCCGTGCAGCCATGCACCTCAGTGAGTCGCGGCCAGGTCGATGAGCACGCTTTTGAAGCGCAGATTCGCCTCCACCGCCTGGCGCCCCAGGTCCTTGCCGATGCCCGACTGGTGATAGCCCCCGGTGGGGATCACAAAGTCGCTGCTGCGGCCATAGCGGTTGATCCACACGGTGCCCGCGCTCAGCGCCCGCATGGCGCGCAAGGCCCGGCCGATGTCGGCGGTGTGCACCCCAGCAGCCAAGCCATAGTGCGGGTGGGCAGCCAGGGCCAGGCCCTCCTCTTCGTCGTCGAAGGTCTGCACGGTGAGCACGGGGCCGAAGATCTCCTCCTGCACCGCCGGGTTGCTGTCGTCCACCCCTTCGAGCAGGGTGGGCTGACAGTAGGCCCCGCCCGGGCCGCCGTCGAACAGGCCTCCACCACAACGCAGCTGGGCGCCGGCCGCGCGGGCCCGCTCGATGATGTCGACGATGCGTGCGGCCTGGGGCGCCGAGATGATCGGGGGCAAGGTGGCCTCGGGGTCCCAGGTGGCGCCGGGGCGCAACGCGGCAAAGCGTTGTGCGATGCGCTCGACCAGGGGCTCGGCCAGGCGCCGCTGCACGATCAGGCGCGAGCCCGCCACACACACCTGCCCGGCATTGCCGGTGATGGCCCCCGCGATCACGCCGGCCAGCCGGTCGATCCCCGGGGCATCGTCAAACACCAGCTGCGGGCTTTTGCCGCCCAGCTCCAGGGTCACGGGCTTGGGGCCGTTCAGGGCGCAACTGGCCATGATGGCGGCGCCGGTTCGGGTCGAGCCGGTGAAGGTCATCTTGGCGATGCGGGGGTGGCGCGTCAGCGCCTCGCCCGTGGTGCGGCCGTCGCCCTGCACCACATTGAACAGGCCTGGCGGCACACCGGCCTGCACCGCCAGCTCGGCCAGGCGCACCGCGGAATACGGGGTGAGCTCCGAGGGCTTGAGCACCACGGCATTGCCGGCCGCCAGCGCTGCGCCCACCTTCCAGGACATCATCACCAGCGGAAAATTCCAGGGCGTGATGGCGCCCACCACACCGTAGGGCTCGGCCACCACCATGCCCAGGTGATCGTGCTGGGTGGCCGCCACCTCGCCGCCCAGCTTGTCGGCGTATTCGGCAAAGAAGCGCAGTCCCTCAGCCGTGAAGGGCACATCCCAGGCCGTGGCATCACGCCAGGGGCGGGTCGAGCAGACCGATTCCAACGGGGCCAGCGTGGCCACCGACTGTTCGATCAGATCGGCCCAGCGGCGCAGCACCCGGGCGCGCTCGCGCGGGGCCCGGCGCGCCCAGTCGGTGTTGCGCCAGGCCTGCCAGGCGTTCTGCACCGCCTCATCGACCAGGGTCGCATCGGCCAGTGGCAGGTCGGCATGGACCTGGCCGTCCGAGGGGCGGCGGACCTGCAGCGCGGGTGGCCCGGCCACGAGGCGGCCACCGATGAAGTGGCCTGCCGGCACGGCCACGGTCTGGGGATTGAATGAAGACATGGAGCAACTTTCACAAAGCGGAAGAAAGGGTCGCGACAGCGACGGAATCAACGCTTCATGCTAGGGAACAAGGCTCAGCATTTGTGTTCGTAAGCGCGGCCTGGGCGGCAGCGAATTGCAAAACGCCCCCCCGCAACAGGGGAAGCTTGCAAGTTGAAAAAACGGCTCGCCAAGCCCTGGCGCGGCCGGGCCTTGTCGTTCAAGATCACTGCGAAATACACCGTTCGCAAGAGAGATTTCCCTATGCCATCCCAATTGCCCCACACCAGTGAAGACGATGGTGTGATCTTCCGCCCCATGACCGCCACCGACCTGGATGCGGCACAGGCTTTGTCAGCCCAGCTGCGCTGGCCACACCGCCCGGCCGACTGGGCCCAGGCGCTGGCCCACGGTCAGGGCCTGGTCGCCTTGCGCGATGGCGAGCTGGTCGGCACCGCCCTGTGCTGGTGCTGGGGCCCTGAGCACGCCACCATCGGCCTGGTGATCGTGGCACCGGCCTGCCAGGGCCGGCGCATCGGTCAGCGCCTGATGAGCCAGCTGCTGGAGTCACTGGGCGGCCGCACCGTGCTGCTGCACGCGACCGCCGAAGGTCGCGGCCTGTATGAGCGCCTGGGCTTTGTGCGCACCGGCGAGCTGCGCCAGCACCAGGGCATGGCCCAGCCCACGCCCCTGATCCCGCTGGCCCCCGGGGTGCGCCTGCGCCCTGCCGGTGTCAACGACCTGGCCCGGCTGCAAGCCCTGGATGCTGCCGCGCGCGGCATGCCACGCCCCGGCCTGATTGAAGACCTGCTGGCCGACGCCAAGGACTGCGTGGTGCTGGACGACGACGCACAGGCCATCGGCTTTGCGATGCTGCGCCGGTTTGGCCGCGGCCAGCACATCGGCCCGGTGGTGGCGCCCGATGCCGAGGGCGCCAAGGCGCTGATCGCCCACCTGGTGGGCCTCAATGCCGGTCATTTCACGCGCCTGGACATCGACTTCGACAGTGGCCTGGGCGAGTGGCTCGAAGAGCTGGGCCTGCCCCGCGTCGACGCCCCCACCACCATGGTGCGCGGCCGACTGGCGCCCAGCCCGCAAGGCGGCGTGCGCCTGTTCGGCGTCGTCACCCAGGCCCTTGGCTGAAACCGGAACCCCGCCCATGACCTCCAAGCCGATCTTTCTGTACAAATCCGACCCGGTTCGTGGCCGCCTGTGGGCCGAGGTGTTTCACCGCCAGGCCCCCCACATCGACTTCCGGATCTGGCCCGACATCGGCGACGCCGAGCGGGTGCGCTACCTGGCCGCCTGGGTGCCGCCGCCTGACCTGGCGCACCAGTTCCCCAATCTGGAGCTGCTGTTCTCGTCCGGCGCAGGGGTCGATCAGTTCGACTTCAGCGTGTTGCCGCCTGCCCTGCCGGTGGTGCGCATGGTGGAGCCCGGCATCGTGCAGGGCATGGTCGAGTATGTGACCCATGCGGTGCTCGACCTGCACCGCGACATGCCGCGCTACCGGCGCCAGCAACGTGAGCAGTGCTGGCAGCCGCTGCAGGTGCGCACGGCGGCCGAGCGCCGCGTCGGGGTGCTGGGCCTGGGCTCGCTGGGCACGGCGGTGCTGCAGCAGCTGCGCAGCCTGGGTTTCGACTGCGCAGGCTGGAGCCGCACCCCCCATGAGATCGAAGGCGTGCCCTGCCACGCCGGGCCCGAGGGCCTGCCGGCCTTTCTCGCACGCACCGAGATCCTGATCTGCCTGCTGCCCCTGACCGAGGCCACGCAAGGGCTGCTCAATGCTTCGCTGTTCGCTCAACTGCCCCCGGGGGCCAGCCTGGTGCAGGTGGGCCGGGGCCCGCAATTGGTCGAGGCCGATTTGCTGGCCGCGCTGGCCAGCGGGCAACTGGCCGAGGCCTGCCTGGACGTGACAGACCCCGAGCCGCTGCCTGCCGGGCACCCGTTCTGGACCCACCCCCACATCCGCCTGACGCCCCACATCGCCAGCATGACGCAACCCCTGAGCGCCGCCGAAGTGGTGCTGGACAACCTGCTGCGCCACGCCACCGGCGCGCCGCTGCTGGGCCTGGTGGACCGCCAGCGCGGCTACTGAGCCGAGGCCGTATCGGGGCCCCGCAGGATCTGCTGCCAGGCGCGCAACAACCGCAGCCTGCACCGCCGCAAGCCCCCAAAGCAGCATCACTGCAAGCCCGCTGCGGCCTAAGCTTTCAGGCATTGACGACCTGTTTTTCGATTGCCCCTCTGCCCCGAGAACCCATCACGGAAGCTGCCATGAACCAACGCTCTGACCTGCCCACCCTGGCCTCGCTCGATGCCATCGACCGCGCCCACCTGATCCACCCCGTGTCTGCCTGGCGCACCCATGAACAACGCGGCCCCACCGTGCTGAGCTCGGGCCAGGGCTCGTGGCTGACCGATGCCCGAGGCCACCGCCTGCTCGACGCCTTTGCCGGCCTGTGGTGTGTGAACGTGGGCTATGGCCAGGAGAGCGTGGTGCAGGCCGCGGCCGAGCAGATGCGCCGCCTGCCCTACGCCACGGGCTACTTCCACTTCAGCAGCGAGCCCGCGATCCTGCTGGCCGAGAAGCTGGTGCAGCTGACGCCCCCCTCGCTCAACCATGTCTACCTGACCCTGGGGGGCTCGGAGTCGGTCGATGCGGCGGTGCGCTTCATCGTGCAGTACTACAACGCCATCGGCCGCCCCGGCAAGAAGCACTTCATCGCGCTGGAGCGCGGCTACCACGGCTCCTCGTCCACCGGCGCCGGCCTGACCGCCCTGCCCGCCTTCCACCGAGGCTTCGATCTGCCCCTGCCCACGCAGCATTACATCGCCTCGCCCAACCCCTACCGCCAGGCCCCCGGCACCGATGACCAGGCCCTGATCGCCGCCTCGGTGGCGGCGCTGCGCGCCAAGGTGGCTGAGCTGGGTGCAGAGCAGGTGGCGGCCTTTTTCTGCGAGCCGATCCAGGGCTCGGGCGGGGTGATCGTGCCGCCCGTGGGCTGGCTGAAGGCCATGCGCGAGGCCGCCCGCGAGCTGGACATCCTGTTCGTGGTCGATGAGGTGATCACCGGCTTTGGCCGCACCGGCCCGATGTTCGCCTGCGAGGCCGAAGGTGTGGACCCCGACCTGATGACCATGGCCAAGGGCCTGACCTCGGGCTACGTGCCCATGGGCGCCACCCTGCTGAGCGACAAGGTGTATGCCGCGATCGCCGACGGCGCGCCAGCCGGTGCCGCCATCGGCCACGGGGCCACCTACTCGGCCCACCCGGTCAGCGCCGCCGTGGCGCTGGAGGTGCTGCGCCTGTACCAGGAAGGCGGCGTGCTGGCCAACGGCCAGCGCATGGCGCCGCATTTTGCGGCCGGCCTGGACAGCCTGCTGGAGCACCCGCTGGTGGGCGACTCGCGCCACCGCGGCCTGCTGGGTGCGCTGGAGCTGGTGAGCAACAAGCAGCGCAAGACCGGCTTTGCCGCGGAACTGGGCCTGCCCGATCGCATCGCCAGCACGGCCTACCGGCATGGCCTGGTGTTCCGCGCCTTTGGCGACAACATCCTGGGCTTTGCGCCCGCCCTGACCTTCAGTGAGGACGAGTTCGCCCAGCTGTTCGAGCGCCTGCGCAAGACCCTGGACGAGGTGCTTCAGGCACGGGAAGTGCGTGCAGCCCTGATCGACTGATTCAAAAGCCTTGGCCGGTCGCAGAATCAGCATCCCCGCAACCCGCACCCAGCACACGCCATGAACGAAGCCTTCAAGATTGATCGACTGGACCTGCGCATCCTGGCCCAGTTGCAGAAGAACGGGCGCATGACCAACGTCGACCTCGCCGACGCCGTGGGCCTGTCGCCCAGCCCCTGCCTGATCCGGGTCAAACGCCTGGAGCAGGCAGGCTACATCGCCGGCTACGGCGCCCACCTGCGGCTGGAGAAACTGGGCGACACCCTGACCGTGTTCACCGAGGTCACGCTGTCGGACCACCGACGCGAAGACTTCGCCCGCTTCGAGAGCGCCATCCGCGAGGTGGACGAGGTGCTGGAATGCCACCTGGTCAGCGGCGGCTACGACTACCTGCTGCGCTTTCTGACCCGGGGCGTGAACCACTACCAGGAGGTGGTCGAAGACCTGCTGGAACGCAACATCGGCATCGCGAAGTACTTCAGCTACATCGTCATCAAATCGCCCTTCATCAAGGCCCACAGCCCCATCGAACGGTTGTTTCCCCATCAGCGCTGACTGGCACGCCCACGCGCCCATGCGCCCTCATGCACTTGCACCATGACTGACCCCACGCTCCCCACGCCTCCAAGGCCCGGCCGCTTCGTGCGGCTGGCCGAAGCCGACCGCCCCACCCTGCACCTGCAGATCGATGGCCAGCCGGCCACGGCCCTGGCGGGGGACACCTTGCTGGTGGCCCTGCTGCAGCATGGGCGGCGGGTGCGCGACAGCGAGTTCGGCGGCACCCCGCGTGCCGGCTTCTGCCTGATGGGTGCCTGCCAGGACTGCTGGGTCTGGACCCCCGAAGGCCGGCGCCTGCGCGCCTGCTCCACCCCGGTCGAAGACGGTCTGCAGGTGCTGACTCGCCCCCCCGCACAGCACTGGCCGACCACCCTGGACCTGCAGCAATCGCTGGCCCGCCACGGAGGACAGCCATGAGTGCACCGCGCGTGATCGTGGTCGGCACCGGCCCCGCCGGTGTGCGGGCCGCCCAGGCCCTGGTGCAAGCCGGCCTGCGGCCGGTGGTGGTGGAAGAGAACGCCCGCGACGGCGGCCAGATCTACCGGCGCCAGCCCCTGGGCTTCAAACGCCCCTACGCCAAGCTTTACGGCAGCGAGGCGGCCAAGGCCCAGGCCCTGCACCGCGACTTCGAGGCCCTGCGCCCCCACCTTGAACTGCACACCGACACCCTGGCCTGGAACCTGACCGCCGGCGAGCTGCACGTGGTGCGCGAGGGCCAGCCCCAGACCCTGCCCTTCGATGCCCTGCTGGTGTGCAGCGGCGCCACCGACCGCCTGATGCCCGTGCCGGGCTGGGACCAGGCCGGCTGCTACAGCCTGGGGGCGGCGCAGATCGCCCTCAAGGCGCAGGCCTGCGCGATTGGCCGGCAGGTGGTGTTCATGGGCAGCGGCCCGCTGCTGTACCTGGTGGCCGCCCAATACCAACAGGCCGGGGCCCGCGTGGCCGCGGTGCTGGACACCGCACCGGCACGCAAAAGCTGGGCGGCGCTGCGCGGCCTGCTGGCGCGCCCGCGCCTGGCCTTGCGCGGCCTGGCCCTGATGCAAGGCCTGCGGCGCGCCGGGGTGCCCTTACTGCAGGGCGTGAGCCCGCTGCGCATCGAAGGCGATGCCGCGCTAGGCGTGCAGGCCGTGGTGGTCAAGGATGCGCGAGGCGCTTCGCACCGCTTTGAATGCGATGCCGTGGGCCTGGGCTGGCACCTGCGCGCCGAGGCCCAGCTGGCCGACCTGGGCGGCTGCCAGTTCGATTTCGAACCCCTGAGCCGGCAATGGCTGCCCCGCATCGACAGCGACGGGCGCAGCAGCCAGGCCGGCCTGTACCTGGCCGGCGATGGCGTGCGCATCCTGGGCGCCGATGGCGCCGAGGCCGCCGGCCGGTTGGCGGCCCTGGCGGCCCTGGCCGACCTGGGCCATGCCCAGGGGCAGGCGCTGCACGCCCACGAAGCCCCGGCCCTGCGCCAGACCCTGGCACGCATGGACCGCTTTCGCGCCGGGCTGGCCCAGGCCTTTCCGTGGCCGCATGCCCAGGCCGCCCGCCTGCCTGACGAGACCGTGGTGTGCCGCTGCGAGGGCGTCACCGCCGGCACCCTGCGCCAGTGCGTGAACGAACTCGAAAGCCATGAACTGAACCGGGCCAAGGCTTTCAGCCGGGTCGGCATGGGCCGCTGCCAGGGCCGCTTCTGCGGCCACGCCGCCGCCGAGGTGGTGGCCAGCCAGTGCGGCCTGCCCATCGAGCAGGTGGGGCGGCTGCGCTCGCAGGCCCCGGTGAAGCCCCTGATGATGAACACCCGCGAGGTGCAGCCATGAGCCGAGACGATTTGCAAGACAGCGACGTGCTGATCCTGGGCGGTGGCCTGATGGGCAGCACCACGGCGTTTTTTCTGCGTCAGCAGCACGGCCTGTCGGTCACCCTGCTGGAACGCGAGCTGGTGGGCCGCCAGGCCAGCGGCACCAACTTCGGCAACGTGCGCCGCCAGGGGCGCGAGCTGTTCCAGATGCCCCTGGCCAACCGTGCGCGTGCGGTGTGGGGCCGTGTCAAGGAGTTGCTGGGCGAAGACCTGGAGTTCGTGCCCTACGGGCACCTGCGGGTCTGCTACACCGAACGGCAGGCCGCCATCATCGAACAGCACGCCCACGATGTGCGGCCCCTGGGCCTGAACCTGGAGATCCTCAACGCCCGGCAATTGCAACAGCGCTGGGGTATTTTTTCGCCCGGCGTGGTGGCCGGCTCGTATTCACCCGAAGACGGGCACGCCAACCCGCGCCTGGCGGGCCCTGCGTTTGCGCGGGCGGCCCGCCGCGCCGGGGCCCGGATCGTCGAACACGCAGAGGTGGTGCAAATCGAGCGCGACGGCCAGGGCTTTGTGGCCCACACCGCCGACGGGCGCCGCTTCCGGGCGGCGCAGTTGCTGGTGGCCTGCGGGGCCTGGTCGAAGCGCCTGGCCGAGCAATTTGGCGAGCACGCCCCGCTGGACCCACGGGGGCCGCAGATGGGCGTGACCGAGCCCCTGCCCTATGCCATCGGGCCCTCGATCGGCCTGTCTTCGCCCATCGAGCACGAGGGCCTGTACTTCCGCCAGATCACCCGCGGCAACATCGTGTTTGGCGGCGGCCTGAAAGGCCCGGCCGACGCCGAGCGCGTGCGCGCCGCCTCACGGCCCGACAACATCCTGCGCCAGATGCGTGAACTGCGCCGCTTTGTGCCCGCCTTCGAGAACGTGCAACTGATCCGGGTGTGGAGCGGCATCGAGGGCTACACCCCCGACTGGCAGCCCGTGATGGGCCCCAGCGCCCGCGTGCCCGGCCTGCACTACGCCTTCGGCTTCAATGGCGAGGGCTTTGCCATCAGCCCGGGGGTGGGTGAAACCATGGCCGAGCTGATGGCCACCGGCCAGACCTCCATCGACCTGAGCCACTTCGCGATCGGGCGCTTTGCCGGGGACGTGGCCAAGGCGGCTTGAGAGACGGGCAATGGACGAAGCCCATTTTTGAGCTGGACAGTTTCATGCTGGGGTGGCTTACGCTGACGGGTGCAGGCCAGTCAGCCAATACCTTCCCATGGCCATCAGATGCAATCCACCTGGCAGTCCCGACTGGGTCGCGACATCGCCCTCTTCGTCTCGCCCCGTATGGAAAGGGCTGCTCAAGTGGGCGCGACAATGGCCGAGGAGCAGCAGCACATCGTCGCCGTCGACGACCGGGCTAAAGCAGAAGCCATCATTGTCAAACGACGAATAGCTTGGCAGGCATTGGGGCGATCAGGGCCCGTTGTGCGCAGCCGCCCAGGGCGGGGGGTTACGCCGCAGGCGGGGTGGCCAAACCCTTGGGGTTCACGCCCAACGCTTCCAGCTTTTTCGCATACGAGTCCCTGCGTTTGGCGGCCTTTGCCGCTGTCTCGGTGGCGGCTTGTATGGCCTTGGGCCCTTTATGGGCAGCCGCTTGGATCAGCCCGTACTTGTGTGCGGCATCTGCCTCGGCCCGCTTGAACGTGGCGATGAGTTCAGCGTGGGCAAGGGATGGATTCACAGCAACTCCCATCTCAATCGACGTCGTCATTCTTAAATTTTGACGTTGGTGCGAAGCAAGGCGGTTCTCAATTCGCGCGTGGCTTCTTTGGAAATATCCACCTTTTGAACCGCCAGGTCGAACGAAGAGCCTGGCTTGATGCTGGTGGGCAGTATCTTTTTGGCTGGAAGCTTGGCTGGGTAGGTGCCTTGACGTGGGCACATGCGAACGGAAAACCCGAATTCTTCGAGCACGCCTTTCGCATACAACTCTGCCAATTGTTGAAACGACACGTAGGTTGAGCGTTTCACGTCTTTGCGTCCTGGTTGGCTGACGTCGCGAACGAGTTCGAATTTTCCAAGTGAATCGCGCTGGGTATCGGTGAACGGATGCAGCAAGAAGGTCTGACGAACGCCATCCTTTTTGGACACCCAAATGTGCTCGACGGCGATATCGGTTAACAGCATGTTGTTTTTCCAGCTCCGAGAGTTGCAGCTTGCGTGACCACATCAGCCGACACATCGCAGACAGCAGATTTTGTTTTCAAAAGACGTCAACAGGGAGCCCAGTGCCCCCTGGGATGCAGGTTGATCGTGCGGGCAAAAATCACCCAGAGGGCGGGGACTTTAACTGAACGACCACCAGTGGTAGATGCCGATGGCACCGCGATGGCACGGCGATGGACCGCTTGGGGCCCAAAACGGCCTGGCAAAGGGGGGCCATCAAAAAGCCCGCTGCCAGCCTAAATCCGTCACGGCCCCAAGAGCCTCGCCCCCATCACCGATTGCCGTCGTTCAATGTACGCATCGGCCACGCCAGCGGCCGGTCGTGAAGCTTCTCAATCAATGACGGCGGGGGCGGATGCGGAGCCGAGTCATGCCTGGTTCTCTACATGGTGTTTGAAGTTGTTCAGAATCGCCTGCCATCCACCTTGCTGTTGTTCGATGGAATGGGTGTCTTCTGCATCGAATTCCACCTGGACTTTGACGCCTGGGGGTGTGGCGGTGAACTCGACCTTGGCCTGTCGGTCGCCGAACGAATATTCCAACAGTTGATGCGTCACCACCCGGGTGTAGGTTCCGGCGAAATCAAAACCGAAGCTGCCATCTTTGGCTTCCATCCGAGAGGAAAAAGCACCGCCTTCCCGAAGGTCCACGGTGGCCTTGGTGGTGTGCCAGTCATCTGAAGCCGAGTTCCACTGAACGATGTCTTCAGGTGTGGTGTAGGCGTGCCAAACGGCATCGATCGGGGCAGCGACCGTGGTTTCGACGAGAATTTTCATACGTGGCCTCCGTGGTGTTTCCAGGATCGGGAACTGCCGCGTATTTTGAAACAAACGCTTGAGAACCAGGTGGCGGCTTTCCAACCAATCCATGGCCTTGGCAGCGCAGCTCCGCTCAATCCACCCCCAACACCTCAAACACCTGCCGCACGGCCCCAAGCTGCATCGACACCTCATCACCCTCGCATTTGCCCAGCAGGGCCCGGCCCAACGGAGCTTCGCTGCTGATGACCTGAACGAGCTGGGTGCCGACGTGCAGCTTCATGCTGCCGCCATCGGGGCCGAGAAAGAGATGCTGCTGTTTGTCGTCGGAACCGACCAGGCAAACCAGCGCGCCCAGCTGTATGCCTTGGCTGGCGTCGTAGGGGCGTGGGCGGAACTGGCGCCATTGGGCCATCGCCTGGCGCAGGGCATCGGCCCGACGCGCCTGGCCGGTGGCCAGGTAGGCGGCTTCGAGGCCCAGGGTGTCGTATTTGTTTTCGGCGACGTTTTCTTCGTGAGTGGCCGTTTCGTGAGCCTCACGCAGGGCCTGTTCAACTTGCAGCAGGTCTTCGGCGAGGCGGCTCAGCACCTGCTGCTGCAGCAAAAATTTATCCATGGTGAAAGCGAGGCAGCGCGAGCAAGCAGGGGCGGGTCTTGATGATGAAGGGCGCCAACAGGCGTCGAAGCGTCGAGGCTTCTGCGGGGTGCCGGTTCGCTTCAGCAAGGGGCGGGGGTCGGTCTGTCGCCCGTCTCGGTGCATCGAGCGGCAGGCACAGACCGAATCCGGGCATCGTATCAGGCCCGGTTGGCGATGGCGCCAGCCATGCGGCTGACGCCCAGGGGCGACTTCACGCGTGCGCGCGATGCCCTGGAGGTGCTCCCGCAGCAGGAACAGCTTTCCAGCACCGGCCACCGAGTTGTTGCCGACGGGCTGCGGCGGCAGGTGCCTTGAGGCTGAATGGGGCCCGCAGGCCTCAGGCCGGCAGCGCCAGCACGACAAAGACCTTGCGCAAGGTTTCCTCGATGTGCCAAACGCCCGTGGTGTGGGCCGGGAAGAACAGCGTGTCGCCCGCCCGGATGGCCAGGGGCTCGCCACCGGTGGGGGTGAAGTTGCAGCGGCCACTCAGGATGTGCATGACCTCGGCGTTGGGCAACTGGCGCTCGAAGCGCCCGGGGCTGCACTCCCACACGCCGGTATTGCTGTCGCCGGCACCCGCCAGCGCGATGTCCAGGCCGCTGAAGCGGCAGGCGGGCTGGCTCAGAGGGCGGGCTGGCCCCCCTTGGTCGTGCAGTCCATCCAGCTTGGCAGTCTGCGACAGCACGGTGATGCCCTGACCTGGCACGGCGGCGCTCACAGCCCGGCCTCCACCGCATCGGCCAGCTCGGCCAGGGTGTGGAAGTGGTAGTCGGGCACGGTGTGCTCCGACTCGATGGTGCCGCCCGAATCCTTCAGGCCATGGCGCCGCTCGATCCAGCAGGTGGTGATGCCCAGGCGCTTGGAGACGCCGATGTCGTGGTACTGGCTTTGCGCCACGTGCAGGTTCTGCCCTTGCTGAAAGCCCCAGGCGCCCTCGAAGCGGCCGCGGGCGTAGGCGAAGTAGCGGGGATCGGGCTTTTCGCACAGGGCGTCGTCGCAGCTCAGCAGCATGTCGAAGGGCTCGTCCAGGGTGCGCGAAAAGTGGCGCAACGCCCAGGTCTGGGCATTGGTCATGGTGACCAGCTTGAAGTGGGCACGCAGTCGTTTCAAGGCCTCGACCGAGTCGGCAAACGCAGGCCATTCAGCCACCGAATCGCGAAAGCCCTGCGCCAGCGCATCGCTGTCGGGCAGGCCCAGGCCCGGAGCGATCTCGTGCCAGACGCGCACCAGGTCATCGGGGTACCAGGTGACGTCGGCACTCTTGCGCGCCTGCCGGTAGACGGCCAGAAAGGCATCGTCAGACACCGGGGTGCCGGGCACGGCGCGGTGCAGATAGTCCAGCATGCCACGCTCGAAATCGATCAACGTTCCAACGACGTCGAAGGTGAGCACTTTGAAATTGCGAAGGGCCATGAACAAACTCCTGGGCTGTGGGATTCAACGCTGGACCAGGGCCTCTTGCCCTGCTCCAGCACATGCCAGAAGCTTAAAAGCCGGCACCGGATCGCAGGCGTCGAAGCCCCACCCCAGCACAGCATCGAATTGCGAATTGAGCCGCCCCGGCAGTGGTTTCTATGGTGCGATGGGTGACGACCTGCCCAGCCGGGATATGGGGGCCCTCACGCTGCACAGCCTGAACGGCCCGTACACAGCCGGGCCGGCCCCAGCCCCGGCGTTATTGACCAGACGCCCGCTGGTAGACCGACAAGCCCGTGCTCTGCTGAAGGGTCAGCATGGCCTTTTGCTGCTGGGTGAGGGCGCTGCTGTGCTGGGTCAGCTTGGCCACACTGCTGCCGACGTTGCCGTCGCTGGCCAGTTCCTTGCCGGCGGCGGTCTGAACCTGCTGGCCCAGCTGGGCCAGCGCCGCCGCCACCCCTGCGGGGTCTTTGGCCAGTGCCGCGGCAAACTTGCTGGCGTCCTGCTTCAGGGTGCCGTCGGCTTGTACCGACAAGCCCAGCTTGCTCATGGCGTTCTGGTTGGCCACGCCCCCGGTCAAGGCGCCATCGAGGTCACGACCCACCCGCCCCGCCGCTTGCGCGGCCTGCGCCGAGCCGGGCACGGCGGCCGTGGTCTTGGCGGCCTTCACCGCCGCATTGAAGGCGTTGAAAAAGTCGCCCATGGCCTGGGTCACATCGGTGGCGGACGAAGTCGATGACAGCTTGGACAAAGCCTGCGCGGCGGTCTGGCTGCTGGCCAAGGCCGACTTGAGCTGGCCGAACGACGACAGTTGCGCCGTGGTGGCGGTGGCATCGGCCTGGATGCGGGTGGCCGTCTTGGACAGCGCTGCCGAGGCCGCGGCCAGGGCGCCCGTTGCTTGCGTGGCCTGAGACCCGGACCCCGTGGAGGCCGAAGAACCCAGGAGCGAGCTGAGGTAGGCGGTGTTGATGTTCATGACCCACCCGACACTAACTGCCGCAGCGGATCGAGAAAGCCGGATATCAGGGGAGATCTGCCCTCTTATCAGCCGTCATATCGGCCTTCACATCAGCCCTCATGTCAACGCGGCGCGCCTGCGCCACCTTGCGCCAGCGCCTTGAGCGCCACACCCAGGCGCTCGCGGTCCTTGCCCAGGGCACTGGCCAGCGTGGCCTCGTCGTCGGGCAGCGTGATGCCGGCCGCTGTCAGGGCCTGGCGGGCCTGCTCAGGCGTCTTGCCGTACAGGGGTGCCAGCAGGCGGATGGGCGCGCCCGACACGGCCTGGAGGGCCAGGCCCGGGGTGGAGGGGCCCTTCTTGGCGCCACCCGGCCAGGGCACGAAAGAGCCGGCCACCACCAGGGCGAACAGCGCCATCACCCACAGGGCCGGGCCCGGTTTGAAGTAGCGCTTGAAGCCCAGCCAGTTGGCCAGCGCATGCACCACCACAGCCGCCACCATGCCCCAGCCCACCCATTCGTGCAGGGTCTTCTGCAGGCTGTTGTCCCAGTGGAAGAACATCAGCAGGCCGGTGACCCCCATCAACACAAACACCCCGATGGTGAGGGGCGTGGCCCACTCCCGCGAAACCTTGATCATGAAACCATTCCTTGAACTGTCATGCAACTGGCCGCCCCTGCGGGGGACCTGTGCCAATTCATTGTGCCGAGCAAATGTGCAAGCCATTTGAAGAAACGCAAGCCGAGGCGCAAAGAGCCTGGGCACAATCCAAATCATGATCTCTGCCCTGCCCCGCTCATTGGTGTTTGTTCTGCTGCTCGGTGGGGCCGTTTGCGCCCTGGCCGCATCGCCCGAGCCTGCCGCGCTGCAGGCCCGTGATCCGAACAGCGACGAGGTGCAGGAAACAGCCTCTGGCCTGATCTGGGCGCGCTGCGCCGAGGGCATGCGCTGGAGCGGCAAGCATTGCCTGGACCGCCCTGTGCTGCTGACCCGGGCCGAGGCCATGCAACGCGCCAGCGAGCGCCAGCGCGACAGCGGCCTGGCCTGGCGCCTGCCCACGGCCAAGGAGTTGCAGCGCCTGGTCAGGCTCAACCGCCAGGACGAGGGCCTGGACCCCAAGCTGTTTCCGGATGCGCCCCTGGGCTGGCACTGGTCGTCCACCACGCGCACCAATGGCCAGAGCGTGAACGCCTACCGCTATGACAACATCGCCCGCGGGGTTTCGGGCGAATCGGTGAACCGGCTCAGCTTTCTGCAGGGCTGGTCGGTGGACCTGGGCACGGGCGAGATGAATGGCGAGGTGGCCAAGAAATCACAGCTGCCGGTGCGCCTGGTGCGCAACGGGCGCTGAGCGCCACGCCTCGCCACCCTCGCCACCCCTCGCCGGCGGCCTCAGCCGGCCTTGCGCTCCCAGGCATTGCACCAGCCCGCAGCCGCCACCTCCTTGCCATAGAACAAGGCACAGCCGCCCTGCGGCCGGCCCGCCTCGCCCGCGTAGAGCGAGCAGCTGGCACAGGTCTGCCCGGGTTTGTAACTGGGGTTCTTGGCCGGGTCTACCTTGGTCGCATCGGCCCGGTAGGCCAGGCCTTGGGCGCCTGGGTCGGATTCTTCGAGCAGGCCTGCAGCCATCTGGGCCTGGGCCCGGCGCGGGCTCAGGGCCCAGGCCCCCAGTGCCAGGGCGGGGGCGGACAGCAGCCACAGCCGGCGCGTGGGTACAGGCCTAACCAGGGTCGCGGGGTCGGAAAGCGAGGGGGCGTTGGAGCGGTGGGGGAGCGTCATGACGGCACTATAGAAGCCGTACAGATCACCCGTGTGGCACTCGGGATAGCGCCCCGGCTCGGCCGGCTGCCACGCTCACTCCATGACCACCTTGCCCACCCGGACCAACTCGGCAAAGCGCTCGGTCTCGGTCTTGAGGGTGCGGGCCATGTCCTCGGGTTTGTCGCCCACGGGCTGGGCGCCGATGTCGTCCATGCGCTTGATGAACTCGGGTGACTGGATCACCTTGACCATCTCGGTGTTGAGGCGCGCCACGATGTCGCGCGGCGTGCCCGCCGGCGCCAGCACGCCGAACCAGGTGCCGATGTTGAAGCCCTTGAGGCCGGCCTCGTCCAGCGTGGGCACCTCGGGCAGCGCGGGCGAGCGCGTGGCGGTGGTGACCGCCAGGGCACGCAGCTTGTGGCTGCGGATGTGCTGCAGTACCGGGGTGATGGTGTCGAAGGACATCAGGATCTGGCCGCCCAGCAAGTCGGTGGCCAGCGGGCCGCTGCCTTTGTAGGGGACGTGGGTCAGCGCCACGCCCGTGCTGTTCTGGAACTGGGTGCCGATCAGGTGCTGGGCCGTGCCATTGCCGTTGGAACCGTAGGTTCCCTTGTCGGGCTGGGCCTTGAGCAGGGCCACCAACTCGGCCACGTTGCGCACCGGCGTGCTGTTGTTGACCACCAGCACATTGGGCACCACCGCCACGGTGGTGATGGGCGCAAAGTCTTTCTGGAAGTCGTAGGGCAGCTTTTTGTAGACGCTGGTGGCAATGGTGTGGTGCACCGCCCCCATCAGCAGGGTGTAGCCATCGGGCTTGGATTTGGCCACGTAGTCGGCGCCGATGGTGGCGCCCGCCCCCGGGCGGTTGTCGATGATCACGGGCTGGCCCAGGCTTTTGCCCAGGGCGGTGCCCAGCGCGCGCGCCAGCACGTCGGTGGTGCCGCCCGGTGGGAAGGGCACCACCAGGGTCACCGGCTTGAAGGGCCAGGTCTGCTGGGCCTGCGCCCCGGTGAAGGGGGTGATGGCGGTGATGGCGGTGATCGCAGCCATGGCGGCTTGCAACACCCGCCGCCGGCTTGGCACGGCAGCCCCCAGTCTCTGTGAAGTCATGTCTGTCTCCTTGTATTTTTGAGGCCCCATGCGGCGGCCTGACCCGCCCTGCGGCAAGGCGCCAGGGCAGGCTCTCAGCTCGCTGGGTTCAGTGGGCGGGGGCGCCCAGGTGGGCGCACACCGCCTCGGTCACCTGGCGGGTGGTGGCCTGACCGCCCAGGTCGCCGGTGTGCAGGGCCGGGTTGGCGGTGACGGCCTCGATGGCGGCCATCAGACGGCGTGCCGCCTCGTGCTCGCCCAGGTGCTCCAGCAGCATGACCACCGACCAGAAGGTGCCGACCGGGTTGGCCAGGCCCTTGCCCATGATGTCGAAGGCCGAGCCATGGATGGGCTCGAACATCGAGGGGTAGCGGCGCTCGGGGTCGATGTTGCCGGTGGGCGCAATGCCCAGGCTGCCGGCCAGGGCGGCGGCCAGGTCGCTGAGGATGTCGGCATGCAGGTTGGTGGCGACCAGGGTATCGAGCGTGGCCGGGCGGTTCACCATGCGGGCAGTGGCGGCGTCGACGATCTCCTTGTCCCACTTCACATCGGGGAACTCGAGCGCCACCTGGGCGGCGATCTCGTCCCACATCACCATGGCGTGGCGCTGGGCATTGCTCTTGGTGACCACGGTCAGCAGCTTGCGGGGGCGCGACTGCGCCAGGCGGAAGGCAAAGCGCATGATGCGCTCCACGCCCACCCGGGTCATCATGGTCACATCGGTGGCGGCCTCGATCGGGTGGCCCTGGTGCACCCGCCCGCCCACGCCCGAGTACTCGCCCTCGGAGTTCTCGCGCACGATGACCCAGTTCAGGTCTTCGGGGCGGCAGCGCTTGAGCGGTGCATCGATGCCGGGCAGGATGCGGGTGGGCCGCACGTTGGCGTATTGGTCAAAGCCCTGGCAGATCTTCAGGCGCAGGCCCCACAAGGTGATGTGATCGGGGATGTCGGGGTCACCGGCCGAGCCGAACAGGATGGCGTCCTTGCGGCGCAGCGCCTCCAGGCCATCGGCGGGCATCATCACGCCGTGGCGGCGGTAGTGGTCGCCACCCCAGTCGAAGTTCTCGAACTCGAATCGAAAGCCCGTGCTGGAGGCCGCCAGGGCCTGCATCACCACCTGCCCTGCGGGCACCACTTCCTTGCCGATGCCGTCGCCCGGGATGGTTGCGATCGCGTAGGTCTTCATGGCTTGTTGTCTCCGACAGAAATTGAGTGCTGCCACTGTAGGCAGGCCCGGGCCCCGCGGCGCGCCGCTATAGTGAAACCACTGTTTACTTGAATTCAACAATCACGTCATGTCCGAGCTCATCCAACCCGCCGACCTGGGGTTTTTCTCGGTGCTGGCCAGTGCCGGCAGCCTGAGCGCGGCAGGCCGCGAGCTGGGCGTGACCACCCCGGCGGTGAGCAAGCACCTGGCCCAGATCGAGGCCCGCCTGGGGGTGCTGCTGGTCAACCGCAGCACGCGCCGCATGAGCCTGACGCCCGAGGGCGAGCTGTACCTGGCCCATGCGCGCCGCATCCTGGGCCAGATCGACGACATGGCCGAGCTGCTGGGCGTCTCGCGCGCCACCCCGAGCGGCCTGCTGCGCGTGAACGCCACCTTGGGCTTCGGGCGCAGCCACATCGCGCCCATCATCTCCCGCTTCGCCCGCGCCTACCCCAAGGTGGAGGTGCAGCTGCAGCTGTCGGTGAACCCACCGCCCCTGAGCGACGACAGCTACGACGTCTGCATCCGCTTCGGTGCCCCGCCCGATGCGCGTGTGATCGCCCAGCGCATCGCCCCCAACCGGCGCCTGCTGTGCGCAGCCCCGGCCTACCTGAAGCAGTTCGGCACCCCCAAGGTGCCCAACGACCTGATCAGACACAACTGCATCGGCATCCGCCAGGGCGAAGAGGCCTATGGCCTGTGGCGCCTGAGCCCGCTGCGGGGGCGGCAAGGTCGCGCCGAAGCGATCAAGACCCGTGGCACCCTGAGCACCAACGACGGTGAGATCGCCGTCAACTGGGCGCTGGATGGGCACGGCATCCTGATGCGGGCCGAGTGGGACATCGAGCGCTACCTGAAGAGCGGCCGCCTGGTGCAGGTGCTGCCGGGCTATGGCACGCCGGACGCTGACATCTACGCGGTGTACCCGCAGCGCCACCAATCGGCCAGCCGGGTGCGGGCTTTTGTGGAGTTCCTGAAGCAGTCGCTGGCCCGGTGAGGTTTTCGGGGCCGAACACCCGGCCCGCTTGTGTCTTTTGGTAACAAAATTCCGAGCACTTCAAGAGTGGATTGACCGTCCATCTAGAATCATTTTTTAACAATCAGTCAAGCATCGGCCCCTGCGGCGGCTTGTTGAACGGTGACATTTTTCACATCAAGTGCTGGCGGGGCAGGCCTGTCTTTGCGTTTTTTCGGTCCGTTCGAGGTTCGCCTCAACGAGGGGCCGGCGCTCGCTTTCCCCTATGACAAGGTGCGCGCCCTGCTGGCCTACCTGGCACTGGAGCCAGGCGAGCACACGCGTGAGGCCCTGGCCCAGTTGCTGTGGCCCGACCTGCAAGCCGAGCAGGCCCGGGCCAACCTGCGCCGCTGCGTGTTCGATCTGCGCCGCTGCCTGGGCCCGGCCGGGGGCGAATGGGTCAGTGGCGGCCCGCGCGCCCTGCGCCTGAGCGGCCCGGCGTCGATGGCATTTGATGTGCCGGCGTTCGAACGCAGCCCGACGGTGGTGTTGATCAGCCCGGAAGAACTGGCACAACGACTGGAGCAGCGCCTGGCGCTGTACCGTGGCCCGCTGCTGAGCGGACTGAGCCTGCCCGATGCGCCGGAGTTCGAGGCTTGGCTGCAGGCGCGCCGCGATGCGCTGCACCGGCAGGCCCTGGCCTTGCTGGAAGAGTTGATCACCCACCACGAACAGCGCCACGAAACCGCGCGGGCCCTGCAGCATGCCCGGCGTGCCATCGAGCTGGAGCCCTGGCGCGAATCACTGCAACGCAGCTGCATGCGGCTGCTGGCCCGCCACAGCCCCGAGGCGGCCCTGGCCCACTTTGACACCTTCGAGCGCCAGCTGGAACAGGAGCTGGGCGTGCGCCCCAGCCCGCAGACGCTGCAGCTGGCCGACCAGATACAGCGCCAATGCCAGGCCCCCACCGGCACGGAGCGGCCGCCCAGGCTGGAGCGCCGCCGCCTGGTGGCCCTGGTGGCCGAGCTGGACCTGATCAACCCCGGCGAAGACGCCCCCACCCTGCTTCAGCAGGCCTTGGCCGGTGCGGTGGCCAGCCTGCAGACCCGAGGTGCCCACGTGGCCCTGGCCGAACGGGCCGAACTGCTGGCCTACTTTGGCCACCCTGTGGCACGCGAGCAGGCGCCGCGCGAGGCCGCCGAGGCCGCGCTCGACCTGGCCGCGGCGCTGCAGCCTTTTGCCGCGCTGAGCTGGCGGGTGGGCCTGCATGCCGGCTGGAGCCATGACAGCAGTGAGGCCAACCGGCCCGATGAGACCGGCACCCTGGCCCGCGAAGCCCGCCGGCTGGCCTGGCAGGCCCCTGCCCGAGGCCTGGTGCTGGGGCAAAGCCTGCACCGGCGCCTGCACGGCCATTACCAGCTGAGCCTGGGCGAAGGCCCGGACAAGGCCTCGCACGCGCTGCTGCTGGCCCGACAGCCCGCACCCCAGGCCCGCAACGAGACCGAGCCCCACCCACCCCGGCTGCTGGGCAGGCAGAGCGAACTGGCGCAGCTGGGCGCGCTGTGGCACCAGGTGGCCCAGAGCGGCCAGGCCGCCGGCCTGCTGCTGCGTGCCGAACCCGGCCTGGGCAAATCACGCCTGGCGGCCACCCTGGCCCGCCAGGTGCAGTACGAAGGCGCCACCGTGCTCACGCTGCGCTGCCAGGCCGAATCGGCCCACACCCCGTATTTCGCGCTGCTCGAAAGCGTGCCCCACTGGCTGGGGCTGGACACTGACGGCACCACGGTGAGCGAGCCCCGCCTGGGCACGGCCTTGGCTGCGCTGGGCCTGAACCAGCCAGACCACCTCGGGCGCCTGCTCGGGCTGTTGGACAACCGGCCCCTGCCCCAGGACGGGGCGGGCCAGGACGACCCCCACCCCGCCGAGCGCAAACGCCACGAGCAGGCCCTGTTGTGCGAGTTGATGGCCCGCCTGGGGCGGGGCCAGGCGCTGTTGCTGTGGGTGGAAGACCTGCATTGGGCCGACCCGGCCACCCTGGAAACCCTGGCCCGCCTGCTGGGCCAGGGGGGTCCCGTGCTGCTGCTGGCCACCTCGCGCCAAGCCCTGCCACCCGCCCTGGCCCACAGCGGCATGGGCGAGCTGAGCCTGGGCCCGCTGTCCACCCATGCCGCCCGTGAACTGGCGCAAACCCTGGCCGAACCCCAGGCCCTCAGCGAAGCCTGGCAGGCCGCCATCGTGAGCCGGGCCGATGGCGTACCCCTGTTTGTGGAAGAGCTGACCCGCGCCTGGCTGGCGGGCCTGAGTGAACAGGTGCCCGACTCGCTGTGGGATGTGCTGGCCGCCCGGCTCGACAGCCTGGGCCCGGCCAAACGCATCGCCCAGTTGGCAGCGGCCATCGGGCGCGACTTCAGCGACAGCCTGCTGCTGGCCCTGGGTGAGCCCGCCGAGCAAGTGGCGGCCGGCCTGGAGGCCTTGCTGCGCTCCGGCCTGCTGCGCCGC
This sequence comes from Curvibacter gracilis ATCC BAA-807, assembly GCF_000518645.1. GTDB lineage: Bacteria > Pseudomonadota > Gammaproteobacteria > Burkholderiales > Burkholderiaceae_C > Curvibacter > Curvibacter gracilis. The sequence goes on along the minus strand of NZ_JADZ01000034.1, from coordinate 19,635 downwards.
CAGCGCAGCGGGGCCTACCATTTCAAGCATGCACTGGTGCGCGATGCGGCCTACCAGTCGCTGCCGCAGGCCGAGCGCCGGGCCATCCACGCCCGGCTGGCCCAGGTGCTGCGCACCCACTTTGCCGAGCGCCTGCAGGCCCACCCCGAAATCCTGGCCCACCACCTGAGCGAGGCCACCGACCCGGGCGCCGCCCAGGCCTGGCTGGCGGCGGGCCGCCAGGCGGCCGCCCGTTCGGCCCATGCCGAGGCCTTGCACGACTTCCAGGCCGGGCTGGCGGCCTTGCAGGCCCTGCCGCCCACCGAAGCCTACCGGGTGCGCACCGAACTGGACCTGCAGGTGGCCCTGGGCACCCTGCTGGTGGCCACCGAAGGCTATGGATCTGAGGCCGCCAAGACCTGCTTCATGCAGGCCTGGGCCCTGAGCGCCCTGGCCCCGCCCGAGCAGGACCGCTTCCCCCTGATGTGGGGCCTGTGGATGGTGGGCCGCAGCAGCGCCGACGAGCACCCACTGGAGTTTGCCGACCGCCTGCGCGACCAGGCCGGCGCCAGCCCGGACGCCGCCACCCAGTTGGCCGTGGCCTATGCCTATGGCAACAACACCTTGTGGCTGGGCGAACTGGTGCAGGCCCAGGCGCACCTGGAGGCCGCCGTGGCCCTGAGCCGCCAGGTGTCGGGCAGCACCCTGGTGCGCCGCTTTGGCGAAGACATCGGCGTGGCCGCGCGCGCCCTGCTGAGCTGGGTCTGCTGGCTGCAGGGCCGGCTGGAGGCCGCCCGCGCCCTGGCGCAGGAGAACGTGCAATATGCACGCCGACTCGACCACGCCCACAGCCTGGGCTACGCGCTGGGTTGCGCCGCGGTGCTGCACCGCCACCTCGGTGACCTGGAGGGGGCTGCGGCGCTCAGCCACGAGTTGCTGGCCCACGGCCAACGCCACCAGCTGCTGCTGTGGCAGGCCGGCGGCGCCACGGTGCTGGGCTGGACCCTGGCCACCCAGGGCGACGACCGCGGCCTGGACACCCTGCACCAGGGCGTGGCCGGGGCCCGGCAGGCGTTTCGCATCATCGAGCTGACCTTCATGCACATCCTGGCCGATGCCTTGCTGCGCCTGGGGCGCAGCGAAGAGGCCCTGGCCGTGACCCGGGATGCGCTGACACGCGCCCAGGCCAACCACGACCTGCACCTGGTGGCCGACTTTCTGCGGCTGCAAGGCGATGCGCTGCTGCTGCAGCCGCACCCCAGCCACGCCAGCGAGGCCGCCGGTCTGTACCAGCAAGGCTGGCAACAGGCCCAGGCCCAGGGCGCCTACCTGCTGGCCTTGCGCTGCGCCACCGCGCTGGCCCGGCTGTGGCAAGGCACCGACCGACAGGCCGAGGCCCAGGCCGGACTGAGCCAGGCGCTGGCCCGGGTCGACGCGCCGCCCCACTGGCCCGATGTGCAGGCCGCCAGGCAGGCCTTGAACCCGCAACCCAGCCTGGAACCGGCGAGCTGAACTGAACGGATCGAGCGGCGCAAGCCGCCAAGGCCCCGGGGCAGGACGCCGCTGCCCCCGGCAGTTGCGCGTGCGTGAATCTGGCGACCTGCGACAGCCTGCCCGGAACCCAAGGGCCACCGCGCCTCAGACCCGAAGCGCAGCGCCAAATGACGACGTGATGTCGACGTTCAGAAGGTCTTGCCCAGCGAGAGCACGACGCTGGGGCGGCCCAGCTTTCTGGCGTCGCCGCCCGCCGAATTGCCAGCCTGGTAATAAGCGGTGGCTGCGTTGCTGCCCACCAGCGCAGCCCCGAGGTTCAGGCCGTGCCAGTCCTTGGCGAGGCCGATTTTGTAGTCGGTGTAGGACAGCTCGCCGTAATGGCGCACCGAGGTGTGCCCCAGGTGCAGACCCAGGGTGAGTTGGTCGCCCAGATCCAGGTTGTAGTTGAGGTCGAGGTAGGTGCTGCCACGCGAGCCACCGCGGTTGGGCAGGGCGCTCCAGTAGGCATAGGCGGCGGTGTCACCCTTGAGGCCGAAATAGTCGCTCACGGCATACGAGAGCTTGGCGCTGAAAGGGCCATGGCTGAGGCCGGCATACAGCTCGGTGTTGTCATAGGCGTTGGCGGTGGGCTGGGCCGGCGCACTGTTCATGCGCGCGCTGGGGTAGAGGTAGTGCAGCAGACCCAGGTCGGCGCCCCATTCGGGCGCCAGATCAAAGCGGTAACCGCCATAGAGGTCGACCTCCAGGCTGGCCCCGTTGTTGTAGCTGTTGGACGACACGCTGGAGTTCCAGTTGCCCAGGTACCAGCCGCTGGCATGGGTGTAGTCAAAGCCCCCTTGCACGGCCGGCTGGCCCCAGCTTTGGGAAATGCCCCGGAAACGGTAGTCCGACACCAGGCTCAGGTTGCCGGTGAGGGTGGGTGCCGAAGCTTGGGCCGCAGCGGGTTCGCCGCTGGCCTGCGCCAGGGCGGCGCTGCAAAACAGGGTGAGCGCCAGAGGCGCCAGAACGTGGCTTGTCTTGATCATCGAAGGGGTGCCATCCGGTGATGGCGATGGAGGTTGTGCACGGCTAGGGGTCATCGGCAGGCGGCCGCGCAAACGCCTGGTGGCTGCAGTGCAAGCACTGAGCACGCTCTGGCACCGGGGGCAGAGCCCTCAGCGGTGCCGGGCCAAGGGAGGATTGAGCGGCGGGTTAAGCGGCGGGTTAAGCGGAGGATTGAGCGAGCCCCAGTCGCAACTGGGCACCGCGCGCTGAAGGCAGCGCCGCAAGGCGGCCGCCTGCCCGGCCGGGTGGCTGATGTGCAGCTGCACGCGGGCATCGGCGGGCCAGGGCAGGCAGCATTCGATGCGACTGTTCGGGCAGGTGGCCACGGCCTGGTGCGCCTGGGCCGCCTCGCAGGCCGCCACGGTGACGCGCATTCTTTCCAACGCGCGGGGGGCCGGGGCAGCCGGTGGGCGATGCCCGGCAGCCGCCGTGCGCGGGCCGGCAGTCAGCGGGCGGGCCATGCGCAAGGGTGACAACAGAAAAGCGAACAGGCTCATGCGTGTGTTCCGACGTGCCGCGGGGGCTTGGCACTCGGGGATGAGCTTAAAAAAGGGCGCGTAAAAATGCCGATGAAGCTGGCAGGCCGGGCGCAAAAATGTCGTAAATGCCCGGGTTGCGCGCCCTGCCCTACCGGCTCAGCGGAACACGCGCTGCAGCAGCACGGCCAGGGCCAGCGGCAGGGACAGAAAGGCCAGCAGCAGGAAGACGCAGGCCGCCGGCTGGGCCACCGGCGTGCCCAGCCAGGCCCCCAGGCCCTGCACAGCGCCCGCCAGGCCGGCCAGGTGGCCTTCACCCAGCTGGTGCAGCAAACCCGTGAGCAGCGCCACGCTGAAAGACAGGCTGAGCTGACGCACGATGTTCTTGACCTGGTAGCCGTGCGAGAACACCGCCGGGGGCAGCTCCAGAAACGTGCCCTGGGCCACCGGGCCGATGAACAAGGGCAGCGACAGGCCGCTCAACACCGTGCCCAGACACAGCGCCAGCACGCTCCAGGCCGGGCCCTGGCTACCCCCCTGCACCTGGGACAGCAGCAGGCAGGCCAATGCCTGCAGCAGCACCCCCGACAGCATGAAGCCCTGGTGGCGTGGCCAGCGCCGGGCCACAAAGATGTGAGCCAAGGCCATGCCGACGCTGCTGCACAGCCCCAGCGATGTCCACAGGGCCGTGGCCAGCAAGGAAAAGCCCAGCTCCTGGTGCAGCATCCAGGGCAGGAGCAAGCCCATGGCGCCGGCCAAGAAGTAGCCCAGGGCATAGAACACCAGGCCCACCAGGTAACGCTGTTGCACCAGGCCGCGGTAGTTGATCAGGGGGCGCTCGCGCCCCCATTGGCGCCAGGCAAACAGGCTGAGCACCCCCGTGGACACCCCGGCCACGGCCAGCCAGCGCCCAGACAGCGCACCCGCCTGCTGCACCGGGATCTGCTGAATCACCCACTGCAGGCCGCACACCCCGGCCAGCACGACCAGCAGCCAGCCCCAATGCTCTTGCGAGCGCTCATGGGGCGCGCTGCGCTGGGCCGGCAGGCAGCCCCGGGCCGACCAGCCGACCAGCGCGGCCCAGACCAGCCCGAACCAGAACAGCGCGCGCCAGCCCCCCAGTCCCAGCAGGGCTGCGGCCAGCAGGGGCGCCAGCGCGGTGCCGCCCAGCAGGGCACAGACAAAGGTCAGCAGGCCCTGGAAGCGCCGCTCGGGCGGCAGCTCGTTGATCAGCATGCGCCCGGCCACGAAGAAGGTGGAGCCCCCCAGGCCCTGCAGCAGTCGCCCCAGGGCCAGTTGCAGCACGCTGCCATCGGCCGGGCTGGTGGCACAGACCCCCGAGCCCAGACCGAAGACGAGCAGGGACAGGGCGACAAAGCGGCGGTAGCCCAGGCGCTCGACCAGCCATTGGTGCTTGTAGAGCATGAAGACGGCTGCGGCGCCGTAGGCGGCATACACCAGCGCAAAGGCCGAGGCCGACACCCCGGCCCCGGCCATGATGGGCCCGGCGCCGAACAGCACCAGGCCGTTCTCGAGAAACTCCACGCTGGTGACGGCGGCCAGCGCCAGCAGCTGCGCCGCGGTGGAGGGGCGCTCACGGGGGGCCTGGAAGGCAGGGACAGACACAACAGACATGGGCGACAGACTCGGGCAAAAAGCGGAGAAACAGAGGGCTGGACAACAGTGCCCAGGGCGGAGTTTGCCCAGACCTGCACAATCAGGCCAATCGATTGTTCTGATGCACAACATCAACATGGCTGATTTTGATCACACCGCCCTGCGTCGCCTGGACCTGAACCTGTTGGTGGCCCTGGATGCCCTGGTGGCCGAGCGCAGCGTGACCCGCGCCGCGGCCCGCCTGTGCGTGGGCCAGCCGGCCATGAGCCACGCCCTGGCGCGCCTGCGCGAGTGGCTGGGCGACGACATCCTGTACCGCGAAGGGGCCGCCATGGTGCCCACCGCCCGGGCCCAGGCCCTGGCGCCGCGGGTGCGCCAATGGCTGGCCGAGGCCCAGGCGATGACGCTGAGTGAGACGGCCTTTGACCCGCAGCGCGTGCAGGAGCGTTTTGACCTGTGCCTGAACGACCCGCTGGAGGCCCTGCTGCTGCCCGGCCTGGTGGCGGCATTGCGGCAAAAAGCCCCGGGCCTGAGCCTGTCGGTGCGGCCGGTGCCGGCCTGGCAACAGCTGGAGCAACTGGACGCGGGCGAGATCCGCATGGCGCTGGGGCATTTCCCCCGGCTGCGCAGCGTGCACGAGCCGGTGCTGCTGTTCCGCTCGGGCTTTGGCTGCGTGTACAACCCTGCGCTGCTGAAGGTGCCGGCCCGGCCCCGGCCCGCCGATCTGGCCCGGCTGCCCCACATCCACACCAGCTACGCGGGTGATGGCCCGGGCCTGGTGGACAAGGTGTTTCAGCAGCAGGGGCTGAAACGGCAGGTGGTGGCGCACACGGCCAACCCGCTGTCGATCCCCTTCGTGGTCAAGCAAAGCCCGCTGGTGGCGGTGCTGCCCGACATGCTGACGCGGCTGTTCGGCAGCCACGCCGATCTGCGGATCGTGCCCCTGCCCTGGCGCGCCCTGGTGCTGCCGATCTCGATGGTGACGCACCGGCGTGACGCCTCCGACCCGCTGGTGCGCTTTGTGACCCAGGAGCTGCTGGCGGTGACGCGCGCGGTGTTTGCCTGAGGTGTCAGCCGGGGCCTGGCACCGTGCTGCGCCGGTCGATCTTGCGGCTGAGGATGAGCGAGGTGTGCGTCTGGTGGATGCCCTCGATCTGGCCCAGTTGGTCCAGCAGGCGGTCCAGCTGCTCCGGGGTGGCGCAACGCAACAAGGCCAGGTAGTCGAAGGCGCCGCTGACGGCGCACAGCTCTTCCACTTCGGGCAGGCGCTCCAGCGCCTGCACCACGGCGGTGGCCTGCTTGGCATTGGCGCTGAGGCCGCACCAGGCGCGCACGGCGGCCTGCTCCAGCGGCTGGCCCAGGCGCACGCCGTAGCCGGCCACCACGCCCTCGCGCTCCAGGCGGGCGATGCGGGCGGCCACGGTGGTGCGGGCGATCTTGAGCTTGCGGGCCAGGTTGGCCACGGGCTCGCGGGCATTGGCCTGCAACAGGCTCAGCAGGTGGCGGTCGGTGTCGTCGAGTTTGACGTCCATGGTGCATCAGCGCACGAAGCGCTCCGGACGGAATGGTGCGGCCGGCACCGGGGGGGCCTCGCCATCCATCAAGGCACCCAGCAGCAAAGCGGTGCCGGGCCCGGTGCTGAAGCCGATGTGCTGGTGGCCGAAGGCCAGCCACAGGCCGGGCTGACCGGGTGCCGCACCGATCGCGGGGCGGCTGTCGGGCAAGGTGGGGCGCCGGCCCAGCCAGGGCTGGGCTTCCAGGCGCTGCGCCAGCGCGAAGGCCTGGCGGGCTGCGGTTTCGGCCAGGTCCAGTTGGGTGAGATTGGGCGGGGCGTCGAGCTCGGTCAGCTCGACCCCGGTGCTCAGGCGCAGGCCCTGGGCCATGGGGGAGAGCACATAGCCGCCCGCGCTGTCGTACACCGGCCGGCTCAGGCTGGCCTCGCCCTCGGCCGCGTAGTGCATGTGGTAGCCGCGCTCGAAGGCCATGGGCACCGACAGACCCAGGTGCTGCTGCAGAAAGCCTTTGCTCCAGGGGCCCAGCGCCAGCACCACGCGCTGGGCGAGCAGCGGGCCGGCCTCGCCCAGATCGAGCTGCCAGGCCCCGTCGGGGCCCGTGCGGGCCAGGCCCTGCACCGGGGCCTGCAGCAGGCGCCCGCCGCGGGCGCTGAACAGGCGGGCATAGCTTTCGGTCACCGCGCCGGGGCTGTCGACCGAGGCGGCATCGCGCACCCACAGGGCACGGGGGAACAGGGGGCGCAGGTGCGGCTCCAGCGCGTGCAAGGCAGCGGCATCCAGGGGCTCGGTCTGCACACCGAACTGGGCCAGGGTATCGCGCCCGAATTGCCCGGCATCGAAGGCCGCCTGGCTGCGGTACAGAAAGATCCAGCCGTTCTCGCGCAGGCGATGGCTTTGCCCGGCTTCGGCCAGCCATTGGCGGTGCGCGGGCTGGCTGAGGCGGATCAGCGCATCGAGGGCGGCGGCGGTCTGCTGGAACGGGGCCTGGCGGGCCCGGGCCAGAAAGCCCAGCCCCCAGACGGGATGGCGTGCCAGGAAGGCGGGGTTGTAGCGGAACTGGGCCGTGCGGTTCTTCAGCAGGGTGGGCAGGCTGGCCCACAGCCCGGGGTTGTTGAAGGGGATCAGCGAGCTGCGCGCCAACACGCCCGCATTGCCGTAGGAGGTTTCCCGCCCGGGGCCCAGGCGGTCGACCAGGGTGACCTGGTGGCCACGCCGTTGAAGCTCCAGAGCGCAAGACACGCCCACCATGCCAGCGCCCAGAACGGCCACCGTGCTGCTCATTGAAAAAACCCTTTTGTTGGTCTGTGCGGGCCACAAAGGCCCCAGGCCGCGCCGCAGTGCGCCGCCGACGCGGCTCAGTATGCCATCGCAAAAGTTCTGATCGGCGCAGATTCAGGCATGGACGGCAAGCACCTTGGCCGAAGGCCGCTCCGACACCCCCACTGCGGAACCCGCTGCGGACCCAAGCACCGATGCAACATCCGGGCCAGGCCCGACCTGCTCACGCAAGCCCGCGTAGTGGTGCCCGACCCGGGTGGCCAGCAGGGCCTGCAGGGGCACCTGCTCCTGGCTGACAAAGCCCGCGCTGGGCAACTGGCCGCGTTGCAGCAACTCCAGCACGCCGACCACGCCGGCAGCGGTGCTGAGCTCGATGGCGGTGCGCTGGCGGCCCCGCAGGGGGCCGCCCAGCACCCGGGCGAGGCGGGTCTGCTGCTCCAGACGCCCCTGGCGCAGGCCGGTGGCCGAGGCATGCACGATGACCACATCGTCGCGGCTGTGCGGCACGGCGTGGTCCAGCACCTGGCGCAGCAGATCGCGCTGCTCGACCAGGCGCAGGTCGTGCAGCAGAAAGTCCATGGCGTCGCGGTGGCCCGGGTAGCGCAGGGTCTTGTAGCTGAGGTTGCGCACCCGGCCGTGCAGGGTTTCGCACAGGGTGCCCAGCCCGCCCGAGGTGTTGAAGGCTTCGTAGGTGTCGCCATCAAGCAGCAATTGCTCCAGCCCCTCCAGCGGCTGGGTGATGACGCGCTGGCCTTGCACGATGGCCTCGCAAGGCTGGCAGTACTCGTTGATGACGCCGTCGATGCTCCAGGTGAAGTTGTAGCGCAGGCGGTTGGTGGCGTGGCGGGTGAGCGCGCCCACGCGCAGGTTCAGGTCGAACAGCTCGTCGAAGCCACCCGCCAGCTGCATGCCCAGCATGCCGATCACGCCCGGGGCCAGGCCGCACTGGGGCATGAGCAGGCTGCGGGCGCCCACCGCCAACTGGCGGATGGCCTGCGTGGCGGCCACGTCTTCGGTCAGGTCGAAATAGTGAACACCCAGCCGGGCCGCCTGGGGCGCGACGGTCTGGGCCAGAAAGTAGGGCAAGGCATTGATCACCACCGGGTGCTGCGCCAGGGCCGCGGCCAGGGCGGCTGGGTTGCGCACATCCAGCTGCAGGTGCTGCACCAGGGCATCGTCGGGCTGGGTGGCAGGCTGAATAGCGGGGTGCTGGTCGGCCAGGGTGACAGGGATTTGGTGGGCCTCGGCCACCATGTCGGCGATGGTGCTGCCGACCTTGCCGGCCCCGAGGACCAGGACGCTGCGCAGAGGGGTGTGGAGGATATGGGACATGGCGGACTCGCTCTCAAAGGGGTGGATCGATGAGAAAAAGTCTAGGGGGGGTGCGACACCGTTGCCAGAGCACAAAGCGCCCGGTACCCCGGGGTGGACTGTCGTTCTGACGAGGCGATCCGTCGAAACGACCGTCGTGCAAATGACCGCCGTGCAGAAGGCCCCAAGGTTCAGCCCCGACCTGGGCTGAACCTTGGGACAGAGGCCCAGGCCTGTCAGGCCTGCTTGAGCGCCTCGGCCGTGATGGGCAGGCGGCGGATGCGCTTGCCGGTCAAGGCTGCCACCGCGTTGGCGATGGCGGGGCCGACCACCGCCGTGGCGGGCTCGCCGATGCCGCCGGGCTTCTCCTGGCTTTGCACTAGCACGATGTCGACCTTGGGGGCCTCGAACATGCGCACCGGCTGGAAGGTGTTGTAGTTGGTCTGTTGCACGCGCCCGGCCTCGAGGGTGATCTGGTGCTTGAGGGCCGCGCCCATGCCGAACACCACGCTGGACTGGATCTGGGCCTCGACCGTGTCGGGGTTGACCATGTGCCCCGGATCGACCGCCACGGTGACCCGGTGCACATGCACCTCGCCCGCGTCGTTGAGGCTGACCTCGGCCACCTGGGCCATGTAGGTGTCGTAACCCTCCATCAGGGCGATGCCGCGCGCCCGGCCCTTGGCCAGGGGCTGGCCCCAGCCGGCCTTCTCGGCGGCCAGCTTGAGCACGTTGGCAAAGCGGGGCTTGCCCTCGAGCAGGCTGAGGCGGTAGCGGTAGGGGTCTTGCCCGGCGGCCAGGGCCAGCTCGTCGATGAAGCTTTCGTTGGCGAAGGCGTTCATGTTGTGGCTGACGGCGCGCCAGTAGCCCACGCGCAGACCGGCATCGTGGATGACCAGGTCGTGCTGGGTGTTGGGGATGTTGTAGCCCGGCACCGAGGCTTCGGCCATGAAGGGGTCGAGCGTGTTGGCGGGCAGGCCGAAGGCGCGCTGGGTGACCGACTGCGAAGCCACCTTGAAGTGCATGGCCACGGGCTTGCCGCTGGCGTCCAGGCCCGCCTTGAGCTGGTTGACGGCCACGGGGCGGTAGAAGTCGTGGGTGAAGTCGTCCTCCCGCGTCCAGACCAGCTTGACCGGCTTGTTGACGGCCTTGGAGATCTGCGCCGCCTGCACGATGAAGTCGAGCTCGAGCCGGCGGCCGAAGCCCCCGCCCAGGTAGGTGGTCTTGAGGGTGATGGCCTCGGGCTTGACGCCCAGCGCGGCCGCCACGGCCCCCTGCGCGCCTTGCTGGAACTGGGTTGGGCCCACCAGCAGGATGGTGTCGCCATTGACATGGGCCGTGAAGTTCATGGGCTCGAGCGGCACGTGGGCCTGCAGGGGCTGCACGTACTCGGCCTCGACCACCTTGGCAGCGCCTTTGAGGGCGGCGGCCACATCGCCCTGGGGCTTGGCGATCTCGATGGGTTTGGCGCTGGCAGCGGCAGCGCGGGTGCTGTTGATCATGCCCTCGCTGCTGAGCTGGGCGCCGGCACCTTCGTCCCATTGGATGGTGACCGTGTCGCGCGCCTTTTTGGCCTGCCACCAGCTGGCGGCCACCACGGCCACGCCGTCGGGGATCTGCACCACATCGATGACGCCGGGCATGCTCTTGGCCTTGGCGGCATCAAAGCTGACCACCTTGCCGCCGATCACCGGGCACTGGGCCAGCGAGGCATAGACCATGCCGGGCAGCTTGACGTCGATGCCGAACTCGGCGGTGCCATTGACCTTGGCGGGGGTGTCGATGCGCTTGGTGCGCTTGCCCACCAGCACGAAGTCTTTCGGGTCTTTGAGGGCGGGCTTGTCGGGCACGGGCAGCTTGGCGGCAGCTTCGGCCAGTTGGCCGTAGCTGGCCTTTTTGCCGCCCGGGCCGGTGACCATGCCTTGGTCGGCCTTGAGGCTGGCCACGTCCACCCCCCATTGATTGGCGGCGGCCTGCAGCAGCATCTGGCGCACCTGGGCGCCGGCCACGCGCAGCTTGTCCCAGCCATCGCGCACCGAGGTGGAACCGCCGGTGATCTGGGCGCCCAGCAGGGCGTTGACATAGACGGCAGCGGGCGGTGCCGCCACCACCTGCACTTGCTTGAGGCCGACGTTGAGTTCTTCGGCAATCAGCATGGACATGGAGGTGTAGACGCCCTGCCCCATCTCGGAGCGGGCCACCATCAGGGTGATGCGGTTGTCATCGGCGATGTGCACCCAGGCGTTCGGGGTGTGCACGGTGCCGGCCGCCTGGGCGGCGCCCGCGCCCAGCAGGGGCAGGCTGACGCCCATGATCAGGCCCCCGGTGGCGGCGGTGGAGGTCTTGAGGAAGGCCCGGCGGGAGGTGTTGGCGACGGTTGGGGTGTTGTTCATGTGGGTCTCCCGGGGGTCAGGCCTTGTTGCGCATCATGGCGCCGGCATCCTTGATGGCGGCGCGCATGCGGTTGTAGGTGCCGCAGCGGCACAGGTTGCCACTCATGGCCGCGTCGATGTCGGCATCGCTGGGGTTGTTGTTGCGTGCCAGCAGGGCCGCCGCACTCATGAGCTGGCCCGACTGGCAGTAGCCGCACTGCGGCACCTCGTGCTTGATCCAGGCCACCTGCAGCGGGTGGTTGGCGGTTTTGGCCAGGCCTTCGACGGTGGCCACGTTCTTGCCGGCCACGGCGCTCAGCGGGGTCTGACAGGAGCGGGCAGGCTGGCCATTGACGTGCACGGTGCAGGCGCCGCACAGGGCGGCGCCGCAGCCGAATTTGGTGCCGGTCAGGCCCAGCTCGTCACGGATCACCCACAGCAAGGGGGTGTCGGTCTCGGCCTGGGCCGTGACCGGCTTGCCGTTGATCTTGAATTGAACGCTCATCGTGGGGCTCCATCTGGGTGTTGTTATGGCCGATGAGGTTAGAGCGCCCCCCCAAGGGGCCTATGGGGGTAAGCCCTGAAACAATTGGATACCGCCCCAGGTTTTCTCAAATTGCGACAGACGCGCGTCCATGCGAACAAACGCGCAGTCCACACGCCGTGAGCCCCCCACTACATCACCGCCCCCAACTGCCAGGGCAGGAACTCGTTGTCGCCCAGGCCGTTGTCCTCGCTTTTGCTGCGTTGGCCCGAGGCGGTGGCCAGCATGAGGGCAAACAGCTGCTGGCCCGCTTCGAGCACGGTCTGGCGGCCGTCGACCACACCGCCGCAGTCAAAGTCCATGTCGAGCACCATGCGCTGGAACATGGGGGTGTTGGAGGCCAGCTTGAGCGAGGGCGTGGGCTTGCAGCCGTAGGTGCTGCCACGCCCGGTGGTGAAGCAGATCAGGTTGGCGCCGCCCGCCACCTGGCCGGTGGCCGAGACCGGGTCGTAGCCCGGGGTGTCCATGAACACCAAGCCCTGGGCCTGCACGGGCTGGGCGTATTCGAGCACCTCCATGAGGCCGGTGGAGCCGGCCTTGGCCACCGCGCCGAGCGATTTTTCAAGGATGGTGGTGATGCCGCCGGCCTTGTTGCCGGGGGAGGGGTTGTTGTTGAGGTCGCCACCGTGCAGCGCGGCATAGCGCTCCCACCAGGCCACGCGCTGCATCAGGCGCTGGGCCACCTCGGGGCTGGCGGCACGGTGGGTGAGCAGATGCTCGGCGCCATAGATCTCGGGGGTTTCGGACAGGATGGCGCGCCCGCCGTGGCGTACCAGCAGATCGACCGCCGCCCCCAGCACCGGGTTGGCGCTGATGCCCGAGTAGCCGTCCGAGCCGCCGCACTGCAGGCCGACCGTGAGATGCGACAGCGGCACACGTTGGCGCCGGGCCTGGTTGGCCTGCTGCAGCATGGTGTGCAGCAGGGCCTTGCCGGCGGCAATGGTCTCGCGGGTGCCGCCTTCGTCCTGGATGGTGAGGCTGGCCAGCAGGCCTGCGGGGCGGGCCGCCAGCTCGCTGACCAGGGGGGCGATCTGGTTGACCTCGCAGCCCAGGCCGATCACCAGCACGCCGGCAAAGTTGGGGTGGTTGGCGTAGCCGCGCAAGGTGCGTTGCAACAGGGCCAGGCCTTCGCCATCGCCCATGCCGCAGCCGCTGCCATGGGTGATGGCGACCACACCATCGACATGCGGGTAGGCGGCCAGGGCCTCGCCCTTGAAGGCGTCGGCAATGTGACGGCACACGGTGGCCGAGCAGTTGACGCTGGCGATCACGCCCAGGTAGTTGCGCGTGCCCACGCGGCCATCGGGGCGGAGGTAGCCGTCAAAGCCCAGGGCCTGCTCGGCCGGCACGGTGGGCACGTAGCCCTGGCCGGGCTGCTGGGTGCCCTCGCTGCCGGCCATGGCCAGGTTGTGCACATGCACGTGCTGGCCCGGCGCGATGTCGGCACTGGCCAGGCCGATGCGCTGCCCATATTTGTAGACCGGCTGGCCCTTGGCGATGGGCTGCAAGGCCACCTTGTGGCCGGAGGCAATGGGCTCGCGCACGAGCACGGCCGGGCCGGCGCCCAGCGCCAGGGCCTGCCCAGGCACCAGGGCCTGGCGGGCCACGGCGACGTTGTCGAGGGCGGACAGTTGCAGGGCGGGCGCTGGGGTGTGGGGTTCGGTGGTCATGGAAGGGCGCAGAGTGGGGGCGGTTTGGGGGCGCGTCAATTCGGGGTGGCCAGTGCGGCCTGCAGACGCGGCTGCAGCAAGCCAGGGGCACGCTGGGCCGCCAGCGCCACGATGGGGGCGAGGCGGCGTTGCTTCTTGGCCGCGTGGTTCTGGGCGATGTCGGCGATGCGGTGCTCCAGAAAGGGGTTTTCGAAGCGCTCGCGCACATCGCGCAGGTAGGCCTCGGCCTGGGGGCCTTCACCCAGGGCCTGGAACACAGGCAGGATCTCGTCGCGCCACAAGGCCTCGAGCTCAGTGCGCAGGGCGGCATCGGCCATGGCCTGGCGCACGGTCTCGGCTGCAGGGCGCTGGTCGAGCAGCCAGCGCTCGGCCAGAAAGGTGTGGCCGGCGTTGAGCAGGAACAGCTTGAGCCGCTCGTGCGCCGCCAGGTCGTCGGTGAGCACGATGGCCGGGTGCCGGCAGGGCAGCTGCAGGCCGGCCTGGCGCTCGACCACCCACACGGCATAGGGCTCGGCCACGGCGCCGACGGGCTCGATGGCCTCGGAGACGATGCGATCGACCAGGGAGTTGGCCCAGACCAGCCCGCTGGGGCTGCCCTGCAGCCACTGTTGCAGGCCCTCGGGCAGGCCCCATTGGCGGGCCAGTTGGCCGACCAGGTCGCGCAGCACCTCGCCATTGCGTTCCACCAGCTCGCAAGGCAGCAAGGTGAGCGTTTTGTTGGGGGTCTGTTGCCAGCGCCCGTGCAGCAGCACAAGCAGTTTGGCCGGGAAGCTTTGCGGAGCGGGGCTGCCTGCGGCCAGCAGCGCGGGGCCATCCTGCGCGCTCAGCCCATAGCCCTGGTCGCCGGTGTTGGAGACGATCACTTTCACATCGCCCTGGGCCACGGCCTGGCGCAAGGCGGGCCAGTGGGTGCTGGCGTGCCAGGCGTCGCGCACGGCCAGGCAATGCTGGAGGCGGTCGACCCGTTGGCCACCGGCCAGCCCCCGCACGCGCACCGGGTAGCCTTTGCCGTCGGCCAACGCGGCGATGCGCGCCGCCCCATCGGCGCGGTCGGTGGTCTGCACGACGGTGATGCCGCCCAGGGCGTCCCCCGCGCCTGGGGCGCCGGCCAGGGCTTCGGCAATGAACAGGTCGACGTGGGCCTGCAGAAAACGGCTGGTGCCGAACTGGAGAATGGGCTGGACCATGGCGTGTAGGGTGGCGTGTACGGCTTGGGGCTCAGATTTCGACGATGGCCTTGACCACGCCCTGCTTGGGGTCGAGCAAGGTGGCAAAGGCGGCCGGCACATCGGCCAGGGCCATGCGGTGGGTGTTGAGGGCGGCGGTGGGCACCTGGCCGGCGCGCATGGCGCTCAACACGGTCTCGAAGTCTTCGGTGGTGGCGTTGCGGCTGCCCAGCAAGGTGGTTTCGCGCTTGTGGAACTCGGGGTCGGAAAAGCTGATGGTGTCGCGCACCACCGAGATCAGCACGTATTGGCCCCCATGGGCCACAAAGCCGAAGCCGCGCTCGATGGCCCGGGCGTTGCCGGTGGCATCGAACACCAGGTCAAAGAACTCGTTTTGGGTGGCGGCGGCCAGTTGGGCCTCATCGCCCTCCCCCAAGGCCACGGTGCGCGCCACGCCCAGCTCGCGCTGGCAGAAGTCGAGCCGGTCGTGGCGGCCGTCGAGGGCGGTGACTTCGGCGCCGCGCAGGCGGGCGAAGATCATGGCGGCCATGCCGATGGGCCCGGCCCCGACCACCAGCACGCGTTGGCCGGCTTGCACCCGGCCCCGGCGCACCGCATGGGCGCCGATGGCCAGGAACTCGATCATGGCGGCCTGATCGAGCGTGACGCCCTCGGCCTTGTGCACAAAGGCTTCGGGCAGCGACAGATACTCGGTGAAGGCGCCGTCGCGGTGCACGCCCAGCACCTGGATGTTGACGCAGCAGTTGGTCTTGCCCTGCCGGCAGGCCACGCACTGCCCGCAAGACAGGTAGGGCATCACATACACCACATCGCCCACGGCCAGGCGGCCGCCGGGCACGGCCTCTTCGACCACCCCGGACAGTTCATGCCCCATGACACGGGGGTACTGCAAGAAGGGCTGGTTGCCGGTGAAGATGTGCAGGTCGGTGCCGCACACCCCCACGCGCTTGACGCGCACCAGCACCTCGCCCTCGCCGCGGCTGGGGCGGTCGCGCTCCAGGGCGCGCAGGGTTCCAGGGGTTTCACAAATGACGGTCAGCATGGCGGGATCTCGATGTCGGGTGGATGTGGGTGGAATGCGGGATGCAAACGGCGTGGGTGTGGCAACAGGGGCGGGGGCGCCTCAGCCGCCGTGGTACTTTTTGTAGATGGCGCCCAGCTTGCCGTTGTCGGTGTTGCGCTTGATCCAGTCGTTGAGCCAGGCCTTGAGTTCGGGCTCGTTCTTGCGCAGGCCGATGCCCAGGGGCACGGTCTGCATCACGAACTTGATGGCCAGGTCTTTCTGGGGGGCCTTGGCCAGCACGGTGTTCACGATGGCGGGCGAGGTGGCGATGATGTCGGCCTGGCCACTGACGGTGGCGGTGACCAGGGTGGCATCGTCGTCGTAGCGCACCATCTGGGCGCCCTTGGCGGCCTGGGTGGCCACCTTGTCGTTGTTGGAGCCCCGGGTGGTGGCCACGCGCTTGCCGTTGAGGTCGTCAAAGCCCTTGATGTCGGCGCCCTTGGGGCCTGCCACCACCGCCTGGATCTGGGCATAGGGCACCGAGAAGTCGATGACCTTTTCACGCTCGGGGGTGACGGACAGCGAGGCGATCACGATGTCGGCCTTGCCGGTCTGCAGGAAGGGGATGCGGTTGGGGCTGGTGGTCTGCACCATTTCGAGGGCCACGCCCAGGTCCTGGGCCAGCAGTTGGGCGGTCTCGACGTCGGAGCCCACGGGCTTCAGGGCATCGTCCACGAAGCCATAAGGGGGCGAGCCCGTGTCCTGCGCGATGCGGATCTTCTTGGCCTCGCGGATGTCCTTGAGCAGATCGGCATGGGCCGGTGCCTGGCCCAGGGCCAGCAACGCAGCCGAGGCCAGCAGGGTTTGCAACAAGAGGGAACGACGGGCTTTCATGGGTTTGTCTCCTTGGGATGAATGGGGGAAGGCAGTTCAGAGGCCGTTGCCGACGAAATCGCGCAACTCGGTGGTGGCGGGCGCATCGAGGATGGAGGCCGGCCCGTGCTCCCACACGCGGCCGCGGTGCATGAAGATGACCTCGTCGGCCACCTTGCGGGCGAAGGCCATCTCGTGGGTGACCAGGATCATGGTCATGCCGTCGGCGGCCAGGCGCTCCATCACACGCAGCACCTCTCCGGTGAGTTGCGGGTCGAGGGCCGAGGTCACCTCGTCAAACAACATGAGCTGGGGCGACATGGCCAGCGAGCGGGCGATGGCCACCCGCTGCTGCTGCCCACCCGAGAGCTGCGAGGGGTAGTGATCGGCCTTGTCGGCCAGGCCCACCTGGTTGAGCACGGCCATGGCGGTGTCGCGGGCCTGGGGCTTGCGGGCCTTTTGCACCAGGCGCGGGGCCAGCATGATGTTCTGCAGCACCGTGAGGTGGGGGAACAGGTTGTAGCTCTGGAACACGATGCCCACATCGCGCCGCAGCTGGTGCAGGTCCAGCCCCGGACCGGTCACGTCGTGACCACAGACCTTGATGTGACCACTGTCCACCGTCTCAAGCCGGTCGATGCAGCGCAAGGCCGTGCTCTTGCCGGAGCCGCTTTGCCCGATGATGGCCACCACCGAGCCCTTTCGCACGGTGAAGGACACGCCTTCAAGCACACGCGTGCTGCCAAAGCACTTGGAGATGTTGTCGATCTCAACGATGGGCGACATGGAATTTCCTCTCGAGGCGACGGCTCAGCACCGACAGCGGATAGCACAGGACGAAATAGAGCGCGGCAACGATCACGAAGATGACGAAGGGCTCGAAGGTGGAGTTGTTGATGATCTGGCCGGCCCGGGCCAGCTCGACAAAGCCGATGGCCGAGGCCAGCGAGGTGTTCTTGACGATCTGCACCATGAAGCCCACGGTGGGCGGGGTGGCGATCTTGATGGCCTGTGGCAGGATCACATGCCAGACCCGCTGATGCCAGCGCAATGCCAGGCATTCGGCGGCCTCGGCCTGGGTGCGTGGGACCGACTCGATGCAACCGCGCCAGATCTCGCCCAGGTAGGCCGACACGTAGATCGACAACGCCAGGGCCGCTGCCGCCAACGGGGCCACATCCAGGCCCAGTGCCGGCAGGCCGAAGTAGGCCAGCGGCAACAGCACCAGGAGCGGCGTGCCCTGGATCAGCTTGATGTAGAGCGACACCAGCAAGCGCGACCAACGCGGGCCATAAGAGCTGCCCAGCGCCACGGCAAAGCCCAGCAGACCGCCGCCGACAAAGGCCAGCAAGGACAGGCCCACGGTCCACAACAAACCATCGAACAGAAAGCGCAGGTGCGCTGCATTGAGAAAGCCCATGTCGTGCTCCGTGACTGGTTCCGTGAAAGGTCAGAGGGGGGTGCCAAGGCGGCGACGGCGTGGGAAAGCGAGGCGGGCCAGCAACCAGAACAGCCCCCGCATCAGCAGCGACATCAACAGGTAAGCCACGGCCACGATCAGGTAGGTCTCCACCGAGCGGTAGGTGTCCGACTGAATGCGGTTGGCCACAGCGGTCAGCTCTTCGGCCGAGATCTGGGAGCAGATCGAAGAGGCCAGCATCAACAGCACATACTGGCTGGTGAGCGCCGGGTACACCCGTTCGATGGCGGGGGGCAACACCACGTGCAGCAGGGTTTGCCAACGGCTCAAGCCGATGCATTCGGCGGCTTCCAACTGGCCTTTTGGAATCGACTCAATGCCGGCGCGCACGATCTCGCTGGTGTAAGCACCGACATTGACGACCAAGGCCACCGTGGCGGCGGTAAAGGCACCCACCGGCCAGCCCAGCGACGAAAGGCCGAAATAGACGATGAAGACCTGGACCAGCAATGGCGTGTTGCGGATCACCTCGATGTAGGCTCCTGCGCAGCGGGCCATCCAACGGGTTCCCTTGGTGTTGGCGATCGCGCACAGAACCCCCAGCAGGAAACCGAAGAAGGTGGAAGCCAGCGACAGCGTCAGGGTGGTCCACGCACCGGCCAGCAGGTCTGGCGCGTAGGCCAGCGGGGCAGAGAAATCGAAAGCGTAGTTCAAGGTGGTGTTGGCGGTGCTGAGGAGCAGCACCGGCCTTTCTTTTTTGGTAAGGCCAATTTGAATACAAAATCAAAATTGGCCTTACCGGGTTAACCCTGAAATAACAAACAACTGCGCATGGATACCCGATATTGCTCACATTTCGACGCGAGTAGCGCCGTGAATGGCCTTTACACTCCCATATCAGCCCAAGTGGCCTGACCACATCAGGGGCCCAACTGGACAGACCAAATTCCACATGAACATGCCCATGAACGACCTGGAGAAGAGCCTGGAACCCCGGCGCCTGTATCAGCAGATTGCAGACCGAGTGCGCGTGCTGATCCAAAGTGGCGACTTCCGCGAAGGAAGCCGCTTGCCACCTGAGAGAGACCTGGCGCAGCAGTTGGGGGTGTCACGGCCTTCGCTTCGCGAAGCCTTGATCGCGCTCGAGATCGAAGGCAGTGTGGAGATCCGCATGGGCTCGGGCGTCTATGTTTGCGCCCGCGCGTTGCGGCGCCCTGCCCTGTCCATTCCGATGGGTGAGAGCCCTGCGGAATTGATGCAGGCCCGAGGCGTGGTGGAAGGCTCGGTGATTGTGCTGGCCTGTGTGAATGCGACCCCAGAAGGGCTCGCGCGCGTGCGCGAAAGCATCGAGGGCATGCGGGCCGACATCGCTGCAGGCCGGGATGTGTTGGCACATGATCGCGAGTTTCATGTGCGCATTGCCGAGATGGCCGGTAATTCAGTGCTGACCGCCTTGATCAGCACCCTGTTCGATGAAAGGCAGCGCCCCTTGGCCAGCCACATGCGAAATCGCCTGGAAAGCCAGCCCACCTGGAGTGCCGCACTGGCGGAGCATGAACAAATCTACCGCTGCCTGGTGAACCGCGACCCCTTGATGGCGGAGTCAGCCATGCGAACGCACATTCGATCTGCAGCAGAACGTTGGGTGATTCCAGACGCGGCATGAGTCCGTGATCAGGCGAGCGCCATGTCTGGATTGGCGCCAAGACGGGGTGAGTGCCTGGAAGATCAGCCGATCCTGCGTACTCAGCACGGCGCGCGGGTTGCGAAGTCAGCAGGGGCAGCTCAAATTGGGCAGCGTGGGCAGGTTGGCGGATGAGCGTATTGCATTTTCGATTCCGCAAAGACAAAAC
>NZ_JADZ01000033.1 GCF_000518645.1 Curvibacter gracilis ATCC BAA-807 | reverse complement strand
AAAACGCGCTGGCCAGCTTCAATATCTCGTTGGCCCGGCGCAGTTCCTTGACCTCGCGCTCCAGTTCCTTCATCCGCTGGGCCTCGCCGGTCGTGACGCCTTCACGCACGCCAGCATCGACCTCGGCACGCTTGACCCACTCGTTCAAGGTCTGCGGCACACATCCAATCTTCGGCGCGATGGACTCGATAGCCGCCCACAGCGACGGGTACTCCCCACGGTGCTCCTGCACCATCCTCACCGCGCGCTCACGCACCTCGGGTGAGAACTTGTTCGACTTGCTCATGGCTCAATCCTCTCAGAGTGTTGAGCCTCCTCAAAATCCGGGGCGATTCACTTCTGGGTTTGCCATGCCACCACCTGACACTGGCACGCAGGGCAGCTTGAGCATGCCAGCGAGGTAGGCTTGCCGCGAGCCAGACTTGGCCAAGTACTCGTAAAAGCGAACCTTCCACTCCAGATCCTTGGCGACCAGCCATTCACCTCTCGTTTTGAAGAGTCCAAGGACGTCCTTAACCGAAAGACTGCGACAGGAGAGGCGCGCCAGTCCGCCGTCCGGAATCGCGATTTCTGGCAATGGGTAGGCACCGCCGAACAGCGCCGCGGCATCAGCGGAGGTGAACAGTTTCCTGAAGGCCCCTGAAACAAGCAAAACCTCCCCAGGCTTCCTCCACTCACCACCTTCAACGGGGATACAGGGGATGCCTTTCAATGCCCGAATCGTCTGCTCGACCACCGGCGCAAAGAAGGGGTCGACGACATCCCGATCCCCGGGAAGGAATCGTAGGAAGGTCTTTGCCAAGCCAGGATGCGCCTTGAACCCCTTGACCGCTGCGGAAAAGGCACGGGAAATCTCATCTCGCTGCCGGACATTCCAGGGCAGCTCCTCGTGTATGCCCTCGCGGCTCGATATGAGGACGAAGTCGGCCTGGATGTAGAACTTGAAGCCGAACTCACGAATCGGGAGAAAGGCGTAGGTCTGGCAGCCCTCGGCCGGTTGCGCCGCACCATCCTCGTCCATCGGAAATGCGAGGACGATTTCCGCTTGCGTGACGTTCTCGCGCTTCGGTTCGACGATTTTCGACATGTCCAGACCGAATCTGGTGCGCAGATACGTCCTGACTTCTGAGCTTTCGTGACCGTCCCCGGTATTGGTCGTCACCGTCAGTGTGCTTACGGAGTCAACGTCATCTCTGGTGAATCGGGAGCTTCCGCTGCTCCGTTCAATCTGCACATCACGAAGCTTTGCCAAAAACAACAGCAGGGTTGGGCTGATGTCGTTCAGCAGGGTAGGAGGGAATAGGTGGTCCGGTCTCGCGGGAAGAACGACAGTTGTCCCCCCTTGGTTGGCATCTGCGCGGTCTGGCACCCAATGAGGAACGACGTAGCCCAGCGCGTCCTCAGGGTTGGTGATGTCGAACTTGAAGTGGTACCCGTTGGAGTGGATTTCCGGGCTGTCGGTGACCTTGAAGACCGACTTGAAGCCGATGCCCTTTTCGCCTATGTAGCCGACCTTGTTCTTCTTCGAGCTTTCCCCTGCGCTGCACAGCGCCCGGACGTTCTTCTCCGAGAACCCAAGCTCATTGTTGAAGGCAACCAGCTCCTCTGGCGTCAGCCGAAACGCCAGCGTCGGAGCGACGCCTTCCGCGTACTCGTTGTCATCAGCGTTCTGGACCAACTCGAGGAGGAAGTGTGACTCCTTCGAATTGAGGTCCTGCGCGACGGTCTCTAGCAGACTGCGGTACTTGCGAACAAGAGCTTCGACGACAACCTCACCGTCTCCTTGCAAGTCTGCACCTATGCCGAACTCGATTCGACGAATCTTCTCGATGATCTCTCGAGGGCTCGCTGAGGCCTCCACATTCTTCGCCATGGTCATCACTTCTTTGATTGCTTCTGATGCAGTGCCCATGGCACTCCCTTCCTGCAATCATGCCACTGCACGACGAACCTGCAACCGGGTCAGCCCGAGGGTCAAGGAGCGCTCGGAGCCCAGATAGGTCAGGAAGGCTTCCACCTCCGGACCGCCCATCTCGGCGGGATGACGCCGCGAATGCCACCGGATGAACGCGCTGAACTTGGTCGATCCGTACCCATTCGATCCAAATGAAGAAGGTCCGGACAGTGTCTACATGCCACATTTGGCCGAGGGGCGTGCCGAAGATCCGTAGATCGAGCACTACCTTTGCCAAGGACGGCGAGGACTGGATGAGCCTGCAGCGACAGCGCGATATTGCGGGCGCATCAGCGGGACTCTGGTAGTTCTAACTCTGGCGCCCTGAACCTGCCGGGCGAACTACATTCTTGCAGTCGATGACGAGCCTGCGCTCCTCGCCTGACTGTCTACGGTCAGCGTCGCATTTGCACTGTCCGGCGCTCCATCGACTGACGCCTGCTTTCGGGCGCCGCCCCAGCGACCTCCAGGCCGACACCGGCGTACCGGTGGTCAAGGGAGATGCCAGAGAACTGTCGGTAGCCAGTGACTCCAAGTGGCCGGGACTTCCAGTTCGCTGGCGGCGGACGAACGGCAGCTCCCGCTGCAAAGCAGCCCCCCAGCCGCGCAGCCCCCTCCCCCTCAATCAATCCTAGCCCCCGACTCCTTAGCCACCACCCCCCACTTCGTCGTCTCGCTGCGGATGAAGCCCACCAACCGTTCCCCCTCCAAATCCCCCGCAGTCACCCCCAACTCCTCAAACCGCCGGGTCACCTCAGCCAGGCCCAGCACACGGTGCAGGGCCTCACGTAGGCGCTTGGTGATCGCCTGCGGCGTGGCGCGGGGGGCCATCAGGGCGAACCAGGTGTTGACCTCGTAGCCTTTGACGCCGGCCTCGTCGACGGTGGGCACGCCGGGGTACAGGGCGGAGCGCTGCAGCGAGGTGACGGCCAAAGCACGCACCTTGCCTGAGCGCACGGGTTGCGAGGCGGAGGGGCTGGTTTCGATGGCCATCTGGATCTGGCCGGCCATCAGGTCGCCCATCATGGGGGCGCCGCCCTTGTAGGGCACGTGGGTCATGGGGGCGCCGATGCGGGCGCTGAACAGGGCGCCCGACAGGTGCTCGGTGCTGCCGGGGCCGGCCGAGCCGTAGTTGACCTCGCCGGGGTGGGCCTTGATGTAGGCCAGCAGCTCGGGCACCGATTTCACGGGCAGTGAGGGGTGTACCAGCAGCACATTGGGCGTGGTGGCCACCAGGCCGATGGGCTCGAAATCTTTGATGAAGTCGTACGACAGGTTTTTGTACAGGCCCGGGGCCATGGCGTGGGCCACGGTGGCCATGAACAGGGTCTGGCCATCGGCCGGGGCGCGGGCCACGGCGGCGGCGCCCAGGGTGCCGCCGGCGCCGGCGCGGTTGTCGACCACCACGGGCTGGCCCAGGTTCTCAGACAGCTTTTGGCCGATCACGCGGGCCAGGATGTCGGTGGTGCCGCCGGCGGCGAAGGGCACCACCAGGGTGATGGGGCGGGTGGGCCAGTCGGCCGCCTGGGCAGCGCCACAGGGGGCAAGTGGGGCCAGGGCGGCCAGCGTGGCGAGCAGGCCGGTTTGCAGCAGGCAACGCCGCGACGCAGGTGTGTTGTTCATGGTCAGGTCTCCGTGAGGTGAATGAGTTGCCTGGCGGCCACGCGCCGCCTCAGGCCACAGGGGCGGCCCGGGCGCAGGCCCGGGGCCGCGGGATCAGTCCGAACCCAGTTGCAGGCGGCTGGGTTGCCGCTTTTCCACCGCGTTGCGCAGCAGGGCCGCGCTGCGGAACACGCCGTGGGCAAACTTGCCGTAGGGCAAGGTGGCAAACAAGGCCATCACCGCGCCCAGGTGCAGCACCAGCACGCTGGGCAAGGCGGGGGTGGCGCGGGCCAGCAGCAGGCCCAGGCCCGTGGCGGCCACCAGCCACAGCAGGGCGATGAAGCCCAGGTCCATGGGCTTTTGCGCGGCGTCGCCATGCAGCGGGTGGCGGCGCAGGCGCAGCCAGCCCAGGCCGGTGGTGCCCGCCAGCAGGGCCAGCCCGCCGCCCACGCCAAACAGCTTGGGCAGGCTGAACCAGCCGTAGGGCGCGGCCTGGCCCAGCCCGTAGTGGTACAGCGTGGCCAGCGAGGTGGCCGCAAAGCAGGCCATGAAGCCGTAGAAGGTCAGGTGGTGAAAGCGCCGGCGCCAATGGGTGTGGGCGTCGTCTTCGTTGTGGCAGCCGTCGCCGTGGCCGCCGTCCAGGTAGCGCAGGGTCAGGGCCTGTTGGGCGGCCTCCAGCCCGGGGCCGACGCTGGCCGGGGCGCTGCCGGTGCCAGGCCGCAGCTCGCTCAAAAAGCGCCGCACGCCCAGCCCCAGGGCCAGGGCCGCAAAACAGAACACGGGCGCAAACAAAGACACCAGCAGGTTGTGCGGAAACACGCCGTAAAAGCCCTGCTCGGGCACCATCCACAGGGTGCCGCGGGCAGCCAGTGCCAGCGCCATGAACAGGGCCAGCCCCAGGGCCAGCGCCACGCACAGGGTCAGGCCGTTGCGCTGGTACAGGCGCCCCAGGCCCGGGGGCCAGGCGTAGTCGACATAGGTCTGGCCGCGCACCACGGCCATGGCCTGCGGCACGTTGACGGCAAACTCGTGCGGCGGCGCGTACTGGCAGGCGTGCAGGCAGGCGCCGCAGTTGTGGCACAGGTTGGCCAGAAAGTGCACGTCCACCGGCTCAAAGCTCAGGCGCCGCGTCATGGCCGGGAAGACGGCACAAAAGCCTTCGCAGTAGCGGCAGGCGTTGCAGATCTGCATCTGGCGGGCCACCTCGGCCTCGGCCGGTGTGGGCTCGCCGTTGGCCAGAGCGCGGGCCTGGCGGGTGAGTTCGTCAAGCGTTTGCATGGGCGGCCCCTTTCTCGTTTTGCTTTTGTGCCAGGGCGCCCAGGGCGGCCTGCTGGCCGGCGATGCGCCCGAAGGCGGTGCCGATCGACATGCCCACGCCGGCGGTGTAGCCCTTGCCCAACACGTTGCCGGCCATCATCTCGCCGGCCACATACAGGTTGCGGCTGGGCTGGCCGCCAAAGTGGGCGCGGGCCTGCGCGTCCACCTTCAGGCCCAGGTAGGTGAAGGTGATGCCGGGCCGCAGCGCGTAGCCATAGAAGGGCGGCGTGTCGATGGGCCGGGCCCAGTGGGTTTTGGCGGGGCTCAGGCCCTCGGTGCGGCAGTCGTCCAGCGCGGTGTGGTCAAAGTGGCCCGGCCGGCAGGCGGCGTTGTAGGCCCCCAGGGTCTGCATGAAGGTGGCCGGGTCCAGCCCCAGTTGGCGGGCCAGGTCTTCGAGTGTGTTGGCCTGCACGCCCGGGAACACCGGCGGCATGAAGCGGCCCACGGCCTTGGCGTCGATGATCGAGTAGCCGATCTGCCCCGGCTGCTGGGCCACCAGGCGGCCCCAGATGGCGTAGCGCTTGGGCCAGAAGTCTTCACCCTCATCATAAAAGCGCTGGCCGAGCTGGTTCACCACCACCCCCAGGCTCACGCAGTCGATGCGGGTGCAGATGCCGCCGTCGTACAGCGGGGCGCGCGCATCAATGGCGACGCAGTGCGACTGCGAGGGGTCGCCCACCATGTCGGCGCCCTGTTCATCTTGCAGGTGCTTGAGCAGCACGCCGCGGTTGAAGCGCGTGCCGCGGATCAGAAAGTTGTCGGCCGGCCAGCTGCCGTCGGGGTTCTGGCCCCAGGCCTCGCGCAGCCACTCGCGGTTCGATTCAAAGCCGCCGGCCGCCAGCACACAGGCCCGGGCCGTGATGCGCTGGCCGCCCTGCCAGGCGGCCACAAAGCGGCCGTCTTCCAGCTCCAGCCGCTCCACCGGGGCTTCGTAGCGGATCTGCACGCCCAGCTTCTCGGCGCTGCGGTAGTAGGCGTTCACCAAGGCCTTGCCGCCGCCCATGAAGAAGGCATTGGTGCGGGCCACGTGCAGCGCCCCCGACAAGGGCGGCTGAAAATGCACGCCATGCGAGCGCATCCAGTCGCGGCAGTTGGATGAGGCGCGGATGGTCAGGCGCGCCAGCGCCTCGTTGGTGAGGCCCCCGGTGACCTTGAGCAGGTCTTGCCAGTACTCTTCTTCAGGGTAGGCGTCGACCAGCACATCCTGCGGGGCATCGTGCATGCAGCGCAGGTTGCGGGTGTGGGCCGAGTTGCCGCCGCGCCAGGCGCGCGGTGCGGCTTCGAGCAAGAGCACACTGGCCCCTGCTTCGCGTGCCATCAATGCGGCACACAGGGCGGCGTTGCCGCCACCGATGACCAGGACGTCCAGGTCCATGGCTGTCTCCTTGCAAAACACTCGCTTGCGCGATGAGTTGCCACTTTAGGAAGACAGCGCCCTGCCGTGCAGGCCCCGGCGGGCATGGGGCCATCAGTTTTTGTGATGGGTGGGGCGGGGTCTTGAGCTCAAAAGAGCGCTCAAAGCGCCAACGTGGCCCCCACCCACTGGCCCTGCTGCACCAACTGGCGCACACAGTCGCCCAGCACCACGCGGGTGGCCAGGGCCACGGGCGAGAGCTCGTCTTCGGCCAGGCTGCACAACAGGTTCACGCGGCACACGGCCGGGCCGGTGATGCGCGCCAGCTCAAAGCGCTCGGCCGCATCGGCAAAGCGGCCCACCGCGGCCCAGGGCTGCAGGGTGGCGCCCAGGCCGGCGTCCACCGCGGCCATCAGCATCGAGAGCGAATCCACCTCCAGCACCACGTTCGGGCTGACGCGGGCCTGGGCAAAGG
This sequence comes from Curvibacter gracilis ATCC BAA-807, assembly GCF_000518645.1. GTDB lineage: Bacteria > Pseudomonadota > Gammaproteobacteria > Burkholderiales > Burkholderiaceae_C > Curvibacter > Curvibacter gracilis. The sequence goes on along the minus strand of NZ_JADZ01000033.1, from coordinate 55,577 downwards.
CGGTGTCCAGGGTGCTGCGCAGGCCGTGCGGGCCGGTGGGCAGGATCAGGCCGATGTCGCCCAGCTCGGCCAGGCCCATCTCGGCGGGCAGGGCCGGGCGGCCGGCCCGGGGGCCGCCGCGGATCAGAAACAGGGCCTCTTCGATCAGGGGCTGGATCTGCCAGCGGCGCCCGCCGGGGCCATCGCCATTGGCGTACAGGCGCGAATCGAACAGCACCGCCAGATCGAGCTGGCGGGCATTGAGCATGCCGGCCAGGTGGCCCGACAGGCTCTCGACCATGTGCAGGCGCACCTCGGGGTAGCGCTCGCGCATGGCGCGCATCAGGGGCAGGCCCAGCAGCGCCGCCGTGGTGGGGGCCAGGCCCACGCTGACGGTGCCCGACAGCCTTGCCTGCTGGGCCACGCGCACGGCCTGGTCGGCGTGGCGCAGGGTCAGCTGGGCCTCGCGAAAAAAGGCCAGGCCGGCCTCGGTGGCCTGCACGCCGCGCGGGCTGCGCTGCAGCAGGCGGGTGCACAGCTCGCCCTCCAGCCGGCTGATCTGCTGGCTCAGGGCCGACTGCACCAGGTTCAGGTCGAGTGCCGCGCGCCCCATCGAGCCCAGTTCCACCACGCGCACAAAGTAGCGCAGCTGTCTCAATTCCATCTTGGGTCTTTCGGTTGGGTGGGCCGGTCGGGCCGCCGGCTCGGCTGCGAATATAGCGTGTGGGCCAGCCCTGGGGCTGGCGGGGCGGGCCCGCTTGGGTGCGGGTGAATGCGCTGAAGCATGGGCTCAAGAGTGCGACAGCAAGGGCGCTGTTTTCAGTTACGCTCAAGCCCGCCCGCGGCCCCGCTTGCCGGGGCTTTTTCTCAGACACCACCGCCTGCCCTCCGTGCCAAGCCAGCCCCCTGCCCCGGCGCCCGAACTGCGCAAATACCGCCCCTCAGCCAAACGCGATGCGCTGCGCGCCGAACTGCGCGACCGCCTGAAGGCCCAGGCCTGGCAGGTGTTTGCCGAGGTGGGGCTGGACGGGGCCACGGTGGCCGCCATCGTGGCGGGCAGCGGCGCCTCGAACGGCACCTTCTACAACTACTTCGGCACCCAGCAGGCCGTGTTTGCAGAGCTGCTGGGCGAGCTGCTGGGCGAGATCCGCAGTGCCACGCGCGAGGCGCGCCAGCGCGAGCCCGAGCTGGTGGGGATGATGGTGCAGTCGTTCCGGGCATTCTTTGAGCTGGTGCTGCAACGGCCCGGGGCCACCGATTTCTGCCTGCGCAACCAGCACCACATCCGCGCCTACCTGCATGGCTTTGCCGACACCAACGGCCTGCTGGACGATCTGCGCGCCGACCTGCGCCGCGCCCTGCCCAACAAAGGCCTGAGCGATGGCGAGCTGGCCCTGCTGGCCTCGGTGGTGGTGGCCATCGGCCTGGAGGCGCTGATGCTGATGAGCCGGGGCGACCCGGTCGATCTGGAGGGGCTGTGCCAGGGCGTGGCCACCTTGATTGCCCACGGCGCCAGCCAGTGGCCGGGCTGCCGAACAAATATTTGACGAATTCGTCAAAAATCCTAAACTGCGCACTCCTACACGGAGACAAACATGGCGCAGACCACCCCCAACACCACATCGCTTCAGGCTGACTACATCGTGGTCGGCGCCGGCCCGGCCGGCAGCGCGCTGGCCACCCGGCTGGCCGAAGGCGACCCCGCAGCCCAGGTGCTGCTGATCGAAGCCGGGCCGGCCAAGCCCTCGTTCTTGTCGGTGATGCCGGCCGGCCTGGCCCTGCTGGTGCCCAGCCGCAACCGCCACAACTACGCCTACCAGACCGTGCCCCAGGCCGGCCTGGGCGGGCGCACGGGCTATGTGCCGCGCGGGCGCGGCCTGGGCGGCTCCAGCCTGATCAACGCCATGATCTACGTGCGCGGCCAGCGCGAAGACTACGACGGCTGGGCCGCCCTGGGCTGCCCGGGTTGGGGCTGGTCCGATGTGCTGCCCTTCTTCCGCCGCAGCGAGGCCAACCAGCGCCCGGGCGGCCTGGACGAGGCCCTGCACGGCCGCCAGGGCCCGCTGGTGGTGAGCGACCTGGCCTCGCCCAGCCCCGTGAGCCAGGCCTTTGTGGCCGCCGCCCAGGCCTGCGGCCTGCCGGCCAATGCTGACTTCAACGGCGCCCGGCAAGAGGGCGTGGGCCTGTACCAGGTGTTTCAGCAAGGGGGCCGCCGCCTGGATGCCTCGCGCGCCTACCGGGGCCGGGCCCCGCAGCCCAACCTGCAGGTGCTGGCCGAGGTGCGCGTGAACCGCGTGTGCTTCGAGGGGCGCCGCGCCACCGGGGTGGAGGTGGGCGACCGCGACGGGGTGCGCGTGCTGGCTGCCCGGCGCGAGGTGATCCTGAGCGCCGGGGCCATTGCCTCGCCCCAGTTGCTGTGCCTGTCGGGCATCGGGCCGGCCGACGAGCTGGCCCGCCTGGGCATCCCCCTGGTGGCCGATGCGCCTCAGGTGGGGCAAAACCTGCAAGACCACCTCGACTACTCGCTGAACCTGCGGCTCAACGGCCCGGGCCTGTTCGGCTGGGGGCCGCGGGGCACGCTGCGCTCGCTGGCGGCCCTGCCGGCCTTCCGCCAGGGCCGTGGATTTTTGACCACCAACGGGGCCGAGGCGGGCGGCTTTGTGCGCAGCTCGCCCCAGCTTGAGCGGCCCGACCTGCAACTGCATTTCTGCGTGAGCAATGTGGACGACCACGGCCGCCGCAAGCACCTGGCCACCGGGGTGGCGCTGCATGTGTGCGCACTGCGGCCGCACAGCCGCGGCTCGGTGCGCCTGGCCAGCGCCAACCCGGCCGACATGCCCTTGATCGACCCGGCCTTTCTGTCGCACCCCGACGACCTGCCGCTGCTGATCCAGGGGGTGCGCCTGGCGCGGCGCATTCTGCGCAGCCCGCCCTTCGCCGGCCTGGGCGGCCGGCCGATCTATGGCACGCTGGACGACGAGAGCGACGACGCGCTGGCGGCCCTGATCCGGGCCCAGTCCGACACCATCTACCACCCGGTAGGCACCTGCCGCATGGGCACCGACCCTGCCTCGGTGCTCGACCCGGCGCTGCGGGTGCGCGGCGTGAGCGGCCTGCGCGTGGCCGACGCCTCCATCATGCCCACCCTGGTCAGCGGCAACACGCAGGCCCCCAGCGCCATGATCGGCGAACGGGCCGCCGACCTGATCCTGAAAGGCCGGGCATGACCCTCGACACCTTGTTCATGCGCCAGCACGAGGCCTCGCGGCGCCAGCCGGCCCCCGACCTGCAGGCCCGGCGCGCCTCGCTGCTGCGGCTGGAGCAACTCGTCAGCCGCAACGCCGAGGCGCTGATCAGCGCCATCGACCATGATTTTGGCGGCCGCTCCCGCACCGAGACCGAGCTGCTGGAGATGCTGCCCACGCTGCGCGCACTGCGCCATGCGCGGGCCCATGTGGGCCGCTGGATGCGCCCCCGGCGCCAGGCGGTGGAGTGGCTGTTCCTGCCCGGGCGCAACCAGCTGCGCCACGAGCCCCTGGGCGTGATCGGCATCATGGCGCCCTGGAACTACCCGCTGCTGCTGACGCTCGGGCCGCTGTGCGACGCGCTGGCAGCGGGCAACCGGGCCTTGCTCAAGCCCTCGGAGCTGACGCCGGCGTTTTCTGACCTGCTGCAGCGGCTGATCGCCGAGGCCTTTGACCCGGCCGAGGTGGCCGTGGCCACCGGCGGGGTGGAGGTGGGCCAGGCCTTTGCCAGCCTGCCGTTCGACCACCTGGTGTTCACCGGCTCGACCGCCGTGGGCCGCAAGGTGATGCAGGCCGCCGCCGCCAACCTGACCCCCGTGACGCTGGAGCTGGGCGGCAAGTCGCCCGCCATCGTGGCCCCTGATCACGCGATTGACGCCGCGGCGCGCTCGATCGCATTCGGCAAGTTCGTCAACGCGGGGCAGACCTGCATCGCCCCCGACTACGCCCTGGTGCCGGCCCACCAGCTGGAGGCCTTTGCCGACGCCGTGCTGCAGCACGCCCGCCGCACCCTGCCCGACCCGGGCCGCAACCCCGACTACAGCGCCATCATCAGCCCCGCCCACCGCGCCCGCCTGCACGCCCTGCTGGACGAGGCCCGGGCCAGCGGCGCCCGCGTGCTGAGCAGCGCCGAGCTGCCGCGCGACGACCCGCATGTGGCCCCCACCGTGGTGCTGGCCCCCGGGCAGCACCTGCGGCTGATGCAGGAGGAGATCTTCGGCCCCATCCTGCCCATCGTGCCCTACCAGACCCTGGACGAGGCCCTGGCCCTGGTGGCCCGCCACGAGCGCCCACTGGCCCTGTACCTGTTCACCCACCAGGGCAGCACGCGCCAGCAGGTGCTGGCCGCGGCCCCCTCGGGCGGCGTGACGCTGAACGGCACCTTGCTGCACATTGCCCAGCACAGCCTGCCCTTTGGCGGCATCGGCCCCAGCGGCACCGGGGCCTACCACGGGCACGCCGGCTTTCTGCGCTTCAGCCACGCGCGTGGGGTGCACCAGGTGGGCCCCATCAACCCCTTCGAAACCCTGGGGCCGCCCTGGGGGCGCTTGGCACGATGGATGGCACGCTGGATGGGGCGCTGGCAGCGGGGTGGGTGACGGGCACCGACGCGCCCAGCGCCAGGCCACGCGCTGATCAACCCAGCACAAAGCGCTCCAGCAGCGCGGCAAAGGCCTGCGGCTGCTCCACCGCACTCAGGTGGGCGGCGTTCAGGCTTTGCAGCTGCGCCCCCGGGATGGCTTGCGCGATCGCCTCTGACAAGGCCGGGGGCGTGGCCTCATCGCGCTCGCCCGCGATGACGAGGGTGGGGCAGGTGATGGTGCGATTGCCTTCGTCCAAGGCGATGTGGGCCACGGCCAGGCAGGCCTCGGCATACGGGGCGGGCTGGGTGCCGACCAGCACCTGGCGCAGGGCCGCCACCCGCTCGCGCCCCTGGCGGTCGGCGCGGAACTCGGGCGTGAACCAGCGCTGCAGGGCGCCGTCGGCAATCACCTCCATGCCGCGTGCCCGCACGGTGTCGACCCGCGTCTGCCACAAGGCTCTGGCCGCCTCGCCGTAGTGGCTGGCCGAGTTCGCAATGCAGACCGAACGCACTGTGCCAGGGTGGCGCGCGGCCAAGGCCTGCGCCGTCATGCCCCCCATCGAAAGGCCGACAAAGTGCACCGGCCCGCTGGCGTGCTGCGCGATGAACTGCGCCGCATCATCGGCCAGATCGTCCATGCTGAAAGGCCCCGGCAGGGCGGGCGAGCGACCATGCCCGCGGTGGTCGTAGCGCAGCACGGTGAAGCGCTGTTGCAGGCATTGGGCGAGTTCGTCCCACATCGTCAGGTCGCAACCCAAGGCATGGCTCAGCACGATTTCGGGGCCGCGGCCCTGGCGGACAAAGTGAATGGAAGGCATCAAGGAGTGACTGAAGAAAAAAGGGGGGGAAGGGTCATCGGCAAACGAAGCCGACCATAGCGCCCCTGCGCTGCCGCGACCAATGAAATTTGTTGGATCCATTGTTCGAAGCGGTCGCTTGATGCAGCCGCCCCCTGGGGGGCCAAGCCCGCGGGCACGGTGCAGGGCGCCACTTCAGGCGATCAGGGCAGCCCGCAGCAGGGCGGCAAACTCGCGCGCGGCCACGCTGCGCGAGGCGGAGCGCCGCCACAGCAGGCCGGCGTGGCGCACCACCTCGGGCGCGGTGAGCGCCATCGCATGCAGATCAGGCATCTGCAGGGCGGCCCGCTCGGGCACGATGGTGGCCAGGGGGCCGTGCCGGCACACGCCGAGCAAGGCCTCGACCGACTCCATTTCGACCCGCACCTGGGGCTCGGCCCCGGCCTGCCTGAATTTCTCGTCGAGCATGCGCCGCGTGGCAAAACTGCGCGGCAGCAGGGCCATGGGCAATTGGGCCGCCCGCTTCAGCGTGATGTGCTGGCCCCGGGCTTGCGGGGCGGTCTTGCGCAGCACCACCATCATGCGTTCTTCGAACAGCGGCTCGGTTTCGATCTCGCCATGGCGGGTGGGGTGAAATGCGATGCCCAGATCCAGCTCACCGCTCATCAATTGGTCCTCGATCGGGCCGGCGCGCAGATCCCGCACCTCGAGCTGCACCTTGGGGTAGCGCTCGCAGAAGGCGGCCACCGTGGCCGGCAGCACGGTGTTGAGGAAGGTGGGGATGGCGCCGATGGTCAGGCGGCCCGACTGCAGGCCGCTCAGGTCGGCCAGGGCCATGCGGCCGGCCTCGATCTCCTTGAGGGCCCGCGTGGCATAGGCCCTGAATTCAGCCCCCGCCTGCGACAGCTTGAGGCCGCGCCCGAGCCGGTCGAACAGGGCGGTGTCCAGCTCTTCCTCGAGCTGCCTCAGGCCGTGCGACAGCGTGGACTGGGTGACGAACAGGTTCTGCGCCGACTGCGTCAGGTGCTCGGTCTGCGCGATGTCGAGAAAGTAACGAAGCTGCCGGATTTCCATGCCTGTGCCCCAGGTCAATCATTCGATGAGATCGAACATTTGAACATAAATACTTCATTGGAATGCGGTGGGGCTTCCTCGTAACCTTGGCCATCCATTGCACAGAAGCACAGAAAAAAGGTCATTCATGTCGAGTCGTTTCGTGGTTGAGCGCATTGAGGCGAGGATTCTGGACATCCCCACCATCCGGCCGCACAAGCTGGCATTCGGTGCCATCAACCGCCAGAGCCCGGTGGTGGTGCAGCTGTGGCTGCGCAACGGGGCCTGCGGCTTCGGCGAGGCCGCCACCATCGGCGGGCCGTCGTGGAACGAAGAGTCTCCGGAGAGCATCCGGCACGCCATCGAGGCCTACCTGGCGCCCTGCCTGCTGGGGCAGGACGGCGCCGCCTTCGGCCACGCACTGGCCCGCATGGACACCTTCTGCCGCGGCAATGCCTTTGCCAAGAGCGCCGTCGAGATGGCGCTGATCGATGCCGTCAGCCGCAGCCTGGGCCTGCCGGCCTACCAATTGCTGGGGAGCAAGCGCCACGCCAGCCTGCCCCTGGCCTGGACCCTGGCCAGCGGCGATGTGCGCAAGGACCTGGAAGAAGCCCAACTGCGCCTGGAACAACGGCGCCACCGCATCTTCAAGATGAAGATCGGGGCGCGCAGCCCGGCCGACGATGTGGCCCACGTGAGCCAGATCGCCCGCGGCCTGGAAGGCCAGGCCACGCTGACGGTCGACGTCAATCAGGCCTGGGACGGCAGCACGGCCAGGCGCTTCCTGCCGCAGCTGATCGACGCCGGTGTCACGCTGATCGAGCAGCCGGTGGCCAAGTGGAACCGGGAAGCCCTCAAGGTGTTGAGCGCCACGCTGGGTTCGCGGGCCTGCATCATGGCCGACGAATCGGTGTGCACCCCCCAGGATGCGATGGCGCTGGCCCGCGATCAGGCCAGCCAGGTGTTCTCGCTGAAGGTGGCCAAGCATGGCGGGCTGTTGCGCACGCTTCAGGTGGCCGCGGTCGCCGAGGCCGCCGACATCGGCTGGTATGGCGGCACCATGCTGGAGACCTCGATCGGCAGCGCCGCCTCCGCCCATGTCTTTGCCACCCTCGGAGACCAGCACCATGGCTGCGAGCTGTTCGGCCCTCAATTGCTGGTGGACGACATCGTGACCGAGCGCATGCCCATCATCGACTTTGAACTGCAACTGCCCGACGGGCCCGGCTTCGGCGTCGAAGTCGACCTGGGCCAACTCGACCGATTCGACCGGGCCCGCACGGGCCTGAATGCCGTGCACATCGACCTGGGCCAACGCCCCCACCCTTGAGGAGACAAGACATGCTGTACCTGGTCCGCATGGACGTGAACCTGCCCGCCGACCTGCCCCCTGCGCAGGCCGAGGCCATCAAGACCCGAGAGAAGGCCTACTCGCAAGAGCTGCAGCGCGATGGGCGCTGGCGTCATCTCTGGCGCGTGGTGGGCGAGTATGCGAACTACAGCGTCTTTGACGTGGCGTCCAACGACGAGCTGCACACCCTGCTGTCGCAACTGCCGCTGTTCCCGTACATGAAGATTTCGGTCACCCCACTGGCGCAACACCCCTCGGCCATCGCCTGAGCCCTGGCCTGCAACCCCTTTCCCCCAACCTACGGAGACAAAAATGAGCACCTCAAAAAATGAATTCACCCAGCAAAGCCTGCTGGAGCGCGTCAACAGCGTGAAGATGGCCGAGGGCAACCCGCGCGCCCGCGCCATCGTGGCCCGCATCGTGAGCGACCTGTTCAAGACGATTGACGAGCTGGATGTGTCGCCTGACGAGTTCTGGGCCGCCGCCGATTGGCTGAGCCGCCTGGGCGCCTCGGGCCAGATCGGTCTGATCACCGCCGGCCTGGGCTTTGACCGCCTGCTGGACATCCGCATGGACGAGGCCGATGCCAAGGCCGGCATCGCGGCCGGCACGCCGCGTGCCATCGAAGGGCCGCTGTATGTGGCCGGCGCCCCGCTGTTCCAGGGCGAGGCCGTGCTCGACGACGACAGCGACACCCGTGGCACCGGCAAGGTGCTGGTCATGGAGGGCCGGGTGCTGGACCACACCGGTCAGCCCGTGGCCAATGCCATCATGGACGCCTGGCATGCCAACAAGAGCGGCGGTTACTCGCACTTCTTCCCGGGCCTCAAAGAGTTCGAACTGCGTCGCAAGATCGAAACCGATGCCCAGGGCAACTACCGCTTCCGCACCACGCTGCCGCCGGGCTATGCGATCCCGCCGAACAGCCCGACCTCCGAGCTGTTCCAGGTGCTGGGCCGCCACGGCCACCGCCCGGCCCACATCCACTTCCACATCGTCAAGGAGGGGCATCGCACCCTGACGACCCAGATCAACATCCCGGGCGACACCTACATCGACGACGACTTTGCCTTTGCCACACGCGATGGCCTGGTGCTGAAGATCGAACACGACGTTGCCCCGGCCGGCTATGAATCCCTGGGTGTGGAGGCGCCGTTTGAGCGCGCCCGCTTCGACTTCGTGATGCAGCAAGCCGTGACCGAACGCGACACCGATCCGCGCACCCGGATCGCACGCGCCGTCGGGGCCTGATCTCCGGGCCTGAAGAGGCCTGCCCCTTCAAGCACCGACCCCCGCACCAGGGCGGCCACGCAAGCACTGCGGGCCGCCCATTTTTCATGGCGCCGCACGCGCTGTCTGGGCCCCACGACCCGCTCACCCGCTCACCCGCTCACCCGCATGCCCTCTGCGAGGCGCATCCACACCCAGCGGGCAACCCAGGCCTGCACACTCCAGGGCCTGAGGCTGAGACACCGTGCCGGGCCCCGTGCACGCCGGTGGCAAGCGGATAAAGAACGCGCGAAATGTGGATAGCCGTTTCTGGGGCGGCTGGGCCTAATCGAGATCATCGATCCACCCCACAGGAATTGCCCATGAATACCTCACGCAGCCCCCAACAATGGCGCGACTTCATCGACGGCTGTCTGGACTTCAGACCCGAAGACGAGGTCTATCGCGTCCGTCGCTCCATGTTCACCGAGCCCGAGCTGTTCGATCTCGAAATGGAGTTGATCTTCGAGAAGACCTGGATCTACGCCTGCCACGAAAGCGAGATCAGCCAGCCCAATGACTTCATCACCCTGAACGCGGGCCGCCAACCCCTGATCGTGACCCGCGACGCACAGGGCGAGCTGCACGCCCTGGTGAACGCCTGCGCGCATCGCGGCACCACGCTGACACGGGTGTGCAAAGGGCGGCAAGCCGCCTTCACCTGCCCCTTCCACGCCTGGACCTACAAGCCCGACGGGCGCCTGATCAAGGTGAAGGCGCCCGGCGAATACGGCCCGGGCTTCGACCTGCATCAGCATGGCCTGAAGAAGGCCAAGGTGGCAAGCTACAAGGGCTTTGTGTTCATCAACCTCGATCTGAGCACCCCTCTGAGCCTGGAAGACTACCTGGGCGACGCCAAGGTGTTTCTGGACCTGATGGTGGAGCAGTCTCCGACCGGCGAGCTCGAAGTGCTGCCCGGGCGCTCCACCTACACCTTTGACGGCAACTGGAAGCTGCAGACCGAGAACGGCCTGGACGGCTACCACGTCAGCACCGTGCACTACAACTACGTGGCCACGGTGGTGCACCGGCACGAGCTCGACAGCGCTCAGGGCAGCACCGACTTCAAGACCCTGGACTACCGCAAGCTCGGGGCCGGCGACGCCACCACCGACGACGGCTGGTTCTCGTTCAAGCACGGGCACTCGGTGCTCTTCAGCGAAATGCCCAACCCCGAAGTGCGCCCTGGCTACGCCAGCGTGATGCCCCGGGCGCAAGCCGAATACGGCACCGAAAGAGCGCACTGGATGATGCACCGCCTGCGCAACCTCAACCTGTACCCCAGTCTGTTCTTCATGGACCAGATCAGTTCGCAACTGCGCATCATCCGCCCGGTGGCCTGGAACAAGACGGAAATCGTCAGCCAGTGCATCGGCGTGAAGGGCGAGTCGGCTGCGGATCGCGAGAACCGCATCCGCCAGTTCGAAGACTTCTTCAACGTGAGCGGCATGGGCACGCCCGATGACCTGGTCGAATTCCGCGAAGCGCAACGCGGCTTCCAGGGCCGCGCCGAGCCCTGGAACGACATTTCTCGGGGCTGCCAGGCCTGGACCCGCGAACAGACCGGCAACGCCAAGACCCTGGGCATCCAGCCCGTGCTCACCGGCACGGAGATCACCCACGAGGGCCTGTTCGTGAACCAGCACAGCACCTGGCGCCAGCTGATGCTGGACGGACTGGCACAACAGGAACAGGCATCCACCCAGAAGGAGGTGCAAGCATGAACACCCTTGAGCTGCAACACGCCGTCGAACAATTCCTGTATGCCCAGGCTGAGCTGTGCGATCGCCAGCAGTGGGATGAGTACCTGGCCTGCTTCGACCCGACGGCCGAATTCCATGTGCCGCAGTGGGACTCGGAGCACGTGGCCACCACCGACCCGAAGCGCGAGATGTCGATGATCTACTACGCCAACCGGGGCGGCCTGGAAGACCGCATCTTCCGTCTGCGCACCGGCAAATCGGCCGCCAGCCACCCGATGCCGCGCACGCTGCACCAGATCAGCAATGTGCGCATCCAGGACCGGGGCCAGGGGCTGCTCCAGGTCGGCGCCAAATGGAACACGCATTACACCCGCCACGGCCAGGCCGACTGCTACTTCGGCGAGGTGAGCTACGAGCTGCGTCAGGTTGACGGTGGCTTCAGCATCCTGCGCAAGCATGTGCTGCTGCTCAATGATCGGATCAATGCGGTGCTGGACTTCTACCACCTGTGATCAAGGGCGAGACCATGGAACATCAGATTGGCCTTCGCTTTGAAGACGGTGCCACACGCTTCATCCAGGTGCGCTCCGGCGAGACCCTGGCGGATGCCTCCATCCGCCAGGGGGTGCGCTTTCCGGTGGACTGCCGGGAGGGGGCCTGTGGCACCTGCCGCTGCCAGGTGGAATCGGGCAGCTACGACCCGGGCGACTGCGCCGAAGACGCGCTGAGCGCGGCAGACGCCCGACTCGGCTGGGCCCTGGGTTGCCAGATGCGCCCGCGCTCCAGCGGTGTGGTGCACGTGCCCATCGACGCATCGGCCTGCCTGCACAAGCCGCTGGAGCAGGCGGTGCAAATCGGTGCGCTGAGGCGCCTGGGCCCGCGCATGGTCTCGCTGACGCTGGAGCACCCGGATCTGATGGCCTTGCGCTTTCTGCCCGGCCAGTACCTGCGCCTGTGGCTGCCCGACGGCAGCGCCAGCCGCGCCTACTCCTTCAGCTCGCTGGTGCGCGCACCCGGCCAGGTCGACCTGCTGGTGCGCCTGCTGCCGGACGGGCGCATGAGCCAGTGGCTGAACGACACGGCCCAGGTGGGCGACACGCTGAAGCTGACCGCGCCCTATGGCGGCTTCTACCTGCGCCCCGCACAGCGGCCCTTGCTGATGCTGGCCGGTGGCACGGGCCTGGGCCCGATGCTGGCCATGCTGGAGCTGCTGGCCCAGGCGCCGGAGCAGGCGCCGCCTTGCCACCTGGTGCTGGGCCTGGCCGACGACCAGGACCTGCCCGTGCTGGACCTGCTGAGCCCCTTGAAAGAGCGCTTGCCGCAGCTGACGCTCACCGTGTGCGTGTCGGATCCGCAATCCACACAGGGCTTGCGTGGGCATCTGGTCACGCATCTGCAGCCGGCCATGCTGAACCAGGGCGATGTGGACCTGTATGTCTGCGGCCCGCCACCCATGGTGCAGGCCCTGAACGACTGGCTGGCCGCCGCACCGTGCCAACCGGCCGGCTTTCACATCGAACGCTTCACGCCGGGCGCATGAATGCAGGGCGCCCTGGCGCCCTGCATTGCGCGAAGGCTTGTTTGCCCCCTATAGTGAACGCGCCTGGCGACGCTTGGCGCGGACGGTCCGTCAACCGGTATGTTCTGCATGAACCCCATGGCTGCAAAAGAAAAATCCGGCGGCACCGACCTGGCCAAGAACGCGCCCGGCCTGATGGCCACGGTCGAGGAGTTGCTGCTGCTGGTCGAAGTGGTGGAGTCCGGCGGCTACCGGGCCGCGAGCGAGCGCACCGGCATCCCGCTGTCGAGCATGAGTCGGCGCGTGTCGGCCCTGGAAGATCGCCTGGGCGTGTGTGTGATCATGCGCAATTCGCGGCGCTTCGAGGTGACCGACATCGGGCGCCAGTTGTTCGAGCAAGGCATCAAGATCCGCGAGGCGGCCCATGCAGCGGTCTCGGTGGCGCAGGACAACGCCAAGGAGCCGGCCGGGGATCTGCGCATCGCCTGCCCCATGGCCCTGTCGACGCTGCTGGTGTGCTCGGTGGCCGTCAGGTTCGGGTGCCAGTACCCGCGCGTGCGCCTGTTCCTGAGCACCACCCGGGGCACGCCCGAGGCCTTGGCGCAGAACTTCGACATCGTGATCCACCCCAGCTCCCAGGCGCTGCCCGACTCGGATGTGGTGGCCCAGCAATTGGTCCAGGCGCCCTATGGCCTGTATGCCTCGCCTCAGCTGCTGCAGGGCAGGGAAAGCAGCGATGAGCCCTCGGCCTTGGCCGGGCTGGATTCGATCGGCTGGAACTCGGGCGAATCCCAGACTTGCTGGACCTTGCAAGACCCGCAAGGCCGCACCGAGGAGCTGCGGTTGTCGGTGCGCTTCGTGACCGACAACCTGCTGGCCGTCAAGGAAGCGGCCATCGCCGGCCTGGGCATCACCCGGCTGCCCACGGCCCTCGCAGCCCCGTGCATGGCGGAAGGCAGCCTATGCCGGGTGTTGCCACGCTGGTCACTGGCGCCCATGACCATCTATGCGCTGTACCCCTCGCGGCGCCGCCTCAGCCTGGCGGGGCAAGAGTTTCTGCAATGGGCCAAGCCGGCCTTGCAGGCCTTGGTGGATGGCAGCACCGAGGCTTTGCGCTGAGCGGACCGGCGCCAGGCCTCAGGACTTGGCCCGGTGCCGCTCTGCCGTGGCCGATGGCGACTCGCCAAAGGCCTCCCGGTAGGCCTCGGCAAAGCGGCCCAGGTGGCTGAAGCCCCAGGCCAGCGCAATTTCCGAAATGTAACGGGTGGAGGCGTTGCGGACGATGTCGAGGCGCGCCTGCTGCAGGCGGTGTTGGCGCAGGAACTGCATCGGCGTCAGGCCCAGGTGGGTGCGGAAGTCGGCCACCATGCGCCGCGGGCTGAGCCCCTGGGCAGACACCAGGGCGTCGACATCCACCTCTTCACGGGCGCGCGCCATCAACGTGCTCTTCAGGTTCTCGACATGCCGGGGCAGCTCTGGCGAACCCTGGCGGGCCAACTCGGCCGAGTAGTTGTGCGGCTGAAAGCTCAGCAGACCGCGGATCAAGGAGGTTTCGACCCCTTGGGCCAGACCGTTGTAGTGCATGAGGTTGCCGTTGTGCCCCATGTCCTCCCACAGCAATCGCACCCAGCGCCACCAGGTCAGCGCCGCCCCCTGGTCGAGCGCCATGCTGGGCTCGAAGGTGATAGCTGAATGCACCGGCCGGCCCAGCATCTGCTCCAGGGCCGTGCGCATGGCGCCGCGATCGATGGCCACCAGCAGCTTGCGGCAATCGCCGCTGATCGAAAGCTCCTGGTAGGCAGAGGGGTCGATGATCAGGCCGTGCTCGGGGTCGGAGCCGAACACGGCACCGCCCAGGCGCAGCTCCTGATCGCCCATCAAGGGCAGGCTGATGCTGTAGCTGTCCAGAGGACGGCTGTCATTGATGCCGATGCGCACATCGGCCCCGTATTCGATGCAGCCAATGGCGGTGGACAGGGCGCCCAGGCGGTCTCCCGCATGGACAAACCGCAGTGAACGCCCTGGCTGCACCATCAGATCATGCGGGCCGCAGACCCGCCGCATCCAATCCTGAGCGCCGGACACATCGGTGAATGCGCCACACAGGCGGTGATGCAGCACGGAATTTTGCTCATTCATGTACGTTCAATTCCAATAAGAGCATTTTAAAAATCGGGCTTCCGAGATCAACAGGAATATCCCGCCATATTCAAAAACACCGAGCCAAATTCGTGCCACCGAAAAATGCCGGAAATCATTCAAAACCACCCTGAACGCGCAATCAGCGCACCAAATCAGCGCAGATTCTTTTATTTGAATGACGCGGCATTCCAAAATCGTGCACCTTCTGCCCCAATATGCGACATCCATCACCGGGTGGCCCTGACTGATGCTCGGCCATCAGAAGCCGCTTGAGCCCAGGCCGATCAGGGATGACCCGGATTCAGGGCCCGAGAAAGGCCGTTTTCATGGGCTGATGCTGGCCATCTGCTGAGTTGGCGCGGCTTGCGGGGTCGTCGTGAGCGTACACCAGACTGCCCGAAAAAGAACTTCCAGGGCTGCAAATTGCGTGAAAACCCCAATAAGAAAACCCCAACCAGGGCGACAAGCCATGCCAGACAAAGTGCCCAACATCTCAAGAAAATGACAGGTTTGTTTTGAGACGGAGCGTTCCACGAAACCCCATCGACGCTTGGCAAATACTGAAACTATATTCAGCCGTCACCCCCACTCACAAAACAAACCATGCAATACCCTCTGAAAAAACTGACTCTGGGAATCATTACCGGCACGGCTCTTGGTGGATTATGCAGCCCGTCCCAGGCGCAATCTCAGGCGCAAATATATGGCTTGCTGGACGTCAGCACGGGCAGCACGCAATTGGCAGGGGCCGCCAAGACGGCCGGTGTGTTCAACGGGTCCATGACCACCTCGTTCTGGGGCATCAAGACCCAGGAGGACCTGGGCGGCGGCTGGGGCGCGCTCTCGCAGATGGAGTCGTTCATGCAGGTGAACAACGGCTCGGCGGGGCGCAGCAGCGCAGACTCTTACTGGGCCCGCACCTCCTGGGTGGGGCTCTCCAACCCCTGGGGCGTGCTTCAGCTGGGGCGTGCCGTGACGCCGGGCTTTCTGATGGCCATCAAACTGAACCCCTTCGGTTCGGCGTCTGCCCTGGGGCCATTCATCATGCACACCTACCTGCCGAGCGCGACCCAGCCCTTCATGACCAGTGAAGGCGGCAGCGATTCGGCCTGGTCCAACAGCATGGCCTTCACGAGCACCGACATGAGCGGCTGGCGCTTCACCGTTCAAAGCGCCTTGGCCCAGGGCGGCACCACGGGCAAGCGCAACACGGCGGGCCTGAGCTACACCCACGGGGCGTTCTACGGCGGGCTGGTTTACGAGAAGATGGACCAGATGAGCATGAACTGGGGCGCCCCCGTGGCCCCGCTGGCCACCGCGGCACGCCCCTTGATCACAGCCAGCAGCGTGCAGAACGTCCAGACCGGGGCCAGTTACGACCTGGGGCCGGCCAAGCTGTATGCCCAGAACCTGAAGTCACGCATCGATGCGGCCAGCGGGGCCGAAGCCCGCTTGAACACCTCGCAGCTCGGCACCTCCGTGCTCGCAGGCCCGGGGCGGGTTCTGTTCTCCGTGGCACACACCGCCCAGACACAAAGCGCCAAAGCCAGCCTGGCCCGCACCACGGTGTCGGTGGGCTATGACCAGTGGCTGTCGAAACGCACCGACGTCTATGTGGCGCTGCTGCGTGACCGGGTCACGGGCATCAACCCCGGCACCTCGGTGCTGGTCGGCCTGCGGCACACCTTCTGAATCTCATGCAGCCGGCCCTTGCGGGCCGGGCGATTTTTCCATCACACACCTCCACCACACACCACGCCTCTATTCCATGTCGACTGTTGACCATCCCATTGCCCACGCCCCCTGCGGTACCTTTGCAGGCCTGGCCCTGGAAGGTGTTCAGGCCTTCCGAGGCCTGCCTTACGCGCAAGCCCCGGTGGGCGCACTGCGCTTTCAACCGCCCGCACCTCGGCCGGCCCCGGTGCCGACGGATGCCCCGCCCGCACAGGCCCGCGCAGCGGGCGCCATCTCGCTGCAAGCGCCCTCCCGCCTCAGCCGGGTCATGGGGGACTTTCAGAGCCCGGCCTCCGAAGACTGTCTGCGCCTGAGCGTGTGGACCCCGGCGGCCGATGGCAAACGGCGCCCGGTGATGATCTGGCTGCATGGCGGCGCCTTCATGACGGGTGCAGGCGACCTGCCCTGGTACGACGGCGCCCGGCTGGCCCGCGAAGGCGACATCGTGGTGGTGGGTGTGAACTACCGCCTGGGCGCCCTGGGCTTTCTGTGCGGCCCCGGCGTCTCGCCCGGCAACCTGGGCCTGATGGACCAGGCCCTGGCGGTGTCGTGGGTGAAGGACAACATCGCGGCGTTTGGCGGCAACCCGGAACAGCTGACGCTGATGGGGCAATCGGCTGGCGGGCTCTCGATTGCGCTGCTGTTGTGTGCCTACCCCCAGTTGCCGGTACAGCGCGCCATCATGATGAGTGCGCCCCTGGGCCTGGAACTGGGCACGCCCCAGGACGCCGCCCCCATGGCCGCGGCCTATGCGCGCTCGCTGGAGCCCTTCCGGCTGCAGTCGGCCTTGCTGCCCGGCCAGTTGATGGCGGCGCAGGGCGCTGCAGCCAAATTCTTCATCGAGAACCAGGCCAAGGCGGGCGACGTGGCGCCACCGTTTGTTCCGGTGGCCGATGGCGCCTTGCTGCCCACACCGGCCGGACTCCAGGCCGCACTGGCGCAAGCAGCCACCCGGGTCGACGTGATGATCGGCACCACACGCGATGAATCGACGGCGTTCTTTGAGCGCGGCCCATACGATGCCATGACCCAGAATGTGTTTGAAACCCCGTCCTTGCTGTGGGCGCGCCAGGCGGCCGAAGCCGGGCGTGGCGCCTACGTCTACCGCTTTGACCACACGCCCGGTGGTGAAGCCTTGGGCGCCACGCATTGCATCGAACTGCCGTTTGTATTCGGCAACCGCGAGGCCTTTGCGACAGCGCCGATGCTGGGGGGACTGGACGAAGAGGCGTTCGAGCAGATCTCCCGCCCCATGCGGCAGGCCTTTCTGGGCTTCATCCGCGATGGGCGCCCCGCAGCCGAGACCCTGCCCGACTGGCCCGCGGTGCAAGCGGATCGGCCGATCCAGCGCCTGCACTTCGCCCCCCGCACAGCGCTGCAGCAGGTGGCCGGCACACCCTGACCACGGCACCGGCTCGCCCTGACCTCTGACCCCCATCCCCTTCTGCGGAGTACCCCATGCGCAAGATCAGCTTGCTAGCCTTCCTGACCATTCTGGTCGATGGCTTCGACACGACCTCCATCGGCTTTGTCGTCCCAACCCTGGCGGCCCAATGGCAGCTTCCGTTGTCGGCCTTCACCCCGGTCTTCGTGGCCACCAGCCTGGGCGCGGCCCTGGGCTATGCCCTCAGCGGTCGACTGGCGGTGAGCCTGCAGCGCCGCGACATCGTGCTCGGTTCGGTGTTTCTGTTTGCGCTGGGCTCTTGCCTGGGCGCGCTGGCCGGGTCGGTGCCCGTTCTGGCCGCCATCCGCCTGCTGTCCGGGATCGGCCTGGGCGCGGCCATCCCGGCGGTCGTGTCGCTGGCCGTGGAGGGCACTGCGCCGGAGCGCAGAGAATCCGTGACGGTGGGTGTGACGTCCGGCCTCTCCCTGGGCGCCGCGCTGGGGGGCGCCATCGGCGGCAAGCTGATCCTGAGCTGGGGTTGGGGCTCGGTGTTCCTGCTGGGCGGCATCGCCCCCTTGCTGCTGCTGCCAGCACTCTGGGCGCACCTGCCCGCCGATGCACCGGCGCCGGCCGGCATGGCGACCGCAGGCTCTGCAGGGCACCCTCACGCCGCGCGGGTCAGCGCCCTGTTCGGTGCGGGCCTGGCACCCCAGACGATGCTGCTGTGGGCGTTTTCGTTTTTGATTTTCACGGCCGTCTATGCCTTGACCTTCTGGGTTCCGTCCATGCTCCATCGCTTGGGCTTTGACACCTCCGGCGTGGCCTTCGGCTCGGCGGCCATGGGCATCGGTGGCGTGGTGGCCGCGCTGGCGTTGATCCCGCTGAGCTTCCGCTTCCATGTGCGCAAGATCCTGCTGGCCTGCTCGCTGCTGGGTGCCGTCGCCTTGGTGCTGGGCTGGTCTCTGGCCGCAACGCCAGGCCTGCTGCTGGCGCTGATCGTGGTGGTGGGTGCCTGCCTGATCGCGGGCACCATCGGACAGGTTGCGCTGGCGGTGAGCCTGTACCCCCCGGCCCTGCGCACGGCAGGGATTGGCTGGAGCGCCGCCATCGGCCGCCTGGGATCGGTTTTGGGCCCGGGCCTGATGGGCGCCTTTGTGGCCAGCGAACTGCCCGCCCCGCAGTGGTTGCTGCTGCCGGTGGCCCCGATTCTGCTGGCTGCCGTGGCCCTCTGGGTGGCGCAAAGAATGACCTCCCGCAAGCCGGTCGGTCTTGGCCGGGCCTGAGTGACACGACAGCGCCCCCCCACCATGGCCGCCTTGCCATTCGTTCACGCCCCCAGGTGCTGACATGAGCCTCACCATCCGAGCCAAGATCGTGCTCACCTTCGGGCTGTTGATCGTGACGCAGATCGCCGGCCTGCTGGCGGACCTGCTGGCGAACACCACGACCGCTTCCACCAACGGGGCGTTCGTGGGCACCTTCAACCGCGCCCAGCAAGGGGTCTCGATCCTGATCTGTCTGGTGGCGGGCCACCACTTCTACCAGGTCATCTGTGGCGGCCTGAACCGGCAGGGCCTCAAGTTCAAGGCCCTGACCGAGTCGCTGGACCTGAGCATGCGCGCCAACAGCCCGCGGCCGGATGAGTTCGGCACCTCGGCCAAAGCCTTCGACAGGCTTCTGGACAGCCTGGAACAAGCCCTGGCGCGCATCCGGACGGCCACCGAATGGGTGAGCCTTGCGACACAGGAGATCTCGGCCGGCAACCTGGACCTCTCTGCCCGCACGGAGCAGCAGGCCGCGGCCCTGGAGCAGACCTCGGCCAGCATGAGCCAGGTCGCCGAGGCCGTCAAAACAAATGCCGGCCGGGCCCAGGTGGTTTGTGGCCTGGCAGCGGAGTCACAGCTCATCACGCAACAGGGCTGGACAGCCGCCCACCAGATGAAGAACACGCTGGACAGCCTGAGTGGCAATTCGGAAAAGATCACGGAGATCACCAGCGTGATCGAAGGCATCGCCTTCCAGACCAACATCCTGGCCTTGAACGCGGCCGTCGAAGCCGCCCGCGCCGGCGAGCAGGGGCGGGGCTTCGCCGTGGTGGCGGCAGAGGTGCGCAACCTGGCCCAGCGCTCGGCCAGCGCAGCCCAGGACATCAAGAACGTCATCGCCTCCTCGGTGTCGCACATCCGGGACGGGGCGCAACAGGCGCAACAGGTCCAGACCCTGGTTGAGAAGATCCAGGCCTCCGTGCAACGGGTGACCGAACTCACGGCAAACATCGCCAGTTCCTCGTCCGAGCAAAGCCTGAACATCGATCAGGTCCATGAAGCGATCCGGTTGATGGACCAGAGCACGCAGCAGAACTCGGCCTTTGTGGAGGAGATCGCCGCAGCCGCCAGCTCCCTGGACGAGCAATCGAAGAGTCTGTTGCACACCGTGGGCATCTTCAAGCTGCGCGCCGCCGTGCCGGCACTCGGTGGCCGGGCCGTGAGCCCGCATGAATCCTCGCGGCAGCTTGAGGGCGTTGCGGCCGCATGAATGGCTATTGCAGGCGACCGTCTTGCCCGGCGCCACGCGCCCCTGAGCCATTGGTAGCGGCAGGGTTGAAGCGGAATCAGCCTTCGTGCAAAACGACGCAGTTGCGCTGACGGCGCTTGGCTTCGTAGCAGGCGAGGTCGGCCAGATTGAGCCAATGGCTCCAAGGCTGACCTGGGGTGCTGACCCAGACCAGCCCGATGCTGGCAGTCACCGTGCAGTGGCCCGAGGCACCGGTGTCGATGGTTTGGCCGGCCACTGCGCCGCGAAGACGTTCCGCGACTGCCCGGGCGTTGTCCTTGCTGACCCCCGGCAGGAAGACCGCGAACTCCTCACCGCCCAGGCGAACCAGGGTGTCACAGTCGCGCAACTCTGTTTTCAGCGCAGCGGCAGAGGCAGCGAGAACGCGGTCCCCGGCATCGTGACCGTGGCTGTCATTGATTCGCTTGAAGTGGTCCAAATCAAGCACGGCCAGGGCCCACCCGGTATGGGCCAATTCAGGGAGTCGACTCGTCAGGTAGCGCCGATTGCCCACGCCAGTGAGTTCGTCGGTTTCGGTGGCGTGGCGAAGCTTGGACTCCGTGCGCTCATTGACGAGGGACATGATCCACAAGACGATGCAGAAATTGAAAATGATCTGCAGGAAAAAGGCCTCGGCGACGGGTAGCTCATGGGCCCCCTCGTTCAGCATGCACACGCCCAGCACGCCGTAGACGACACCACTGCTCAGCATGGTCAAGCTCAGCAGCCCTCTGGAACGCAGTGGATCGGCATGACGGTCTCGCCAGATGATGAGGGCCGACCAGATCAGGAAGAAGCAGGCGTTGAGATGAAATGCAGTCGCACGCGGTGTGTTGGTCAGCGGAAACTGGGTGATCAGCCCGACCAGGATCCACCCCACAGGAATCGCCGCCACCAGCCTCTGATAGCGACGCCAGGGGCCGCCGCTCAGTTCAGACGCCCCCATCCACATCAGCGCGTAGCCGGCGCAACCCATGGCCAGTGTCAAATGCGTCCACAGCGCATCGGGCAAGACATTGAACTCGCCCATGGCCGCGATGACGCCGCCGAAGCCCAGCATCAGGAAGCAAGACGCCAGAAAACCCAGGCCGGGGTGGCGCTGGCTGCGGCTGCGCAAATTGAAAATGCCCATGGCGCCTGCCAGCAGTGACGACACCTGCAGCAGCAGCACAGTCGGCAAATCAACGGATAAATGAAACATTGGCAATCAGCCGGCAAAAGACTCGAATAACAAAATGTCGGCACTGCAGTGCAAGGCAGCGTCGACAACATGTTACTGGGCGGGCGTGACAGTGATGCCGCCATGAGGGGCGCCCCCTGCTTGGTTTTCTGGGCTTTCAGGTCCAGGTGATTGGCGTCACAAGGCCCCGCGGCTGGCGATTGCAGGGCTGCAGGGTTGCACGATTGCGTTTGGAGCAGCGCAGCGGCGCGCGTTGATGCCCAGGTTGACGCGATGCGTCGGAACAGCCACCAGGAAGCTTTCAGATTCACCCGCCCCGTGGTGGGGTGAGGCGCCACACCACCAAGGCCATTCGCGACGCGCGGGGAAGAGTGATTCGGGCGGGGTTGAGGGCGGCCTCCACGCCGGCAGCGTGCCTTCGGGTACCGCCCTGGTGATTTGATTACCCGTGGAACACCGATACCGCGGCCACCAGGAGCCTGGACTGGTCCTGCAAGCTCTGTGCTGCCGCCGCAGACTGCTCGACCAGGGCCGCGTTTTGCTGGGTGGTCTGATCCAGGTGAGAGACTGCCTCTTCGATCTGGGCCACGCTCGTCGACTGCGCCGACGATGACTGGCTGATCTCGGTCACGAACACTCGGGACTGGGCCACCGCGTCGGCAATGCTCTGAATGGCCTTGGCGACGGACTGGGCCTGCTCCTCGCCGACGGCCACGTTGGTGCTGCTGGCATCGATGAGGGTGCGGATCTCCTTGGCTGCCGCTGCCGAACGGGTCGCCAGGGCCCTCACCTCGGACGCGACCACCGCAAACCCTCGCCCCTGTTCACCGGCCCGGGCGGCTTCCACCGCCGCGTTCAAGGCCAGGATGTTGGTTTGAAACGCAATGCTGTCGATGAGGCTGGTGATTTCGCTGATCTTCCTGGAGGAGTCCGAGATGTCCCGGATGGATTGCGACATGCCGTGGACCACGGCAACACCATCGTCGGCGCTCACCGCCGCCGCCTGGGCCGCACGGGCGGCCTGGTCTGCGGCTTGGGCATTCTGGTGCACGATCTCGCTCACGCTGGAAACGGACGCCGCAATCTCCTCCAGCGCGGCCGCAGCCTGCTCGGTTCGATCGGACAGGTCCATGTTGCCGGTGGCGATCTCCTCGCTCGCGTGGTCCACCGTGCCCACCTGGGAGGCCACATCGTCCACGATCCAGCGGAACATCAGGCCCAGTTGGTTCACGGACCGCGCAATCAGACCGATGTCGTCAATCCGCTGCATCTGCAGGCTTTCGGTGGCACCGCTGGCCACGGCCTTGACATGGTGCCCCAACGCAGCCAGCGGCCTCACCAGCTGGGTCTCCAGCCAATAGCCCACGAGGGCCTGCAGCACGAATGCGCCCAACATGATCGCCCCCGTGTGTTGGGCCTGTGCCCCCCAGAGGTGCGCAGCGACGCCCACCGCAGGCACCGACAGGATCAGGGGCAACCAGGTGCGCGTCCGAACCGAGAGCGTCTGGTTCCAGGACATCCAGGAGCGCCATCCTCTGCGCACCAAGGCCCCGCGGAAGATCTTCCAGCCCTGGCGCTTGCCTTCACGAAATTCTCGGTACAGCGACTCGGCGGCCTCGACCTCCTGCCGCGTGGGCTTGGTTCGGACCGACATGTAGCCCACGCATTGGCCCGAGCGCACGATCGGCGTGGCATTGGCACGGACCCAGTAGTGATCCCCGTTCTTGCGCCGATTCTTGACCAACCCTGTCCATGCGGTACCGCTTTTCAGCGTGTCCCACATGTCAGCAAAGGCCTGCCTGGGCATGTCGGGGTGGCGCACCAGGTTGTGGGGTTGACCCAGAATCTCCTCCTCGGTGTAGCCTGCCACCGAGATGAATGAGCTGTTCGCATAGGTGATGCGACTGTCCAGATCGGTGGTGGACATGAGTGTGGCGTCCGCAGGGAAGTCAAACTCGCGCTGCGTCACGGGTTCGTTGATTCGCATTGAATTTCTCTTTTTTATGGGCAACTTGTGTCCACCCCAAGGCATCGCGGGCCAGGCCTGGCCTGCGCGGGATGGGCGAAGGGGGTGAGAAGCGCTCAGAGGCACACAGAGGCACTCAGAAGCTCTCCCATTGATCGTCAGGTGCCGCCTTGGCAGAGCTGCTCGGCGCTGCTGCTTTGGTTTTGGCCAACGCCAGTTCGGGCACTGGCTTCAAGGCGGGTGGGTGCTTGGGCTGACCCGGCGCTGCCCTCAAGGCATGGGGGCCCGGTACGGGCTTCCGGGGCTCCGACTGGGTCAGGCGCTCCTGGTCATGGGCCAGCTTGAAGATGGATACCGCAGCCACCAGTTGCTGGGCCTGGTGCTCCAGGCTTTGTGCGGCGGCGGCACTCTCTTCAACCAATGCCGCATTCTGTTGCGTCATCTGATCGAGCTGATTGATGGCCTGGCCGATCTGCGTCACGCCCGAGCTCTGCTCGGAGCTCGCCGAGCTGATTTCACCCACGATATCGCTCACCCGCGTGATGGCGGACACCACTTCGTCCATGGTCTGGCCCGCCTGATCCACCAGGAGCGTGCCTCGCTCGACCTGATCCACGCTCGCACCAATGAGTGTCTTGATCTCCTTGGCCGCCTCTGCTGAGCGGCCTGCAAGGCTTCTGACCTCCGAGGCCACCACAGCAAAGCCGCGCCCCTGCTCCCCCGCTCGTGCGGCCTCCACGGCCGCATTCAGCGCCAGGATGTTGGTCTGGAAGGCGATCCCATCAATGACGCCGATGATGTCGCCGATTTTCTTGGAGCTGTCGTTGATGCCCTTCATGGTGTCCACCACCTGGGCGACCACGGCGCCCCCCTTGCTGGCGACATCCGAGGCGTTGTGAGCCAGTTGGTTGGCCATCTTGGCGCTGTCTGCGTTGTGGCGCACCGTGGTGCCAAACTCGTCCATGGTCGCGGCCGTCTGCTGCAGCGCACTCGCCTGCTCTTCGGTTCGTTGGCTCAGGTCAGTATTGCCCACTGAAATCTGGGAGGATCCCGTCGCAATCGAGTCCGAGGCGCCGCGCACCTGGCTGACGATCTGCACCAGGCTTTGCTGCATGGCACCGAGGGATTCAAGCACGCTGCCCGATGGCGCCGATTCGGCACCGACCACGGGGCTCAGATCTCCCCTCGCGACCCGTTGCGCCGCCTCCCCCAAGGCCCCGGGTTCGGCCCCCAAGGCCCGAGCCAAGCTGCGCGCAATCAAGGCCCCAGCCACGACGGCCGTCGCCAAAGCGATCAGGCACGCGACCAGCAACCCATTGCGCTGGCTTCGATAGTGCTCTTCGGCCTCCTTGATCATGGCCTCCGATCGCTGGGCTGTGGCTTGGGCATAGGCGTCCGCCTTTTCGATGAGTGCCGCCAGCAGCGGGCGGCACTCATCGTTCATCTTGGCGATGGCTTCGTCACGCTTGCCTTGAGCAGCCAGTTTCACGATGGCCAGAGCGACCGGACCGTAGGCCTGCTCAACCTTCTCGATCTCACCCACCAGCGCCTTGACGGTGGAGGGCACCTCCTTACCCGCCACCATTTCTTTCATTTTTGCCAGATCCTTCTGGATCGCTTCATGGGCCCGGATGACGGCAGATTTCTCCAGTTCCAGGTCGGCAGGCTTGGTGACCAACACCAGGTTGCGGGCCGCAATCGCCCGGGCGTTCACCTCCGAGTGGATGCGATCGACCAGCGCGGCCCGCGCATTGATGCCGCTCACAAACGACTCAAATGCCTGGTTGGCATCCTGCAGTGCATTGATGGCGATGCCTGACGCGATGAGCACGAGAACCGCCAAGCCACCGAAAGCTGTGTACAACTTGGCCCGAACGGATATGTGATGAAAAGCCATTTCTAGCATCCCCATGATGTTTGTATCATAATTATTTATTAAACAAGCATCGCTGTCAAATTTATCATTGGCCAATCAAAATTCTTGGGTTTGCTGGGAGTTGCTTGTTTCGGTGCTAGGCGGCTCCACGAGGGAGGACTGTGGGCTTCTCAACGATAGGGGCCCTGCGCAGAGGGGCAGCCGATCAACCAATGGGCACAGGCCCTGGAACAACCAGGATGCCGCACCGCTCAGGCGATGACGACCCGACCGCCAACACCATCAAGGTGATGACCATGCAGGTGAGCAAAGGGTTGGAGTTTCCGGTGGTGACGGTGGCCGGACAGGGGGCCTTTGGGGCCATGCTGACTGCCTGAAGCCAGCAAGACGGCGGCTTTGCAGGGCGCGCACCTTGGCGATTTCAGGCCGAATGGCCCCAATTCCGTGCGTTTTCGTCTTTTTCCATCCACAAACCCTGTTGAAAATCAGGGAATGAAAAAAAAAGAGCGGTGCGACCCCTGCTTGACGGTTTTTTGGAGCCGTATGCGCGTTTAATCGGTTGGCGCGGATTTTTTATCCAAGCAATTTGCGGTGAATGGCCAGGTTTTCGTCTGATGTGTGCGTTTTTCGGGACTCCATCGCTTTGTCAATGTGTTTTTTAGGAGTCCCAAAATGGGCAACAAACTGTATGTCGGCAACCTGCCTTATCAGGTTCGTGACAACGATCTGGAACAAGCTTTCAGCGAATTCGGCACTGTCACCAGCGCCAAGGTCATGATGGAACGTGACACCGGTCGCTCCAAGGGTTTCGGCTTTGTCGAAATGGGCAGCGACGCTGAAGCGCAAGCCGCCATCAACGGCATGAACGAACAATCCCTGGGTGGCCGCAGCATCACTGTGAACGAAGCCCGCCCGATGGAACCCCGCCCGCCCCGTAGCGGTGGCTTCGGCGGTGGTGGTGGTGGCGGCGGCTACGGCGGTGGCCGCAGCGGTGGTGGCGGCTACGGTGGTGGCGGCGGCGGCGGTTACGGCGGTGGCCGTAGCGGTGGCGGCGGCGGCTACGGCGGCGGCAACAGCTACTGATTCTCAACAGGCCTCTGGCCTGTGAATTGAAAAGATACCCCTCTTGCAGGGGTATTTTTTCGTCTGTACTTTTCTGCGTTTTTCAAACATCAGCCGCCAGCACCCGCGCCACCAGGCCCTGCACCGAGCCATCGTGCACAAAGCCTGCGGCTTCGGCCAGCGGCGTGAGCAGCGGCGGCTGGCGGCCGAACAGGGCTTCGATGCGGTGGTCGGGGCGGTGCTGGATCAGCGCAGCGGCCGAGGCCCCCAGACGCTGGGCGGTGGCCTCGATGACGCTGGCCACCGGCAGGCACAGCACCGGCAGTTGCCAGCAGCGCGAGGCCGGCATGGCCGAGGCGCTCAGGCTGGCCGCGTGCAGCAGGTTGTCGAGGCAGCAAGCCAGCGACATCCACCAGGCGCTGGCCTCGGGCGACACGGGGCACTCGTAGGGGCGGCCCTCGCGCAGGGCATGGAAGATCTGGCTCATGAAGGCCGAGCCGTGCCCGCTCTCGGTGGCCGGGCGGGCCACGATGCCGGGCAGGCGCAGGCTGCAGCCGTCCAGCTCGCCACGGCGGCTGAAATCGGCCAGCAGCAGCTCGCTCATCCACTTGTGGGCGCCGTAGCTGAGCTCGGGCTGGGGCAGTTGCTGCTCGGTGACGGGCTCGGGCCCGAGGGCGCCGTAGACGGCCACCGAGCTGGCCAGCACCACGCGGGGTGGCGATGTACGCCCCTGGCGCCCCTGACGTGTCAGGCCGGCCAGGTGCTCCAGCAGCTGCACGGTGGCCAGCAGGTTGGCCTGGATACCGGCCTCGGGCTCGCGCTCGGCCAGGGCGCCGGGCATGCTGGCCAGGTGGAACACCTGTTGCGGCGGGTCGTCCGACAGATGCTGAAGCAAGGCCGGATCGGCAAAGCTGCCGGTGTAGTGGCGATGCTGGGGCCCCGGCGGGCCTTGGCGGAAATGCCGGTCAACCAAGGTGAGGCGTATGTCACCCTGCCCGGCCCCGCCCTGCCCTGCCCCTGTGGGCGGCCCCTGCAACAGGCGTCGCACCAGCGCCGCGCCCACAAAGCCGTCCGCCCCGGTGATCAGCACATGCATCAGGCGGCTCCTGCGGCGTGGGCCGCGCGGCCGGCCAGGCCGCGCGCGATGTCGGCGTCGTAGTGCCCATCGACCAGCACGAACAACATGCGGCACGGCCGGCCCGAGAGGTTGGCCCAGGCGTGGTTGGTGCCGCGCTGCACCACCACGCTGCCCGGGCGCAGCAGCACCTCGGAGTCGTCCAGCACCAGGGTCATCTCGCCTTCGATGACCACGCCGTAGTCCACCGATTCGGTGCGGTGCATCAGGGGGTGGGGCGAATCGGCGGCCACGGTGGAGGCGGCGGCGTCGCCGATCTGGGTGAAGGCCTCTTTCATGCGGCCGGCCCCGGTGGCCAGGTAGTCGGCGGTGTCGGGCGGGATGTCGACAAAGCGCATGCGCGTGCCCTGGGCCGGCGGCGGCAGGCGCAGGGCGCCCAGGGTGGGATCGGCGCCGTTGTCCACGCGGGCGGGGCTGGCGTCGGTGCTCCAGACCTCATGGAAGACGGTGCCCGGAATGGCCTCGATGGCCACCACGGTGGGCAGCGGGCCCTGGCTGCTGATGATGGCCCGACCCTGGCCGTCGTGGCCGGTGACCACGCGGTGGATGGGCGGGAAAGAGGGGGTGGTGCTCATGGTGTGCAGACGCTGGGTTCGTGTGGAGGGTTCGTGTGGAGGGTTTTTGCGGAAGCTTCGTTCGGATGGAAAGAGGCGGATCAGACCGGGTCGAAGATGGCCACGGCCCGGGTCCAGCCGGCCGAGGCGCCGCGGATCTTGTGCGGAAAGCAGCTGATGGTGAAGCCGTGCGGGGGCAGCACCTCCAGCTGGTGCAGCTTCTCGAGGTGGCAGTAGCCGATGTCGCGCCCGGCCTTGTGGCCCTCCCAGATCAGGGCTTTGTTGCCGGTTTCGGCAATGCGCTGGGCGGTGTAAGAGAAGGGCGCATCCCAGCTCCAGGCGTCGGTGCCGGTCAGCCGCACACCGCGCTCGAGCAGGTACATGGTGGCCTCGTAGCCCATGCCACAGCCGGCGTTCAGGTAGTCGCTGTGGCCGTAGCGCTCGCCCGCGCGCGTGTTGACCAGCACGATGTCGAGCGGCTGCAGGCTGTAGCCGATGCGGGCCAGCTCGGCCTCGACATCGGCGGCGGTGGCCACGTAGCCGTCGGGGAAATGCCGGAAGTCGAGCTTCACGCCGGGCTGGAAGCACCACTCCAGCGGCACCTGGTCGATGGTGATGGCGGGCCGGGCCTCGCCCAGGCGGGCGTCCATGGTGGCGTGGAAGTGGTAGGGCGCGTCCAGGTGGGTGCCGTTGTGGGTGGTGAGGGTGACCCACTCGGCCGCGGCGGCCTGGCCGTCGGGGTAGTCCGCCGGCACGGTGCCCGGCAGCATGTGCATGAACTCGGGCAGGGTGTCGGCGTGGGTCTGGTAGGTGATGCGCGGCGCCAGCGGCGGTGGGTCGGACAGCACATCGTTTTCCAGGTAGATCGACAGGTCGACCAGGCGGCGGGTGGGTTTGGTACTCATGGGTAGCTTGGCTAGGACTTGAAGGGAGGCGCGCTCAGGCGGGCTGCGCTGGATGGGCTGATGTGCGCTGGCGAGCCTGTGAGAAGCAGGCCACGGCACAGGCCGCCGTGAGCACGGCCGCCACGGCCAGGCTTTCGTAACCGGCCCACTTGACCAGGGTGCCGCCCAGCACGGGGCCCAGGGCGGCGCCGGCCATCATCATGGCCGGGGTGGCGGCCAGGGCCCGGCCGCTGGGGTCGAGCCGCGCCAGCAGGCCGAAGGCAAAGGTGTGGGTGAAGATCATCACCGCGGCAAACACCGAGGCGGCGGCGGCATAAGGGGCAAACTGCTGGCTTTGCGTGATGACCAGCACCAGCACGGCCTGGGCCAGCGGGCCGCACAGCACCACACGCTCGGCCAGCCAGCGCCGCTGCAGCAGCGCGGCCAGGCCGGCGGGCAGCAGGTTGACCAGGCCCAGCGCCACCAGCACCGCATTGACAGCCTGCAGGCCGAAGCCCCGGTCCATGCCGATGCGCTCCAGAAAGCTGAACATCATGGCCTGCACCACCGCCATGCAGCTGACCCCCAAGGCCCCCAGCCAGACGGCTCGACCCAGGGCCACACGGGGAACTGCAGCCGGGCTGCCCTGCCCTGCCACCGGCACCTGGCCCCGCACGCGCTGCGGAAACGCCAGCGCGGTGGCCACGCAGGCCACGGCCATGACGCCGGCAAACACCTGGAACAGCAGAGCCCCGCCCAGCTGGGCCAACAGGGGTGGCACCGCCGCAAAGAACAGCACGGCAAACACCCCCAGCGCGATGCCGACAAAGGCAAACAGCCGGTGCGGGTTGGCGCTGCGCGCAATGGTGCCGTGGGTGCAGCTGAGGGCGGCGGCCGAGGTGACGCCGGCCAGGGCGTGCAGCACGGCCATGGTGGCGTAGTCGGTGGTCTGCGACACGCCGGCAAAGGCCAGCGCGGCCAGGCCAAAGCCCAGCGCGGCCACCAGCCGCCCGGGCAGGCGGTGCAGGCGCGGCGCCACGGCCAGGCTGCTGAACACCGCCCCCACCAGGAACAGGGTGGCCAGGCCCCCGGCCTGCTGCGGGTCCAGTTGGTAGGCCGAGACCAGGGTGCCCACCCAGACCGGCAGGGCCACCAGGTCGAGCATGCCGGCGCAGTGCGCCAGCATCAGCGCCAGCCGGGCCGGCCAGCGCTCGGTGTCGGCCCGTTCTGCAAAAGCGGAAGCAGGAACAGAAGCCGCTGCGGTGGCCGCAGCCGGCGCGCGCGTGGTGGACAGCGGCTGGCTCATACGGGCTCCGCCAGGCTCATCAGCGAGGCGCGCATGATGCGCGCGTGTTCGGCCTTGTCGCCACCCGTGATCTCGATCTCGCCCAGGCGGCCCGAGTTCTCGACCACCATGCGGCAACGCTCCCAGCGCCGGTTCTCAAAGCGTTGCAGGGCGGCGTCCAAGCCGTCGCCGGGCTCCAGCTCCTGGGCCAGCACCAGGGCGTCTTCGATGCCGATGCAGGCGCCCGAGGCCAGGTGCGGCGTGGTGGCGTGTACGGTGTCGCCGATCAGCACCACCCGGCCCTGGTGCCAGGGGCGCGGCATGAGCAGGCCTTCGAGCGGGCGGAACACGATCTGCGACTCGGGCGTCAGCAGGCTGCGCAGCTGCTGGACCAGGGGGGCGCTGAAAGGGGCCAGCAAGGCGTCGAGCAGGCGATGAAAGTCGGCCGGCGGCACGTGGGTGTTGTGCTCGCGGTCTTCGGTCAGGAACAGGTACATCTCGGTCTTGGAGACCGGGTTGACGCCCACCTTGATCTTGGGGCCCACCCACATCATGGCGTGGTCCACGCTGTCGGGGCGGGGCAGCACGGCGCGCCACACGGCCTGGCCGCTGTAGCGCGGGGTCGGGGCCTGCGGGAACACGGCCTGCCGCACCTTGGAGTACAGGCCGTCGGCACCGATGACCAGGTCGTAGCGGCGCTGGCTGCCGTCGGTGAAGCGCACGTCGACGCCTTCGGCGTCCTGGCGGATCTCGGTGAAGGTGCTGCCCAGAAACACCTGGGTGCCCGAGGCCCGGGTGGCCTCGGCCAGCAGGCGCGCCAGCACGGGGCGCATGATGGCGCCGCCGCCCGGCACATCGGCCCCGGCGATGCGGGGCGTGGGCAGCAGGGCCAGCGTGGCGCCGTTGGGGGCCAGCAGCTCGACGCCATCCGAGGCATGGCCGACTTGCAGGAAGGGGTCCAGGATGCCCAGTTGTCGGAAGGCCCGCAGGGTGGCGCCACCCAGGCTGATGCCCGCGCCATAGGAGCGCCAGCCGGGGTCGATCTCGACCAGGTCAACCTGCTGGCCGCGCTTGCGCAACTCGATGGCAGCCGCCATGCCGGAAAAGCCGCCGCCGATGATCAGGATCTTGTGTTGTTGGGACGATGGTTGAGGGTGGGATGGGGTCATGGGATGTCTCCGTTCTTTGAAATCAGTTGGTGGCGGTGCAGGCTCAACTCGCCCTGGGGGCTTTGCTCGATGGCCAGCCGGGCCAGGGCCTGCCCCAGGCAGGGGCCCAGGGTGCATTGCCCGGTGGCGATGTCGAACTGTGCGCCATGGGCGTGGCAGACGATGCGGTCGCCGGCCGCGTTGAGGTAGGCGTCCTTGCGCCAGGCCATGGGCGTGCCGCCGTGGTGGGGGCAGGCATCGCGGTAGGCATGGACCTGGCCCTGGCGGCGCACCAGCAGCACCGAGTCCTGCCCCTGCTGCAGGGGGTCGAAGCCACGCGAGCTGCCCTCGGGCAGATCGTCCAGGTGGCACAGGCGGATCCAGGGTGACACGGTGGCGCTCGCCTCAGTGTTCTGCCTGAGCAGAGTGAGCGGCCTGAGCTGCGCCGGGCGGCGGGCCGGAGGGGGCCCACTTCTCGCGGTGCTGGAACAGGAACAGCTGCGAGGCGTCGGCGCCCATGGGGGTCTCGCGGGCCTGCCATTGGTCGTCGTGCAGGTCCATGTCGGCGTCGTACTCGACATGGCAGCCCAGCGGGCTGTTGAAGTACCAGAACCAGTTGGAGCCGAAGCGGTGCCGCCCCGGGCCCCAGAACGACTGGTAGCCCTGGTTGACGAAGCGCGTGCCGGCCTGCATCAGCTCGGACGGGCCCCCCAGGTGGAAGGTGAAGTGTTCCACCCCCTTCATGAACGGGGGGGTCTGGATCAGGAACAGGGTGTGGTGGTCCAGCGTGCCGGCGGGGCGCAGAAAGGGGCCCACGCCGGTGAAGCGGTCGGTGCAGCGAAAGCCCAGGCGCTGCACATAGAAGGCCTCGGCCCGGGCCGCATCAGGCACAAAGTAGACCACGTGCGACAGGGTGCGCGGGCGGATGGCGGTGTCGTCGCTGGCCGCCACCTGGTTGGCCGGGCGCTGTGCCGGTGCACCGGGGGCGTTGACGGTTTCGGCCGGCAAATCGAGGGGACGGCGCACGCTGAGCTGGAAGCCCAGGGCAAAGCCCATGTCGTCCTGGGTTTCGAGCGAGCCGTCGGGCAGACGGCGCACCTCGCGGTCGCGGCCCAGTTCAGCGGCAATGGCGTCCAGGGTGGCGGCATCGGCCACGCCGTAGACAGTCTTGCGCAGCTGGCTGGCCGTGCCCAGGGGGGCGGGCAAGGTGGGGTCGTCACGGCGGGCCAGCACGATGGCCGTGCCGTCCAGGGCTTCAAAGCGGCCGCCCTCGGCGTTCACATCGACCGGCTGCAGGCCGTAGTCGGTGAGGTAGCGGCTGCAGGCGGCGAGGTCGTCCACGCCAAAGACCAGGGCATCGGGTCCGATGATGTTCATGCAATGTCTCCAGAAAAGAGGGCGGTTGAATCAGAGGGGGGTGCCCTGCGCGGTGCGCCCGCCCAGGGTTTCGGCCACCCAGTCGGCGATGTAGGCACCGGCGTTGGCCGAGTTGTCGAAGCTCGAGTGCTGCACGCCGCCTTCACGGTCGGTGAAGACCTTGAGCTCGCGCTTGGGGCTGTTCACCAGCTGCTCGTAGGTGCGGTGGGCCCAGTGCAGCGGGATCTGCGAATCCTTCTCGCCATGGGTGACCAGGAAGGGCACGCGGATGCGGTCGAGCACGCCGTCCAGGTGCACGTTCTCGGCGATGCGCATGAAGTCGTCCTGGTCCTTGGCGCCCCAGACCCAGCGCACATGCTCCCAGTAGTGGGGCACGGGCAGGCTGCCCTCGCGGGCCAGGCGCTTTTTCTGCACGTCGCGCCAGTCGTGGTTGGCGCCCCAGACCACGCCGCAGGCAAAGCGCGGCTCGAAGGCCACCGCACGCGGG
This sequence comes from Curvibacter gracilis ATCC BAA-807, assembly GCF_000518645.1. GTDB lineage: Bacteria > Pseudomonadota > Gammaproteobacteria > Burkholderiales > Burkholderiaceae_C > Curvibacter > Curvibacter gracilis. The sequence continues at coordinate 22,531 of NZ_JADZ01000033.1, read as the reverse complement.
CAGTAGTAGCCGCCCAGCGACACGCCTTCGAGGCCGATGCGCCGGGGATCGATGTCGCTGCGGGTTTCCAGCCAATCCACCACGCGGCTGGCCCAGTGCTCGCTGTCGTAGCGGGCGGTGAGGCCCTGCAGGCGCAAGGCCTCGCCGGTGCCGGGCTGGTCGATGATCAGCGAGGCCACGCCGCGTTGCGCCAGCCAGGCCGGCAGGCCCACGCGGTATTTCATCTCCTTGGTCGAGTCCAGGCCGTTGACCTGGACCAGGATGGGCGCCGGCCCGGTGACGCCGTGGGCGCGCACGAACAGGCCCGACAGGTGCTGGCCCTCGTAGGGGATGCGCACGAACTCGCAGTTCTCGCCGGTCAGCTCGACGCCGCGGCGGAAGGTCTGCAGAAACTGCTGGTACAGGGCCAGCCGACCCTCGCTGCCGTGCGCCAGCAGGCGCTCGGCCGTGATCAGGTAGGTGGCGGCGCGGTTGAGCTTGTCGCCGGCCGAGATCAGCCGGCCACGGCCCTCGTCTTCGGCGGCCAGTTCGCTGAGCTGGTTGGCCATGCGCACCCAGGTCTCGCGAAAGGCGGCGGTGCCGGCCGCGTCGGGTTGCTTGGCGGCCTCGGTCAGGGGCGCGCACATGGCCTGGATCTCACCCATGCGGGCGCCCATTTCGATGGCCAGGTTGATGGACAGATCCCAGACGTAGTTGGTGGGGAAGAAACGAAACATGCAAGGTCCTCTTCAAAAATGCGGTGGGTGAGCTACCGGGCTCAGTGCGCGCCGGGCCCGATGCCCAGGCTGGCAAAGAAGCGGCGGGTGGGCTCGTCGGCAAAGTCGGGCACGAAGCGGAAGGCCACGATGCGGCCCTGGCGCACGCGCACCTCGTCGGTGCCCAGCGCACGCTCCACCCCGGCGCGGCGGGTCAGGGCGCTGCGCAGCTCCAGCGTGGCGCGCACGGTGTCGCCCTGGACCTGGGTGCGCAGCACGGTGATCTCGCCGGCCTGGCTGAGCACGGTGGCGTCGATGTACAGCGACAGGCACTGCTTGTTGCTCATCTCGGGGCGGCAGGCCGGGAAGTCGGAGCGCTCGACGTCGTCGGCGATCAGCGCCTCGACGGCCGCCTTGTCATGCGCCTTGACGGCGGCCAGGTACTGCTGGAACACCTGGTCGGGGGCGGTCTGGGCATGGGCCGCCACGGCAAGGCCGCTCATCAGGGCGGCGGCGAGCGCCGCGCGCAGGGGGTGGCGGCCAAAGAGCAGCTTGCTCAGCTTCATGGGGTCCTTCTTTCGGGTTCGGGTGGGTTCGGGTGGGTTCACGCCAGGTCAGGCAGGCTGGGGCGGATTCATGGCCGGGCCCGTGCCGGGTGTGCCGGATGTGGCAGGGCGCAGCAGAAAGTGGGCAAGTGCGGGCAGCAACACCAGGGCGCCGAGCATGTTCCAGAGGAACATGAAGGCCAGCAGCAGGCCCATGTCGGCCTGGAACTTGATGGGGCTGAACACCCAGGTGACCACCCCGATGGCCAGGGTGACGCCGGTCAGCATGACCACCTTGCCGGTGAACAGCAGGGCCTGGTAATAGGCCTGCGACAGCGTGGCACCGGCACGCAGCCGGGCCAGGGTGATGCTGAGGATGTACAGCGCGTAGTCCACCCCGATGCCCACGCCCAGGGCGATCACGGGCAGGGTGGCCACTTTCACGCCCATGCCCAGCCCCACCATCAGGGCCTCGGCCAACACCGAGGTCAGCATCAGGGGCAGCACGGCCACCAGCACGGCGCGCCAGGAGCGGAAGGTGATGAAGCACAGCAGCACCACCGCGGCATAGACCATGAGCAGCATGTCGTGCCAGGCGCTCTTGACCACGATGTTGGTGGCAGCCTCGATGCCGGCCGAACCTGCGGCCAGCAGAAACTCGCCCTGCGGGCCGTTGTTGTCGCGGGCGAAGGCCTCGACCTGGGCCACCACGCGGTTCAAGGTGTCGGCCTTGTGGTCGCGCAGGTACACATACACCGTGAGCAGGCTGCAGGCATCGTTGTAGAGGCCGCGTGGCGCGCCTGCGGTGACGGTGTTGAGCATGTCCTGGTTGGGCAGGAACTCATACCACTTGGGGCTGCCCTCGTTGAGGCCGGACAGCACGCGGCGGTTCAGCAGCGACAAGGTGTTGGTGGCTTCCACGCCCTCGATCTGGCGCAGCTGCCACTCCAGCGCGTCCACCCGGTTGAGCACGGCGTAGTTGGCGCACTGGCCCTCGGGGGTTTTGACCATCACGGCCAGCACATCGCTGGAGGCACCGTAGGCGGCATTGACGTAGGCCACGTCGCGGTTGTAGCGGCTGTCGGCGCGCAGCTCGGGGGCGCCGGGGTCCAGGTCGCCGATCTGCAGCCGGGTGCTCCACTGGTAACCGACCGCGGCCAGGGCGGCGGCCACGGCCAGGGCCGCCAGGGCCCAGCGGCGCTGGGTGAAGCGGTCCAGCAGGGCCCAGGCCGGGTGGCGGGCGGCCCCGGCGGCATCGGCCAGCTCGCTGCGCAGGCTGCGCTCGGCTGCGGCCTGGCTGACGCCGGTGTAGCTGAGCAGGATGGGCAGCAGGATCAGGTTGGTGAAGATCAGCATGGCCACGCCCAGCGAGGCGGCGATGGCCAGCTCACGGATCACCTGGATGTCGATGACCAGCAGCACGGCAAAGCCCACGGCGTCGGCCAGCAAGGCGGTGAGGCCGGCGAGGAACAGCCTGCGGAAGGTGAAGCGGGCGGCCACCAGCGGGGGGATGCCGCGCCCGATGTCCTGCATGATGCCGTTCATCTTCTGGGCGCCGTGGCTCATGCCGATGGCGAACACCAGAAAGGGCACCAGGATGGAGTACGGATCCAGGGCATAGCCCAGGGTGGGCAGCAGGCCCAGCTGCCACACCACGGCCACCAGCGAGGCCAGCACCACCAGGGCGGTGGAGCGCACGCAGCGGGTGAAGCCATACACCATGCCCGCAGCAATGAGCACGGCCAGGGCAAAGAAGACCAGCACCATGCGCACCCCGGCAATGAGGTCGCCGACGATCTTGGCAAAGCCCGTGATGTGCAGCGTGACGCCACGGCCCTCGTACTTGGTGCGCAAGGCCTCCAGCCGCTCGGACAGCGCGGTGTAGTCCAGGCGGCGGCCGTCGGGGTCGCGCTCCAGCAGGGGCACGTACAAGGCGGTGGAGCGGCCATCCAGCGCCACCACCTGGCCCTGCTCGCCCGAGCGGGCGATGTTGGCCGCCAGCTGCTGCAGGCTGGCGGGCGAGCCGTCGTAGCCGTCGGGGATCACCGGGCCGCCTTCCAGCCCGTCTTCGGTCACGCCGACCCAGCGGGTGCTGGGGGTCCAGAGCGACTTCATCTGGGTGCGGGCCACCCCGGGGATCAGGAACACCTCGTCGCTGATCTGGCGCAGGGTCTCCAGGTAGGCGGGGTCGTACAGGCTGCTGCCGCGCTCGTTGGCCACGACGATGCGCACCGCATTGCCCAGGCCGCTGAGCTCACCCTGGTGCTGCAGGTAGTTCTGCACATAGGGGTGGCTGGCGGGAATGGTCTTTTCGAAGCTGGCGTTGAGCTGCAGGCGCGTGGCCTGCCAGCCCAGCACCACGGTGGCCAGCGCACAGAGCAGGACCACCCACAGGCGGTTGTTGAACAGCAGGCGCTCGATGGCCGAGCCCGAGCGGGCATCGAAATCGGCCTGGGCCGGCGGGCTGGCCTGAGACAGGGAAGGGGCGATGGCGCTCATGGCTGGGATCCGGCAGAGGGGGAGGACGTGGCGCGGGCGGTGGCCACGGAGGCCGTCGCAGCTTGGGTCGAAGGCGCGGTTGAAGGTTCTGACGCAGGCTGGTTGGCAGGCTGGTTGGCAGGTTCTCTGACGGGCCTCGGCAAAGGCGCCCCATCAGGCGCCAGCAGTTGGGCCCCCTGAAAGCCGAGCGTGAGCCAGCGGCCGCCGGCCAGGGGCAGCACGGCGCTCAGCGGGGCCAGGGGCTTGGCGTTGACGGGCTGCAGGGCGCCGTTGCGCTGCTGCAGCAGCAGGCCGGCCTGGTTGACCCACCACAGTTGGCCGCCAGCGCCCTGGGCCGAGCCGGTGATGCTGGCGGGCACCGGGTTGGCGATGGGCTGCCAGTGCTGGCCGGCATCACGGGTGTGCCAGATCTGGCCGCGCAGGCCGGCCACCACGAACTCGGTGGGGCTCAGCATCTCGGCCGTGAAAAAGCTGCCGGCGTAGGGGCTGGGCAGGCGCTGGAAATGCGCGCCCTCGTCGCTGGAGTACAGCAACAGGCCTTGTTCACCGGCCAGCAGGATGGCGCCGCCCCGGTGGCGCACGGCGTACAGGTGCAGGCCCTTGGGGTTGTCCAGCCGGGCCGACCAGGGGGCCCAGTGCTGGCCACCGTCTTCACTGGCCATGGCCAGGCCATAGGCGCCCACGGCCAGGGCGCGGCGTGGCGACAGCAGGGCCACGTCGAGCAGGGGCTTGTCGGCGCCGTCCTGGACCAGGCGCTCGGCCTGGGCCAGCGGCATGGGTTGCGTGTGGGGCTGCGGTCGGCTCTGTTGGCTGGCCCGGGCTTCATCGAGCAGGGCCTGGGCGATCTGGCGGCCGTTGAGGCGCTGCTGCCAGCTCTGGCCGCCGTCGTCGGTGCTCAGCACCACGCCGGCATGGCCCACGGCGATGCCGTGGCGCTCGTCGGCAAAGCGCACGGCCGTCAGGGTGACGCTGACCGGCACCTGGGCCTGGCGCCAGCTGCGGGCCGGGTCGGCGCTGAGCAGCACCAGCCCGCGCTCGCCCACCGCCACGGTGGTCGGGCCGGCCTGGGCCGCCGCCAGCAGCACCGAGGCGGGCCCCAGGCGGGTGGTGAGCGCGGGGCGGTCCAGGCTGTCGCCCACCGGAGCGGCCTGGGCCTGGCCGAACAGGCCCGACAGCAGGGCCCCGAACAGCAGGGCGACGGCACGGGATGGACGCCGGCCCTCCAGGGCGGTCGGGGCGTCAGCTTGCGCGTTCATGGCTTGTCTCTTTGTGCAGATGCGGGCCGCGGGCCGGGCACAGCGTGCCCGCCGCAGACCTGGGAAGGTGTGGGATGGTGGGTTGGCGCACGGGGGTGTTCAGCGGATGCCCTCACCGGCCATGGCGTCGGGGGTGAACACAGTGTCGGGCAGGCGCGGCTTGATGGCGTACTGCACCGGCTTGCTGTTGTAGAGGTTGGCCACGTAGGCCTGGCCGGTGAGCAGATCGTTCACGCCCATGGCGCCGATCACCGTGCCCGGCAGGTCGGGGGCCACGAAGGTCTGCGACCACAGGGTGCGCCAGAGCTGCCCATTGGCATCCCAGCGGTCACCCAGCACGCAGTTCCAGGTGTCTTCATCGCAGTAGTAGCGGCTGCGCACCGCCTGATGGCGCTGGCCCTGGCGCAGCTTGGCCTCGATCACCCAGACGCGGTGCAGCTCCCAGCGCACGTGGTCGGGGTTGAGGTGGTGGGCGCCCAGCACTTCGGCGTCGGTCTTGGGCTGCAGCAGCTTGTTGCCGTTGTAGGGGATGACCATCTCCTGCTTGCCGACCAGGGTCCAGTCGAAGCGGTCGATGCGGCCGGCCCAGGTCTCCAGCTCGTCAAAGCTCATCACACCGGCGGTGGCGGGCGCCGGGGTGTCGCAGCAGGGGTTGGGCAGCTTGCGCACGCGGCGCTGGCCGGTGAGGTAGACCCAGGCCTGGTCTTTGCTGCCGTCCACCTGGTTGCGCCCCACGATGGCCTCGCCGGCGCGGATGGGCGGGCCGGTGTTGATGAGGCGGATCAGCCAGAACTCGTTCTTCTTGGCGAACTGCTCGGGGCTGCCGTCTTCGAAGTAGTAGGGCATCTGCTGGTCGGCCTGGCCCTCGGTGGTCAGCACCGCCTTGCCGTCGGCGGTGAGCTGGTACTGGGTGGCCTGCCACTGCCAGGTGGTGCCACGCCAGCGCAGGCTGTGGTTGCTGATGGCCTCGGCACCGCTCTTGGGGATGGGGAAGGGGATGCCGCCGTAGGCGCCTTCGATCACATCGTTGTTGAGCCGGGCGCGGGTGGCGTTCTTGAAGGTGTTGTCATACACCCACTGCGGGGCGGCGGCCGTGCGGTGGCTGGGGTACACATCGAGCCGGAAGCTGTCGGGGTACTTCTTGAGCATGGCCCGGGTGCCGTCGCTGAGTTTGGCGGCGTACTGATCTGCGTTCTTGGCGTTGATCGAGTACAGGGGCTTCTCGTCCTTGAAGGGGTCGCCGCGGCGGCCGCCGGGTTTGTCGCCGGGGATGGGCTGGGTGTGGCCCCCGGTCCAGGCCGGGATGCTGCCGTCGGCATTGCCGGCCTTCTGGCCCCCGAAGGGGGTCAACTCGGACTTGAGCTTCGCGGCCTCATCGGCACTCACCGCCGCCACTGCGGGCACCATCCCTGAAACCGCAGCAGCGGCGGTCAGCATCGAAATCAGCATTGTCTTGTTCACGCTTGTCTCCAGTCGAAATCAGAAGGTCCGGCGCACCGACAGCGAGACAAAGTCGCGGTCGCCCAGGGGGTTGCCGGTGGTGTAGGTGGCGCTGCCGCCGGTGAGCAGCGGGGTGTAGTTGACGAAGGGCGCAGCGCCCCCCAGGAAGCGGGTGTAGTTGAGCGCGAACTGCCATACCCCCTGGTAGGTTCCCTCCAGCCCCAGGGTGGCCGAGCCCGTGCCCTTGGGGCCCCAGGCCAGACCGGTGACCGAGGAGTTGCCGTCCAGCACATAGCGCAGGCCCACGGGCACGCTGAGGTCCAGGCCCGGCAGCACCTGGCGGTAGCTGGGGCTGAAGACCATCTGCAGCGCGGTGGCGTCACGGCTGCGCAGCGGATCGAGGTGGCCCTGGGGGTCGTTCTTGCTCAGCACGCGGTTCCAGGCGATTTCGCCCAGGAAGTTGGCCTCGCGGTACAGGAAGCTGGGGCCCAGCGAGCTGATCCACGACAGGTTGAGGTGGGCCGTCTTGCCCGTGGCCAGGGTGCCCGCGGGGGCCACGTTGGCATAGACGATGTTGCTGTTGACCAGCGGCATGTTGGTGCGCAGCGAGGTCTCGATCGACACATTGGTGTTGCCCAGCGAGCGGCTGGCACTGGCGCCCACGGTTTTGACGGCATCCGGGAAGACGTAGTACCAGTTGCCCTGCCCGCCCGTCACATTGAGCTGCGAGTAGAGCTGACCGGCCTTGTCGTGGTAGCGCGCGGCGTAGAAGCCGAGGTCGGTCTCTTCGAGGCGCCACTTGAGCTGGGCGCCGAACTGGCCACTGTTGGGCGGGCGCACATCCGAGCCGGGTTGCAACACGCTGGTGCCGACCACTTCGTTCAGGCCCGAGCCCCCCCAGGCGTTGTTGACGCTGCTGAAGTAGCTGCCGGCCGGCGCCATGCGATCGGCCTCCCAGCGGAACTGGTAGTAGCCACCGACAGACACATCGGACGACAGCGGCACCTGGGCCGAGACCTGGGGCACGGGGCGGATGATCTCCTTGAACTGGGCGTTGGGCGAGGACATCAGCTTCCAGATGTCGATCGGGCCCTGGGCGCGGGCAATGCCGTTGTCGCCGAAGAACAGGCTTTCGCCGTACTGCAGGGCATGGCGGCCCAGGCGGCCGGTGGCCTTGTTGCCGTTGTCCAGCGGCAGTGCGCCGAAGATGAAGGCGTCCAGCACCTCGGCCTTGCGGCCGGCCAGGTCGCGGGTGGCGCTGGAGAACTGGTTGTAGACGGCCTGGCCGTTGGCCACATCGGTGGCGGCGGTGCTGCCGCTGTAGGAGGCGTCGTACCAGGCCGCGGCACTGACGCGCAGGCCCAGGTCTTTGCGGTACACCACGTCGAGTTCGCTCAACAGATCCAGGCGCTTGGAGACGATGCCCTTGTTGCGGAAGTTGTCGTCACCCGCGTTGAAGTTCAGCGCCTGGGGAAAGGCCGAAGCGGCCACGCCCGGCACCAGTTGGCGGGTGCTGTTGACCAGGGCCGGGCTGGCGTCTTGCAGGCGGTATTGGGTGCTGGCTTTGACGGTGTTGTCGAAGCGGATCTTGAGGTCGTCGTTGCCGGTGTCCAGCTCCAGGGCGTGGACGCCTTGGGCCAGCAACATCGGCAGGGCCAGCCAGGGCAGTCGAGTACGCAGCTGGAAGGGCAGTCGCGTCGATGCCGTGCGCAAGCGCAGGCGCTGAGGTCTGAGGTGCATCGTGTTTGTCTCCGTGGGTTTCAGGGGCCTTCTTGCTGAGGCTGTGACCGGCTTCACCGATCGCTGACACGAAGATTACGAACACGAGACACATTCGTAAAATGGTTTCAATCCATCTAAGATATCGATCTCATGAATACCTAAGGGGTTAACACTGAGGTGCAGCCCCGGCCCCCACGATGCGCTTCAACAAACTGGACCTGAACCTGCTGGTGGCCCTGGACGCGATGCTGAGCACCTGCAGCATCAGCCGGGCCGCCGAACGCCAGCACCTGAGCCAATCGGCCATGAGCAATGCCCTGGCCCGCTTGCGCGAGTATTTCGACGACGATCTGCTGGTGCAGGTGGGGCGGCGCATGGAGCTGACGCCGCGCGCCGAGGTGCTGAAGGAGGCGGTGCGCGATGTGCTGATGCGGGTGGACACCACCATCACGGCCCAGCCCGAGTTCGACCCCATGCGCTCGGAGCGCGAGTTCCGCATCTTTGTATCGGACTACTCGCTGAGCACCCTGATGCCGCACCTGATGGTGCTGGCCCATGAGCAGGCCCGGCGGGTGCGCTTTCACCTGATGCCACAGGTGGAGCAGCCGCAGCGCGCGCTGGAACAGGGCGAGGCCGACCTGCTGGTGATTCCGACAGAGTTCTGTTCGCCCGACCACCCGACCGACACGGTGTTTCTGGACGATTTTGTGTGCGCGGTGTGCAACCAGGGCCGCTTCCGCGACCGCGAGCTGACCCTGGACTCGTACCTGGCCGCGGGCCACGTGATCATGCAGCCGCCGGCGGGCGGGCAATCGCTGGAGTCCGATTTCATGCGGCGCCACGGGGTGGAACGGCGGGTGGAGGTGTCGACCTTCAGCTTCATGACCGCACCCCACCTGGTGGTGGGCACGGACCGCATCGCCACGCTGCACCGGCGCCTGGCCCTGCAGGCCAGCCGCCACCTGCCGATCCGGCTGCTGGCCCCGCCCCTGCCGATCCCGCCCATGGTGCAGGTGATGCAATGGCACAAGCACCGCTCCAAGGACCCGGGCCTGCTGTGGCTGCGCCAGACCCTGCTGGCGGCGGCGGTCAGGATGGACCAGATGGCCGCAGCGAGCTAGCGCTGGCCCGGTCTGCGGCGTGAGCCGAGAAAGAGGGCACGGCTCACGCGATCGCCTGTGCAGCCCCGAGTTGGCAGAGGCCCATCGGGTTCACTGCTTGACCTGCTGCAGGCCGCCCCTTGATCAAGGCCGCAGCCGATAGCTGCCGGGTGTCATGGCGTGGTGGGCCTTGAACGTGCGCTGCAGGTGCGCCTGATCGGCAAACCCCATGGTGTGCGCCGCTTCGGCCAGCGACATGCCTTGGGACAAGAGCCTTCTTGCGCCGTTGATGCGCAGGTTCTGCAGGTAGCGGCCCGGCGTCATGTGCAACACCACCTGGAATCGCCGGATGAACTGCGAGGCCGGCATGTTGCAGCGGGCGGCCAATTCACCCACCGTGATCTTGCGCTCAAGCTGCGCATGCAAGGTCTCGAGGGCCGGGGCCAGTTCAGCGGGCAGGGGCTCGGCGTCTTGCGCCCGCCCTGGGCGGGCCCAGGTGGCAAGCCATGCGGGCAGCTCCAGGGCCAAGGCGTTTGCGGCAGCATCGGAAGCCAGCGGATCACAGAAGCTGCTGACCCTTTGAACAACAGCCGCATCGTCGACACAGCGAGAGAGAAACTCCAGGTGCTCAGGGGGGGTTGGCAAGTTCCAGATCTGCGCCACGGCCCCGTGCAGCCAAGTGGCGTCAACGAACAGCATGCGATACGACCAACGTTGGCGCGACGAGGGATTGCAGGAGTGCACCACCGTGGGTTCGATCAGAACGGCGGTGCCCGCTCTCACGGCATGCGGCCCGCTGGGATGGTGGAAGGTGGCACTGCCCTGATCGACCACGCCGATCGAGTATTCATCGTGGGAGTGGGCACGGTAGCAGGCGAGCGTGTCCACACTGACGCGCAGCTCGGCCCAAGGGGCTGCAGGGTGTCGGTGGATTCGATTTTGGCTGTCAGCAGGCATATCGAGCGCCAGATTATCCGAGCATGCCGACGACGCACAGCGCCAGGACGATGCCCATCGTTCTGTTGAATGCCCGCTGCCGCGCGGGCAAGCTCAGCCATTGAGCCAACGCCCTGCCGACCCAGGCCCAACTGCCAACGCCCACAAAGCAGGCCAGCAGCGAGACCGCCACAAAAAGCCAGCGGGCCTGCGGTACGTTGTCTTGCGGCAGCACGAACAGGCTGACGCCGGAAAGTGCAACGATCCATGCCTTGGGATTGAGCGACTGGGTGAGGACTCCTTCAGCCAGGGTTTGGAGACCGGAATGACGCGTGAGGGGCACCTGGCCATTCAGTTCAGAGGGCGCTGCGCTTGCGATGCGCCAAGCCAGGTAGACCATGTAAGCGGCCCCCATCCAGCGAGCCGTCTGGACGACCCCTGGGTTGCTCAGCACGATCTCGCCCCCCACGCCCATGAGCCAGACGACGGACGCGTAGCTCAGACTGGCCCCCAGCACATAGGCCAGCGCCACGCCACGCCTGGCAGCGGCGCCGTGCCGCAGGGCCAGGACGTTGACCGGCCCTGGGGTGATCGCCCCGACCAGGGCAAAGCTACCCATCGCCATCAAAAGTAATCCCATCGACCGACCCTCCACCATCGTGATTCAAGTGGCGGGAGTGTGTGGCGCACACAGACTTTCGTATTGAACGGAATTGCAAGGCTCACCAGGCTGCTGACCCGCTGCCGGCACGGCCCGAATGCCCGTGCCACACTTGGCGTGGACAGGCTGCTTGAAAAATGCGCGCCGCAGGGCGCCATGGGTCTACAAGGCCTTCTTCATCAAGGCCAGATAGTAGGGGCCGATGTAGTTGTCGATGCGGCTGAATTCTTGGTAGCCCTGTTTCAGGTAGAACTCGCGCGCTTGCCACTCGAAGGTCTCCAGCTTGGCATGGCGTGCACCCAGGTCGCGGGCCTTTTGCTCTGCTGCGGCCAGCAGGCGTTGGCCAAGGCCTTGGCGCCTGACCGGCTCATCCACAAAGAGCACATCCACATTCAGCCAGTGCAGAAACACAAAGCCGCGCAAGCCCGCCACCAAAGCGCCGCTGGCGTTCTTGGCGCTCAGCCAGACCGGCTGGACCTGGCCGTACTCCCCCACCACCCGGTAGTTGAACTGGCGCAGACGCCGGCCCAGTTCGCCCGAGTGGACTTCTTCAGCACTGGGGGTGTAGATCGTGAGGTCACTCATGCCATGCCTGCTTGGTTGTGGGCGAATTCTGCCCGATGAGTGCAACAGGCCATTGAAGCGGATCCCGAGCCTTGCGACACGCCCAGGGGCGCTTGACTGCGCACACCCTTTGGCACGATGACAGAGCCTGTGAGCCATGGGCGGGCGACCCGCGTGGCTGGTGCCCATCCCACCCCTGGAACACCGCCATGGCCAGCCAATCGTCGATGTTTCACGGCCACCCCTGACCACAGAATAATTTTCATTAAAAACATGGGCTTATCGTTGAATTGAGATGTCATTTCTTGGAAATTGGCGGAATGTTTCACGACGGCTTCCGTGATCGTCAACGTTTCGGTATCATGATGCCAAATTGATTCCGATATGAGCCAGATTCGCTACCTTTCACTGCCCGCATTGCAACAGCGCCTGGACCAGGAGTTCAATGGGCACGGCCCCTCCATCGCCACACTCAAGCGCTGGGCTGCAGCAGGGTTGCTGGACACGGCGCGGCAGTACGAGCAAGCAAAGGATGGTCGAAGCCACCGGGTCAAATTTGATCTGGTGATTGCCAGGCGTTTGATTCTTGCGCGCTGGCACCCGCGCCAGGAGGCTGAAGGGGCGCCAGGGGGGGGCCATGGCTCCGCTGCTGTGACGGAGCCCCCTGGCCCGACGGGTGGACAAGGTGGGGCCGGACCAGCCATGTCCGAACCAAGCCCCACCGCAATCCCCATGCTGACATTGCCCGCCGCGGACTTCCAAGCCATGCAGGATCAGTTGCACAGGTTGAGCGAACAGGTTCAGCAAATGATGGGCAGCATGCGCGAGATACAACGTGACGCGTCCGACTTCCGAGTCGCCAGGATGGCCTTGATGCGCAAGTACGACGAATCCAATGCCATGCAGTTGCAGCTGATTGCCGAACTTAAATCGAATCGCGGCGGCGGGGCAGAAGGCCGAGGCGGTGACTCGTTCCTGGAGCTGAGTCGGATTGCGGCAGGAATCAGCCGCTTGACGGACAGAGTGGCCGGGCTCGAGGCCAAGCTTGAAGAGCCCAGTTCGACGGCAAGCCAGCGCAGATTCTGAAAATACATCAATTCATTTTCATCGTTGGGATCAAATACATAGGGGAATCCAACACCTGGAACATCAACAGCAAATTTCGGGCGACGCTTGCAGCGGGCTCGATGATGCCCCCTTGAGGGGCGCCTGACAGGCCAGGCACTTTTGGTGAAGGCTGCACCAGCGAATCTTTCAAATGGCTCCAAATTGATTCCATGCGACGAGGACAAGCCGTGCCTGGGCCCACAGGCAACAAGCGCACAAGAACATCAACGAAGCCTCGCCCTAAAAACACGCCCGTCTTGAAGAGCATCAAAAGGGCTGCCTGCGCAGAGATGTTCTTTCCAAGAGACTTTCATGCACTGCGCCGGGATCTCCTCTGCTGAATCTCACCGGTGTGAGTCAGCCGTTCTCTTGATAATGACTACTCTATATTTCAAACAATGCGCAACCCCACAGAACCGATGAAGCGCGACGGCACCCGATCTTCCATGCAATCGGCAAACCGGCCGCGATTGGCTGAGCAAGCGCAGCGCGCATCCCGTCAGGCCGTGCCACCAGGCCACCCAGGGCGATTGAAGAATCAGCACAGGACCGGCGACACCATGGGCCGTTTCATCCATCCCTTGCGCCGCAAGAATGCTGACTTGATCTTGATATGAGCCTCGGGAGGAGTACCGCGCCCGGCTGCCCATTGCCACACCCGAGCGCAAGCCAGCGACTCCAAGGGCTGACTCAACTCACCACCTCATCAAATCAAACGATCAAGCATTGCCAACCCAAGAAGTGGACTGGCACTGCGCAGCCAAACATGAGCGCCGCGCGCTTTCGAACAAGCCTCCGCCCGCCACGCCTTGAGCACGGATGCCAACAGGCTTTGGGCACCGCGCAGGCAGGCAGGCAGGCAGGCCACACGATCGCAACGAACAGACGATCAAGGGCGGGCATAGCACTCGCCGCGCAATGGCAATGACAGGACAACACGCGTCAAGTGCCATGGAGAGGACGCCAACGCCACCCTGATGGACCACATTCGGGCTTGAAATATCAGACATCAATGGCATGAGTGATTGGCGGATGATGCGCACAAACAGGGAGGGCATGACGCCGGAGCACGCACCCGCCGCCATGCAAAGCGCCAAACAACCCGCCCCACCCCACTTTCAGCCCCACCTCAAGCCCCAGACGGCGCACGACGCAACGCTTACCAACAGGCCAGACTCCCCCGCGCCGCCGAGCACCCCAGACCAGACACGCAGCCTGAACGGGCAAAAACACCCCCATCACCAGGGCTTGGAGACAGCCCAGCAATTTACGAGCAACAAGTTCTGAGCCCTGAGGTGGGCCTGGCATCTAAACAGCACAAACGCCCGCACGCGATAGACAGAGACCTGACATGCGATGCACAAAAGGGCGTGGCCACCCACAACATTCCGCCAAGCCACCTGCTCGCTAGAGATGGCACATCCAGCCACCAACAAGCATTCACGCGTGAATACCCGTTGGGCAGCAAATTCACACACCACAGAGCCAGCCCCATCGAACCTAGCCCCGCGATTCATTCGCGCGTGAATACCAAACACACCCCGACGAACCCCAAGACCCCACACACCAACACCAACACCAACACCAACACCAACACCAACACCAACACCAACGCCAGAACCAGAACCAGAACCAGAACCAGAACCAGAACCAGAACCAGAACCAGAACGCACAACCTCATCTATATTCATTGAATATTTCTCTTTAATTTAAAATTAACACGAAAGGTCATTGCTACAATCAAGCAGCCATTTCATTCACGCGTGAATAGACGCACAGGTCAAAAGGGGTGCTCATGACAGCCAAGATCGTTACTGTTTTCAATCAAAAAGGCGGCTGCGCCAAAACCATGACGACCATGCAGTTGGCTGGCACCCTTGGTTTGCGTGGCTTGAGGGTGTTTGTGGTCGACATGGATCCCCAAAACACCGCGGCACTGTGGTTTCACCAGGCGTCGACCGAGGCCCCTTTCCCTGCGGAAGTGCTGTCGATGGCCCCGTTGAAAGAGGCGTTTCTCGACAAGCTGTCGGCCATTGCCGAGAAGTACGACGTGATCATCATTGACTGCCCACCCGCCCTGGGCTCTCGAGTGCCATGGGCTGCATTGGTGGCGTCCGATTTGGCGATCATTCCTGTTGTGCCCGTGATGGACAATGTTTGGGCTTCCAAACAAGCAGAAGAGTTGGTGTTGGAGGCCCGTCAAGCACGGGCCAGCCGCGGTGGCGACAACCTGAAGGCGGTTTACTTGCTCAGCATGGTGCGCCGAGGCAATATCTTTGACAGTTGCCTGCAAACGCTCAAGTCAGGCGCACAGATCCCCATCCTGAAGTCCACCTTGGCAATGCGCAATGTCTTCCCGGAATCTCAGCTCTATGGCTGCGTTGTTCGCTCTTTTGGCAAGTCGGTGGCAGCCTCAGAAGTCGATGCTTTGGTCGACGAGGTAGCAGGTTTGTTGGAAATAAAAGTATCTAAGGCTAAGTAAAAAATGAATATTAAAAAAGGTGATATGGCTGCGCGCGCCGCCCTGGCCGCCAAGAGTGCGCCAACCATCGGTGACCGACTTCGTCATGCCCAGGACCTGGTGCACACCCACCCTGCAGACGAAACCCCTCGAGCCTCGTTCATCCCGGTCGGGCAAAGCCTTCAGGCCCTTGCCATCCCAGAGGTACAGCCAACAAATTCCTCAGGTGCGCGTTTCGAAAAGGTGGCGATTGAGCTGATCGACGTCAACCCCTTCAACGCACGCCACATCTACCGCCCCGAACGTGTCAGTGAATTGGCCGCCAGTATCAGCGCGCACGGGCAAGAGATCCCTGGCCTGGCAGCCAAGCAAGGCGGGCGCTACGTGCTGGCAGCCGGACACTACCGGCTTCGTGCCTTGAAGCTGATCGGTGCCAAAACCATGGACCTGATGGTCTATGACTCATTGAACGATCGCGAGTTGTATTCGCACAGCTATCGCGAAAACGCCGAGCGGGAAACACAGACCGCTCTGGACAACGCGCTGTCATGGCGAACCTTGCTGGACCAGGGCGTTTTTGCCAGCGAGACGGAGATTGCAGAAGCCACGGGCCAATCTCAGCCCAATGTGAACAAGACATTGGCGATCCTTCGCTTGTCTGCACCTGTGCTGGAGGTCCTCAAAGAGGACCCCAAGGCTTTCGCCATGAGTGCACTGTATGAATTGGTGCTGTACGAGCAGGCCGTGGATACCCCAAGCGCGCTGGCCATGGCCAAGTTGGTCAAGGACGGGGAGGCCGGTCGCAAGGAAATCCAGGAGGCGAGGGCCAAAGTGCAGTCACCGCGGGAGCGCAAACGCAAGGAAATCTCCCGTCAATACAAGATTCAACGCAATGGACAACAGATTGGACACCTGAAGGAATGGGACTCCGGCAAGGTTTCATTTGAAATCGTGCTGGCCGACACGGCCGACCGAGAAGCGCTTGTTGCAGAACTGCGCAGCCGATTCGATCTGGCGGAAACACCCAATACCCCAGCCCCGACCGCCGAGATGCCTGGCTGAGCAGCAAACTGAACCGATGCGCTGAGGTGCAATGCCCCAGCGCGCCAGTGACCACCACTGGCACTGCCAAGCAACCCGGTCTCCAGACGACCCACTTCAACGCCGATCTGCAAGATCAAGGTGATTCCGATTGATTGGGGGTTGGCAGGTGATGAGCCAGATCGCCTGCACATTGACGACCTCGCTCGACAACACGTTCAGCGGCAACCGCTCGTTCATGGACCGCCTGCCCTGTTTGCGCATGCGCACAGCCGGCTTGGCTTGTCGTCGGCATAGACAGGAACACCCGCAGGTGCTTGATATAAGAAGACTGCAGGCTCAATACGTCGTGAATACGCGGGCAACCAGGGCTACAACGTACATGGGTCATCTGCACGATCTTCTCGTGCCGTGGCACGGTGGCCTGATCGGCCAGTGACGGAAGGCGGTAGCAGTCCCAGATGGCTCCCACAAGCTGGCACACACGATGTTCAGACAAATGGGGATCACTCACCATTCACTCAACCACCTCAAGCTCGCCCTGCAGGCTAGCGATTTACCTCCGAAACGCTTTTGAGCCGGCGAATCCAACTGTGTATCGACCAACTGCCGCTTGAACCCGCTGTTCTCCGACACCCGCTCACACCGGCATTGCCCCCCCGAAATCAGCCTGCAGCCGGTCCCATGTGCCACTGAAGCCACAACTGCAGCAAAGCTCATTGATAGGCATGGACACCGTCACCCCCCAACAAAACTCTCACCTTGTTCAGACCTGAACCGGATTCTGGTGGTACCGCGAAAGGTGAGACGCTTGCGCAAACATCGAGCGGACACCCATTCTTGACCCCAACAAAAAGCTCACCTATTGGCCTTGGAGGCCCTACATGCCACCCAAGTCGAGGACCAATGCGGCCCCATTGATCATTTTGAACAGGGTGACCCCCAACAATTGACTCACCTTAGAACACCCAACCTGAAAACCAGGTGAGGCTGATGTGCTTCCGTCCCGAAATGGAAGAACCGACGCCTACCGCCATGAGGCGTCCATGTGCGCAAGGTGAGTCTTTTGTTGGGGCTTCGCGGCTGAGTTAGGTGCACACCCCAAAAAAAATCTCACCTTTCAGTCTTCTAGACATGAAATATTGTTTTGAAAGGCTCTCAATAGAAGCAGGTACTTACATTTCACGAAAAACACCCCAACAACTCTCTCACCTATGTGCAATGGGTGAGAAAAATGTTGGGGGACATCACGACAGGCCAAGAGGGCATCCGGATACGGCATCAAACACAGAAATGTGGGCCATCAGGTGAGAACTTTGTTGGGGGCCGCAATCATCGGGCAGCTACTTTGAACACCCAAAGGTGAGAACTTTGTTGGGCAAAACCGCCCTGCATTTGCTCACTTGGAAGTCTCAGGTGAGATTTTTGTTGGGGTCGCTTGGGTGCCGCGGTGGCAAAAGGTGAGAATTTTGTTGGGCACGGCCAGCAATCTCGAAATGACCTCCTCGATCAACCCCAACAAAACTCTCACCATCAGGATCGATGAGCCAAGGCTGGACCGCCCCAACAAATCTCTCACCCTCAAAAATCAGGCCATCAACTTCCGACCCCAACAAAGTTCTCACCCAAAACGGTGCAAGACCGGATCGGCGATCCCCCAACAAAACTCTCACCCATCAGGCAGCAGCCAACCAAGCCCCCCAACAAATCTCTCACCTTCGGTTCGACTCATCCACAGCCCGACCCCAACAAAAAGCTCACCTTGAACGCATTCAGACAGGTAGAACCAAAAAATGGACCTGCGTTCTTGCTGCACAGCAGGCCAGAGGCTTGCGAGAAGGCGCCAGGCGGTGCACATTGCATCGCCAACGACGAAAAAAGTCGAAAAAAAGCGACCCAACAAAACCCTCACCTGAGGTGCATCAAACCCAACAACTCACTCACCTAAGCACAACAAGCACCTCACCTAAAGTGCGAAGCGCACAACAATCCACTCACCTTGCCACAACAAAAGTCTCACTGCATCCCAACAAAAAACTCACCTCGATGCCTTGAAACCCGCGCCAGACAACGATTTCGCCAATCTCTATGTCTTCTCTAAGTATTCAAGTGTTATCTTCTAAACACTCTACAAGGGGTGTCGCCGCGCTTGTCTCAGGTGAAAAAATACAAGTGGTAAACTTTCACCATGGCCACGCGACGCAAGCGCTCTGAAACACCCTCTGAAAGTCTGTTCGACGAACAGGACCTTCCTGCCCACCCTGATGGGTTCATCGACGAGGGCCCGCAAGACAGCCCTGCGCAACAGGCGGCGCGCAAAGGTGCCACGGCGGTCGCGCAGGTGGTTCAACAACCGATGCCGAGCATCGCGCTCAAGCCGATGAATGGCGCCATCACGCGCCAAATGATGTTGACCTGGCTAAAAATCGTGCGGGAGATCCAGCAACAGCCCAAGGCCGACACCTACAAGATCCCCATGCCGGTCTTGATGGATTTCCTGGGTGACAAGAGCAATTACGAACGTCTCAAATCCACGCTGAGATCACTCAACGCCGTGCAGGTTGAGTGGAACGAAGTCAACTCGGGCGGGACTCAATGGACGGTCAGCAGCCTGCTTTCCCAAGCAAAGATCATCCGAAGCCCCTCACAGAACATTGTGGAGGTCAGCCTCCCGCCAGACATCAGTCGCGGCGTTCGAGAACTTGAACAGTTTTCGGAACTGAACCTCATCATGGCGCGTGAGTTGAAAAATCAATCAGCGCTGAATCTTTATCGGATCGCTGTAGCCTACGAGACCAACCCCTCCAAACTGACCTTCAGAAAACCTCCCGAAGAGTGGGACATGTACCTGCGTGTCAAACCTCAGGGGCACGGGGCGGCATTTGAGTACAAGTACTTCAAGCGAGACACGCTGCTGCCAGCGATCGAGGAAGTCAACCGGCTGACACACTTGAACCTTGAACTGATTGAACACAAGGAAGGCAGAGTCGTAGTCGAGATTCAATTCCGGATCGAGCCAAAGACGGTCGAAGTTCTTCCTCTGCTGCTGGGAGATGCGGCAAAAGAGGCGATCAAATTGGCCGAAGCCGAATTGCGTGCGCTTGGTTTGAAGGCCACAGAGGCTATTTCCATCGTCACGACCTATGGCTCTGAACGGGTGATGGCCAACGTGGCCTACGTGAAGCAACGAAGTGCAGCGGTGTCCGAGTCAGCCGCATTGCGCAACCCAACGGCTTATCTCAAAGCGGCCATCAAGAACAACTACGCCGATGGCATGGTCTTTGAGGAACAAACGACCTCGACTCAAGCACCAGCCAAACCGAATCAAGCCCAAGTGGAAAGGGACACCAAGCGGGCACGGTTGGAGCTGATCTCCCATCGACGCACAGAAGCCCAAAATCTGTTCCTGGAGATGACTCGGCGTGAGAGCGACAACATCTGGCACGAATACCTGAACCAGATGGATTCATTCGGGAACAAAACACTTGCTTCAACCGCCAGGAGAAAAGGCCTGGAAGCCAAGATTGTCCAGGTTCATTTCTACGATTGGCTCGCCGTTCGACTTTGGGGCGAACCTGATGACCAAGCGATTTCCGACTTTTTACAAGCCTCTTCTGGGGCCAAAGCGTGACAAGAAATGGCACGACGCCAGTGCTTTTCGCGGGTCATGAGCGCTCACAGCTCATGGATTTGAATCTCTGGCTCTGAGCGACGAGCCCCATGCGGCTCCGCGGGTCTATGCAAATCCTTGACCCGGTTTCCACCTGGCGTGGCGCCACACGCTCTCGCGATTTTTCAAGCCTGCAAAGGCCATGATCTTCTCCAGGGGCCATTGCTGATCCAATTTCTCCCTGATCACCGTGTTGCGAATGACTTGTGGCCCGCAACGCAGGGGTAGAGGCAGATTCGCTTCTCGTGCAGCGGTCACAATGGTTCGACTGACCAGGTGAAAAAGAATGCGAATTGATATTTGATTTGAGCGGTCTGATAAAAAAACCCACTCCTTTTTGGAGTATTTGGCCTGCGACGCCCTGAAATCGAGCCAATCTTCCATGCTTTTACTCAAGGGCATCGAAAACGAGATCAATCGTTCCTGACATGACCTGGACCCTTGAATATGGGCACCTACCAATCGAGGCACACTGTCTTTCGTTGTGTCGGTTAGTTTCGGGTCATCCCATATCAGGTCCTCTGTCCGCATTCCGCGCACTTCCTCGCTGGTCAGCCCATGCTCATACAGAAGCTTCAAAATGACCAGATCGCGAATGCCGTAACAGTCGCAGGATTCAGCGCGAGGGAAGGCCTGAGGCAGCACGCGCCACAATGCAGGATCCAACACAGTGGGGTCATCGTTCAGCTTGCGAGGGCGGTCAATGCCGTGCAACTCACCGGTCGGTAAGTTCTGGCTCAGCTTTAAATCGAATGCGTACCCGTAGACCCAGTGGAGCAATTGCCAGTACCGTTTCTGCGATACCTCACTCACCGATCTGATCGTCCCGTCACTGGCTTTCGCTCGACGTGCTTTGAGTTGTTTCAGAAATTGGGACACGTCAACTGCGCTGGCATCCATCCAGAGCACGCCTCGGCGGTGTAAGTGGGAGAGCCACAACTTCCAAATGCTGCCGTACAGACGTCTGGTGGCTGCGGCACAGACTGGGTCGTAAGGGTCTGCCTGACGATGCGCGAGCCAAATGGAAAAGATCGCGTCGCCTGCCATTCGATTTGATGACCCATCACCATGTTCCACGGTGCCATCTAGGTCCATGCCACTGTTCTTTCAGACTTGATTGAGAAAACGTGGATCAGCCACTGGATTCCAATGGTTCCCCCGCACCTAGCCTCTTGCGTGCCCTCGCTGGACATCAGCATAACGAGCAAGCTGGAGTTGTCGGGTCCAATCTGCCTTGAAATATTCACGCGTGAAAGATCATCGAGCACGGTAGCGCACATGCGCTAACAAGCCCTCCACCCATGGCGGGGTGAAAAGCAACCAGGGACTCCCGAAGATCAGGCCATCATCTTGGTATACACCCCAAAGCAGACCATGCCGATGATGGCGAGCACAACAGCGATCAACAAAAGGATGAAGAAAAGATCGCCAGCCGTGGCGTGCCGAGAGTTCTGAGAAACAGTTGAGCTGTGTGAGCTGTCGTCTTGTAAACGCGAGGGGAGGGTATCTGGTGGCATTGAAAATTGAAGGCGCAAGGCGAAACGGGGTTGCCCCGATTTCATTCTGAAAGATTGACATTTTTATATCACCGCTGCGTGAGGGTGCGATGACCATGGACACCCTATTGCAGGGCTTGATGCAAATTTGAGACGAACTCAGGGGCGTTGAGCGCGGACAGATCTTTCTCATGATCTGAGCCGAGTGCCCGTCCAAACCCATGTCGCTGTCATTGATGGGCTGGATGGCAGCAGTGCAGGCTTGATCCATCATTCAAAGTCTCCGGCTGGGGAAGCCAGCGCGACGATGCATACTTTCACCTTATGGCGCCTGTGCCCCCCCTCTTTTGAATGCTGAAAACATGGTCGACACTTCTCCTTCTGACACTCAAGTGTCAACCCAGCCCTATGCCACCGGCCGGACCGTGAGCTCATGGTGGCGTCTTGTCGCCGTCGCTTTGATGGTTGCGCTCTTGGTCGGCTGGGCAGCCAGCGCAAGCATGTACGAGCAGTTGAAAGCTCAGATCGGGCACCTTCAAGCCAAGCTGCAAGTACTTCCGCAAGTCAGGTATGTCTCGGTGCTGTTAGACGACAAGCAGCAAGCGGCGTTGTTGATCACATTTGATCCAACTGCAGGCGTTTTGCAGCTTCAACGGCTGAACAACGTGGCCGAGGGGCCCGAAGACAGCATGCAGGTCTGGGCGTTGAGTGGTGGGAGTCAGCCCCCTCGCTCATTGGGACTGGTGCTGAGTCGGTACAAAACACTCCAACTGCCGGCCAAGATCGACGACTTGAGTGGGGTGACCGAGCTCGCGATCAGCGTCGAGGAAAAGGGCGGCGTCAGCGATAGCCAGGGCCCGCGCTTGCCCTATCTCTTCAAAGGCTGGTTGGTACAGAAAGCCATCTGAGCGAAGAGACTTTGACGTGGGTGCGCTTCTGGATTCGGTTGAATTTGATACCCAATACCCAAATCAGTAACTTGGTCATTAATGAATTCTGCGCCGTTTCATCTTTCCGTCGCGTTTCTCTGTGTATACTAGCTGGCTCGGCTGCACAGAACAGTGCTCTACGGGTGTCGGAGGTGGAAAGCCTCTGGTGCCTGGTTGGGGTGGTGGTTGTGAGTGGTTTGAGAAGTTTTCTGGTTTTGAGTTTGCTGCTGTAAAAAGCGATGTATAATTCGAGGCTCTGCAGAAAGCGGTGCTGCCAAGTTGGTGGTGTTGCTGAAGCAGAAAAGAAAAAAAGTTTTGCCAGTTACTTAAAAACTGTGCTAAGATAGAGGGCTTCGCTGATCGCAGCGAAGTTTGCGAAAAGAAGAAATTCTGAGTAGTTGGATCCTTA
>NZ_JADZ01000032.1 GCF_000518645.1 Curvibacter gracilis ATCC BAA-807 | reverse complement strand
GGGAATTCGTACTTGGACAGCAGCTCGCGCACTTCCATTTCAACCAGTTCCAGCAGCTCGGCGTCGTCCACCAGGTCAGCCTTGTTCAGGAAGACGATGATGTAAGGCACGCCCACCTGACGGGACAGCAGGATGTGTTCACGGGTTTGGGGCATCGGGCCGTCAGCAGCCGAGCACACCAAGATAGCGCCGTCCATCTGGGCAGCGCCGGTGATCATGTTCTTCACATAGTCAGCGTGGCCGGGGCAGTCCACGTGAGCATAGTGACGGTTGGCGGTTTCGTACTCAACGTGAGCGGTGTTGATGGTGATGCCGCGGGCCTTTTCTTCGGGCGCTGCGTCGATCTGGTCGTAAGCCTTGGCTTCGCCGCCGAACTTGGCTGCCAGAACGGTAGCGATCGCAGCCGTCAGGGTGGTCTTGCCGTGGTCAACGTGACCGATGGTGCCGACGTTCACGTGCGGCTTGGTACGTTCAAACTTGCCTTTTGCCATTTTCAATCTCCAAAAAGAGCGACCCCGTGTGTGGTTTTACGTCTGCATCCAGTTGCTCAATCCCTCCGCACGGGAACAAAGGGGCACCGGATCGCAGACAAATGAGGATGCCCCGCCGCCTCTGCAGGCGCGGGGCAGGAGCCAATTACTTGGCGCGTGCAGCCACGATGGCTTCAGCCACGTTGCGCGGAGCTTCGCTGTAGTGCTTGAATTCCATCGTGTAGGTGGCACGACCTTGCGACATCGAACGCAGCGTGGTCGAGTAACCGAACATTTCCGACAGCGGCACTTCAGCCTTGATGGCCTTGCCGCCACCCACCATGTCGTCCATGCCCTGCACCATGCCACGACGGCTGGACAGGTCACCCATCACGTTGCCGGCGTAGTCTTCAGGGGTTTCAACTTCCACAGCCATCATCGGCTCCAGAATGACCGGGTTGGCCTTGCGGCAACCTTCCTTGAAACCGAAGATAGCGGCCATCTTGAACGCGTTTTCGTTCGAGTCCACATCGTGGTACGAACCGAAAGTCAGCGTAACCTTGACGTCCACCACCGGGTAGCCAGCCAGCACACCGCTGTTCAGGGCTTCGATCACACCCTTTTCAACAGCAGGGATGTATTCGCGAGGAACCACACCACCCTTGATGGCGTCGACGAACTCAAAGCCCTTGCCCACTTCGTTCGGCTCGACGGTGAACACCACGTGACCGTACTGACCCTTACCGCCCGACTGACGCACGAACTTGCCTTCGACATCGGCAACCGACTTGCGAATGGTTTCGCGGTAGGCCACTTGCGGCTTGCCCACGTTGGCTTCCACACCGAATTCGCGCTTCATGCGGTCAACGATGATTTCCAGGTGCAACTCGCCCATACCGGCGATGATGGTCTGGCCCGATTCTTCGTCGGTGTTGACGCGGAAAGACGGGTCTTCCGAAGCCAGACGTTGCAGGGCGATGCCCATCTTTTCCTGGTCGGCCTTGGTCTTGGGTTCCACAGCCTGACGGATCACGGGCTCAGGGAACACCATGCGTTCGAGCATGACGATGGCTTCGGGATCACACAGGGTTTCACCCGTGGTGACGTCCTTCAAGCCCACGCAGGCAGCGATGTCGCCGGCGCGGATTTCGTCCACTTCCTGGCGCTCGTTGGCGTGCATCTGGACGATACGGCCGATACGCTCCTTGCGACCCTTCACCGGGTTGTACACCGTATCGCCCTTGCTCAGAACGCCGGAGTAAACGCGGACGAAGGTCAGCTGACCCACGAACGGGTCGGTCATCAGCTTGAACGCCAGAGCCGAGAACTTCTCGCTGTCGTCGGCCTTGCGGCTGACCGGCTGCTCGTCGTCGTCGGTACCGGTCACCGGCGGAATGTCCACGGGCGAAGGCATCAGTTCGATCACGGCGTCCAGCATGCGCTGCACACCCTTGTTCTTGAAGGCGGTACCGCACAGCATCGGCTGGATTTCGCAGGCGATGGCACGGGTACGCAGACCGTGGGTGATCTCTTCTTCGGTCAAGTCACCTTCTTCAAGGTACTTGTTCATCAGCTCTTCCGAAGATTCGGCAGCAGCTTCAACCATCTTTTCGCGCCATTCCTTGGCGGTTTCAAGCAGGTCGGCCGGGATTTCTTCGAAGTTGAACTTCATGCCTTGCGAGGCTTCATCCCAGATGATGGCCTTCATCTTGCGCAGGTCCACAACGCCCTTGAAGTTTTCTTCGGCGCCGATGGGGATCACGATGGGCACAGGATTGGCCTTCAGGCGCAGCTTCATCTGGTCCACGACCTTGAAGAAGTTGGCACCGGTACGGTCCATCTTGTTCACAAAGGCCAGACGCGGCACCTTGTACTTGTTAGCCTGACGCCACACGGTTTCAGACTGGGGCTGCACGCCACCCACTGCGCAGTACACCATGCAAGCGCCGTCCAGCACGCGCATCGAGCGCTCAACTTCAATGGTGAAGTCAACGTGGCCGGGGGTGTCGATGATGTTGATGCGGTGCTCGGGGAAAGACATGTCCATGCCCTTCCAGAAGCAGGTCGTGGCAGCCGAGGTGATCGTGATGCCGCGCTCTTGCTCTTGCTCCATCCAGTCCATGGTGGCTGCGCCATCATGCACTTCACCGATCTTGTGGTTCACACCGGTGTAGAACAGGATACGCTCGGTGGTCGTGGTCTTACCGGCGTCAATGTGAGCAGAAATACCGATGTTGCGGTAGCGCTCGATGGGGGTCTTGCGGGACATGAAATTTCTCCGTTAATCGCTGAGAGCCCGCACGATGGCGGGCTCTCAGACGCGAGGGGATGGATCTGTTTAGAAGCGGAAGTGGCTGAAAGCCTTGTTGGCTTCGGCCATGCGGTGAACTTCATCACGCTTCTTCATGGCACCACCACGGCCTTCAGTGGCTTCGAGCAGTTCGTTGGCCAGACGTTGGGCCATCGACTTTTCGCCACGCTTGCGGGCAGCTTCCTTGATCCAGCGCATGGACAGAGCCAGACGACGGACAGGGCGGACTTCCACAGGCACTTGGTAGTTGGCACCGCCAACACGGCGGGACTTCACTTCGACCATGGGCTTCACGTTGTTGATGGCAACCGTGAAAGCTTCCAGGGCGTCCTTGTCAGGATGCTTCTTGGCGATCAGGTCCAGAGCACCGTAAATGATGCGTTCTGCGACCGCCTTCTTGCCGCCTTCCATGATCACGTTCATGAATTTGGACAGCTCGACGTTACCGAACTTCGGGTCCGGCAGGATTTCACGTTTAGGGACTTCGCGACGACGTGGCATTTCTTCACCTCTATGCTTCAGTTGGCACCATTTCAGGTACCGCGAGTGCCATAAGACAACTCACTTACTCGACCCCGCGCCAACATGGCACTGTTCGGGTCACTACGTCTGAAGGCCAGCCAGGCCATTCAAACACCGATGTTTTTCAAAGCTGTGACGCTTTCGGGAACCATTCACCCGTGGCTGACAGCAAAACTGCTTAAGCCTTCTTCGGGCGCTTCGCGCCGTACTTGGAACGCGCTTGCTTGCGGTCTTTCACGCCTTGCAAGTCGAGCGAACCACGCACGATGTGGTAACGCACACCGGGCAAGTCCTTGACACGACCGCCACGAACCAGCACCACGCTGTGTTCCTGCAGGTTGTGGCCTTCGCCGCCGATGTAGGAGATCACCTCGAAACCGTTGGTCAGGCGCACCTTGGCAACCTTACGCAGAGCGGAGTTAGGCTTCTTGGGGGTCGTGGTGTACACACGGGTGCACACGCCACGACGCTGGGGAGAGTTTTGCATCGCGGGGCTCTTGGACTTGGTCTTTTCGACCTCGCGCCCCTGACGCACGAGCTGGTTGATGGTTGGCATGAAACGTCCCTAAACGTTTGAAAATTACAAAAAAGCCGAGCAATCGACACCGCACGGCACTGCACACGCGTGAAACGCGACCATCTGACCCGCCGCAACAAACCATCAGAACCACTTGTACAAACCAGCGAGCCATCCAAATGGATCTCTCGGCAGCCACAGCAGGAACATGGTGCGTGCAGGTCAAATCAGATTGACGCGCAAATGTGCAACCCTTCGGAAATTCCGAAAAGCCTTCTACTGTATCAGGTCAGGCTTTTGGGGGCAAGTACGGCTTGACAAAGCCTTGCCCTGTCACTTGATCCAGAGACGCAAAGCATCCCAGGCACGGCCCATCACACCGGCCTGCTCAACGCCATCCAGGGCCAGCAACGGCATTTCCAGCAGCGGCTGATCGGCCAGACTGACCTTCAGCATGCCGACAGTCTGCCCTTTCTGCAGAGGAGCAACCACAGGATCCGGCCGGGTCACCTGGGTTTGCAACTTGCTGGCCATCCCAGCCGGCACAGCCACCACAATCGCCTCGGTGCGCCCCAGACGTGCCGTGTTCTCTTTGCCCTTCCAGACATTGGGCGTCACCACAGGCTGCCCGGCATCGAATAACTTGACGGCTTCGTAGGCCGTATAGCCCCAGTTCAGCAACTTCTGGCTTTCGTTCGCTCGCGCGTTCTCACTGGCAGCGCCCAACACGATCGACAACAACCGACGCCCACCGACATTTGGAAAGTCCCGCTTGGACGTGGCCACCAGCCCATAGCCTGCCGCGTTGGTGTGCCCCGTGCTCAGACCATCGACCGTCGGATCACGAAACAGCAGCAAGTTGCGGTTGCCGGTGTTCGTGGCCGACGTGCCCTCGTAACGGTATTGCTTGATGCCGTAGTAGCTGATGTACTCAGGAAAATCACGGATCAGGCGACTGGCCAAGACGCTCAGATCCCTGGCGGTGCTGGTATGACCAGGCTCCACCATGCCCTCAGGGTTCTTGTAAACGGTGTTCTTCATGCCCAAGGCCTTGGCCTGGGCATTCATGAGTTCAACGAAGCGCTCGGCGGTGCCACCCACCCCTTCGGCCAGGGCCATCGTGGCGTCGTTGCCCGACAGCACCACCATGCCCTTGATCAGATCCTCTACCGGCACCGTCATCTTGGGATCGATGAACATGCGCGATCCTGGCATCTTCCAGGCCCGCTCACTGACCGGCAGACGCTGCTTGAGATCGATCTTCCCGGCCTTCAGCGCATCAAAGACAAGGTAAGCCGACATCAGCTTGGTCAATGAAGCCGGCTCCACCGGCGAGTCGATGTCTTTCTCCGCCAGGATCTGATGGGCCGTCACGTCCAGCAGCAAGTAGGATCGCGCTGCAACATCGGGGGCCTGAGGCGCCTGCGCCGACAGCGGCAGCGCCGTCACCAAGACCATGGACACCAACAGTGCCTTGAAAAAACATCTCATGTGGGTAGAGCGCACAGTGCGGAAAGAAAAGGGCCGAGAAGAAACCACGGCCAGGTCATGAGAGGGCCCCAAGCACCCCAAAGTTCATGACGCTGCCCTTCTCAGGGGCGCAAATGGCGAACCACCAAGGCCTTCAACAAGGGCAACTGTCCGTGAAAGAAATGCCCCCCTCCGGGCACCACGGTCACCGGCAGGGCCTGGGGCCGCGCCCAATCCATGACCGCAGCCAGCGGCACCGTGTCATCTTGCTCGCCATGCAGCACCAAGGCGCGCTCATGCGCCTCTGGCGGCAACTCGGCCACCTGGAAGCGCGAAGCTGCCGTACCCACCAACACCACCCGCTCTACCACTCGGCCGGGCCAGGCAGCCTTGAGGGCATGGCTGGCCACATACGCACCGAAAGAAAACCCGGCGATCGCAATGGGACCCTGGGGCGCCTGCTGTTCCAGGACGGCCAGAAAGTCGTCAATCTCCCCACGCCCCTCATCCCAGGCGCCGGCACTGGCTCCGACACCTCGGAAGTTGAAGCGCACAGCGTCCCAACCCGACTGGACAAAGGCCCGCGCCAAGGTCTGCACCACTTTGTTGTCCATGGTGCCGCCAAACAGCGGGTGGGGGTGGGCAATGATGGCAACGCCCCTCGAGGCGCCCCCTTCGGGCACGGTGGCCGCATCACGCAGACCTTGCAGCGCCCCGGACGGACCTGCGAGTTCAAGCTTCAGGGTTTGGGCATTCATGGCGGTACCTTCTCAAACAGGACCGGGTCGCTCCGCCAGGACGCGACCCGGTTCAACATCCAACACAAAATCAACGCCCGAGGTGAGGCGGGGTCAGCAAGCGCTCGACCACCTTGCCGTTCTTGAGGTGGGATTCGACGATCTCGTCCACATCGCTGGGGTCCACAAAGGTGTACCAGACCGCTTCGGGGTAAACGACCGCCACCGGCCCGCCAGCACAGCGGTCCAGGCAACCGGCCTTGTTCACCCGAACCTGACCCGGCCCTGCCAGGCCTGCGGCCTTGACCTGCGCCTTGCATCGGTCAAACGCCTCTTTGGCGCCATGGTGAGCACAGCTGTCCTCACCATTGACGCGCT
Source organism: Curvibacter gracilis ATCC BAA-807 (assembly GCF_000518645.1). Lineage (GTDB taxonomy): Bacteria > Pseudomonadota > Gammaproteobacteria > Burkholderiales > Burkholderiaceae_C > Curvibacter > Curvibacter gracilis. The sequence goes on along the minus strand of NZ_JADZ01000032.1, from coordinate 60,313 downwards.
CATTGAGGCAGAAAAAGATGTGCCGCTCGTAATAGGAGGGCTGCGCAGCAAGCTGCGGCGCACCATCGGCAACAGCGCCGGCGGCGGGCTTGACGGTAGAGGATTCAGACATGGCGCCATTCTAGAGAGAAGCCAGAAAGAAGCCGCCTCACGGCACCGCCCGCCCCTCAACCCGGCTCGCGGCGGGCCATCCAACTGATCAGATACACCAGCGTGGCATAGGGCCACAACCAGCCCACCCATTGCGCCAGACCATTGAAACGAATGAAGCGCCCCTGCTCCCAGGTCTGCAGCGTCTGGGCAAAGTAGGCGCTGGTCGGTGACTGATTCAGAATGGACAGGTGGATGCCCAGCGCCAGCAGACACAAGGCGGCGCAACCGCGGCGTGTCAGCCACAGCGATGGCAGGGCCAACAACAAGGCCAGCAGCAGGCCCAACTGCACGGGCAGACTCAGCCAGCTCCAAGCATGGGCAGGGCCGTAACTCAAGGCGGCCGACAAGGCCGTGAAGCCCAGGCCCACCCCCAGCACCAGCACCAGCATCGCCACCCGCCGAGGCAGGGAACGCACAATGCTGTAGGCCATCAAACAAGGCACCAGGGCGCCCAAGGCCACACAGAGCAGCTCAGCACTCGGGATCAAGGGCTGCAGCTCCACATCGCGCACAGGCAGCCAATCGAGCAGAGGTGTATCGGCCAACCAGTCGGCCAGCCCCTCCTCAACCCGCTCCATGACCTGCCCCAAGCCCAGCGGCACCGCAGCCGGGAACAACAGGCCCACCGGCCACAGCGCCAGCAACACCAGCGCCCCGCGCGACTCCGGCACAAACCAACGCGCCCGGAACAGACTCCAACGATCCAAGGCCCCCAGGCGCTCCAGCGCCCACGCTGCCATGGCCCCCACGGCGCCCCCCATGGCGTTGAGAAACAGATCCACATTGGAGGGCACCCGCGAGGGCAGGTAACTCTGCAAGCTCTCCATGGCCAGCGACAGACAGAACGCCGCCCCCACCGCCAACAGCAGAGGGCGCGCCAGCCTGCTGCGCAGCCCGCCCAGAGTGATCAGAAAACCCAGGGGGCCATAGCCCAAGGCGTTCGACAGAACGTCAAACCCAGTCCAATACCTGGGCAGCGGCGCCAACAGAAAAGCAAAAGGCGATATCCCCTGTGTACGCCACTCACCAAACGGGTAAAGGCTGGCATAAACAATCAGCGCCGCATACACCTGGGCCAGGGGCCAGGCTGCGCTTTTGTGTTCAGACACGGCACCTGCCTCAGCCATCAAAACGGCTTGACCACCACCAACACAACAGCCACGAGCATCAGCAGCACCGGCGCCTCATTGAACCAACGGAACCACACATGCCCACGCCGGTTCTGATTGTCCACAAACTGCCTGAGCAGCCTGGCACACACATGGTGGTAAGCCAGAACCAACACCACCACGGTCAGCTTGGCATGCATCCAACCATTGCCAGGCCCGCGCCCGATGCCATAGCCCAGCCAGAGCACCGCCCCCAGAGCCAGCGCAGGAATGGCCAACAGGGTGGTGAATCGCAACAATTTGCGAGCCATCAGCAACAAGCGCTCCCGCTCTGCCACAGAACCCACAGGCACCATGGCCAAATTGACAAAAATGCGAGGCAGGTAAAACAGACCGGCAAACCAGCTGGCCACGAAGACGATGTGAAAGGCTTTGATCCAGAGCATGACCCCAGTGTAGGGCCAGATCTTTGCCTGTCCAGAAGCCCCGGGCAAACCATTGCCAAGCCTTGCTTTGCCACAAGAGGGCAAAAAAAAACCCGGCCATGGGCCGGGTCAGGAAGCCTTTTTGCTGTCACACATCAAGGCACCCGCTCAGGGAGGAAAAGCGGGGAGCAGCAAGCTGCCCAGGGGTAATTTAGCAAAGTCACCGCCCAAACTCAAGCAAGAAATTCAGATTTACACGAGATTCCGTCAGAAAAAAGCCGCACATCCCCATAAATCACCGTACATCCCACGCCAAATTGATATTTATGAAATGCCTGTTCTGCCTCGTCATTTACTGAACGCCGAGGTATGAGGCACAATTTTCGAATGACCTCCCCCCTCCTCCACCCCGCCCCCTTCCCCGCCAACCGCCCCCGCCGCCTGCGGCGTGACAACTTCACGCGCAACCTGGTTCGTGAACACCGGCTGAGCGCTCACGATCTGATCTACCCCGTGTTCGTGCACGAGGGCCAAAACCGCCGCGAGGCCGTGGCCTCGATGCCCGGTGTCGAGCGGCTCAGCCTCGACCTGCTGCTGCGCCAGGCCGAAGAGTGCGCCCGCCTGGGCATCCCAGTGATGGCCCTGTTTCCGGTGATCGACAACGCCCTCAAGACGCCGGATGGCAAGGAAGCCCTGAACCCCGATGGTCTGATTCCGCGCGTGGTGCAGGCCCTGAAGAAAGAAGTGCCCGAACTGGGCATCATGACCGACGTGGCGCTGGACCCCTTCACCAGCCACGGCCAGGACGGCCTGCTGGACGACAGCGGCTACATCCTCAATGACGAGACCACCGAGGTGCTGGTGGGCCAGGCCCTGGTTCAGGCCCAGGCCGGGGTCGACATCGTGGCGCCCAGCGACATGATGGACGGGCGCATCGGCGCCATCCGCGAGCAGCTTGAGGCCCAAGGCCTGATCCACACCCGCATCATGGCCTACAGCGCCAAGTACGCCAGCGCCTTCTACGGCCCCTTCCGTGACGCGGTGGGTTCGTCGGCCAACCTGGGCAAAAGCAACAAGAAGGTCTACCAGATGGATGCCGGCAACAGCGACGAGGCCCTGCGCGAAGTGGCCCTGGACCTGGCCGAAGGCGCCGACATGGTGATGGTGAAACCCGGCATGCCCTACCTGGACATCGTGCGCCGCGTCAAGGACCAGTTCCATGTGCCCACCTTCGCCTACCAGGTCAGCGGCGAATACGCCATGCTGAAGGCCGCGGCCCAGAACGGCTGGCTCGATCACGATGCCGTGATGCTGGAAAGCCTGCTCGCCTTCAAGCGCGCCGGTGCCGACGGCGTGCTCACCTACTTCGCCATCGACGCGGCCAAAGCCCTGCAGCAGAACGGCTGACACCACACTGCCACCCGCCATGCGCATCTTCTCGATCCAAGGCTCGAACATCAGCGAGACCGACACCCTGCCCGAGCACCTGCCGGACCAGGGCTACCTGTGGCTCGCCTGCTCACGCCAGGAGTTCGAGCTCCTGCAGGGGCGTCTGCAAGCCGCCTTGCTGGCCTGGACTGGACTGCAACTGGTGGACCTGCACATCTCGGACCTGCTGAACAACCAGTTGCCGTCCCACTACGACTACACCTCGCAATACGATTTGCTGGTGTTTCGCAGGCTGGCCACACGCCAGAGCGACGCAGAGGGTGCCCATCCAGGCGAACCGCTGGTGCGCTCGCCAGCACGTGGCGGCCCCCCCGTGCTGCGCCGCATCGATACCAGCCCGGTGGGCTTTGCCCTGTTCGACCAGTTGCTGCTCACCGTGCACCCCAGCGACTGCAGTGTGCGCGAGGCCTATGCCGCGCGCCTGCTCAACCACGGCCACACCGACCCGCGCCCCACGGGCTCACGCGTTCCGGCCAACCCGGCCGACCTGATGCTGCGATTGGTCAATCTGATGGTGGACGGCTACCTGGAGCTGCGCCGCGAGCTGACCCGCCAGCTCGACCACTGGCAAAGTTCTCTGCTCAAGCCCGGCACCCGCTTCAACAACTGGAGTGCCCTGCTGGAGGCGCGACTGTCCTTGCACCAGCTCGACGAAATTTGCGAGGACCAGCGCGCCGCCATCCAGGACTGGATCGATGCCCTGGAGACCTGGCCCGACGCCCACACCCCGGCCGAACAGCGCGAGCGGGATCTGCTGAAAGTGCGCAGCCGCGATGTGCTGGAGCACATCGAGCGCGTGGTGCACCATGTGCGCCGGCTGGAGCAAAGCGCCGAGACCGCGGTGCAGATGCACTTCTCGGCCCAGAGCAACCGCACCAACGACATCATGCGCACCCTGACGGCGCTGACGGCCGTGTTCCTGCCCCTGAACCTGATCGCAGGCATTTTCGGCATGAACTTCGAATTCATCCCCCTGGTGCACCGGGAAACCGGCTTCTGGTGGGCCATGGGCTCCATGGGCCTGATCGCGCTGGGGCTGATCGTGGTGTTCTGGCGCAAGCAGTACCTGGCCAGAACCCGGCGCTGAGCCGGGCCACGCCACGCCACGCCACGCCGCAGCGCTCAGTGCGGCGCGGGGGGCGTCAGGCCGTGGTCGCGCTCCAGCAGATCGGCCACCAGCTCCAGGCGCAGCAAGGGGCTTTCCAGGCTCATCAACTGCTGCATCTGGGCCGCCGGCAAGCCCAGCAACTCACACCAGCGGTTGGCCAGCCAACCCGCGTCGTGCCACTGGTAGGGCTGGCGCACCGGCAGCTCCAACCCGGCCTGCGGCTGGCGTTGCACCTCGGCCTCGCCCTGGGCCACCAGGGTCTGCAGCGCACGCTGCACATGCAACAGGTCATCAGGCACCGCCACCCATGGATCGGCCGGCAACCACTCGGCCACCGGCGCCACCCACAGCCCATGCTTGAGACGCTGCGGCGTCGCCAGGCGAAACCGTTGCCCGCCCTCGCAGCGGATATACATCAGCCCGGGTTGAGGCCGCTCCAGCCCGACGATGTGCGCCAGCGTGCCCACGGGCTGAAACGCCTCGGGCGCCGAATCACCGGCACGTTGCACCTCCTGCCCCTGCAGCAACGACACCACCCCAAAGGGACGACCTTCGCGGTGGCACTGGCCGATCATGTCCAGGTAGCGCACCTCGAAGATCTGCAGCGGCAGCCAGCCCCCCGGGAACAACACGGTTTGCAGAGGAAACAGAGGCAGCGCCTCATCGGCGGGGGGCAAGGAACTCATGGCTGTACGCAGGGTGGTCAGGTGGCGCTGAAGCGATGATTGTCACCGCACCAGCGCCATCGCCCCTCAAGCCAGGTGCTGCGCAAAGAAGGCCAGCGAGCGCTCACGTGCCGTGTTGGCCGCAGCCTCGTCATAGGAACCGCGCTGATCGCAATTGAAACCGTGGTTGGCCGCATAGACATGCACCTGCACCTCGGGGTGGGCGGCCCGGAAGACCTCCACCGAGTCGAGCGGAATCCAGTGGTCCTGGTCGCCGAAGTGCGCCAGCACCGGCACCTGCGGCTGGCGCGCCACTTCGGCAGGGGTGGTCACGCCGCCGCCGTAATAGGCCACGGCCGCACTCAGGCCAGACAAGGCCGCTGCCGCGCGCCAGACCAGCAAGCCACCCCAGCAATAGCCCACGATGCCCACCTTGCCGGCGCTGGCCGCGTGGTCGATGGCGGCCTGGATGTCTTGCAGCACGCCCGGTGCAGGCAGGGCTTCGACTGCGGTCTTGTAGCCAAAACCCTCACCCATGTCAGCCTCGGTGTAGCCCAGCTCCACCCCGGGCTTGACCCGGTCGAACGTGGCCGGCGCCACGGCCAGGTAGCCCTGGGCGGCATAGCCGTCGGCCACCGAGCGGATGTGCGAGTTGACGCCGAAGATCTCCTGCAGCACCACGATGGCCCCCTTGGGCGCGCCGGCAGGCTGCGCCACATAGGCGGGGAACACACGGCCGTCAGCGGCCTTCAGATCGATGAATTGACCCATGGAAAACTCCTGTTGGAAAGTAAATGGCCCGCAGCAAGCACGGCAAAGCCCAGGCGCTGCCGACGCGCGACGCAAAATAGCGCGAACACGCGTCGCTGGACACAGGCGGCTTTTTACCCCAATTGACCCCATCGGGCTGGAGACATGGATATGAGCAAAGTAGTGTTGGTCACCGGCGGCAGCCGTGGCATCGGTGCGGCCACGGCCTTGCTGGCAGCGCAGCAGGGCTACGCCGTGGCCGTGAACTACACGGCCAACTCCCTGGCCGCGGACGAAGTGGTGCGCCAGATCCGCGCGGGTGGCGGCCAGGCGGTGGCGGTGCAGGCCGACGTGGCCGACGAGGCCCAGGTGCTGGGCATGTTCGCCAAGATCGACGCCAAACTGGGACGCCTGAGCGCCCTGGTGAACAACGCCGGCGTGGTCGATGTCTCCGCCCGGGTCGAGGACATGAGTGTGGCCCGCTGGAAGCGCATGTTCGACATCAACGTGATCGGCACCCTGCTGTGCGCCCGCGAGGCCGTGCGCCGCATGAGCCACCGACACGGCGGTGAGGGGGGCGCCATCGTCAACGTCTCCAGCGCAGCCGCCCGCCTGGGCTCACCGGGGCAGTACGTGGACTACGCCGCCGCCAAGGGCGCGGTGGACGCCTTCACCATCGGCCTGGCCAAGGAGGTGGCGGCCGAAGGCATCCGCGTCAATGCCGTGCGCCCCGGCCTGATCGAGACCGACATCCACGCCTCGGGCGGCCTGCCCGACCGGGTGCGCGACCTGGCCCACCAGGTGCCCATGCAGCGCGGCGGCAGTGCCGAAGAAGTCGCGCAGGCGATTGTGTGGTTGCTGTCTGACGCGGCAAGCTACACCACCATGTCGCTGCTGGACGTTTCCGGTGGCCGTTGAGCCCCCCAGAACGCGCTTACACCCACCACCCATGACCCAATCGCCCCCCACCCTCCGCTACTACTGGGAAGACCTGCACGTCGGTTTTCAAAGAGACCTGGGCACCATCAGCCCCAGCCGTGAAGACATCATCGCCTTCGCCAGCCAGTTCGACCCCCAGCCCTTTCACCTGGACGACGAAGCCGCCAAGGCCTCGGTCTTCGGGGCGCTGTGTGCCAGCGGCTGGCACACCTGCTCCATGGCCATGCGCCTGATGGTGACCAACTTCCTGCGTGAATCCTCCAGCCTGGGCTCCCCGGGCCTGGAGGGCATCAAGTGGCTCAAACCGGTGTTTCCGGGCGACACCCTGAGGCTGCAGCACACGGTGCTGGAAAGCCGCCCCATGAGCAAACGCCCCGACGTGGGCCTGGTGCGCACCCAGTGGGAGATGTTCAACCAGCATGGTGACAAGGTGCTGCACATGGAAGGCTACGGCATGTTCCGCCGCCGCGAGCCAGCCACCACACAAACCGAATAACTCATGGAAAGCACCGTGTAGCGGTGCATGGTTTCTGAAAGGTCGATGTGCGAGACTCAAGCGCATGGACTTCAAGCCCCTTGTCACCCTGCTCGCCATCGTCAACCCACTGGCGATCGTTCCCTTCTTCATCCACTACACCCAGGATTTCACGCCCGCCCAACGCCGGCGCACCATCGGCATTTCGGCCATCAGCACCTTTGCCGTGATCGCCATCAGCGCCATCCTGGGGCTGCAGATCCTGGATTTCTTCAGCATCTCGCTGCAGAGCTTCCAGGTCGGGGGCGGCACGCTGCTGCTGATCGGCTCGATCAACATGCTCAACGCCCAGCCGGCCGAAGCCAAGTCGAACGCCGACGAGGTCAATGACGCGGCTGCCCGGGCCTCGATCGCGGTCGTTCCCCTGACCATCCCGCTGCTGACCGGGCCCGCCACCATGTCCACCGTGGTGATCTACGCCGACAAGGCCCACACCTTCTGGCAGCATGCCGCCCTGGTGGGCTACGGGGCGGTGATCGCCCTGGCCACGGCCGTGTGCTTTTCGCTGGCCGAGCCGATTGCCCGCATTCTCGGCAAGACCGGCATCAACGTGATGACCCGACTCATGGGCCTGATCCTGGCCGCCCTGTCGGTGGAAGTGATGGCCGACGGCCTGGGCAAACTGTTCCCCATCCTGATGAGCCGCTGAGCCACTGAGCCAGCGGCCCATGGGGCCTGCGATTGATATCGGTCAAGGAAACCCCAAGCACCCAAGCGGTGCATGGCTCGCATTTCTAGAATCACCGAAACGCCGTCCGAACGGCCATTCCAACCGGAAAGCCGGTTTTAGCCGCCGTGCCATCCGGCCGCGTCGCAGTCACAGGACCCTACCCATGCAGAAACTTCCCATTGGCACCCGGCTCGCGCTGGGCTTCGGCCTCTTATTGCTGCTCACGCTGCTCAACACCGGCCTGGGCAACTGGCAATTGCAGACCGCCACCGAATCCACCCAGGCCATCATCGACCAGCCCCTGGCCAAAGAGCGGCTGATCTCCGACTGGTACCGCCTCATTCACAGCGCGGTGCGCCGCACCACGGCGATTGCGAAAAGCACCGATCCCTCGCTGGCCACCTTCTTTGCCGAAGAGCAGAAACAATCGGCCGCCGACACCACCGCCATCCAGAAACAGGTGGAGGGCCTGATGCTGAGTGCCGAGGAAAAGCGCCTGTTTGCCGAGATCTCGGAGTTGCGCAAGGGCTACGTGGCTGCACGCGACGATGTGATCCGCCTCAAACGCGACGGGCAACCGGCCGAGGCCGACAAACTGCTGGAAAGCGCCTTCCTGCCCACCGCCAGCCGCTACGTGGAACGCGTCAAGACCCTGCTTGAAATGCAACGCAAGGCCCTCGACCAGGCGGCCGCCCCGATCCGCGAAGCCAACGACCGCGCTCGCCACCTGATGTGGCTGCTGGGCAGCCTGTGCCTGGGCGTGGGTGTGGCCTGCTCGGTGCTCATCACACGCAGCATCACCCAACCCGTGTCGCGTTCGCTCAAAGTCGCCCAACAGGTGGCCTCCGGCGACCTCAGCCCGCTGCCCCAACAACAGCTTGCCAGCCACGACAGCCGAGATGAAACCAGCCATCTGCTGCAGGCCCTGGGCACCATGCAGGCCTCGCTGACCCAGGTGATCCTGGGTATCCGCCAGTCGGCCGACAGCATTGCCACCGCCAGCGCCGAAATCGCCACCGGCAACCACGACCTGTCGGTGCGCACCGAGCAGACGGCCGCCAGCCTGCAGCTCACCGCCTCGTCGATCGAGCAGCTCACGGGCCATGTGAAGCAGACCGCAGATGCGGCCCACACGGCCAGCGACCTCGCCTCCCACGCCACCGAAGTGGCCTCGCACGGTGGGGCCGTGGTGGCCCAGGTGGTGAGCACCATGGAAGCCATCAATGCGAGCTCGCGCCGCATCGCCGACATCACCGGCCTGATCGACAGCATCGCCTTCCAGACCAACATCCTGGCGCTGAACGCCGCGGTGGAGGCCGCCCGGGCCGGCGAACAAGGCCGCGGCTTCGCCGTGGTGGCCAGCGAAGTGCGCACCCTGGCGCAGCGCAGCGCCGAAGCCGCCCGGGAAATCAAGGGCCTGATCACCAGCAGCGTCGAACGGGTGGAAGACGGCACCCGCCAGGTGCATGAAGCCGGCCGCACCATGGAAGACATCGTCGGCGCTGTCCAGCGTGTCACCACGGTGGTGGCCGACATCGCGGCGGCGGCGGCTGAACAAAGCCAGGGCATTTCCCAGGTGAACAGCTCGGTCGGGCAACTCGACCAGATGACGCAGCAAAACGCCGCCCTGGTGGAACAGTCTGCGGCGGCCGCGCAAAGCCTGCGCGAGCAGGCCGAACGGCTGACCCAGACCGTGGCCACCTTCAGCCTGGGCGCCACGGCACCCGTGCGGGCGCTGCTGCCGGGCTGAAAACAAGCACAGCCACCAGGCCCGAGGCAAAAGCACAAGCACTACAAACTTGATACAGCGCAAAGAAATGGCACCCCTGGTACCGAGTCGGTTTTGAATTTGACATTCCGCAAGGTTTGACCGGGGTGATTTGAATTTAATAGCGATACGGGGGCCGTCCCCGGTGATGTGAGAAAGAACACCATGAAAAAGCAAGTGATGGCTGTCGCCGCTCTGTGTGCCCTGATGTCTGGCGCGGCCTTCGCCCAGCAAGCCGAAGGCCCCTGGCTGGTGCGCGCCCGCGCCGTGAATCTGCAAGCCTCCAACGGCGACACGACCGGCCTGGGTCTGTCGACCAACAACAAGTGGCTGCCTGAAGTCGACTTCACCTACTTCATCAACAAGAACATCGCTGCCGAGTTGATCCTGACCGTGCCGCAAAGCCAGACGCTGTACTCGAAGGGCACCGCCATCGGCTCGTTCAAGCACCTGCCGCCGACCCTGACGCTGCAATACCACTTCGACGCCAACGGCTTCAAGCCCTACGTCGGCGCCGGTATCAACTACACCCGTCTGAGCGACATCAACCTGCCTGCAGGCGTGAGCGTGGACAGCAACAGCTTCGGCCCCGCCCTGCAAGTCGGTGTGGACATTCCCGTGGGCAAGAATTTGTACGTCAACTTCGACGTGAAAAAGGTTTACATCCGTACGGATGTGAGCGCCGCTGGCAGCAAGTTGGGGACCTTCAAGGTGGACCCCCTGCTGGTGGGTGTGGGTCTGGGCTGGCGTTTCTAAAAACTCGCCGCATTCGCCCAGTTGAGGCCAGCAGGTGCAAGCCTGCTGGCTTTTTTGTTGTCTGAGCCCCTCCCACACGGCCATCTCTGGCACACACAGACAACATCGAACAGACAACAAAAAACCCGCCTCGGCGGGTTCTTTTGTTGAATCAGGGCCCAGGCCCTGAGGTACAGCGGCGCTCAGGCGGCCAGCGCTTCATCCGCGGTGTCGGAGCAGGTCGACCCGCCGCAGCCATGGATCTCACCCTGGGGCAGGGCATCGGGCGACGCCACCGCACCGGTTTCGGGGTCATAGCCCACGCGGCGCAGGTGCAAGGCCAAGGCCGCATCCATCGATTGCGCATGCTGCGGGAACCAGATGGCCAGCTCGGAGGCCATTTGACGCACCACGGCCAGATCGCCAGCGGCGCCGCGCACCGCGCCTTCGCGCATCACCTGCAACACCACCTTGTGCTGCATGGTGTGGCAGTTGGACGATGAGAACCGGGTGTCCTGCATCCAGCGGTCTTCACGGCCGAAGTGGTCATCGGTGTGGTCCACCAGTGCCTGCCAGTGTTGCAACAGGGTGTCGTCCGGGGCTGAGGCCACGAGCGCCAGCAGATCGACGAATTCACGGTGGGTGTCGTCCATCAAAGGCAGGTCCAGCGACAGGGCGTCGCTCCATTCGAGCTGGTTCATGAGGGTTCTCCGGGTGTGCGCAATCGCGGCAGCATAAGCGCGAGCGCTCCCCCAGGATTTGATCCAGGTCAGCCAGCGGGCCGCCAAGGCATTGCAGGGTGCCGGACGCCGCCAGCGCCCCGCCTGTCAGGGCTTGCGGCGCGTGCGTTGGGCCAGCGAGGGCGCCGCCTTGAAGGGCCAGGCCACCGAGGCCTTGGCCCAGGCCGGGGTGCCCTGTGAGGTCTGTGCATCGGCGTCCGCAGATGGCTGCGCAGCACGTGCGGGCGGGGTCTGGGGGTTGGCGCCACCCTTGGGCGGTGCGTTCTTCCTGGTGTCTGACATGGGGCTCCCTCGGGGCGTGATCGCCCTCATTGATGTGAGTGGATGATAGGCGGTAGACGAAGTTCCCCCACCGCAGATCCAGTCCAGGCAACCTTCGATCAAGCAGCCTGCACCAGTGGACTCAACGAAGGGACCCATCGGCAGGTTGACGCCCCCGTGAGCTCACGCCCATCATTTTCAAACACCAGGGCGCTTGCGGCCCAGCCTGGCTGGCCCGGGCTGGGCCCCGAGGCTCAGCGGGCCCGCTCCAGCCACTGCCCCAAGGTGCGTGCCACCTGATCGGTGGCCCGTGTCAGCGCCAGTACGCCGCCGACCGCGTCGGCACTGGCGGCAGGCTCGCGCGCGGTGAAGACCTGCTGGGCCAACAGGGTTTCTCCCGCAGGGCTGTTGTCGACCAGGGTGGCGCGCAGGCGCACCAGCGCCTGGCTCTGGCTGGGGCTGTCAAACACCTGGGTGAACTCCTCCAGCTCAAGGCGCAGCACCCGCACAGGCTGGTTGTCGGCACGCTTGAGCGCCGCACTCTCGCCCGCACTCATGACCGTGTAACGCGCCGACAGATGATCGCGCAGGCGCTGCCGGATCAGCTGCGCCGGCGGCAAGGTCCAGCGGGCCTGCGCGTAGGGCCGCAGTTGCTGGTCCCCCGCGTAGGCCAGGCGGTACAGCACGGCACTCGACCCCTCGAACACGCCCACGGGCTCCAGGTCGGCCAGCGCCAGCACGGGCAAGGGTTTGGCCGGCGTCGTGGCCGCGTCGGCCTGCGCCAGGCCGGGGCCGAAATCGTACTGGGCAGGGCGCACCGGGCGTTCGGGCAGGGCCGAACAGCCGCCCAGCAGGAGGAGGGCCGCAGCCCAGGCGGCCGACAGCACCCGGCGATCCTTCAAATAGGGGGTCATGACAAGGTTCTCCTGGATCAGTTCACGGGCGGTTCAAGGCAGCCGGGGCACGAAACCCGGGCTCACCCGGGCCGGGCTCGACCTGGCCATGGCCAAACAACAACGATTGGGGGTTGTCGTTGATGCCGGTCACGGTGCGCCCCAACTGGCGCGCCGCGCGGGCGCTGTCCTCGGTGAAGCGGTTGACCCGCGGCAAGGTGGTCGAGCCCAGGGTGTCGGTGACATGGGACAGGGCCTCGGTGCCTTGGGCGATGCGGTCCAGCGGGCCGTCCTTTTCGTTCAGTCGATGGGCCGTCTGCGCGATTTCGCCCGACATGCGCCCCACTTCGGCGGCACTGGTCTGCACGGCCTTCAGGGCCTGGGAGGCGTCTCGCGTCAGCGCCGGCACGGCCGCCAGCGCGGGCTCCACATGGGTCTTCACCGTGCCGTTGAGGGTGGCGGTGATCTCGGCCACGTTGGCCGAGGCCTGCCCGATGTTGGCCAGCATCTGCGACAGGCGCTTCTGGTTGTCGTCGGACAGGGTTTGCGCAATGCGCTGCGTGGCATCCTGGATCTGCGACAGCAGCTCGGGGGCCTGTTCGGTGAGCTTGCCCAGTTGCGAGGTGACCAGGGGCAGGCGCGGCAGCCCATCTTCGCCGCTGGGCAAGGGCTCCTGGGCCTGGCCGGCGTCGTCCAGCAGCACATAGGCCAGGCCGGTGACCCCTTGGTAGGCCAGGGTGGCAAAGGTGGTGGCGGTCAGGGGGGTCTTTTCCTCCACCGAGATGCGGATCAGCACATTGCCCTTGGCTTCGTTGTCGAAGCCGATCTGGGTGACCTTGCCCACGGCCACCCCCTTGTAGCGCACGGGGGCCTGGGGTTGCAGGCCGGTGACGCTGTCGCGGGTGGAGAGCTCCCAGGACTGGTATCGCCCCTTGTCACGCGTGAGCCAGAAGCCCAGTGACAGCAGCAGCAGGGTGACCACCAGCACGAAGGTGCCGGCGGCCATGGCGTGGGATTTGTTTTCCATGTGCGGTGTTCCTCGAACGTGGGCTCAGAGCGTGGAAGAGGCCTGAGTAGGGGCCTGGGTGGGGGCCGGAGCCATGGCCCGGCGCCCGCGCTCGCCCTGGAAGAAGTCGTGGATGAAGGGGTGGTCCAGGCCGGCCACCACCCGGGGGGTGTCGGTGAACAGCACTTTCTGGCTGGCCAGCACGGCCACCCGGGTGGACAGCGCAAACAGCGTGTCCAGGTCGTGGGTGACCATGATCACCGTCAGACCCAGCTCGGCGTGCAGGTCCTTGAGCAGGTCGCAGAAGTCGTCCGAGGCATGCGGGTCCAGGCCCGCCGTGGGCTCGTCCAGCAGCAGCAGGGGCGGGTCCATGATGAGCGCACGCGCCAGGGCCACCCGCTTGATCATGCCGCCCGACAGGTCGGAGGGCCGCTTGTGCGCATGCTGGGGGCCCAGGCCCACCATCTGCAGCTTCACGTAGGCGGCGTCGGTCACCACGTCGGCAGGCAAGGTGCCCAGCTCACGCAGCGCAAAGGCGATGTTGTCCAGCACGCTGAACGCCGAAAACAAGGCGCCCTGCTGAAACAGCATGCCCACCCGGCTGGAAGCGCCTTGGCGGCCCAGCTCGGCTGCGGGCTGGCCCAGCACCTGCACGCTGCCCCGGGCAGGGTGCTCCAGGCCCAGCATCTGGCGCAGCAGCACGGTCTTGCCGGTGCCCGAGCCTCCGACCAGGGTCAGCACCTCGCCGCGGCGCACCTGCAGGGCCAGGTCGCGGTGGATCACCACCTCGGATTCGCCGCGGCCAAACACGGTCCACAGGCCCTGGATATCGACCACGGGCGCGGCACCGGCTGGCAGAGCGGGCGTGGCAGAAGGCATGGCTGTCGCGTCCATCAGATGCCCACGTCCTTGAACAGGATGGCGAACAGCGCGTCCACCAGAATCACCACCGTGATGGAGGTCACCACCGAGGCCGTGGTGCCCTGCCCCAGGCTTTCGGTGTTGGGCTTGACCCCCAGGCCGTAATGGCAACCCACCAGCGCGATCAGGATGCCGAACACCACCGACTTGCCGGTGGCCAGCGCCAGGTTGCTGGCCTCGACCGCCGCCGGCAGCGCCTGCATGAAAAACGCAGGCGTGACCTTCAACGCCAGGTCGCTGGCCAGCATGCCGCCGGCCAGCGAGGCCAGCGTGGTCCACACCGAGATCAGCGGCATGGCGATCGCCAGCCCCAATGCCCGCGGCATGACCAGGCGGAAGCCATGGGCGATGCCCATCACCCGCATGGCGTCCAGTTCCTCGGTCACCCGCATCACGCCGATCTGCGCCGTGATGGCCGAACCCGAGCGGCCCGCCACCAGGATCGCGGCCAGCAAGGGCCCCAGCTCGCGGATCAGCGAAATGCCCAGGATGTTGACGATGAAGGCCTCGGCCCCGAACTGACGCAGTTGCAGCGCCATCAGGTAGGCCAGCACCACGCCGATCAGAAAACCCACCAGCGCCGTGATCGGCATGGCCGTGGCCCCCATCTGGTACAGATGGCCCGACAGATCACGCCAGGGGGCGTCGCGCGGGGCCCGCAGCAGCTGGACGAAATCGAGCAACAGCTGCCCTTGCATGCGCACATAGTCGCGCGCATGGCCCAAGCCCCTGAGCACCCGCACCCCGAGGTGGTCGATGGCCGACCGGGTGCCGTCTCCGGAAGGCTCGGTGCGGGGCTGCCCAGGCGGCAGGGTCAAACGCGCCACACGCTCGAGCATCTGGCGCTGCAGGGCATCGACCTGCAACTGCGCCGGCCACTGCATGCCCCATTGGCGCCACAGCAACTGCGCGCCCACATGGTCCAGCCGCTGCAGCCCGCTCAGATCCCAGGGCAGCGCCCCGGCGTCACCACCGCCCGCCGGCGCCAGGGCCTGCAGCAGTTGGCGAGCCACCCCTCGATCGGCCAGCGCCGCCGCCGTCCAGTTGCCCATGGGCGCAGCGCAACGCCCAAGGGCGGTGTCACGCCATTCAAGGCTGGGGGGAGACAGGGCGGCGTCGGTCACAAGGCGGAGATTGGGGCAAAACTGCCACATCGTAACGCCAGCCAGCCCGGGCTCTCAAGGCGGTGACAGCACAGGGCCAAATAGGTTGCAAAGCAACACAAACCTGACGCACAGACAACACGCCCAGACCACGCACTCAGGCCCAGACCGCTGCCAGCGCAGCGCAGGCGCAGGCCAGCACCGGGTCGTCACGGCGGGCCGCCGGGTAGACAAAGGCCAGGTCGCAGTCCAGGCTGACCGCATCGGCAATCACCAGGCCCCGGGCCTGGCTTTCGCGCATGGCAATCGAGTCACGCACCAGGCTCAGGCCCACGCCGGAGCGCACCAGGTCCAGCATGCTGGACTCCTGGTCCACCAGGGCCACCCAGCGGGGCTCCAGGCCGGCGGGCGAGCCAGGCCCCAAGACCCGCGCCAGCAGCCGGTGGTGGGCCGAAGCCGGGGGCGTGGCCAGCCAGGGCAGGGCCGCCAGCCCCTTCCAGCCGCGCCCCTGCACCTGCGGCCCCCAGCCTGCGGGTGCCAGCACCCGGTAGGTGAACCGCGTCAGGGTGAGCTGGGCCAGGGGCTCGGGCGGCGGCTGATCAGGCTCGGCCAGGTAGAAGCCCCCATCCAGCGCATTGCGCTGCACCGCGTCCCAGACATCGCCGCTCATGGCCTGGCGCAGCTCGGTGCGCACCTGCGGAGCGGCCTCGACCAGATGCCTGAGAAACGCGCCCAGGCGGGTGAACTCGGGGTCCAGGATGGTGCCGATGCGCAGGCTGCCGCGCACCGTGCTGTGCAGGCGCTGGGCCGCCTGGGCAAAATCGACCAGGGCCCCCAGGGCACGCTCGGCCTGGGGCAGCAGGGCCGCGCCATCGGCCGTCAGCACCAGGCCGCGCGGGCTGCGGCTGAACAGGCTCAAGCCGGTGACCTGGGCCAGGGCCTTGAGCTGCAGGCTGACCGCCGGCTGCGACAGGTGCAGGCGTGCCGCCGCCCGCGACACGCTGCCCTCGCGGGCCACCATGACGAAGGCGCGCAGGCTCTGGGGGTCGGTCATGAGGGACGGTGACATGGGTGCAATCCCTTTTTGATATTTGCCGTTCTTATAAGACAGTTTTGAACAACTCATTGGATTCAGCGGCCAATCTGCCCGAAACTGCAGCCCACACCGCCAACGAATCATGAGATTGGCAAATAAACGCCCACGGAGACACCATGAGCCCAGCCACCGCCCCGACCACCACCGCCGAGGCCTTGTTCGACTACATCGTGATCGGCGCCGGCACGGCGGGCGCCCTGATGGCCAACCGGCTCAGTGCCGACCCCCAGCGCCGGGTGCTGCTGATCGAGGCGGGCCGCAAGGACGACTACCACTGGATCCACATCCCGGTGGGCTACCTGTACTGCATCGGCAACCCGCGCACCGACTGGCTCTACCAGACCGAGCCGGCCGCCGGCCTGAACGGACGCACCCTGCGTTACCCGCGCGGCAAGACCCTGGGCGGCTGCAGCAGCATCAACGGCATGATCTACATGCGCGGCCAGGCCCGCGACTACGAGCATTGGGCCAAGCTGACCGGTGACGACGCCTGGCGCTGGCAACACGTGCTGCCCGAGTTCATGCGGCACGAAGACCACTGGCGGCTGGACCCCCCCGGCGCCTCACCCACCGGCTTCGAAAAGCTGCACGGCCACCGGCGCACCGGCAGCACCGGTGAGTGGCGGGTCGAGAAGCAGCGCCTGCGCTGGGACATCCTGGACGCCTTTGCCCAGGCGGCCCAGCAGGCGGGGGTGCCGGCCAGCGACGACTTCAACCAGGGCAGCAACGAGGGCGTGGGCTATTTCGAGGTGAACCAGAAAAGCGGCTGGCGCTGGAACTCGGCCAAGGCCTTTTTGCGCCCCACCTGCTATGCGCGCCCCAACTTCGAACTCTGGACCCAGGCCCAGGTGGCGCGGCTGCTGCTGGAAACCCAGGCCGACGGCAGCCGGCGTTGCACCGGCGTGCAGGTCTGGAACGGCAGCGAGATGATCACGGCCCGGGCCAGTGCCGAGGTGGTGCTGTGCGCGGGCAGCATCGGCACGCCGCAGATCCTGCAACTCTCGGGCATCGGATCGGCGCCCGAGCTGCTGGCCCGTGGCATTGCGCCCCAGGTCGACCTGCCCGGGGTGGGCCACAACCTGCAGGACCACCTGCAGATCCGGGCCGTGTTCAAGGTGCAGGGCGTGAAGACGCTCAACACCCTGGCCAACAGCCTGTGGGGCAAGGCCATGATCGGCCTGGAGTACGCCTTGAAACGCAGCGGCCCCATGAGCATGGCCCCCAGCCAGTTGGGCGCCTTCACGCGCAGCCGGCCCGATCTGCCCCACCCCAACCTCCAGTACCACGTGCAGCCCTTGAGCCTGGACGCCTTCGGCGAGCCCCTGCACAGCTTCAATGCCTTCACGGCCAGTGTGTGCAACCTCAACCCCAGCAGCCGCGGCACGGTGCTGGTGAAAAGCCCGCGCTTCGACGAAGCGCCCGCCATCGCCCCCAACTACCTCAGCACCGAGGAAGACCGCCAGGTGGCCGCCGACAGCCTGCGCCTGACGCGGCGCATCGTGGCCCAGCCCGCGCTGGCACGCTACCAGCCCGAAGAATTCAAGCCCGGCACCCAATACCAGAGCGATGAGGAGCTGGCCCGGCTGGCCGGCGACATCGCCACCACCATCTTCCACCCCGTGGGCACCACGCGCATGGGGCGCGCCGACGACCCGCAGGCGGTGGTCGACTCCCGCCTGCGCGTGTTCGATGGCGTGGCTCAGCCGGGCCAGGCACGGCGCACCATCGCCGGCCTGCGTGTGGTCGATGCCGGCGTGATGCCCACCATCACCAGCGGCAACACCAACAGCCCCACCCTCATGATGGCCGAGCGCGCCGCCGGCTGGATCACCAGGCGCAGCTGAGCCTCTTCAGCGCAGCTCCCAGGTCTTCAGCACCTGGGTGGGGCCGAAGTGCTCGTCAAAACCCAGCACCTGGATCTGCACCCGGTCATCGGCATACACCTTCACATCCGCCCAGGCATAGAAGCGGTCGAAGGGGTTGCTGCTCTGCCCGGGCCAGGCGGCAAAGGGCGAGCCGCCCGAGCCCACGATCACCTGCCAGGCCCGCCCCCCCTGCGCCAGCCGGGGCTGCGAGGCGTGGTAGATGTGCTGGTGGCCGCAGAAGTAGGTGGCGCCATAGGCTTCGATCACGTCCCAGAACGCATCGCGCAGGGCAGGCCGCACGTTCAGACCGTCCTCACGCTCGGCCACCCCGGCCTGGAACTCATACACATAGGCCATCTTGTGGCCGAACACGAAAAACTGCCGCGCCCCGCGCGCCTTGGCTGCCGCCAGGTCGGCACGCAACCAGCGCACCGGCGCCGAACTGTCGAAGCCGACCGGGTCGGTGTTGATGACGGCCAGGTGCACGGCGCCCACGTCGAATGAATAGCTGAGCTGCTGTTGGGGGGTGCTGACGCCATCGCTGCCCGGCGCCGGGGCGTGGGATGGCTTCCAGGCCTGGGCGGGCTGCCCGGTGAGCCGGCTCCAGCGGGTCTCGTCCAGGATCAGGTCCCCCATGTTGGCCCGCCAGGCGTCTTCCAGCCAGGCTTGCGCCAGCTTCTCGGTGCGCCCATTGGGCAGCCGGGTCGGCACCTGAACCTCGTGGTTGCCCGGCACCGGCAGCACGTAGGTGCCCTGCTCCATCAAGCCGGCCACCATGCCGCGCCAGTAGGCGTACTCGCGCTCGACCTGGGTGGCATCCCGGGTGTAGCCCATGATCATGTCGCCGTTGAAGACCAGGGCCTGCGGCCGCACCGCGGCCATCTCACGGGTCATGCGCGCCAGCACCTGGGTGGCCTGCAGCCAGCGCCGGTCCTGCCCCGTCAAGCCCGGAGCGCGCGGGTCATGCCGGCTGTCGCCCACGGTGGTGAAGTGGAACACCGGGGCCGGCGGCTCGGCGCTCGCCTTCTGCGCCAGCGCAGGTGCCGCCACCGCCACAGGTGCCACAAGCGATGCTGCCCCAGGCACGACGCTCTCGGGGGCGGCGCAGGCCGACAGCAGCCAGGCGCAGCAGCCCGCCAGAAGCCAATTCAATCGCAATGTCATGGGCAGCCCTCTCGCACGCACACCGGAAACCTCAGGAGGCGCAGAGCTTAACGCCTGCCAGTCCGACGGGGACATGTATCAATTTGTCACGGCAACGTCAACGGCATGTCACGGGGCCTCACTAGATTCCCGGGGTTCCCCTTGGCTTGACCTCGCATCCCACCCTTCGCAGAAGAATTCATAACATGTCCCACGTCTGTCCTTTCCCAACACGCACCCTGACGCGCCTGCTGTCGCTGGCCCTGATCTCCCTGGGGGCCTCGCAGGCCGCCCTGGCCGACACCGTTGACCTCGGCACCGTCGGCGGCAGCGGCGGCGCCGCCGCCACCCCGACCGTGAAAGCCGAACGCGGCACCGCCGCCTCGGTGGCCCCCACCCAGGCCAGCCTGAAGGCCACCCAGCCCCAGTCCATCATCTCGCGCGCCTTCATCGAAGACTCGACCCCGCCCACCGGCAACTTCAACACCATCACGGCCATCGCCCCCAGCGTGGCCTCGATGCCATCCACCAACGGCCCCGGCCTGGCCGACCAGAAGATGAGCCTGCGCGGCTTCCAGGACGGTGAGTACAACGTCACCTTCGACGGCATCCCCTTCGGCGACTCGAACGGCCCGACCCACCACTCGACCGCCTACTTCCCGGCCTCGGTGATCGGCGGCATGGTGATCGAACGCGGCCCGGGCAATGCCAGCAACATCGGCTATTCCACCTACGGCGGCAGCGTCAACCTGTTCTCCAAGACGCCGTCGGAAAAGCAGCAGGTGCAGGTGTATGGCTCGGTGGGTTCATGGGGCACGGTGCTGGAAGGCATTGCCTACGAAAGCGGCCGCATGGAGGGCAGCGATGCCACCCTGCAGCTCAATGCCCAGCACATGGGCGCCAAGGGCTACCTGACGCACAACGACCAGGTCAACAAGAACATCACCGCCAAGTACCAGCGCCCGGTGGGCGACAGCACGCTGCTGACGCTGTTCATGAGCCTGGCCGATGTGAAGACCAACACGCCGGACAACGCCACCGGCCCGACGCGCGCCCAGGTGAACGCCATGGGCATGAACTACAGCCTGAACGGCAACCCGCGCAGCCAGGGCTACTACGGCTACAACTACGCCGCCAAGCAGACCGACATGGAGTATGTGCGCCTGCAAAGCCGGCTGGCCTCGGGCTGGGAGATCGACAACAACGCCTACACCTACGCCTACACCAACAGCACCACGGCCGGCCAGGACCCGTCGCTGTACAACGGAACTGCCGACTCCAGCCTGAGCTTCACCAACCTGCTCAAGAAGCCGGTCACCCTGGCCAATGGCGATGTGCCGGGCTACTTCAAGCTCAACATGTACCGGGTCTGGGGTGATGTGTTCAAGGCCACGAAACAGTTTGACGCCGGCCTGCTGCGCACCGGCTTCTGGTACGAGGGCTCGCGCACCCAGCGCCACAACCTCGAGGCCGACCTGACCACCGGCCAGCAGTTGCCTGGCGCCAACGCCTCTTACCCGACCGGCGTGGTGACCTCGTCCAACTTTGCCGAGCAAAACTCGAACTGGCACCAGGTGCAGCCCTTTGCCGAATTCGAATGGGCCGCCGCCAAGGGCCTGACCGTGACCCCCGGCCTGAAGACCATGTGGTACCACATGGGCCTGAAGTCGGCCCTGAATCAGAAATCGCTGACCCCGCAGGACTACCAGTACACCTACCACGCCGTGCTGCCCTTCCTGACCGTGAACCAGCAGCTCGACGGCAGCAACTCGCTGTACGCCCAATACGCCAAGGGCATGCAGGTGCCTTTCCTGGGGGTGGGCTCGCCCAACAGCGCCGCCCCCGATCCGCAGACCACCACCAACTACCAGGTCGGTGCCGTGCACAAATCGGATGCGCTCACGCTGTCGGGTGACATCTACTACATCACGGTCAACAACCTGCAGCTCAACACCGGCACCAGCGCCAACCCGAACTACATCAACGCCGGCGGCGCCATCTACAAGGGCATCGAAGGCGAGGCCACCTACATGATCGGCCAGGGCCTGGCCGCCTACGGCAACGTGGGCGTCAACAGCGCCAAGTACAAGGCCGGCAATGCGGCCAACGGCCAGCCCACCGGGGATGTGCCCAACGCCCCCAACGTGACCACCGCCCTGGGCGCGCTCTACAACATCGGCCCCTGGAACGCCTCGCTGATCTTCAAGCGCATCGGCGAGCAGTACAACGCCAAGCTGGGCGGCAAGCTCAACCACATCGACAACACCGACCTGAACGTGGCCTACACCTTCAAGAACGTGGGCGCGTTGATGGGCGCCAAGGCCCTGAAGCTGCAGTTCAGCGTCTTCAACCTGACCAACAAGCAGAACCTGGTTGCCGTGAGCGGCCCGCTGAGCAGCGCCTCCACCCAGTACCAGTGGCAGGCACCGCGCAGCTACATGCTGTCGGCCCGCGCCGACTTCTGAGCCGCGGAGCCCCCGGCCCCACGGACCTCCACCCGCCGACCGGGGCCAGCCATGCTGGCCCCGTCTGCCTTCCGAGCCCCCCCACTGACAACCCAGCCCGAGCCTGACATGACCCCCTCCAAACTCTTTGAATTGGCCAACGCCTCCGGCGGCACCCTGTACCTGATGGGCCTGCTGCTGCTGATCGCCCTGACCGTGATCATCGAACGCAGCCGCCACCTGCTGAACATGCAGCAAGCCGGCGTCGACCTGATGAATGCGCTGCGCGAGGACCCGGCCCTGCAGGCACCCGCCACCCAGGTGCTGCTGAAAAAGCATGCCGACCAGCCGCATGTGCGGGTGATCCGCAGCCTGGACAACGAGCCGGCCGATTCGTCCACCGAAACCGCCGCCGGCCACGTCGAAGAATCGCTGATGCACGAGGTGCCGCTGCTGGACCGTTCGCTGTGGGTGCTGGACACGGTCATCACCCTGGCCCCGCTGCTGGGCCTGTTCGGCACCATCGTGGGCATGTTCCGCGCCTTCTCGGTGCTGGACGACGTGCAGAACGGGGCCAGCCAGGTCACAGGCGGCATTGCCGAAGCCCTGATTGCCACCGCCTGCGGCCTGTTCATCGCCATGCTGGGCCTGATCTTCTTCAACTGGCTGAGCACCCGGGTGCGGGTGATCGTGCACCAGCTCGAAACCCTCAAGATCATGCTGCTGAACCGCCGCCGTCCTCAGCCTGCGCAGCAGCCCTCGCACCTGAAGGCCGTGTGAGCTGCCATGCGTTACTTCGAAACCAAGAAAGCCCGCATCGAGATCATTCCGATGATCGACATCATGCTGTTCCTGCTGGTCTTCTTTGCCATGATGACCCTGAAGATGATCCCCACCTCGGGCCACGTCAGCAAGCTGCCCACCAGCAGCACGGCCACGGCCATGCCCTCGCCCAAACTGCTGGTCGAGGTGCATGAGGACGGCTCGCTGCACGTGGACGGGCAAAGCCTGCCGGCGCCTCAGCTGACCGCCCTGGTCAAGCAGCGCGACGCCGCCCACCTGGCCGTCACCATCGCCGGCGGCGAGCACGTCAACCTGCAGCAGCTGATGGGCGCCATCGACGCCGTGCGCCTGGGCGGCGCCACCCAGATCGGCCTGGCGGCCCGCACCGTGCAGCCATGAGCAGCCTGTCCGCCGCCCGGCCATCCGCCATGCCGCTGCCCGCACACACCCCACTTTGGCAGTCCTTCGGCGCAGCGCTGACCCTGGAAGCTGCGGCCGTGGCCGGTCTGCTGGTCTGGCTGAGCCTGCACCCGGCCGAGCCACCGCTGCGCGTGCTGCCGCTGCAGATCGAGGCGGCCCCTGCGCCCACGCCCCAGGCACCGCCAACACCGCCGGTGAGCAAGCCGCCCCCACCGGTGCCGGCGCCCCAGCCCGTGCAGCGCGCGCCTCGCCCTGCCGCCGCCCCGGCCGCAGCGCCGGTGCCGGCGCCCCCGCTGCCGGTGAGCAGCGCCCCCAGCGAGGTGGCCGCCGCCCCCCCGGTGCAGGCCGCAGCGCCCGTGGCAGCGGCCGCACCACCGGCGCCGCCGCCCCCTCCACCGCCCGCCGGCCCGGTGGGGCCTTCGCCCGAGTACATCGCCAAGGTGCGGGCCGCCGTGCAGGCCGCCTTCATCTACCCACCGGCGGCCGTGGCCGCGGACTTCCATGGACGCACCCGGGTGGCCTTCACGCTGCGCGGCACCACCCCGACCAACGCCCGGGTGCTGGTGGGCAGCGGCATGGGCCTGGTGGACCGCGCCGCGCTGCAATCGGTGCAGTCGGCCAGCTACCCGCCGCCGCCGCCCGACATGAAGATGGCCGAAGCGCAGTTCGAGGTGTGGGTGGAGTTCAAGCCCTGACCCCACCCGGGGGCCGGGCTCAGCGCAGGCCGCCGATGTAGCGCGGGGCCTCCGGGTCGGGCGGGCTGGCCGGGGTGGCGGCGCGCAGGCCCACCCGCGCCAGCGCCTGCTCACGCGCCGACACGGCCGCCGCTGGCCGGGGGTTCCAGGCCTGCTCCAGCTTGTCGGCCCACTCGGCCAGGTCGGCGTGCGCACCCTCCTGGGCTGCACTGCGCGCCACCCGCACCATTTCAGCCGCATAGTCGGCATTGATGGCCATCCACTCGGTATCCGTCACCCGGCCGGCCTTGCGACGCAGCAAGACATGCAGGTGGGCCGCGATGGCCAACTTTTCACTGGCAAGCATGAGCGGTTCTCCAGACAAATTGCATCGAGCACATCTTGCGCCAGGGCCTCATGCCCCCAGGTGCTCGCGGTGCTGGGCCACGTCCAGGCCGCCTTGTTCGCTGGCCTCGTCCACGCGCAGGCCGACCAGCACACGGGTCAGCCCCAGCACCACCCAGGTCATCACCAGGCTGTAGCCCAGCACGGCCACGGCACCCAGGGCCTGCACCACCAGTTGCCCCTTGGCACCGCCCACCACCGGGTTGGCCAGCAGGCCCGTCATCAGACAGCCCACCAGGCCCCCGATGCCATGCACGCCAAAGACGTCCAGCGAGTCATCGGCGCGCAGCAGGCGCTTGAGGCCGGTGGCGCCCCAATAGCAGGCCAGCCCGGCCACCGCGCCGATCAGCACGGCCGAGGCGGGCGTCACATAGCCGGATGCCGGCGTGATGGCCACCAGCCCCGCCACCACCCCGGAGCACAAGCCCAGCAGCGAAGGGCGACGCCGGCGCACCCATTCCCCCAGCATCCAGGCCAGGGCACCGGCACTGGCGGCCAGGTGGGTCACCAACATGGCCAGGCCGGCCCGACCGTCGGCGGCCAGCGCCGAGCCGGCATTGAAGCCGAACCAGCCCACCCACAAGAGGCCGGTGCCGACCATGGTCAGGGCCAGGCTGTAGGGTTCAAAGGGTTCGCGCCCGTAGCCCAGGCGCGGCCCCAGCACATAGGCACACACCAGGCCTGCTGCACCGGCATTGATGTGCACCACGGTGCCGCCGGCAAAATCCAGCGTCCCGAGTTGCGCCATCCAGCCGCCAGGCTCCCAGGCCCAGTGCGCCACCGGGGCATACACCAGCAGCGACCACAGGCCGGCAAACCACAACAGGGCGGAAAAGCGCATGCGCTCGACCAGCGCGCCCACGATCAGGGCCGGCGTGATGACGGCAAAGGTCAGCTGGAACATGGCGAACACCGACTCGGGCACATGCGGCGCCAGATGGCTGACCGCGACCTGGGCGCTGTCTTTCACGTAGTCCATGCCCGCAAAGCCGGCCCGCGCCAGGCTGCCCAGCCAGGGGGTGCCCGGCGTGAAGGCCAGCGAATAGCCCAGGCCCAGCCACAACAGGCTGACCAGCGCTGCCACGGCCAGCACGCTGGCCATGGTGTTGATCACGTTCTTGCGACGCACCATGCCGGCATAGAACAAGGCCAGGCCCGGCAGGGTCATGAGCAGCACCAGGCCGGTGGCACTCAGCATCCAGGCCGTGTCGGCCGGGTTCAGACTGGCTTCGGGCACCAGGCCCGGGCGGGTGATTGCCACCGCCGACTCGGCCGCTACGGTACTGGCCAGACAGGCCATGCCCACCACCCAAAACGCCTTGCCGTATCCCAACACTCTTGCGCGCATCCTGCCTCCAGGGGTTTTTCTGGCGCACAAGGTGCATGACTCATGCCAGGGGCCGGCCGGGGCCTCCAGCACGAAAGGGGGCAGGGAAACCCCCAATGCACCGAAATGGTCCAAAGTTATACATTTCATGCACTCGCGACGGGCACCCAGTGACCTGTCATGGCGGGGGATCGAGGAGACAAACCTTCAAAACAACCAGAACATCATCTGGACGGTGCTCAAAGAAGCTGCCGCAACCTGACAAAGGCGCCCATCCGGGCGCCTTTTTTATTGGCTGATCGGCCGATCACTGCCTCCTGGCGGGCCCAGCGGGCAATGCGACAATCCGCCGAATGGACTTCTTTCTTGTATCGCTGGCCTCTCTGCTGGCTGGATTCATCGATTCGATCGTCGGCGGCGGCGGCCTGGTTCTGGTCCCGGCCCTGTTTGCCATCTACCCCACCACCCCACCTGCCACCCTTTTCGGCATCAACAAGAGCGCCTCGATCTGGGGCACGGGCATCGCCACCTGGCAGTACCAGCGCCGCGTGAGCCTGCGCTGGCCCACGCTGCTGCCGGCTGCGGCTGCGGGTTTTGCCGGGGCTTTTGCCGGTGCCTGGGCCGTGACCCAGATCTCGCCCGAGTTTCTGCGCCGCCTGCTGCCCCTGATCCTGATCGGTGTGCTGATCTACACCCTGGCCCGCAAGGAACTGGGGCGCCACCATGCGCCGCGCTTTTCGGGCGGGCATGAGACCGCCGCGATCAGCCTGATCGGGCTGGTGATCGGCTTCTACGACGGCTTCTTCGGCCCCGGCACGGGCAGCTTCTTTGTCTTCCTGCTGGTGCGCTGGCTGGGCTACGACTTTCTGAACGCCTCGGCCAATGCCAAGCTGCTGAACACCGCCACCAACCTGGCCGCGCTGATCCTGTTCAGCCTCAAGGGCCATGTGTGGTGGCACTATGCGCTGCCGCTGGCCGCCGCCAACGTGCTGGGCAGCGTGCTGGGCACGCGGCTGGCCCTCAAGCACGGGGCCGGCTTTGTGCGCGGCGTGTTCATCGCCGTGGTGTCGGCCCTGATCCTGAAAACAGGCTACGACGCCTTCCTGCGCTGAAGCCGGCGGGTCAACGCCCGCACCCGCCAGACCGGCTCGTCAATGGTTGGCGCCGCGGGCCGGCAGCTGGCCCTGCGACAGATCAGGCAAGCCGGGCACCTCAGACACCTTGCGCGGGGTGCCCACCGGGGTCTGGGCCTGGCCGGCCTGCACCGCGGCCAGGTCCTGCTCGCTGGGGTATTGCTGCATCAGCCAGTAGTCGAACACCCGGCGCGCGATCGGCGCCGCTGCAGCCCCCCCCCAACCCGCGTTCTCGACCACCATGGCCAGGGCGATCTGCGGGTCCTGGGCCGGGGCGAAGGCCATGTACAAGGCGTGGTCGCGGTAACGCTCGGACAGCTTGGCGGCGTCGTACTTCTCGTTTTGCTTGACCGTCACCACCTGGGCGGTGCCCGTCTTGCCGGCCGCCACATAGCCGGCGCCGCGGAAGGCCGTGGCCCCGGTGCCCTCGGTGTTCACGCCCACCAGGGCATTGCGGATGACGGCGATGTTGGCGGGTTTGGCGGTCAGCTCGGCCTTGATTTCCTGCAGCGTGTCCTGCGACTGGCGGGTCACCACATCGGTCACCTGGCGCACCAGGTGCGGCTTCATCTTGACGCCGTTGTTGGCCAGCACACCGGTGGCCGTGGCCAGTTGCAGCATGGTGAAGTTGTTGTAGCCCTGGCCGATGCCCAGCGAGATGGTCTCGCCCGAGTACCAGCGCTTCTGCTCGGGGCGCTTGTAGGCATTGCGCTTCCACTCGGTCGAGGGCAGGATGCCGCGCACCTCGCCAAAGATGTCGATGCCGGTGAGCGCGCCGAAGCCGAACTTCTGCATCTCGTCATGGATCAGGTCCACGCCCATGTCGTTGGCCAGCATGTAGTAGTAGGTATCGCACGACTGCACGATCGACTTGTACATGTCCACCGTGCCGTGACCGCCTTCCTTGTCGTCGCGGAAGCGGTGGTTGCCGAACATGAAATAGCCCGGGTCGAAGATGGTCTGCTGGGGGGTGCGCTTGCCCGTCTCCAGGGCGGCCAGCGCCATGAAGGGCTTGTAGGTGGAGCCCGGCGGGTAGGTGCCGCGCAGGGCCCGGTTCAGCAGGGGCTTGTCGGGTGATTCGTTGAGGGCGGCCCAGTTCTCCTGATCGATGCCATCAACAAACAGATTGGGGTCGAAGGTGGGCTTGCTGACAAAGGCCAGCACCTCGCCGGTCTTGGGGTCCAGCGCCACCAGGGCGCCACGGCGGTCGCCGAACAGGTCTTCCACCAGCTTCTGCAGCTTGATGTCGATCGACAGCATCACGGTGTTGCCCGGGGTGGCGGGGTGGCTGGCCAGGCGCCGCACGGCGCGGCCGCCGGCCGAGGTTTCCATCTGCTCGACGCCGGTGATGCCGTGCAGCTGGCGCTCGAAGCTCTGCTCCACGCCCAGCTTGCCGATGTACTCGGTGCCGCGGTAGTTGGCCTCGTCGTCCGAATCCTGGATGTCTTCCTTTTCCTTCTGGTTGACGCGGCCGATGTAGCCGATCACATGGCTGGCCAGCGGCCCATAGGGGTAGTTGCGGAACAAGCGGGCCTTGATCTCGACCCCCGGAAAACGAAAGCGCTGGGCGGCAAAGCGGGCCACCTCTTCATCAGACAGCCGGGTGCGGATGGGCAGCGACTCGAAGCTCTTGGACTCTTCGACCAGCTTCTTGAAGCGGCGCCGGTCGCGCGCCTGGATGTCGACCACCGTGGCCAGGCCATCGATCACCTCGTCCAGCGGACCGGCCTTGGAGGGCGTGATCTCCAGCGTGTAGGCCGAGTAGTTGGTGGCCAGCACCACGCCGTTGCGGTCCACGATCAGGCCGCGGTTGGGCACGATGGGCACCACCGCGGTGCGGTTGTTCTCAGCCTGTTCGGCCAGGTCCTCGTGGCGCACCACCTGCAGGTAGATCAGGCGGGCCACCAGCAAGGAAAAACAGATCAGCACCACCACACCCGCCGCCACCACGCGGGTGCGGAAGCGCCACAGGTCGGCCTCGACGTTGCGCAGCTCGGTCATAGCGGCCGGTTTTCATCGCGATCCGGCGGCCGGCGTTGCGGCGCCAGCAGCACCCAGGAGGCCAGCGGCCACAGCAAAGCCTCCAGCGTGCCTGCCAGCAGGAACCAGAAACCCGGGAAGATGCCGCCCAGCAGCACCCGCAGGGCCAACTCGACCAGGTGCGCCCCCAGGAACAGGGGCAGCAGCTGCAGCGCCTGCGAGGGCACGCTGAACCACAGCAGGCGACGCTGCATCTGCATGGCCAGGTAACTCAGGCCGGCATAGACCAGGGCATGCTGGCCCAGCAGCGCCGACTGGTGCACATCCATCACCAGGCCCAGCACAAAGCCCGCGCCGATGCCCACCCGCTGGGGTTGGTGCACCGACCAGAACATCAGCAGCAGCAGCAACACATCGGGCATGCCCGGCATGCGGCCCAGCGGCAGCAGGTTGACCAGCAGGCCCACCACCACCGAAGCCCAGATGAAGACCGGATTGGCCGGCAGCAACAGCTGCTGGCCGCTGGCTTTGCCCATCATTTGCGGCCTCCCTTGCGCTGCGGCGCGGCGGGTTCGGGTTGCGGACGTGGCGGCACCTGGTCGCCCAGGGGGCTCAGCACCATCACGTGGCGCGAGGCCATGACCAGGCCCAGGGGCACGCAATGGATGCGCGCAAAAGCCGAGTCGGCCCGGCGCTCGACCTTGTCGACCCGGGCCACCGGCAGGCCCGGCGGGTAGACGCCGTCGACCCCGCTGGTGGACAGCAGGTCGCCGGCCTGCACGTCGGCATTGGCGGGCATGTAGCGCAGCTCCAGGCCGCCGCCGTTGGCGATCGGGTCGCCGTAGGCCACGCTGCGGGCGCCGGTGCGGGTGTTGAGCACGGGGATGGCGAAATCACGGTCGATCACCAGGGTGACCTCGGCCAGCAGCGGATCGACCCGCGTCACCTGGCCCAGCACGCCGGCCTCGTCTATGACGGGCGAGCCCAGCGCCACGCCCTTGATCTGCCCGCGGTCGATGATGACGCGCCGGGTGTAGGGGTCGGGCGCGTCGTACAGCACCTCGGCCGCCTGGGCCTCGGACTTGAAGCGCTCGCGCAGCGCCAGCAGCTCGCGCAGGCGGGTGTTCTCCTGCAGCAGCTGCTCGACCTGGTTGGCGCGCTGCGACTGCTGGGCCAGCTTGTGGCGGGCTTCTTCCTCGACCATCTGGGCCGAGTGCAAGGATTCAAAGTACTCGGCCGCCGACTGACCCGCACGCACCGGTTGCAGGGCCACCCATTGCAGCGGGTACAGCGCCGTGTCGACCGCCGCCCGCAGGGGGTGGGTCAGGTGAAAGCGCGCATCGGCCACCATCAGGAACACCGACAGGGCACTGAAGAACAACAGCCGGGTCAGCGGCGTTGGCCCTTGCCGGAAAAGCGACGGCGCGTTGCGGTCCAGGGTTCCCAGAGGCATGTTCGGCTAGACCCAGGTGTCACCAGAATCGCAAAAAGCCGGCCGCCTTGCTGACGAACCGGCTTGATGCGGACATGGTGGTGTTATTCGCTCGTGAAGATGCTGCCCAGACGGTCCATGCGCTCCAGCGCGATGCCGCAACCGCGCACCACGCAGGTCAGCGGGTCTTCGGCGACCAGCACCGGCAGACCGGTTTCCTCGGCCAGCAGGCGGTCCAGGTCGCGCAGCAGGGCGCCACCACCGGTCAGCATCATGCCGCGGTCGGCGATGTCGGCGCCCAGTTCGGGCGGGGTCTGTTCCAGCGCGTTCTTGACGGCCGAGACGATCTGGTTGAGCGGGTCGGTCAGCGCCTCCAGCACTTCGTTGCTGGAGATGGTGAAGCTGCGCGGCACGCCTTCGCTGAGGTTGCGGCCCTTGACTTCCATCTCGCGCACCTCGGAGCCCGGGAAGGCCGAGCCGATCTGCTTCTTGATGGCTTCGGCGGTGGGCTCGCCGATCAGCATGCCGTAGTTGCGGCGGATGTAGTTGATGATGGCCTCGTCGAACTTGTCGCCGCCCACGCGGACCGAGCCCTTGTAGACCATGCCACCCAGTGAGATCACGCCGACTTCGGTGGTGCCGCCACCGATGTCGACCACCATCGAGCCACTGGCTTCGGACACCGGCAGGCCGGCACCGATGCCGGCGGCCATGGGCTCTTCAATCAGGTACACCGCAGTGGCGCCGGCGGCCTCGGCGGCGTCCTTGATGGCGCGGCGCTCGACCTGGGTGGAACCGCAGGGCACGCAGATGATGATGCGCGGGCTGGGGGCCAGCAAAGTGCGCGGGTGCACCATCTTGATGAACTGCTTGATCATCTGCTCGGTGATCACGAAATCGGCGATCACGCCGTCTTTCATGGGGCGGATGGCCTCGATGTTGCCGGGCACCTTGCCCAGCATGGCCTTGGCCTCGCGGCCCACGGCCTGGATGACTTTCTTGCCGTGCGGGCCGCCTTCATGGCGGATGGCGACCACGGAGGGTTCGTCCAGCACGATGCCCTTGTCGCGGGCAAAAATCAGGGTGTTGGCAGTGCCAAGGTCAATGGCGAGGTCGGTGGAGAAATACCGACGGAAGGCTCCAAACATTCAAAATCCTCTCAGGCACGGCATGCGCTTCGGCCCACCGTCGCCTCAATTTTCGGGGTCAGTTACAGGGTCACCAGGGGTCAAAATGAGCGGTTTTTAGCTCAATTACCAGCACTTTGGGGGGTAACGCGACAAAGACGGGATAATACCCGATCCCCTGTGAATAACTTCCTCCGATCCCCTCGGAACACCGCTGCGACAGCGGCTTTTTTCAGATACCACCCGCTCAAACTCTATGGCCCTCACCTCTCAGGACATAGCCCGGATCGCCAACCTGGCCCGGCTGGAACTTCAACCCGCCGAAAGCGAGCGCATGCTCACCCAGCTCAATGGCTTCTTTGACATCGTCGAAAAGATGCGCGCTGTCGACACCACCGGTCTGGAGCCGCTGGCCCACCCGGTGGCCGCCATCCAGGAGGTGGCCCTGCGTCTGCGCGACGACATCGCCAGCGAGCCCAACCAGCGCGAGGCCAACCAGCAAAGCGCGCCCGCCGTGGAGCGGGGCCTGTTCCTGGTGCCCAAGGTGATCGAGTAAGGAATCGTTCGAATG
The DNA here is from genome assembly GCF_000518645.1 of Curvibacter gracilis ATCC BAA-807. Classification (GTDB taxonomy): domain Bacteria; phylum Pseudomonadota; class Gammaproteobacteria; order Burkholderiales; family Burkholderiaceae_C; genus Curvibacter; species Curvibacter gracilis. Next base: position 28,683 of record NZ_JADZ01000032.1, on the reverse strand, counting down.
ACCTCCCCTGCATTGCACGACCTCAGCGTGGCCGAACTGGCCCGCCAACTCCAGAAACGTGAAGTCTCCGCCGTCGAAGCGGCCCAGCACTTTCTCGGCCGCATCCAGGCCGCCCCTGAACTCGGGGCTTTCGTCGCCCTGAACGAAGAAGCCACCCTGGCCCAGGCCCGTGCCGCCGACGAGCGCATTGCGGCCGGCCAGGCACGCGCCCTGGACGGTGTGCCGATCGCACACAAAGATATATTTGTTACAAAAAACTTCCCCAGCACCGCCGGTTCCAAGATGCTGGCCGGCTACCAGTCGCCCTTTGACGCCACCGTGGTGACACGCCTGGCCGAGGCCGGTGCGGTGACCCTGGGCAAGCTCAACTGTGACGAGTTCGCCATGGGCTCGGCCAACGAGAACTCGGCCATCGCTCCACTGGGCTTCGAGCAGCCCGCCCCGGTGCGCAACCCCTGGGACAGCAGCCGCGTGCCCGGCGGCTCGTCGGGCGGCAGCGCTGCGGCCGTGGCGGCGCGCCTGGCCCCGGCCGTGACCGGCACCGACACCGGCGGCTCGATCCGCCAGCCCGCCAGTTTTTGCGGCATCACCGGCATCAAGCCCACCTATGGCCGCGCCTCGCGCTACGGCATGATCGCCTTCGCCTCCAGCCTGGACCAGGCCGGCCCCATGGCCCGCAGCGCCGAAGACTGCGCCTTGCTGCTGTCGGCGATCTGCGGCCCCGACCCGGACCGCGACTCGACCTCGCTCGACGTGCCGGCCGAAGACTTCTCGCGCGGTCTGAACGACTCGATCGAAGGCCTGCGCATCGGTGTGCCGGCCGAGTTCTTCGGCGAAGGCCTGGCCCCTGATGTGCGCGCCGCCGTCGATGGCGCCCTGAAAGAGTACGAAAAGCTGGGCGCCACCCTGGTGCCCATCAGCCTGCCGCGCACCGAGCTGTCGATCCCGGTCTACTACATCATTGCCCCGGCCGAGGCCAGCTCCAACCTGAGCCGCTTTGACGGCGTGAAGTTCGGCCACCGTGCCAAGGACTACGGCGACCTGACCGACATGTACAAGAAGACCCGCGCCGAAGGCTTTGGCGACGAGGTCAAGCGCCGCATCATGATCGGCGCCTATGTGCTGTCGCACGGTTACTACGACGCCTACTACCTGCAGGCGCAGAAGATCCGCCGCATGATCGCCGACGACTTCCAGCAGGCCTTCAAAAGCTGCGACGTGATCGCCGGCCCGGTGGCCCCCACCGTGGCCTGGAAGCTGGGCGAGAAATCGGCCGACCCGGTGGCCAACTACCTGGCCGACATCTTCACGCTGCCCGGCTCGCTGGCCGGTCTGCCCGGCATGAGCCTGCCCGCCGGCTTCGGCGAAGGCGGCATGCCCGTGGGCCTGCAGCTGATCGGCAACTACTTCGGTGAATCCCGCCTGCTGAATGCGGCCCACCGCTTCCAGCAAGCCACTGACTTCCACCTCCGCCGTCCGCAAGGCATCTGAACATGAGCAGCAGCCAACCCAAACTCGTGCAAGGCTACGAAGTCGTGATCGGCTTCGAGACCCACGCCCAGCTCTCCACCCAGAGCAAGATCTTCAGCCGTGCGCCCACCGCCTTCGGCGCCGAACCCAACACCCAGGCCTGCGCCGTGGACCTGGCCCTGCCCGGCACGCTGCCGGTGATGAACAAGGGCGCGGTCGAACGCGCCATCGAATTCGGCCTGGCGATTGGCTCGCACATCTCGCCCAAGAGCATCTTTGCGCGCAAGAACTACTTCTACCCCGACCTGCCCAAGGGCTACCAGATCAGCCAGTTCGAGATCCCGGTGGTGGTGGGCGGCCAGGTGGAGTTCTTCCTCGGTGACGAGAAGAAGACCGTGCGCCTGGTGCGCGCCCACCTCGAAGAAGACGCCGGCAAGTCGCTGCACGAAGACTTCATCGGCCAGTCGGGCATCGACCTGAACCGCGCCGGCACGCCGCTGCTCGAAATCGTCACCGAGCCCGACATCCGCTCCAGCGACGAAGCCGTGGCCTACGCCAAAGAGCTGCACAAGATCGTCACCTGGATCGGCATCTGCGACGGCAACATGCAAGAAGGCAGCTTCCGCTGCGATGCGAACGTGTCGGTGCGCAAGCCCGGCCAGCCCCTGGGCACCCGCCGCGAGATCAAGAACCTGAACAGCTTCAAGTTCATGCAGCAGGCCATCGACTACGAGGTGCGCTGGCAGATCGACCAGATCGAGGACGGCCACGCCATCCAGCAGGCCACCGTGCTGTTCGACCCCGACACCGGTGAGACCCGTGCCATGCGCACCAAGGAAGACGCGGCCGACTACCGCTACTTCCCCGACCCCGACCTGCCCCCGCTGGTGATTGCCGACGAATGGGTGCAGCGCGTGAAGGCGGCCATGACCGAGCTGCCGCGCACCATGGCGGCCCGCTTCGTGGCCGACTACGGCCTGCCCGAGTACGACGCCACCACCCTGACCCAGAGCAAGGCCATGGCGGCCTACTTTGAGGCCGCAGCCCAAGCCAGCGGCCAGGCCAAGCTGGTCAGCAACTGGGTGATGGGCGAGTTGTCGCGCCGCCTCAACAGCGGCGAGGCCAGCATCGAGACCGCCCCCGTGAGCGCGGCCCAACTGGCGGTGCTGGTGAGCCGCATTGCCGACGGCACCATCTCCAACAATGCGGGCAAGCAGGTGTTCGAAGCCTTGTGGTCAGGCGAAGCCAGCGAGGTGGATGCCGTGATCGAAGCCAAGGGCCTCAAGCAGATGAACGACTCGGGCGCGCTCGAGAAGATCATCGACGAGGTGATCGCCGCCAACGCCGACAACGTGGCGCAGTACAAGGCCGGCAAGGAGAAGGCCTTCAACGCCCTGGTCGGCCAGGTGATGAAGGCCAGCAAGGGCAAGGCCAACCCAGGCCAGGTCAACGAACTGCTCAAGAGCAAGCTGGCCTGAGGCCGGTGCCCGCCTGGGCCCCCGTGGCCCGGGCCGCGCTCAGCGCGCGCCGCTCCAGAGCTGGCCCAGGCGCTGCAGCTCACGGTCAAAGCGCTGGTTGATGCGCTTTTTCTCCTGCCCCTGCTCGTCGATGAAGCGCAACTGCGCCTGTTCGGCCGCCAGGTTGTCCTGCTGCCGCATGCGCAGCGCCAGCGGGGCCTTGGCCGGGTCGCGGCGGTAGAACTCGAACTCGGTGTCGATGGCCTTGCGCTGGGCCTTCAGGTCTTCGATGCGGCGCTGCGCCAGCAGCACCACTTCATCGACTTGCTTGAGGGCCTCACCACGCTCCGAGTCGTGTGAGGCGCGATTGGGGTAACGGGCCAGCAGGGCCCGGTCACGCCGCTTTTCCTCGGCGACGCGCGCCTGCTCTTCGGCGGCCTGGCGCTGACGGGCCTCTTCGGCGGCGCGTTCCTCGGCCGTCTGGCTGGGTGCGATCTGGCGCTTGACGGTGCCGCTGGGATTGAGCTCGCGCTGTTCGCGGTCCAGGCATTCGGGGATCGGCCGATCCGCCGTGATGCGGCGGCCCTTGGCGTCCACGCAGGTGTAGATGGCTTGGGCATGGGCAAGCTGAAGTCCGCCCTGGACAGCCAGCAAGCCCATCACGGCCCAAACCCTTATCGTCACTCTTTACCCTTCATCCACCCCATAGCGTTGGCGGTAGGCCAGAACACGCTCGTGATCCGCCGCCGAACCACCCTGCCCGGTTTGTTGAAGATACTGTAACAAGTCCGCCAGCCTGGCAACGGCACAAACCTGCAAACCCAGCCGATCCCGGACATATTGCACAGCGCTGTAGGGCACATCCTGCCCGTTTTCAGTGGCTTTCTCCTGCCGATCCAGTGCCAGGGCCACGGCATGGGGCTGAGCGCCCGCGGCCTGGATGATGGCGATCGACTCGCGCGCGGCCGTGCCGGCGGACATCACATCGTCCACGATCAGCACCCGGCCCTTCAGCGGAGCGCCCACCAGGGTGCCACCTTCACCGTGGTCCTTGGCCTCTTTGCGGTTGTAGGCAAAGGGCACGTTGCGCCCCAGGCGCGCCAGCTCGATGGCCACCGCTGCGGCCAGCGGAATGCCCTTGTAGGCCGGGCCGAAAATCATGTCGAACTCGATGCCGCTGTCCAGGATCCGTTTTGCATAGAATTCCGCCAGCCGGCCCAGCTTGGCGCCGTCGTCAAACAGCCCGGCATTGAAAAAATAAGGGCTCAGGCGGCCTGCCTTGGTCTTGAATTCACCGAAGCGCAGCACCCCTGCATCCACCGCAAACTGCACAAAATCCTGGGCCAACGGGTCTTGTCCAGACCCTTGCACGCTCTCAACCACCATGGGGAATTCCTTGTTCAAATTAACCAGCCTCAATCTCAACGGCATCCGCTCGGCCACCACCAAGGGCGTCGAAGCCTGGATTGCGGCCACGCAGCCGGATTGTATTTGCGTGCAGGAGATCAAGGCCCAGGCCCCCGACCTGGCCGGCCGCTTCGAAGAACTGGCCAGCCTCAAGGGCCACTTCCACCTGGCCGAGAAAAAAGGCTACTCAGGCGTGGGCGTCTACACCCGCCATGAACCCAGCGATGTGGTGGTGGGTTTTGATGGCGGCGAGTTCGACGCCGAAGGCCGCTATGTCGAGCTGCGCTTTGACACCCCGACGCGCAAGTTCTCGGTCATCAGCAGCTACTTTCCCAGCGGCTCTTCGGGCGAGGAGCGCCAGCAGGCCAAGTTCCGCTTCCTGGCCCTGATGCACCCGCACCTGATGGCCCTGAAGCAGCAGCGCGACTTCGTGCTGTGCGGCGACATCAACATCGCCCACCAGCAGGCCGACCTGAAGAACTGGAAGGGCAACCAGAAGAACAGCGGCTTCCTGCCCGAAGAGCGCGCCTGGATGACCCAGCTGCTGGCCGACGGCCTGGTCGACGTCTACCGCCGCCTGCAGCCCGACACCACCGACGCCTGCTACACCTGGTGGAGCAACCGCGGCCAGGCCTACGCCAAGAACGTGGGCTGGCGGCTGGACTACCACCTGGCCACCCCCGCCATCGCCGAAACCGCCCGCACCGAGGCCATCTACAAAGGCGAGAAGTTCAGCGACCATGCACCGATCACGGTGGAATACGAGCTGGCACTCTGACGCCGCAGCGGCTCTGACTCAGGTTTTTTGAGAGTGTGGGTCCACTAAACCCCGCTTTTTCTTGAGATTCTTCCTGCTTACCCTGCGTCCAGGATCATTTTTCATCCAGGAGCTGACCATGAAGAAACTCTTAACCGCACTGGCCGTGGTGCTGTCGCTGGGCCTGGCGACCGCCTCCATGGACGCCGAGGCCGCCAAACGCATGGGCGGCGGCAAGTCCGTCGGCACCCAACGCGAGGCGGTGCAGAACAAAGCCCCGTCCAGCCCGGCCACCCAGGCCAGCCCCAACGCCGCACCTGCGGCGCCGGCTCCCGCCGCAGGCACGGCCGCCGCGCGCAAACCTTCTTGGGCGGGGCCGCTGGCCGGCCTGGCCGCCGGCCTGGGCATCGCCGCCCTGGCTTCGCATTTCGGCTTTGGCGAGCAACTGGCCTCGATGCTGATGATGGGCCTGCTGGCCGTCGCCGTCATGGCCGTGATCGGCTTCTTCCTGCGCCGGCGCGGCCAGGCGGCCGGCAACGCCAGCTCGGCGCCCGGGCTCACGCCTGCCGCCATCGGCGCGGGCGCGCCCTACGCCACCGCGCCCCAGGCCACGCAGCCGGAAAACGCCTACAAGGTCGCGCCACCCTCGAACCCTCTGGGCACCGGCTCGGGCTCGCTGATCGGCTCGGCCCTGCAGCCGGCCACCCCAAGCACCGCGTGGCCGGCCGACTTCGACCGGGCGGGCTTTGAACACCATGCGAAGGCCAACTTCGTGCGACTTCAGGCGGCCTATGACAGCGGCCAGATTGAAGCCCTGCGCGAGTTCACCACGCCGGAGCTGCTGGTCCAACTGCAGCAGGAGCTGGTCGAGCGCGGCCCGGCCCCGCAGCGCGGCGAGGTGCTGCAACTCCAGGCCCAGGTGCTTGACGTGGCACAGGAGGCCCAGCGCTACCTCGTGAGCGTGCGCTTCACCGGCTTCATCCGCTACGGCGCGGGCATCGACGACGAGGTGTTCGACGAGATCTGGAACCTCGGCAAGCCTCTCACCGGTGCCGGAGGCTGGGTGCTGGTCGGAATCCAGCAGGCCGACTGAACGGATCGGTGCCGTCAGGCCTGGCCCTGACGGGTCCGGGCATCCGGCCTGGCGATCCGGCACAAAGACAGAACCCGGGCGATGCCCGGGTTCTGTCGTTTCGGGGCGGCCTCCGCGCCCGCCCCTCAGGCAGCAGCCTGCAGCAGACGCTGCACGATGGGGTGCTGCACCTTGCGCTCGGTGCCGATGGCATAGAAATGCTCGGTCACCCCCTCGCAAGGGCCGATGCGGCGCACCGGGTAGTGGGCCTGCAGATCCTCATGGGCCAGCTCCGAGGCCGGGAACACGCCCATGCCGCTGGCGCCGAAGGTCTTCAGCAAGGCGCTGTCCTCGAACTCACCAACCACCCGGGGGCGCACCCCCTGCTGCTCGAACCAGGCATCCAGCCGCGCCCGCAAGGCGGTGTGGCCCGTGGGCAGCAGCACCGGCACATCGGCCAGGCTGGCCGGAAAGCGCCTGCTGCAGGACTCGGCCATGGCCGCCGTGCCATACCAGGCGATCGACGAGGTGCCCATGGGGTGGCTGTAGAGCTTGATGTTCGGGTTGACGGGGGCCGGCCGGTCGGACAGCACCACGTCGAGCCGGTGCAGCGCCAGCTCACCCAGCAGGTCGTCGAGCTCGCCTTCGTGACACAGCAGGCGCAGGTGCGTGACCTCCATGATCGGGTTCAGGAGGCTGCGCACCACCAGCTTGGACAGCCCGTCGCAAATCCCCACGGCCAGCCGCACCATGGGCGCGCTGACCGCATCGCGCACCCGCATGGGCAGGCTCTCGCCAAGCTGGAAGATCTGGTCCGCCTGCTGCATGGCGGCGATGCCTGCATCGGTCAGCACCAGGCCCCGCCCGGCGGGCTTGAGCAGCGCATAGCCGAGCGAACGCTCCAGCTCCCGGACCTGGGCACTGATGGTCTGCACCGCCATGCCCAGACGCTCGGCCGCCTTGGAGATGCCGCCCTCCTTGGCCACCACCCAGAAGTAGTACAGGTGCTTGTAATTGAACGAGGCGCTCATGGGATGAATTCAGTATTTTTAGGACATTCGATGCGAAATTATCTGCTTTTACTGAAGCCTTGCGCCCCCTATCTTCGAGTCTCCATTCACTCACTGGAGATCGTCATGCAGGTCATTTTCGAATCACGCCACCCCGACGGCAGCGAGCTGCGCGAGCAGGCCGTGGCACGCGTGAGATTCGCCATGCGCCGCCTCAGCGCCCTGGTGCCACGGGCCAAGGTGCAGCTCTCCGACATCAACGGCCCCCGGGGCGGGGTGGACAAGCGCTGCCAACTGGCCCTGAGCACGGTGGGCGCCGGCGAACTCGTCATCACCACCCTGGCCCCGGACTGGCGCACGGCGCTGGACCTGTCGCTGGGCCGCGCCCTGCGCACGCTCAAGCGCGCCTTGCGCCGCCAGCAAAGGCCGGCCCGCCCCCGCCGGGCCAGTCTGCTCACCGAACGTTGAAACCCGCGCCTTCATCGGCCCACAGGAGCTTCACCATGACCCCCTCACACCCCGATCCGTCCACATCCGGCCAGGGCCGACCCATCGCCACCTGGCCCGTGTCCGAGGCGCGCCCCGCGCTGGCCCCCGCGGCGCAGCGCGTGCTGCGCAACACCTACGCCCTGCTGGCCATGACGCTGCTGCTGAGCGCAGCGGTGGCGGTGCTTAGCCTGGCGCTGCAACTGCCGGGCCCCGGGCCGCTGCTCGGCCTGGCGATCAGCCTGGGGCTTCTGTGGGCCGTGCACCGTCTGCAACACAGCGCCTGGGCCCTGCCGGCCGTCTTCGCTCTGACCGGGTTCATGGGCTACTCCCTGGGGCCCTTGTTGACCCGCTCCCTGGCCCTGCCCGGTGGCACCGAGGCGGTGGCGCTGGCCTTGGCCAGCACTGGCGCAACATTTCTGGCGCTGTCGTCCTATGTGCTGTTGACGCGGCGCGACTTCGGCTTTCTGGGCGGCTTTCTGACGGCCGGCCTGCTCATCGCGCTGCTGGCCGGGGTGGCCGCCCTGCTGCTGCAGATCCCGGCCCTGGCGCTGACGGTCTCGGTCGGCGTCGCCCTGCTCTCGGCGGCCCTGATCCTGTACGAGACCAGCCGCATCGTCCACGGCGGCGAGACCAACTACGTGCTGGCCACCGTGGGTCTGTATGTCTCGCTCTTCAATCTGTTCACCAGCCTGCTCAGCCTGTTCGGCCTGGGTGGCTCCGACGACTGAGCCGGGGAGCAGAGCATGCGCACCTACCCTCACAACAGCCCGCACGCAGCGGCTCGCATCGTCGCACTGACCCTGATCGCCGACCGGGACCTGAGCCCGCCCGAGTTCGAATCGCTCGAACGCCTGGCGGTGCACCAGCAACTCGGCCTGTGCCCGCAAGCCCTGCACGAGGTGCTGGACAGCCTGTGCGTCGATCTGCAGGCCAGCCGGCAACTGCGCTGGGAGCACGACTGCCCGGTCGACGAGTGCACCCTGCAGACCCTGATGGACGAGCTGACCGACCCGGCCCTGCGCCGTCGCGTGCTGGGCCTGTGCATCCAGTTGCCCGAGGCCGACCACCGTGTGGCCCCGGGCGAATCCCTGGTGCTGGCGGCAGCGGCCGAACAGTGGGGCCTGCACGCCCCCCCACTGACCTGGTCGTCCTCATGAGCCCGACCGCCGCCGAACGCCCCAGGCCCTGGCTTGATCAGGATCAAGAATGAGCGCCAGTTCGGCCCTTACGATGCCTCACGCGACGACCCTGTGAAAAGCGGGGTCCAGGGAAGACGCGACACAGCAGCCGGACTCACGCCAGAAGGAGCCGCTGCCCCCGGGACTGATCCCTCATTTCGTCCAGCGCCTTTCATGTCATCCCTGCCCGCCAACGCCGTCAATCCGCCCCTGCGCCCAGCCACCAGCCGCGAACTCTGGGACGGGCTGCATGCCCACCACCCCACCCTGAGCCGAGCCCGGCACCTGGGTGAAGCCCTGCAGCAAAGTGGGCTGGTGGGGCGCGCCACCATCGAGAGTGCACTGGCCCACCAGCAGAAGCAGCGGCGCAATGCGCCCCCAGGCGAAGCCCACGACAAGACCCTGCTCGGCCAGATCCTGGTGCGCAACGGCATCCTGAGCGAAGCCCAGTTGCAGGCCGCCATCGCCGCCTGGCTGGGCGACCCGGTGATCGACCCGCGCCAACTCTCCCCCGACCCCAGCGCGCTGGCCCTGGTGCCGCGCCATGTGGCCGAGCGCGAATCGGTGCTGCCGCTGCTGCTCGAAGACGAGGTGCTGGTGCTGCTGATGGCCGACCCCTGGGACCAGCGATTGCTCGATGAGCTGCGCTTCCTGACCCAGCACCGCCTGCTGCCGGCCCTGGCCGCGCCCGGCACGCTGCAGCCCACCATCGCCCGCTTCTACCCGCGCCAGACCAGCCCCACCCCACCGACCCTGGCCGACGCGCCCAAGGTGCTCAATGCCCACGCCCTGGCCAGCGAACTGGCGCCCAGCAGCGATGCCGAAGCCCACGCCGATGCCGACCAGGTCAACGAGTCGGACAACACGCTGGTGCGCCTGATCAACACCTTGATCAGCGAGGCCCAGGCCCACCGGGCCTCCGACATCCACATCGAGATGCAGCCGGCACCGGCGCCGGTGCGCATCCGGCTGCGCGTGGATGGCCGCCTGCTCAACTACCTGGAAGTGCCCTGCCACTGGCGCTTTGCCCTGGTCACCCGGCTCAAGATCATGGCCGGGCTGGACATCTCGGAACACCGCAAGCCCCAGGACGGCAAGATCGACTTCTCGCGCTTCGGCAACTCGCGCCTGGAGATGCGCATGGTCACCGTGCCCACCTCGCAGGGCCTGGAGGACGTGGTGCTGCGCCTGCTGGGCAGCCACCGCCCGTTGCCCCTGGACAGCATCGGCCTGAACCCCGCCAACCTGCAGGCGCTGCGCGCCATGGCCCAGAAAAGCTACGGCCTGATCCTGGTCTGCGGCCCCACGGGCAGCGGCAAGACCACCACCCTGCACTCGCTGATCCGCGACATCAACACCGAGGACCGCAAGATCTGGACGGCCGAAGACCCGGTCGAGATCACCCAGGAGGGCCTGCGCCAGGTGCAGATCAACCCGCGCATCGGCTGGACCTTTGCCGCCGCCATGCGCACCTTTTTGCGCGCCGACCCCGACGTCATCATGATCGGCGAGATGCGCGACGAGGAGACGGCCCGCATCGCGGTGGAAGCCTCGCTCACCGGCCACCTGGTGCTGTCCACCCTGCACACCAACTCGGCCCCCGAGAGCGTGGGCCGGCTGCTGGAGATCGGGCTCGACCCGTTCAACTTCTCGGATTCGCTGCTGGCCATCCTGGCCCAGCGCCTGGTGCGCCAACTCTGCCCGCACTGCCGCGAGGCGCAGCCCGCCACCGCCGAGGCACTGCAAGCCCTGGCCCGCCAGTACCTGCTCAGCGCCAGTGACGGCACGGCCCAACCCAGCGAGCAAGAGGTGCAGCGACAGATCACCCACTGGCAGCACAGGCATGGTCAGGGCCCGCAAGGCCAAGGCCTGATGCTGTACCGCGCCCACGAAGCCGGCTGCCCGCACTGCGAGCACCACGGCTACCTGGGACGCCTGGGCCTGCACGAGCTGATGCTGAGCAGCGACGCCATCCGCAGCCAGATCCGCCACCGCGCCAGCGGCAGCGAGCTGCGCCAGAGCGCCCTGGCCGCCGGCATGAAAACCCTGCGCCAGGACGGCATCGAGAAGATGCTGCAAGGCCTGACCGACCTGAACGAGGTGCTGGCGGCCACCAATCTGTAAACACCGCCCAGCGCTGCGGTTCATGCCTGCCGGCCAGAAGTTCGGTACATTGGCCGGCAACTCATTGTCTTGTTTTCAGCATTCCGACCCACCCATGCTCCACTACCTCACCCTCCCCGTCACCGCCTTCCAGCAGAACTGCTCCCTGGTCTGGTGCGATGAAACCCGGCAGGCGGCCGTGATCGACCCCGGTGGCGATCTGGACCGGTTGCTGGCCGAAGTCGAGCGCCTGGGCCTGAAGCTGGAGCAGATCTGGCTCACCCATGCGCACATCGACCATGCCGGGGGCACCGGCGAGCTGGCCCGGCGGCTGCAGTTGCCCATCATCGGGCCGCACCCGGGCGATCAGTTCTGGATTGATGGCCTGCCTGAGCAAAGCCGCATGTTCGGCTTTCCGGTGGCCGAGGCTTTCACGCCCACGCGCTGGCTGGCCGATGGCGACACGGTGCAGATCGGGCGCCACACGCTGCAGGTGCGGCATTGCCCGGGGCACACGCCGGGCCATGTGGTGTTCTACTCGCCCGAGATCCAAAGGGCCTTCGTGGGCGATGTGCTGTTTGCCGGCAGCATCGGGCGCACCGACTTCCCCCAGGGCAACCACCAGCAGTTGATAGCCAGCATCACCCAGCGCCTGTGGCCCATGGGAGACGACACGGTGTTCATCCCCGGGCACGGGCCTGAAAGCACTTTCGGGCGCGAACGCCAGAGCAACCCCTACGTCGGGGGGACCTGAGCCCGGTACTCAGGCCCCGAACACCCGGACTCACCCGACGCTGGGCAGGGTCAGCACAAAGCGGGCGCCGCCGCCCTCGCGGTCTTCGCAGTGCACGGTGCCGCCATGGCGCTCGGCAATCGACTTGACCAGCGCCAGCCCCAGTCCCACACCACCCTCGCGCTCGCTGGCGCCGGGCAGGCGGTAGAAGGGCTCGAAGATGCGCTCGCGCTGCTCGCGCGGCACGCCTGGGCCCCGGTCGCACACGGCCAGCAGGATCATCGGGCCCTGGCGCGACAGGTGCACCGAGATGTCACCGCGCCCATAGCGGCGCGCGTTCTCCAGCAGGTTGCGCACGGCGCGCCGCATCAGCTTGGACACGCCGTTGACCACCAGCTCGCCGCTGTCTTCGGCCGCTTCCAGGTCGGCATCCACACGGGCGCACTCCTCGGCCGCCAGGCCGATCAGGTCGACCTTTTCCAGCGTGCCCATGTCAGCCTCGCTGGCGTCAAGCCGGCTGGCCAGCAGGATCTCGTCGATCAGCTGGTCCAGCTCGCCGATGTTGCGCTTGATCTCGTCGCGGAAAGCCGGTGAGGCCTGCTCACCCAGCAGCTCCACCCCCATGCGGATGCGCGCCAGCGGGGAGCGCAGCTCGTGCGAGGCATTGGCCAGCAGCTTCTTGTGCGACTGCATCAGGGTTTCGATGCGCTCGGCCGCAAGGTTGAAGCGACCCGCCAGATAGGCCACTTCGTCATGCCCCTTCACCGGCACGCGCACCGACAGATCACCATCGCCCCAGCGCTCCACGCCACGCTGCAACTGCTCCAGGCGCCGGGTCAGCTTGCGGATGATGGGGTAGGTGGCCAGGGCCACGGCCACCGCCGCCAGGCCCAGGGTCCAGAAAAAGCCGAAGGGGGGTCGGCTCCAGAAATTGCGTGGCGGGCGCGGCAGGTGCACGTTGAGCACCTCGCCGTTGTGCATGGTGACGACAAACTCCGGGCCATGGCGCACGGCCTCCAGCGGTGGCCCCTCGCCCCGGGACGGGCCTTCGCCATCGGTCGGCCCACCCGGCGGCGGCGGGTGCGGCCCATCCAGGGCCCGCGGGCCAGGCTCACCGGGTGGGGGCTCGCGCCCATCGGGGTGGGGACCATGGCGACGCAAGGCGCCCGCGCCCACCACCTCACCGGCGGCATTGCGCACCACGGCCTCCAGCAGCGGAGGTTCGGTCGTCACACGCCAGGCCCAGGCCACGCCCAGGGTGAGCAAGGCCATGGCCAGCAGCACAGCCAGCCAGATGCGGACATACAGGCGCCGGGTCAGGCGCTGCAAAGGGGAGCCGGTGAAGGCGCTGGGCGATGCCGCCAGGGGTGGAGGTGTGGACAAGATCAGTCCTGTTGCTTGGCAAACACGTAGCCGACGCCACGCACGGTGAGGATGCGCTTGGGCGACTTGGGATCGGCCTCGATGGCCAGTCGGATGCGCCCCATGTGCACGTCGATGGAGCGGTCAAAGGCTTCCAGCTCACGGCCGCGCACGGCTTCCATGATCTGGTCGCGGGTCAGCACGCGGCCGGCGCGCTCGGCCAGGGTGATCAGCAGGTCGAACTGGTAAGAGGTCAGCTCGCAGGGCTGGCCCGCCACGGTGACGCTGCGCGCGTCGCGGTCGATCTCCAGCGAGCCGAAGCGCATCACCTGCGAGGGGGCGCCGGGCTGGTCGCCCTTGCGGCGCAGGATGGCACGGATGCGCGCCAACAGCTCGCGCGGCTCGAAGGGCTTGGGCAGGTAGTCGTCGGCGCCCAGCTCCAGCCCGATGATGCGGTCCATGGGGTCGCCCTTGGCGGTCAGCATCAGGATCGGGGTCTGGGCCTGCGGCCCCTGCAGCGAGCGGATGCGGCGGCAGATCTCCAGGCCGTCCAGATCGGGCAGCATCAGGTCCAGCACCACCAGATCGGGGTTGTTGCCCTGGCTTTGCAGCCGCTCCAGGCCGGCATGGCCGGTGGCGGCGTGGCTGACCGCAAAGCCGGACTGGCCCAGGTATTCGCCGACCATCTGGGCCAGGCGGGCGTCGTCTTCAATCATCAGGAGCTGGGTGTTCATGCAAGGCTTCGGTGTAAAGTTTCTTGACAGATCATCAATTTTTCTTGTACGTGGCGATTGAAGTGACCGTAAAGAAAAGTAAACAGAACATCTCAGCCCGCTGACACGGACTCAACCCCGAGGGCCCTGCGGCGCCTGAGGAGCCTGGACGGGGATGCGCGAAGCCAGCGCCACCAACAGCAGCACGGGCAGCCCCAGCAAAGCGGTGCTGGTGAAGAACGAGCCATAGCCGAAGCTGTCGACATAGCGCCCTGAAAAACCGGCCAGCCATTTGGGCAGCAGCAGCATGATGGAGCTGAACAGCGCGTACTGGGTGGCCGAGTAACTGATGTTGGTCAGCGAGGACAGGTAGGCGATGAAGGCGGCCGAGGCAATGCCGCCGGCCAGGTTGTCGGCCGACACCACAAAGACCAGGCCCGTCACATCATGCCCGCGCGTGCCCAGCCAGGCGAACAGCAGGTTGCTGGCCGCACTCAACACGGCCCCCAGCATCAACACCCGCATCACGCCCAGACGCAGCGACAGCGCCCCCCCGATGAAGGCCCCGGCCAGGGTCATCACCACCCCATAGACCTTGGTGACGGCCGCCACCTCGTCCTTGGTGAAGCCCATGTCCACATAGAACGGGTTGGCCATGATGCCCATCACCACATCGCTGATGCGGTAGATCGCAATCAGCCCCAGGATCAGCACCGCCTGCCAGCGGTAGCGGTGCAGAAAGTCGGCAAACGGGTCGACCAACGCGCCGCGCAGCCATTCCAGGGCATTGCGTGCCGGCGGCAGGGCCGCGCGCACCGGCTCGGCCGACAGCAGCACGGTGATCAGTCCCACCGCCATCGAGGCGGCCATCACCAGGTAGGCGCGCTGCCAGGCCAGGTGCTGGTAGGCCTCGGCGCCCGGTGCTTCGGCCCGCGCCGCCACCCACAGCACACCGGCGCCGGCCCAGATCATGGCCAGCCGATACCCCGTCTGGTAAGAGGCCGCCAGCACCGCCTGCTCGTTGCTGGGCGCCGATTCGATGCGAAACGCGTCCAGCGCGATGTCCTGCGTGGCCGAGCCGAAGGCCACCACCAGGGCAAAGACCACCAGGGCATGCAGGTCCTGCTGCGGATCGGTCAACGCCATGCCGGCCAGGCCGCCCATCACGGCCAGCTGCGACAGCAGCAGCCAGCTGCGCCTGCGGCCCAGCCAGTGCGTGAGGCCGGGCAAGGGCATGCGGTCCACCAGGGGTGCCCAGGCCCACTTGAAGGCATAGGCCAGGCCCACCCAGGACAGGTAGCCGATGGTGGTGCGGTCGACCCCCGCCTCGCGCAGGCGAAAGCTCAGCGTGCCCAGCACCAGCAGCAGGGGCAGGCCAGCCGAGAAGCCCAGCGCCAGCATGCGCAGGCTGGCAGGCTCCAGGTAGACCTTCAGGGTCTCCAGCCATGACTTGCGGGTGGGGGGCTCGGGGCTGGCGCTGGCTTGGTTCATGCGGGAATAATAAGCGCTGGTCCACTGCACACATTCCTTGCCCATGATTGAGCGCGCACTGCCTCACTTCAACCCTTCCCCGGCCCGGCGGCACCGCCCTGCCCTGCTGCCCGCCCTGTGGCCCGCCTTGTCATTGGCGCTGGCCCTGGCCTGGGGAGTGGCCGCCCCCGCGCAGGCCCAGGGCGTGAGCGAGACCGTGGGCAAGAACTCGGCCTTCACCGGCCTGGTGTCGGCCAGCCAGGTCGAACAGGCCGCCGTGCAGCAATACGGCCAGATGCTGCGCGAGGCCCAGGCCAAGAACGCACTGGGCAGCGACAACCACCCCCAGGTGCTGCGCCTGCGCAACATCGCGCGCCGCATCATCCCCTTCAGCTACGCCTGGAACCCCCGCGCGCGTGAGTGGCGCTGGGAGGTGAATCTGATCGGCTCCAAGCAGATCAATGCGTTTTGCATGCCCGGCGGCAAGATCGCCTTCTACACCGGCATCCTGGATCAGCTCAAGCTGAGCGACGACGAAGTGGCCATGGTGATGGGCCATGAAATCGCCCACGCCTTGCGCGAGCATGCCCGCGAACGCATGGGCAAATCGGCCGCCACCAACATCGGGGTGAACGTGCTCAGCCAGGTGCTGGGCTTTGGCCAGGTGGGCCAGACCCTGACGCAGTACGGTGCCCAGTTGCTGACCCTCGAGTTCAGCCGCGAAGACGAGTCCGAGGCCGATCTGGTGGGCATGGAACTGGCCGCGCGCGCCGGCTTCGACCCGCGCGCCGGCGTCACGCTGTGGGAGAAGATGGGCGCCGCCAGCAAGGGAGCGCCGCCGCAGTTCCTCTCCACCCACCCCTCGGGCAAGACCCGCATCGCCGACATCGAGCGCAACCTGCCCAAGGTGATGCCGCTGTACGAGGCCAGCCAGAAGCGCTGATCCACCGCTTTCAGTCGCCCTCAGGCAGGGCTTCGGCCAGCGCCCGCAAGGCTGCAGAAGGGTGGCCGCGCCGTGTCACCAGCCAGGTGGTCTGCTGCGCCCAGGGCTCGGGCAGGGGCTGCACCTGCAGGCCCCGTGGGTCCAGGCTGCGCAGCACCGCCGCCGGCACCAGGGCCAGCCCCATGCCGGCCGACACGGCGGCCACCAGGGCGTGGTACGACCCGATCTCGATGCCCGCACTCACCGCCCGCCCCTGGGCCTGGGCCCAATCCAGGGCCACCTCGCGGTAGGCGCAGCCGGTGCTGAAGGTGACCAGGGAGGTGAGCTCGCCCAGAGCGCCCCCGCTGGGCGCAATCAGCACCAACTCCTCCCGGTAGGCCGGCTGCCACTGCAGGGCGGGCCGGTCGGCCGGGCCGGCCACCAGGGCGGCATCCACCTCGTGCTGCTCCAGCGCCTGCAGCATGGCGCCGGTGGTGCCCGTGCGCACCGCCAGGCGCATGCCGGGCTGCTGAGCACGCAGGCGCGCCAGCACGGGGGCGAGACGCACGGCCGCGGTGCTCTCCATCGAGCCGATGCGCAGCACCGCGCCCTGACCGGTGCCGGCCAGCTCCTGGCGCAAGGCACTCATGTCGCGCACCAGGGCGGCGCTGCGCTCGTACAGGTGCCGGCCCTCGGGCGTGAGCTGCAGGCGCCGGCCCGTGCGCTCGAACAGGGCGCAACCCAGGTCGCGCTCCAAGGCGCCCAGCCGCGCCGAGATGCTGGACTGCACCCGGTGCAGGCGGCTGGCGGCGGCGGTCACGCCGCCATGCTCCACGACGGCGCGGAAGGTATGCAGATCGGCAAAGTCCATGGTTCGTCCAAATCGATGCTTTCGATCATTTTTATTCGTTGGACTCGATTTGTCACGCCACCGAGAATGCCCCCATGAACACACCCGCCCCCACCCCTTCTTCGAATGGCACGAACGGCTCGCATGGCGCTTTGAGCACCCGTTTCAGCCAACGCTTCAGCCTGCGCCTGCCGGTGGCCCTGGCCCCGATGGCCCTGGCCTCCGGCGGCGCCCTGAGCGCTGCCTGCGCCCAGGCCGGCGCCCTGGGCCTGGTGGGTGGTGGCTACGGCGACCTGGGCTGGACCCGGCGCGAATACACGCTGGCCCGGCAACTGGGGGCCGCGGCACAGGCAGAAGCCCGCATCGGCTGCGGCTTCATCACCTGGAAGCTCGATGAAGACGCCTCGGCCCTGGACTGGCTGCTGGACCAGGCCGACGAGGCCCTGCCCCGCGCCCTGATGCTGTCGTTTGGCGACCCGCGCCCCTATGCGGCACGCCTGCAGGCCCGCCGCATCCCCCTGATCTGCCAGGTGCAGCGGCTGGAGCAGGTGCCCCAGGCGCTGGAGGCCGGGGCTGAAATCATCGTGGCCCAGGGCGCCGAGGCCGGCGGCCACGGCATGAACTCGCTCAACGGCCGCGCCACCTTCACCCTGGTGCCCGAACTGGCCGACTGGCTGGCCGCCCAGTCACCCAGCACCCTGCTGCTGGCCGCCGGCGGCGTGGCGGACGGGCGCGGCCTGGCCGCCGCCCTGGCACTGGGCGCCGATGGCGCCCTGGTGGGTTCGCGCCTGTGGGCCAGCGCCGAAAGCCTGGCCCCGGCCGGTGCCAAGGCCCAGGCCCAGGCCAGCACGGGCGACGGCACGGCGCGCTCGGAGGTGTTTGACATCCTGCGCCGCAAGAACTGGCCCGCCCCCTATGACTTTCGCGCCCTGCGCAACCCCCTGCACCGGCAGTGGGAGTCGCGCATCGAGGCCTTGCGCGCCGCCCCCGAAGCCGCCCGGGCCACCTACGACCAGGGCGTGGCCGCCGGCGATTTCAGCGCCGCCCACGCCACTGTGGGCGAGGCCGTGGGCCTGATCCACGACTGCCCACCCGCCGCCGAACTGCTGCAGCGCATGGCCGAACAGGCGCAGACGCTGCGCCAAGCCTGAGGACGGCCCCACCCGCGCAGGGTCGGACAAGGCAAAGTGCGACTGTGGTGACCGTCAGGTCACCTTACTGGGTCCAGCAGGGTCTGCAACGAAGAGATCAGGTCGGCGCCGGGCCGCCCCAAGGCGGCCTGCGACCCCCTTGGGGGGCAGGGAGTGACACGAAGTGCACGACCGTGGGGGCCCTATTCTTTCCAAGCTTGATCGAAAGCCGAGCCCGCCATGTGCGGGCGCTGTGCGTTCAAGGGTTCACCCGCCAGCACCTGCTCATAACACTGCAGGTAGCCACGCGCCATGGCCCCGGCGCTGAAGCGCTCCAGCACGTGGGCGTGACAGGCGCGGCGATCGCCCTGCCAGCCGCGCACGGCCTCGGCGAGGGCTGAGGCGCTGCTGCTGAGGGTGCCACAGCCCTCGGGCACCAGCTCGGGCAGGGCCCCGTAAGGGGTGGCAAACACCGGGCAGCCGAAGTACAGGCTCTCGATCACCGCCAGGCCAAAGGGCTCATGCCAGCGCACCGGCAGAATCAACCCACTGGAGGCGTTGAGCAAATCGAACTTCTGCTGCCCGCCCACCATGCCGAAGAAATGCACGCGCGGCGACCAGGTGAAGCGAAAGCCGCGTCGCAGGTTGAGCCGCGTGCCGCCCAGCACATCCAACTCCACCCCGGCCAGCGCCGCCACGCGGATCGCGCCCTTGACGTTCTTGACCCGCCAGGCCGCCTTGCCCAGAAAGTGGTGGTGCCCGCGCGCGCGCCCGAAATCGACCGGGCCGTAGGCCTGCCAGTCCAGCCCGTTGTGCACAAAGCGCTGGCTGCCATGGCGCTCGGCATGGTTGCGCGAGACAAACACCGTGTTGAGCGCCAGCGGATCCGGGTCGCGCCCGTTGCCATGCTCGGTCACCAGAAAAGGCCGCCCGATGTCCTCCTTGGGGTTGAACTGGAAGTGCACCACGTCCACATCGGCCGGCACCTGCTCGGCCCAGCTCAGGCCCGGGCGGATCGGCAGCACCTGCGCAAAGTCGCAGTGCGAGCCCTCGGGCACCAGGTAGCTGACGCGGTGGCCCATCTGCACCAGGGCGCGGCCCAGGTCCCAGATCACCCGTTCGGTGCCCCCGTAGGCGAACACCGGGATGGGCGCGTGGTTGACCAGCAGCACATGCATGGCGAGCCCTCCTCAGGCCAGGGCCGCAGGCGTAGCGGCGGCGTCTTCTTCGGGGGGGGCCTGCAGCGCGGCGTACAGCAGCAGGGTCACGAACAGGTAGAACATGGTGCCGCTGTTGTGCCCCAGAAAGGCCTGCGTCAGGCCAAAGCCCAGGTAGCACAGCGGCAGCATCAGGCCGGCCAGTTGCAGCGCATGACGCTCGGGTGGCAGGCGGCAGCCGGCACGCGGCCAGAACAGGCACAGCACCACGCCGTACAGCGCCAGCACCGATGACAGGCCCAGCAGGCCACGCTTGGCGAACACATCCAGGAACTCGTTGTGTGCGTGGCCGTACTTCAGCACCTCGGCCGGGGCCTGGCCGGCGGCGACCAGGCGCTCTTTTTCTGCCACATAACCGGCCAGGGTCCAGCCCAGCAAGGGCTTTTGCAGGCCCATGTTCCAGGCCAGGCGCCAGTGCGCCAGCCGCTGGCCCACCGAGTTCTCGGAGGTGCCCAGTTCCTCATACTGACGCGCCTCGCTGACAGCCTGCTCCAGGCGCAGCTTGAGCGTGGGGCCCATGGCCGTCACCAGCACGCCCAGGCACACGGCCAGCGCAGCCAACGCCCCGAGCAGGCGCCGGCCCGGCACGCGGCGGCGCAACAACAACACCAGGGCCGGCAAAGCAAAAGCCAATGCCAGCCAGCCGCCCCGCGACTGCGACAGCAGCGAAGCCGTCAGCCCCAGCGCCACGCCCAGACCCAGGCCGGCACGCCACAGCCCGGCCCGCGGGCCGGGCTGCCAGGTGACCGCGCCCACCAGGCACATCATGGCCATGAGCAGGCTCAGGTTGCCGTACTGGATGGCATTGGTGAAGCCCTCGGCCCGCCACTCGCCCAGCACGCCGTATTGGTACAGCGCCACCGCGCCGCTGAGGCAGGCCCCCACGGCCAGCCCGGCCCAGAGGGCGCGCGGGCGCGGCGGAAAGCGCAGCGCAAAGAACAGGCAGGGCAAGGCCAGGAAGTACTTGAGGGGTTTGTCCAGGCCCCGCCAGCTGCCCTGGCTGATGATGGCGTCGATCAGCCAGTCGATGCCCACGAACAGCAGCACCCCCACCAGCCAGCGTGCGCGCGGCCACTGCAGCGGCTGGCGCCACCAGCGCGGTGCGGTGACCAAGGCGGCCAACAGCAGCAAGCCGGCCCCCCACGAGTACCCGCTGGGCAGGCACAGCGACAGCGCCGGCAGCAAAAAGGCCGCCAGCGTGCAGACATGCCGGGCCATCGCCTCGATGGGCGAGGGCTGACCCGGGTTGGGAGAGGCCTGGTTCATGCTCAACGCCCCACCGACTGGCTCAGGCTGTCACGGTCGTAATACAGCGCGGCGTAGCGGAAGAAGCACTCCAGTGCAATGAAGAAGCAAAACAGAAAGCCCGGCCCGCCCCCCATGAAGCCCAGACGGAACACATACAGGCGCAAAAAGATCGCAAAAGCCGAGGCCATGCCGCGCAGCACGCCACCGCGCTTGCCGGCCGCGGCCCGCTTGGCGGCGCCCAGCATCGAGTACTGGGTGAGCTTTTCGAGGCTGCCGCGCACCGTCTCGCGCGAGTAGTGCAGCAGCTTGGCCTTGAAGGCGTGGCGCGGCAGGGGCTGGCCGCCATCGCGCAGCACGGCGTGTTCGTGCACCACCCCGTCAAAGCGCTCGATCATGTCGCGGCGGAACATGCGGTCCAGGCGCGACTGCGACAGAAAGTGCTTGAGCTCGCGCCCGTAGGCCACCACGCTCCACTCGATCTGCCACACCGCGCGCTCATTGGAGCGCACCGCGGCTTCGATCTCGGCCTGCAGCGCGGGGGTGACCACCTCGTCGGCATCGAGGTAGAACAGGTAGTCGCCGGTGGCGTGGGCCAGCAGCCGGGTGCGCTGCACGGCAAAGCCCTGCCAGTCGGGGTACAGGTGCACCTCGGCGCCCAGGCGCCGGGCGATGGCCACGGTGTCGTCGGTGCTGCCGCTGTCCACCACCACCACCTGGTCGGCAAAGGCAGCGCTGCGCAGGCAGTTCTCGATGCGGTGCGCCTCGTTCTTGGTCAGGACGCCGATGGTCAGGGTCGGCCGGTCGGCGCGCACAGCATTGGAAGGTGTCGGCATGGTGGGTTCGAGAAAAGTGGGGGCGGCATCAGGCCTGCGGCGGCAACTGCCACACGCCGCGCAGGCGGCCCCAGGCGCGCGCCAGATGCTTGGGCGACAGCAGCAAGGCCCGGGCCAGCACGTTCAGGGCGGCCGACGCCATCAGGCGCCGATGCGCCCGGCGACCGGCCGCCACGCCCAGGTGCTTGGCCATGAAGCGGATCTTGGACTGCGCATGGTGGTAGCCGCGCCAGTACTCCGAGCGCCAGGGCCGGGGCCCGCGCACCGAGCCGCGCGACAGGTGGGTGACGCGGATGTCGGGCAGCACCAGGATCTGGCCCTGGCGCTGGAACACGCGCAGGCACAGGTCCTCGTCCTCGTAATACAGAAAGAAGCGGGGGTCGAAAAAGCCGACCGGCGCCATGGCCGCCATGTTCAGCAGCATCACCGCGGCACAGGCATAGCCCACGGCCAAGGGGCCCTCGGCGGCACCGGTGCGGGGCTTCCAGGCATGGCGCGGCCAGCTGTAGTTGACCTGCAGGCTGCCGTCGCTGTCGGTGAGCTGGGGCACCAGCACGCTGGCGTCGGGCCACTGGCGCGCGGCCTGCACCAGGGCCGCAATGGCCTCGGGCGTGAGCACGCAATCGGGGTTCAGCAGCAGCGCATAGGGCGTGCGCACCTGGGCCAGGCCGGCATTGTTGGCCACGCCATAGCCTTTGTTGGCCTCGAGCCGCAGCAGCCGGGCGCCGGGCAGGCAGCGCGCCACCTGGGCCGGCGTGTCGTCCTGACTGGCGTTGTCGACCACGATGACGTGCGGCAGACGCGCCAAAGCCTGCCCCAGCACGGGCAGGCAGTGACCGCTGTTGTAGGTGACCACCAGCACAGTGACCTGGGCCAGCAGCGCCTCCAGCGGCACATCATGCAGGTCGTCGGGTTCCGGGGCGCTCATGCCGGACGATGGGGTGTGGGGCCCGCGGGCCGCCAGGGCATCAGTGGTGATGCGACACCACTTCGCCCGCCTTCAGGCGGTACACCGTGCCGCAATAGGGGCACTTGGCTTCGCCGGTGCGGGCCACGTCCAGATACACCTTGGGGTGGCTGTTCCACAGCTTCATGTCGGCCTTGGGGCTGGGGCAGAACACGCCCCCCTGGGCGTTGAGGTCTTTGGCCAGCAGTTCAACAGCAGCGCTACTCATGGGGTCCCTTTTTTGGAATGTGGTGATGCAATGACGCTCAGACCGGGCTCAGCCAGTGGGCGTATTGGGGATTGCGGCCGTTCACGATGTCGAAGAACGCCGACTGGATTTTTTCGGTGATGGGCCCACGCGAGCCGATGCCGATCTCGATGCGGTCGAGCTCGCGGATCGGCGTCACTTCGGCGGCGGTGCCGGTGAAGAAGGCCTCATCGGCGATGTAGACCTCATCGCGGGTGATGCGCTTTTGCACGATCTCGAGGCCCAGATCCTTGGCGATGTGGAACACGGTGTTGCGGGTGATGCCGTTCAGGGCCCCGGCCGACAGATCAGGCGTGTAAATCACGCCGTTCTTCACGACAAAGATGTTCTCGCCGGCGCCCTCGGACACAAAGCCCGACGAATCCAGCAGCAGGGCTTCGTCGTAGCCGTCGTCGGTGGCTTCCATGTTGGCCAGGATCGAGTTGGTGTAGTTGCTCACCGCCTTGGCCTGCGTCATGGTGATGTTGACGTGGTGGCGGGTGTAGCTGGAGGTCTTGACGCGGATGCCGCGCTTGAGGCCTTCCTCGCCCAGGTAGGCGCCCCAGGCCCAGGCTGCCACCATCAGGTGGATGGTGTTGCCCTTGGGGCTGACACCGAGCTTTTGCGAGCCGATCCAGGTCAATGGGCGCAGATAGCAGCTCTCCAGCTTGTTTTCGCGCACCACGGCCTTCTGGGCCTCGTTGACCTCTTCCTTGCTGAAGGGCAGCTTCATGCGCAGGATCTTGGCGCTGTTGAACAGGCGATCGGTGTGCTCCTCCAGGCGGAAGATGGCCGTGCCGTTCACCGTGTTGTAGGCACGCACACCTTCGAAGGCGCCACAGCCGTAGTGCAGGGTGTGGGTCAGGACGTGGATCTTGGCGTCACGCCAGTCGACCATCTGGCCATCCATCCAGATCTTGCCGTCGCGGTCAGCCATTGAAGGGGCGAGTGTGCTCATGCGCTTGTGTCCTTGGGTGTTTGCCGTCGCTGATGCGATAACCCCGTCCCGGCACATCGCCGGGCAGGTCAAAACACGATTTTAAGGGGCCGGCGCGGCGTCGGAATCGTCGCCCTCACTCACAGGGGGGCGGTACAGGGTCCATTTCACCAGCTTACCGTTGAGGAATTCGGCCGTCACATGCGACTTGGAGCCATCGGTCCAGCGGAAAATTTCGGGTTGCTCGTCCTTGGGCGAAAGCTGTTCGCCCAAGGCACGGGTGAGCGCCAGCACATGCAGCATGGCCACGCCCGGGCGCAGCTTGGCATTGAGCATCACCGCACTGCCCACGTAACCGATGGGGTTGTTGCTGGCCCGCTTGAGCACCTGCATGAGGCGGGTGTAGTGCATCAGCACCCACATCACCACGCCCCCCAGGGCCACCGCCACCCCGCCCAGGCCATAGGCCCGGTAGGACATCGCCACCAGCAGGATGCCGCCCACGGGCACCAGGATTTTCTTGAAATTCATGCGCGCATTGTCCTATGAGCGCCCCGCGCCGCGACTTGTGGCTTGTGCGTAGCGGGGCCCGCCTGGGCTCACTCGAACTCGCGGCGGATCAGGTCGATGGCCTCGTCCACCCGCTCCACCGCATGCACGGTCAGGCCTTCGATGGGCTTTTTCGGGGCGTTGGCGCGCGGCACCACGGCCACGCTGAAACCCAGCTTGGCAGCCTCTTTGAGCCGCTCCTGCCCGCGCGGGGCCGGGCGGATCTCGCCGGCCAGGCCCACCTCGCCAAAGGCCAGAAAGCCCTTGGGCAGGGCCTTGCCGCGCAGCGACGAGGTGATGGCCAGCAGCACGGCCAGGTCGGCCGCCGGCTCGCTGATGCGCACCCCGCCCACCGCGTTGACGAACACGTCCTGGTCCATGCAGGCCACGCCGGCATGGCGGTGCAGCACGGCCAGCAGCATGGCCAGGCGGTCCCGCTCCAGGCCCACGCTGAGGCGGCGCGGGCTGGGGCCGCCGCCGTCCACCAGGGCCTGGATCTCGACCAGCAGCGGGCGCGTGCCCTCCAGCGTGACCAGCACGCAGCTGCCGGGCACCGGCTGGCTGTGCTGCGACAGGAAGATGGCGCTGGGGTTGCTCACCCCCTTGAGGCCGCGCTCGGTCATGGCGAACACACCGATCTCGTTGACCGCCCCGAAGCGGTTCTTGATGGCGCGCACCAGGCGGTGGGTGGAGTGGGTATCGCCCTCGAAGTACAGCACCGTGTCCACCATGTGCTCCAGCACGCGCGGGCCGGCCAGCGCGCCCTCTTTGGTGACGTGGCCGATCAACACGATGGCAATGCCCGTGCCCTTGGCCAGCCGCGTCAGGTGGGCCGAACACTCGCGCACCTGGGCCACCGAGCCCGGCGCCGAACTGAGTTGGTCGCTGTAGATGGTCTGGATCGAATCGATCACCGCCACCGCGGGCTGGCGCGCCTCGATGGTGGCCAGGATTTTTTCGAGCTGGATCTCGGCCATCACCTTGACCTGGCTGTTGTCCAGCCCCAGGCGGCGCGAGCGCAGCGCCACCTGGGCCCCGCTTTCCTCACCGGTCACGTACAGGGTCTCCAGCCCGCTGCGCTGCAGCGCATCGAGCGCCTGCAACAGCAGGGTCGACTTGCCGATGCCCGGGTCCCCCCCGATCAGCACCACCCCGCCTTCGACGATGCCGCCGCCCAACACCCGGTCCAGCTCCTCCAGCCCGCTGGGCGTGCGCGCCACCTCGGTGGCCTCGATGGCCGACAGCGGCGTGACCGCCTGGGCCAGCCCGGCATAGCCCGAATAGGAGGGCGTGCTGAGCCGGTTCTTGCTGGCCGCCCCCGAACCCTCGGCCACCGACTCGACCAGGGTGTTCCAGGCATTGCACTGCGGGCACTTGCCCAGCCACTTGGCACTGGTGCCACCGCATTCGGTGCAGGTGTAGACGGTTTTTTCTCGGGACATGGGGAGGGGATTCGGACAACAGGCGGCCACTATAAGGGCAGGTCAGCACCTTGCGGCAGCCCCGTCAAACCGCGAATGCCAATGTCGGATCTGCAGAAGACGCTGCCTGCGCCGCAAACCCCAGACAGGCCAGCGCCACATGACGTGGCACAGGCCTGGCACCACTGCGGTAATACGCCAACATGCGGCGTGACAGGCCCAGGGCCTGCGCAGCCTGGTCCAGCGTCAAGCGATGGCGCTCCATCCACTGGATGATGAATTCGTGCGATGCCTCGCCGGCCTGTTCAAGCGCCCGGGCCCGAAGATTGTCAGCCGCCAACTCGAGTTCATCGTCCTGGAGCCAGCTCACACTGCCCCCCCCCAATCGCCGAGGCTGGCGGTGGCAAAGACACGGGGGTCCATCAGGGGCCCAAGGCTGGGATGCTGGCGGATCAGCGGCTCCAGATTCACCGTCAGGATCTCCCCGTCGGCGTAGTGCAGCCGCAGGCCATGCGGTGGCATCACCTGCACGGTCTCCAGCGTGAAATGTCGATGACTCAAGGGTTCAGCTCCTTCCTGCGCGTCAGCAACAGGGCCCGATGGGCCACAGCCCAGTCCATGGCGTCAGATGGCGACTTGCCAACGGCTCATTCGCCCCCCATCAGGCACGACCCAGAAATGAAAAAGCCCCAGGGGCTGGGCACGTTCCCGGGATGAGTGGGAGGGCTTACTGCCAAGGGGCGGATGTGGCCCGCAGTCTAGCAAAGGCAAGTGGGCGTGAGCGCTCGTTCATCGCTTCGCAGGCCAGCGCTTGGCCTCCACGGGGTTTTCCCGAATGGGTCTCGCCGGACAAACATTTAACATGTTAAATAAATGAGCACCCCACCCCAGCCCCCCGTCCTGCCCCAGCCCCCCGTCCTGCCCCAGCCCCCGGTCCAGCCCTTTGCCCACCGCAACCTGCCCCGCCTGTTGCTGCAGGCGCGCGAAGCGGTGATGGGCCACACCCGGCCCAACCTGCGCCAGCACGGCCTGTCCGATCAGCAGTGGCGGGTGCTGCGCGTGCTGGGTGAGCACGGGGTGGTCGAGACCGGGCGGGTGGCGCGCGAGGCCTTCATCCTGGGCCCCAGCCTGACCGGTGTGCTGGCCCGCATGGAGCGCGACGGCCTGATCCAGCGCCAGCGCGACCCGCAGGACGCGCGCCGCACCGTGGTGCAGGCCACCGACAAGGGCCTGCGCCTGGTCGAGACCTTGTCCATCACCATCGAGGCCCACTACCAGTGGATGGAGCAGACCCTGGGCAAAGACAAGCTGCTGCAGCTTTACCAGCTGCTCGACACCCTGATCGAACTGGAGCAACCATGAGCGCTGCCCCCTGGCACCCCGCCGGCACCGTCTACGGCGTGCTGCTGAACTTCCGCAACGAATACGAACGCTGGCAGCCGCGCATGCACGAGGCCCCGCACAAGGCCCCGCCACAAGCCCCGGTGCTGTATGTGAAGACCGCCAACACGGGAAACCCCGACGGCGGCACGGTGCTTGTGCCCACCGGGGTGGCCGGCGTGGAAGCCGGCGCCACGATCGGCCTGGTGATGGGCGATCAAGGGCCGGTGGCCTGCGCCCTGCTCAACGATTTCAGCCTGCCGCACGCCAGCTACTTCCGGCCCCCGGTGAAGTTCCGCTGCCGCGACGGTTTTCTGGGCACGCCCGCGCAGACTGTGCCGCTGACGGACCTGACTGATCTGGCCACGCTGCAGCTGCAAGTCCATGTGAACGGCGCCCTGCGCCAGACGGTGGACCTGTCGCAGCTGATGCGCCCAGCCGCCACCCTGCTGGCCGAGGTGAATGCCTTCATGACCCTGCGCCCCGGCGATGTGCTGATGCTGGGCTGCGACGTGGGCCCCGACGGCCAGCGTCCGCTGCTGCAGCCGGGTGACACCGTCACGCTCACCGCCCCGGGCTTTGCCCCCTTGACCCACCCCATCGGCACGGAGGCCCTGGCATGAAGCACGCCCGCATCCTGCTCAACCACACCCCCGAACGCGGCCCGCTGCACGCGGTGGAAGACGAAGGCGCCCTGCGTCTGGACGATGGCCAGCGCGTGCCCTTCGAGGCCGTGCGCTGGCTGCCGCCCCTGGCACCGGTGCCACGGGCGCGCAGCATCCTGGCGCTGGGCCTGAACTACGCCGACCACGCCAAAGAGCTGGAATTCAAAGCACCCGAGGAACCCCTGGTGTTCATCAAGGGCGAGGCCAGCCTGATCGGCCACCGCGAGCACACCGTGCGGCCCGTCGGCGTGGGCTACATGCACTACGAATGCGAGCTGGCGGTGGTGATCGGGCGCACGGCGCGCCATGTGAAACGCGACCAGGCCTACGACTACGTGCAGGGCTACACCGTGGCCAACGACTACGCGATCCGCGACTACCTGGAGAACTGGTACCGCCCCAACCTGCGCGTGAAGAACCGCGACACCTGCACCCCGCTGGGCCCCTGGCTGGTGGATGCCGCCGACATCCACGCCCGCCCCGGCGGCCCCATGGGCCTGGCCTTGCAGACCACGGTGAACGGCCAGATCACCCAGCGCGGCAACACGCGAGACATGGTGTTCGACGTGCCCTTTCTGATCGAGTACTTCAGCGCCTTCATGACGCTCTCGCCCGGCGACCTGATCCTGACCGGCACACCCGACGGGGTGGTCGACTGCCCCCCGGGCGCCGAGATCGTGACCTCCATCGAAGCCATCGGCGAGCTCCACAACTTCATTCGACAAGGTTGAGACCCCATGCAACAAGTCCAGCACCTCATCAACGGCCAGTCCGTCGCCAGCAGCGACTACTTCGAGACCCTCAACCCCGCCACCCAGGAGGTGCTGGCCGAGGTGGCATCGGGCGGCGAGGCCGAGGTCCACGCCGCCGTGGCCGCCGCCAAAGAGGCCTTCCCGAAATGGGCCGGCCTGCCCGCCACCGAGCGCGCCAAGCTGATGCGCAAGCTCGGCGAGCTCATCGCCCGCCACGTGCCCGAGATCGCCCAGACCGAGACCAACGACTGCGGCCAGGTCATCTCCCAGACCGGCAAGCAGCTCGTGCCCCGCGCGGCCGACAACTTCAGCTACTTCGCCGAGATGTGCACCCGCGTGGACGGCCACACCTACCCCACCCCCAC
>NZ_JADZ01000031.1 GCF_000518645.1 Curvibacter gracilis ATCC BAA-807 | reverse complement strand
GTCAAGTTCTCGATGGACCTGCGCAACAGCACCGACGCCCTGGTCGACCAGATGGACGCCGACATCCGCGCCTACGCGGCCCAGGTGGCGGCCGAGACCGGGCTGAAGATCGAGGTCGAGCTGGTCTCGCACTACCCGGCCCAGCCCTTCCACGCCGACTGCGTCAACGCGGTGCAGCGCGCCGCCGAACGCCTGGGCTACAGCCACATGCCCGCCGTCTCGGGCGCCGGCCACGACGCGGTCTACATGGCCAAGCTGGCCCCCACCGGGATGATCTTCATCCCCTGCAAGGACGGCATCAGCCACAACGAGATCGAAGACGCCAAGCCCGAGCACATCACCGCCGGCTGCAACGTGCTGCTGCAGGCCATGCTGGAGCGGGCGGGCTAAGCTGGGGCGACTTGACGGCTGGCGGTCTGCCGCAACACCTCCATGAACGCCAGCGTCGCCGGTGTGGGCGTCTCGCCCAGGCGGGTCAGCATGCCGTAGTCGGGCATGCGGTCGGGCAGGTCGACGGGGATGCGGGCCAGAAGGCCCTTGTCGATGTAGCGTCTGACCAGGGCCGTGGGCTGCAGCGACAGCATGTCGGTGGTCTGCATCATCTCCAGCGCGAACAGGAAAGAGGGCGTCTCCACCACCCCTGAGGTCAGCGCCAGGCCGTTGCGGCCGAAGATGTCGTCCGACACCTTGCGCACCGCGGTGGAGGCGGGGTAGAGGATCCAGGGCCAGTGCGACAGCTCGGCCATGTCCAGCTCGCGTGCGCCCCGCAGTGGGTGGTGCAGGCCGCCCACCACCTGCAGCGGTTCGTCCGAGAGGCGCTCGTAGTGGAACTGGCTGCGCTGGGATTCGTCGGTGAAGCGGCCGATCATCAGGTCGATCTTGCGCTCGGCCAGCCACACCACCAGCTGGTCGCTGCTTTGTTCGAGCACTTTCAGCACCAGCAGGGGGCGCAGGCGCTGGATCTCGGCCACCGAGGCGATCAGCACGTGGGCCGCCGAGCCGGTGATGGCGCCGATCGACAGGTGCCCATGGCCGCCTTGCTTGAGGGCATTGAACTCGTCCACAAATTTGCGGTGCCCGGCCAGCGCGCTGGCGGCATAGCGCAGCGTGAACAGGCCCAGTTCGTTGGGCCGCATGCCACGCGACAGGCGCTCGAACAGGCGGGCCTCCAGGATCTCCTCGATGTCCATCAGGATCTTGGTGGCCGCGGGCTGGGTGATGTGCATCTGCTCGGCCGTCAGGCGCAGGTTGCGGGTCTGGCCCAGGATGTCCAGAAACTGCAGATGGCGAAAGCGCAGGCGGGCACAGGCCTGGGCCAAAGACAGGGGTTTACCCGAAATCGGGTCTGGACTCATCAGCATTTGGAATGGATGCTAGCAAAAAAGTCAGTGGACCCCAGGGGACGGGAAACCTAATCTCTCGCCTGCAACGGGAGGATCCATCAGAGATTCCCCGCGGCCGGTGGCCCCGCCCACCGTGGTTCAGACATTCCAAATTCGGAGACATCCATGCAATTCAAAGCCCTGGCCCTGGCGGCCACGATCCTGGCCGCCTTGGCCGCCCCGGTGTCGGCCCAGATCAAGGACCATGTGTTCAAGGTCGGCATCGGCCTCAACGAAGACCATCCCCAGGCCCTGGCCGTGAAGTACTTTGCCGAGCAGTTGTCGGCCAAGAGCGGCGGCAAGCTGGTGGCCAAGCTCTATGCCAGCGGCTCGCTGGGCAACGATGTCAGCATGACCTCGGCCCTGCGCGGCGGCACACTCGAGATGACGGTGCCCGACACCTCCACCCTGATGTCGCTGATCAAGCCCTTTGGCGTACTGAACCTGCCCCTGACCTTCAACAACGAGCAAGAGGCCGATGCCGTGCTGGACGGCCCCTTCGGCCAGAAGCTGCTCGCCAAACTGCCCGAAAAAGGCCTAGTGGGCCTGGGCTACTGGGAGAACGGCTTTCGCCACGTGACCAATTCGCGTCGCCCCATCACCAAGGCCGATGACCTGGTGGGCCTGAAGCTGCGCGTGATCCAGAGCCCGCTGTTCCTGGACACCTTCAGCGCGCTGGGTGCCAACGCCACCCCCATGCCCTTCACCGAGCTGTATTCGGCCATGGAGCAGGCCGCGGTGGATGGCCAGGAGAACCCCTCGGCCACCATCCTGTCGAGCAAGTTCTACGAGGTGCAGAAGCACATGGTGTTGTCGCGCCACATGTACAGCACCTGGGCCTTGCTGATGTCCAAGAAGACCTGGGACGGCCTGTCGGCCCAAGAACAGAAGATCGTGCAGGACGCCGCCCGCGAAGCCACGCTCTACGAGCGCAAGACCATCCGCGCCTTCGGCGACAAGGCCCTGGGCGAGCTCAAGAAGGTGGGCATGCAGGTGACCGAGCTGCCGCCGGCCGAGCAGGCCAAGATGCGCGCCAAGCTGCAGCCCGTGCTGGCCAAGTACGCCAAGGAGTTCGGTGAAGACACCACCGGTGAACTCAACGCCGAGCTGGCCAAGGTGCGCGGCACCGCCAAGTGATCCACCCCGCGGGGGCGCTGGTGGTGGGCCCAAGGCCCGCTGCGGCGCCCGCCGTTGCATCTTCCACGTCAGGGACACCCCATGGACAAGAAAGCCAAGCGCCCCTTCCGCTCGCGTGAGTGGTTTGCCGACCCCGAGCGCTCGGACATGACCGCGCTCTACCTCGAGCGCTTCATGAACTACGGGCTCACGCCCGAAGAGCTGCGCTCGGGCCGGCCCATCATCGGCATCGCCCAGACCGGCAGCGACCTGTCGCCCTGCAATCGCATCCACCTGGATCTGGCCAAGCGGGTACGCGACGGCATCCGCGATGCCGGGGGCATCCCGATGGAGTTCCCGGTGCACCCCATCTTCGAGAACTGCCGCCGCCCCACTGCCGCACTCGACCGCAACCTGGCCTACCTGGGCCTGGTCGAGACCCTGTATGGCTACCCCATCGATGCCGTGGTGTTGACCACCGGCTGCGACAAGACCACCCCGGCCGGCATCATGGCCGCCTCCACCGTGGACATCCCGGCCATCGTGCTCTCGGGCGGCCCCATGCTGGACGGCTGGCACGATGGCGAGCTGGTGGGCTCGGGCACCGTGATCTGGCGCAGCCGTCGCCAACTGGCTGCCGGCGAGATCGACGAGGAAGAGTTTCTGCAGCGCGCCTGCAGCAGCGCCCCCTCGGCCGGCCATTGCAACACCATGGGCACGGCCTCCACCATGAACGCCGTGGCCGAGGCCCTGGGCCTGTCGCTGCCAGGCTGCGCCGCCATCCCGGCGCCCTACCGCGAGCGTGGCCAGATGGCGTACGAGACCGGGCGCCGCATCGTCGAGATGGCCTATGAAGACCTGCGACCCTCGCAGTTGCTCACCCGCGAGAGCTTTCTCAACGCCTTGTCGGTGGTCAGCGTGGCCGGCGGCTCCAGCAACGCGCAGGTGCACATCATGGCCATGGCCCGGCACGCGGGCGTGGCGCTGCGGGCCCAGGATTGGACCGAACACGCCTACGACCTGCCCCTGCTGCTCAACATGCAGCCGGCCGGCCAATTCCTGGGCGAGCGCTTCTTCCGCGCCGGGGGCGTGCCGGCCCTGATGTGGGAGCTGCAGCAGGCCGGTCGCCTGCAGGGCGACTGCCGCACCGTTACCGGCCGCACGGTGGCCGAGAACCTGCAGGGCCGCGAGACACGCGACCGCGAGGTGATCTTCCCCTTCGCCCAGCCCCTGATGCAAAAGGCCGGCTTTCTGGTGTTGTCAGGCAATCTGTTTGACTTCGGCATCCTCAAGACCTCGGTGATCTCCGAGGCCTTCCGCCAGCGCTACCTGAACCAGCCCGGCCAGGAGGGCATTTTCGAGGCCCGTGCCGTGGTGTTCGAAGGGGCTGACGATTACCACGCCCGCATCAACGACCCGGCACTCGGCATCGACGAGGGCTGCATCCTGGTGATGCGCGGTGCCGGCCCCATCGGCTGGCCCGGTTCGGCCGAGGTGGTCAACATGCAGCCGCCCGATGCGTTGATCCGGCGCGGCATCAACACCTTGCCCACGCTGGGTGACGGGCGCCAATCGGGCACGGCCGACAGCCCGTCCATCCTCAACGTCTCGCCCGAGAGCGCCGTGGGCGGCGGCCTGAGCTGGCTGCAAAACGGTGACGTGCTGCGCATCGACCTCAACACCGGCCGCTGTGACGCCCTGGTCACCCCTGAAGAGATCGAACGCCGCCGGCGCGAACTGCCGGCCCCGCCCGTGCCGCGCAGCCAGTCGCCCTGGGAGGCGCTGTACCGCGAGAAGACCGGCCAACTGGTGGACGGGGCCACGCTCGACTTTGCGCTCGATTACCGACGCATCTCCGAACACACCCCGCGCCACAACCACTGAAGCCTTCAAGGACCTGACCATGAGTTCCACGACAACGACCGCCCAAGCAGCGGCGGCCGGTGCGGCAACGCACGCCCAAATCCTGCCTGACGACGGCCTGGCCGGCACCCTGGTGGGCCGCATCTGGTGGCCTGGCGCCCAACTTGGTCACCTCAGCGGCCCGGCCGTGGTGGTCCTGCGCCCCGAGGGCGTGTTCGACCTGAGCGAGCACTTTCCCACCATGAGCACCCTGCTGGAGTCGCCCGACCCGGCCCAGGCCGTGCACGGTTGCGTGGGCCAGCGTGTGTGCAGCGTGGCCGAGTTGCTGGACAACAGCCAACTGGCCCCGCGCGACAGCACCCGCCCCTGGCTGCTGGCCCCCTGCGATCTGCAGGTGGTCAAGGCGGCCGGCGTGACCTTTGCCGCCAGCCTGATCGAACGCGTGATCGAAGAGCAGGCCCGTGGCGATGCCAGCCGCGCCCAGGGCCTGCGCAGCCAGGTGGTGGGCCTGATCGGTGAGAGCCTGGCCGACATCCGCCCGGGTTCGGAGCAGGCCATGGCCCTCAAGGCCTTGCTGCAGGAGAAAGGCCTGTGGTCGCAGTACCTGGAGGTGGGCATCGGCCCCGATGCCGAGGTGTTCACCAAGGCCCCGGTGCTGGCCTCGGTGGGCACGGGCGAAGACATCGGCATCCGCGCCGACTCGGCCTGGAACAACCCCGAGCCCGAGGTGGTGCTGGCCGTCAACAGCCGCGGCGACATCGTGGGCGCCACCCTGGGCAACGACGTCAACCTGCGCGACATCGAGGGCCGCAGCGCGCTGCTGCTGGGCAAGGCCAAGGACAACAACGCCTCGTGCGCCATCGGCCCATTCATCCGCCTGTTCGATGCCGGCTTCGGCCTGGACCAGGTGCGCCGCGAGACCGTGAACCTGCGTGTGACCGGGCCCGAGGGCTTTGAGCTGCGCGGCATCAACACCATGGCCAGCATCAGCCGCGACCCGGCCGATCTGGTGGCCCAGACCCTGGCCGCCCACCAGTACCCCGACGGCTTCATGCTGTTCCTGGGCACCTTGTTCGCCCCCATCGAGGACCGCGACCAGCCCGGTGGCGGCTTCACCCACAGGCTGGGCGATGTGGTCACCATCCAGAGCACCTGGCTGGGGGCCTTGCACAACCGGGTCGCGCACAGCGAAACCGCCGCCCCCTGGCGCTTCGGCCTGCGCGCCTTCATGGCCAACCTGGCCGGGCGCGGGCTGCTGCAGGGCAGGGCGCTGTGAAGTCGGCGCTGTGAGCCGGGCCTGACGAGACGATGGATCCCTGAAAAACACACCCAGGTGGCCCCACGCCACCCACGGAGACAACAACATGCTCAATACCCTCATCGACCGGTACTGCCGGTTCATCAACCTGCTCATCGCGCTGGCCCTGGCCGTCATGGTGGTGCTGGTGTTCGGCAACGTGGTGCTGCGCTACGCCTTCAACTCGGGCATTGCCGTCAGCGAAGAGCTGTCGCGCTGGCTTTTTGTCTGGATCACCTTCCTGGGCGCCGTCAGCGCGATCAAGGAGAACGCCCACCTGGGCACCGACATGCTGGTGTCGCGCCTGCCGGTGGCGGGCAAGAAGGTGTGCATGGTGCTGGGCCAGGTGCTGATGCTCTACATCACCTGGCTGTTCTTTCAGGGCAGCTGGCAGCAGACCGTGATCAATTGGGACGTTGAAGCCCCCGTCACCGGCGCCTCGACCGCCATCTTCTATGCCTCGGGCGTGGTGTTCTCGGTGTGTGCGGCCGGGCTCATCGTGCTGCAGCTGCTGCGCGTGCTGACCGGCCAGCTCAGCGAGGCCGAGCTGGTGATGATCAAGGAGTCCGAGGAGCAGGGCGAGCTCGAAGCCCTGCAGGCCGAACTGGCGCGCGAGAACGCGGCCGGCCACGGAGCCAGTCATTCCCCTTTGGGTGACAAGCCGCTGCCCCACTCGGGCCGCTGAGCCGTCGCGCCGCGACCAAGACCAAGAACCACACCGGAGACAAGAACATGACCGTATTGATATTCCTCGGCGGCCTGGTGGGCGCCATGGCGCTGGGCATCCCGATCGCCTACGCCCTGCTGGCCAGCGGCGTCGGCCTGATGTGGCAGCTGGACCTGTTCGATGCCCAGATCCTGGCGCAGAACTTCATCAATGGCGCCGACAGCTTTCCGCTGCTGGCCGTGCCCTTCTTCATGCTGGCAGGCGAGATCATGAACGTGGGCGGCCTGTCGCAGCGCATCGTCAACTTTGCCCTGGCCCTGGTAGGCCATGTGAAGGGCGGGCTGGGCTATGTGGTGATCCTGGCGGCCTGCCTGCTGTCCTCGCTGTCGGGCTCGGCCGTGGCCGACGCGGCCGCCCTGACGGCGCTGCTGCTGCCCATGATGGTCAAGGCCGGGCACAAGAAAGAGGTGTCGGGCGGGCTGATCGCCGCCTCGGGGGTGATCGGGCCCATCATCCCGCCCAGCATCGGCTTCGTGATCTTCGGGGTCGCGGCCAATGTGTCGATCAGCAAGCTGTTCATCGCTGGCATCTTCCCCGGCATCATGATCGGTGCCGGCCTGGCCCTCACCTGGTGGTGGGTGGGCCGCAAGGAGCAACTGGCCCTGCCAGAAAAGAAATCCAGGGCTGAGATCTGGCGCGCCGCCCGCGAGTCCGTCTGGGCGCTGACGCTGCCGGTGTTCATCCTGGTGGGCTTGCGCATGGGCGTTTTCACGCCCACCGAGGCGGCGGTGGTGGCCGCGGTGTACTCGCTGTTCGTGGCCGGCGTGATCTACCGCGAGCTGCCCCTGTCGGCCCTGCTGCCCATCTTCACCACGGCCGCCAAGACCACCGCGGTGGTGATGTTCCTGGTGGCGGCGGCCATGGTGTCGTCGTGGCTGATCACGGTGGCCAACCTGCCCACCCAGATGGTCGAGCTGCTCAAGCCCTTCATGGGCAACCAGACCCTGCTGCTGGTGGCCATCATGGTGCTGGTGATGCTGGTGGGCACGGCCATGGACATGACCCCCACCATCCTGATCATGACCCCGGTGCTGATGCCCGTGATCAAGGCCGCCGGCATCGACCCGATCTACTTCGGCGTGCTGTTCATCATCAACAACTCAATCGGCCTGATCACCCCGCCCGTGGGCACCATCCTGAACGTGGTGGCCGGGGTGGGGCGCATGAAGATGGACGAGGTGACCCGCGGCGTCTGGCCCTTCATGGTGGCCGAGTTCGCAGTGATGTTCGTCATGGTGGCCTTCCCGCAGACCGTGCTCGCGCCGCTGCGCTGGTTCACGGCCTGAGGCCCGCCCCACGCGATGGAGACGAGCATGCATGCTTCAACGCTTTCACCGGCCCTGCTGGCCGCGCTGCAGGCTGAACTGGGCCCGCAGGCGGTGCTGGTCGGTGCCGATGCACCACAGCGCAACCACAATGACTACAGCGGCCTGCAGCCCAGCCGCCCCCTGGCTGTGCTGCGCCCGGCTGACACCGCCGGCGTGGCAGCCGCCCTGCGGCTGTGCCGCCAGCACGGCGTGGCCGTGGTGCCACAGGGCGGCCTGACCGGCCTGTGCGGTGGCGCCCGTGCCACCGGTGCGCAGATCGCGCTGTCGCTGGAGCGCCTGGTCGGCATCGAGGAAATCGACCCGGCCTCGGCCACCCTCACGGTGCGGGCCGGTACGCCGCTGGAGGCGGTGCAGCAGGCGGCCGCCGAGGCCGGCTTCTTCTGCCCGCTCGATCTGGGCGCCCGAGGCTCGTGCAGCATCGGCGGCAACCTGGCCACCAATGCCGGTGGCAACCGCGTGATCCGCTATGGCATGGCGCGCGAGATGGTGCTGGGCCTGGAGGTGGTGCTGGCCGATGGCACCGTGGTCACCAGCCTCAACAAGATGATCAAGAACAACGCGGGCTTCGATCTCAAGCACCTGTTCATCGGCAGCGAAGGCACGCTGGGCATCATCACCCGGGTGGTGCTGCGCCTGTACCCCAAGCCGGCCTCCACCCAGGTGGCCATGTGTGCGGTGCGCGACTACGCGGGCGTGCTCACCCTGCTGAACTCGGCCCGCCAGAGCCTGGGGCCCTTGCTGTCGGCCTTCGAGGTGATGTGGCCCGAGTACTGGCAGTTCGCCACCACCCGGGTGGCCGGGGTGCGCAACCCATTCCAGGGGGACGACAGCCCGCAGGGTGCCTATGTGCTGGTCGAGGCCCTGGGCACCGACGAGGCCCACGACGCGCCGCGCTTCGAGGCCTGGCTGGCCGGCCTGATGGAGTCCGGCGTGCTGAGCAATGCCGCCCTGGCCCAGTCGCTGGCCGATGTGAAGGCCTTCTGGGCCGTGCGCGACGCCACCGTCGAGCTGCACCCGCAACTGCCGCACCACCTGGCCTTTGACGTGGGCCTGCCCGTGGCCCGCATGGACGACTACGTGAACCGCTGCCGCCAGGCCCTGCAGGCGCGCATCCCCAATGCCTGCACGCTGCTCTACGGCCATGTGGGCGACGGCAATCTGCACATCATCGTGCACCAGGCGGGCGTGGCCGAGCAGCCCAAGAGCCTGGTCGACGGCATCGTCTACGGGCTGGTGCGCGAGTACGGCGGCACCGTGTCGGCCGAGCACGGCATCGGCACGCTCAAGCGCGCCTGGCTGGGCCATGCGCGCAGCCCGGCCGAGATTGCGCTGATGCAGTGCCTCAAGCAGGCCCTGGACCCGGCCGGTCTGCTCAACCCCGGCAAGGTGATCTGAAGCCCAGCCGACCCCACCCCTTCAACCTGAGGACCTCTTTCACATGACCCAACGACTTGCAGGCAAGACTGCCTTCCTGACCGCCGCCGGCCAGGGCATCGGACGGGCCACCGCCGTGGCCTTTGCCGCCGAGGGTGCGCGCGTGATCGCCACCGACATCAACGTCGAGGCCCTGGCCTCGCTGCAGCAGCAGATCGGCTGCACCACCCGTGTGCTGGACGTGACCCGAAGCGAGGCCGTGCAGGCCGCCGCAGCCGAGATCGGCCCGGTGGACGTGCTGTTCAACGGCGCGGGCTTTGTGCACGCCGGCACCCTGCTCGACTGCACCGACGAGGAGTGGGACTTTGCCTTCGACCTCAACGTGCGCTCGCAGTGGCGCACCATCCGCGCCTTCCTGCCCGGCATGCTGGCAAAGGGTCGTGGTTCCATCATCAATGTGTCCTCGGTGGCCGGCAGCATCAAGGGCGCACCGCGCCGCTTTGTCTATGGCACCACCAAGGCCGCCGTGGTCGGCCTGACCAAATCGGTGGCTGCCGATTTTGTGGGGCAGGGCATCCGCTGCAACGCCATCTGCCCCGGCACCGTGATGTCGCCCTCACTGCAGGAGCGCATCCAGGCCCAGGCCCAGGCCAGCGGCCAGAGTCTGGCCCAGGTCGAGGCCGGCTTTGTCGAGCGCCAGCCCATGGGCCGCCTGGGCCGGGCCGAAGAGATCGCCGCCCTGGCGGTGTACCTGGCGAGCGACGAATCGTCCTTCACCACCGGCACCGCCCAGGTCATCGACGGCGGCTGGTCGAACTGAGTCTTTCCCTTCTTCTACACCCGGAATCTTCATCCATG
The DNA here is from genome assembly GCF_000518645.1 of Curvibacter gracilis ATCC BAA-807. Classification (GTDB taxonomy): domain Bacteria; phylum Pseudomonadota; class Gammaproteobacteria; order Burkholderiales; family Burkholderiaceae_C; genus Curvibacter; species Curvibacter gracilis. Next base: position 57,771 of record NZ_JADZ01000031.1, on the reverse strand, counting down.
AAACTGCTCCGCCACGGCCCCAAGGGCCAAGAGAAGCCCGCCCTGCTGCATAGCGATGGCACCCTGCGCGACCTCAGCGCCGTGCTGACCGACATCGGCCCGGCCACCCTGTCGCCCGCCGGCCTGGCCGCCCTGGCCGGCCTGGACGCCAGCACCCTGCCCATCGTGCCCCAGGGCCGCCTGGCCGTGCCCTGGACCGGCATGGGCAAGTTCATCGCCATCGGCCTGAATTACGCCGACCATGCGGCCGAGGCCAACATGCCCATCCCCAAGGAGCCCATCGTCTTCACCAAGACCGTGAACAGCGCCGTGGGCTGCAACCACCCCGTGGTGCTGCCCCAGGGCTCGGTCAAGAGCGACTGGGAGGTGGAGCTGGGTGTGGTGATCGGCAGCCGTGCCCGCTACGTGAGCGAGGCCGAGGCCCTGAAGCACGTGGCCGGCTACTGCACCATCAACGACATCTCCGAGCGCGAATACCAGCTGGAGCGCGGCGGCACCTGGGACAAGGGCAAGGGCTGCGACACCTTCGGCCCCATCGGCCCCTGGCTGGTCAGTGCCGACGAGGTGGGCGACCCGCAGAACCTGGCCCTGTGGCTCGATGTGAACGGCCAGCGCCAGCAGACCGGCAACACCCGCACCATGATCTTCACCGTGGCCCAATTGGTCAGCTACCTGAGCCGCTTCATGACCCTGGAGCCCGGCGACCTGATCACCACCGGCACCCCGCCCGGCGTGGGCATGGGCAAGAAGCCGGCCGCGCAGTTCCTGCGCCCCGGCGACGTGATGACGCTGGGCATCGAGAAACTGGGCACCCAGCAACAGACCGTGTTTGCCTGGGACCCGGCGCTGATTGACGGGTGAGGGGCGGGGGCAGGCCGCTGCCCTCCGACCAAGGCCCTTGTCGGCCAGATAAGGCTTGCGCCTGGATTCAGGGGGCAGATTAAGGTCGGGCAATGCACACGCTCCCTTCGCCTTACTCCCCCGGTTTTGTCGAAATACTGGATGAAACTACCCGTTTTGGGCACACTTTTCGGCTGGGTTCCCCATGAAAGTGCTCAAGCGACGTGATTTCGCGCGTTGGCAATGGCGTGAGCATTTTGGAGGTATGTTGTGAGCAGCAAGCTGATTGAATCCCTGCGAAAGGATCTGGGGGTGTTGTGCGATGCCGGCCTTGTCGACAAGGTGACGATGCGACGCTTCGATGCGATCAGGCCCATGCCGATCCAGCCGTTTCAGCCGGCGGACATTCGAAAACTGCGCATGCAGCTGAATTTCAGTCAATCGGTGTTCGCTTTGCACCTGCACACCACGGCCTCCACGGTGCGCAAATGGGAGCAGGGGGACACCCAGCCCAGTGGCCCAGCGTTGAAACTTCTCAACATCATTGCCGACAAAGGTCTGCAAGCGATTCTTTGAGCCCATCGCGGGTCTGTTCACGCGATGCGCCCGTGTGAGGCGGTAGCCAACTCCGTTCATGGTCAAATAGAGACCGATAGGCGCAGTCAGCGCGTCCATACGATCAGATTTGCAGTTTTTCGACCATGCCCTACGAAATCATCCGCGAACCCCAAGGTATCCACAAACGTTTCTGGGGCATCGTCACGGCGGAAGAGTTTCTGTCGTCGGTGGGCAAGTTTCACAGCGACCCGCGTTTCGAGAACATCCGCTACACGATCAACGACTTCACCGAGACCGAGGCCTTCACCATGGGCGAGGGCGGCATCCTCGACACGGCCGCGATCAACATCGGGGCCACCTTCGTCAATCCCAAGTACCGCATCCTGGCCGTCACGGTCGATCCGGTGATCATCGCCATGGCCCGCAAGTACGACCAGATCACCCAGATGCCCCCCATCCTGCTGTTTGCCACCCTGGCCGAAGCCCGGGAGTGGGTGCAGTCCTCGGCCTGAGCGCGATGGCAGCACAGGGGGCGGTTGAGCTGCTGGCAAGTCAAAGACTGGAGGCGTGTTGATGCGACTGCTGGTGCGATTGCCGCTTGCCTTGCTCAGCATCCGTTGGCGTTTTCTGTTCCTTTTGCTGTGCACCTGTGCGGTGTTGTTGTCTGCATCGGTCTACCGGGCGCTGGATCGTCGAGCTGCCGACGTTGCTGCGGCCATGGCGCAGCAAGAGGTGCTGTCAGCGGCCATGGCCGATCGGCAAAGGCTGGGGTTTGAAAACACCCAGCGCCTGCTCGGCCTGTTGAGCCAGGCGGTCGACCTGAGCACGCTGATCAACGACCCCCAATGTGAGCGCCGGCTGGCGGCCCTGGTGTCCCAGGATCCGCAGGTGGCCAATGTCTTTTTGGCCTTGCCCAACGGGGATACCCGGTGCCACCTTGTCCGGGGCGCCCAGGCCCTCAACATCGCCAACCGCTCCTTCATGCCGCGGGCTTTGGTGCAGGACAAGCCGGTGGTCGGGGCGGCTCAGGTGGGCGGGTTCACTGGCAAGCATGTGTTGCCGGTTGCGCAGCGCATTGCGGACGCACAGGGCCGGGTTCAGGGCTTGATCGTGGTGGCCATGGACCTGAGCTGGGTGACCCGTGAACGGCCGGGCAGCCGGGCAGCCGGCCCATCGATGGCGGGCCTGGTCGATGCTCATGGCCGGGTCATCACACGTCGGCCCCAGCCCGCCTCCCCGCAGGGCGCCGAGGCGTTCGAGTCTGCGGCCTTCGAGCAACTGCGCCAGCAAGGCCCGGGTGCGGCGCTCAGCCTGGTGTTTCCCGACGGGGAGCGTCGCTTGCTCACCCTCTACCGGTTTGCGGAGACCTTGGCCGGTCCGATCTATTTCTTCGTCGGGCAAAGGCAGGCCGACATCACCGCCGCTGCGGATCGTCAGATGGTGATGGACCTGTCTCTGGCCGCGCTGTTGGTGGTGGTCGCCTTTGCCGTGGCCTGGTGGGGAGGCGAGCACTGGTTGATACGCCCCTTGCGCCGGATCGGTCTGGCCGCCCGCGAGTTGGGGGCCGGCAATCACCTGTCGCGCACGGGGCTTGCGCCCCAGCCGGGGGAGGTGGGGGCGCTGGCTGCAGCCTTTGATGACATGGCGGCAGCCCTGGCCTCCAACAACAACGTGGTGCGCCTGAACCGCGCCCTGCAGTTGCTGAGCAAATCCAACCAGGCCCTGGTGCGTGGCCAGCAGGAGGCGGCTTTGCTGGACGACATCTGCCGCATTGCCGTCCAGGTGGGCGGCTATCGGCTGGCCTGGGTGGGGTTTGCCGAGCACGATGCCGAAAAGTCGGTGCGCCTGATCGCCCAGTTCGGTGTCAACGACGGCTACCTGAAAGCGGCTCAGATCAGCTGGGGCGACAACGCCTTGGGGCAGGGTCCCACAGGCATGTCCATCCGCCTGGGCCAGCCCCAGATCAACCGGGACTTCGCCACCGAGAACAAGATGGCCCCCTGGCGCGTGGCGGCGCTGGCTCATGGCTTCCGTTCCAGTGCGGCATTCCCGTTGATGGTGGACGGCCAGACCCTGGGTGCCCTGACCATCTACTCGGCGGCGCCTGACGCCTTCAATGAACAGGAGGTGAGTCTGCTCGGTGAGTTGGCGGCTGACCTGGCCTTTGGCATCCATTCACGCCGCGTCCAGCAAGCCCATGTGCAGACCCAGCGGCGCCTGGAGGGGGTGCTGGAAGCCACGGTGCAGGCGGTGGCCACCACGGTCGAGTTTCGCGACCCCTACACCGCAGGCCACCAGCGCCGGGTGGCCTCGCTGGCGGTGGCCATGGCGCGCCGCATGGGCCTGTCGGATCACGAGGTGCAGGGCATCCACCTGGCTGGCATCGTGCATGACATCGGCAAGATCCAGGTGCCCGAGGCGATTCTTGCCAAACCCGGCCGCCTGACCGAGGACGAGTACCAGGTACTGCGGCGCCACCCTCAGGCGGGTCATGACATTCTCAAGGACATTGCGTTCCCCTGGCCGATTGCCGACATGGTGCTGCAGCACCACGAGCGCCTGGATGGCAGTGGCTACCCCTTGGGCCTGGCGCAGGACCAGATCATTCTCGGAGCCCGCATCCTGGCGGTGGCCGATGTGGTCGAGGCCATGTGTCTGGATCGCCCCTACCGGGCGGGTCTGGGCGTGGCGGCCGCCTTGGCTGAAATCCAGAGCGGGCGGGGGCGCCTCTATGACCCACAGGCCGCCGACATCTGCGTTGAACTCCTGAGCCATGGCGAATTTTCTTTCGATGCCGCCTGAGAGGCCCTCCATCAACAGCCCTGCTGCGGCGCAAACGGCCAGGCCTGGCTGCGGCGTGGCTTCCATGACCCCCATGAGCACCTGACCCATGACCCTGCACCTGCCCACCTTGCTTGTGGCGCTCACCTTGGCCAGCGGGGTCCTGGCCAGCGCGGTGCTGGCCGTGGCCTGGGGCGGCCGGCGGTACAAGGGCCTGTCGCTGTGGGGGCTGGGTCTGGTGCTCAATGCGCTGTCATACCCTGCCTTCGGCCTGCGCGACGCGGGCTGGCTGAGCCTGTCCATTCTGTTGACCAATGCGCTCACGGCGCTCAGTCTGGTCATCCACACCTTGGCGCTGATGGCGTTCCAGCGTGGGCGCAGCCGAAGCCCGCCGTCATGGGTGGTGTGGGTGCCGGCGGCCTTGAACATGCTGGCTGCGGTGGCCCTGCTGCACGACGACCGCTGGCGCAATGTGCTGGTGGCCGGGCTGCAGGCCCTGATGGCCCTGGTGCTGCTGTCGCAGGCCTGGGCGCCTGGCCTGCATGGACGCCGGCTCACGGGCCGCTGGGTGGTGATCGCCGGGGCCTCCACCTTGTGCGTCACCATGGTGTTGCGCACGCTGTTCATGCTGGAGGCCTCGGAGTGGGATGCCCAGTTCAACGTGCCCACCCAGGTGCAGGTGGCCACCTATTTTGCGATTCTGGGGGTGTTGCTGCTCAACAGCATGGGCTATGTGCTGATGCAGATGGAGCACGCCGTCAGCCAGCAGCACGAGCTGGCCAGCCACGATCGCCTGACCGGCCTGTACAACCGCCTGGCTCTGATGGAACTCATGGATCACCACCTGGCACTGGCCCGACGCCGTGGCAGCCCGCTGGCCCTGCTGATGCTCGACATCGACCACTTCAAGGTGGTGAACGACCAGCATGGCCACCTGGTGGGCGACGAGGTGCTGCGCCAGGTGGCGCAGCGCGCCCAGGCCCGTTTGCGCGGGGCCGACCTGCTGGCGCGCTTTGGCGGCGAGGAGTTCCTGGCCCTGCTGCCAGCCACCACCGTCGAGGGCGCCCAGGCGGTGGCCGAGGGCATCCGCCGGGCCGTGGGCGACCAGCCCATGGTGGTCAATGGGGTGAGCATTCCGGTCACGATCAGCATCGGTGTGCATGCCGCCATCCCCACCGAGGGCCCCACCGCCGCCGAGGCCATGATCGCCCTCAGCGATCAAGCCCTCTACGACGCCAAGCACCAGGGGCGCAACCGGGTGGTGGTGCGCTGAACCGGCCCCGGGGCCGGCCCCTTCACGGCTTGCGCCGCCGCAACGACAGCATCGAGCCCACTGCCAGCAAGGCGCTGAGCGCCAAGGCTGCGGCATCCGACAGGGTCGGAACACCCGAGACGCCGGCGTCTGCTCCCACCCCCAGCGCCACCGGGTCATCGATCACCCCGTTCTGAGTCCAGTCGTTGTCACCTTTTTGCCCGTCGGTGAGCGTGTAGGTGACGGTGCCGGCCTGGGCGTCGATGGTGGCGGGGTAGGGGAACCACTTGTTGGTGTCGCCCAGGCCATTTTCCTTGCCGTATTTGTAGAGTTGGGCACCAGCCGGGATGCTGCTGAAGCGCAGGGTCACGGTGGTGCTGGTGCCGGGCGTTCCGCTGTCCAGCACGACCTTGGTCGCACCCTGGGGGAAGCTCACGCCGTTGGGGGGGGCGGCAGGCGGCGAGACAAAGCCCGAGTTGGCCGACCTGATCTGCCAGTTGTTGCTGCCGGCAGACTGGATGGCGCCCACAGCACTTCCGACGGCCACCGAGCTGAAGGGGGCAGAGCAGGCCGCGGTGCTGCCGCCGCCGCTGCCACTGCAGCTCCAGGACCAGCTGCTGCTGCCGGCGCTCACGGCGCCGGCCGAGCCCACCGAGCACAGGTTGGCCGCAGGCACGTAGGTGCTGGCGGTGTTGGCCGCGCTGCCGCAGCTCGCGTTGACGAGCGGGGCGGCCGCCACGGCCACGGTGGAGGCCGAGCAGACTTCGGTGCCCGCACCGGTGTTGCCCGCAGACGCCACCGGGGTCACGCAGAACTGCAGCGTCTTGCCCTGATCGGTGCCCACCGGTGTGTAGTTGCGGCCGGTGGCCCCGGCGATGGGCGTCAGCGTTGACCCCCGGCCGACCCGGGTCGCCCAGGCCCAGCGGTAGGTGCTGGTGCCCTCGGGGTTGTCCTCGAAATCCCAGTAGGTGTAGCTGCCGGCCAGGGGCTGGCCCACCTGTGCCGTGCCGGTCACGGCGGGGGTGCCACGGATCTCCGCCGGGGCGTTGCTGATCAGGGTGCCCGTGACCACCATCGCCAAGGGCTTTGTCGCCGCGGGTGACGAGCTGTGCTTGCGGAAGATCACCTGGTATTCGCTGTTGGCCACGGGGTTGGCAACGATCACCTGCTTGAAGTTCTGCCCCATGTCGTCAAAGAGGGCGCTGGACAAGGTGGCGTTGTCCGTGCGGTGGGCCATGTCGGGGATCTTCCAGGGGCGGTAGGTGTTGCCGGTCGCGCGTTCGTAGACCTCGATGTCGAAGTTGTAGATGACCCGCGAGCTGCTGTCGTCGACCGGGTTGGCGGCCGTCTGCTCGGGGCCGGCATCGTCATTCCAGGCAACGTTGACCACCACAGGCACCCCGCCGCGGGCATAAAAGGACCGATAGCAAGCCGAAGCGCCGTTGTTGTCGGGGTTGACCGTCAGTTCATCGATGAGGGTGCCCCTCAAATCAGCGGCGAGATAACCGCCAGTGCAGGAGTTGGGGTTGCTGGGGTAGGTGCGCTGCTTGATGACGTTAGCTGCGCTTTGCACATTCAGCAGACCCCAGCCAAATTGGTGGTCGGGCCCGGGCCGGCCCAGGTCTTCGGCGGTGCCGAACATCAGGGCCCGCAAGGTGTCCGAGCGCATGTAGTTGCCGGCGTAGCGGGTTCGGTAAAACTGCTGCAGCAGCAGTGCGCCCGCCGTCACGGCCGGCGTGGCATACGAGGTGCCACTGGAATCGGCCCCGCTGCCGCTGTAAGACGTGTCGCTGGCGGCCGTGGCCGAATTGATGCCCGTGCCCCGCGCCACGATCTCGGGTTTGAGGCGGCCGTCATCGGTGGGGCCCCAGTTGCTGTAGTCGGACATGGTCTTGTCGGCATTCACGGCGCCCACGGTCACCACGTTCTTGGCGGCGCTGGCCCCCGTCATCAGGTCGTACCCCCCTTTGCTGGGGTTGCCGTTGGCTTGCTGCTCGTTGCCTGCTGCCACAAAGGGCTGGTAGAACAGCAAGGAGCTGACCACCTGGTCCCAGGCTCGGGATTCGCTGTCGTACGCACCGAACTGCCAGACCGGGATGGTGTTGTCATTGGCATAGCCGTAAGAGTGGTTGGACACCTGTACACCATCGACCGCCAGGCCGGCGGCGTACATCTCGGCGGTGTCGTTGTCCGAGTCCCAGTTGCGCGAGCTGGCGCTGTAGGCGATGCCCTGGGCACTGGCGCCATTGCCTGTGATGCCGGCCGTGCCGACGATGGTGCCGGTCACATGGGTGGCATGGTTGCGGGCCGAGTCGGTGGTGCTGCCCAGCTGGTTGGCCTGGATCGTGACCTTGCCGGCCAGCAACTCGTGGGTGGCCCGCGGCACGCCGGGCTCCCACACCCCCACCACCATGTTCTGCCCGGTGATGTTCACCCCCAGGCTGCCACCGGGGTAGAGCGAATCGGCCTTGATGAGCTGCCCCGACTCGACGTTGCTGCGGCTGCCGACGCTGACGCCCTTGCTCTTGATGTAGATGGGCTGGCCATCCGAGCCGATGCGCACGATGCGGTACACCACGCCGTCGCGAACCACTTCGCGCTGAGCGCCCGGGTTGTTGGCGAGGTAGCGGGCAATCTCTGCCTGCTGGGCTTCAAACCGGCGCTGCAGTTCGCCGGCCAGGTCGGCGCTCGGGCTGCCCTGGGTCTGGGCCTGCACCAGGTGGGCGGTGCAGAGCAGGGAGGTGGCCAGGGCCACGGCCGTCAGGGTGCCATGGGCCTTGCACCATGCGGGGCTTGCAGAAGTGGGGAATGTCATTTGTTGTGTCATGTGGGGGTGGGCTGAAGGCCAGAGCCTCTTCCGATACCATCGGCCTCCCCGGCTGTGCGAGCAATTGCCCTGGGTCGGCTCGGACACTGGCTTGGAGACACGATGGAAACGGGAAGCGGCCATGGCCAAATGGCCTCGCGTTTGTATCAACCGGCTCACATGAAAGATTGCGTTTTATTGCACCGCCCCATGACCCCTGCGACCCCGGCGACCCCGGCAACCCCGGCGACGTCCACGCCCGCTGCCCTCCGTGTGCGGCTGCACACCTTGTGCTGCGCCCGCCTGTGGCTGATGCCCCTGCTGTGTCTGCTGGCGCTGGCCTGGCCCCTGGCGGGTCGAGCCGAGCTGGCCACCCAGATCGAGGTCGAGCGCGCCGTCTGGGCTGACCCCACGGGTGAGGCCCGCCTGGAAGAGGTGTTGGGGCAGGCCTTCCAGCCGGCCCCCACCATCGTGGCCCGCGGCTATCAGCGCGGTGCCACCTGGTTGCGCGTGACCGTGCCACCCACTGCGGCACAGCCGCTGTGGGCCACCCTGCAGCCCCTGTACCTTGACGATCTTCAGCTGTACAGCCGCCCACGTGGCCCTGATGGCCGCCTGGGCCCCTGGACAGTGCGGCAGGAGGGCGACCGCTTTCCTTTCGACCGCCGTGAGCGGGCCACCCTGAACTACAGCCTGGCCCTGGACACCTCGGCCACCGAACCCACGGTGTTCTACGTGCGCCTGCGCAGCACCAGCACCCATGCGCTGTACGTGAATGTGCGCACCCAGGACAGCGCCCTTCAGTTCGAAGGGCTGACCCTGCTGTGGCTGGGCCTCTACCTGGGCATCGTGCTGGTGCTGGCCTGGATGTCCACGCTGCGCTTCATCCTCACGCGAGACATCCTGTGGGCGATGAACCTGTGCCTGCAGGCGGGCACGGTGATCCTGACGCTGTTCTACCTCGGGGTGGTGGCCAAGTACTTCATGCCGCATGCCCCGCATGGGGTGGATGCCTGGACCTCTTCCGTCTTGTGCGGGCATCTCTCTCTGGGCATGCTGTACTACGCGGTGTTCGTGAAGCGCTTCGGTGCGCCCCGGTGGGCTGTCTGGCTGTACGCCTGCACCACGCTGGCCTTTCCGCTGCAACTGTGGTGGATCTGGCATGAGCAGGCCCATCTGGCCATGGGCCTGAACTCCAATCTGCTGCTGTGGGGCACTTTTCTGGGTTCCATCGTGACCTGGTTGCTCAGGATCCAGGACACCCGGCTGCGCTGGATCGTGCGCTGGCTGTTCACGGCCCAGACCCTGTACCTGATCGCCTTTGTGCTGCCCCTGCTCGGGGTGGGGCCGATGACCTTCTGGCACCTGTATCCGGCGCTGTTGATCAACCTGTTCGGCTCGGTCATGCAGCACGTGGTGCTCACCCGCCGCGACCAGCTCGACCGGGATGCCAGGGGCTTGCTCGAACGCGAGGTGGCGGCCTCGCAATTGCTGCTGCAGGCCAAGCACGATCAGCTGGCCGCCAGCACCAGCTTCCTGGGCATGCTCCTGCACGAGTTGAAGAACCCCCTGGCCTCGATCCGGCTGGCCGTCTTGAACATGCTCCGCCATGGCGACGATCTGCCCCCTGCGCAGCTGACGCGCCTGGAGCACATCCAGGCTGCGGTCCTGGGCATGGACACGGTGCTCGACCGCTGCCGCCAGGTGGACCGGCTCGAGTCCGGCGCCTGGGGCACGAAGCGCTCCGAGGCCGATCTGGTCGAGCTGGTGGCCCAGTGCGTGGCTGCACAACCCGAGGGCGGGCGTGTGGCGCTGAGCGCCCCAACCAGTTTGCCCGCCCGCGTCGATGTCCAAGGCTTCCAGACCGTGCTGGGCAACCTGCTCGACAACGCGCTGGGCTACTCCCCCTCTGGATCGCAGATCGATCTGCACCTGCAATCGCTGACGCCAGACGGGCAATCCGGCCGCTGGGTGTGTGTGCGGGTGGGCAATGCGGTCGGCAAGGCCGGCCTGCCCGATGCCGATCGCGTGTTCAGCAAGTACTACCGTGCCGAGGGGGCGCACCAGCGCACCGGCTCGGGGCTGGGGCTGTACCTGGTCAAATGCCTGGTCGAACGCGAGGGCGGCACCCTCAGCTACCGCCCCGAGAGCCGCCCTGGCACCACCCCCCTGATCCACTTCGAGGTCTGCCTGCCATGCCATTGAAAGAAGCTGTTGCCCAGACCGGGCCACTGGACATCATCGTGGTCGAAGACCACGACCTGGTCCGACTCGAGCTGGTGGACCACCTCAGCGGCCCCGGGGTCCAGGTGCGAGGCGCCGACGATGGCGAGGTGCTGGAGACCCTGCTGCGCCAGCGCCATGCCGACATCCTGGTGGTGGACCTGAACCTGCCCGGCGAGGACGGTTTGAGCCTGTGCCGCCGCATGCGCCATGCCTTTCCCGAGATGGGGCTGGTGATGCTGACCGCCCGCGTGATGCCCTCCGACAAGACCGCGGGCTATCAGAGCGGCGCCGATGTCTACCTCACCAAGCCTGCCAACGTCGACGAGCTGGAAGCCGTGATCGCCAACCTGGCCCGCCGCATCCGCCGTCGCGTCTCCAACGGCCTGCAACTCGACATGCCGCGCCAACAGCTGACCCTGCCTGCCGGGGCCGTGATCGGCCTGACCTTGTTTGAGTCGCGCCTGCTGTACGAACTGGCCCTGGCGCCCGAGCGCAAGCTCAGCACCGAGGTGCTGGTGCAGCGGCTGGACCCCAGGCAGGAGCTGCCCCGCATCCGCGACAACCTGCCGGTGACGATCAGCCGACTGCGCCAGAAGATGGCCGCCGCACCGGGCGGGCAGGAGGCCATCAAGGCCGTGCGCGGCTTCGGCTACCAGCTCACGCTGGCCACCACCGTGCGGGCCTGAGGGCGTTGTGGCCAGGGGGGGTAGATGGGCTTTGTGCCGCACCTTCCCATTTCGCAGTTAAGATCGCCGCTTCGGGTGCGTGGCCTTTTCGAGGGTCACGTTAAACGGGAAGCCGGTGACGCCGCACAAGCATGTTGTGCAGCCATTCCGGCGCAGCCCCCGCTGCTGTAAGCCAGACGACTCCGCCAACACACCACTGTGCATGTCACGGGAAGGTGCGGAGAAGGATGAAGGCGAGCCAGAATACCGGCCCGAAAAAGCGCCAGCACCATTCCCCGGGGTGACGGGAAAACTGCAGCCAACGTGCCTCGGCTTGTCTGCGGGCGTCTGGCCGTCTTTTTCATCCTCCGCGTGGTGCCTTGACAGGAACCATTCGACGGGAGGATTCGAATGCACATCATGGAAGGCTTTTTGCCGCCAGCGCACGCGCTGGGCTGGTCAGCCGCGTCTTTACCCTTTGTGATCTGGGGCCTGCGATCCCTGCAGCGCAGCGTGCAGGCGCAGCCCGAGCAGCGCATGCTGCTGGGCGTGAGCGCGGCCTTTGCCTTTTTGCTGTCGGCACTCAAGCTGCCCTCGGTCACGGGCAGCTGCTCGCACCCCACCGGGGTGGGGCTGGGCGCCATGCTGTTCGGCCCGGCGGCCATGGTGCCGATCGCGCTGGTGGTGTTGCTGTTCCAGGCCTTGCTGCTGGCGCATGGCGGGCTCACCACGCTGGGGGCCAATCTGTTTTCGATGGGCATCGTGGGGCCGCTGGTGTCGTACGCGGTGTTCCGGCTGGCGCGCGGGGTCGGCCTGGGGCGCTCGGGCGCGGTGTTTTTGGCGGCCTGCCTGGGCGACCTGGCCACCTACCTGTGCACCTCGGTACAACTGGCCTGGGCCTTTCCTGATCCCGTGGGCGGTGTGGCCGCCTCGCTGCTGAAGTTTGGCGGCATCTTTGCCCTCACGCAGATCCCGCTGGCCATCAGCGAAGGGCTGCTCACCGTGCTGGTGGTCAATGCCATGGCCCGCTTCAATGCGGCCGAACTGCAGGGTCTGCCCCTGTTCGCCCGCCGTGGGGTGCAGGCATGAGCCGGCGCAACCTGATGCTGCTGGCCGCCGTGGTGCTGATCACCGCCTTGCCCCTGTGCTGGGTGGCCCAGCCCACCGACGCGGCCGCGCTGGCCGAGCACTTTGGCGGGGCCGACGCCCAGGCCCAGCAGGCCATTGCCCAACTGGCGCCGCACTACCAGCCCTGGTTCAGCCCGGTGCTGGAGCCCGCCAGCAATGAGATCGCCTCGCTGCTGTTTGCGCTGCAGGCCGCGCTGGGCGCCGGGGTGATTGGCTTCTGGCTCGGGCTGTCGGTGGCGCGTGAGCGGGCTGCGCGGCAGGTCCCGGCTTCGGACCTGGCTCGCCCGGCTGAACCCGCCCACCCTCAGCCCTGATCCGCCGTGTTGATCGAACATTGGGCCTACGCCAACCGCTGGCGGGGGGTGTCGCCGGCCGCCAAGGGCTTGTGGGCGCTGGCCGGTCTGGCTGCGGCCCAGGGCGCTGCCACGCCCGGGCGGGCCCTGGGCTGCGCGGCCGCCCTGGCCGCTGTGTGCCTGCTGGGGGCCGGTGTGCCCTGGCGCGCCTACCTGCGGGCGGCCTGGGCGCCGCTGGGCTTTCTGGCCCTGTCGGCCGCGTCGATGGCGGTGTCGCTGGGCTGGGGCGGTCACGCTCTGCCCACCTTGCCCACCTTGCAATGGCCTCCTGAGGCCCTGGCCCTGGCGGCCCACACCAGCGCCCGCGCGCTGGCCTCGCTGGCGGCCTTGCTGGGCCTGGTGCTGACCACACCGCTGCCCGATCTGATGGCCTTGTTGCGCCGCCTGCGCGTGCCCGATCTGCTGCTGGAGTTGATGGTGCTGTGCCACCGGCTGCTGTTTGTGGCCCTGGCCTTGTTCCACGAGGCCAGCCGCGCCCAGCGTGCCCGCCTGGGCTATGCCAGCCGGGCCCAGGCCGTGCGATCCATCGCCTTGCTGCTGGGCCACCAGGCCGTGCAGCTGTGGCAGCGCGCCCGGGTGCTGCAGGCCAGCGCCGAGGCCCGCTGCGGTGGGGCCGGGCTGCGCTTTCTGCCTCCGGTCTACCCCCATGCGCGGCGCGATGTCGGGCTGGCGGCGCTGGCCTCGCTGGGCCTGCTGGTCGGTACGTGGGGCGTGGCGTGGACATGAACATGGCACAGCCCATCTTTGAGCTGCAGGGCGTGGCCTACCGCTACCCCGACGGCCCCCAGGGCCTGCACGACTGCAGCCTGCGCCTGGCCCGCGGGCGGCGCCATGCGCTGCTGGGCGCCAATGGCGCCGGCAAGACCACCTTGCTGCAGCAGCTCAACGGCCTGCTGCGGCCCGCTGCGGGGCAGATCCTGTTCGATGGCGCGCCGCTGGATGCCAGCCGGGCCGGCCTGCGCGCGCTGCGCCAGCGGGTGGGGCTGGTGTTCCAGAACCCCGAGCACCAGCTGTTCTCGGCCCAGGTGTTTGAAGACGTCTCTTACGGCCCGCTCAACCTGGGGCTGGACGAGGCCACCGTGCGTGAGCGCGTGCGCGCCGCGCTGGCCGATGTGGGCCTGAGCGTGCACGCGCTGGCCCCGGTGCACCAGCTGAGCTTTGGTCAGAAGAAGCGTGTGTGCCTGGCCGGTGTGCTGGCCATGCAGCCCGAGGTGCTGTTGCTCGACGAGCCCATGGCCGGCCTGGACGCCCCCATGCAGCAGGCACTCACGGCCCTGCTGGACACGCTGGTGGCGCGCGGTGTGACCGTGCTGCTGTCCACCCACGACATCGACTTTGCCTACGCCTGGGCCGACCACCTGCACCTGATGCAGGCCGGCCGCTGCACGGCCTCACTGCCCGCCGCCGATCTGCCCAGCCAGGCACCCGCCTGGCGGCGGGCCGGCCAGCCCCTGCCCCGGGTGCTGGAGCTGCACCAGGCCTTGCAGCAGCAGGGCCTGGCCCCGCAGGGCGAGCCGCCGCGCAGCCACGAAGCGCTGCTTGGCCTGTTGCAACCCACCACCTCTTCACGTGAACAAGGCTTGCCATGACTGAAGCCCAACTGCCCGCACCGCGACCCCTGGGCAAGGTCTGGTTTGTCGGGGCCGGCCCGGGCGACCCCGAGCTGATCACCCTCAAGGGCCAGCGGCTGCTGGCCCAGGCCGGGGCCGTGCTGTTTGCCGGCTCGCTGGTCGACCAGGCCGTCACCCTGTACGCCCCGGCGGGTTGCCTGGTGCGCGACTCCAAGGACATGACGCTGGAGCAGATGAGCGACTGGCTGGCCGAGCAGGCCGCGCGCCACGCCACCGTGGTGCGCCTGCAGACCGGCGACCCCGGCCTGTACGGCGCCCTGATCGAGATGACCCGCCCGCTCACCGCCCTGGGCATCGACTGGGCCGTGGTGCCCGGCGTGTCGTCGGCCATGGCCTCGATGGCGGCCGCCGGCGAGTCCATGACCTTGCCCGAGGTCACGCAGACCGTGATCCTCACCCGCGTCGAGGGCCGCACCCCCATGCCCGAGGGCGAAGACCTGGCCGCCCTGGCCGCGCACCGCAGCACGCTGTGCATCTTTCTGTCGATCACCCTGATGCACAAGATCGAAGCGGGTCTGCGGGCTGCCGGCTGGCCTGAAGACGCGCCCATGCTGGTGGTGCACAAGGCCAGCTGGCCGGGGCAGGAGCGCATCGTGCGCGGCACCCTGGCCGACATCAAGCAGCGCTGCCGCGAGGCCGGCATTGTCAGCCAGGCCATGGTGGTGGCCAGCCCCACGCTGGGCGCCGCCGACTGGGAGACGCTGGCCCGCTCCAAGCTTTACGACCCCACTTTCACCCACCGCTTTCGAAAGGCCACGGCATGAACACCCTCTCAACCGCCACTTCCATCACCTCAGAAGACACCATCCTGCTGGTCGGCCACGGCTCCCGCGAGGCGGCCGGCAACACCGAGATCCTCGACTTCGTGGCCCAGTGGCGCGCGCGCCGCCCGCAGTGGCGCATCGAGGTGTGCTTCATCGAGTTTGCCTCGCCCTCGCTGCACGACGGCCTGCTGAGCGCCGCGCAAAGCGGCCGCCGGGTGCTGGTGCTGCCGCTGATCCTGAACGCCGCCGGCCATGTGAAGATGGAAATCCCCGAGGCCATCGAGCATGCCCGCGCCCACTGCCCCGGCAGCCAGATCCTGCTGGCGCCCCACCTCACGGCCTGCGACCCCATCCTGGCCATCCTCAAGCGGCGCCTGCGCCAGGCCATGCTGGGCCTGGACATGCCCGACCCGCGCAGCACCGGCGTGATCGTGCTGGGCCGTGGCTCGTCCGACCGGGGTGCCAATGGCGACATGGCCAAGATGGCGCGCTGGCTGCTGGAGGAGGGCGACCACGAGCTGGTCGACCTGGCCTTCACCGGCATCACCTGGCCGCGCCTGGAGCGCGTGGTGCAGCGCCAGGTGCTGCTGGGCATGGGCCAGATCGTGGTGCTGCCCTATTACCTGTACACCGGCACGCTGATGGAGCGCATCCACCGCCAGGTGCAGCACCTGCGCGGCCAGTACCCGCAGCTGCGCCTGGCCTGCAGCACGCATTTCGGCTTTGAGCCCGAGATCTTCGAGCTGCTGGAGCAACGCGCCCTGGACCTGCTCGCCGGCACCCCCGACAGCCGCCTGCCCTGCGACGGTTGCAGCTACCGCGAGATCGCGCACGACCTGGGCCATGGGCACTCGCACGAGCACACCCATGCGCCCGTTCATGTGCACGCCCACGTGCCCGAGCACGCCACGCCGGCCGCCAACACCGAACAGGCCCAACAGGCCCAGCCCGCATGAGCACCGTCAACACCGTCACCGAGCAACTCACGCGCGCCGGCCAGGCCATCGAGCACGACAGCTTTGCCATCATCGACGCCGAGGTGGGCCCGCACGCTTACGACCCGCTCCAGTGGCCCATCGTGCGCCGCATGATCCACGCCAATGCCGATTTCGAGTTCAACGGCCTGACCGACTTCCACCCCGCCGCGGTGGAGGCCGGCATCCAGGCCATGCTGCGCGGCGGCACGCCCGTGGTGGCCGATGTCGAGATGATCTGCTCGGGCCTGTCGCAGCCGCGCCTGGCCCACTTCGGCATGCGCACCCACCAGTTCATCAGCGATGCGGATGTGATCGAGGCGGCGCGTGCGCAGGACACCACCCGCGCCGTGCAGGCCATGCGCAAGGCGCAGCGCCAGGGCCTGCTGCAGGGCGCCATTGTGGGCATCGGCAACGCGCCCACCGCGCTGATCGAGCTGGTGCGCCTGATCCGCGAGGAGGGCGTGCGCCCGGCCCTGGTGGTGGGCATGCCGGTGGGCTTTGTGGCGGCAGCCGAATCCAAAGACCTGATGGCCGGCCTGAACGAGGTGCCCTGGATCGTGATCCGCGGCCGCAAGGGCGGCTCGACCCTGGTGGTGGCCGCCCTGCACGCACTGCTGGCCCTGGCCGAGGCGCGCCAGAAAGCCGCCGGGGCCCTGTGATGGAGGGTAAGAGCACCGCCCCCCGCGGCACCCGCACCGGCTTCACCACCGGCGCCTGTGCCGCCGCTGCGGCACGCGCTGCTGTGCAGGGCCTGCTGAGCGGCCAGGTGCCCGACGCCGTGGAAAGCCTGCTGCCCAATGGCGACCGGGTGCGCTTTGCCGTGCACGACGGCCGCTGCGACGCGGCCAGCGCCCACGCCATGGTGGTCAAGTTTGCCGGCGACGACCCCGACTGCACCGATGGCGCCCACCTCACGGTGGACCTGCGTGTGCTGCCCGGCCAGGCCGGTGTGCTGCACTGGCGCGCCGGCGAGGGCGTGGGCACCGTCACCTTGCCCGGCCTGGGGCTGGAGGTGGGTGGCCCGGCCATCAACCCGGTGCCACGCCAGAACATTGCCGACAACCTGCGCGAGGTGGCGCCGGCCCTGCTGGCCCAGCATGGGCTGGAGGTGTGCATCAGCGTGCCCGGCGGGCAGGAGATGGCCAAGAAGACCACCAATGCCCGCCTGGGCATTCTGGGCGGCATCAGCATCCTGGGCACCACCGGCATCGTGCGGCCGTACTCCACCGCCGCCTGGCGGGCCAGCGTGGTGCAGGGCGTGCAGGTGGCGGCCACGCTGGGCCACGGCCTGGTGGCCCTGACCACGGGCGGGCGCACCGAATCGTTTGCCATGGCCACCCTGCGCGCCGAGCAGCCCGGCCTGCCGGCGGCCTGCTTTGTGCAGATGGGCGATTTTCTGCGCTACGCGCTCGACGAGGCGGTGGCCCAGGGCCTGCCGCTGGTGGTGCTGGGCGTGATGGTGGGCAAGCTCACCAAGATCGCCCAGGGCGAGACCATCACCCACGCCAACCGCAACGTGGTGGACACCGATCTGGTGGCCCAGATCGGCCGTGAGATCGGTGCCAGCGAGGCCGACTGCCAGGCCATGGCCCAGGCCGAGACCGCCCGCTTTGGCGCCGAGCTGATGGTGGAGCGCGGCCTGGGCCCGGCCTTTCACCAGGCGCTGGCGCAAAAGGCCATCGCCACCCTGAGCGACCCGCAGCGCTATGGCCGCGCCTTTCAGTTGCGTGTGCTGGTGTGCGACTTTGCCGGCCAGCTGGTGGCCGATGTGCTGTCGCCCCCGGCGCTGCCCGCGGCTGAACGGCCCGCCAGGCCGCCCCGGGCGCCCGAGCTTGATACCGATGAGGACCCCGTTTCGTGAACCCAGTCAAAGACCCCAACCCCTGCCGCGTGATCGGCGTGCTCGATGACGGCGTGGCCAGCCTCAGTGCCACCGCGCTGGCCCACCTGCGCACGGCCGATGTGGTGATTGGCGGTGCCCGCACCCTGGCCCTGCTGCGTCACGAGTTCAAGCCCCAGGCCCGGCTGCACGACCTGGGCGGCCAGCTCAAGGCCGTGCCCGGCTGGGTGCGCGCCGCCCGCGAGGCCCACCTGGCCTGCGTGGTGCTGGCCACCGGCGACCCCTTGTGCCATGGCATCGCGCCCTACCTGGCGCAGCAGCTGTGCGTGCAGGCGCTCGACATCCTGCCCAATCTGTCGACCCTGCAGCTGGCCTGCGCCCGCATCGGCCTGGCCTGGCAAGAGGCGCGCATCGTGTCGGTGCACGGCACGGACGCCGGCGAGTGGGCGGTGGGCAGCCCCCCCGGCCACGGCCTGTACGCGCTGGCCCAGGCCCTGCGCGGCGAGCGCCGCCTGCTGGTGCTGACCAGCCCGGCCAACAGCCCCGACCGCATTGCCCGCCTGCTGCTGGCCGAAGGCCTGGGCGATGACTACCAGATGGCCGTGGCCGAGAACCTGCTGCAGGCCGAAGAGCGCCTGCACACCGAGCTCAGCCCGGCCCAGGCCGCCGCCATGCGCTTTGCCGAGCTCAATGTGGTGCTGCTGTGGCGCCTGCGCCCGGCGCCCCAGCCGCCGTGCCTGGGCCTGCCCGACAGCGCCTACGAGCAGCGCCAGCCCGACAAGGGCCTGATCACCAAGCAGGAGGTGCGCGCCGTGAGCCTGGCCCGCCTGCAGCTGCGCCCTACCAGCGTGGTGTGGGACATCGGGGCCGGCTCGGGCTCGGTGGGGCTGGAGGCGGCGCGCCTGTGCCGGCGCGGCCATGTGTGGGCCATCGAAAAAAACGAGGCCGACCACGCCATTGCTCGCCGCAACCACGCCCGCGCCGGCCTGAGCAACTACAGCCTGCAGCTGGGCCGTGCCCCAGAAGGCCTGGCCGACTGGCCCGACCCCGATGCGGTGTTCATCGGCGGCTCGGGCGGCGAGCTGGCCGAGCTGATCAACCGGGTGCTGCAGCGCCTGCGCCCGGGCGGCCACCTGGTGATGAACTTCGTGACGCTGGAGAACCTGGCCACTGCCACCGCCGCACTACAGGCCGCTAGCACCCAGGCCGCCCCCGGCACCGTGGGCTGGGACGTGCTGCAGATCCAGGCCGCGCGCAGCAAACCCATCCTGCACATGCACCGCATGGCCGCCGAGAACCCGGTGTGGCTGGTCTGCGCCCACCGTGCCCACCCTGAGGAGGCCCTGAATGACTGAGCCAACCCCTTTGTCACCGGCCGGGCTGCCCGCGCCGACATCGCAGCGCCGTGGCACCCTGTGGGGCGTCTCGCTGGGCCCCGGCGACCCGGGTCTGATCACCCGTGCCGCCTGGGCCGCCCTGCAACGCCGCGATGTGGCCTGGGCCTACCCGGCGCGCAGTGGCAAAACCCCCAGCTACGCGCTCGACATCGCCACCCGGGCCGGCCTGACCCCGCCCGAGCAGCACAGCCTGCTGCTGTTCCCGATGACGCACGACGGCGAGAAGCTGGCCCGCGCCTGGCTCAAGGCCGCCCATACGCTGCTGCCCTGGCTGCAGGCCGGGCGTGATGTGCTGTTTCTGGTGGAGGGCGATGCCAGCACCTACGCCACCTTCGGCCACCTGGCCCGCACCGTGAAGGCGCTGGATGCCGAGGTGCCGGTGCAGGTGCTGGCGGGCGTCAACTCGTTCACCGCGGCCTGTGCCCAGGCTGGCGTGCCCTTTGCCGAGCAGGACGACACCGTGGCCATCGTGCCCGCCGCCTATGGCCTGAGCGCGGTGGATCGGCTGCTGCCCGACTTCGACACCCTGGTGCTCATGAAGATCAAGCCCCTGCTCGACGAGCTGCTCGACTGGCTGCAGCGCCGTGGCCTGCTGGCCGGCGCGCACTTCATCGAGCGCGTGGGCGCGCCCGACGAGCGCCGCGTGTCGGGTGCTGATCTGCTGGCCCTGCGCGGCACCCGGGTCAGCTACCTGTCGCTGCTGCTGGTGAAGAACCCCGGCCGCGTGCGCGGCGAACGCATCAAGGGCTGCCTCAAGAAGAGTGCCACGCCCGCACCGGCCACCCCCTCACTGCTGGATCCCACATGACCGAACCCATCCCCAACGCTCAACCCCCCGTGGTGTTGTCGGCACCCGCCCAGGCCACCGAAGAGGTGCGCCTGTGCCTGGTCGCCATCACCCGCCATGGCGCCAGCCAGGCCGCCCGCCTGGCCCAGGCCCTGCCGCAGGCCGATATCTGCACCTCGGCCAAGTTTGCTGCGCAGTTTGCTGGCCTGCCCAACCGCGTGCGTGCCTACGAAGGCGCGTTGCGCGACGAGATCGGCCCGCTGTTTGCGGGTTGGGACCAACTGGTGTTCTTTGTCTCGCTGGGCGCCGTGGTGCGCCTGATCGCCCCGCACCTGCGCAGCAAGGACGAAGACCCCGGCGTGATCGTGGTGGACGATGCCGGCCAGTACGTGATCCCTGTGCTGTCGGGCCATGTGGGCGGCGCCAACGAGTGGAGCGAGCGCGTGGCCGAGGCCCTGCAGGCCAGCCCCGTGCTCACCACCGCCTCCGACGTGGGGCGCACCCTGCCGGTCGACATCCTGGGCCGGCATCTGGGCTGGCGCGTGGAGGCGCCCAAGATCAACATCACCCGGGTGTCGGCCCATGTGGTCAATGGCGAGCCGATTGCCTTTGTGCAGGAGGCCGGCCGCCCCGACTGGTGGACCCGGCCCACACCGCTGCCCGCCAACATCCACTGCTTCAGCCAGTGGGCCGAAGTGGACCTGAGCCGCTTTGCCGCTGTGCTGTGGGTCACCCACGCCGAGGTGGGCGAGGCGCGCTGGGCTGAACTGAGCGAGCGCCTGGTGGTGTACCGCCCGCCGCTGGAGGCAGGCGCATGAGTCGCGCCAAGCACTGCACCCGAGGCCATCCCACCGTGGCGCTGGGCCTGGGCTGCGACCGGGGCTGCAGCCTGGCCACGCTGCGCCAGGCCGTGGAAGCGGCCCTGGCCCAGGCCGGTGCTGGCTGGGCCGATGTGCAGGCCGCGGCCAGCATCACCCTCAAGGCCGACGAGGCCGGCCTGCTGGCCCTGGCGGCCGAGCAGGGCTGGGCGCTGCGCTTTCACCCGCCCGAGGTGTTGGCCGCCGTGCCCGTGCCCAATCCGTCAGAGACCGTGCGCCGCTACACCGGCACGCCCTCGGTCAGCGAGGCCGCCGCCCTGCTGGCCGCCGGCTGGCCCGGCCCGCCCACGCCGGCCCTGCTGCTGGAAAAGCACAAGCACTGCGGCCCCGACGGCCGCAACGCCACCGTGTCGGTGGCGCTCATGAATCCCACCCCACATGCCTGAGAACCCTGACCATGAACCCTGAACCCACCCCCACCGAACCTGGTAGTAGCACAGGTAGCAGCACAGGCACCGGCAAGATCATGCTGGTGGGCATCGGCCCCGGCAGCGTTGAGCACATGACGGCGCGCGCCCGCTCGGCCATTGCCGAGGCCGACGTGGTGATCGGCTATGTCACCTACATCAAGCTGGTGGCCGACCTGCTGGAGGGCAAGGAGATCATCCGCAAGTCGATGACCGAAGAGCTGGACCGCGCCATCAGCGCGCTCGAATGCGCCCGCGCCGGCAAGAAGGTGGCGCTGATCTCCTCGGGCGATGCCGGCGTGTACGGCATGGCCGGCCCCACCTACGAGGTGCTGTTCCAGGCCGGCTGGACGCCCGACGACCCAGTGCAGCTCGAGATCGTGCCCGGTGCCTCGGCCCTCAACAGCTGCGCGGCCCGCGTGGGCGCACCCCTCACGCACGATTTCTGCGCCATCTCGCTGTCGGACCTGCTCACCCCCTGGCCCACCATTGCCCGCCGGCTTGATGCGGTGGCCATGGCCGATTTTGTGGTGGCCCTGTACAACCCCAAGAGCGGCCGGCGCACGCGCCAGATCGTCGAGGCGCAGCGCCTGTTTCTGCGCCATCGCCGCGCCGACACCCCGGTGGCCATCGTCAAGAGCGCCTACCGCCGCCGCGAGAACATCGTCTTCACCACCCTCGACCAGATGGCCGAGGCCGACATCGGCATGCTCAGCACCGTGCTGATCGGCAACAGTAACACCTTTGTGCGCCACGGCCTGATGGTCACCCCGCGCGGCTACGCCAACAAATACGACATGGATGACGGCGGCAGCACCCGCGCCGGCGAAAAAGCCGGCCGATCCCTCTCCACCGGCCTGCTGGGCTGGCTCGAATCGCTGCAAGCCGACCACCAGGCCGGCGTCAGCATCGAAGCCCTGGCCGCGCTGCACCGGCTGCCGGCGGACTACATCCGCGACACCCTGCAACACCCGCCCGAAGCGCCCAGCACCCCGGCCCCCGCCGAAGAAAGCGAAGCATGAGCAGCCCCACCGACCAAGACGCCACCATCCCAGCCCTTGACGCAAGCAGCCCCGCCGTCGTCAAACCCAAGATCGGCAGCTACAAGCGCCACCTGCTGATCTGCACCGGCCCCCGCTGCAGCCCCGGCGGCGAATCGCAAGACCTGTACGACAGCCTGGGCGCCAAGTTCAAGGCCGCCGGCCTGGACAGCGGCGAACTGCGTGTGAAGCGCAGCCGCGTGAGCTGCTTTGCCGCCTGCAAGGGCGGCCCCGTGCTCTGCGTGCAACCCGACGGCACCTGGTACTACAACGTCACCCCCGAGAACATGGACCGCATCATCGAAGAGCACCTGGTGCAGGGGCGGCGGGTGGAGGATCTGGTGTTCCATCAGGCCTAGGGCCTTCGGTAGTTATATCGGCTACATCGGCTCCAGTCGGGCCTTGCTCATCATGGCTTCGGTGAAGGCCATCTCTTTGCTGAAGGCGCGCGTGAAGGCTTCGCTGTCTTGCGGCAGCACCTGGCCGCCTTGTTCCTCCAGGGCCGCGATCACTTGTGGCTGCTTGAGCGCGGTTTCCAGGGCGGCGTGAATCCGGGCCACGATGGCATCGGGTGTTCCGCTGGGCACCGACACGCCGCCCCAGGAGGTCAGCTCGACCCCCGGCACGCCGGCCTCGGCCAGGGTGGGCACGTTGGGCAGCTTGGGGTTGCGCCGCGGGCCGGTGGTGGCCAGCGCGCGCAGGCGGCCGGCCTGGATGTTGGCGTAGGCCACCGTGCTGATCGGGGCACCGAAGCTGACCTGCCGGCCCAGCACGGCGTTCACGATCTCGGAGGCGCCCTTGTAGGGCACATGCAGCGCCTGCACCTTGGCCACGTTGAGCAGCATCTCCACCCCCAGGTGCGAGGGCGTGCCCGTGCCGCCCGAGGCGTAGTCGACCTTGCCGGGCTGGGCCCGCATGCGGCTCAGCAACTGATCGAGTGTGTGGATGTCGGAGTCGGCCTGCACGATGATCACCGTGTCGGCACTGGTCAGCCCCATCACGTGTCGGAAATCCTTGAACACGTCATAGCCCGGCGACTTGTACATGCGCATGCTGGCCGCCATGGGCGAGCCCGAGTAGATCCAGGTGTAGCCGTCGGGCGGGGCCTTGGCCACCTGGCGGGCACCCAGGTTGCCGCCCGCGCCGCCCCGGTTGTCGATGACCACGGGCTGGCCCAAGGCCTTGGCGGCGGCCTCGGCCACGATGCGGGCCGTGGTGTCGGGCCCGGTGCCGGCCAGGTAGGGCACCACCCACTTGATGGCCCGGCTGGGCCAGGGCGCGGCGGCCCGTGCACCTGCCAGGGGCAGGGCACCGAGGGCGGCGGCCTGAGCCAGAAAGGCGCGCCGGCGCAGCGGGGGGCAGGGGATCGCATTCATGATGACTTGTCTCCATTGTCTGTTCTTGTCGGCTTCACCACGGCACCGTGGCCGCAAGGCTCAGGGCTGGCCCAGCAGCTCTTTGGCGATGGTGTTGCGCTGGATCTCGCTGGTGCCGGTGAGCACGCGGTACATGCGCAGCATGCGAAACAGAAACTCCACCCGGCTGCCCTGCACGATGCCCTCGCCGCCCAGGATCTGCACCGCCCGGTCGGCGATGCGGAAGGCCGCCTCGGAGCAGAACAGCTTGGCCATCGAGGCCTCGGCCCGGGGCTCGCCACCGGCGTCGATCTGGCGCGCGGTGGCCAGCATCAGGCCGCGCGCGGCCGCCCAGTCGGTGGCCATGTCGGCCAGCAGGTGCTGCACGGCCTGGAACTGACCGATGGCGCGGCCGAACTGCTTGCGCCGCAGGGCGTGCTCGCGCGCATCGCGCAGCGCCACCTGGGCCAGGCCCAGCATGGCGGGGCAGTGCAGCAGCCGGTTCACGGTGATGCGGCCCAGGGCCAGCGCCAGGCCCCGGCCCGGTTCGCCGATCAGGTGGGTGGCCGGCACGCGTGCGCCTTCGAGCACGATGTTGCCGGTGCTGGTCTGCCCTGCCATGGTCTTGTAGCCCGACACCACCCGCACCCCCGGCGCGTGCAGATCGACAAAAAAGGCCGACACCTCGCGCTGGGCCGGGTCGGTGGCGGTGGAGGCCATCAGCACGGCATAGTCGGCAAACGGTGAGCCCGAGATGAAGCGCTTCTCGCCGGTGATCTCGTAATGGTCGCCCACCTTGACGGCCCGGGTCTGCACATTGCCGGCGTCTGATCCGGCCTCGGCCTCGGTCAGCGCAAAGCAGATGGCCTTGTCGGCGCGCGCCACGGGGGTGATGAAGGTCTCCAGCTGGAACGGCGTGGCCACGCGGGCCAGCGCACCCACGCGCGGCGGGCCGCTGAGTTCGCCGAACACATGGGGTGCAAAGGGCGAGCCGCTGGCGTAGATGGCCTCTTTGATCAGCACGTGGTCCAGCACCGACAGGCCCAGGCCGCCCATCTGGCGCGGCAGCGTCATGCCGTAGAAGCCCAGCGCCTGCGAGCGCTTCCAGACCCGGCGAAGCAGGTCCTTGTCGGGCCCGTGCTCGTGGTCGATGCCGTGCTCTTGGGCCAGCGTGGCCAACTCGCCGTACAGGTAGTCGTTGATGCGGGTGATCAGCTCGGCCGCCTGCGGCGAGCCCTCAAAGGGCACGCCAGCAAACAGGGGGGCGGGTTGGGCGGTGTGTGAGGATGGGGTGTTGTGGTTCATGGTGGCCATTCGGGGTCTGTTTCAGTTCACCATCCGGGCGCGGCCTTCCCAGTAGGGGGCCTGCACGGCGCGGCGCATCACCTTGCCGTTGGGGTTCTTGGGCAGGGTGGGCACGAACTCGATGCGCCGGGGGCGCTTGAAGCCCCCCAGGTGCTGGGCGCAGAAGGCGTCGATGGCGGCACCCAGCTCGGTGCCCGCGTCGCGGCCCGGCTTCAGCACCACATGGGCCGCCACGGCCTCGCCCCATTTCTCGTCAGGCACGGCGAACACGCAGGCATCGGCAATCGCATCGTGCTGGTACAGCACGGCCTCCACCTCGGAGGGGTAGACGTTGAAGCCGCCGCTGATGACCATGTCCTTCTTGCGGTCCACGATGTAGACATAGCCTTCTTCATCCATGCGGGCCAGGTCCCCGGTGTGGTAGGCGCCATCTTTGAGCACCTCGGCCGTCAGCTCGGGGGCGCGCCAGTAGCCGGCAAACACATCGTCGCCGCGCACCACGATCTCGCCGATCTCGCCCGGCGCCACGGGCTGGCCGTCGTCGCCCACGATCTGCACATCGCATTCCAGAAACGGCCGCCCGCACGAGGCCAGGCGATCGGGCCGGGCGGCGCGGGCAAACAGATGGTCTTCGACCGACAGCCCGCACACGCCCGAGGTGGTCTCGCCCGCGCCATAGCCTTGCTGCAGGATGGGCCCGAACACATCCATGGCCTTCAGGATGCGGGCAGGGGCCATGGGGGCCGCCCCGTAGCCCAGGCGCAGCAGATCGGGCAGGGGGCGGTAGTGCCCCTCCAGCTCGGCCAGCAGCATGTTGATCATGGTGGGCACCATGAAGGTGTGCGTCACGCGGTCGGCCCGCATGTCGGCCAGAAAACGCGCCGGCTCGAAGCCATTGAACAGCCGTATCGTCACGCCCTGGCACAGCGCGGGCACGATCTGCATGCCCGAGGCGTGGGTGATCGGCCCCACCAGCCCCAGGATGTGCCCGGCCTGCTGGGCATCGGCCCGCATCAGGAACTTGCGCAGCTGTGCCAGCCGGTTGCCAAAGGTCTGCATGGCCGCCTTCAGCACGCCCGACGAGCCCGAGGTGTAGTGCAGCACCGCCACCTCGTCGGCCTGCACGGCCACCGGGGTGAATCGGTCGCTGGCACGGGCCAGCAGGGCCTCGTAGCCCGTGCCGGTGGGGTCATCGGTCAGCAGCACGATGGGCGCCCGGCCCGGCAGCGCCTGCTGCAGGTGCGGCTCGATGGCCTGTGCCCGGTCGGCCGTGGTGATGATGACGGCCGCATCGGCATTGGCGGCCACCGCACCCACCTCGGCAGGAGACAGGCGTGCATTGAAGGGCGCCTTGACCAGCCCGGCCTTGTAGCAGGCGATCTCGATCTCGACGATCTCCACGCAGTTGGGCAGGTAGAGGCCCACCCGGTCGCCCCGCTGCAGGCCCAGGCCCAGCAGCGCATTGGCCAGCCGGTTCGAGCGCTGCTCCAGCTCGGCATAGCTCACGCTGCGGCTGGGGCTTTTGACGGCGGTGCGCTGCGCATGGGCGCGGGCGCTGCGCGCCACCAGGGCGCCCACATTGAGAACCTGGCGCCCGGCCAGGGGGGGATGGCTTGTCATGCTGTCTCCTGAAATGCAGCTCCCGCTCTGCATGAGCGGGGCAGGGGCACTGTTCCAGAAGACGGGGGTATCAGGGAAATACCGATTGCTGATGGGGAGGTATCAAAATATCTGATGGGCTGGCTGCGCCCGCCAGGGGCCGCCTCAGCCCGGGATTCGGGCCTCCCAGCGCCCCTGGGCCACCAGCTGCCGCACCACGGCCTGCAGCGCGTCCATCACCACCTGCATCACCGCATTCACTTCACGATCGGCTGCGGTGGCCAGGGCATAGCGGCGCTCGATCTCGGGGTGGATCACGCGGGCCACCAGCCAGTCGCTGCTGGCGGCCGGCGCGTCGCCCAGTGCGCAGGCCGGGGTGAAGGTGAAGCCCGCGCCACACGCGTACAGCGACCGGATCACGCGGGCCGAGTCGTGTTCGTGCACCACGTTCAGCGCCACGGCACGCGCGCTGGCCGCCTCCTCCACCCGTTGGCGGATCGAGTACCGGCGCGACTGCAGCACCAGCGGCAGCGCAGCGGCGTCGGAAAAATCGATGAGGGGCCGGGCGGGCCTGTCGCTCCTGCCGCTATCGCCGACCCTGCCGCCCCTGCCCTCGGGCGCCTGCAGCAGGGGAAAGACACGCCCCTCTGGGTCGTAGCCACACAGGTACAGCGACTCCTGGGCCAGCGCTCGGCAGTGCAAGCCGTCCACCTGGGCGGTGTCCACCAGAATGCCGATGTCGGCCCGCCGGTCCAGCATGGCCTTCTTCACCATCAGGCTCAGATCGTCCAGCACAAACACCCGGATGCGCGGGTGCGAGGCCTTCAGCCGGGCCAGCAGGGGGCCCATCAGCAGCGACGACAGCAGAAACGGCACAGCCAACGTCACCGAGCCCTCGGGCTCTTGCGGCATGCGCTGGATGCGCTCACGCATGGCCGCCGCATCGCTCAGCAGCCGGCGGGCATCCTCATACAACTGCTGCCCGGCCGGCGTGGGCGTGACCCCCACATGCGAGCGTTCGAACAGCTGCGCGCCCAGCTCGGCCTCCAGCTTCTTGATCTGCGCCGTGAGCGCGGGCTGGGCGATGTAGAGCGAACTGGCCGCCCGCGACAGGCTGCCGGCTTCGAGCACGGTGATGAAGTAGCGGAGGGCGCGGAGGTCCATGGGGGCTGGGCTGTGGTCAGGTGGGGGGAGTTTGCATCAAGTGGGGTGAGGGGGCCGACAGCGGTGGGAACGGCGCTGGTTTGGGGGGCTGGTTCAGGCTGATCTCAGACGTTCGAGCTTGGTACGCCGAATGACTGCTGTTGTCAGTAGCGGCCGAACGACTTGGGAAGGCCTGGCTGGCGGCTCCGCCCCTGGAAGCAGTCGTCTCGCCCGATGCTCACATGCGAACTGTTCGATTGACCGCTATCGCGCCACGCGACCGTCGCAGATCGACCCGAAGCGGTTAGTCGCAGAGAATGGATCAGTGCCGGACGTGCACCAAAGGCTTCGGCGACCGCTCGCTTAACATCGACGCGACTCAGGGAGGAAGGATTGAGAATATGCTGACCGACATCTTTGCAGACAGGTACAAAGACCAGCTGATCTGGTCCACATTTGGCGATCCGGAGCGCCGCCTGCTGACGCAGATCTACAACCTCATCAAGGAGGTCTATCCGTACTGGCGCGATGGAAAGGAAATCGCACCCAACGTCGCCAAGTACAAGGAACTGCACGATCAGTTGGCTAACGAACTCGGGCGCAAGGAGCTTGCCCCTCGCTACTACTCCTACGCCCAGAAGAATGCGTTCGGTACAGACATCCCGACCAGCGGCTGGTACTCATACGAGTACGTCTTCGAGCAGTTCCTAACCGGCCCATTCGATGACTCGTGGGACCCCGACGTATACATCAAGGCCCGCATCAGCTTGGTCGAGTTGGTGATGCGCAAGCGCGGCAGCGAGATTGCAGCGATCAACTACCTCCTGCCCAGTGAAATCCAGGAAGCAAGCATCAATGCGGCCAGGGCAAAAGGTCGTGGCCTGCGTTTGCCGGGCGACCCAGCTGAAGGCGTAATCGCCAGAAACAAGGCCGTCAACGATGCCTTCAATGCGAAGGTTGAGGAACTCAATGAGCGCTTCCGGCGAGCTGGCGCGCCGCTGAACTACCACAACGGCTTCATCCAGTTCGCCACTGACCAGCTCGTGGAGCACCAAATCTCGAAGCCGTTCTGGACTCTGGTCTCTGACCCCAAGTGGTCGAACGTCGATATCGACATGAAGGAGGCTCTGGACCAGCGTGACAGCAACGGTAAGGACCCCGCGTTCTATGCAGCCAAGGCGCTAGAGAGCACTATCAAGATCATCTCGGCCGAGAAAGGATGGACTAGAGGCACAGAGCGCGGTGCGGCGCAGTATATCGACAACTTGATGAAGAAGGATCACGGCTTCCTTGACGTTTGGGAAGGCGAGATGCTGAAGGATTACTTCATCAAGGTTCGCAACGCGGTGGGCCATGGACCAGGCGATCAGCCTATGCCGACCCTAACACTGCCGCAGACCGACTGGGCTATCGAGACCGCCATGTCATGGATTCGAACAATGGCCCGCCGACTGAAGTCATCTTGACCTGCTAGCGGCTGACCGCTCCGGGTCGAGAGCATCTGTTAAACCCTCGACGCAGCAGATGTTCGCTGAAGCTTGAGACGGTGATCGGCAGCCCGACCGTCTTGGACAGCTGCTCCGCCCCCGACTGTGGTCATCGCCGCCGGTACGTAGCCGCGCGACCTGATAACGGCTTCCTGACCATGACCGTGAGCTCGGCGATCTGCTGCAGAGAACCGCAACCGCTGCAGAGTTGCCTGCCGACATTTGTCGGACGGCTTCAGGCTGATTGCAGCCAGTCGGCATCGAAGGTCGAGTGTCCGATCAATCGCGGCGAGCGGTCACTGAATGCGAGGTCGCGCACCGCAGACGATGGTCACATTCTTGGAGAATCGCATCTGCCCGTAGGCGGATTACCCCTCCTCCTTCCTGAACACGGCTCGAAAGTAGTTCACCGCAGCGGGGCCACTTGCCTTCAGCCAAGTCAAGAACTTTGGCGTCGCAAATGGCAGGAGCCATTCCAAGAACGCTGGGTCGTTGCCGATGACCTGCCGCACCCAGCGGATCATGTTTCCTGCTTCGCCGTCCCAATGGTGCACGTAGAGGTGCACACCTGTCAGGCGCTTGAATTCCAGGTGCTTGCCTAACTTCTGGCCTTCATCAATCCGGCGCCGCTCCCGCAGCGTCGACCACACCAGCAGGTCAGCCGCCTGCAGTTGCACAGCCCCGTCCTTTGTCTCTCGGCGAAACTCGCCAAGCCGGTACTTCGCCTCCAGCTCAGGCTGCTTTTTCGTCTCCTTGAACACCTTCTCTGCTTCGCCCCACCCCTCGGCCCCGTTCTCAAATACATAGTTCACAGAGCCCGCGTCGCGACCTCGGAACCTGTCCTCAATGCCATAGAAGGTTTGGTTAACGAGGAAGGAATATTCCCGCGTCCACGGGCTGCCCGCGACGACATTGCCGAAATGCTCCTTGTCGACGGAAAATGCAAACCCACAGGTCGCGTGCTTCTCGATGATCTTGATTGCCTCATCGAGCGACGCTTTCCGCAGGTCAACAGACAGGTGCTTGAACACGCCTTTGCCGTCCTGCCGAAATTCGCGCATGTGGAAATACGGCAGATCGAAGCGCTGAAGCATGCGCTTCCACTCCGCCTCAAACGCGGCCGACGACTCTCCTTCGAAGACGTAGCCCCCAATGCAAAGGTTCTTGGCGTCGTCGTTCGTGCCACTTTCGTCGAAGAACGCTTCTGCGATGACCATGTGGCTCCTTGCCAATTGAGCGAAATCGCTCACCTCTTGTGCATTCTCACGTGCCGTCAACGGGCGCGTTGTCTGTCTGTAGCAGTCCGACTGGTAGGCCCGCCAGGACCTCGATGTGCATTTCAAGCCGGTCAGTGCTCCGATGAGAGTCGTCTTGCCGGTGTTGTTGCCTCCAACAAGAACCGAATACTTTCCAAACCGGACTTATGCAGAGCGCACACCTCGAAATCTCTCGATCTTGAGGTTGGCGACTCTCATTTCATGCTCTTGTTGCTTGCGGCGCTTGCCCCCCAACATGGGCACCCAACCCATACTTCAAATTGCCGTATTCCCAGCTAGCCGTTTATGTGGTGGCTGGACAGTTGGCGACAGCGGCAGACTCTCGCTCGTCGCGAAATATGTCTTCCCCGAAGAGATCAAGGAACTCCTGGACCGCCGCTGCTAGCACCTGTCGTAGCTCCTCCAAGAGTTCTCGGAATGTCTCTGACGTGAACTCATGGTGTCGGCATATCACGCGCAACAGCCGCGACCGGAATTCCTCCACGTTTGAAGGCACATCGAGCAGCGACCCCATTGACCCGGGGTTCTCACGTAAGTTCTGATAGCGCCCCATGTTGAAGAAACTCAAGGTTGCACCGAATTCACCGTACTTCGCGACAAGGTTGCGCCACCGGTCTATATCCTTATCGGACATGGTGCCCAGTTTCCTGGACCGTGTGCTGTTGAAAGGCTCGACGTAGTCCATCAGCACATCAGCTGCGTCGCCAAGAAGGGGGCAGAAGTAGCGATCCCACCAGACTGGCATGTAGCGCTGCTGCAATTCGAGGTAGGTGAGTCCAACTATGTTGGTGTTATTGGTATACGCTACCGCGCCCGACTGTAGCCCCTTCTGCGACACGATGAATCCGAGATTGGCGCCTGTCTCATGCATCACCGTGGTAAATGCGTGAACAACAGCTTTAGGGATCGCCTCCTGCCAGTTCTTGCACTCGACGATGTACTGAATCTTGTCAACGCTCGCTTCATCGACGGCATACACGTCGACCTCAACTACTCCCCTGGGGGTAGTCAATGTCTTCTCAATGACTGCGTTTAGGCCGATTTCGCAGAATAGCCGGCAAACACCTGCCTGCAGTTCTCTCCAATCAGGAGGGTAGGGATGATCAATCACTTATTCACCTTAACGGGCAATGTCGTGTGTGCCCTGCCTCGAAGCTCGGCGGCGAGAAGATCGGCAACCTCGAGTAGGTCAGCTTCCTGTGTAAGAGTTTCGCGGCTCCGCCATCGATCTAGATGCTATCCGTTTCGGGACCGTTTGTTCGTAGCCGGCTGCTCATGGTCGGTATCCGTCAGCCAATTGATCTGCGCCACCGACCGCAACCGCTGCAAAGCCGTCACCCCTCAACCCACCTCAACACCCCAATAGCCGCCTCCACAGCCCCCGCCCGCCTTTCCACCCCCGCCTGCGTCACCCGAACCAATACCCGCAGGTCTCCAGGCGTGACGTTGAACTCTTCGGGCCGTTCGCGCGGCGGCATGCTGATGCGGAGACAGCAGGCTGTTGATGCAAGCCTGGGCCTGATGGGCTTCCTTGAGGCGGCTGACCTCGTCTTGCAGCAAAAGTCCCCTCGTTGTTTGGCTAACATTTGCAAACATTTTTCAGCAAACAGAGGAGCATCCCATGAAGCATTTCAAAACCGCGGCCTTGGCATTGGCGGTTCTGCTGTCTCAAAGCAGTTGGGCGGGCGAGTACGCATTCAAGCTGCACAACAAGGCGGCTGGCTACAACATTGTTGGCTTCTCCACCTACCAGGATGGGCAGTGGAGCAAGAATTGGCTGAACAAGGGTGAAAAGATCCGCCCTGGCGAATCGGCCTCGATGGACTGGAACAGCGACAGCGGCGACTGCGTGGTGCCGTTTCGGGTGACCTGGGAGAACTACGGCTCTGAGCAGTTCAAGCTCGACTGGTGCAAGGGCGTCCGCAACGTCTACATGCAGGACCAGGGCTTCCGCTGGGATTGAGGGCCTGCCCAAGCCGATCGATCCCTATCGCTCGGTTGCTGCCGGGCACCGGCGAGGGTTGATCGCTGGCAGCCGTTGCGGCGTTGGTGCTGCGGTCATGCGCCATCCATCGCATCCCCCCATTCCTGCACCAGCGTTTCGATCTGCACCCGGTCCAGCCCGGGCTCCAGCTCTTGCGCTGACGCGGGTTCCCCGGTCGGCAGGGCGCGCAGCCCTTGCTGGGTGTCGGTCCAGGTCAAGCGGCCGGTGCAGGCGGGGCAGCCAAAGTGGTCACCGGCGCGGCTGCTGCGCGTGCGGACCAGCGTCGGGCCGCAGGCCGGGCAATGCTGCAATGGCGTGCCTTCGTCACTGTGGCCGACGATGCCGTCAAAAACCCCGGCGCGGCCCATCTGCACGAAGGTGGCGCCCAGGGCCCGATCAAACTGCTGCCCCAGCTCGGATTCGATGATGTCCAGCGCCTGGGCGATGGGCATGCCCTTTCGGTAGGGGCGTGCGCTGGTCATGGCATCGAAGGCATCGCAGAGGCCCACCAGGCGGGCGTCGTGCGGAATCTCGGTGTCGGTCAGGCCCATGGGGTAGCCCTTGCCGTTGGGCATCTCGTGATGGTGGTGGATCACGGCCACGACCAGGCCGGCCAGGGGGTGGCCGGCCAGCATGCGGGCGCCTATCCGGGGGTGCGTTCTGATGGTCGCGAACTCGTCATCGCTGAGCGGGCCCGGCTTGCGCAGGATGGCATCGGAGATGCCGACCTTGCCCAGGTCGTGCAGAAAGCCTGCGATGGCGATGCGGCTGGCCTCGCGCGGCGTGCTGCCCGACTGCAGGGCCAGCGCGTGGGCCAGGCGTGCCACCCGCCACAGGTGTCCGCCCGTGTAAGGGTCGCGCGCCTCGACCATCCAGGCCGAGACCAGCAGGCTGGCCAGCAAGGCCTGGCGCAGGTCTTGTGTTTCGGGGTGGGCGGCGGTCATGATGGGGTGGCTCATGGTGGGGCAAGTCGCGGTGGGTGGCTTGGGTGGGGTGCCGCAAGGTGTGGGATGGGCCCGCGGCGCGTTGAAAGGATCGCAGGGGCCGTGGCCGTTGAAAGCCGGGCCCCGATGGCGATCAGGCCGCTTGCCGGGCGGTGACCACCGGAAAGTCAATGTCGGTCTGGGCCACGTTGTTGACGTAGTTGGTCAGCACATTGAGGGCCACGTTCAGCACGATCTCGAGCACGGCGGCTTCGTCGAAATCGGCGGCGCGCAGGGTGGCCAGGTCGGCGTCAGACACGCGGCCGCGTGATTCGGCGACACGGCGTGCAAAGTGCAGGGCCGCGGCGGTGCGCGGGTCGTCCGAGCGGCCGTCGCGGGCCGCGTCGATCTCTGCGGGGCTGAGCT
Source organism: Curvibacter gracilis ATCC BAA-807 (assembly GCF_000518645.1). Lineage (GTDB taxonomy): Bacteria > Pseudomonadota > Gammaproteobacteria > Burkholderiales > Burkholderiaceae_C > Curvibacter > Curvibacter gracilis. The sequence continues at coordinate 23,942 of NZ_JADZ01000031.1, read as the reverse complement.
TGGCGACGTTGGCGCTCAGGTAGCTGTGCACCGACAGGCAGTAATCGCAGCCATTGAATTCGGCCACGGTCAGTGCGATGCGCTCGCGCAGCGCATGGCTGAGCTTGCCCTTGTTGAGGGCACCGTTCAGCGACAGATAGCCTTCCAGCCCGGCAGGGCTGTGGCCGACCAGCTTCATCAGGTTGGGCACGACGCCCAGTTGCTTTTCGACAGCGGCCAGCAGAGGCTGGCTGGCAGGCAGGGATTGCTCGACGGTAGGGATGCTGAGGCGGGACATGTTCAATCTCCAAAGTGTTGAAAGAGTGGTTCAGTTGGGGTACCCGCTGGGTTCGCAGCGGGTGGATGAACTGTCGTTGAATCGGTGGATGATTAGAATCACCTCCATATCCAATTCACCATTACGAACGGAGGAATAATGGATCGACTGCACCTGATCAATGTCTTTGTGGCGGTGGTGGATGTGGGGGGCTTTGCCGGCGCGGCCCGCAAGCTGGGCATCTCCCCGCCGGCGGTCACGCGGGCCATCGGCGAGCTGGAGGCCCACCTGGGCGCCCGCCTGCTGACGCGCACGACGCGGGTGGTGCGGGTGACCGAGGCGGGTGCGCGCTATGTGGAAGATTGCCGGCGCATCCTGGCCGAGTTGGCCGAGGCCGATGAGTCGGTCAGCGGCCTGCATGGGGCACCGCGCGGCCGCTTGACGGTCACTGCGCCGGTGCTGTTCGGTGCGCTGCATGTGACGCCCGTGGTCACCGAGTTTTTGCAGCGCTATCCCGAAGTCACCGCCGCCTGCTGGTTCATGGACCGGGTCGTGAACCTGACGGACGAGGGCGTGGATGTGGCCGTGCGCATTGGCGAGCTGCCCGATTCGTCGCTGCAGGCCGTGCGGGTCGGCAGCGTGCGCCGGGTGATCTGCGCCGCCCCCAGCTACCTGGATGCCCACGGCGAGCCGCAGCAGCCTGAGGACTTGCCCAGCCACACGCTGATCTCTGCCAATGCGGTCACGCCCGCGCCCGAGTGGCGTTTCAAGGTGGAGGGGGAGTTGCGGTCGGTGCGGGTGGTGCCACGCATGCTGACCACCACCAATGATTCAGCGATTGCCGCTGCCGTGGAGGGCTTCGGCCTGACGCGTCTGATGTCTTACCAGGTGGATGAACTGGTGCGCCGCGGGCAATTGCGGCGGGTGCTGGAGCGCTTTGAGTTGGCCCCGCTGCCGGTGCATCTGGTGCACCGCGAGGGGCGGCACGCCTCGCACAAGGCGCGTGCCTTCATCGATCTGGCGCTGGAGCGGCTGCGCCAGCGCCTGGATCCGCACGCCTGAGGCGGCGGCGGTCTCAGGCAGGGCTCAGGCCGTCTTGCTGACGATCAGGTTGCAGACCTGTTCGTGCAGGTCTTGCAGATCCTGTGGCGCTTGCGAAAAGTTCATCTTCTGATCCATGCGGATGCGCGCGTCGGCGAGGGCCGCTTTTGTCGGGCGGTCCCACTGGGGGCCGAGCAGGCCCTTCATGATGACGGTGGCATGGTGCTCGGCCTGCTCGTCGCTGAGGGGCTTGCCCAGCAGCGCGGCGCCGCGCTTGAGCGTCTCGCCGTGGATGGTGACAAAGCAGCCGAGCATCGCGTCGCGTGCCTCGACAGGGGTGATGGCGGCGTCGGACCGGGCCTTGGTGAGCATTTGCTTGATGTGCATGTTGAAACTCCTGGGGTTGAGGCGCGAAGGGCAAGCCCACCCCGGTGGCCTCGCACCGGGGCGGTGGGGTTGGGTGGCCGGGGTGGGCTAGGGCTGTTGCGCTGAGGCCGCCCGCAGCCGGGCCAGCTCTTGGCGCAGCTGCTCAAGCTCGTCGCGCAGGGGTTGCACGGCTTGCTCGATCTCGGCTTCGGTGAAGCGTGGCGTGATGTGCTGCGGGCAGTTCCAGTCGAAGGCTTCAACGTCGATGACGAAGGCCCGCTCGATCTGGCCGCGGTAGCCCGGCACCCTGAGCCGTGCGAGCAGCGCCGGGTCTTCGGCTTCGCTGACCAGGCGCACGCGGCCCAGGATCTTCAGGCGCTGGCGGCTGGCGTAGTCCATCAGCATCAGCGAGATGCGGTCGTTGCCGCCCAGGTTGCCCACGCTGATGTACTGCCGGTTGCCGCGAAAGTCGCCGTAGGCCAGGGTGCTGGCATCGAGCACCTGCAGAAAGCCGGCTGGCCCGCCCCGGTACTGCACGTAAGGCCAACCGGTCTCGCTGACCGTGGCCTGGTAGAAGCCATCGCGTTCGCGGATGAACCCGGCTTCGTGCTCGGTCAGCGTGTGGCGACGGTCTTCGGCGTGGTCGAACGCAGCGTAGGCCGACCGGCTGCCCATGCGGGTCTGCATGGCCCGCACGGCGGGTGTGAAAGCGATGTCGGAGTAGGCGCGGCTCATGTGGGGGATCCCCTCGTGTGTTCTTGGCTGCCAGACAGTGCAGCGGGTGCATGAACTGTGGCTGGTCTGGCCAGAAAGCAGAACGCCCATCGAGCCGAAGGCTGTCTTCCGTTGCGCGGAATGATCAGCCGGACCCAGGGCAGCAGGATCACAAAAGGGCGATTTCGGCGCACGGCCCAGGGGGCATGAGGTTCGCGCAAATTGTCGGTGTTCATGGTGCTCAACAAGGCATCATTCGCATACACAAAACACCAGGAGGAAACCCTTTATGCGAGTCATGTTGGCTTGCGGCCTGTTTTGGGCCGCCCAGTGGATGGGGGCGCCTGCGGCGTTGGCCCAGCCGGCCCCCGTCATCGCCTGCGAGGCACGCAAGCCCGATACCGAGTGGCTGCTGAAAGCGCCAGCCAAGATCGATTGGGCCTGTGGCCAGTCGGTGATGACGCTCAACACCGTGTTGCCCAGCGGTGAGCCCGACTTTGACCCGCTCAAAAGCCAGCTCAGCAACGACGGCATGACGGCGGCTTTTTCAGAGGGTGGTTTGCAGGGGTTTCGGCTGTGGCGCCTTGCGGGCCCGCCCGCCCGGCCAGAGGATTCGATGATGGACCTGAGCCCGATCACCGCTGCAGAGCAGGGCCGTTGGGGCGAGACCGGTGAACTCTGGTGGGGGCGCTTTGCCCAGGGCTCGCCCCGCTGCTGCCGTTTGGGCAACCGGGTCGCGACCGATCTGAAGCTTGAACACCCCTGGTGGGTGGTTGTGGGGCAAGAAACACTGGAGCGCCGCTACAAGGCCAACACCGACCCCAAGCAATACCTGCGCTTTCTGACCGGCAAGGTCACGCCCTGGAGTGATGTGTCAGACAAAGGCAGCGTGCGCTTTGTGCTCGAATCGGCCAGCTTGCTGCGCAATGTTTATGGCAGCTACAACAAATGGCTGCGGCAAGAAAAAGCCAAGGTGCACGACGCCCAGGTGGAGCTGACGCTGGAGAACCAGCTCAGCGGCATGTTGCAGATCAAGGTCGAAACTGAGCGGGGCACCGAGACGCTCCGCCTGCCTGTGAAGCGCCAGGTGGATGAAACCCCCAGCGCGCCAGCGCAGCGCTTTGGCGGCTTGACCCATTTCAGGCTGACGCAGGGCTACGTCAATGCCCAAGGCCAGATCCAGAAGTGCCGCTACGACGCAGACTGCCACTACATCCAGCCTGAGCAACCGGATCAACATGGCTTGAGCGATCCCACCTACAGGGCTCGTGGGATGTTCTTTGGCGCCGATGGGCAGTACCTGGTCGTTCTGCTGGAGGCCCGCCTGATGCAGGCAGGCCCAGACACGCCGCAGACCGATGTGGGGGAGCGGCCCGGCATTTTTGGGATTGTGGTGCTGAAGCGGGTCAAGCTGTGAGGCGGCGTTGCCGCTCTCGCGGCAAGACGCCGTCCGGCCGTGGGGTCAGCGCGACAGGCGCAGCTCCAGCATGCCAGGCTCGGAGGCGACCGGCACCAGTTCAAAGTTCTTGCCGCCGGCGCTGATCTGGCGGGCTTTGCCGAGGGCCCACACCTTGCCATCGGCCACCACCACCAGGTCGTCGCGATCCGGAATCAGGCGGGTCACCAACACAGCGTTGTTGATCTGAGAGGCCACGGCGCGCGCCGCGGCGCAGTCCGCCGGGGCAGGGGCCCCAGGGCAGTAGTCGATCAGCGCGGGGACGAACCAAAGGCGATGCTTTTCGAGGATCTTGCGGATGCCGTCCTGCCCCTTGCCGGCCTGGCCACTCAAGAGCTGGTCCTGCGCCGGCAGCGTATCCGGCATCGCCAGCAAGATGTCGGGGCGCGTGGACGGCATGAACAGCACCGCCTCCAGCATCTGATTCATCGGCCCCATGGGCGCGGGGAACGCCCGGACCTTGAACGCACCCGACTGCACCAGGCTGCCCACCAGCGGCATGGCCCAGGTGCTGAAGTCGTTCCTGCCCCACTCCGCGCGGCGCCAGGATGGCTGCAGCGTCACTTTCTGCGTCGAACCGGCTGAGGCCATCATCGGGGCCGGTATCACCACGCCCTTGAATTGAAGGTCGGCCTTGCCCTCCAGCAGCGGAGCCCAGTCGAGTTCCGGCGAAAAGTCATGCGGCAGCGAGTTGCAGCCGGCCGTGAGCACCAGCATGGCGAGGCATGCGCCCCAGCGAAGGGCGGGATGGCGACGGGTTGAGGATGGGGTGGTGGCTTGGATGGTCATGAAGGGCTTGGTTGGCGGTCGCGTGGTTGAGCCATGACACGCCCTTTCGTTATATCCGACCTTTTGCATGGCACACGCACATATCAGGCCTGCTGGCGCTGGCGCAGACCGTGGTGTTCCGCGCCGGGCCGGACGACCGCGAGCGGCGATACTTCGTTGGCCGATTCAAATCGACGAAAACCCCGAAGGGTTCTCTACAGTCATGATCCGATCCCTCTGCGACCTTTCTCGCCTTTCTTTCTTTTTTCAGCTCGCATTGGCCACTGCCTTGCTTGCCGTGGTGCCCGCTGCTTCGTCGGCTTGGGCCCAGTCCACCGGGGCTGCAGGTGCAGCGCTGGAGCCGGCGTGCCCCCCGTCATCGGCGGACGCCGATCCCCTCACTGCCGTGCAGAACTTCCCATGGCAGGGGCGCAACGTTGTGGCCCGTGCCTGCTGGATCGGTGCCAAGGATCGACAGGGTGATCGGCTTGTGCTCGAGTTGCAGCTGGAGGGGCAGCCCCTGTTGCGACAGCAAGTGTCAGCAGGCCCGAGCCTTGAGGGACCGTTGGAGGCATTGCGCTTTGACAACACGCGCTTTGTCCTGTCCGAACGCGTGGAGAGCGGTCTGACACTTGGGCTGCGGCTGAGCACCCGCAACCGGGGCGCCCAGATGAATGACCGCTTCGTGTACCTGTGGCTCTACCATTTCGACGGCAGCCGGCTGCGGCGCGTCTTTGAGATGACTGTCGACGAGCGTTCTGACTTTCGAGACTGCAACGACGACTGCGCTCCGGCGACGCTCAGCCATTCGATTTTGGTCGTCCAGCCCGGTGCTGGGCACCACGGCCTGCGCGACCTGCGCCAGCGACAGAAGTCGTGGACCGAAGGCCCTGACGGCAAGCCTGTGGGCGGCGTGCCGCCCTGGAGCGATCAGATCTATTTCTTTGACGGTGTCAGCTACCAGCGTCAGCCGTGACCAGGCGGCGCCGACGTCCCACTTGATAAGAACCCTGAACCCATGCGCAAGACCTTTTATGCCTTGTTGGTGAAGCCCCTTGCCGCCCTCGCGGTGGTTTGGCCTGCCTGCGTGAATGCGGCCAACCTAGAGACTGCCTGCTACACGATCCCGCTGCCTGCCACGTGGTCAACCGTCCCAGACTCGATCGAGCTGGCCACGGGCTTGGAGGGCATGGAGGCCGTGGTGAGCTGTGTCCGGCTCAAAGGTCCGCCTGAGCCCAAAGACCAGAGGGCCGAACTGATGCGCGAGCGACTCGACAACGAAGCCCAGTACCAGCGCAACTACGGTAGCGCTCACAACATGAGGCTGCTTCAGCCGATGAAGCGCCGCAAAGTGGACCGATTTGAGGCCGAGATCTTCAGCCTGTTCGAGCAGTCCGATGGGACTCGCTTCTTGCGGTATGCCTACGTTCACGAACGCTCAGCCGTCGTCGCCGAAATCACTTATCGGCCCTTGCAGCAAGAGGTGGTTGATCGCTTCATCCGCGACAGCCTCAGCCGTGTTCGCTGGAAGCCCTACGCCGACTGGGAGTCTGCCCACTGAGTCCACACGGCTTGCGCAGCACCAGATGAGCGATGGCATGACGTCGGCCTTGTCGAACGGCAGGGGGCATGCAGGCACTCAGGCCCAGCAGCTCGTCAGGCCGGCACCCCGTCAAAGGAGACGGGGGTGATGCGGATGGGGGCGCTGAATGCGCAGGTCGGACATCGCATTGGCCGTGTTCAAGGCCATTCGCGCCAACGCCAGGGGGGACTGGGGCCAACGGGGTGGTGGAGCGCCTCACCAATTCGAATCCCCAGGCCGCGGCCCATCCACGTGCCGCCCCAGGTAATCGCGCAGGTAGTCCACAAAGCAGCTCACCTTGGCTGACAGGTTGAGCCGCTCCGAAAACACGGCGTGGATGTCGGCTGGCGGGGTGTCGTGATCGGCCAGCACCTGCTTCAGGCGGCCGCTGCGCAGGTATTTGGCCACATCCCATTCGGCCCGCATCAGGATGCCGTGGCCCTCCAGGGCCCAGCCCAGCGCCACTTCGCCGTCGTTGGTGCTGAGCTTGCCGTGCACCTTGATGGTTTCTGATCGCTCCCCTTTGCTCAAGCGCCAATGGCCGTAGGCCCCCGTGTTCTGGCGCAGCACGATGCATTGGTGCTGGGTCAGGTCATGCGGGTGGTGGGGGGTACCGGCCGCGCGCAGGTAGGCCGGGGCGGCCACCAGCAGGCGTCGGTTGGCGGCCACCTTGCGCGCCACCAGGCGTGAGTCCGGCATCTCGCCGAAATGGATGGCGATGTCGATGGAGTCGTCGGGCAGGCTCACCGGCCGGTCGGTCAGGTGCAGCTGCACCTCGACCTCGGGGTAGTCCTTGGCAAAGCCGGCGATGGCGGGCCCCACGTAAGAGCGGCCAAACCCCAGCGGTGCGTTCACCCGCAGCAGGCCTTTGGGGGCGGCGCGGCTGCTGGAGACCAGGCGCTCCACTTCGTCGATGTCGCTCAGGATGCGCTGGGCATTCGTGAAGTAGACCTCGCCCTCGCTGGTCAGGCTGATGCGCCGCGTGGTGCGGTTGAGCAGGCGCACCCCCAGGCGCTCTTCGAGCAAGGCCAGGCGCCGCGACACGGCGGGCGGCGTCAGGTTCAGCTCGCGCGCGGTGGCCGCCAGGCTGCCCTGCTTGACCAGCAGGCAAAAGAAACCCAGCTCGGTGTCTTCTTTCATTATTCAGTTTGATGCACTTATGTATTCATTTTAAGTCGATTCATCGATCTGACTGTTCAACCTAAAGTCGCCCCACTCTGGAACCCGCACCCCGGTGGACCCAGCAGAGACCTGGACATAGGAGACAAATCATGGAACAAGAGATCGAGCGGCGCACCCTGCGCCGGATCGGGTGGCGCATCGTGCCCTTCATCATGCTGCTGTATTTCATCGCGTACATCGACCGCGTGAACATCGGCTTCGCGGCCCTGACGATGAAAGACGATCTGGGCTTCACGGCCTCCATCCTGGGCATGGGGGCGGGAATCTTCTTCTGGGGCTACTTTCTGTGCGAGGTGCCTTCCAACATCATTCTTCACAAGGTGGGCGCCCGCCTGTGGATCGCCCGGGTGATGGTGAGCTGGGGCCTCATCTCTGCGGCGATGGCCTTTGTGCAAGGCACCACCAGTTTCTATGTGATCCGCTTCCTGTTGGGGGCGGCCGAGGCGGGCTTCTTCCCCGGCATCATCCTGTACCTCAGCTACTGGTTTCCCGCCCGCCACCGTGCCGGTGTCACGGCTTTGTTCATGGCGGCGGCACCGATTTCAACGGCCCTGGGCTCACCTGTCTCGGCGGCCCTGCTGGAGCTCAATGGCCTGATGGGCCTGCACGGCTGGCAATGGCTGTTCATCATCGAGGCCGTGCCGGCGCTGATCCTGGGCGTGGTCGTGTTCTTCTACATGACCGACAAGCCCGAGCAGGCCACCTGGCTCAAGGATGACGAGCGCGCCTGGCTGGTGGGCGCCATGAAGGCAGAGCAAGTGGGCAAGGGCGACAGCCATGACCACGGCGGCCTCAAGGCCCTGGCCAACCCCCGCGTGCTGGCCCTGGCCCTGGTGTATTTCGGCACCTCGGCCGGCCTGTACACCCTGGGCATCTGGGCGCCCCAGATCATCAAGCAGATGGGGGCCTCGTCGATGACGGTGGGCCTGCTCAACACCATTCCGCCCAGTGTCTCGGTGCTGGCCATGATCTGGTGGTCGCGCCATTCGGATCGCACGGGTGAACGCACCTGGCACGTGGTGCTGGCCTGCCTGGCGGCGGCCATCGGGCTCGTCATCGCCTCGGCCGCCAACACGCTGGTGGGGCTGGTGGCCGCACTCACCTTGGTGAACATCGGGATCAGTTGCGCCAAGCCTCCGCTGTGGAGCATGCCCACCATGTTTCTGTCCGGCGCGGCGGCGGCCACCGGCATTGCCACCATCAACTCCATCGGCAACCTGGGTGGTTTCGTGGGGCCGGTGGTGATCGGCTGGATCAAGGACCAGTCCGGCAGCTTTGCCGGGGGCCTGTGGTTTGTGGCGGCGCTGTTGGTCTTGTCTGCTGCGCTGACCCTGCTGTTGTCTCGCACCCAGCCTCGGTCTGCCACCCCGGTTCGCCCCGTCAGCCTCTGAGCGAGGCCCGTATTCCCCCACCCATCCACAACCCCACACTGTCATTCAGGAGTCCATCATGGAAAAGGAAGTTGCCATTCAGTCCCTCACGGACACCATGGCCAAGTTCACGGCCTACATCGGCAAGCGCCTGCCGCGCGACGTGAAGGCCAAGCTGGCCGATCTGCGCACCCTCGAAACCAACCCCCTGGCCAAGTCGGTCTACGACTCGATGCATGGCAACCAGGAGGCTGCCGACAAGCTTGACCGCCCCAGTTGCCAGGACACGGGGGTGATCCAGTATTTCATCGAGGCGGGCGCGCAGTTCCCCTTGCTGGGCGAACTGGAAGACATCCTGCGCGAGGCCCTGGCCGGTGCCACCCGGCTCGGCCCGCTGCGCCACAACGCCGTGGAGACCTTTGACGAAAAGAACACCGGCACCAACACCGGCACCCAGATCCCCTGGCTGGATTGGCGCATCGTGCCCGACAAGGACAGCTGCACCATCGACGTCTACATGGCCGGGGGGGGATGCACGCTGCCCGGCGCCGCCAAGGTGCTGATGCCGGGTCAAGGCTATGAGGGCGTGGCCGAGTTTGTGATGGACGTGATCACCGAGCGTGGCGTCAATGCCTGCCCGCCCTTGCTGGTGGGGGTGGGCGTGTCCACCTCGGTCGAGACGGCGGCCCGCCTCTCCAAGCTGGCCATCCTGCGCCCGGTCGATTCCCAGAGCAGCAACCCGCGCGCCGCGCTGATGGAGCAGCTGCTGGAGCAGGGCCTCAACGAAGTGGGCATCGGCCCCCAGGGGCTGACGGGCAACAACAGCGTGATGGGGGTGAACATCGAATCCTCCGCGCGTCACCCCTCCACCATCGGCGTGGCCGTCAACACCGGTTGCTGGGCGCATCGCCGCGGCAAGATCCGCGTCAACGCCGACCTGTCTTATGAAATCCTGTCCCACGATGGAGTTGTGCTGTGAAGAAGATCCTGACCACCCCCCTGAAGAGCGAAGACCTGCAAGACCTGCGCGTTGGCGATGTGGTGTACCTCACCGGCCGTCTGGTCACCTGCCGTGACGTGGCGCACCGCCGCCTGATCGAGCAGGGTCGCGAGCTGCCGGTGGACCTGGAAGGCGGCGCGATCTTTCACGCCGGCCCCATCGTGCGCAAGAAGGACGACGGCCAATTCGAGATGGTCTCGATCGGCCCCACCACCAGCATGCGCATGGAGAAGTTCGAGCGCGAGTTCATCAAGCAGACCGGCGTCAAGCTGATCGTGGGCAAGGGCGGCATGGGCCCCGAAACCGCCGCCGGCTGCCAGGAGCACAAGGCCGTGCACGCCATCTTCCCGGGGGGCTGTGCGGTGCTGGCGGCCACCCAGGTCGAAGCCATCGAAGATGCGCAATGGCAAGACCTCGGCATGCCCGAGACCCTCTGGGTCAACCGGGTGCGTGAGTTCGGCCCCCTGATCATCTCGATCGACACCCAGGGCAACAACCTGATCCAGCAGAACAAGACGGTGTTCAACGAAAAGAAGAAGCCCATTCTCGACAAGATCAACCAGCAGCTGAGCTTCATCAAGTAAGCCCCCCGCCGCCGCCCCCTGACCTGCGTCCGGGGGCGGTCTGCCATCTGACCCGCCCACCGCCAGGTCGCCCGCGACCACCACCCGTTCCTCACGCCCGGCAAGAAAAAAAACGGCCGTCAGATGTCGCCACCTGACGGCCATTCCAAAGGCCCGGCGAAGCCGCCGGGCCAAAGCTCACCCCCGCGAGCCATGAGGTGTCACTGTGGATGGGCTGGCTGACCGAGCAGCCACTCAACTTCAGGACATGGCGCCAGTGTGCCGGGGGCCGGATCGGGCGTGAACGAATCCGTGTGCATATCCATCCTCGGGAATCAAGGTAGGGCGCACGCCCCAGGCCTCAGCGAACCACGATGTTGGTGGGCGTGCTGCCGCCGCTGGCCACGTTGGTGACCAGGCTCAGGTCGCAGCTGGTGCCCACGCTGTACACCGACACGGTGGATGCGCCGCTGTTGGCCACGTAGGCGAAGCGGTCGTCGGGCGACAGGGTGATGGCCACGGGGCTGCTGCCGGTGGCCACGGTGGCGGTGGCCAGGGCGGTGGGCACGCCCGAGCTGATGATGTATTGCGACACGGTGTTGTCGCTGCGGTTGACCACGTAGGCGCAGCGGCCGTCTGAGCGCAGGGCCACAGCATAGGGGGTGGTGCCGGTGCTGACCGAGGCGGGCGACAGCGCGGTCAGCTTGCCGGTGCTCGAGTCGATGCTGTAGGCCAGCAGCTTGGCGCTGCCGGCCTGGATGGCGTACAGGTATTGGCTGCTGGCAATGGCCAGGCCACGCGGGGCGCTGCCGCTGCTCAGGCTGTAGCTGGCGGTGCTCAGTGCGCTCAGGTTGCCCCCCGAGCCCACGCTGTAGCCGGTCAAGGTGGCGTCGCCCGAGTTGGCGGCATACAGGTACTTGCCGTCGGCGGTGGTGGCCACCGAGAGGGGGGTGCTGCCGGCGGCCACCGAGGTGGGGTAGAGCGTGCTCAGCACGCCGGTGCTGGCCACACTGAACTGGCCCAGCGACTTGTCGGTGTAGTTGGTGCTGTACAGGTACTTGCCGTCGGCCGACAGGGTCATGCCGCGGGTTTCGCTGACGGCGGCGGTGTTGGCCAGCAGGGTCAGGGTGCCACTGCTGGACACGCTGTAGTTGGCGATCACGGGGCTGTCCTGAAAGCTCACATAGGCCTTCGAGCCATCGCTGCTCATCACGATGTTGGTGGGCGGGTAGGCGGTGGGGGCGCTGCCGCTGCTGCTCAGGGCGGTCAGTGTGCCGGTCGTGCTGCTGACGCTGAAGCCATTGACGGTGTCGCTGCTGCCGTGGGTGACATAGGCCAGATAGGCGCGGCAGGTGACCACCACATTGCTCACATTGGCGCTGGCCGTGCCGCTGGCACCCGAGGTGACGGCACAGGTCTGGCCCGTGGGTTGCGACTTGACCGTGACGGCATAGCTGCCCACCCCGCTGGGGAAGGTGAAGCTGGTGGCGCCCGAAGCCACACTCACGGTCTGGCTGCCGGTGGCCAGCACCAGGCCGCTGGTGCTCAGGCCGCTGACCGTGCCGCTCAAGCTGTAGTCAGAACTGCCGCTGCCGCCCCCGCAGGCGCTCAGCAGGGTGGCGACCAGCAAGGGTGAGAGGGCGAACAGCGTGGGGCGGGCCGCGCGGGCCGGGGTGAATTGTTGAGCGGGCATGGTCTGAGGCCGGTGTGGCGGCAAAGCGGTCGAGGGGGAAGCCTGCAGCGTTGGCGCAAGCCGGGCGCTAAGGTGATGAGAAGACAAAACGGATCCAGGCTCCAGAAGAAGAAAGAGGCGAGACCCCGGGCAGCACCGGGTGGTGGCCTCGCCCCATCAAGGCCTGCATTGTGCGGAGCAGGGGGCGCGCCTGCCAAGCGCGCAGCGGCCCAGGTGTTGCATGTACCCGACTTGTTGCAAAGCCTTCACCGACCGGTACATGACGACGCAGAGCAGGCGCCTCGAAAGAGGGCTGATACCCGTGCCACTTCACGAATCTATACACCGCACACACATGGGCGCCAAGGCGCGCTTTCAGAATCGGCGCGCGGCCCCGTGCAGGGGCTTGTGCTGATTCATCCCGCTGCCCGCAGGCGCCTTGAGGGCTCTTTGGGCGGCCCATTTTTGCCTCATGACCCCACGTCTTTCACTGCTGGCCACTGCGGCCTTGCTGACCCTGTTGCAGGGCACCGCACCGGCCTGGGCCGGCACGGTGGCGCGCCCCAAGTCGGCAGACCCTGCCAACCGGGCTGGCGCCGAGCGCACCCTGACCCTGAACTTCAGCAACGCCGACCTCGAATCGGTGGCCCGGGCCATGGCCGTGATCACCGGGCGGCAGATCCTGCTCGATGCCCGGGTCAAGGGCAATCTGTCGCTCACCAGCGAAGACCCCATGACCCCATCACAGGCCTGGAGCCTGTGGGCCAGCGCGTTGCGCCTGCAAGGCTATGTGGTGGTGGAAAGCGGCGGCGTGTACCGGGTGCTGCCCGAGGCCGATGGCAAGCTGCAGTCGGCCTCGGTGGTGGCCGGTGCCGAGGGCCCGCGAGACGACCGCATCGTGACCCGGGTGTTCAAGCTCAGCCACGAAAGCGCCAGCAACCTGGTGCCGGTGCTGCGCCCGCTGATCAGCCCCAACAACGTGATCAACCTGAACCCGGGCAACAACGCCCTGGTCATCACCGACTACGCGAGCAACCTGGCCCGCCTGGCCACCCTGATCGAATCGCTGGATGCGCCCAGCGGCACTGATGTCGAGATCATTGCGCTGGAGCACGCGGTGGCGTCTGACCTGGTCAGCACGCTGCAGCGCCTGGGCGATTCGCAGTTGCGCACCGCCAGCGCAGGCGCTGCCGCGCAGGCGGGCACGGTGGCGGCCGGGGGCTCGGCCAGTGGATCAGGCAATGGGGGCACAGCCAGCGCCACGGCGGGCCTGTCGATCATGGTGGACCAGCAGAGCAACAGCCTGCTGGTGCGCGCCGCCAACCCCGAGCAGATGGCCTTTGTGCGCTCGCTGGCCGCCCGCCTGGACCGCCCCAACACCGGGGTGGGCGTGCACGTGGTGCACCTGCAGAACGCCGATGCCACCAAGCTGGCCACGGTGTTGCGGGCGGCCTTCCCCTCGGCCGACAGCTCGCGCAGCACCGGCAGCTACGGCAGCAGCAATGGCAGCACGGGGCTGGACAGCGCGGGCGGCTTCTCGTCCAGCATGACCTCGGGCAGCAGCAGCGCCAGCACCTCCAGCAGCGGCAGCAAGGGCAGCAGCAGCCCCTCGGTCAGTGCCTCGGCCCAGCCCAGCACGGGCGGCGGCATCCAGGCCGACCCCAGCACCAACTCGTTGATCCTCACGGCTTCGGAGCCGCGCTTTCGGGAGATGCGCAAGGTGATCGACCAGTTAGATGCGCCGCGCGCGCAGCTGTATGTGGAGTCGCTGGTGGTGGAGGTGGACGCCAGCAAGAGCATGGACCTGGGCGTGCAGTGGTCGCAGTTGTTCAGCATCAGCAGCAGCACCACGCTCACGCTCGGCACCATCGCCTCGGCGCTGGAGACCATGTCGGGCACCAACATCCTGTCGACTGCCAATGTGATCACGCTCGACAACGAAGAGGCCAAGATCGTGGTGGGCCAGAACGTGCCCTTTGTGACGGGCTCGTACACCACCACCAGCAGCACCACCTCCAGCCCGTTCCAGACCATCGAGCGCAAGGACGTGGGCATCACCCTGAAGATCAAGCCCCAGATCGGCGAGAACGGCAACGTGCGCCTGACCATCTACCAGGAGTCGTCTTCGGTGGCCGCCACCACCGCGGCCGGCACCACCAACGCCGGGCCCACCACCAACAAGCGCTCCATCGAGTCGACCGTCACGGTCAAGAACGGCAAGATCATCGTGCTGGGCGGCCTGATCGAAGACAGCGCCACCTCGGATGCCGGCCAGGTGCCTGTGGTGGCCGACATCCCGGTGCTGGGCGCCATGTTTCGCAGCCTGAGCAAGAGCCGCAAAAAGACCAACCTGATGGTGTTTCTGCGCCCCCGCGTGGTCACCGACGACGAGGGCAGCGAGGCCTTGTCCACCGAGCGCCGCCAGGCCCTGCAGGCGCGCCAGCGCGAGCTGCCCACGGCCATCCGCGATGTGCTGATTCCCGAAACCCAGCCCGCTTGGCCCCAGGGGTGGGAGCAGCCCAAGCCCTTGAGCAGCCCAGCCACTTTGCCCTTGCAGCCCCAGCCCGCAGGGGGCTGATGACCCGTTGACCAGGGGAGGGTGATAGGTCAGCCATGGGGAAAGTGGCGTTCCAGCCTTGAAATGTTGAATATATTCGACATTCAAAAGGGGCAATGCTAGTCTTCACCCATGTATGCGATCCACGAACTGAGTTCCGCAGTCCGGACTCGCCGCCGGGAAATGGGCCTGTCCCAGCAAGCGCTCGCCAAGTTGTCGGGTTTGTCCCGTTCCACGGTGAACCAACTTGAGAAGGCCACGGTGAAAGATCTCAGTCTGAGCCGAACAGCAGCGTTGCTGGAGGCCTTGGGCTTGGGCTTGACCATCGACCCGCCGCACCCGCGCCTGCGCGACTCCGATCAATCCCCCCTGGAGCTCGCAGCCCGCACAGCGAGCGTGAGTTTTCGCACGCCGTTGACGCCAAGTGCTCTGGCAGACTCTCTGAGCTCGGGAATTGTGGCCCCCTCCTTGGCGCCGCAAATCGCCACCTTCCTGGATGAGCTGCCTTTGGCCCTGATGGCCAGAGCCGTTGAACAGGTTCATCTGGAGCAGCGCCTGCCGCGCGAGGTGATTTGGGCCAACATGCGCCGCATGGCGGCTCAACTCAAGGCAACACGTGAAATATGGAATGCAGCTTGATTTGACGCGCCAGGGGCCGTGGCAAAAACTGTTCCCGAAGGCGCTTGAACTCATGGCCCATCTTGAACGCGTCGCGCACAAGCCCTCTTGGTCGTTTGGTGGGGGAACCGTGCTGATGCTGAGAATCGGCCATCGATTCAGCAAGGACATTGATTTGTTCGTGCCTGATCCGCAGTACCTTGGCTTTGTCAATCCGCGGCTCAGTGAAGTCGCAGAAGGTATCTCGGCTGACTATGTCGAAAATGCCGAATCCATCAAACTGATTCTGGATGAGGGTGAGATCGATATCGTGGTCGGCACGCCCTTGACGGAGCACCCCTTTGAGATGGCTGAGTATCAGGGGCGACGATTTCATGTGGAATCCAATGCTGAGATCTTGGCCAAGAAGTTCTTTTACCGAGGCGACCGCGCCAAGGCCCGCGACATCTTCGATCTGTGTGCTTTGGCGCAGGTGGATCCAGCGGCCATTGCCAAAGCCCAACCGTTCATGCAACGCCATGGCGCCAAGTTCTTGCAGACCCTGAGCGCCCGGGAAGATTTGTTGCGTCATGAATTTGAGGCCATTGATGCCCAGGGGTTTCAGGATTCGTTCGAGTCGTGTGCCGAGGTGGCCAGACGTGTGGTTCGGTCAGCACTTTGAGTCGGTCTGCGACAGACTCCCGCGTTCGGTGAATCAAATCGTCGAATGTTTCTGCTTTGCAAACAGGGATTGGTTGAATTATTATTTTATGTAAAGAAGAATATATTTCTGCTTAATTAATGTATATAAAAATATGCATTGAATAAATCAGGAGGTATTTTAAAAAATATTGAATGTCTTCTGGGATACTCCGCGCGCCCTCCAACTTTCAGTCTGAATGCAGGAACATCCCATGGACATCAGCCGTCGAACTTTCACCCTGGCCGGCCTGGCCGCAACTGCCTTGGCGGGCTGCGGTGGGGGCAGCAGCTCCAACACCAACCTTCGCCTGCTCAACACCAATGTGAGCTCGCCCAATGCCTTGTCGCTGGAGGTGAATGGCACCGTGATCAGCTCGGGCGTGGCCTTTGGCCAGGCGGGCAGTTATGTCTCGGTGGGCACCGACACCAATACCGTGCGGGTGCTGGATCAAAATGGCACCGCCATTTACAGCTCGTCTTTCAGCCTGTCGGGCTCCAGCGGCCCCTACACCTTGGTGGTGGCGGGCTTCTCGGGCGCCACCCACACCACCACCCTGACCGAAAACCAGTCTTCGGCCGCCAGCAGCCGCGCCTACCTGCGCATCCTCGACCAGTGCCCCGATGCCGATGACATCGATATCTACATGCTGGGCGATGGCGAAACCCTGTCCAGCGCCACGCCGCTGGTCTCGCTGAGCAGCATCACGCTGGCGGGCTACTACACCCTCAATTCGGGCACCTACACCCTGGTGGTCACCGGGGCTGGCAGCCGCGACGACGTGCGCCTCACGCAAAGCGGCATCACGCTGGCCTCCACCTCGGTGCAGACCCTGGTGCTCAGCTCGGCCGCTGGCGGCGTGCTGGTCGATGCCACCGTGGTGTTGCAACAAAGCACCGTCACCAGCTACCGCAACACCCAGTCGCGCCTGCGCGTGGTGTCGGCCCTGCCGTCCCAGGCCGTGGCCAGCGCCTCGGTCACCTCCAGCGGCAGCGCCATCAGCCTGCTGTCCTCACTGGTTTCGCCAGCCATCGGCACCTACAGCCTGGTGGCCTCGGGCAGCCTGCCTGTCAGTCTCACCCTCAATGGCACCACCACCAGCCAGACCGTGGCGCTCACGGCCGGCAACGACTACACCCTGCTGGTGTACGGCGACCCGGCCTCGCCGCAGACCACGCTGCTGACCGACTCGAACCGCCTGCCCACCTCCAGCACCACCGCCAACGTGCGCCTGTACCACGCCTGCGGCACCAGCACGGCGGCTACCGCCCTGAGCATCGGCTATGTGCCCATCGTCAGCGGCGTCACCCTGGGCAGCTCAGGCCTGGGCGTGCTCAGCAACACGCCGTACAGCAGTACCCAACTCACGGTCAGCGGCGGCGTCTCGTACAGCGCCAGCGACATCGCCGTGGCCTCCAATGGCCTGTACTCGATGTTCATCATGGGCAGCACGACCAGCCCGGTGGGGCAGTTGTACCGGGAGCGTTGACGACATGGTCATGGCGCGACGGGTTTTGGCGTTGACCGGTGGGATACTGGCTGGCATCCCCTTCATGCCCCAGCCCGATGCCTGCCAAACCCACGCGCCGCACCCTCGCCCGACAATGGGAATTGCTCAAACTGATTCCCTCCTGCGGGGCCGGAGCTTCAGCGACTGAACTGGCCCTGGCCTTGCAGCAGGCTGGCTTTGAGGTCAGCAAGCGGCAGGTGGAGCGTGACCTGTGGGAGCTGCGCGAGGCTTTCCAGTTGGAGTGCAACGAAAAAAGCATTCCCTATGGCTGGCGCTGGCCCACAGGCGCAGGCATCGAATTTCCAGGGCTGACAGCCGCAGAAGCGCTGTCGCTGTGTCTGCTCAAACAGACACTGGGGGCCTTGCTGCCGGCCCCTTGGTTGACCGTGCTCGGCCCCCGTCTGGCCTCCGCCGAGCACAAGCTGGCGTCATTGAAGGCCGATCTTGGCGACAGCGCTGCTTGGCCGCACAAAGTGCGTGTGGTCCAGCCCTCCCTACCACTGCTGGCACCTGACATCAACGCCGAGGTGCTGGAGACGGTGCAGGAATGCCTGCTGGCCAGCGAGCAGGTAGAGGTCGACTATGTGAGCGGCCCTGGCAGCGCCCCCAAAACCTTGACACTGAACCCGCTGGCACAGGTCAACCGCGGCCCAGTGAGCTATCTGGTGGCCACGGCCTGGGATTACCCGGATGTGCGTCTATACGCCCTTCACCGCATCACTGTGGCACGGCGTCTGTACGTGGAGCTGCATCGTCCCCCCGGCTTCAATGTGGACGATTACCTTGCCGACGGGGCCCTGCAGTTCGGATCTCACGGGCTGATTCAGTTGCGAGCCAAGGTGTCTGCGGAACTGGCGCATCACTTGGGTGAAACGGCGCTTTCTGCGGATCAGGGCATCGAAGGGGGTGTGCTGAGTGCCACGGTGCCTGACACCTGGCAACTCAGTTGGTGGCTCCTGAGCCAGGGGCCACAGATCGAGGTGTTGGAGCCGGCATCGCTGCGCCAGCGCATTCATCAATCCCTTGAGCAAGCCTTGGCCGCATACCAGCTTGTGCCCTGATGATCGGATTGGGGTGCCTCTGCGGCTCTGATTTTTTCTGAAATTTCCAAACGAAAGGCTTTTGCACATGTTTGTCATCTACCGTTTTGATGTGTTGGGCGCTGAAAAGAACAACCCCTTCACACCGCGGCCGACACGGCGTGCCCCCAGCAATGTGCCCTACCTGGTCGATAACCTGTGGGAATGGCGTCGGCCGGCCCATTTCCCCAACCGGCGCCATTCTGTGTATGCCTCGCCCAGCGCGGCGCAGGCCCGCGAGTCCGGAGTGGCCAGCCAAGGGGCGGTGTTTCGGGTGGAGATTGACGACCCACACGCCAAGATCGCCCAACTCAACATCAAGGACGCCAAGCACCTGGACGAGATTGCGCGTCTGATGAAGCTGTTGCCCAGTTGCCTGGGGCCCGCCTGGCCCACGCTGCCTTTGGCCGAAAAGACTGCTCTGGCACCTTTGTGGGCGCCCTGTCTGAGTGCCGAGGAGGTGGAGTCGCTGTTTGCCCACCCGTCGCTGCTTGCCAGCCGTGACAAGGTCTGGGAGGCCATTCGATTCTGGGATGAAGCCCAACTGATCCCAGGGGATGGTGAATTGGCCCATCCCGAAGGAGAGTTGTTTTTCGAGGCCGCCGCCTGGAAGCTTTGGCCCCTGTGATCAGGCGGCGCCTTGCAGTTGCGCGATGTGTGACTCCAGGCCTGACAAGGCCTCCAAGCCCCCCAGCGGCAGGTGAAGCAATCCGTTCGGCCGTTGGTACTGGGCTTCCGGGTTGATCCGGATCAGTCGCCCGGCATGGTGGCGTGCCACGCGCTCGCCCCAGGTCCGCACGGTGGCAATGCGTTCTCCCGCGCCCACCTCCAGCACCAGCGGGCGTTGCATGGTGTTCAGGAACGCCTCAAGACGGCGCGCCTGCAGGGCATGGCGGTGCTCTTGCCAGCCACAGTCATTGAACATCAGGATATTGGGTCGAGCCAGGTCACCGCAGACGCTGCAGCGTGGCAGTTCATTTGTCAGCTGATGCGTGCGCAGATCCACCTGGGGTGAAAAGACGGCGGCCGACCAGATGCGTTCCTCGCAATTCGCCAGACACTGCAGATGGTGGATGGAGCCATGGCATTCATCGAGATGAAGCGCTGAGAACCCTGCATTTTGAAACTGGCCGTCCACATTGCTGGTGTAGACAAAATAGCCTTTCGATTTGGCCAGCGCCCATTGCCGCATCAGTTCAAAACCAGCGTGGGGTGGGGTCTGCCGATAACTGATGAGCCTTTGCCCATAAAAGCCCCAGGCCAGACGTGGCTCATGGAAAAAAGCCGCTGGGCAGGCTAGTTCCTGAAAGCCAATGCCTCGCTCCCGCAGGCCAGGATAAGCCCGCCACCAGCCCGAGGCACCTCTGAAATCCGGCAAACCCGAGTCCACACCCAGACCGGCACCGGCCGTGATGATCAAGGCATCAGCTTCGACAATCCATTGCGCGGCCTGGCGCAGCAAAGGGGTAATAAATTCGGTTGGAAGCGTGGACATGATTGGCACGAGGTCATATAGAAGATGCCAGTTTCTGTCGGCCCGCGCCGGAATGTGTCGCTGTTGATGCCAAATGGCAAAGAGCGCCTCTTGAGATGCTCTTTTTCAGATACGATACCTTCTCTAATTTCCTCTGTTTTGATCCGGCCTTGGAGTCTTGAATGAATTTTAAGAAGTTTGAGTTGGCATTAAAAAATATGCTTTCCGATGATTATGTCAATTCGCTTGAGTATGCTATTTTGATGTTGAATGGGGGGTCAGAGTTGGCGTTCCGTGCACGTTTGATTTGCAAAATTCAAGAAATGCTGCCAGATGGTTGTGTCGCTGTCTCTGAATGGGCTCCCGAGGGTGGTAGAAAACGTGCCGACATCGCTATCTTTAAAGTAGAGGGTGAATCTAAAAAATGTCTGCTTTTGATTGAGTTGAAGAGTAATTTTGTATCGCAGGTTTCTGATGTGCGAACAAGATCCAGGGAAGATGTTGAGAAATGGCGTGAAGGTGGATCTTTGAAATTTCCAACCATTTTTCTTTATTATGTTGTTCGGATTGAAGAGTTGGACTCGCCGGTTGTTTTGAAGCCATATGCAGTTCCAAAAATCAATAAAAAAGATGGCTGGACCAAGATTGACAAGGTTTTTGAGCAGCTTTATAAGGATCATGGTCTTGATTATTTAGATCCTTTGGAGACGAAGGGGGAATCAAAAATTTACCCTGCTGGTGAATCAAAGTTCCAGACGAAATATTATCTATATGGATTTAAGCAGGCTGTTCTTCCATAAGGGATATCGCCAGGCCAGTGATGAAGCAGTCATGCATGCAAATAACCTGAGATCATCGCCACGAGCAGACCTGCCCCGCGTCTTCCAGATTGCGTGAAACCACCACCGCAGGCTGCGTGATGTCGAACAAATAGGCCGGCTCTTCCTGGCCCGTCTTTGACAACCGGCCGCTGCCGGTCTGTATCACTGCCAAGGCTTCGATCTGGTTTGAATTGGCCAGGTCCACTTGTTCAAGCAGCTGTTTTGGAATTTCCACCACCAATGAGACGGGGCGATCCGTGACCCAATGGCTGAGACTGAAGGTATTCAAATCCAGTTGAGCCGCTTGCCGGGTGATGACCTGGACAGGGCTGTCGTCCTGAGCGTTGGTGTAGGGAATGCTCAGCATCCGTTGGCTCTGCCGATCGACCTGCACGGCGAAGTCATGGCAAGGCCGCAAGCCGGTGCGCCGCCCCGCCTGGTTCTTGAAGCGGAACAACAGGGTGAACGAAAGATGCCGTCGCGCCGGGGGCTCGCGGTAGCCCTCATGGGGCTGTTCCAGAAACGCATCGTAGATCAAGGGGTATTCGGTGCCCGGCGGCCCCAGGGCCAAGGTCAGACATTGCAGATGGCCCGTGCGATCAAAGCACAGCCCGGTGCGTGCGCATTGCGCGGGCTGCCGAGGATCGCAGGCGATGTCTTGCAGGCCCTGTTGCAGGCGCTGCAGGAAGGCGGGTTGCAACTGGTAGGCCACTTGCAATTGCAGCCCTCCCGGGGCGCGATCGGCAGGCCGAATGGACTGAACCGCAACCTGCAGTGCCTGGGCCGGAAAGCCTTGCAGCAGATGACGCACATGCTGCTCTCTGAACTCGCGGGCCTGGGCCTCGCGGGCTTGTTCGCCACTCAGGGCCTGGCCTGAGAAGCGGGCGGCCTGCGGGGCTGTTGGGTTCAGGTAGTTGCCCACGGCCTGTGGGCCCACGGTCACGGCCAGTCGTACCCACACGCCGTTAGGGCTGGGGCCCGAGTCCATCACCTCGATGTGGCGCACATGGCCGTTCAGGCTGGACTGCACCTCGTCCAGCACGATCTGGTCGTTTTGAATGCGGCGATCGGTCGTCACCACCTGGGGCAGCACCTTTTGCACGGCTTGCCGCACCGCTTCGTTGCGGGCCGAGGCAAAGTCGGGCCCCTCAGCGCGCACCTCCACCTGAACCTCAGGGCCGGAAGGCAGGGGGGGTGGCCCGCAATGGACTGGCGGCAGGCCCAAAGCCAGCGCCGCCAGCCCGAGCAGCAAGCTTGCAACGCGCCTGAGCACTTCACGCCACGCGGGGGGCATTGGCGGGGTGGCCACTGCATTCACCATTCTTTTTGCCCGCTGAAACGCACCTCGGCAGGTTGACGAAAACCGCGAGGCTCTGCGACCGATCCGCCAGGCCGTGTCGGGGCACCTGCGGGTTCGGGCCGATCCGCCTGCGCGTTGTGCAGGCTTTGCTGCAGGGCCCGGGCCGCCTCGATGGTGCGGCGGCTCATGCCCACGCGCACCCAGGCCTCTTCGCGCTTGTCGTCGTAGCCGCTGTCCAGGCGGATCACCCCGCGCAAGGTGCCCGAGGCATACGAGTTGGTCAGCTCTTGCAGCTCAGACTCCATCTTGCGCACGGTCTCGCGCGAGATCTGCTCTTCCTGACCCACTGTGTGTTGGCGTTTGGCCGATTCGATCTCGCTGTTCACTTCCTTGATCTTGCGCTCGGAACTCGACAGCTCGGCCAGGTAGCGCACAATGCGGGCCTTGGCCTTTTCTTCGGCAATCGTTTGGGCGGTGGCAATGCCGCGGCGGTCCGGAAAATTCACCGGCTGGTACACGGTGGCCGAGACCCGGTTCAGCGTGCCATCGGCCGCCCATTCGATGCGAAAAGACTCGTCAGCGTCCTGCCACAGGGTGTTGTCCTGGGCATCGGTGGTCACGGTGGTTTGGCCCGGCAGCGGGCTGCTCAGGCAGGCGGCCAGGCAGGCCAGCCGCAGGGCGTGTGTCAGTCGGGTGTTCATCGTTGCGCTCCATTCAGGTGGGGGTCGGCCTAAGGGGCCAGGCCCTGCTGAAAATTGTCTGATCGAGCCAAGACAAAACTTGACGCAGTCCTTGACGAAAACCTGACCCGGCAGACCGCGCTGCCGAACTCAGACCTGTGGCCCGCGCGCAGGCCCAGGCTCAGGCCAGGGGCAGCGCTGTTCGGCATCCCTGTCCAACACGTTGGAGATATTCAGATTCATGACCCGGGTGGGGCCGGGGCCATCGCGGTAGCTGGGGCTGTCGTCGTCACTGTCATCGGCATTGGCCGTCAGCGGACGGGGAATCAAGTGCCGCCGATGTCCCAGTTGCTCGCAATAGGCGGCTCGATTGCGCGTCTTGCGCGGGATGCGCACTTCGATCGAATCGTCCGAAAACGGATTCAGGTTCGACAAATTGAACTGACACAAGGGGGGCACCTCGGCTGGGTTTTCGCCAGGGTGGGGGTCCAACACCCTGAATTCGGGCTTGAAAGCGACCTGTTTGCCCGGCACCAGAATGCGGTAGAAGTCGCGTGCGTCGGCCGCGACAGAATCGTGACCCGGTTGCACCAGGTAGGGGCCCTGCTTGTAAGGCTCGTAGCCCACACCCTTGAACACCCAATGCATTTGCAGCACTGGCATGGGGCTCACGCCCAGCAGATAGACCCAGGTGTTGGCGCCAAAGAGCGTGTGGCCCGTGATCATGGCCTCAAACTGGCCGTCATGGTCCCAGTCGATCAGGCTCAAGGCTGGCGAGGGTGCGTCGTCGTTGGGGCGGCGGCCCTCGGCCAGCACCCGAAACGGCTGGCCCTTGGCCCGGGCATAGGACACCGTCAATTGGGCGCAGGGCTCGTTGGGGCAGCGCCGCTCTGTCACGCGCAGCCGCGAACCATCGGCGTTGCGACGGGTTTCGGCGTTGTCCTGGCAGGCCGCAGCGGTTGCGGCCGTGCCTGGCCAAGCCGCCAACAACAGGCTCGTCAGCAAAAGAGGGCGGATCATGAGCAGGGTCTCCTGAGAGAAGAGGGGCTTGAAGTCAGTGTCACAGAAAGCCATAGGTGCCGGTGCTGCCGCCCTTGTACTGGCACTCGGCCTCCAGCCCCTTGAGCAAGGCCAGCGCATCCCTCAGCGGCTTGAAGCGGTGCTGCCGCATCAGCAGGGCAAAGTCGCCCGGCGTCAGCCGATTCAGGCGGGCCAGCCGCGCCTGGTCAGGGGCGGGCAGGGCCGCCAGGCCCA
>NZ_JADZ01000030.1 GCF_000518645.1 Curvibacter gracilis ATCC BAA-807 | reverse complement strand
GTCAAGTTCTCGATGGACCTGCGCAACAGCACCGACGCCCTGGTCGACCAGATGGACGCCGACATCCGCGCCTACGCGGCCCAGGTGGCGGCCGAGACCGGGCTGAAGATCGAGGTCGAGCTGGTCTCGCACTACCCGGCCCAGCCCTTCCACGCCGACTGCGTCAACGCGGTGCAGCGCGCCGCCGAACGCCTGGGCTACAGCCACATGCCCGCCGTCTCGGGCGCCGGCCACGACGCGGTCTACATGGCCAAGCTGGCCCCCACCGGGATGATCTTCATCCCCTGCAAGGACGGCATCAGCCACAACGAGATCGAAGACGCCAAACCCGAGCACATCACGGCAGGCTGCAATGTGCTGCTGCAGGCCATGCTGGAGCGGGCGGGCTGAACCACACCTTCGTGCCCTCCGCGCCGCAGGCGCAGGGGGCCATTCAGGTGGCCAATCCACACCCCCGCAAGATCAAGCCCACCACATGCTCCGTGGCCTGGGCATAGTCCTTGGGGGTCAGGGCGTTGCGCCCCAGCACCGAGGCGATCTGCACATCAAAGTCGGCATAGGTCTGGGTCGCAGACCAGATGGTGAAGAACAGGTGCACGGTGTTGACCGGCGCCATGCGGCCCTGGGCCACCCAGCCGTCGAGCACCGCGGCCTTTTCGAGCACCAGATCGCGCAGCTCGGTCTCCAGCAGGGTCTGCAACACCGGGGCCCCGTGCAGCAACTCGTTGGCGAACACCTTGGAGGCATGCGGGCGCTGCTGTGACAGGCGCATCTTGTCGCGGATGTAGTCGCCCAGGGCCATGGCCGGGTCGGCCTCGGGCGTGATGCCGTGCGTGGGCGCCAGCCAGTCGCTGAGGGTGCGCGCCAGCACGGCCCGGTACAGCTCTTGTTTGTTGCCGAAGTAGTAATGCAGATTGGCCTTGGGCAGGCCGGAGGCCTCGGCAATGGCGGCCATGGTGGCGCCGCTGAAGCCGGCGCCGGCAAACACGCGCTCGGCCGCCTCCAGGATCAGGCTCTCGTTGGCCTGTCGGATCTGGCCTTTGGCAGCCTCGGCAGCGGTTCCAGTGGCGGCAGAAGCCACCTGGGCAGAGGGGAGCTTGGGGACGGGAGGCATGGGATCTCTTCGGAAGAAAAAACGGGCAGCGCCCCATCGGACGCCTGCGCAAACACACAGGGGTCAAGGATACGCTGCCCGCCAGGCTGGCCCGCCGTCAAGAGCAGGCCCCGAAGGCCCGCACCAGGCGGGCCGGCTTCGGCCAGTTTGGCCGCCCCGGTCAATGCTGGGCGGCCTCCCACACCACATGGCTGTAAGCGGCCTTGCCCGGGTCTTTCTTGATCACCGGCGAGCTGCCGCCGTTGAGCAAGACCTTGACCGTGCGCTCGTAGGCGGCCGGGTCCAGGTAGCCGATCTTGTCGGTGCCAGCCTTGGTGATCAGCTTGGCCACGTTTTCCATCTGGCGCTTTTGCACCGCCACGGTGGCGCTGCCCGAGCTGTCTTGCGCCACCACGATCTTGGCGGCTTCCTCGGGGTTCTTCACGGCCTCGTTCCAGCCCTTGAAGGTCGCCTTCAGGAATTTGCCCATCTTGGCCACGAAGGCCTTGTCCTTGAGGCTGGATTCGAGCACGTACAGGCCGTCTTCCAGCGAGGCCACGCCCTGGTCTTCATAGAAGAAGGTCACCAGATCGCTTTCCTTGACGCCGGCATCCACCACCTGCCAGTACTCGTTGTAGATCATGGTCGAGATGCAGGCCGCCTGGTTCTGCAGCAGCGGGTCGACGTTGAAGCCCTGCTTCAGGATCTTGATGTCGCTGTCGGTCTTGTAGCCCAGCTTGGCCATCCAGTTCAGGAAGGGGTACTCGTTGCCGCCGTACCAGACGCCCAGGGTCTTGCCCTTGAGGTCTTTCGGGCTGCTCACGCCGCTGGCCTTCTTGCAGGTCAGCATCAGGCCCGAGCGGTCAAACACCTGGGCGATGTTGACCAGGGGCACGCCGGCCTCGCGGGCGGCCAGGGCGTCGGGCATCCAGTTGACGATGGCATCGGCCGACTTGCCCGCGATCACCTGCACCGGGGAGATGTCGGGGCCACCCGGCTTGATGGTCACGTCCAGCCCCGCCTCTTTGTAGAAGCCCTTGGCCTGCGCCACGTAATAGCCCGCAAACTGGGCCTGCGGCACCCACTTCAGTTGCACCGTGACCTTGTCGGCCGCCTGCGCGGCGGCACCGCCCAAGGCCAGCAAGGCCGCCAGCACGCAACCGGACAAGCGAAAAGAACTCTTCATGGGACGCTCCTTGTGATGAAAAAAGACAGACAGGGGTGAAAGAACACAGAACAAACAAACAAACAAGCGATGCGCAGCCGGCCTGGCCGCCTCAGCCCCGCACCGAGGGATGCCAGAACGCCACCCGGCGCTCCAGGCGCACGAGCAAGGCGTAGGCCAGCGAGCCGGTGACCGCCGCCACCGTGATGGCGCCCCACACCAGGGCCATGTTCATGCGCGCGGCCTCGGTGGAGATGCGAAAGCCCAGCCCGGCCGTGGGCGAGCCGAAGAACTCGGCCACGATGGAACCGATCAGGGCCAGCGTGGCATTCACCTTCAGCGCCCCCACCACAAAGGGCGAAGCCGCCGGCAGGCGCAGGCTCCACAGCGTGCGGCCATAGCTGGCGGCGTAGCTGTGCATCAGCTCGCGCTCCAGCCGGCCCGCCGATTGCAGCCCGGCCAGCGTGGACACCAGCATGGGGAAGAAGGTCATCAGCACCACCACCGCCGCCTTGGAGGGCCAGTCAAAGCCAAACCACATCACCGCAATCGGCGCCACCCCCACCAGGGGCACGGTGCTGGTCAGCGAGGCAATCGGCAGCAGGCCGCGCTGCAAAAAGGGCTGGCGGTCGATGGCCACCGCCACGGCAAAGCCCAGGCCCGAACCCAGCAACCAGCCGACCACGACCGCCTTGAGCACGGTCTGCACAAAGTCACCGCCCAAGGTGGCTGCATGGGTCCACAAGGCTTCCAGCACCCCGGCCGGTGGCGGCAGCAGCACCCTCGGCACCTCCAATGCCACGGTCAGCAACTGCCAGGCATACAGCACCCACAGGCCGAACAGCAGCGGCGCCAGCGCCGCATCGAAGCGCCGGCCCTCCAGCGCTGCGCAGCGCTGGATGGTCAGCACCGCCAGCGCCCCCAGGCCCAAGGCCCCCAACCAGAAACCGGCCGCGGCCGGTGCGCCCGCCTGGGCCGGCGGCAGTTGCAACCAGCCGATGGCGGCCAGAGCGGCCATCGCGGTCAGGCCCAGCGAGGCCCCACGGCCGCTGGGGCGCAGCCCCAGAACGGCGGCCAGCACGCCCAGCAGGGCGGCCAGCCAGGCCGCAGGCTGGGCCAGCAGCGATTGCAGGGCCGGTGCCGCACCCTCGGCCTCCAGCACCATCAGCGGCTGCAGCCCGCACAGCCCCCACAAGGCCAGCGCGGCCACGGCGGTGAACTGCCCGGCCTGGCGCCTTTTTTCGGGGCTTGCCCTGCTTGTCATGAACGCCTCCTGTTGCGCAAAACCCATTGCTCCAGACCCGCCATCGCGCCCGACAGGGCCAGGCCCAGCAGGGCCGACATCAGCAGGGCCGACCAGATCTGCACCGTGTTGCCGTAGTAAGAACCGGTCAGCAGCCGTGCCCCCAGGCCGGCCTGGGCCCCGGTGGGCAACTCCGCCACCATGGCCCCCACCAGGCCGGCGGCAATCGCCACCTTGAGCGACGGAAACACGAAGGGCAAGGCGGCCGGCAGGCGCAGCAGCCACAGGGCCTGCCAGCGGCTGGCCGCGTAGGTGTGCATCAACTCGGTCTCGATGCGCTGCGGCGAGCGCAGGCCCTGCACCGCCGCCACCGTGACCGGGAAAAAGCACAGGTACATCGCGATCACCGCCTTGGGCAACACCCCGCTGAAGCCCAGGCTGCCCAGGATCACCAGCACGATGGGTGCGATCGCCAGCACGGGAATGGTCTGCGAGGCCACCACCCAGGGCAGCAAGGCCCGGTCCAGGGTGCGCGAATGCACGATCAGCACTGCCAGCACCCCGCCGAGCACCGTGCCCATGACAAAGCCCAGCAGGGTCGACTGGCCGGTCACCCAGACATGGAACAGCAGGTTGCGCGGCGAATCCAGCGGCCAGTCCACCAGGCTGGACCAGAAGTCCAGCGCGATCTGGTGCGGCGCGGGCAGCACCGGGCGCTGCAGGGCCCAGGTGGTCTGCACCAGGTCCGTCCAGTCCCAGGCGCCGCGCGGGTTCAGCACCCGCTCGATGGCCCCGGGGGCATTCAGCCAGACCGCCAGGCCGTACCAGAGCAGCACGATGGCCACCACGATCACCGCCACCGGCCCGACCGAGCCGCCCCGCCTTGCGTCAGTGGTGCCCATCGGCCAGTGCCTCCCGCACTTCGTGCGCCATCTGCATGAACTCGGGCGTGTCGCGCAGGCCCAGGTGGCGCTCATCGGGCAGGCGCGACTCGATCACCTTCACGATGCGACCCGGGCGCGGTGACATCACCACGATGCGCGTGGACAGGTACACCGCCTCGGAAATCGAGTGGGTGACAAACACCACCGTGCGCCGCTCGCGGCACCACAGCTGCTGCAACTGCTCGTTGAGGCCGTCGCGGGTGATCTCGTCCAAGGCGCCGAAGGGCTCGTCCATCATCAGGATGCGCGGCTCGAAGGCCATGGCCCGCGCGATCGACACCCGCTGCTGCATGCCGCCCGACAACTGCCAGGGGTATTTGTTCTCGAACTGGGCCAGGCCCACCCGCCCCAATTGCTCACGCGCCACCGCCAGGGCCTCGTCCTTGGCCCGGCCCTGGATCTGCAGCGGCAGCATCACATTGGCCAGCACGGTGCGCCACGGGAACAGGGCCGGCGCCTGGAACACATAGCCATAGGCCCGGGCCTGGCGCGCCTCACGCGGGCTCACGCCATTGACCAGCACCTCGCCGCCCGAAATCGGCTCCAGATCGGCGATCACGCGCAGCAAGGTGGTCTTGCCGCAGCCCGAAGGCCCGATCAGCGAGACAAACTCACCCTGGGCGATGGTGAGGTCCACCTCCTGCAGCGCCCGCACGGGGGCGTCGGCGGCCGGGTAGATCACGCTGGCGGCACGCACCTCCACGGCGCGGCGCGCCGTGGGCACGACGGCCTGGGTGGCAGCAGGTGTTTCGATCAGAACAGACGACATGGGGCAATCCAAAACCTAACCAAATGGTCAATTTCAGACAACCCATAAGCCAAATCCGTGCCAGCCAAAACGCACCAGATCTGGCAGAAAGCCGGGCCAGCCCAACTCGCACGCACCAAAACCCGCCACGACCCGGCACAGGCAGGCACCGATTTGAGTCAGACCTGCCGAGGGGAACACGATGTAACTGCAATTCCCCAGGCATTGGGAATCTGCCGGGCCGTATTTGTTACCAAAGCCCTCTCCGGTGATACCCAGAAAACGCACCGGCTGGCAGACATAAAAAGATATCGGTCACACCAACCGGTAGTAGAGAATCAATTTTTACTGTAAAAGTACCCAGACCACCTCGGCAGACGCCCAGATCGTGTCCAATTTCACACGACGACTGCGGCATGTTTTGTTAACATTTAGCAACTATTTGCGGTGGGGGGCATGGACAAAAGTTCGTGTGCCGGATACATCTCATAACATTTAAGAACAGGGAACTGCCATGAGCGATGTCAATTCGGGCCACCCGACAGACGTATCTGACCACTTGGCACGTCAGCAATGCGCCCGTCAATGGCGACATTTCCTTCACGCACTGGCCGCTGAATTCGCCACCGCCCTCTCCCCCGCCGACCTGCGCACCCTGAGCCGCCGCATCGGCCTGCGCTTCGCCACAGAACTGCCCCTGCCACCTCAACCCACGCTGGACGGCGTGCAAGCCGCCATGTCGCGCCAGTGGCAAGACCTCGACTGGGGTTGGGTCAGCCTGGTGCAACACGCGGACCATGTGGAAATCAATCATTTCTGCTCCCCCCTGACCGCCGCCTTCGGCGCCCCGGCCGTGGACTGGGCCACCGGCTTCCTGGAGGGCGTCTACCAGCAGTGGTTTGACCAGCAGGGTGCGCCCGGCCTCTCGGTCAGTCAGACCCAGGCCACAGACGGCTGGGGCAGTGTCAGTTTCCGGCTGGGCCGATGAGCCCGCCCAAGGCCCTGAAGCCTGTCAAAGAGTGCCCCAATGACCAAATCTGAAGACATCGTCAACCTGTTCCAACAGTTCGGCGGACAAGTTGATGACTACCAGGAGTTGAGTCGTCAGCAATCGGCCCAGCAAGCCAAGAAGCGCTGGCCGCTGCTGTCGGCACTCGAACTGGGCCAGTCCTCCGCCGCCACGGCCCCGGGCGTGGCCGCAGCAGAAGCCCCCGTCATCTCCGGGCCGATCGAGTTCCGCCCCGCCCCGGTCGCGCCGCCCGTCCAGACATTGGCACCGACAGGCCAGCACCTGAGTGCGGCCGAACTGGCCTTGGTCGCACCGGCCCCTGCATTGGCGGCCGCGCCAGCCAGCGCCCCCGTTTCAACGGTAACGCCACCGGCAGCAGCCCCCGCAGTGGCTGCACCCGCCCTGACACCCCCAGCCGCCCTCCAGGCGGCACCGGCACCCGCCGCGCCCACCGTGGTGATGGCCGCCTTCTCAGCAACCGCACCCGCCCCCGCAACCGCACCTGCTCCCACCTTGCAGGCGCAGGCGCCCGCACCGCAGCCACCGGCCGCAGCGGCCCGCCTGCCTGAACCTGCCGTGCAAGCGGTTTCAGCCCCGCTGCCGGCGCCAACTCCTGCACCTGCACCTGCACAAGCGTTTGCACCACCCACCTCCACCGCCGCCCCCGTGACCCTAGCGGGCACCTCGCCCCTGGCCGGGCTGGCGCAGGCCGCGCGGCCAGCACCAGCACCTGCGGCGGCCACCCCGCCGGCCACGGAACTGCAAGGTATTTTTGCGCGCCTGGCCGGACGGACCGAGGTCGCAGCACCGCCGCCGCAGTCCGGCCTGAGCGCCCTGTGGCAGAACCTGCGAGGTGGCGCATGAAAGTGCTGGCCGTCGTTTCCTCCAAAGGCGGGGTCGGCAAGACCACGGTCACCGCCAACCTGGCCTGCGCCCTGGCGCGCCAGGGCCGCACCGTGGTGGTGCTGGACCTGGATCCGCAGAATGCGCTGGGCCTGCACTTCGGCATCAACCCCAGCGAGTTCCGAGGCATCTCGCGTGCCTCTCTGGCGCAACAGAGCTGGAAGAGTGTGGTGTTCGAAAGCCGCACCGGCGTGTATGTGCTGCCCTACGGGGTCGTCAACGAGGACGACCGCGACCGCTTCGAACACCTGATCGAGACCCGCCTGTTCTGGCTGCGCGACCACCTGCAGGAATTGAACCTGCCGCCCGACGCCGTGGTGCTGCTGGACACCCCGCCGGGCCCATCCGTCTACCTCAAGCAGGCCCTGGCCGAAGCCCACCTGGCCCTGGTGGTGGTGCTGGCGGATGCCGCGTCGTACGCGGCCCTGCCCCTGATGCAGCGCCTGGTGCAGACTTATTGCGCAGGCCAGCCCAACTTCTCAGAAGCCCTGTATGTGGTCAACCAGACCAACAACAGTCGGCAGCTCAGCAAGGACGTGTCCAACGTGATCCGGTCCAGCTTCGGCGACCGCGTGGTGGGCATCATCCACCAGGATCAGTCGGTCGGTGACGCCCTGGCCAACGACCTGTGCGTGCTCGACTACGAATCGGGCAGCCAGGCCGCCAATGACTTCCGGGCCTGTGCCGAAAAAATCGCCCAGCGCCTGCCCACCAGGAACGCCACCGCATGAGCACCACCGCCCCCCCCAGACCCCCTGCGGTCGGCTCGCCCGAAGACACCCAGGCCGATCCCAGCAAACGCTGGGGGCGCTTTCTGAACAGCGTCACGGAATCCCCGATCTGGAACCACCCGGTGGCCCAGTACGTCACCGGGATCCTGGCCTTTTTGCTGTTCCTGCTGGTGATCAGCGTGCCGCTGGACCTGACCGAGCAGGCCATCTTCGCCGGCACCACCTTTGCCGTGGCCCTGCTGCTGCGCCGGACCAAGGGCCGGGTCACGACCCTGGCCATGATGACGCTGTCGATCTCGGCCTCCACGCGCTACATCTGGTGGCGCCTGACCGACACCGTGGGGTTTGAGAACCCGCTCGACGCCTTCTTCGGCTTCGGCCTGGTGGCCGCCGAGCTGTACGCCTTCACCGTGCTGTTGATCGGCTACTTCCAGACCATCTGGCCCCTGGGTCGCAAGCCGGTCCCCCTGCCCGCCGATTCGTCGACCTGGCCCAGCGTGGACGTGTTCATCCCCACCTACAACGAGCCGCTCGAGGTGGTGAAGCAGACGGTGTTCTCGGCCATGAGCCTGGACTGGCCTGCTGACCGCCTCAAGGTGTATGTGCTGGACGATGGCCGCCGCTCCGACTTCCGCAAATTCTGCGAAGACGTGGGCGTGGGCTACAAGATCCGTGGCAACAACCGCCATGCCAAGGCCGGCAACATCAATGCCGCCCTGGCCACCACCGACGGCGAGTACGTGGCCATCTTCGACTGCGACCACATCCCGACCCGCTCCTTTTTGCAGGTCTGCATGGGCTGGTTCCTCAAGGACGAGAAAATGGCCATGCTGCAGACGCCGCACGTGTTCTTCTCGCCCGACCCCTTCGAAAAGAACCTTGAAACCTTCCACCGCACCCCCAACGAGGGTGAGCTGTTCTACGGCGTGGTGCAAGACGGCAACGACCTGTGGAATGCCTCGTTCTTCTGCGGCTCCTGCGCCATCATCAAACGGGCCCCCCTGATGGAGATCGGTGGCGTGGCCATCGAGACCGTGACGGAAGACGCCCACACGGCGCTCAAGCTGCACCGCAAGGGCTACAACACGGCTTACCTCGAAATCCCGCAGGCGGCGGGCCTGGCCACCGAGAGCCTGTCGGGCCACATCGGCCAGCGCATCCGCTGGGCACGGGGCATGGCGCAGATCGGACGGGTCGACAACCCCCTGTTCGGCCCGGGCCTGAAGATCGGCCAACGCCTGTGCTATCTGAACGCGCTGCTGCACTTCTTCTACGGTCTGCCACGCCTGATCTTCCTGACCGCACCACTGGCCTACCTGCTGTTCGGCGCCCACGTGTTCCAGGCCACCGCCTTGATGATCTCGGCCTACGCCCTGCCTCACCTGGCCCACGCCAGCATCACCAACTCGCGCATCCAGGGCCGTTACCGCTACTCGTTCTGGAACGAGGTGTATGAGTCGGTGCTGGCCTGGTACATCATGCGCCCGGTGCTGATGGCCTTCATCAACCCCAAGCTGGGCAAGTTCAACGTGACCGCCAAGGGCGGTGTGATCGAAGAAGCCTACTTTGACTGGGGCATCGCCCGCCCCTACCTGGTGCTGTTGATCGCCAACCTGCTCGGCTTCGCGGTCGGTGTGTGGCAGATGGTGTTTCTGGACAACCCCGAGATCACCACCCTGTTCATCAACATGCTGTGGACGGCCTACAACATCGTGCTGTCCAGCGCCAGCCTGGCCGTGGCCAGCGAAAGCCGCCAGGTGCGGGTCACCCCGCGGGTGGCTGCGGCACTGCCCGCCGCGATCCGCCTCGAAGATGGCAAGGTGCTGACTTGCCAGACCGACGACTTCTCGCAGCAGGGCCTGGGCCTGACCGTGCCGGACGGGGTGCACATCCCCACCGGCACCAAGCTGCAGGTGTCGCTGTTCCGCTCGGACGAAGAAGGTGTGTTCCCGGCCGTCGTCACCTTCGGCGGCAAGGGGCGGCTGGGGGTGCGCTTCGACAACCTGAGCCTGCCCCAGCAGGCCGAGCTGGCGGCCCTGACCTTCTCGCGTGCCGACGCCTGGGTCGGCACCTGGGGCCAGCGCCAGCAGGACAAACCCCTCAGTTCCCTCGGCGGCGTGCTCGCCATCGGTGTGCGCGGCATCAATGAGTTGGCAAGCAACATCGCCAAATCGCTGCGCCTGCGCCGGACCTCCAACGCCAAGTGACCCAACGCCCACAGACCATGACGAACACCACCTCTCAAGGCCACTCTTCCCGCGCCGGCCACCGCGTGCCCCTGCAACCGGTCATTCTGGCCATTGCACTGCTGCTGGCCGCCCCCGGCCTGCAGCCCGCGGAGGCGGCCACCAAGGCCCGCGCCTCCGTGGCCGCCCGCGAAGGCAGCAGCCGGATCATCACCGAGACGGCGGCCGAAGCCGGCGAGACCCCGGGCGCCCGCGCATCCAATGCGCGCACCGCCACCTTCTCGCTCAAGCAGCTGGGCGCCCTGTTCCCGCTGCAGCTGCGAGGCATCCGCGGCAACAGCGGGGTGACCTTCAGCATCCGGGCCGACCAGGTGGTGACCAGTGCCAAGCTCAAGATCAACTACGCCTACTCGCCGTCCCTGATCCCGCAGCTCTCGCACATCAACGTGATGGTCAACGAACAGGTGGCCGCCACGATCCCCGTGCCCACCGAGCAGGCCGGCCAGAACCTGCAGCGTGAGGTCGTCATCCCGCCGCGCCTGATCACCGAGTTCAACCGACTCAACCTGGAGCTGATCGGCCACTACACCCGCGACTGCGAAGACCCCACGCACTCCAGCCTGTGGGCCAACGTGGGCAACGACAGCGTGCTGGAGCTCACGCTCACCCCGATCGCCCAGGCCAACGACCTGGCCCTGCTGCCCCAGCCCTTCTTTGACCGCCGCGACGCACTGCCGCTGGCCCTGCCGATGGTGTTTGCCGGCACCCCCAGCGCCGCCTCCCTGGAGGCGGCCGGTGCGCTGTCGTCCTGGTTCGGCGCCCTGGCCGGCTACCGCGGCGCCCGCTTCCCGGCGCTGCAGGACCAGATCCCGGCCCAAGGCAATGCCATCGTGTTCGCCGTGGGCAACCAGCAGATCCCGGGCGGCCTGAGCCTGCCGGCCCTGCAAGGCCCCACCGTGGCCATGGTGCCCAACCCCAACGATGCCACCGCCAAGCTGCTGCTGGTGATGGGTCGCGACGGCAAGGAGCTCAAGATCGCGGCCAATGCCGTGGCCGTGGGCTCGCCAGCCCTGTCCGGCCAGGTGGCCACCATCACCAGCCTGACCGAACTCAAGCCGCGCAAGCCCTATGACGCCCCCAACTGGCTGGCCAGCGACCGCCCGGTCAAGTTCGGCGAGCTGGTGCAGGAGGAGAACCTCAACGTCTCGGGCTATTCGCCTGACCTGATCCGGGTCAACTTCCACCTGCCGCCCGACCTGTTCGGCTGGCGCACCAAGGGCATTCCGGTCGACCTGAAGTACCGCTACACCCCGCGCCCGAACCTGGACAAGTCGACGCTGAACATCAACGTCAACCAGCAGTTCCTGCGCTCGCTGCCGCTGCTGGCCATCAGCCACGAAACCCCGGGTGCGCTGGAGCGCGCCGTGGGCAGCGTGCTGCCGGCCGGCGAGCTGATCCCGGCGCGCGAGCAGTTCAACATCCCCTTGTTCAAGCTGCCGGCCCAGACCCAGCTGCAGTTCCACTACTTCCACGACATGGTCAAGGAAGGCTCGTGCAAGGACGTGGTGCTGGACAATGTGCGGGGCACGGTCGAGCCTGACTCGACGGTCGACATCTCCGGCTTCTCGCACTTTCTGGCCATGCCCGATCTGGCCGCCTTCAGCAACAGTGGCTTCCCGTTCACCCGGATGGCCGACCTGTCCGAAACCGCTGTCGTGCTGCCCGAGAAGCCCACCGCCAGCGACTACAGCAGCTACCTGAGCCTGCTGGGCGTGTTCGGCCGCTCCACCGGCTACCCCGCCACCGCCGTCAGCGTGGTCTCCCCCAAGCAGATCGAAGCCTTGGCCGGCAAGGACGTGGTGCTGATCGGCTCGGCCTCCAACCAGCCCCTGCTCGCCCAGTGGGCAGATGCCAGCCCGGTCAACATCCAGACTGGCGCGCGTCGCTTCAAGATCTCCGACTTCGCCTACCGCGTCTTCAGCTGGTGGGACCCGAGCCAGCGCGATGGCGCCAAGCCCGGTCGCAACCAGGTGGCCTTCAACAGCAACAGCAACGACGGCGTGATCGCCGGCTTCGAATCGCCCGTCAGCGCCGGCCGCAGCGTGGTGCAGCTGTCCAGCAACAACCCCGAAGGCATGACCCAGATCGTCGACGCCCTGCTCGATGCCGACCTGGTCAAGGAAATCCAGGGCAGCACCTCGGTGATCCGTGGCAAGCAGGTCGACAGCCTGGTGGCCGAGCAGACCTATTACGTCGGCCACCTGGACCCCTTGACCTGGGTGCAGTGGTTCCTGTCAGGCAACCCGCTGCTGCTGCTCGGGCTGGGCATCCTGGCCGCCCTGCTGATCGCCGTGCTGCTGTTCCTGTCGCTGCGTGCCCGAGCCCGTGCCCGCCTCAAGAATCAGGGATGATCCTCAGGTCCATGCAGAACCTGTCCAGCGCCACCCCCTGGAGCCCCTCCCGAACGCGATCTTCGCCTTCGGGGGTGGGGCCCCGACGAAACTTTCTGACCCGACTGCTGGCGCCACTGACCGTGGCGCCTTTGGTCTTGCTGGGTGCCCACGCCCACGCGGCCAAGCCCACCCAGGCCAACGGCACGCCCACGGCCAACAGCTGCCGGGCCGACACCGACTGGCCCTTGTGGGACACATTCAACGAACGATTCGCCCAGGAAGACGGGCGCATCGTCGACTTCAACGTGGCGCAGATGCACTCCACCTCGGAGGGCCAGTCCTACGCCATGTTCTTCGCGCTCGTGGCCAACCAGCCTGAGCGCTTCGAGCGCCTGTGGCGCTGGACCGTCTCCAACCTGGCCGGTGGCAACATCGCGGCCCGCCTGCCAGCCTGGCAGTGGGGCCAGCGCAAGGACGGCACCTGGGGCATCATCGACAACAACCCCGCGTCCGACGCCGACCTCTGGCTGGCCTACACCCTGCTCGAGGCGGCCCGGGTGTGGAAGAAGCCCGCTTACGAGGCCGACGCCCGCACGCTGCTGGCACGGGTGATCCAGGACGAGCTGATCGAGCTGCCCGGCTTCGGCAAGATGCTGCTGCCCGGTCCGGTCGGCTTCAGCTTCCCCGACCAGAAACTCTGGCGTTTCAACCCCAGCTACCTGCCGCTGCCCCTGCTGCGCCGCTTTGCCCAACTGGACCCCAAGGGCCCCTGGAGCGTGCTGGCCAGCAACACCGTGCGCCTGATCAGCGACACCGCCCCGCGGGGTTACTCGCCCGACTGGGTGGCCTGGCGGCTGGCCGACAACGGCCGGGGCGGCTTCGTGGCCGACCCGCAGACCGGTGACGTGGGCAGCTACGACGCCATCCGCACCTACCTGTGGGCCGGCATGACCGCCCCCACCGACCCGGCCGCCACCCCGCTGCGCCGCGCCCTGGGCGGCATGGCCCAGGCCACCGAAATGGCCGAGTTCCCCCCCGAAAAGGTACAGACAGGCAGCGGCGCCGTGCAAGGCATGGGCCCGATCGGCTTTGCCGCCGCACTGCTACCCTACCTGCAGACCGACGGCCGCAACAGCGCCCTGCTGCTACAACAGAAGCGGGTTCAGGCCCGGCTGTTTGACCCCGCCGCCCGTTTGCCCTATTACGATCATGTGCTCGGCTTGTTCGGCACAGGCTGGATCGAGAAACGCTACCAATTCCTGCCCTCGGGCAGATTGCAATTACGCTGGGAGAAGGCATGTTCAACCGCCACCAAACGCTAGCCATGAGCCTGCTGGCCGCACTGAGTGTGCCGGCCGTGTTCGCCCAGGAACCCGCTGTCAAAGCCTTGCTGGAACAGGGCAAGTACTGGCAATCGCGCGAGAACACCGAGCGTGCGGCCGAAGCCTGGCAGAAGTTGCTCAAGCTCAACCCGAACCAGCCCGAAGCCCTGGGTGGCATGGCCGTGGTCGAAGCCAGCAACAAGCGCTTTGACGAAGCCGCCAAGTACGTCGCGCAGCTCAAGAAGGCCGCCCCCAATTACCCGGGTCTGGCCAACATCGAGCAATCGATCAACGTGATGCGCAACGGGCCGCAACTGCAGACCGCACGCGAACTGGCCAAGGCCGGCAAGCCGGCTGAAGCCGTCAGCACCTACCAGAACGCACTGGGCGGCCAGGCCCCGCGTGGCCCCTTGGCCCTTGAGTACTACCAGACCCTGGGCGGCACCGCCCAAGGCTGGGAATCGGCGCGCAAAGGCCTGGAACAACTGGCCCAGGAGCAGCCCGACGATGCCCGCATCGCCCTGGCCCTGGCCCAGCACCTGACCTACCGGGACGCCACCCGCCGCGAGGGCATCGCCCACCTGGCCCGGCTGGCCAGCCACCCCGAGGTCGGCAGCGCCGCCATCGAGAGCTGGCGCAAGGCCCTGGCCTGGACCGGCAGCCGCAGCGCCGACATCCCGCTGTACCAGCAGTTCCTGCGCGCCTTCCCGGGCGACGCCGCGGTGCAGTCCCGCCTGAGCGAAATCGAACGCCAGCAGAAACAGGCCCGCAGCCCCGAAGGCCCGGGTGCCGACCCGCTGCGCAAGCGCACCCAGGAGGCCTTCCGGGCCCTGGACGATGGCGACCTGGAAGCCGCCGAAGCGGGCTTCCGCAGTGTGCTCGAAGCCCGCCCCACCGACGGCGACGCCCTGGGTGGCTTCGGCGTGCTGCGCCTGCGCCAGGAGAACTTCTCGCAAGCCCGCGACTACCTGGAGCGCGCCTCGCGCCAGGGGCAGGCCGGCCGCTGGAAGAGCGCGCTCGACAGCGCCACCTACTGGACCCTGGTCGCGCAATCCACCACCGCGCGTGAAAACGGCAACCTCGACGCCGCCCGCCAATACCTGCAACAGGCCGTGCGCCTGGACCCCAAGGAAACCACGGCCGAGAACGACCTGGCCGACGTGCTGGTCGAGCAAGGCCAGTACGATGCGGCCGAAGCCACCTACCGCCGCGTGCTGGCCCGCCAGGCCGACAACCCGGACGCCGTGCGCGGCCTGGTCGGCGTGCTGGCCCAGAACAACAAGGCTGATGAAGCCCTGCGCATCGTCGAGCGCATGAGCCCGACCCAGCAGGAGAAGGTCGGCGCCCTGGGCCGGCTGCGCGCCACCCAGGCCCTGGGCCAGGCCAAGGCCGCTGCCGCCCGGGGTGACGACACCGGTGCCCGCGTGGCCCTGGAAAACGCCTTGCTCAACGACCCGGCCAATGCCTGGGTGCGGCTCGATCTGGCCCGCCTGTACATCAAGCTGGGGGCCAAGGCCGAAGCCCGCGGCATCATGGACGGGCTGCTGATCTCCAACCCCAACATGCCCGAGGCCTTGTACGCCCACGCCCTGCTGTCGGCCGAGACCCAGGACTGGGCCGGCGCCCTGGCCACCCTCGAGCGCGTGCCCGAAGCCAACCGCACCCGCGACATCGCCGCCCTGTACAAGCGCGTATGGGTGCATGTGCAGGCCGACGGCGCCTCGGCCCTGGCCCTGCAGGGCCGCCAGCCCGAAGCCCTGGCCAAGCTGGCCCAGGTCGAGCCCTTCACCGGGCAGGACCCCGAGCTGCTGGGTGCGGTGGCCCTGGCCTACACCGATGCCGGCGACGCCAACCGCGCCATGGCCACCATCCGCCAGTTGCTGGCGCGCTCGGCCAAGCCCGAACCCGGACTGCGCCTGCAATACGCGGCCATCCTGCTCAAGACCAAGCAGGACGTGGAGCTGGCCGGCATCCTGCGCCAGTTGCAGGGCACCCCCATGACGCTGCAGCAGCGCGCCGCCTACGACGAATTGCGCGTGGGCTACACCCTGCGCCAGGCTGACGCGCTGCGCGAGGCCGGCGACCTGGCCGCCGCCTATGACACCTTGGCCCCGGTGCTGGCGGAACGCCCCAACGACCCGTTGGTGATGGGCTCGCTGGCGCGCATGTACGCCGCCAACAACGACTATGTGCAGGCCATCACGCTGTACAACCGCCTGCTCGAAAAAGACCCCAACAACCTGCAGCTGCTGCTGCCCGCGGCCTCGCTGGCCATCTCGGCCAAGGAATACGCCTACGCCGAGTCGGCCATCCAGATCGCCCTGGTGCGTGCGCCCAACAACCCCGAAGTGCTGACTGCGGCGGCCCGCCTGTACCGGGCCCAGGGCAAGACCAGCAAGGCCACCGAGTACTTCACCGCCGCCGTGGCGGCCGAGAACCAGCAGCGCAACGCCCAGCTCGCCGCCAGCGGCTCGCTGGTGCAGGCGCGCTCGACCAACCCGTTCAGCAACCGCAACAACCAGCCCCAGCGCCAGCCCTTTGCCCCCCTCACCCCCGGGGCCATGCCCACGGCCGTGCCGGTGGGGACCTCGATCGGCCCCAGCTCCCTGGCGCCGGTGGCCGAGCCCCTGCGTTTTGCCCCGGTGGCCGCGCTGGGCACACCGCCCGCCGTGGCCGCCGCACCGCGGGCCACCACCCTGATCCCCGAGCCCGCAGGTGCAGCCCGCAGTGCGACCGGCGCGGGCAGCGCCTACAGCCTGTCGAACTACCCCCCCACGGGTGCCGGCACGGCCCCGGCCCTGGTGGCGGATGTGCCCAACCCCAACAACTACCAGACCCAGACCTACAAGCCCGCCCCGCTGGGCACCGTGGTGCCCTCCGGCGGCAGCCTGAACGAACGTGCCGTGCCCACGGGCAGCGCCGTCAGCCCACGCAACGTGGTCAACAACACGGAGCCGGCCACCAGCAGCCGAAGCCGCAACACAGGCATCACAGGCCAAACCGGCAACGCGGGTGGTGCCAGCAGCGCCAGCAGCGCCAGCAGCCGCAATGTCGCCGACCGGGTCGCCAGCCAGCAGGGCGGCAACAGCCTGATCAGCCCGGCCGAGGCCGCCGCTGCCAGCTATGGTCGCAGCCAGCCCGTGCCTGCCAGCACCGCGGTGGCACCGATCTACGCGGCACAACCGATTCCCGAGCCCGCCGCCATCTACAGCGGCAGCGTGCCGCCGGCCCCGAGCAATGCCACGGCCTGGGCCCCGGCCAACAACGGCTTCGCCCAACCCAGCCAGATCGCACAGGCCACCAGCCTGTCGGCCGCCACCAGCGGCCGCCCACGCAGCGCGGCGCTGGAGGAGCTCAACGACATCCGGCAAGACCGCATTCCCGTGGTGTCGCTGGGCCTGGTGGCCCGCGTGCGCCAGGGTGAATCCGGCCTGAGCCAGCTCACCGACATCGAAGCCCCCCTGCAGCTCAAGTTCGATGCCGGCGACGGCAAGATGACCCTGGGCATCACCCCCACCTCGCTGAACGCGGGCACGCCCGACCTCGACTACGGCACCCTGAGCCGCTTCGGCGGCGGCCCGGTCAGTTCACTGGCACTGCCTGATCGCTCGGCCGGTGGCCAGAGCGCCTCGGGCGTGGGCCTGAGCGTGGGCTACGAATCGGTCAACCTGAAAATGGACGTGGGCACCACGCCGCTGGGCTTCAACAAGTCCGACGTGACCGGGGGCGTGAAATACCGCATTCCGCTCAGCGACGAGCTGACCTTGGTGGTGGACGGCTCGCGCCGTCCGGTGACGGACAGCCTGCTGTCCTTCGCCGGCACCAAAGACCCGCGCAGCGGCGACAACTGGGGCGGCGTGTCCTCCACCGGCGGACGCCTGGACCTGAACTGGGAAAGCGGTGACTTCGGCCTGTACACCTACGGTTCGCTGTACGGCCTGACCGGCACCAACGTGGCCACCAACACCCGCGTGGAAGGCGGCGGTGGTCTGTACTGGCGCCTGGACCGCAGCGCCAACTCCTCGCTGACCACGGGCTTGAACGTGACCGCGCTGAGCTACGACAAGAACCTGCGCTACTTCACCTACGGGCACGGCGGCTACTTCAGCCCACAGCGCTTCCTGTCGCTGAACGTGCCCCTGGAATGGGCCCAGCGCAGCAACCGCTTCTCCTACCAGCTCAAGGGCTCCCTGGGCGTGCAGACCTTCCGCGAGGAAGCCGCCGCGTACTTCCCGACCAGCTCCTCCCGCCAGGCGGCGGCCGTGCAGGCTGCCAACGACGCCTTCGCCTTTGGCACGGCCGGCTCCACGGCCAATGGTGCCGTGTACCCGGGCCAGACCAAGACCGGTCTGGGCTACAACCTGGGCGCGGCCATGGAGTTCCAGATGCACCCGCAACTGTTCGTGGGCGGCCAACTGGCGCTGGACAACGCACGCGACTACCGCCAGTTCATCGGCGGCATCTACCTGCGCTACGCCTTGCAACCCTACTCGGGCCTGCAAGCCCTGCCTGTGAACCCGGTGAAATCGCCTTACGGCAACTGATCACACAGCGCAGCCGCAGACCGAATCAAGCCCGCACCCGAAAGGGTGGCGGGCTTTTTTTCGGCCTCCCCGGACAGAACCCGGACAGGGGCTGCCACCGGGGCTTCCACTGCGGCCCACCATCCTCCCGCCCACCGCGAACCCATCTCCCGCTCTCACGACCCTCCTGAGGTGCCAGGCACTGGGAGAACCACCCAGACCCAGACCCAGACCCAGACCATCGAGCCTCCAGCC
This sequence comes from Curvibacter gracilis ATCC BAA-807, assembly GCF_000518645.1. Taxonomy (GTDB): domain Bacteria; phylum Pseudomonadota; class Gammaproteobacteria; order Burkholderiales; family Burkholderiaceae_C; genus Curvibacter; species Curvibacter gracilis. Next base: position 60,198 of record NZ_JADZ01000030.1, on the reverse strand, counting down.
CGTGCGCCCATGAAAAAAGGCCCCGAAGGGCCTTTTATGGGAGGGCGCGTCGGTCCGCTCAGGACTTGGAGCCGATGAACACCAGGTTGGCCCGGGTGGCGGCACCGCTGTAGCCCGCGGCACCAATGCGCAGGCCGACCACGTTGTTGGCACCGTCAAACAACGCCGAGGCCGCGCCCGACTGCACCGGCAGACCGGCCAGCGAGCAGGTGCCGGCAAAGGTCAGGGTGTCGACGCGGTACAGGTTCAGCGTGGTGTTGGTGCTGCTGTAGGCCGAGATGTTGCCCGTCAAGGTGCAGCCCGTGGTGGTGGTGCCGGTGATGACGCTCTTGGTGCCGTCGGTGGTGTCGGCAGCGATCTTGAGGGTCAGGCCGGTGCCGCCGAAACCGATGGACGAGCTGGTGTAGGTGCCATACAGCGCCGACACCGTGGGCAGGATCGGCGAGGTGTACAGGTTGGTCGTGTCGGGCACCATGCTGAAGGCCGTCTGGGCGCTCGAGGCCGTCGGGTCGGTGTACGTCCCCGTGAAGCTGCTCTGGGTGCGCACATCACCGCTGATGAGGATGCCCGCCGTGTACTGGGTCGACGCCAGGTTCTGGTTGGCAAAGTACACGCCATCGGTCGAGCTCAGGATGCTGGTGCCGGTGGCGACGACCAGATTGCCATACAGCGCGTCATAGCCGCCCCCCACCCGCTTGTAGAAGAAGTAGGAGTTGTCCGGCAAGACCATGGCGAACACATCACCCGAACTGGTGCTGGTGGAGCTCTTCCAGAAGCCTGCGGCCACCTGCTGGGTGGTGGCCGGCGTGGAGGTGCTGCCCGCCACCAGCACGCCATCGAGCACATAGGTGTTCAAGGTGGTGGTGCTGCTGCGGGTGAACATCCAGAGGCCGGTCTTGTTGCCCAGCGTGTCGTATTTCAGGAAGGCCACACCCGACTGCGTGGTGCCCGTGGCCGCACAGGTGGTGGTGCCCCCCGAGAGGTTGAGCACCACGTTGTAGATCGCAGGCGAGGCCGTGCTGTTGGCCGCCACCGACTGGGGCGTGGCCGTGCCGGCCACGGTACAACCCGACACCGTGCCGGCCAGGTTGCCCACCGCGTCGGCGGTCAGCACCCAGCTGCCGCCGAACAGCGCACCACCGGTGTACTTGCCCTGCAGCTTGGCGTAGGTGGCACCGAAGTTGTTCAAGGTGCTGTAGGTCATCTTGATCGAGGTGACCGCCCCGGTGGCCGCAGCCGTGTTGGCCGGGTTGCTGTAGTTGCCGCTGAAAGTGTCGGTGCGCGCGCCGCCCGTGCTGGTGCTGGCCGTGCCGGCCAGGCTCAGACCGGTGGCAAACTTGCCGTCCTGCACCGAGAAATAGGTGACATTGGTGGCCGCCACCGAGGCCACATCGACCCGCAGCAGCCCGTAGATGCTGTCATAGCCCGAGGTGCCGGCAGCGCCCTTGGCCAGGTAGAAATCCCCGCCCTTGCCGTCGCTGCCACCGCTGATGTAGCCCACCACGTTGCGCTGGGCCGACCCGGTGCCGGTGGTACCGGTCCAGATGCCGTCCATGTACTGCTGCGTGCCCGTGACCGCCCCCACGTTGGAGGTGTCCCCGGTGCTGCCACCGCCGCAACCCACCAGGGCCAGCAGGCCGAGGGCAGGAACCCAATGTTTTAGATTCAGATACTTCAATTGCGTGATCCTCGTGACAGCAGTCCCTGACCTTGGCGCAGGCGCAGGCCCGCCCCAAAGCATACTTACGTGATGTTACAGGCTTTGGGCGCGCGCGCCCGTGCGCGCCAACCTGCCGAGACAACATTGTCACGAAAGAACGCGCACAAAAAAGCCCCTGGCAAACGCCAGGGGCTCGAAAGAGGGTTCCGACCGGGGCTCGACAGCCTCCGGCCAGCGCCGAGGGGAAACCTCAGAACGGGATGTCGTCATCCATGTCGTCAAAACCCGACGACGGCCGGCTCGCCATGGGCGCGGGAGCTGGGGCCGGGCGCGGTGCCGGGGCGCGCGCGGCAGGGGCAGCTGCCGGGGCACGGCGCGGGGCACTTTCGTAGCCACCACCACCTTGACCGCCACCGTAGCCGCCTTGGCCACCGCCATAGCCGCCTTCATCACCGCCGCCACCGCCGCCCATGCCTTGGCGGCTGCCCAGCATCTGCATCTGGTCAGCGCGGATTTCGGTGCTGTATTTTTCGACGCCGGCCTGGTCGGTCCACTTGCGGGTGCGCAGCGAGCCTTCCACATAGACCTGCGAGCCCTTGCGCAGGTACTGACCTGCGATTTCAGCCAGACGGCCGTTGAACACCACGCGGTGCCACTCGGTGGCTTCCTTCATTTCGCCCGACTGCTTGTCTTTCCAGCGGTCGGTGGTGGCGATGGTGACGTTGGCCACCTGGTCGCCGCTGGGGAAGGTGCGGATCTCGGGGTCGCGCCCCAGGTTGCCGACGATGATGACTTTATTGACAGATGCCATGGCTCAATTCTCCGATTCAGGGCGAGATTATGGCGTTACTGGGCGCAGCGACACGCCCCGGGGTGCTCATGGGCCAGGCCACCAGCAGCCACACGGCGCTGGCCAGGGTGCTGACCAGGAACAGACCATGCAGGCCCACCGAGCGGGCCAGCAGCCCCCCCACGGCGCCACCGGCAAACAAACCCAGGGATTGCAGGGTGTTGTACACGCCCAGCGCCGTGCCGCGCAGGCGCGCCGGCGCCAGGCGCGAGGCCAGGCTGGGCTGGCTGGCCTCCAGCACATTGAAGCCGCAGAAGAAGATGAACAGCAGGCCGCCCAGGGTGGGCAGGCCGGGCTGGTGATCGACCACCGCCCACAGGCCCAGTTGCACCAGGCCGATCAGCACGATGGCGGCCAGGAACACCGGGCGCAGGTGGCCCCGGCGCTCCAGCGGAAACAACGTGCCGCCCATGACCACAAACGACGCCAGCACGGCCGGCAGGTACACCTGCCAGTGCAGGCTTTTCTCCAGGCCGGCCTGCACCAGCATCGAGGGCACGGCCACCCACATGGCCAGTTGCACCGCGTGCAGCACGAACACACCGAAGTCGAGCCGCAGCAGCGAGCCCAGGGCCAGCACCTCGCGCAGGCTGCCACGGGGCGCGTCCAGCGGCAGCGGCGGCGCCGTGGGCACGCGCCACAGCACCACGGCCACGCCGCTCAAGGCCAGCAGGGCGATCAGCACGAACAGGCCCGACAGGCCCAGCCAGGCGGTCAGCACCGGCGCCAGCACCAGCGACAGCGCAAACATCAGCCCGATGCTGGCGCCGATCAGGGCCATGGCCTTGGTGCGCACCTCGTCGCGGGTCTGGTCGGCCAGCAAGGCGGTGACCGCCGCCGAAATGGCCCCGGCGCCCTGCAGGGCCCGCCCCAGCACCAGGCCGTGCAACGTGCTGGCACCCGCCGAGATGAAGGCACCCAGGGCGAACAGCAGCAGGCCGACCACGATCACGGGTTTGCGCCCGAAGCGGTCGGAGGCCATGCCGAAGGGAATCTGCAGCACCCCCTGGGTGAGCCCGTAGATGCCCATGGCCAGGCCCACCAGGGCCGGGTCATCGCCCCCAGGGTATTTGCGCGCCTCCAGGGCAAACACGGGCAGCACCAGGAACAGGCCCAGCATGCGCAGGGCAAAGATGAACGCCAGCGACTGGGTGGAGCGTCGCTCCAGCGCTGTCATAGCGGTTGATGCAGTCATGGAGTGTGAAAAGGGAGAGACAAGTGAATGCGCGTGGCATTCAGGCACAAAAGCCATATTGTCGGCGAAGCCCGCCAGGCCGGCCTGTGCCAAACGGTGACGTGGTGTCTATCATGGTGGGTTTTTCCCAGCCCGGATCACCGTGAACCCCATTGCCCCCGACAGCGCATCTACCGACGGCACCTACCTGGCCAGCCTCGTCAACGAGCAGCGGCAGCAACGCATCAGCGTTCGCGGGGCACGCACGCACAACCTGAAGAACATCGACCTCGACATCCCGCGCAACCAACTGGTGGTGATCACCGGCTTGTCGGGCTCGGGCAAGTCGAGCCTGGCCTTCGACACCCTGTACGCCGAGGGCCAGCGCCGCTACGTGGAAAGCCTGTCGGCCTACGCGCGGCAGTTTCTGCAGTTGATGGACAAGCCCGATGTGGACGTGATCGAGGGCCTGTCGCCGGCCATCTCGATCGAGCAGAAGGCCACCTCGCACAACCCGCGCTCCACCGTGGGCACGGTGACCGAGATCCACGACTACCTGCGCCTGCTGTTCGCCCGCGCCGGCACCCCGCACTGCCCCACCCACGGCCTGCCGCTGCAGGCCCAGACCGTGAGCCAGATGGTCGACGCCGTGCTGGCCCTGCCCGAAGAGACCAAGGTGATGATCCTGGCCCCGGTGGCCCGCGAGCGCAAGGGCGAGTTCGTCGAGCTGTTTGCCAGCATGCAGGCCCAGGGCTATGTGCGCTTCCGGGTGGATGGCGTGTCGCACGAGTTCGACCAGTTGCCCGCGCTCAAGAAGAACGAAAAGCACGACATCGACGTGGTGATCGACCGGCTGAAGGTGCGCCCCGACATGCAGCAGCGCCTGGCCGAAAGCTTCGAAGCCGCCCTGCGCCTGGCCGATGGCCGCGCCATCGCGCTCGAGATGGACGCCGACCCGGCCGCGCTGCGCCCGGCCGAGCACCTGTTCAACGCCCGCTTCGCCTGCCCGGTGTGCAGCTACTCGCTCAGCGAGCTGGAGCCGCGGCTGTTCTCGTTCAACTCGCCGGTGGGCGCCTGCCCGGCCTGCGATGGACTGGGCGCCACCGACGTGTTCGACCCGCAGCGCGTGGTGGGTTTCCCGACGCTGAGCCTGGCCAGCGGCGCCATCAAGGGCTGGGACCGGCGCAACGCGCACTACTTCGCGCTGCTCGAAAGCCTGGCCGAGCACTACGGCTTCGACATCGACAGCCCCTTCGAGACCCTGCCCGAGGCCACCCGCCAGGCCATTCTCTATGGCTCGGGCACGGACGAGATCCGCTTCAGCTACGAGCTCGAAGGCGCCGCCGGCAAGGCCCCGCGCAAGGTGGCCAAGAAGCACCCCTTCGAGGGCATCATCCCGAACATGCAGCGGCGCTTTCGCGAGACCGACTCGCCCGTGGTGCGCGAAGAACTGGCCCGCCTGCGCAGCACCCAGCCCTGCCCCGACTGCGGCGGCGCCCGGCTGCGCACCGAGGCCCGCCACGTGCGCCTGGGCGAGGGGCCCGAGGCGCGCGCCATCTTCCAGGTCAGCCACCTGACGCTGCGCGAGTGCCACGAGTATTTCCAGCAGTTGCAGCTGCATGGCGCCAAGGCCGAGATCGCCGACAAGGTGGTGCGCGAGATCGGCTCGCGCCTCAAGTTCCTCAACGACGTGGGCCTGAGCTACCTGAGCCTGGACCGCAGTGCCGAGACCCTGTCGGGCGGCGAGGCCCAGCGCATCCGCCTGGCCAGCCAGATCGGCTCGGGCCTGACCGGCGTGATGTATGTGCTGGACGAGCCCAGCATCGGCCTGCACCAGCGCGACAACGACCGCCTGATCAGCACCCTGCAGCGCCTGCGCGACATCGGCAACAGCGTGCTGGTGGTCGAGCACGACGAGGACATGATGCGCGCCGCCAACCACGTGATCGACATGGGCCCGGGCGCCGGCGTGCACGGCGGGCGCGTGATGGCCCAGGGCACGTTTGACGACATCCGCGCCAACCCGCAGTCGCTCACCGGGCAGTACCTCAGCGGGGCACGCCGCATCGAGGTGCCCACCCAGCGCCATGTACAGAAAGACCCGGCCCAGGTGATCCGCATCACGGGTGCGCGCGGCAACAACCTGAAGAACGTGACGGTCGAGTTCCCGGTGGGCCTGATGACCTGCGTGACCGGCGTCTCGGGCTCGGGCAAGTCGACCCTGGTCAACGAGACCCTGTACACCGCGGCGGCGCACCAGATCCACCGCGCCCACGACGAGCCCGCCGAGCACGACACCATCGAGGGGCTGGAGCAGTTCGACAAGGTGATCAACGTCGATCAGTCACCGATTGGCCGCACGCCACGCAGCAACCCGGCCACCTACACCGGCCTGTTCACCCCCATCCGCGAGCTGATGGCCGAGGTGCCCACCGCGCGCGAGCGCGGCTACGGCCCGGGCCGTTTCAGCTTCAACGTGGCCGGCGGGCGCTGCGAGGCCTGCCAGGGCGACGGCGTGGTGAAGGTGGAGATGCACTTTCTGCCCGATGTCTACGTGCCCTGCGATGTGTGCCAGGGCCAGCGCTACAACCGCGAAACCCTGGAGGTGCAGTACAAGGGCCGCAACATCGCCCAGGTGCTGGACATGACGGTCGAGGCGGCCCACGAGTTCTTCAAGGCCGTGCCCGCCATCGCCCGCAAGCTGCACACCCTGCTGGAGGTGGGGCTGTCGTACATCAAGCTGGGGCAGTCGGCCACCACCCTGTCGGGCGGTGAGGCCCAGCGCATCAAACTGGCGCTGGAGCTGTCCAAGCGCGACACGGGGCGCACGCTCTACATCCTGGACGAGCCCACCACCGGGCTGCACTTTGCCGACATCGACCTGCTGCTCAAGGTGATCCACCAGTTGCGCGATGCGGGCAACACCATCGTGGTGATCGAGCACAACCTGGACGTGATCAAGACCGCCGACTGGCTGATCGACATGGGCCCCGAGGGCGGCGCCGGCGGCGGCACCGTGGTGGGCGTGGGCACGCCCGAAGCCCTGGCCGCCCTGCCGGCCAGCCACACCGGGCGATACCTGGCGCGGCTGCTGACGCCCACCCCCTGAGGCGGGTGAGCCGGCCGCATTCAAACGGGCAACACCAGCCTGGGCCGGCGACAGTAGGCCACGAACTCTTCGGGTGGCAGGGCACGCGAGAACAGGTAGCCCTGCCCCATGTCCACCCCCAGGTCACGCACCTGGGTGGCCACGGCGGTGCTCTCCACCCCCTCGGCCACCACGGTGGCGCCACAGCGGTGGGCCAGTTCGACGATGTGCTGCACCACCACCAGCGACTTCAGCTCGCCCAGCGAGATCACCAGGCTGCGGTCGATCTTGACCTCGGAAAACGAGAAGCGGGTCAGCAACAGCAGATTGGAGTAGCCGGTGCCGAAATCGTCGATCGACAAGGGCACACCCAAACTCGTCAACTGCGCCAGATTGGCCTGCACCCGAGGATCGTCGAGCAGATCGGACCACTCCACCAGCTCCAGGCGCAACAGGGCAGGCGGCACCTGGCACTGCGCCAGCAAGGCCTGGACCTGTTGCGCAAACCCAGGCATGCGCAGCGACTCGGCCGACACATTGACCGCCAGCGACACGCCCGGCAAATGATTCGCCAGACCTTGCAACAGGTGTGCGGCGGCCGCCACGGTGGCCCATTCGACCTCGGCCAGGCGCCCACAGCGGCGCGCCACCGTGATCACCCGCATGGGCGAGACGGCCCGGCCCTCGGGATCGCTGAGCCGCAACAAGGCCTCGGCCCCCCCCACCTGACCGTTGGCCAGGTGCAGCTTGGGCTGCAGCCAGATCGGCACCGTGCGCGGATCCGACCACCGATTGATCTGGCTTTCGATGAAGGCAACCAGCGCCTGATCCTGGCGCATCAGGCCGTTGAAATACGCCACCCCGCGGGGCAGCGAGTTCAGCGCCAGGGTGATCTCGCGGTAGGGCAGGTGGGGCGCTGGCGCCGCATGGGCCGGGTCCAGGTCCACGACCGCGCACCGGATGGCGGCCCGGTAGCCCGGCCAGGCCCGGCTCATGCCCAGCTCGCAGCGCCGCAATGCGGGCTCAAGCTCGCCACGGTCTTCCAGCTCGGACAAGCCCACCCCTTCCAGGAACAGGGCCAACGAGAAGTCGCTGTATTGGAAAGGCGTTGGCCGATACGCCCGCAGGGCCGCCAGCACCTCGCGCAGCAAGGCCCCGCCCTGCTCCAGCCCGCCGCTCTTCCAAAGCTGCCAGGCCCGCTCCTGGCCGTGGCGTGACAGGAAATCGCTCAGGTTGCCCAACTCCAGCACCACCAGGCAGGCCGCACGGGAAGGATCGAGGCGCCAATGCGCCTGCACACACTCGCTCAGCGCACGCCGGTTGGGCAGGCCGCTGACCGGGTCGCGGCGCAGCAAGGCGTGCTCACGGGCCTGCTGGGCGTCGATCTGGGCATCGGTGGCCAGCAGCAGCAAGGTGCAGTAGATGACCAGAAAGGAGATGGGCAGCACCGTGGCACGCCCCTGCCACAGCAGCACCAGGGTCTCAAGGGGGGTGTCGGACAGCACCATGCCCACCCAGGCCCCCAGAGCGGTCGAGAGCAGGCGCCCACCCCAGACCCAAAGCACGGTGCGCGCCTGCAGATGCAGCAAGGCACGTGGATCGATCAGCAGACGCAACACCCAGCCGCACAGCACATGGATCGAACCATCGGCCAGTGCCGCCCCCAAGTGCATGATGCCGCCGTACTGCCAGCGGGCCAGCTCCACCAGGGCAAAGCTGAGCAGCCCGCCGCGCCAACCTCCCAGGTAGGCCCCCAGGTACAGAAAGTCGATCACCAGGGTGGGGCGCACCTCGCTCTCGCCGTAGTTGGACACCATCGCCCCGATCACATAGCCCGCGCCCCCCACGGCCAGCCCCAGTGCCAGACTGCGCTGGCGCAGCGGCAAGCCATGGCGGCGGCACACCAGCAACACCGCGGCCAGCAAGCCCACCAAGGCGGCCCCCTGCAGGCACAGCAGCGGGGTGTCGGGCGGCAGCAGGTGCAAGAGGCCGGACAGCGGCTGCTGCAGCAATTCATACAGGGCTGTGGCCATGCGGGCTCCAGGTCGGGTGGAAAGAAAGGACCGCACGCTCGACCCACTCGGCAGCAGGGAAACAGCCCACACACGCCCCTCTGGAATCAGGATCGACGGCCTGCTTCAAAGGAACGCCGGGGGATTTTTGACCCCACCCCTCGTTTTTCCACACCGCCAACCGACCAGCGGGCCTCGCTGTGGTGCGCCCCACCACAAGCGCCGAGCAAGACAACCGCCGGTCGGGAATAATGCGACTTTCAGCGACTCACTACCCCACCATGCATTCCATCGTCCTGCGCTTTCTCGCCGAACCCAGCACCGTCAATTTCGGCGGCAAGGTGCACGGAGGCACCGTGATGAAATGGATCGACGAGGCCGGCTATGCCTGCGCCACCAGTTGGTCCAAACGCTATTGCGTGACCGTCTTCGTGGGCGGCATCCGCTTCCACCGCCCGATCATGATCGGCGACCTGGTCGAGGTCGAAGCCCGTCTGGCCTACACCGGCACCACCAGCATGAACATCTCGGTCGAGGTGCGCAGCGGTGACATGAAAAGCGGCCAGATGGCCAAGACCACCGAATGCCTGATCGTGTTCGTGGCCCTCGATTCGCACGGCCACACCATCCCGGTGGACACCTTCTCGCCCGAGACCCCCGGCGACATCGCCCTGGCCCAGCGCGCCAAGGCCCACATCGAGGCCGCCAAGGCCAACCCCCAGGCGCCGCATTGACGGCCGCCCCCGGCCCTCTCCCCGCCTCGGGCCTGAGCCGCACCGACCTGCTGGCCGCGCTGTGCGTGGTGGTGGTGTGGGGGCTGAACTTCGTGGCCATGAAGGTGGGGCTGCGTGACTTCACGCCCTTCCAGCTCGGGGCGGCGCGCTACCTGGTGGCGGCCTTTCCGCTGGTGCTGCTGGTGCGCCGACCGCAGGTGGCCTGGCGCTGGCTGCTGCTGTACGGCCTGACCCAGGGCGTGGGCCAGTTCGGCTTTCTGTTCTGCGCCATGCAAGTCGGCATGAGCGCCGGCCTGGCCTCGGTGCTGCTGCAGACCCAGGTCTTCATCACCGCCGTGCTCGGCTTTGTGCTGCTGGGCGAACGCGCCGGCCGGCCGCTGCAGCTGGGGCTGGCGCTGGCCAGCGCGGGCCTGCTGTGCTTTGCGCTCAACTACCTGGCACCGGGCGGCAGCGCCGGGGCCACCACCTTCTGGGGTTTTGTGCTCAACCTGTGTGCTGCGGCCATGTGGGCCAGCTCCAACATCGTGATCCGCAAGGCGCGCGAGCACAGCCCCGACATGGACCCGCTGGGCTTTGTGGTGTGGAGCTGCCTGGTGCCGGTGCTGCCGTTTGCGGCGCTGTCATGGTGGCAAGACCCGCCCGAGCTGCGCTGGCACTGGCTGCAGGCACCGCCGCTGGCCTGGGCCGCCGTGGCCTACCTGGCCTGGATGGCCAGCGTGCTGGGCTATGCGCTGTGGACGCGGCTGCTGCAGCGCCACCCGGCCAACCGCGTCGCCCCCTTCAGCCTCGGGGTGCCGGTGGTGGGCCTGAGCGCCGGCATGCTGCTGCTGGGCGAGGGCATCACGCCCTGGCAGTGGGGCGGCATCACGCTGGTGGTGCTGGCCCTGGCCTGTGTGCTGGGCGGCGATGGTCTTCTGAAAAACCGCCGCCTGCGCTGACTCACCGCCTCACAAGGGGCTGCGGCGCGCGAACCGGACGACGGTGACGCCGGCGCGGGCCTGGCGCACCGAGGGCATCACCAGCACGCAGTCGTCGTAGGGGGTGGTGACGGGCTCGCCCTCGTTCCAGCCGATCACGGTGCCGGCCTTGTCGATCACCTCCAGGCCCTGGAAGGGCTCGACAAAGCGGAAGGCCGGGCTGCGGGCCACCACCGGGCCGGTCACCTCCAGCGCCCACTGGCGCGGGGCAGGCGGCTGCAGCCAGCCCGGCAGGGCGGCCAGCAGCACGGCCTCGTCGACCGTGCCGGATTCGCGCAGAAAGCGCAGGCAGGCGTCCTGGGCCACGCTGCGGCTGGACAGGTCGCCATGGAAGCCGCACTCGATGAGCAGCGAATGCGTGCCGTTGTCGGCCAGCTCGCCGAAGCGGCCGAAGTCGCGCATGCGCACGCCATCCTTGTGCCCGGCGTCGACCACGATGTGCTCGGGCGCGCCCAGGGCGCGGGCCAGCGCCCGGTTGCGCGGCTGCACGCCGGTCAGCAGCAGGGGCTGGCCGCGCTCATGCATGGAGTGCAGGTCGAGCAGCCAGTCGGCCTGCTCGACAAAGGGGCGCAGCTGGGCGGCGCGCCGGCGCTCCTGGCTGCCCCCGGCCTCGATGCGCTCGACCAGCCACTGGCGGTTCAGGTCTTCGTCGACAAAGCGCGAGGCGTCGTGGTTCAAGGGGTCGAAACGGTCGAACGCGGCCAGGTTGCAGAAGGCCAGCGTGAGGCGGCCGCGCTGCGGCCGCAGACCGGCCTGCAGCAGGCCCAGCAGGGCCCAGGCACCGCACAGCTCGTTGCCATGCACCAGGGCGCTGATCATCACGTGGCGGCCGGGCTGGTCGCCGTCGAACTGCCACACGCCTTCGACGCCGGTGTTGCCGGTGCGCCAGGGGCCCAGATCGGGACAGGGCAATGCGAATTCAGGGGATGCGGTCACGGGTTCACTCCTCGATGCGGGCAAATTCAACAATGCGCTTGTACTTGGCGCTTTCCTCGGCCATGAAGCGGGCCAGGTCCAGCTGCGGGTTGGCCACGGTGGAGCCGGTCTCCTCGAGCTTTTTGCGCACCTCGGGGGCCTGCAGGGTCTCGGCCAGGGCCTTCTTCAGGCGGGCGGCCACCGGCTCGGGCAGGCGGGCCGGGCCCAGCAAGGCGAACCAGGAGCTGATGTCGATGTTCTTGAGCGCTGGTGTCTCGGCCACCGCAGGCACGTCGGGCGTGGCCTGGGAGCGCTTGCGCTCGGTGGTGCCCAGGGCCACCAGCTTGCCGCTCTTGATCAGGGGCAGGCCGCTGGACAACACGAACACGCCGTAGTCCACGTTGCTGCCGAGCAAGTCGGTGGTCAGCGGGGCCACGCCGCGGTAGGGGATGTGGGTCATGAACAGCCCGCCCTGGTCCTTGATCATTTCGCCGGCCAGGTGCAAGGCCGTGCCCACGCCTGAGCTGCCATAGGTGAACTTGCCCGGGTTGGCCTTGACCTGTTTCATGAAGTCGGCCACGGTCTTGACCCCCGTGCGCGGCGAGGCCACCAGCACCATGGGCTGCGAGGCGATCAGCCCCAGGGGGGTGAAATCGCGCAGCTCGTACTTGACCGAGGCCGGGGCCACCAGGCGCTTGATGGCGATCTCGTTGTTGGCGCCTACCAGCAGGGTGTAGCCGTCGGCCGCGGCGCTGGCCACTTTCTGGGCCCCGATGGCGCCACCGGCGCCGCCCAGGTTCTCGATCACCACCGGCGTGCCCAGACGGCGCGACAGCTCGGGGCCGATGGTGCGCGCCATCAGGTCCGTGCTGCCACCGGCCGGGTAGCCGACCACCAGGGTGACAGGCTTGTCGGGATAGCCCTCGGCCTGGGCCAGCGGGGCCAGCACGGTCAGGGCACCCAGCGTGCTCAACAAGGGCCACAGCGCACGGCGGCGCAGGGACAGGGAGGATTCAGTGTTCATGGCAGGCTCCGGACAAGGCATACATGACAGGGGAAGGGGTGGCAGACGTCGGGCACAGGCAAGTGATCGTTCACAGCCCGCCGATTGTCCAGCCTGCAGGCTGACCTTTGGTGCCAAAACAGCACCAGACGGTGCTGTTTTCAAACACAAGCGTCAGAGCAGGCTCTCGCTGCGCTGCCAGACCTGCTCGGCCAGGTCCGACAGGCGCCGCTTGGCGCGGTACAGCCGCACCTCGAAGCGCACGGCCAGGCGCGGATCACCGACCCGGCCCAGGCGGCCCTCCTGCAGCGCCCCGGCCGCCAGCGAGACAGGCAACCAGGCCACGCCCAGGCCTTTGAGGGCGTACTCGAGCAAGGCATCGGCCGAGTCGCACTCGATGACCCGGCGCAGGGCCGGGGCCTGCGGGTGGTGGGCCAGGTGGTCCTGCACCAGGCGGCCCAGCGCCAGGCTGTCGGCATAGGCCAGATAAGGGGCGGCGATGCCCGGGACGGAGGCATGCAGGGGCACGCCGCCGGCATCGCATTGGCTGACCGGCACCAGTTCGTCGCGAGCCAGGGTCAGGTGGCTGTACTGGCGGGCCGGGATCTGCAGCGCCAGCAGCGGGTGGTGGTAGGTGAGCATGAAGTCGACCTCACCGCGCTCCAGCAGGCGGGTGGTGTCGGCCAGGGCCCGGGTGCGGATCAGCACCTCGGCCTGGCCCAGCACGGGCTGCAGCCGGCACAGCCAGTCGGCCACCAGGGTGCGGGCCAGGGTGCGGCCGGTGGCCAGGCTCAGGGTCTGCTGTTCGCGCCCGGCCGCGCCGCGCAAGGCGTCATGGGCCTGGTTCAGGCCCTGCAGCAGGTGGCGGGCGTCCTGCAGCAGGCTGTCGCCGGCGGCGGTCAGCGTCACCGGGCCGGGGCCGCGCTGCACCAGCGGCGTGCCAGCCCATTCCTCCAGCGCCCGGATGCGCCGGCCGAAGGCCGGGTGGGTGACATGGCGCAGCTCGGCCGCGCGGGTGAAGCTGCGCGTCTGCGCCAGCACCACCAGGTCTTCGAGCCACTTGACCTGCATGGCGATGGCGGGGTGAGCGACGGGCCGGGGTTCAGCCGCGGGCGGCTTGCAGCAGGTCGCGGGTGCGCAGGGCTTCGCGGCGGGCCGCGTCCTGGAAATCATCGCCCGACGAGGCGTACAGGATGGCGCGCGAAGAGTTGACGACGATGGGGGCACCGGGCTTCCAGCCCGCGCGCACCGTGGCCACCGCGTCACCGCCCTGGGCCCCGACGCCAGGGATCAGCAGCGGCAGCGTGGGCGCCAGGGCCCGCACGCGCTCGATCTCGGCCGGGTAGGTGGCACCCACCACCAGGCCCAGCTGCCCGTTCAGGTTCCAGGGGCCCTGGGCCAGGCGGGCCACGTGTTCGTACAGCAGGGGCTGGCCCTCGACCGAGGCCAGGCGCTGGTTCTGCAGGTCGTCACCACCGGGGTTGGAGGTGCGGCACAGCAGGAAGGCGCCCTTGCCTTCGTACTTGAGGTAGGGCTGCACCGAGTCAAAGCCCATGAAGGGCGACAGGGTGACGGCATCGGCGCCATAGCGGTCAAACGCCTCTTTGGCGTACTGCTCGGCGGTCGAGCCGATGTCGCCGCGCTTGGCGTCCAGGATGATGGGCACGTGGGGCGCGACACGGCGCATGTGCTCCATCAGGCGCTCCAGCTGGCCTTCGGCGCGGTGCGCGGCAAAGTAGGCGATCTGGGGTTTGAAGGCGATCGACAGATCGGCCGTGGCATCGACGATGCGGGCGCAGAAATCGTAGATCTTGTTGGCGTCGCCCTTGAGCTGGGCCGGGAAGCGCGCGGGCTCAGGGTCCAGGCCCACGCAGAGCATGGAGCCGTTTTGTTGCTCGGCGTTGCGGAGCATGTCGAGGAAGGTCATGGGCGCCATTTTAAAGAGGTGCCCGATCGACGGGCAGCCGGGGGGAACGAAAGCTCAGCCCAGGGCCAGGCACAGGTCGGCCCAGGCGCGCGCCTTGTCGGTCTGGGCGCGCAGCAGGTAGGGGGCGTCGTAGGTGACGACGGCAGGCACGCCGTGCAGATCGTGCACGCGCCCGCGCAGCCGCCCCAGCGGCTCATCGGTGCCCAGGGCCTCACGCGCCGCGGTGCGCCCCATCAGCAGCACCCGCTGCGGTTGCCGGGCCTGCAGCAGTTCGGCCCAGCCCAGGGGTTCGGCGGCCTCGTCGGCGCCGCGCCGGGCCAGGCCGGCCGCCCACACCTGGGGCGCCTTGTGCAGGCCCATGGCACGCAGCATGTTGTCCAGCAGGCGGGCCGCCGGGCCGCCGTCTTCGGCCAGCGGGTCGTCGCCCGGCCAGATCGCCTCGGTGACCACCAGCCAACCGCCCGGGGCGGCGGGGCTGGCATACAGGGCCTGGGGCGGCAGCAGGCGCCAGGTGCTGGCCGCGCCGGCGACCACGCGCCCGGGGGCCGGGGCGGGGGCGGGGGCGGGGCGGGCCACTTGCGGCGGGGCCACAGGCGCCTGCGGGGCGGCTGCTGGGGGGGCTGCGGGCGCACTCATGCGCTGCGGTGCCTGGGTCGGTGTCTGGACCGAGGGTTGGACCTGTGTGTGGACCTGTGTATGGGCCGGTGCCTGGACCGGGGTCTGCTCCGGTGCACGCACCAGCAGCTCGCCCACCACCGGGGGCTCAGGCCACCAGTAGGGGATGTGCATCTCGTCCAGCATGGCGCGCTGGCGCGCGTCGAGGTTCAGGCTCATAGTTTCAGGCTCATCACAATCGCGTCTTCACGCCCTTCGAAGGCTGGATAGTAGGCCCGGCGCACGCCCACCCGCTGGTAACCATGGGCCAGGTACACCGAATACGCCCGGGTGTTGGACACCCGAACCTCCAGCCACAGCCACTGGGCGCCCTGCCCGCGCGACCAGGTGGCCAGGGCATCGAGCATCACCCGCGACCAACCTTGGCGTTGAAACGCCGGGGCGACGGTGATGTTCAGCAGGTGGACTTCGTCCACCCCCTTCATGGCCACAAAGTAGCCGATCAGGCTGTCATCGCCCACCAACACCTGGGCCTGGTAGCCCGAACGGATGGAATCGGTGAAGTTGCCCCGGCTCCAGGGGTGGGTGTAGGCCTGCTGCTCGACGACCAGCACGGCGTCCATCCAGGCCTCGGTCATGGTCTCGAATCGGGCTTCACTCACGGACATGGGGCACCTCAGACCTGGGGCTGGCGGGCCGCCTTGTCGGCCTCGCGCTCGGCGGTGGTCTGGGCCACCTTGTCACGGATGTACAGGGGCAGAGCCTGCTCGGCGGGCACCGCCCGCCCCGCCTGCCACAGCGCCGGGGCCAGGCGCAGCAGCGCCGTGGCGGTGGGCAACAGCGCCAGGCCCGGCGCCCCGGCCAGCCGCCCGGGGTAGGCCGCGGCGGCACTGCCGGCCAAAGTCCAGCCCGGGGGCACGGCCACGCTCTCGGGCGCACCCAGGGCGAAGTCGGCAGGCACCTGCCACTGGCCGCCCTGCCATTCGCAGGGCGCGCTGTAGACCTCGTTCATGCGGGCGTCCAGCGCGGCCACCACCCGGGTGCAGCCATGCTGGTGACGGGCCTCTTCGGCCACCGCCAGCAGGGTGCTGACCGGCAGCACCGGCAGACCGGCCCCGAAGGCCAGCCCTTGGGCCACCGAACAGGCGGTGCGCAGGCCGGTGAACGAGCCCGGGCCGCTGCCGAACACGATGGCATCAAGCTGCTGCAGTGTGAGCCCGGCCTGGGCCAGCAGCGCCAGCAGCGCCGGGATCAGGGTGGCCGAAGACTGGGCGCCCCCGGCGCCCTCCTGCTGCCACACGGCCTCACCCCGCCCCACGGCCAGCGAGAGGCGTTCGGTGCTGGTGTCAAAAGCAAGAAAATTCATATTCAGGGAAAGGGTTCAGCGCAGGCCTTTGGCCGGCTTGGAAAAAAGGGGGAACAACCCGGCCGGCCACGACGGCAGCACACCGGCCGCGATGCCCGCCGTGACCAGGGCCAGGCCCAGCACCAGGTTCCAGTGCATGGGCTCGCCCAGCAGCCAGACCGCGCCCAGGGCCGACAGGCCCGGCACCAGGGCCGTGATCATGGTGGAACGCACCGGACCGAAGTATTGGATCATGCGCGTGAAGGCGATGCCCGAGATCACCACCGAGCCCACGCCCTGGAACAGCAGCTGAAAGACAATTTCGCCCCAGGGCGCCGAGCCCAGGCGGGTGGGCAGCAGGCCCGACTGCGTCAGCAGCGCAAAGACGGGCACAAAACTCAGCAGGGCCAGTGCGGTGACGGCCATGGTGGCCCGCACCGCATCGGCCCCGGTGCGGCGCACCAGCACGCTGTAGGTGGCCCAGCAACTGCTGGCCGCCATGAACAGCAGATCGCCCTTCCAGACCGAGCCCTGGCCCGACAAGGCGCCCAGCAGGCTGGCGCCACCGACCAGCAGGTCGCCCAGCAGGATCAGACCCAGGCCGAACACCCGCGCCGCAGGCGGCCGGTCGCCCAACAGCCAGATGCTCAGCAGTGAAGCCCACAAGGGCAGGCTGCCGGGCATCAGCACCGAGCCGTGGGCGGCCGGAGCAAAAAAGAAACCGCTGTAGGCCAGCACGGCATAGGCCAGCCCGCCGAACAGGCCCAGCACCAGCGTGGGCCGCAGCGGCAGCGGCGACAAGCCGCCCAGCGAGCCACTGAAACCCGCCGGGCTGCGCCGCTCACGCCGGGCGCGCCACAGCGCCCAGGGCATGAGCACGGACGCGGCCCCGACGATGCGCAAAAAGGCGATGTCGAAAGGGCTGAGGGTGCGCTGGGCCGAGGCTCGGGCAATCACGATGAAGGCGGTCCAGATCAGGACCGTGACGAGGGCGGACGCCAGGCCCACCGCTCGCGGAGAAAAACGCATGGGGCGATTATCCCGAAATGGCTTCAGGCAGGCGGTGCCGTGTCAAGATCCGGGGCCAGACTGATCTGCCCTGCGATGAAACCAAGCCGTTTGATGCCGCTGTCAACCTCTTCCCCCCTGGCCCATGCCTGCCTGCGCTCACTGCTGGGCGGCGCGCTGCTGCTGGCCTATGCCCTGTGCGCCAGCGCCGCCACCGCCCTCCCCCCCGAGATTGAGGCTGCGCTGACGCGCTCGCGCCTGCCGCGTGACTCGGTGGCCCTGCTGGTGAGCGAGGTGCAAGGCCAGCGCCCGCCCCGGCTGGCGCTGAACCCGGCAACCCCCATGAACCCGGCCTCGGTGACCAAGCTGATCACCACCGAGGCGGCCCTGGAGCTGCTGGGGCCGGCCTTCAGCTGGCAGACCCCGGTGTACCTGGATGGCCCGATTCGCGAGGGCACGCTGCAGGGCAACCTGGTCATCAAGGGCCAGGGCGACCCCAAGCTGGTGCTGGAGCGCCTGTGGCTGCTGCTGCGCCGGGTGCAGGGCCTGGGCATCCGCCAGATCAGTGGCGACATCGTGCTGGACCACAGCGCCTTCGAGCTGCCCGCGGTCAACCCGGCCGACTTCGATGGCGAGCCGCTCAAGCCCTACAACGCGGCGGCCGACGCGCTGCTGATCAACTTCCGCTCGCTGGTGCTGACCTGGGTGCCCGACTCGGCCGCCGGCCTGGCCCGGGTGCAGCTCGACCCACCGCTGGCCGGCGTGCAGTTCAGCCCCAGCGTGCCGCTGCTGGCCGGCGAATGCGGCGACTGGCGCACCCAGCTCAAGGCCCAGCTGGCCGACCCCAACCGCCTGGGCTTTGCTGGCGGCTACCCGGCCAGCTGCGGCGAGCGCAGCTGGCCCCTGGCCTATGCCGAGCCGGCGAGCTACAACGCCCGCGCCCTGGAAGGCCTGTGGAAGGACATGGGCGGGCGACTGGGCGGCCAGGTGCGCGACGGGCTGGTGCCGGCGGGCCTGCAGCCCATCTTCAGCCTGGCCTCGCCCCCGCTGGCCGAGGTGATCCGCGACATCAACAAATACAGCAACAACGTGATGGCGCAGCAGCTGTTCCTGACGCTGAGCCTGCAGCAAAAAGGGCTGGGCACGCCGGCGGGTTCGCGTGAGGTGCTGGGCCAATGGTGGCGGCGCCGTTTTGGCGAGGCCGATCTGCCCAGCCTGGACAATGGCTCGGGCCTGAGCCGGGACACCCGTGTGAGCGCCCAGGCCCTGACGCGGCTGCTGCAGGCTGCCTGGGCCGGCGGCACCATGCCGGAACTGTTGTCGTCCCTGCCGCTCAGCGGGGTGGACGGCACGCTGCGGCGGCTGGGCAAGGACAACGCGGCCGTGCAGGGCGCTGCCCACCTGAAAACCGGCAGCCTGCGCGACGTGACCGCCGTGGCCGGCGTGGTGCATGGCGCCAGCGGCCGCCGCTACACCCTGGTGGCCATGGCCAACCACCCCAATGCCAACGCCCTGCGCCCGGTGATCGAGGCCTTGATCGCCTGGACCGCGCGGGATCAGAACCTGCCCTGAACTGGTGCCTCCCATGTCCCTCACCGACCTGACCGGCTACCTGGCCGCCTGCCTCACCACCTGCAGCTTTGTGCCCCAGGCCTGGCTGACCTTCAAGACCCGCGATGTGCGTGGCATTTCGCTGGGCATGTACAGCGTGTTCACCTGCGGCGTGGCCTTGTGGCTGCTGTATGGCCTGGCCCTGGAGGCCTGGCCCATCGTCGCGGCCAATGCAGTCACGCTGAGCCTGGCCGCCAGCATCCTGACCATGAAGCTGCGCTACCGGTAGGTCGAAAAACAAGCCTGGGCGGCATTGACAACGGCCACGAAGGGCTTGGTAGTTTCCCGCTGACGACGCAGGTATCGCCAGCGTTACGATGGAGCGACGCAAAAACGAACGGTCGTTCTATTTTTAACAGGAGACATCCATGCGCCATTTCATCGGCCTTGCGCCCATTGTTGCGGCCCTCTTGCTCGCAGGGTGCGGCGGGGGCGGTTCTGACACGGGGGGCAGCAGCACCACGGACAACAGCGGCAGCCGCGGCTCGCTGCAGTACAACCCGCCCCTGCGCGTCACCGGCCTGAGCGCCAGCGACTTCCAGGCCCAGCTCAGTGCCAGCAGCACGGGCAAGGGCCTGCTGGCGGTGGCCGGCACACCGAAATGCGGGATCAATTTCCACTACATCCAGTACGGCACCGTGGGCGGTGCGGGCGAAGCCACCAATGGCACGGGCGCCTTGATGGTGCCCACCGGCACCGACCCGGCCTGCTCCGGGGCCCGCCCCATCGTGCTGTACGCCCACGGCACCACCACGGCCAAGGCCTACAACATCGCCAACATCCTGGACTCGAGCAACGACGCCTACGGCGAAAGCGTGCTGGTGGCCGCGGCCTTTGCAGCGCAGGGCTTCATCGTGGTGGCCCCCAATTACGCCGGCTACGACGCCTCCAAGCTCAGCTACCACCCCTACCTGAACGCCGATCAAGAGTCCAAGGACATGATCGACGCCCTGACCGCAGCCCGCACCGCCCTGCCCAATGTGGGTGGCAGCGATTCGGGCAAGCTGTTCATCACCGGCTACTCGCAAGGCGGCCACGTGGCCATGGCCACGCACCGGGCCCTGCAGGCCCTGGGCAAGAGCGTGACCGCCTCGGCCCCGCTGTCGGGCCCCTATGCCCTGGCCGCCCTGGTGGACGCGGTGTACTACGGCAATGTGAACTTGGGCTCGACCATCTTCACCCCGATGCTGACCACCAGCTACCAGAAGGCCTACGGCAACATCTACAGCACACCCAGCGACATCTACAGCAGCAACTTCGCCACCGGCATCGACACCCTGCTGCCCTCGACCAGCTCGCTCAGCACGCTGTTGACCCAAGGCAAGCTGCCACAGACGGCCCTGTTCAGCAGCACCCCACCCACGGCACCGGCAGGTTCGCCGGCCAGCCTGCAGGCCACATTGAACGCCATCACCCCGCCCACCACGCCGGCCGCCCAGGCAGCCCTGTTCGCCCTGGGCTTTGGCAGCAATCCGCTGGTGACCAACAACGCGCGCCTGGCCTATCTGCTGGACGCCCTGGCCAACCCGGACGGTGCCGTGCCCAACACCACGACCGGCCTGCCCGCCAGCGCACCGACCAACACCATGCGCCAGGCCTTCAAGACCAACGACCTGCGCAACTGGACGCCCACGCGCCCGGTGCTGATGTGCGGTGGCAATGGCGACCCGACGGTGTTCTACAGCGTCAACACCCAGTTGCTGGCCAAGCTGTGGAGCGCACCGTCGCCCATGGCCATGGGCACCGGGCTGCTCAATGTGCTTGACGTGGACTCGGCCGTGACTGGCGCCAGCGACCCGTTCGCCGCCGCCAAGGTGGGCTTTGCCACCCTGAAGGCCTCCACCGCCGCGGCCGCTGTGGCCGCCGGGGCCACCGATGGGGGTGCCAGCGCCGTGGTGCAGGCCTACCACGGCAGCCTGGTGCCACCGTTCTGCACGGTCGCAGCGCGCGGCTTCTTCCAGCAGGTGCTGGCCGCCGGCCTCTGAGCCCCACCCAAGACGCAGGAGACAAACATGACATTCCGGCTGAACCCTCTCGCCCTGGCCCTCGCCCCCCTCTTGCTGGGTGGCACAACGGCCTGGGCCCAGGACAACATCCTCAGGGTGGGCTACACCCAGGTGCAACCCAACTCGTCCGCCAGTGACGCCACCGGCCCCTTCCTGTTGAAGCCGAACTCGGGCGTGAGCCTGACGGTGAAAGACCAGAGCACGCTGTTCTTCTCGTACGCACGAAAGATCGATGACCGGCTGGAAGTGGAACTGGCCATGGGCGTTCCGCCCACCCACGACATCGCCGCCAAGCTGAACCCGGCCATCGTGCCGGGCTACATCGTCTCGGCCTACCAGGGGCAGACGATCGCCAAGATCAGGCAGTTTGCGCCCACGGTGTTCCTGAACTACAGCTTTGGCGAAAGCAGCAGCGCACTGCGCCCCTTTGTCGGGGTGGGCGTCAACTACACCAAGTTCGACAAGCGCAGCTCCACCAGCATCGGCAACTCGCTCAATGGCGGGCCGACCGACATCCAGCTCAGCGACTCCTGGGGGCTGGCCGCCCAGGTGGGCCTGGAATACCGCATCAACGACAAGTGGTCGCTCCATGGCTCGGTGGCCACCGCCCGCGTCAAGACCACGCTGACGGCCACCACCGCGGGTGCCGCCCGCGTGATGGACATCACCTTCCACCCCGTGGTGCTCACGATGACGGCGGGCTACCGGTTCTGAGGCGGAACGGCCCCCACACCCTGAAGGCCCCGCGTGCGGGGCCTTTTTTCATGGGGGACAGCCCATGAAAAAGGGGGCCTGGGCCCCCTGATCTGTGCCGGCCACGCTGCCTGCGCAACGTGCCGTGTGCGTGCACTGACTTACCAGCGCGACTTCATGCGGCCGTAGGCGTAGGTGCCATACAGCGTCTGGGCCGCAGGGGTGAAGTACAGCTTGTCGGCAAAGGTGTACTTGGTGTAATCCACGCCACTGGCCAGGGTGCTGGTGGTGCACAGGCTGGAGTTGACCTGGCCGTTGCCGATGCCGATGCCCGCGCCGCTGTCGGTCGAGGTGCAGGCGATGTTGGTCGAATCGGTCAGGCTGTAGCTGCTGGGCGAGGCGATGACCAGGTTGTAGTAGTAGGCAGCGTCGATGTAGAGCACATTGGCGCCCAGGTCGTTGATCGCCAGCAGCAGCGCGCTGTTGAACTTGAGCACGCCGTTGCTGATCATGCTGGCCTGGCCGGTGCCCACGCCCCAGGGCGACTTGCTGACGTCGTACAGGCCCGACACCACCACGTACTTGGCGCCCGCCGTGACCAGGCGACGCACCTGGGTGCCCATGTCCGTGCCGGCCTGGGTCATGGCCGCCGCAAAGCTGGCCGAGTTGCTGCTGTTGGCGTTGTAGCTGACCAGCAGATCGCCCAGGCCGCCGTTGAGCAGCACCACGTCGTTGGCACCGAACTTGTCAGCGGCCAGGAACTTGTCGACCTGCTGCGCGACGGTCAGCGTGCTGCCGTTCACGTCGTCGGGCGTGCCCACGATGCGGGCATGGCCACGGGCATAGCTGGTGCCGCCCGAGGCCAGGGTGACCAGGGTGCCGCCGTAGCTGGTGGCCACCTGCTGGGTCCAGACGTTGACCGTGCCGTCGTTGACGGTGTAGCGCGAGCCGGACTGGCCCAGGTCACTGAGGCCATCACCGAAGGCGATGAAACGCGAGGGCGCCAGGGCCGACTCGATGGTGCTGGAGCCGCAAGCCGAGAGCACGGCGGCCGATGCACAAGCCGCCAGCAACACAGCGCGGCGCAACCATTTTCCAGTCATTGAAATCTCCAAAAGATAGCCGGTAGTTTAACGAGGGCCGGCCTCAGGCCGCGGCAGCCCGTTGCAAGCGATCGCGCACCCCTTCCCAGGCCGGGGTGGCGGGTGGGGTTTCGACCCAGATCAGTTTCACGCCAGCCTCGTCGAAGCCGCGCAGGGCCGCAAACAGCTCGCGAGCGGCGTCTTCGGCCTGCGCGGGCATGGGTCGCAGCAGCACCCCGGGCGCTGGGGTGCGCAAGGGGCTTCGGGCATAGACGGCCACCGAACTGGCCTGGGGGCCGAGCACATCCAGGGCTGTCTGCAGGGCCTGGGCCTCCATCAGGCGCACCTTGGCCTGGGGGGCGTAGTGGGCCTCGAGGGTGCCTGAGGCCCGCGGATCGGGGCTGGCCAGCTCTTCGCGCGTGCGCAGGGGCTGGCCGCAGGCGGCCTCGATCTGCTCGCGCGTGACGCCGCCGGGGCGCAGCAGCACCGGTGCGCCGCGGGTGCAATCGACGATGGTGGATTCGATGCCCACCTCGCAGGCACCGCCATCGAGCACCAGCAAGCCGTCGCCGAACTCGCCCAGCACGTGGGCCGCCGTCGTGGGGCTGACCCGGCCGAACAGGTTGGCGCTGGGCGCCGCCAGCCCATGCACGCCCACGGCCTCACAGGCCTTGAGCAGGGCATGGGCCACGGGGTGCGAGGGGCAACGCAGGCCCACGGAGTCCTGGCCGGCCGCGGCGGCCGCCCCGGCCTCGGGGCGGCGCGGCAGGATCAGGGTCAGCGGGCCGGGCCAGAAGGCCTGGATCAGCCGCTGGGCGAAGGCCGGCACGTCGTGGGCAAAGGCGTTCACGCCTTCGACCCCGGCCACGTGCACGATCAGGGGGTGGTCGCTGGGCCGCCCTTTGGCCGAAAAGATCCGGGCCACCGCCGCGTCACTGCCGGCGTCGGCCGCCAGACCGTAGACCGTCTCGGTGGGCAGGCCCACCAGTTCGCCACGCGCCAGCGCCTGGGCGGCGCTCAGCACCGCAGCGGGGTCTTGCCCATCAAGAATCATGGTTTAGCACTCCGACGGGCTCAGAAAGGCGCAATGCCCAGGATGGCCGCGGCCTGCAAGGCCTGCTCGCGCACCGCCTCGGGGCTGGGGCCGGTGAAGTTCAGGTGCCCCATCTTGCGGCCCCGCTTGGCGTCCAGCTTGCCGTACAGGTGCAGGTGCGCACCGGGCAAGGCCAGGATGCGGTCCCAGGCCGGGGTGCGTTGCTGGTCGCTGCCGGGCTCGAACCACAGATCGCCCAGCAGGTTGAGCATGATGGTGGGGCTGTGCAGGCGCGGCTGCACCAGGGGCAGGCCGACCATGGCGCGCACCTGCAGATCGAACTGCGACAGGTCGCAGGCGTCGATGGTGTAGTGGCCGCTGTTGTGCGGGCGGGGGGCGATCTCGTTGACCACCAGCGAGCCGTCCTGCAGCACGAAGAACTCGACACACAGCACGCCCACGTAGTCCAGGCCCTGCGCCACCGAACGGGCGGCCGCCACGGCCTGTGCGGCCACAGCGGCGCTCACATTGCCCTCGAACACCTCGGTGACGGCCAGGATGCCGTCGCGGTGCAGGTTGCGCTGCACCGGGAAGTTGACCTGCTGGCCGGCCGCATCGCGCGCCACGATGACCGAACACTCGGCCGCCAGGGGCAGCATTTTTTCGAGCACGCAGGGCACCTGCTTCAGGCCCTGCCAGGCGGCGGCCAGCTCGGCGCGGGTCTTGACGCGCACCTGACCCTTGCCGTCATAGCCCATGCGCGCGGTCTTGAGGATGCCGGGCAGCAGCGCCGCGTCATCCAGCGCCGCCAGTTGGGCCTCGGTCTCGATCACGGCGTACGGGGCACAGGGCACGCCGCAACTCACGAAGTGCGCCTTCTCGCGGGCCCGGTCCTGGGCGATGGAGACGGCCGAAGCGGCCGGCGCCACCGGCCGTTGCTCGGCCAGGGTGGCCAGCGCCTGCGCCGGCACGTTCTCGAACTCGGTGGTCACCGCGCTGCACAGGCGGCTCAATTCGGCCAGGCCTTGAGGGTCCAGGTAATCGGTCTGGATGTGGTGGTGGCTGACGCGGCCGGCCGGGCTGGTCGGGTCCGGGTCCAGTACCGCGGTGAAATACCCCATCTGCTGGGCGGCGTGCACGAACATGCGGCCCAGTTGGCCACCGCCAAGCACGCCCAGGGTGGTTTCGCCCTGGGAGGCAGGCAGAAGGGGCTGGCGTGGTGTGTTCGTCATCATCATCCTGCGACAGGCGGCAGCGTCATGGCGCGGGCCACTTCGGTTTGTTCGGCGCGGAAGGCCTCCAGGCGCTGGCGCAGCGCCGGGTCTTCATTGGCCAGCAGGGCCACCGCGAACAGGGCCGCATTGGCGGCCCCCGCCGTGCCGATGGCAAAGGTGGCCACCGGGATGCCCTTGGGCATCTGCACGATGCTGTGGAGCGAATCCACGCCTTGCAGGTGGCGGCTGGCCACCGGCACGCCCAGCACGGGCACGGTGGTCTTGGCGGCGATCATGCCGGGCAGGTGGGCAGCGCCCCCGGCCCCGGCGATGATGGCTTTGAGACCGCGGCCGACGGCGGCTTCGGCGTAGGCGAACATGTCGTCCGGCATCCGGTGCGCCGAAACCACCCGGGCTTCGTGGGCGATGCCGAATTGCTGGAGAATCTGGACTGCATGCTGCATGGTGTCCCAGTCACTGCTGGAACCCATGACCACGCCGATTTGAATGCTGCTGCTTGTCATAGGCTGTAAGGTTCGGTGCGGGCCAGCGGGCCCGTTTGGGCCCGCCACAGCCGGGGACACCGGGTTGCAACCCTGAATTTTACTTTTAGGCCCAGAAGGCTACGAAATGATTGACGTCACGATCCAAAACTTTGAAACCGAAGTCATTGCCGCTTCGATGAGCACGCCCGTGCTGGTGGACTTCTGGGCCGACTGGTGCGGGCCTTGCAAACAGCTGGGTCCGCTGCTGGAAAAGCTCGAAGAAGACTACGCGGGCCGCTTCAAACTGGTGAAGATCAACGCCGATGAGGAACAGCAGCTGGCGGGGGCTTTCGGCATCCGCAGCCTGCCCACCTGCATTTTGCTGATGGGTGGCAAGCCGGTGGATGGCTTCATGGGCGCGATTCCCCCTGCAGAACTGCGGGCCTTTCTGGACAAGCACATCCCCTCGGAAGAAGCCCTGCTGGCCGAAAGCGAGACCGAAGAGGCCGAGGCCCTGCTCGAATCGGGCGACACCGAAGCCGCCATGGCCAAGCTGGCCGACGCGGTGGCCGCCGACCCGGGCAATGACGATGCCCGCTTCGACTACGCCCGCCTGCTGATCGCCGAAGGCGGCTTCGAGGAAGCCCGCGCCCTGCTGGCCGAGCCGCTGACCCGCATCCCCAAGCCGCTGCGTTTTGAAGCCCTGCTGCACTGGATGGAAGCCCTGGAGTTCGTGAGCACCGACGAGCGTGGCCAATGGGCGCTGACCGATTTCGACGCCCGCATCGCCGAGAACAAGCGCGACTTCGACACCCGCTTTGCCAAGAGCCGCATGCTGATCGCGCTGGGCGACTGGACCGGCGCCATGGATGAGCT
This sequence comes from Curvibacter gracilis ATCC BAA-807, assembly GCF_000518645.1. GTDB lineage: Bacteria > Pseudomonadota > Gammaproteobacteria > Burkholderiales > Burkholderiaceae_C > Curvibacter > Curvibacter gracilis. The sequence continues at coordinate 33,890 of NZ_JADZ01000030.1, read as the reverse complement.
GTTGGAGATCATCATGCGCGACAAGACCTGGAACCAGGAAGCGGCGCGCAAGACCTTTGTGGCCATCCTGGAGTTGCTGACCCCGCCCAAGCCCAAGGCCAGCGCGGCCGATGGCAGTGGCAAGAGCGCGGGCGGCATCGAGCTGGCCGGCAAGTCGGTGGCCGAGCTGGACCCGCAGGCCGAGCTGGTGTCGAAGTACCGGCGCAAGCTGAGCATGTCCTTGAATTGAGGCCCCCACGGTCGTGCACTTCGTGTCACTCCCTGCCCCCCGAGGGGGCCGCAGCCCGCCTTCGGGCGGCCGGGCGGCGGGCTGATCACTTCGTTGCTGGCCTGCTGAAGGAATACCGGGGCAGGATGACCCCCACGGTCGTGCACTTCGTGTCACTCCCTGCCCCCCAGAGGGGGCCGCAGGCCGCCTTGGGGCGGCCCGGTGCCGGCCTGTTCACTTCGATGCTGGCCTGCTGAAGGAAGACCGGGGCCTGGCGGCCCCACGTTCGCTCACTGCGTGTCGCGCCCTTGGGCCCAGGGGCGGTCAGGCAGCGTGGCGGGCGGCAGGTAGAGTGGGACGGTGGTGCTCTGTAGCCAGCACGCGCTCTGGGTTGAGGCTGCGGATGGGGATGCTGGTGTCCTGGGGGATGCCGCCGCTGAGTTGCAGGGCCATGTAGCGGCCGCAGCAGACGCGCAGGAAGGACGCAAAGTTCTCGACGCTGCCGCGTTCGGCCTGCAGTTCATCATGCAGGCGGGCGCAGAGTTGGGGCACGCTCATGCCGTCGCGGGTGGCGATTTCTTCGAGCACCTGCCAGAACAGGTTTTCCAGCCGGATGCTGGTGGCCACGCCGTGCAGGCGCACGGATCGGGCACGGTTGTCGTACAGGCGCGGGTCGGCGCTGATGAACACCTGGCACATGTTGTTGTCTCCTGGGCAGGCCTGCATCTTCGGGGCGGGCCGGCGGGGCCGTCAAGAGACGGCCCGTTCTGAACAGGGGGCTCAGTGGGTGATGCGGGTGCCCAGCACGTGCAGGAACTGCGCGATCCAGTCGGGGTGGGCCGGCCAGGCGGGGGCGGAGACCAGCTTGCCGTCGGTGTGGGCCTTGTCGACGGCGATGTCGGCGTAGCGGCCACCGGCCAGTTCGACCTCGGCGCGGCAGGCCGGGTAGGCGGAGCAGGTGCGGTCTTTCAGCACGCCGGCGCCGGCCAGCAGCTGGGCGCCGTGGCAGATGGCAGCCACGGGCTTGTCGGTGTCGAAGAAATGGCGCACGGCGGCCACCACGGCGGGGTAGGTGCGCAGGTACTCGGGGCCGCGGCCGCCGGGCACGACCAGGGCGTCGTACTGCTCGGGGCTCACCTCGGCAAAGCTGGCGTTGAGCACAAAGTTGTGCCCGGGCTTTTCGCTGTAGGTCTGGGCACCCTCGAAGTCATGGATGGCCGTCTTGATGGCCTCGCCAGCCTTCTTGTCAGGGCACACCGCATGCACGGTGTGGCCCACGGCCAGCAAGGCCTGGAACGGCACCATCACTTCGTAGTCTTCGCAGTAATCCCCGCAGATCATGAGAATCTTCTTGCCCGCCATGTCGGTCTCCTGTGTTGATTGAGGCGACCTGATTGTTCGGGCAGCCCGCGATGGGCGGGTGTTATCGGGTTACTACAAGGCACAAGGAGGTGGCGTGCCCGGCCTCCTCGGCACGGGATCAGGCGGTGAGGCGTTGCAGGGCTTCGCGGTATTTGGCGGCCGTCTTCTCGATCACCTCACGCGGCAGGCGCGGTGCGGGGGCGGTCTTGTTCCAGGGCGCGCCGTTGACGCGCACGGCTTCGAGCCAGTCGCGCACGAACTGCTTGTCGTAGCTGGGCGGGTTTTCGCCGGCGGCAAAGGCGGCGTCGTAGCCTTCGACGGGCCAGTAGCGCGAGCTGTCGGGGGTCAGCACCTCATCCATCAGCACCAGCGTGCCGTCGGTGTCCAGACCGAATTCGAACTTGGTGTCGGCAATGATCATGCCCTTGGTCAGCGCGATCTCGGCGGCGGCCTTGTAGATGGCGATGCTGATGTCGCGGATGCGGGTGGCCAGGTCCAGGCCGATCATCTCGACCGTGCGCTCGAAGGTGATGTTCTCGTCGTGTTCGCCCATCTCGGCCTTGGCGGCGGGGGTGTAGATGGGCTCGGGCAGGCGCGAGGCGTTCTTCAGGCCTTCAGGCAGGGGCACACCGCAGACCGAGCGGCTTTCCTGGTATTCCTTCCAGCCGCTGCCGGCCAGGTAGCCGCGCACCACGGCTTCGACCGGGATGGGCTTGAGGCGCTTGACCAGCATCGAACGGCCCGTGACCTGGGCCACTTCGTCGGCTGCCACCACGCTCTCGGGGGCGTCACCGGTCAGGTGGTTGGGGCACAGATGGCCCAGCTTGTCGAACCAGAACAGCGCCATCTGGGTCAGCAGCTCGCCCTTGCCCGGAATCGGCTCGCCCATGATGACGTCGAAGGCGGAAAGGCGGTCGCTGGCCACCATCAGGATGCGGTCGGTGCCCACGGCATAGTTGTCGCGCACCTTGCCACGGGCCAGCAGGGAGAGGGAATGGAGGGCAGAGGTGTGCAAGGCGGTGGACATGGTTTTGACTTCAGAGAAAACGGCGGAAACCCGGAAATGAAAAAGCCCGCTGAACAGTCAACGGGCCCGCGCTATTCGGCCCGATTATCGCAAGAGTCGGCCGGCCACGCCACGAAGCGGCCCGGCAAGCGGCCTCAAGCCCGGGGCCGGGCATGAAAAAAGGCCCCGCAGGGCCCCTTGATGGGTGTGGCCCCCAAGGGGCCACACAGCCTCAATTCACGACTTGAGCGAGTTCGCCGGCCGCGTAACGCGCAGCCAGGACCTGCAGGCTGCTGCCCTTGATCTTGGCGCCCTGGCCTTCGCAACCGAACTCGAGGTAACGCTGCTTGCACACGGCCTTGGCGGCTTCGCGGGCGGGCTTGAGCCATTCGCGGGCGTCGAACTTGTCGGGGTTCTCGGCCAGGAACTTGCGCACCGCGCCGGTCATGGCCAGGCGGATGTCGGTGTCGATGTTGATCTTGCGCACGCCGTGCTTGATGGCTTCCTGGATTTCACTGACGGGCACGCCGTAGGTTTCCTTCATCTTGCCGCCGTACTGGTTGATGAGCGCCAACAGTTCCTGCGGCACCGACGAGGAGCCGTGCATCACCAGGTGGGTGTTGGGGATGCGGGCGTGGATTTCCTTGACGCGGCTGATGGCCAGCACATCGCCGGTGGGCGGGCGGCTGAACTTGTAGGCGCCGTGGCTGGTGCCGATGGCGATGGCCAGCGCGTCGAGCTGGGTTTCCTGCACGAAACGGGCCGCCTCTTCCGGGTCGGTCAGCATCTGGCTGTGATCGAGCTTGCCGACGGCACCGATGCCGTCTTCCTCGCCGGCTTCGCCGGTTTCGAGCGAACCCAGGCAGCCCAGCTCGCCTTCGACGGTGACACCCACCTTGTGGGCCAGGGCCACGACCTGACGGGTCACCTCGACGTTGTAGGCGAAATCGGCCGGGGTCTTGCCGTCTTCACGCAGCGAGCCATCCATCATCACCGAGCCGAAGCCCAGATCGATGGCGCCGGCACAGATCTTGGGGCTGGTGCCGTGGTCCTGGTGCATCACCAGCGGGATGTGGGGGTAGGCTTCGGTGGCGGCCTGGATCAGGTGCTTGATGAAGGACTCACCGGCGTACTTGCGGGCACCCGCGCTGGCCTGCAGGATGACCGGAGCGCCCACTTCGTCGGCCGCAGCCATCACGGCCTGAACCTGTTCCAGGTTGTTGACGTTGAAGGCCGGAATGCCATAGCCGTTGGCCGCGGCGTGGTCCAGCAGTTCGCGCATGGAAACGAGAGACATGGTGTAGATCCCTGGGGAGTAATGATGAATCGGTGAACGCGGGCAAGCCCGGGCTTGGTAACCCCGCTGTAACTGCGGCGATTTTAGCCGTATGTCGCCACGCCACGCCATGCCCAGACGGGCTCCCAGGGCGGCCAAGCTGGCGCCCTCGCGGGCGCCGGTGCCTGACGAGCCGCGTCAGGCGACGCGGCAGATCTTCAGCATGTTGGTGCCGCCTGGTGCGCCCATGGGCTCACCACAGGTGATGGCATAGACATCGCCGCTGCCGACGATGCTGCGCTTCTTGAGGTGGGCCTCGGCCTGCACCAGGGCCGTGTCGCGGTCGCCGCTGGTGTCCATGAGCAGCGGGCGCACATTGCGGAACAGGGCCATGCGGCGCTGGGTGGCCACCTTGGTGGTGAGGGCGTAGATGGGCACATGGATGCGGTGGCGGCTCATCCACAGCGCGGTCGAGCCGCTGTCGGTCATGGCCACGATGGCCTTGGCGCCCAGGTGGTGGGCCGTGAACAGCGCGCCCATGGCGATCGACTGGTCGATGCGGCTGAACGACTTGCCCATGAAGTCGGCTTCCAGCTCGACCTCTTCGGCCGCTTCGGCGGCGCTGCAGATCTTGGCCATTTCCTCGACCGTCTCGAGCGGGTACTTGCCGGCGGCGGTCTCGGCCGAGAGCATCACGGCATCGGTGCCGTCGAGCACGGCGTTGGCCACGTCGCTGACCTCGGCGCGGGTGGGCACGGGGTTGGTGATCATGCTTTCCATCATCTGGGTGGCGGTGATCACGACCTTGTCGTTGTCGCGGGCCAGGCGGATCATGCGCTTTTGCAGCGCCGGCACCACGGCATTGCCCACTTCGACAGCCAGATCGCCGCGCGCCACCATGATGCCGTCGCTGGCGGCCAGGATTTCCTCCAGGCGCGGAATGGCCTCGGCCCGTTCGATCTTGGCGATCAGGCCCGGCTTGTGGCGGTATTCGGCGGCAGCCACGTTGCACAGCTGGCGCGCCATTTCCATGTCGGTGGCGTTCTTGGGAAAGCTCACGGCCACGTAATCGGCCTGGAAGCTCATCGCGGTGCGGATGTCTTCCATGTCCTTGGCGGTCAGGGCCGGGGCGGTCAGGCCGCCCCCCTGCTTGTTGATGCCCTTGTTGTTGGACAGCTCCCCACCCAGCTTGACCACCGTGTGCACCTGCTCGCCGCGCACGGCGGTGACGGTCAGCACGATCAGGCCGTCGTTGAGCAACAGCACGTCGCCCGCCTTGACGTCGCGCGGCAGTTCCTTGTAATCCAGGCCCACGCCCTGCAGGTCACCCAGTTCGGTGCGCGAGGCATCCAGCACGAAGGGCATGCCCGGCTCCAGCATCACCTTGCCTTCGGCAAACTTGCCGACCCGGATCTTGGGGCCTTGCAGATCGGCCATGATGGCCACTTCGCGCCCGGCGCGCTGGGCGGCGGCACGCACCAGGGTGGCGCGGTCGATGTGGTCCTGGGCCTTGCCATGGCTGAAGTTCAGTCGCACGACATTGACCCCCGCACGGATCATTTTCTCCAGCAGGTCGGGATCGCTGGAAGCGGGGCCAAGGGTGGCGACGATTTTGGTGGCGCGGCGGGTGCTCATGCAGTGTCTCCTGTAACTTAGTTTCTATTTTCACATGGATCGAGTTACCAACGCGGTACATGGCGCCCGCAATGCCCGCCTCGCGGGCTGGGACATTCGATCCGGCTTGCATTGTGCGCGGCGCCAGACCTGCAGGGCCGCATGGCCGTGTCAGGCTGGCAAGCCCCCAGGGCCTCGCGCCGGCAAAGTGGTGATCGATGGCTGGGCAAGCTGGGCGGATGGTTGAAAATCGCGGTTTTGGCACCCGGCGAGCCCGGGCAATCCCCCGTCGACACCGGGGGCTTTGCCACAGGACAAATGCACCGGCTTTGAGGCGCGTCAACGGCCTGTCTTGACAAAGCCCTACCATCCGCACCTGCCGCTAAATTCGCAGAATCCTTTAGGCGACCATGAACGTCACTCAGAACTCCCCTCAACCGCTGCCCGCGCCGCTGGCTCCGGACGTCCCCCTGCCCCACCGCAAGATCATCCGCTCGTGGCTGATTCCCCTGTCCGAGCGCACCACGCTGTGGGCCTTTGTGCTGCTGGCTTTCGATTACGCCGTGCTCGGCGCCTTCCTCAGTGGCGTGGTGCTGCTGGGTTCGGTCTGGCTCAAGCTGCTGTGCGGCCTGGCCGCCGGCTTCATGCTGGGCCGCCTCTTCATCATCGGCCACGATGCCTGCCACCAGAGCCTGACGCCGCACCGCCGCCTGAACAAATGGCTGGGCCGCATCGCCTTCCTGCCCTCGATCACCCCCTACAGCCTGTGGGACGTGGGCCACAACGTGGTGCACCACGGCTTCACCAACCTCAAGGGTGTGGACTTCGTCTGGGAACCCAAGACCCAGGCCGAGTTTGACGCCATGACCCCGGGCCGCCGTTTCATGGAGCGCCTGTACCGCAGCGGCTGGGCGCCCGGCCTGTACTACATGATCGAGATCTGGTGGAAGAAGATGTTCTTCCCCAGCAAATCGAGCATGGGCACGCGTCGCCCGCTGTTCTTCTGGGATTGCGTGGGCGTGTCGGCCTACGGCGTGGCCTGGATCGGCGCCCTGGTGGCCTCGGCCCTGAGCACCGGCCAATCGGTCACCACCTTGCTGCTGCTGGGTTTCGTGGTGCCGATGATGTTCTGGTTCGCCATGATCGGTTTCGTGGTGTACGTGCACCACACCCACGTGAAGGTGTCCTGGCATGACAACAAGGCCGCCTGGACCCGCGCCCAGCCTTTCGTGTCGACCACCGTGCACCTGACCTTCCCGCTGCAGATCGGCGCCGTGCTGCACCACATCATGGAGCACACCGCCCACCACGTGGACATGAGCATCCCGCTGTACCGCCTGAAAGACGCGCAAAAGATGCTGGAAGACCTGCTGCCGGGCCGCATCATCATCCAGCCCTTCTCCTGGAGCTGGTACTTCAAGACCGCCCGCGCCTGCAAGCTGTACGACTTCACGCGCCGCTGCTGGACCGACTTCAAGGGCCAGGCCACCAGCGTGCCGCAACCGATGCCGGCCTGATCACCTCCGGCCCGCCCAACAAAAAGCCCCGTCGATGACGGGGCTTTTTTGTGTCCGGCCCTGGCCCTGGAAGGGCTCAGGTTCGGACCGGGGAATCACTGCTCGCTGGCGCGGCGAGACAGGATCTCGAAGGCCGGCAGGGTCTTGCCCTCCAGCACTTCCAGGAAGGCGCCACCGCCGGTGGAGATGTAGCCCACCTGCTTTTCGATGCCGTACTTGGCGATGGCCGCCAGGGTGTCGCCACCGCCGGCAATGCTGAAGGCGCTCGATTCGGCGATGGCCTGGGCGATCACCTTGGTGCCGTTCTCGAAGGCCGGGAACTCGAACACGCCCACCGGGCCGTTCCAGACGATGGTGCCGGCCGCCTTGAGCTGGGTCGCCAGGCGGGCTGCGGTCTCGGGGCCGATGTCCAGGATCAGGTCGTCATCGGCCACCTCGGTGGCCTTCTTGACCGTGGCTGGGGCGTCGACGGCAAAGGTCTTGGCCACCACCACGTCGGTGGGGATCGGCACCTCGGCGCCACGCGCCTTCATGGCCGCGATCACGGCCGTGGCCTCGCCCAGCAGATCGGGCTCGGCCAGGCTCTTGCCGATCTTCAGGCCGGCGGCCAGCATGAAGGTGTTGGCGATGCCGCCGCCCACGATCAGTTGGTCGACGTTCTTGGCCAGGCTTTGCAGGATGGTCAGCTTGGTGCTCACCTTGCTGCCGGCCACAATGGCCGCCAGCGGGCGCTTGGGGTTGGCCAGGGCCTGGGTGATGGCATCGATCTCGGCGGCCAGCAGCGGGCCGGCACAGGCCACGGGGGCGTACTGGGCGATGCCGTAGGTGGTGCCTTCGGCGCGGTGCGCGGTGCCAAAGGCATCGTGCACAAAGATGTCGCACAGGGCGGCCAGCTTGCGGGCCAGTTCTTCCTTGTTCTTTTTCTCGCCCACGTTGAGGCGGCAGTTTTCCAGCAACACCACCTGGCCCGGGGCGATGGTCACGCCATCCACCCAGTTGGAGACCAGGGGCACGTCGCGACCCAGCAACTCGCCCAGGCGCTTGGCCACGGGGGCCAGCGAGTCTTCGGGCTTGAACTCACCCTCGGTCGGGCGGCCCAGGTGCGAGGTGACCATCACGGCGGCGCCAGCCTGCAGCGCCATCTGGATGCAGGGGACGCTGGCGCGGATGCGGGTGTCTTCGGTGATGTGGCCGGCGTCGTCCTGGGGCACGTTCAGGTCGGCTCGGATGAAGACGCGCTTGTCGCGGGCTTGGCCGCTGGCGCACAGGTCGGAAAATCGGATGACGTTCATGGCTTGGCTTCGGTTCTGGACAAAACCCTTCCATTCTAGAAGCATGGGCTTCGCCAAACTGACACAGCCACGGCCTCCCGCCGGGCCCGCCCCCCTTACCAGCCCAGGCCGATGTGCAGCGGCAGGTACACCGCCATGCCCAGCACGATGGTCAGCAGCACGTTCTTCTTCCAGTAGTAGGCCGCCGCACCGGCCAGGGCGCCATACAGGCGCGCGTCCTGCAGCGAGGGCGTGAGGTGGCCCTGCACCATCACCACCTCGGGCACCACCACCGCGGCCAGGGCCGCGATGGGCGCGTACTGCAGCCCCCGCTGGGCCCAGTGCGGCAGGCCCCAGGGCTTGTTCGACATGAAGAAGAAGCTGCGCGCGATCACGGTCACGCAGGCCAGGCCGATGATGACGGCAACGGTCCAGAGGTCGGTGGTACCCATCAGGTGCTTTCGAGCGATGCGCTTCAGTGGGGGGCGCCGGCCGGGCGCTGGGGTTCAAAACGCTCCAGGCTCAGGCACAGCAGCACGGCGATCGCGATGGCCGCCACGATGTTGAGCTTGAGCGGCAAGGCATAGGCCACCACGGCCGCCACGCCGGCCACGCCGACCGCCACCAGGCGCAAACGCGTGCTGGCCAGAGAACACAGGATGCCGATCAGGCACAGGATGCCCGCAAAGCCCAGCCCCCATTGGGTGGGGATGAAATTGGCCGCCACCACACCGACCAGGCTGGCCGAGATCCAGCTGCCCCAGTTGACCGCGCAGTTGCCGGCCAGATAGGCCGTCTGGGCCAGGCGCTCATCGGCCGTCGTGCCGGGCTTGGGGTACTGACGGGTGAACAGCACATAGGTCAGATCGGCCGTCAGGTAGCCATGCATCAGGCGCTCCCAGAGGGGCAGATGCATCATGTACGGGCGCATGTGCAGGCTGAACACCACAAAGCGCAGGTTGACGCAAAAGCCCGTGGCCAGGATCACCCAGGCCGGCGCGCCGGCCACCAGCAGCGGAATGGCGGCCAGTTGCGAACTGCCGGCAAACACCAGCAGGGTCATGAGCACCGACTCGAACACGCTCATGCCCGACTTGACCATGGCCACGCCCGTCATCAGCCCCCAGGCGGCAATGCCCGGGGCCTGGGGCCACATCTGGGCCATGCCGGCCGAGAAGGCCGGGTGGCGGTAGTGGGTGGGGCGCAGGAACATCGGGGCGTCCGGACTCAGGCGGCCGCGCCCAGCACGGCACCCACCTGCAAGGGGAAGCCACGCAGGAAATCGGCCACCGGCAGGCGCTTGCCGCCGGCGCGCTGCAGCACGCCCAGACGCAGCCGGCCGCCACCGCACTGCACCAGCACACCGCGCTCATCCACCTCCAGGATGCGCCCCGGGGTATCGCCCTCGCCGGCCTCTGGCGTGGCGGACCAGACCTTGATCACCTCGGCCCCGAGCACCGTCTGGGCGCCCGGGAAAGGATCGAAGGCACGCACCCGGCGGCCAATGACCTCGGCCGGGAGAGCCCAGTCGATCGCCGCCTCGGCCTTCTCGATCTTGTGCGCATAGTTCACACCCTCGGCCGGTTGCGGCACGGGGCGCAGGCCGCCACAGGCGGCCAGCTCCAGGGCTTCGACGATCATCCGGCCCCCCAGGGCGGCCAGGCGGTCGTGCAAGCCGGCCGTGGTTTCGGTGTCCGTGATGGGCAGGCGCTCCACCAGCAACATGTCGCCGGTGTCCAGACCGGCGTCCATCTGCATGATGGTGACACCGGTCTCGGCGTCGCCCGCCTCGATGGCGCGGTGGATGGGCGCAGCACCTCGCCAGCGCGGCAGCAGCGAAGCGTGGATGTTCAGGCAGCCCAGGCGCGGGGTGTCCAGCACCCACTTCGGCAGGATCAGGCCGTAGGCGGCCACCACCATCACGTCGGCCCCGGCCGCCAGGATGGCCTCGCGGCCCGCCGCCGCTTCATCGGGGTACTTGCCGTCGAGCCGCAGGCTGCGCGGCTGGGCCACGGCCACGCCCTGCTCCAGCGCCCACTGTTTGACGGGTGAGGGTTGCAGCTTCAGGCCGCGACCGGCAGGCCGGTCGGGCTGGGTGAGCACCAGCGGTACCTCGAACCCGGCGGCATGCAGCTGCTCCAGTGCCACACGGGCAAACTCCGGCGTGCCGGCAAAAATCACTCTCATGCGTTCAGCGCCGCCAGACGGCGGGTGTCATCCACGGTGGTGCCCATTGGGCGGGTTGCGAACCGGCTGGTAGACCACCCGGCGCAACACGCCTTGGGGGTCCAGGTGCAGGTAGGCATAGAAAGGTTCGTTGAGATCGAGAAACTGGTAGACCCAGACGGTGCCTTCGAAGCGGGCCACCTGATCGATGCGCACGGGCTGGCCGTACAGCAGGCGGATGTCCTCGGCCCGGGTCTGGTCGATCACCATATCGGTGTCGATGCGGCTTTTCAGCAGGGGTTGGTCCACACGCTGCAGCCGGCCCTCGGCATCCAGGTCGAGGTTGTAGACCGTCACCCCGGCGGGCAGAAACGAGTACTGCAGCCGCTCGCCCTGAGGCAGGGGGTAGCTGGCCGTGGGCGCGCCCAAGCGGGTCAGCACCTCGGCTCGGGTCGAGCCCAGCGGCTGCGACATCGGAAAGCGTGGCCCCACCCAGCCGGCGCAGCCCGCCAGGCCCAGCGCCAGCAGGCACGAAGCCAGACCGTGCCAAGCCCGGAGCGGCTTCATCCGCGGGCCTCGCGCTGCAGCTTGAGCATCTTGGTCTTGATGCGGTTGCGCTTGAGCGGCGACAGGTATTCCACGAACACCTTGCCCAGCAGGTGGTCCATCTCGTGCTGGATGCACACGGCCAGCAGGCCCTCGGCGCTGATCTCGCGCGACTGGCCCTGGGCATCCTGCGCCTTCACCCGCACCGCGGCAGAGCGCTCGACACCGTCGTAGATGCCCGGCACCGACAGGCAACCTTCGTCGCCCACATGGTGCTCTTCGCTGGCCCAGGTGATTTCAGGGTTGATCAGCACCAGCGGCTGATCGCGGTCCTCAGAGACGTCGATCACGATCAGGCGCTCGTGGAAGTCCACCTGGGTGGCGGCCAGGCCGATGCCCTTGGCGTCGTACATGGTCTCGAACATGTCGGCAACGCGTTGTTGCAGGCGCTCGTCAAACACGGTGACGGGCTTGGCCACCTTGTGCAGGCGGGGGTCGGGGTAACAGAGAATGGGTAGAAGAGCCATGGCGTTTCGCAGCAGTTGTCGCTATTTTCGCCACTTTTGGCTGCCCCCTCCGGGCCAGGGTTGATTTTTCATTGCCCAATCAAGGGCTTGGGCGCAAAATCTGACCCGTTTTGTGACGTTCCGCCGGGTTGAAGCCGAGCTTTGACGGCGGACCCCGGGAGCAGCAGGAATGCCAAAAGACCACCACCATCAGCCCGTGCGCAGCGACCGACGGCTGATCACGTTTTCCGCCCTCTCGATGCTGGGCCTTGCCACTGTGCCCGCCTGGGCGCAGCGCTACCCCGTCACCAGCGACCAGAAGGCCAGTGCACGTCAGGCGGCGCAGAACGGCGTGCCCGAAGGCGAGCTGGCCGCCAACGCACCCAACACCTACACCGTCAAAGGCGGCGACACCCTGTGGGGCATTTCGGGTGTGTTCCTGAAAAAGCCCTGGCGCTGGCCGGCGCTGTGGGGCATGAACTTCGAACAGATCAGCAACCCGCACCTGATCTACCCCGGCCAGACCCTTTACCTGATCCGCCAGAACGGCCTGGCCCGCCTGAGCCTCAGCCCTGCCGACGGCACGGGCGACATCCCCACCGTGCGCGTGTCGCCCCGCTCCCGCTACGAATCGCTGGCAGACAACGCCCTGCCCACCCTGCGCAGCCACCTGATCGAGCCCTTCCTGGCCGAGCCCGTGGTGGTCGACGAGAACACCCTGCTGCAGGCGCCCCACATCGTGGCCGCCCAGGATGACCGGGTGCTGATGAGCCGTGGCGACCGCGCCTACGCCCGGGGCGAGGCCAGCACGCCTCTGCTGATGGGCCCGGGCATGCCGCGCGATTTCCGGGTGTTCCGCAGCGCCACCCCCATCAAGGACCCGAACGACGGCAAGATCCTGGGCTACGAGGCCCAGTACCTGGGCCGCGCCCGCCTGATCCGCGCCGAAGGCGCACAGGACGAGCCTGACGACACCCCGGTCCTGCGCGAATTCCCGGCCGGCAATGTCAGCGAGGGTGGCTACCCGGCGGCCAAGAAGCCGCCCCCACCGACCGAGATCATCCCCGCCTCGATCGACATCACCTCGATCAAGGAAGAGATCCGCGCTGGCGACCGGCTGCTGCCCGAGCCGCCCCGCCAGCTGATGAACTACGTGCCCCGCGCCCCCCAGGTGCCCACCGAGCGGGGCCGCGTGGCCTCGATCTATGGCAGCGCGGTGGCCAATGCGGCGCAGAACCAGATCGTGGCCATCAACCTGGGCACGCGCGACGGCATCGAACCCGGGCATGTGCTGGCCATCCTCAGCGAAGGAGCCCGCCTGCTGGACACCAGCGACGGCTCGCGCGTCAAGATGAAGCTGCCCGACGAACGCAACGGCCTGCTGATGGTGTTCCGCTGTTTCGACCGCATTTCGTACGCGCTGATCCTGGAGATCAAGAAGGCTGTGCGGGTGGGCGACCGCCTGGTCAACCCGCTCTGATCGCAGCGCCCCACTGTCGGTGCCCGTTCGCCCCCGTTTGCCGATGTGCCCGCCATGGCGCTGCAACGCGAAGAACTCCAAGCCTGGCTGCGCCTGACGCTGAGCCCGGGCGTGGGCAACCAGAGCGCCCGGCGCCTGCTGGCGGCCCTGGGCTCGCCCGAGGCGGTGTTCGAAGCCGCCCCTGAGCGGCTGCACGAACTTGTCACCCCCGCCCAGGCCCAGGCCTTGAGCCAGCCCCCCACGGGTCTGGAAGCCTTGCTGGAGCGCACCTGGAGTTGGCTGCAAGCCCCGGCCGATGGCCTGTGCCACCAGCTGCTGACCCTGGGTGACCCGGCCTACCCGGCCGACCTGCTGCAACTGGCCGATCCCCCTCTGATGCTGTATGCCCTGAGTGGCCGGCCGCTGCCACACAGCGAAGGCCCGCTGCAGGCCGTGGCGGTGGTGGGCAGCCGCAACCCCAGCGCCCAGGGCCTGGAGAACGCCCACGCCTTTGCCCACAGCCTGGTCGGCCAGGGCTTCTGCGTGGTGTCCGGCCTGGCCCTGGGCATTGATGGGGCAGCGCATGAAGGCGCCCTGAGCGCCGCGACCGGCAGCGCTGACACCGCCTTGTGGCCCACCTTGGCCGTGGTGGGCACCGGCCTGGACCGCGTGTACCCGCGCCAGCACCGCGACCTGGCCCACCGCGTGGCCTTGCAGGGGGTGATGCTGAGCGAGTACCCACTGGGCACGCCGCCCCTGGCGGCCAACTTCCCCAAACGCAACCGGCTGATCGCCGCCCTGTCGCGCGGCACCCTGGTGGTGGAGGCCGCGCTCGCCTCGGGCTCGCTGGTCACGGCCCGGCTGGCCGCGGAACAGGGCAAGGAGGTGTATGCCATCCCCGGCTCCATCCACTCACCCCAGTCCAAAGGCTGTCATGCCTTGATCCGACAAGGCGCCAAACTGGTGGAGACCGTGCACGACATCCTGGAGGAGCTGCCCGCGGCCTCAAGCCATCCCGTGCAGTTGGGCCTGCCGATGGCTCCCCGCAGCGAAGAGACCGACTGCGATGCAGAGGCCGCCAACGGCGACGAGGTGCTGGCCGCGCTGGGCCAGGAGCCCTGCACGCTGGACACCCTGCAAGCCCGTTGTGGCTGGCCCACCCCGGCGCTGCAGGCCCGGCTGCTGACACTGGAACTCAACGGCCAGCTCAGCCGCCTGCCGGGTGGGCGCTTTCAGCGCATCGGCATGGCTTGAAGGCCGACGACGGCGCCAGCCGCGGCAGGCCCCAAGGGCCGTCTGGCGAACTCGGCTATATTGCCCGGATGATGGATGTTCTGGTCTTTGTGTACGAAAACTATGGGCGCAGCGACGCCTGCCCCGAACTGACGCAGCTGAGCCACAAGCTGACAGCGGTCGGATTCGAGTCGGAGGAGATCGAGCAGGCGCTCGACTGGCTGGAGGATCTGCAACAGACCGCCGCAGGCATGCGCGCCGTGCTGCCGCGCCATGGCAACAGCGGCACGCCCCCGCTCGCCCGCCCCCGCGTGCAGGCGCCCCGCCACGACAGCGTGCGCGCCTACCTGCCGCGCGAGATCGAACACCTGGGCTCCGAAGGCCTGGGTTTTCTGCTGTTTCTGCAGGCCGCCAAGGCCCTGCCGACCGAGCTGCACGAGGTGGTGATGGACCGAGCCACCGCCGCGCACGACCGCCCCCTGACTTTGGACGAGCTGAAGATCATCATCCGCATGGTGTTCTGGCAGTTCGACCACGAGCCCAGCGCCCTGGTGCTCGATGAGCTGTGCCACGACCGCAGCACGCAGACGCTGCACTGAAAGCACCTTGACATTCTGAGAGGGCCGCCAGCGCGGCCCGCCCCAGCTCAGTTGAGCAGGCGTTCGGGATTGGCGTCGAGCTTGGCCAGGGCGTCGCGGGTGGCCCGCAGGGTGAGGGTCTCTTCCTCCTGCGGCACCATCAGGCCGGCCTGCAGGTAGGCCGCGAGGCGGCGCAGCTGGATCAGGTAGCTGGTGCCATCCATGGCCGCGAACAGGTGCAGCTGGCGCCGGTCGCTGCGCCAGGCGTACTGCACCTGCTTGACCGAACCGTTGTGGTCCAGCGAGAACCAGAGCCCGGTCTGCAGCTCCAGGGCCCAGGCCAGCATGTCCTCGCTGGGCTGGGCACCGCCGCCGGCCACCACGGTCAAGGCCGCACCGTCCACCCCCAGCATCACCTCCAGGCTTTCGGCATCCAGCGGCAGCTCGTCCAGTCCCTCTTCGGTGACATAGTCTTCCAGGTGGGTCAGGCGCTTGGCCATGGCGTCGATGGTGGCCTGCGGGATGGCCTCGGTCTTGGACAGGAAGGCATCGGCCAGGGTCTCGCTGAGGATCTTGATGTGCGCCTCTTGCGGCGCCCCGGTCACGCCCAGCATGGCCAGGCCCTTGCGCAGGTGTTGCAGCAGCATGGGCAGGTCGTGGATGACGCGGGCGCGATCAGAGCGGTTGGGCTTGGCACTGGCGGCCCACACCAGATCGGCCGCGGCCTTCTTGAACGCCACCGTGCTCTCGTGCTGCGGGCCGCTGCGCACCGCCGACAGGGCCAGCACCTCGGACCACACCTTGAACAGGAAATCGCGGATCTCGTCGCGCACGGGCATGTCCTTGAGCATGTTGCGCATCTCGATGGTGTACTGGATGGCCAGCGCCTCTTTCTGCTCGACCTGCTGGGCCACGGTCACCAGACGTGCCGTCTTGCCTTTTTCGGTCAGGAAGCGGTTGAGGAATTTCTGGAACTCATCGTGCACCAGCTGGAACACGCGACGCCCGGTCTCGGGGTACTGCTCGATCACCTGCACCACGCGCCGGATCTCGGCCTCCAGGGCGGAGTCGGCTATTGCGTTGTCGTCAAAACCCAGCACGCACGAGCCCATGCGGTCGATCAGCAGGCGGGCCGGGTGGCTGAGGTTGTCAAAGAACTCGGGCTCGGCCAGGGCCACCCGCAGCACGGGCACCTGCAGCCGGGCAAACCAGACCCGGATCGCCGGCGGCAGACGCTCCTCGGACAGAATGCTCTGGAACATCAGGGCCACGATCTCGATGGTGGCTTTTTCAGCCGGGTTGGCCGTCTTCTTCTTGAGCTCGGCCGACTTGTCGCGCAAGGCCCCCGCGGCCGCCGCCACGCCCGCCGGGGTGGCCTCCATCAAGAACAGGTTCTGCGCCGGCGCCAGCCGCTGACCGGCCACGCCCAACCCGACGCCGCCACCGGCCCCCGACGACACCAGCACCGGCATGAGCGCCTGCGCCAAGGCTTCGCTGGCCGGCGCCCCGCTGCGGGCCGCCATCAGGCCCTGGGCCAGGCCTGCGCCGCCCCCTGAGCCCCCCATGCCCATCGGCCCCTGGGCCGACAGGGCCGCCACAGCGGGCACATCGCCCACGGAGCGCACCAGCAGGCGCTGCAGCTGACCGATCAGACCATGGGCCCGCGCCCGCGCGCGCATCAGCGGCGAGCTGCCGGACAGCAATTGGGTTTCATCACCGGTGGCACGGGCCGCCTGCATGCGGGCCGAGCCGTAGCCGGAAGCACCGGGCCGGCCACTCAGCTCGGCATGGGCCGACATCGGGACCGTGCCCGAAGCCCCCGCGTCCATCACACCGGGTGAGGAGGGCGCCCGCTTGACGCGGCTGCGCAGATCATCGGATGCGACCACGCCACGCTGCTGCAACCACTGGTTGGCCTGGCGGTAGGCCTCCTGGATCTGGGGCGCCAGAATCTCCTTGAGGCGCTCGGACAGCAGCAGCAGAACCTCGCGGTTCAGGCCGCTGGCCACCCATTGCTCGATCAGGTGCTGGCACAGGGTTTCGGGTCGCAGCACGTCGTCGGCGCCCAGATCCCCCCCGCGCGGCAGCTCTTGCAGCTTGCCACGCAACTCCTGAAAGCCCGCGCCCACGCGCTCGGACAGGGCCTGGGCCATGCGCGAGGCGGTGATCTGGTTGTCGAGCACATCGTCGCCCACCAGTTGCAGGTCCATCATGTCGAGCGGCTCGGCACGCGGTGCCGCCGCCCCGGGCGGATGCAAGGCCCTCAGCCAGGCCGCCTGCAGACCGTCGACGAAGGCCTTGCGGTGCTGCTGCCAACCCAGCCAGGCATCGCGGTGCATCTGCATGTCGCGCGCCGTGCCGGTCTGGCTGGCCAATGCCAGCAACTGGGTTTCGCAGCCCTCGGCCAAGGCAGGCAGGCCCTGGACCAGCACATCCACAAAGCGGCGGCGCACCTGGGCGCCGAGCTCTGGGGGGGGTGGAGAGGAACTGAAGACCATCGCAGGGCCGTGAGGAACTCAGAGACGGGAACTCAGACCGTGGCACCCGCGTTCGGATCGTCGGGGTCACCTTCCTTGCGCACCGGGCCCTTGATCAGGTCCTCGCGCTTGATGCCCAACCACATGGCAATCGCCGCGGCCACGAACACTGAAGAATAGATGCCGAACAGAATGCCGATGGTCAGGGCCATGGCAAAGTAATGCAAAGTCTGGCCGCCGAACAAGAGCATCGACAGCACCATGATCTGGGTCGAACCGTGGGTGATGATGGTGCGGCTGATGGTGGAGGTGATCGCGTTGTCGATGATCTGCACCGTGTTCATCTTGCGAAAGCGCCGGAAGTTCTCACGGATCCGGTCGAAGATCACCACCGACTCATTGACCGAGTAACCCAGCACGGCCAGCACCGCGGCCAGCACCGCCAACGAGAACTCCCACTGGAAGAAGGCAAAAAAGCCCAGGATGATGACCACGTCATGCAGGTTGGCGATGATGGCCGCCACCGCGAACTTCCACTCGAAGCGGAAGGCCAGGTAGACCATGATGCCCAGCACCACCATGCCCAGGGCCTTGAGGCCGTCGTGTGCCAGCTCTTCGCCCACCTGCGGGCCGACGAACTCGGTGCGGCGCAGGCTGGCTTCGGCGTCCAGCGCCTTCAGGGCGCCCATGACCTTGTCGCTTTGCTGCGCCGAGCTCACGCCCTTCTGGGCCGGCAGGCGGATCATCACGTCCTTGGAGCTGCCGAAGTTCTGCACCAGCACATCATCGAAGCCCAGGCCGGTGACGGTGCTGCGCACCTTCTCGAGCTCGGGCGCCTGCACATAGGCCACGTGCATCACCGTGCCACCGGTGAACTCCACCGACAGGTGCAAGCCCCGGGTCAGCAGGAAGAACACCGCCGCGGCGAAGGTGAGAAAGGAAATCACATTGAACACCAGCGCGTTCTTCATGAACGGGATGTCTTTGCGGATCTTGAAAAATTCCATCGCTTTGTCCTTGCTGGGCCAGTCCCCGACAGCGGGGCTGGCCGTTCATCAGTCTTGCGGGCTCAATCGGCCTTGGCCACGGCCGTGCCGTCGCCATCAGGGCGCCACACCGTGCCAATGGCCACGGACTTGAGCTTCTTCTTGCGGCCATACCAGAGGTTGACCAGGCCACGTGAGAAGAACACGGCCGAGAACATCGAGGTCAGGATGCCGATGCAGTGCACCACGGCAAAGCCCCGCACCGGGCCCGAGCCGAAGGCCAGCAGGGCCAGGCCCACGATCAGCGTGGAGATGTTGGAGTCCAGGATGGTGGCCCAGGCACGGTCGTAACCGGCATGGATGGCCGCCTGCGGCGAGGCGCCGCTGCGCAGCTCTTCACGCACGCGCTCGTTGATCAGCACGTTGGAGTCGATGGCCATGCCCAGCGCCAGCGCCATGGCCGCAATGCCCGGCAGGGTCAGGGTGGCCTGCATCATCGACAGCACCGCCACCAGCAGCAGCAGGTTCAGGCCCAGGGCCAGGCAGGAGAACACGCCGAACATCATGTAGTACAGGCACATGAAGGCCACGATGACCAGGAAACCCCAGGTCACGCTGTGAAAGCCCTTGGCGATGTTCTCCGCCCCCAGCGTGGGGCCGATGGTCAGCTCTTCGATGATCTCCATCGGGGCCGCCAGCGAACCGGCACGCAGCAGCAGCGAGGTGTCGGTGGCCTCCATGGCGGTCATGCGGCCCGAGATCTGCACCCGGCCGCCCCCGATTTCGGAGCGGATCACCGGCGCGGTCACGATCTCACCCTTGCCCTTTTCGAACAGGATGATGGCCATGCGCTTGCCCACGTTCTCACGCGTGACGTCCTTGAAGATGCGCGAGCCCTTGGCGTCCAGCGTCAGGTTGACGGTGGGCTCCTGGGTCTGGCTCTCGAAGCCGGGCTGGGCGTCGGTGAGGTTCTCACCGGTCAGCACCACCTGCTTCTTGACCACCAGGGCCTGGCCGTTGCGGTCGGGGTAGCGCTCGCTGCCGAAAGGCACCGGGCCGCGGCCGATGGCGGCGGCGCCCGCGTCGGAGCTTTCGTCGACCATGCGCACTTCCAGGGTGGCGGTGCGGCCCAGGATGTCCTTGGCCTTGGCTGTGTCCTGCACGCCGGGCAACTGCACCACGATGCGGTCCTGGCCCTGCTGCTGGATCACCGGCTCGGACACCCCCAGCTCATTGATCCGGTTGTGCAGGGTGGTGATGTTCTGCTTGAGCGCCATCTCCTGCACCTTGCGGGCGGCCTCGGGCTTGAGGGTGGCGGTCAACTTGAAATCGCTGCCATCGGGCGACTCGACCATCTGCAGCTCAGGCAGTTGGTCGGCGATCACGGCACGGGCGGCCTGCAGGGTCTGGGTGTCGCGGGCGCGCACCTCGACCGTCTGGCCGTTGCGGGAGATGCCGCCGTGGCGCACGTTCTTCTCGCGCAGCAGGGTTCGGATGTCGCCCGACAGGGATTCGGCCTTCTTGGTCAGCGCCGCCTCCATGTCGACCTGCAGCATGAAGTGCACGCCACCGCGCAGGTCCAGGCCCAGGTACATCGGGGCCGCGCGCACGGCACGCAGCCATTCGGGCGTGCTCGACAGCAGGTTCAGCGCCACCACATAGGATGGGTCACTGGCATCGGGCACCAGGGCGTGCTGCAGCGCATCCTTGGCCTTGAGCTGATCGTCGGTGGTGTTGAAGCGGGCCTTGACGGAGTTGCCGTCAAAGCTGGTGGCCTCGGCCTTCAGGCCGGCCGCACCAAGCACCTCATCCACCCGCTTGAGCATGGAGGCATCCAGCTTGAGGGTGGCCTTGCCCGAAGACACCTGCACCGCGGGCGACTCGCCAAAGAAATTGGGCAGGGTGTAGAGCACCCCAAAGAGCGACACGATCAAGATGATCGCGTACTTCCAGACCGGATAACGGTTCATGATCGCGCTGGTACCTGACTAATGAAGAGACGCAGTGACCGCCCACCCGGGGCCGGGCCACTGCCGGAATCGCACGGTGAGACTTACTTCACCGAGCCCTTGGGCAAGACCTGCACCACGGCGCTGCGCTGGATCTGCACTTCAACGCCGGCGGCCACTTCCAGGCTCAGATGGGTTTCGCCCATCTTGGACACCTTGCCCAGCAGGCCGCCCGAGGTCACCACCTCGTCGCCCTTGGCCAGCGCGTCGATCATGGCGCGGTGTTCCTTCTGGCGCTTCATCTGGGGGCGGATCATCACGAAGTACAGCACCACGAACATCAGCACCAGAGGCAGCATGCTGGTCAGCGACGACATGATGTCGCCACCACCGGCGGCAGCAGCGGGGGCAGTCTGGGCAAAAGCGGAAGAAATGAACACTGAAGACTCCACAGGGGGTAACAAATAGGAAAGCCCGCAGGCTGACCGCAGCAAGGCGGGCAGGCGGGTGCTGGCAAGATTGTATGTCGGGCCGCTGCGGCGGCAATCAAGGGTCCAATGCCCCCACAAAGGGGCCGGCCCGGGCAAAGCCGAGGCCGGCCGAGGGCCTTTCAGCCGGGGCTGGGCAGGGCCGGTGCCCCGTCCTGTCCGCAAGAGGCATCAGGCCGATCAAGCCGCCTTGGCGGCAGGGCGGCCCAGGCGCCATTCGGCCAGCAACTGATTCCAGCGCTGACGCGCCGCCGCCAGGTTGCGCTCCTTCACGTGGCCATAGCCCTTGATCTGCTCGGGCACCTGGGCCAGATCCAGCGCCAGGGCATGGCGCTCGGCGCTCAGGCCGGCGCACAGCTCCTCCACCAGCGCCTGGTACTCGGCGATCAGGGCGCGCTCGGTGCGGCGCTCTTCGGTGCGACCGAACACGTCCAAGGCCGTGCCGCGCAAGCCCTTGAGCCGGGCCAACAGGCGGAAGCCGGTGAGCATGGCCGGCCCGAAGGTCTGTTTGACCAGGTGGCCCTTGGCGTCCTTCTTGGCGAACAAGGGGGGCGCCAGGTGGTAGTGGAGCTTGTAGTCGCCCTCGAACTGCTCGCCGATGCGGGCCAGGAAGGCCGGATCGCTGTGCAGGCGGGCCACCTCGTACTCGTCCTTGTAGGCCATCAGCTTGAAGGCCTGGCGGGCCACGGCCTCGCTCAGCGCGGTCTTGCCCAGGGACGCCTCGGCCTGCTGCACCCGGCCCACCAGGGCGCGGTAGCGCTCGGCATAGGCGGCGTTCTGGTAGGCGGTCAAAAATTCGACCCGGCGTGCCACCAGCGACTCGACCGTCTCGCGGGGCTTGAACTGCACCACCTGGCTGGGCGCCAGCACCTGGCGCACCAGCGCCGGGTCGTGCGCGGCCAGACGGCCCCAGTGGAAGGCGGTCTTGTTGGCCTCGACCGCCACCGCGTTGAGCTCGATGGCGCGGGTCAGGGAAGCCAGGCCGAGCGGAATCCAGCCGCGCTGCCAGGCATAGCCCAGGATCATGGGGTTCACATACAGGCTGTCGCCCATCATGCGGGTGGCCAGGGTTTCGGCGTCGAAGGCGCCTAGGCCCTCGCCCACCGCCCGCGCAATCTGCGCGGCGCAGGCCTCGGCCGGGTTCTGCCAGTCGGTGTTGCGCACAAAGGCCGCGGTGGGCGTGCTGTGCGAGTTGAGCGCCACATGGGTGCGGCCCTCGCGCATGCGCATCAGGGTTTCCTTGCCGGCGGCCACCAGGGGGTCGCAGCCCAGGATCAGGTCGGCCGCGGCCATGCCCACCCGGGTGGTGCGGATGTCGTCCTGACGCTCGCCGATCAGCACATGGCTCCAGGTGGCGCCGCCCTTCTGGGCCAGACCGGCCGCATCCTGGGTGACGATGCCCTTACCCTCCAGGTGGGCGGCCACGCCCAGCAACTGCCCGATGGTGATGACCCCGGTGCCGCCCACGCCGGCCACCACGATGCCCCACACGCCACCGTGCTCAGGCGTCAGGGTGGGCAGCGCCGGCTGGGGCAGTTGGGCCAGTTCGAACGGCGACGGGGCCTGGCCCTTGGCCTTCTTCTTGAGTTGGCCGCCCTCCACCGTGATCAGGCTGGGGCAGAAGCCCTTGAGGCAGGAGGTGTCCTTGTTGCAGCTGCTCTGGTTGATGGTGCGCTTGCGGCCGAACTCGGTCTCCAGCGGCTCCACGCTCAGGCAGTTGGACTGAACGCCGCAGTCGCCACACCCTTCGCAGACCAGCTCGTTGATGACCACGCGCTTGGCCGGATCGACCAGGCTGCCGCGCTTGCGGCGCCGGCGCTTTTCGGTGGCGCAGGTCTGGTCGTAGATGATGACGGTGGTGCCGCTGAGCTCGCGGAACTCGCGCTGCACCGCGTCCAGGGTGTCGCGGTGCTGGATGGCGATGCCCGCAGGCAGGCCCTGCACGCCCTCGTATTTCTCGGGCTCGTCGGTGACGATGGTGATCTTCTGCGCCCCTTCGGCGCGCATGCTCTGGGCGATCTGGATCACCGAGTGGCCCTCGGGGCGCTCGCCCACCTGCTGGCCACCGGTCATGGCCACCGCATCGTTGTAGAGGATCTTGTAGGTGATGTTGACGCCGGCCGCGATGCTCTGGCGCACCGCCAACAGGCCGCTGTGGAAGTAGGTGCCGTCGCCCAGGTTGGCGAACACATGCTTTTCGGTGCTGAAGGGCTGCTGGCCCGTCCAGGGCACGCCCTCGCCACCCATCTGGGTGAAGCCGACAGTGGCGCGGTCCATCCAGGTGGCCATGAAGTGGCAGCCGATGCCGGCCATGGCGCGCGAGCCCTCGGGCACCACGGTGCTGGTGTTGTGCGGGCAGCCCGAGCAGAACCAGGGTTGGCGGTCGGCGCCCTTGACGCCCGCCACCTCGATCACGTTCAAGGCGCTCTGCTTGGCTTCCAGGATGGCCAGCTGGGCGTCGATGCGTGCCGTTAGGTCGGCGCCGACGGGCAGCAGGCCCAGGCGGCGCAGGCGCTTGGCGATGGCGCGGGCGATCAGGGCCGGGGTCAGGTCGGCATTGGCGCGCAGCAAGGTGTTGGCCGTGGGGTTGGGGCGGGCCCACTCGCCGCCGCTGAAATCACCCTCGCCCTCGTCGAACTTGCCCACCACGTTGGGGCGCACATCGGGCCGCCAGTTGTACAGCTCCTCCTTGAGCTGGTATTCGATGACCTGGCGCTTTTCCTCGACCACCAGGATCTCCTGCAGGCCGGTGGCGAATTCACGCGTGAGCTGGGCCTCCAGCGGCCACACCACGCCCACCTTGTGCAGGCGGATGCCGAGCGCGCGGCAGGCGTTGTCGTCCAGCCCCAGGTCCAGCAGGGCCTGGCGGGTGTCGTTCCAGGCCTTGCCGCTGGCCATGATGCCCAGGCGGTCGTTGGCTCCCTGCACGGCGGTGTAGTTGAGGCGGTTGGCGCGGATGTAGGCCAGGGCGGCGTACCACTTGGTGTCGAACAGGCGCGCTTCCTGGTCCAGTGCATGGTCGGGCCAGCGGATGTGCACGCCGCCCGGGGGCATCTCGAAGTCGGTGGGGATCTGGATCTGCACCCGGTCCGGGTCGATCATGGCGGTGGCGCTCGACTCGACGATCTCCTGGATGGTCTTCAGGCCCGACCACACGCCGGCGTAGCGGCTCAGGGCAAAGGCATGCAGGCCCAGGTCCAGGATTTCCTGCACCGTGGACGGGAAGAACACCGGAAAGCCACAGGCCTTGAAGATGTGGTCGCTCTGGTGGGCGGCGGTGGAGCTTTTCGAGATGTGGTCGTCACCGGCCACCGCGATCACGCCCCCCCAGGGCGTGGTGCCTGCCATGTTGGCGTGCTTGAAGACGTCGGAGCAGCGGTCCACCCCCGGGCCCTTGCCGTACCAGATGCCGAACACGCCGTCGAACTTCTGCGTGCCGGGCGGGGCAAACCCCAGTTGCTGGGTGCCCCACAGCGCGGTGGCGGCCAGCTCTTCATTGACCCCCGGCTGGAACACGATGTTCTGCGCCTTCAGGTAGGGGCTGGCCTTGACCAGGGCCTGGTCGTAACCCCCCAGGGGCGAGCCCCGGTAGCCACTGATGAAGCCCGCGGTGTTCTTGCCCAACTGGGCATCGCGCAGGCGCTGCAGCATGGGCAGCTTGACCAGGGCCTGCACCCCGCTCATGAAGGCCCGACCGTAGTCGAGGCTGTACTTGTCATCCAGCGTCACGGTTTCGAGCGCACGGCGGATGTGTTCGGGCAAAGGGGCATTCATGGCTTGTCTCCTGGCGGGCCGACTCGGGCGGCCCTGGGCGGGAATTTGTCAGTGGGTGACAGGCGGTAATAAACGCGACCGCCGGCTCGGGAAAGTGTATGCGGCCTGCCCTGATAAGTCTTTGCGAATAGTGCCCAGGAAAGGCTTTGAAAATTCAATACCTTTCTAAATTTGATCGAAAAAGAAAGATCTTTTCAAAATCAGAAAAGAGTCAGCAATCATCAAAATGATGCCGATGCTCCTGGATTCACCGAATACCACCGCACCGCCCAAGGTTGTCACGAGGCTTTCATGAAGAAGTTACAAATTTAAAGGCTTTGTAAAGCCCCTTGCGGAGTACCTCATGAAATCCTGGTTGATTGCGTCCACCCTGGCGGTGGCCACCCTGACGGCCTGCGGCGGCAGCAGCAGCACCCCGCCCAAGAACGTGCTGTTCTTTCTCGGCGACGGCATGGGCCTGACCACCCTGACCGCCGCCCGCATCTATGCCGCCGGCGAAGACGGCAGCCTGACCATCGACACCCTGCCCGAAAGCGCCTTCGTCAAGACCTACTCGGCCGATGCCCAGGTCACCGACAGCGCCCCCTCGATGTCGGCCTACATGACCGGCGTGAAGATGAACAACGAAGTCATCTCGATGAGCCCGGACACCTCGGCCTACAACAAGACCAGTTTCGCCGACTACGTGTCGGGTGCCGACAGCACCTGCCCCACCAGCGGCAATGGCAGCAGCGTGCCCACGCTGCTGGAGATCGCCAAATCCAAGGGCCTGGCCACAGGGGTGGTCACCACCACCCGCATCACCCACGCCACCCCGGCCGCCACCTACTCGCACATCTGCCACCGCGACGGCGAAAACGCCATCGCCGCCCAGATGGTGCCTGGTGGCAGCGGCTTCAACACCGCGCTGGGTGACGGCGTGGACGTGGTCTTCGGTGGCGGCCTGCGCCACTTCCAGCCCAAGGGCACGACCGGCAGCAGCCGCAGCGACAGCCGCGACCTGGTGGCCGAGATGAAGAAGGCCGGCTACAGCTTTGCCGGCTCGCGCACCGAGTTCAACGCCCTGCCCGCCAGCGGCAAGCTGCTGGGCCTGTTCACGTCCAGCCACATGTCCTACGACCTGGACCGTGACAGCAGCAAGGAACCCAGCCTGGTCGAGATGACCACCCGCGCCATCGACCAGCTCAAGGGCAACCAGAACGGCATGTTCCTGATGGTGGAAGGCGGGCGCATCGACCATGCGCTGCACGAGACCACCGCCCGCAAGGCCTTGCAGGACACCGTGGCCTTCGACAACGCCATCAAGGCCGCCATCGACAAGATGCAGGCCCTGGACCCGGGCCTGAAGAACACGCTGATCGTCGTCACCGCCGACCACGACCACACCCTGGTGCTCAACGGCTATGCCGCCCGCACCGGCAAGACCTCGGACAGCAACCCTGGCGTGCTGGGTCTGCTGCGCAGCTATGTGGACGGCCTGCTGTCCAAGGACACCGGTGGCAATCCCTTCACCATCATCGGCTTCGGCAACGGTGAAAACCGCCAGGCCACCCGCACCGCCCTGACCGACGCCCAGGTGTTCGACAAGACCTACCACCAGGAAGCCACCATCCCGGTGGCCGCCGGCAGCGAGACCCACGGCGGCGCCGACGTGTTCCTGGGCGCCATCGGCAAGGGCGCCGATAGCTTCACCGGCGTGATCGAGAACACCGCCGTGTTCGGCCTGATCCGCAACGCCATGGGCCTCTGATGAGCGCCGCCACACACCCCAGATCTGGAAACACTGCCATGAACCCGTTGAACCTCTCCCTGCCCCGTGGCCCGCGCTTTGCCCATCGCCTGCTGGCCCTCACCCTGGGCGCCCTGTGCGCCGGCCAGGCTTTCGCCGCCGGTGAAGCCAAGAACGTGATCTTCTTCCTCGGTGACGGCATGGGCCCGGTCACCGTCACCGCCAGCCGCATCTACAAATACGGCGAGTCGGGCCAGCTGACCATGGAGACCCTGCCGCGCACCGCCCGCATCAAGACCTACTCGCTGGACGCGCAGACCACCGACAGCGCCCCGTCGATGGCCGCCTACATGACCGGCGTGAAGATGCGCAACGAGGTGCTGTCCATGGACGGCAACACCCAGGCCATCAAGCCCGGTGCCGACACCAGCGTGAGCCCCAGCGTGAGCAACGCCATCAACAACTGCCCGGCCAGCGGCAACGGCGCCAGCGTGCCCACGCTGCTGGAGCAGGCGATTGCCGCCGGCAAGGCCACCGGCGTGGTGACCACCGCCCGCCTGACCCACGCCACCCCCGCCGCCACCTACTCGCACATCTGCCACCGCGATGCCGAGTACCACATCTCACGCCAGGCCGTGCCCGGCGGCGCCGGCTTCAACACCGCGCTGGGCAAGGGCGTGGACGTGATGCTGGGCGGCATCAGCTACTTCTGGCGCCCCTTCAACGCCAGCACCACGCCCAAGGGCCGCCCCGACGGGCGCGACCTGGTGGCCGAGATGCAGGGCCAGGGCTACACCTTCGTGAGCGACCTCGCCAGCCTCAACGCGGCCCCGAACAGCCGCCTGCTGGGCCTGTTCGACCAGGCCCTGTCGCAAGGCCACATGTCCTACGAGCTGGACCGCGATCCGGCCAAGGAACCCAGCCTGGCCCAGATGGCCACCAAGGCGGTGGACGTGCTGTCGAAGAACGGCAACGGCTACTTCCTGATGGTCGAAGGCGGCCGCATCGACCACGCCCTGCACGGCACCAATGCCAAGCGCGCCCTGGCCGACACCATCGCCTTCGACGACGCCATCAAGGCCGTGCTGGCCAAGGTCGACCTGAGCAACACCCTGGTGGTGGTGACGGCCGACCACGACCACACCATGGCCTTCAACGGCTACTCGCACAAGGGCAACGACATCCTGGGCAAGAGCACCAACAACCGCACCAAGCAGACCGCCCTGGCGGCCGACGGCAAGCCCTACACCACCCTGGTGTTCGGCAACGGCGGCGGCCCGCGCAAGTCGGTGCGTGACGACCTGAGCAACGTCGACACCTCGGGCAACAAGGACTACCTGCAGGAAGTGGGCGTGCAGCTGGGCAGCGCCGGCTCGGAAACCCACGGCGGCGGCGATGTGATGCTGTTCGCCACCGGCGCCGGCAAGGCCCCGTTCAAGGGCACGCTGGACAACACCCGCGTGAACGCCCTGGTGCGCCAGGCCTTCGGCTTCTGATGCGCACGAACCCCGCATCGCGCCGCCAGCTGCTGCAGGCCGCACTGGCCTGCGGCCTGGCCGCCGCAGCACCCTGGGCGACGGCCCAGAGCACGCCACAAGGTGGGGCCCAGGGCGTGGGCTCCGGCCCCAGCCTGGACCTGCTGGTGCGCCACACCAGCGTGTCGCTGGGGGCCGATGGCATCAAGCGCACCGCCGAGTTCAGCGAGCGCGTGCACCGCCGCCCGCAGATGGTGTGGATCGAACGTGTGATCCCGCCGCACGCCCACTCGGACGAAGAGCACGCCAAGGGCCACAAGGCCCACAAGCACCTGGACGTGGCCGCCGCCGCGCGCTGGGTCACCCGCGACGAGCGTGGCGAGCCGCGCCTGCGCCTGGTGTCGGCCGAAGACAAGGTGGTGATCGACATCGCCCGCACCGACTACGGCAACGTGGGCTTCGATGGCTCCTGGCCCGCCGCCTGGCACCTGATCGATCCGGCCGTGCTGCAGCAGCTCAAGGCTGCCGCGCCGGTGGGCGACACCACCACCTACACGCGCCAGGACGCCAACGGCCGCCTGACCGTGGTCTGGAATCACAAGCTGATGGTGCCGGTGAGCGTGGAATCCAGCGGGCCCCAGGGCTCGCGCAAGACCGTGGTGCAGGCCATCCCGGCCCCCGCCACCCCGCCCTGGGCGCGGCTGGACGGCTACGGCAAGAAGGATTACTCCGACTACCTCGACTGAGCCCAGCGGCCCAAGCCCCAGGCCGGCGCCCAGCGCCGGCCTTTCTTTTTGTTTGTCGGCTATGCTGCGGCCCTCACCCCGACCGATCGACCCTTTCGCCCTCTCACCCTGTGGACTCCCTCGACAAATTCGACATCGCCATCCTGAGCGAACTGCAGGCCGATGCGCGGCTCACCAACGCCGAGCTGGCGCAGCGCGTGGGCCTGTCGGCGGCGCCCTGCTGGCGCCGGGTGCGGGCCCTGGAAGAGGCGGGTTACATCAAGGGGTACCGGGCCGAGATCGACCGGCACAAGATCGGCCTGGGCGTGCTGGCCTTTGTGCGGCTGGACGCCGAGCGCAACACCGGCGACGCCACCAAGAAGCTCGAAGATGCGATCCGCCAGATGCCCGAGGTGATCAGCTGCCACTACATCAGCGGCACCGGCACCTTCGAGCTGCAGGTGGTGGCGCAGGACCTGGACAGCTTTTCGCGCTTTGCACTGAAAAGCCTGATCAACCTGCCCCATGTGAAAGACCTGCACACCAGCTTCTCGCTGGGCGAGGTCAAGGCCAGCAGTGCCCTGCCGCTGGGGCACCTGAAGCCGCCCGGCAGCAAGGCCGGCAGCGCGCGCTGACCCACCGGCATCGCCTGCCAGTGGGCGAGGGGCCTCAGGCCTTGGGCGTGAACCCGGTCAGGTAGCCGACCGAGGCGCCGAAGCGGTCCTTGAAATTGGCGCGCACCAGCGGGTCCAGCGTGTCCTTGACCTTGTCGTGCAGGGGCTTTTCCCAATCGCCCGGGTGCTGGAAGTTGCTCATGACGTAAGTCCAGCCATTGATCTCGTCCACCGCGTGCAGGCCGGTCGACTCGGCACCCGAGGGGCACGACAGGATGCGCGTGAGCTGCTTCGTGTCGACGTGGTAGGCCCACAGGAAGTTGTTCACGTGCATGCCGCTGTCCTCCCCGATGAACAGGGTGCGCAGCTTCTCGGAGAACTTGATGTTGTCGGGGTTGGCGATGTGGTCGGCGTGCGCCAGGTTGCCCAGCGCGTCGGGGGTCTTCAGGTCCACGCCCACCAGGGCGGCCGGGGGCTCCATGTGGGTGGACACCCATTCGCTGTCGATGGTCTGGCCGCTGCTGTCCTTCTGGCCGCCTTGCAGCAGGTGTTCGTACACCGCGCCGGCCTTGGGGCCCTGCACGCGGATGCCGCCCGAGCCATCGAGCATGCTGGTCTGGATGTAGGACATGGCCGAGTAGGCGCGCTTGTCCTTGGCATTGACCGTGGTGCCCTCCATCTTGGTGAAGCCCAGGCTGCCGCCCACCAGGGCGGCATAGCGGTGGGTCTCGAGGAAGGCGGCGGCCTTCTCCATGCCGGGCTTGAGCTTGACCCAGTTGAACTTGCCGTTGAACGGGATGCGGGTGTAGCTGGCATTCATCGGGTCGCTGGTCTTGACGTCCATGATGTCGCCGGGGCGGATGCCGCCGTCCACCAGGGCGCGGATCTCGGCGCTGGTCGCATGGCCCAGGCGGATCCAGCCGATGTCGCCCGCGCCCGGGCCCACGCCCGAGGTCTGCTTCCAGGTGGCCACGTACAGGGTGCCGGCCGAGAGGTCGCGGGCCCGGTCGGCCACGAACATGAACAGGCCACCGTTGGTGGCGTCGTCGCCCATCAGGGCGGTGCGCTCGTCGGGCATCACCTGCACCAGCTCGTGCGAGATGCGGCCCATGCAGTAATGCTTGGCGATGCGGCCCGTGCCGTCGGGCAGCACCGTCACCTCGGGCAGGTGGCCGTAGTGGTAGGGGTTGGCCTTGGACGCGTCGCCATACAGGTTCTGGCTGAAGGCCTTGAACTGCGCGTTGCTGGCCAGGGCGAAGGCATCGGGTTCGTACTCTTCGCTGGACAGGTGCGTGTTCCAGGGCGACAGGCTGGCGCCGCAGGTGATCCACAGGCCCTGCACCGAGGAGGTGTCCACGTTGTGGTACTTCACCACGCTGAGCGCGCCGGTGGCGGGGTTCTGGTCCAGCGTGATCACAGCGATGGGCGAAGGCAGCTGGCCGTAGGTGGCGGCGCCGGCCTGGTTGCGCGTGGCGTACTCGAACTGCACCACGGCAAACACCGTGTTGCCCTTGACCCCTGCCACCTGGGCTTTGGGCAGGGTCAGCAGCGAGGAGCCATCGGGGCAGTCAGAGTAGAAATGGCGCTCGCGCCCGGGCAGCGAGCGGTCCACGATAGGCTGGTTGCGGATGTCGTAGTACCCGCCGGCCAGCACCTGGCCGCCCTGCCCATCGGGCAGCATCTCGCCGGTCATGAAAAAGGGCTGGTAGGCCAGGGCCTGGGTGCGCTGGCTGCCGTCGGCCAGGGTCACGCTCAGGGCCGACTGCACCGTGGTCGTGGCCATGGCCTGGGGGTTGGCCAGCGTGGGCGCCACCATGCCTTCGAAGCGCACCGAGCGGAAGGCCGCGGGGCGCGCCGCCGGGGCGCTGGCGCAACCCGCCAGCCCTCCCAGGGGGAACAGGGGGGCGGCGGCCAGGGCACGCAGCACATGACGACGAGAAGGGCCGGCAACATCAGCAGACATGGGGAGACTTTCCAAGAGCATGGGGGATGACAACACAGCACCGGAGCAAGGCAGACGAACAGCTCCGGCGAAGCCGGTCAGCTTAGGCAAGGACCGTGACAACTTCATGACCCGGCCTGGGTCGCAGCCCTGCCACCCGGCGCAGGGGCGCCATCGCCTCGGAAAGTAAAGAGCCCCGATCGCACGAGGCCAGAGCGGCCTCTCGCTTGTTCAGGGGCTTTTTTTTGAATACATTGAACCCACTGAAAAGATGCGAGCAAGAACGGCCATGCCCCCAACCCACACCACGATGACGGTCCATCTGAACGAAGCCCTGAGCGACTTCGTCGCGGCCCACGTGGGCGAGTCCGGCACCTACGACAACGCCAGCGAGTACGTGCGAGACCTGATCCGGCGGGACAAAGAGCGCTCGGAGCAGCTGGCTTTCGAGCGGCTCCAGGCTGAATTGACGCACGCCTTCGCGGCGCCCGAATCCTCGTACCAGCCCCTGACGGCAGCGGAAGTGATCGCGCGCAACAAGGCCTGAACGTGGCGCAGGTGCGCATACAGGAGGCTGCCGCCTTCCGGCTGGACGACATCTACCCCCTGAAGCAGGCACATCAACAGCCTGCAGCCCCGAAGACCGCAGGCCTGCGGGGCTGCCTCAGCGTGGCCACAGCGCCCACAGGCGCAGCGGCTGCTTGAGGCGGCCGGCCAGCTCGCCTGCATCCGCCCCCCAGCCGGCAAAGTAGTCGGCCCGCACCGCGCCGATGATGGCGCTGCCCGTGTCCTGCGCCAGCACCAGGCGCTGCAGCTGGGCCGTGGGCCCGCTGGAGGCCAGCCACATCGGCGTGCCGTAGGGGATGTTCTGCCGGTCCACCGCGATCGAACGGCCCGGCGTCAGCTCCACGCCCTGGGCGCCACGCGGGCCCTGGCTGGCGTCGCTGCTGGACAGCGCCTCTTCCCGGAAGAACACATAGCGCGGGTTGCTCCACAGCAGCTCGTTGGTGCGCTGCGGGTTCTGCGCCAGCCACTGGCGGATGCCGGGCCAGGTGGCGTCGCGGGTCTGGCCCTGGTCGAGCAGCCAGCGGCCCACACTCTTGTAAGGCTGATCGTTGGTGCCGGCAAAGGCCAGGCGCACCAGGCGCTGCGAGCCATCAGGCTCGGTGATGCGCAGGCGGCCCGAACCCTGGATGTGCAGCACCAGGGCCTCCACCGGGTCGGCGATCCAGGCGATCTCGCGCCCGCGCAGCGCGGCCTGGGCCTCGGGCAGGGTGTCGATCTCCTGACGCGTGTACCAGGGCCGGCGCTGGTTGAGGGTGGCAGGGGCACGGTACAGGGCCACGTTGTAGCCGTTGCCGGGCAGGCGGCTGGCCGGGATCACGGGCTCGTAGTAGCTGGTCAGCAGCCCCTCAGCCTGCCCGTCCAGGCTCTCCACCCGGTAGGGTTGCAGGCGGCGCACCAGCCAGCCCAGTTGCTCTTCGGGCGTGGCGATGCTGAGCTGGCGCACCTCACCGCACAGGGGGGCAAACACCGGTCCGGGGCGCTCACAGCTCTTGATCCAGGCGTTCCAGGCCTCGAACAGCGGGTCTTGCCCCAGGCCGGGCAGTTCGGCCCAGCGCACCGGCACCCAGCGGCTGTTGCCCTGCACGCGCGGCGGGGGCAGGGGGCGGCTTTCGTCTTCGCTCAGCGTCCAGCCCGGCAGGGGGGCGGCGGGCTCGCCAGGCGAGGTCGGGGGGGTGGCGGGGGCCGTCGGGCTGCTGGGTGGCGGGCTCGCGCACGAAGCCAGCATTCCTACAATGACGGCCGTCACCGCCTTCCACAGGAGTCTTTTCATCATGGGTCTGATTTTGCTTGAAGCCCTGCTGGCCTTGCTGGTGCTGGTGGCGATTGTCTGGTGGACCATGTTTTCGGGCCGCCGCGGGGGCGAACCGGCGCGCGCCGAGAGCGTGGAAGCTGAAAAACCACACGAAAAATAGCAGTTTGGGCACGGCACAGTGCCGCAATTGCGCTTACAACGCGGGTTCGCCGTCCGTTTCCGGGCGGTCTGTCATCGGTCTGTTGGATCAAGGAGAGAACCCATCATGCGCAAGAACACCTCATCCCTTTTCATTCTGGTTCCCGTGCTGGCCGCCGGCCTGTTGAGCGGCTGCGCCGACATGAGCGAGAACCAGCGTCGCACCGGCACCGGGGCCGGCATCGGCGCCCTGGCCGGCGCGGTGCTGAGCTCGGCCACCGGCGGCAACGCCGGCACCGGGGCCGTGGTGGGGGCCGGCATCGGTGCCCTGGGCACCTACATCTGGTCGCGCCACATGGACGAGCAAAAGCGCACCATGGAACAGGCCACGCAGGGCACGGGCGTGACGGTGGTGCAGACCGCCGACAACCAGCTCAAGCTCGACATCCCGAGCGACATCTCGTTCGACACCGGTAGCGCGGTGGTCAAGCCCAACCTGCGCCCCATCCTGGACCGCTTTGCCGAGGGCCTGCGCAACAACCCGCGCGCCGAGGTGCGCATCGTGGGCCACACCGACAGCACCGGCAGCGATGCGGTGAACAACCCCCTGTCGCAAGACCGAGCCGCCAGCACGCGCGACTACCTGGTGGCCCGTGGCGTGCCCTTTGACCGCTTCATGGTCGAAGGCCGGGGCTCGCATCAGCCGGTGGCTGGCAATGACACCGCGGATGGGCGGGCGCGGAATCGGCGGGTGGAGATTTTTGTGGGTGAGAAGGGGTAACTTTTCATCCTGCGGATGAGGGGCGGTGGCGGGGTCTGGTCCGTCAATGGCTGATGTGCCTTGTTCACTGGGTGTGGGTTCTGTGTTGCCGCTGCGCTCTGGTCGTTCTGCTCTTTGTTTCAGGGCGGAGGCCGGGATTGCGGCCCGGCGGCCGCCTCACTTTCTTTGCTTCGCCAAAGAAAGTAAGCAAAGAAAGGCGACCCGAAGTCAGGGCCACTTCGTGGTTCCCTGCGCTGCTCGCGCCAGGGGGG